>JBBCJQ010000015.1:0-269378 GCA_037190885.1 Chitinophagaceae bacterium
CGTACGGGTAGTAGCATTTCCCGGGGTCCACAAATAAGTGGCGCCGGGGAAGTTGCCCGCATCAAGTGTAGTGCTCGTTCCGAAACAGATCGTTTCATCAGGACCAAGGTTTACAGCAGGAGGAAGATTCACTGTCACTGTCTTGCTGTCGGTGCCGGTACAGCCATTTTGTGTTACGGTTACCGTATAAGTACCGGGAGTGTTTACACTGATCGTACGGGTGGTTGCATTCCCGGGGGTCCACAAATAAGTGGCGCCGGGGAACTCACCTGCATCAAGCGTAGTGCTCGTTCCGAAACAGATCGTTTCATCAGGACCAAGATCTACTACAGGAGGTGTATTCACGGTAACGTTCTTGCTGTCGCTGCCGGTGCAACCATTTTGTGTTACGGTTACCGTATAGGTACCGGCTGTATTTACACTGATCGTACGGGTAGTAGCATTTCCCGGGGTCCACAAATAAGTGGCGCCGGGGAAGTTGCCCGCATCAAGTGTAGTGCTCGTTCCGAAACAGATCGTTTCATCAGGACCAAGGTTTACAGCAGGAGGAAGATTCACTGTCACTGCCTTGCTGTCGGTGCCGGTACAACCATTTTGTGTTACGGTTACCGTATAAGTACCGGGAGTGTTTACACTGATCGTACGGGTAGTAGCATTTCCCGGGGTCCACAAATAAGTGGCGCCGGGGAACTCACCTGCATCAAGCGTAGTGCTCGTTCCAAAACAGATCGTTTCATCAGGACCAAGGTTTACAGCAGGAGGAAGATTCACTGTCACTGTCTTGCTGTCGGTACCGGTACAACCATTTTGTGTTACGGTTACCGTATAAGTACCGGGAGTGCTTACACTGATCGTACGGGTAGTAGCATTTCCCGGGGTCCACAAATAAGTGGCGCCGGGGAAATCACCTGCATCAAGCGTAGTGCTCGTTCCGAAACAGATCGCTTCATCCGGACCAAGGTCTATCACCAAAGCAGGTCCGACAGTTACCTCTATGGTATCGCGGTTGGAACAACTTCCCACGGTTACTTCCACCCAGTATTCACCGGCAGTTGATACAGTAATCGTTTGCGTAGATGCACCGGTACTCCAGTTATATGTAGCGCCGGGGAAATCACCCGCATCCAATGTCACACTACCGCCGGGGCAGATCGTCCTGTCTCCACCCAGGTTTACCTCCGGTCCTCCTGCGGTAACATTTACGGTTGTTATAGCTTCTGTCGAATCACCAATAGGGTTAAATACAACAAGCCTTGCATTGTAAGTACCTGGCGACCCATATACATGTATCGGATTTCTTTGTGCAGGAGTAGCACTTGCCGGATAAGTGATTACTGTGCCATCTCCAAAGTCCCATTTATACTGGTTAATGCCACATGTACTAAATGTTCCGGGATCTGAATTAAATTTCACGTGATGGGGCATACATACATCCGGTTGTGAATGTGTAAGATTTACTGTTATACCACTCACTATTGTAATAGTAATAGTATCTGAAGCAGTACAGCCGTCTTTTTCAACTGTAACCCAGTAATTCCCGGGATGATTGGAAAGTATACCAGCGAATGTATTGCCTCCACCCCTGTCGGCAAAGTCCGGATCGCCGTCTGATCCCCACGTAATAGAGGTAGTACCTGTTATGCTGCCGATACTTAGCAGTGCAATTTGCGTCCCGCAAAGTTGTCTGTCTCCACCCAAATCCACCGTAAACGGTGCTCCTACGTTTACTGTTACCGAACCATTAACACTATTCCCGCATTTCGTTTTGGTAACCGTATATGTTTGGGTGCTGCCCGGCGACGCAACGGGGTTGTGAATATTAGGATCACTTAAACCCACGGCAGGAGACCAGCTATATGTCACACCCAATTCGTAACCGGCATCTAAAGTCACGCTGCCACCGGCACAAATCGTTTGATCATTAAATGTTGGTGCTGTAGGTGGATTGGCATCTGCAAATACAATATCAAAACTCATTATGTATTCATGAGAGCCATTATCATCATCGATCCAAAATCCTATTTCGTAGGTTCCTTCCGTTAAAAAGGTGAATTCCGGATTTTGGTCTGCACTAACTTCGCCAATATGATCGGGACCATCTAATATCTCCGCCCAATAATCACTAAATGATGGAACGATCGCACCACAATCAACATTAATTTTGGTACTATCTACAAAACGAACTGTCACGGCGCCGCCGCAGTTAGACAGTTCGGCATAGTGGTATTTTACATCCACTTCGGGCTTTATTGCAATTACGATCGTATCCCGCCTGGAACAACCGCTGCCGGGCTCTGTTGTTTCCACCCAGTAAGTGCCTGGTGAAGTAACATTCCTGGTAAGAAACATATACCCGTCATTCCATAAAGCATTAAAAGACCCATCTACATTTGGATCTAATTCTATCCCGGTTCCCACATCACCGGCGCAAATTTCAATGTCCGGCCCCAGGTTGGGTGCATTTGCATAAATCCGGTTAGGGTAAAGATATTCACTTACTGCATTGGAAGCGGTAGTCACCCGTAGAGACGGATCAAAAATAGGACCACCGGATGTATAGACATGTGTAACGGTTGGTGTGGTAGTAATAACAATATTTCCATCTCCAAAATCCCATCGGTAACTAACTATAGGATCACCGGGACTGGTAGAAGTACTTGTAAAATTAACTCCTAAGGGGAAGCACCCCGTATTGATAGTTCCCTGATCTGTTGATATAGTAAATCCAGCCACCGGCGGTGGTAATTCCTTTTCGCCCTCACCGGCAAAAAGGTTACCAAATGTCAATAAAAACAGTATCTGTAACCGTATAAATTTCTTCATAGGAAATTATTCTAGTTATTCGAGGATATAGACAACAGTGGTTATAACGAAGAAGGGATTTTTAAATTGTTAAAAACCATCCCGTTAATAAAAAAATGTATTAATATTCTGATGTGTATTAACTTGTGGTGTTTTAATTTTACCATTTTTTGTCTTGATCTCCCAGCATACCATAGAGCAGATAAAATCAAGAATTGATATCATTGATATCGTTGGCAGCTTCGTTAAACTGAAAAAGCGGGGTACCAGCTATCTGGGGTTATGTCCCTTTCATAATGAAAGAACGCCTTCTTTTACCGTTTCACCGGCCAAAGAGATCTATAAATGCTTTGGTTGCGGACGTAGTGGCAACAGTATCAGCTTCTTAATGGAGCATGAGAAATACAGTTACCCGGAGGCCCTCCGATGGCTGGCTGCGCGGTATAATGTGGAATTAGAAGAAACCGCCGCTGATCCGTCTGTAAAAGAAGCCCTGCAAAAAGCGGATAGTCTTTACATTATCAACGGGTTCGCACAGCAATATTTTACCAATACCCTGCTCAACACGGAGGAAGGGCAGGATATTGCACTATCCTATCTTAAGGAAAGAGGCTTTGATGACAGGGTGATAGAAAAGTTTCAACTGGGCTACTGCAGCCAGGAAAGGGATGGATTTGCCAGGGCCGCGACTGAAGCACAATATAATAAGGAATACCTGGTGCAGACAGGACTGGTGGTGGAACGAAATGAACAACTCATTGATAATTACCGGGGAAGGATCATTTTCCCGGTGCATAATCAAACCGGTAAGGTTACCGGCTTTGGGGCCCGTATCATTGCTAAAAACGACAGGGCGCCCAAGTACATCAATACACCGGAGAATGATATATATATAAAAAGTAAGATCCTGTATGGCTCGTATTTCGCCCGCCATGCCATTGACAAAGCAGATGAATGCTTGCTGGTAGAGGGCTATACGGACGTCATTTCGCTGCACCAGGCAGGTATTGAAAACGTAGTGGCCAGCGGGGGTACCTCCCTTACCCCTGATCAGTTGCGGCTGATAAAAAAATACACCAGAAACCTGGTCATTATATATGACGGGGATGCTGCCGGCATAAAGGCAGCCCTGCGTGGGTTGGATCTTGCCCTGGAAGAGGGACTGAACGTCCAGTTGGTGCTGATCCCCGACAAGGAAGACCCGGACAGCTATGTAAGGAAAGTGGGCGCAGAAAGCTTCCGGGAGTTTATTGCTGAGAATAAAAAAGATGTCGTCCTGTTTCAGCTACAGGTATCGCTGACGGATGCGGGTAACGACAGTAATAAGAAAGCAGCGGTTGTTAACCGTATTGCCGAAACCATTTCCAAACTGAACAAAACGGAAGATTTCACCCGCCAGCAGGACTATATCCGTCAGTGCGCCGATCTGCTGGATGTGGATGAAGCCGGCTTAAATACCCTCGTTAACAAGTTCATCCGCGAAAGGATCACCAGGCTGGAAACGAAAGCGGAGCAGGCGGAGGCAATGCTTCCGGCTCCTGATACCATTGAAGAAGATGCGGATATCCTGGCATTGCTTAATAAGGATGAGCAGGTAGAACGAAACGTTGTACGGGCATTGCTGGAGTTTGGAGATTATGCCTGGGAGGAAAATCAAAAAGTAAGCGAATACCTTCTCAGCGAATTTGACGGATTGGCAGAATTGATCGACAACAAAGAAATGTTATTCATCATTGAAACCTATAAACGCTGGAAAGAAGAAGGAATAGTCATAACCCCTAAAACATTCCTATACAGTGAGGATATAACATTGAGCACGCTGGTGGTAGGGTTGATGGAGACCCGCTACGAGCTAAGCCCCAACTGGAAAGAGCACTATGACGGCCCATTGCTGACCCGGGAACAGTTGTACAGGGAAGAAGTTGTTTCCTCGCTCAATTACCTGAAGCTCCGGAAAATAAAACGGCTGATCGATGAAAACCAAAAAGATCTCAGTAAAGCCACATCGCCGGAAGAACAGATGATCCTGGTTCAAACACATCAGCGCCTGAAACAAATGGAGGTAGAACTAACACAACACAATGGCACCGTTATTTTTAAGTAATTTCAATAACCCGATGACGGATGAAATGTATGCGCATGCGCTGAAATATAGTATATAGCTGTGAAAGCCAGACTGATACCATTCCTGTTTTTTTCCAACTACTTTATCGGCTTCCTGGCCATAGCCCTGTCGGTTGAAACCGTCTTTCAGTTACGGTTACCCATGAACAGCTTCTCCTTTTATCTCTTGCTCTTTAGTGCTACGGTTGTATTTTATACAAGAGCTTATATACCCTCCGGACAGTCACCTGTGACTAATCCAAGGACCCGCTGGTACCGGCAACACCATCGTTTCATACGTATAAGTCAGATCGTATTCCTGATCATTATCACGATCATTGTCTACCGGCAGGTTATGTTCATTCGCCATATTCCAAAGCTACCGGTCTGGCAATGGTTTTTACTGCTGACTATCCCACTCGCTGCCACGCTTTACTACGGTATGTGGACATATGCCCCGCGCTTACGAAATATCGGCTGGCTCAAACCTTTTTTGATCGGCTATGTTTGGGCAGGTGCAGTGGTATTGTTGCCTGTTTCATTCCTCATGATAGAAGAAAAAACGCATAATGTTCCCAATGGGTTTATGCTCTGGCTATTCCTGAAAAACTGGATGTTCTGCGCTGTAAACGCCATCCTGTTCGACCTGAAAGACTACGCGGATGACGCCAATAAGGAAATAAAGACTTTTGTTGTGCGGGCAGGCCTCAGAAAAACCATTTTCCTCATTATTATACCGTTGCTTTTAACGGGGTTTATCTCGTTTATACTGTTTGCCTCCTATAATCATTTCGGTATTGCGGTCATTCTGATAAATGCCCTGCCGTTTTTGCTGCTGATCTATATTGCTTTCACCATGCAGCAACGAAAGAACATTCTCTACTATCTGGTTGTGATCGATGGTGTGCTGCTCGTAAAAGCATGTTGCGGTATTGCAGCCTCGCTCCTGCAGGCATAGCCGATCTTTTCAACCTGTAGCAATGTATTGATACTAAAAGCCGTATTTCAGAGGAAAATTGCGGAAATTGTAATACGATTGACAAATGTCAAAAAAGATCAGTATGAAACAAAAATCCATCGTTTTCAGGAATGCCCGTATCAACTATCATATTTCGGCCGGAGAGCATCCCGCTGTTATGCTGATTCATGGGTTTGGGGAGGACGGAAGCATATGGGAGCACCAGGTATCCTACCTCAAAGAAAAATTTCGTTTGATCGTTCCTGATATTCCGGGCAGCGGCCATTCAGATCACATGGAAGTTTCGGGTCCGGAAAGCCGGATACTGGAAGAGTATGCCGAAGCGCTCCAACAGATATTATTACACGAAAACATAACCCGCTGTACGCTCATCGGGCACAGTATGGGTGGTTATATTGCTTTAGCCTTTCTTAGCCTTTACAACAGATATGTCAATGGGACCGGCTTTATACACTCCACTATTTTTGCAGACAGTGAAGAACGGAAGGAGATGAGAAAAAAGGGGATTGCATTTATCCAACGATTTGGCGCCCATGAGTTTTTAAAACAATCTATTCCTAATCTGTTTACAGATGCGTTTGTAGCACAGCATCCTGAAGTGGTGGAAAAGCTGATATATAAGTCCTGGCAGTTTTCGCCGGATAGCCTGGTACAGTATTACAGGGCAATGGCGGCACGACCGGATTGCACCGAATTAATGAAAAATTATCGAAAACCTGTTTTATTTATCATCGGCGAGGAAGATAAAAGCGTATATTTACAGGACAGCCTCAAACAATGCCATATTCCTTCTGTTTCTCACATTAAAATACTTCCGGGTGTTGCCCATATGGGCATGTGGGAAGCGAAAAACCAGGTATCCACATCCCTTGAGGAATATCTTAATTATGTAGTTGATGGCTGAAAATTCTAAATACCTGGCGCTTTTGCTGGGCTTGTTGCTGTCGTCCGCCGCTACTCAGGCAAGGCATATTACGGGCGGGGAAATGACGTATGAATACGTGAGCAGTTCCGGCAATAATATCACTTACAGGGTCACATTGAAACTATACCGGGATTGTTATTCAACAGGTGCCCAGTTGGACCCCGTTGCCGCCATCAGTTTTTATTCCAAAACTGCCTCCGGATCTTCCAGCCATACTACTACACGCAACGTTCCGCTAACAAGCAGAACCAATCTTAATCTGCTGGATGCAGGGCGATGCATAGACAATCCCCCGATCGTCTGTTACGAGCTGGGTATCTATACTTTCACCATCGAATTGCCGGTTACGGAGTACGGTTATGTTGTATCCTACCAAAGATGTTGCCGCATAGAGAATATGACCAATGTGATGGGCTCCGGTAATGTAGGGGGCACCTATACCGCCGACATTCCGGGAAGAAGCGTAGACCCTACTGCCCCCATGAACAACAGCGCAAAGTTTGCGACCAAAGATACAGTAGTCGTATGCGAAGACAACTTTTTCATGTATGATTTCAGCGCTACCGACATTGATGGCGATTCGTTATCCTACAGCTTCTGCCAGGCTTATGCCGGTGGCGGTCTTCGTGACCCGCAACCCGCCCAGGCAAGTCCGCCGCCTTATGCTTCCGTACCGTATCCATTTACATTCAATGCCAGCTTTCCCCTGGGCAGCGGTGTAAGAATCGATCCCAAAACAGGCATTGTTTCGGGTATTGCACCACGGGCAGGCATATACGTAATAACAGCATGTGTAAGCGAACACCGGAATGGTAAAGTCATCAACGTGCACCGGAAAGATATCCAGATAAAGATCACTTCCTGCACCATAGCGGAAGCATCACTGGAACCGGAGTATGTAAACTGCGACAGTTTCACGATGAAATTCCAGAACCGGAGCAACAGTCCTCTCATCAAATCTTATTACTGGGAGTTTGGCGACCCGGCACGCACTACCTCCGAAGAGGCAAGCCCCTCCTTCACCTACCTTGATACCGGGACTTACCGGGCCCGCCTGATCACCAACCGTTTTGAAGAATGCTCCGATACTGCCAACACACTGATAAAAATTTACCCGGGGTTCAATCCGCGTTTCACCTTCAGTGAAGGCTGCAAGGATGTTGCCATCAACTTCCGTGATCAGACAACCGCTACTTACGGTGTTGTTGATCACTGGCAATGGGACTTTGGCGTGCCCAATGTTTCTGATGACGTATCCAACAGCCGGAACGCTCCATATACTTACAGGGCCGCCGGCACCTACAACGTAGCACTGACAGTAGGTACCAGCAAGGGATGCCTGGAGACTATTACCAGGGAAGTAGTGGTGAGGGATAAGCCGGAACTGATCCTTCCGAAAGATACACTGATGTGCGACATTGATACTATTTCCATAACGGCGAAGGGTTCGCCCGGCACTTACGTATGGTCTCCCGATTATAATATCAGCGCCCTATCAGGAGCCACCGTCCAGGTGAGTCCTCAAACTACCACTACCTATAGCGTGAGCCTGACGACCGTTCCCGGCTGCACTTCTACGGACACCGTCAGGGTCAATGTCGTAAGCGACGTATCCTTAGCTATGGGTCCCGATTTTACCATGTGTCTCACCGACTCGGAGGTGTTGATACCGCAGAGTAACGGGTTGCGCTATGAATGGACACCTGCTGCCACTATTGCCGACCCCAATAGTAAAAATGCGATTATCACACCTACTGCGGAATACACTACGTATCAGGTAACAGCATATATCGGAAAATGCAGTGCCAGGGACCAGGTGACGGTCAGAACGGTTCCTTATCCTGATGTACGGGTATCAAACGATACCGCCATTTGCTACGGAGAAAGTATCCAGCTATTCGCCGAAGGCGGCGCTCATTACAACTGGTCTCCGGCGGTAGCGATCAACAACAGCAGGATCTATGATCCGGTGGTAACGCCCGGTACCACTACCGTGTACTCAGTGAGCGTAACCGATGTACTGGGATGCCCCAAGCCTACCGTTAAAAATATTGAAGTAAGGGTAATCCCCCCCGTACCCGCTTTTGCAGGCAATGATACGGTAGCCGTGCTGGAACAACCGCTCCAGTTGCAGGCCACCGGCGGGGAGCTTTACAAATGGCAGCCGGGCAGCTATTTAAGCGATACCACCGTCGCCAATCCCATTGCCCTGTTTGAAGGAGATGTGGGAGACCTCGTCACCTACGCTGTCAGGGTAAGCACGCCTGAGGGTTGTTATGCGGATGATACTGTTTCCATAAAAATATTCCGCACTTCTCCCGATATCTTTATGGCAACGGGCTTCACACCTAATGGGGACGGACTGAACGATGGGTTCAGGGCCATTCCCGTGGGTATCAAAACCTTTGACTACCTGAAAATATTTAACCGTTGGGGCCAGTTGCTGTTCTCCACCACAGATGCTACCCAAGCCTGGGACGGCAGGTTCAAAGGGGTTGATCAGGCCGCAGACACCTATGTCTGGATGGTAAGCGGCACCGACTACCTCGGCAGACAGATATCCAAAAAAGGAACGTTTATACTTATACGATAGGGTAAGATGGTAAGACCGGAAAATGGTAAAATGGCAAGACCGGAAGATAGTAAGAAGACGGTCTTTTCTTACGGTCCTATCCTCTTACGGTCTTACTATGTCTTACACGTCTTACGATCTTACTCTTACATCTCTTGACATTTGCTAAATTATCTTTCAGTGCTTAGCTTTGAGAAGCAACTACAGAATTGATATATGGGAAAAAATATACTGATCACCGGCGCCACTTCAGGGTTTGGGGAAGCAACGGCTGAGAAATTCGCAAAAGAAGGCCACAACGTAATCATAACCGGAAGAAGGGAGGAGCGCCTGAAAACGATCGGGCAAAAGCTGCAGGAACAATATGGCGTAAACGTTTTACCGCTGGCATTTGATGTACAAAACCGGCAGGCTGTTTTTGATGCGATCTCCGGTATACCGGCTGAATGGCAGGCAATAGACGTATTGGTAAACAATGCCGGGCTGGCGTTGGGACGTGATTTTTTTGATGAAGCAGACCTGGATGACTGGGACACCATGATCGATACAAATATCAGGGGACTGCTGTATGTTTCCAGGGCGGTAACCCCCCTTATGACGGCGCATAACAGGGGGCATATCATCAATGTAGGCTCTGTAGCAGGGAAAGAGGTATATGAAAAAGGAAATGTGTATTGCGGAACAAAGTTTGCCGTAAAAGCCATCAGCAAAAGCATGCGCATCGACCTGCTGCGGCATGGGATTAAAGTAACTGCCATCCACCCCGGCGCTGCAGAAACCGAGTTTTCAATGGTACGTTTTCATGGTGATGTTGAAAAAGCAGCTGAAATTTATAATGGCTTTACCCCCCTCACTGCAAAGGATGTAGCAGAAGTTATCTATTACACTACCACCCTGCCGGAGCATGTTTGCATCAACGACCTGGTGCTGACGCCCCTTCAGCAGGCTGACGCCATTTTTTTTCACAGGAAATAATTTACCGGTGTTTTTCGTTTTATCCTGGTAACACAATTCCGTAACCCAGGAAAAAACAGTACCATGAAAAATGCAGGTACATATGTATTGTATTTGATTTTTTTAATGCTTCCTTTTCAACTCGTTGCACAAAGCATAACAAAGGACCCCTGTTCCATCGGCAATATTTTGCAGCAAGCCGACAGCATTAAGGAATATTACAGCAAAGAAGGATTTACCGTATTAAGGGAAGCTTCCATTTCGATGGACAGCGAATACGAATTGCCCATCCTGATGCCCATGAAGCAGGGAGAGCCCTACGAAATTGTTTTTATCGGAGATGCCCGGTCTAACATATGCGAGGTAAAAATGTATGACTACAAGGAAGAGCAGGTTGTGTACCAGCGAAAAAAGGACGGGGAACCGGATCAACATATTATTCAATACGGCTATAAGCCCAAAACATCGGAATATCATATGATAAAGCCGGTACAGGTAAATGAACAACAGAAAAAGAACCTGTGCGGTTATATTATCTTTCTGAGAAAAACAGGGCCGTCTTTGACAAGAGCAACACTGTAATACACCTGTTTCACTTATATAAAACGGATTACCAGATACTCCCTGTCTGCTTATTACCAGCAGAAATAATCATACTCCCGGGTTATCAGGTTATACTACTAACCTAAAAGGCGCCGTTGAACACTAATGCTGTTTCCACTGTTCCCATGGAACACACTGTAATAACCTGGAATATACCTTCCCGTCTTTTGCCGGATGCATTCCTTTGTGTAATTTCAATCCTGAAATATTTCATGTCGGTTTAAGAGTAATTTACGTATGCTTCGCAACAGGTGGTTTTTATGTATGCTGGGTATTTTACTAATATTCATTATTTACCAGTCGGGGGCCTCCCCTGCCACACCGGTTTATAATAACGGGCTTCCTGCAGTTCCGGATAAGGCGGCAGAGCTGGAAAAATATATTGCCTATCAAGAAAGCAGGCATAAGCTGAAACCCAATAACGAAGCAAGAATTGTCTGGTACAACGACTCATTGAAGAATAAAACGGAATATGCTATTGTATACCTCCACGGATTTTCCGCCAGCCAGGAAGAAGGAACTCCCATTCACAGGAATATCGCAAAAGAGTTTGGCTGTAACTTATACTTAGCCCGTCTCGCCGAACATGGAATTGACACAATAGATCCTCTGATCCATCTTACGCCCGAAAAATACTGGAAGAGTTGTAAAGAAGCGCTTGCCATTGGAAAAAACCTGGGGAAAAAGGTGATTTTGATGGGCACTTCTACCGGCGGTTCGAATGCGCTTCATTTAGCTTCTGAATACCCGGATATTGCCGCGCTGATCTTACTTAGCCCTAATATTAAGATTTTTGATAAAAATGCCTGGATGCTCAATAATCCCTGGGGGTTGCAAATTGCAGAAATGGTTTTGGGTGATAAATACTTCGCCGCATCGGATACCCGTCCGGTTTATAAGCAATACTGGTACTGGCAATATCCGGTAAAAGCTTTGACAGAGCTGCAGGAATATCTTGAAACCACCATGACCGGAAAAACATTTCAAAAAGTAACACAGCCACTTTTAATGTTGTATTATTATAAAGACGAGATTCACCAGGATAGCGTGGTGAGCGTGCCAGCCATGCTTACAATGTATGACCAGCTCGGCACTCCGGCAGATAAAAAAATGAAAAAGGCGATACCCGAAGCCGGGAACCATGTGCTGGCGAGCTATATCAAGTCCAACAATCTCCTTGCTGTACAAACCAACATTGAAGATTTTCTAAAGAAGAAACTGGGATTGGCCGGTAACAATAACGCTATTATTAAAAGCCACCCGGATCTTATCAATACAATACTTACCATTGATAGTTCGGAATAAATTCAGCAGACCCGATAGGATCGTCTTTCGCAAAACCTCCGGAGGATTCATTTCTACCTGGCATTAAAAGCAGTCCAGTATGTTTTCCTGCTATATAGTTTCTTTCTCCTGTTCAGAAGATCCGTGCAGCATTACAAATACCCCGATGGCGCTTTGGGAAATTAGGTAATCACCTTCTGTTACTTCTACGAGGTTATAGTAACTGACGGCACTGATAGTGGATATCAAAAGGGAACAGCACCTCTGCACTGTGAGGGAAAACGGCCCAAAAGCAGCAATAAACCTGCCAATGGAACTTCATTGTTAATTTATACTGCCGAAGCGCCTCCGATGGCCCTGGTGGCTTCTATCAGCGAAGGATACACCGCATCGGTAACCGGGTCCGGCAATTCGGGCGCCGGGCGGTTGCTGCTAATGAAAATGGTGGTCATACCCACTGATTTTCCAAACATCATATCACTCATGGTATTGCCGATCATCACTGATCGCTTAAAATCTATAGCGGGAAAGTCTGCTTTTGCCTGGTGCGCCATTCCGGGCGACGGTTTCCGGTTGGGCCCCTCATCCATACAGTAATATATCTTATCGATCCTGCCGCCGGTAGTCTCAATTTTGCCCAGCATATACGAATGAATATCCAGCAGGTCCTGCTCAGTCATCAGCCCTTTGGCTATCCCCCGCTGGTTGGTCACGATTACAATGATACCAAATATGCTGCCGAGGGCTCTAAGGGCTTCCTGTACGCCTTCCAGGAACCGAAAGTCCTCCCACCGGGTAATATAGCTTCCTACATTTTCAAAATTAATAACACCGTCCCTGTCTAAGAACAGGGTCCAGCTTTTATCAACTTTTGCAAGATCAGTCAAGGCTTTTATTTTTTATGCCAAAGATAGTCGCTGCAAGACTAATCTTTCTCAAAATAACAAACCGATCCGCCCACCCATTCCTTATCCTTATTATACCGCACACCGATCATCTTGCCTTTGCTCAGCCGGGCCAGGTTGATGGCGGCATGCGGGCGTTCAGCTCCATCCGGCCACACATACATCACCCTTATTTCGGCCTTGGCCGGCACATCAGGTGTCTGTATCACATCGGCATAGGTAACCTTGCGTTGCAGTATCCAGTTCTCGGGATCTTTTATTGCTTCCACATCACCCGGCTGCACGTCAATGATCACCCCCTGCCCTGCAAAAGAAAACAATGGCTTTAATACATAGTTGTCCAGGTCAGCAGGAACGGCTTTCAATTCATTTACAAACCTGGTTTCCGGCACATAGGGATGTTTGATGAAAGGCAGGGTAAACTTACTGATACGGTAAAACCAGTTAGGATGGGGCATCCATTCCACCTCCCAGTCCTGCGTGAGGTCTATTATATTTCCCAGGTCTTTTTGTGCTTTCAGGTCATCAAAAATAACCCGGTTATAGATCCGGTGGATCGGCGTTTGCTGCCCGTCTTTTGTATAGAACAGCTTCTTTCCTTCAGAAAATACTTCGGTAATACATATTGGCTGAACACCGGTATAGTCGGCGGTACAGTAGAAGTCGATCCGGGTCTTCTGCTGGTGTGGCTTTATTTCCAGTAGTATCACATTCTCCGGCCGGTGATCTCCCAAAAGCAGCTGCCGCAGCATCTGCAGGTAGCTTTCATGGTCATAGCCGCCCAGGTAATGGCTGTAATCTTCAGGAATATCAAAATGTTTCCTTATCACTTCCGGGTAATAAGCCTGGAATCCATACAACGAAGGAAAACCCTGCATCTCTATCAGTTGCGGTTCCAGCTCGTTGTTTTCGTTTATGCAGATACCAAAGTCAAAAACGATCATCGGGCACCGGCTGTTTTCATTCTTCACATTTTCATCCTTTGGTATCCCCCTTTCCGTAAGCCCTTTGAAGTCTCCCCCAACAATAATATCCACGATCGCTTCGCACGCATCCAGCAGCTTTCTCTTAAATTCCTTACCGATAAAAACAGGTGTTTCGGCTATCCGGAATTCTATAGCACCCGGGTGAAGGCCCTTAAGATCCTGAAGAAAATGCTCATATCGTTCGACCGTAAATTCCTGGTTGAATGTTTTCCTGAGATGTGGTACCATGGCATTAGTTTGCCATTAAGATATGACTTTTTTACATTGCGGAAATAGAAAAACAGCATTCCCCGGACTTACTTCACGCGCTGCGATGCCTGCTACCCTTTATCCTTTGAAACATCCACGGCAGTATATCCCCGTGGTCCTTTTTCTATTGTAAATGTTACCCTGGCGCCTTCCTGTAACGGTTGGGCGGAGGATGACTGGTGTACGAACAGGCGCTGCCCGTTCTGGCTGTCTTCAATAAACCCAAACCCTTTTGCACCGTTAAAATAGGTAACAACACCCTTCCGTATCAATTCTTCCGGGCTTAACTCTTTTCGTTTGGGAACGCCTATTTCGATATCTTCCAGCTTAATTTCTTTTTTGGGACTATCGGGAGGTACCGATGTGAGGTTCCCGTTTTCATCCAGGTAAGCCATCATATCGTTCAGGTCCTTTCCTTTTGTCGTATTTTCCCTGCGTTCCTGTTTCTTTTCCTGCTTTTTTTTACGCGCTTCCCTTTTTTTGTTTTCTCTTTCTTTCTTATTCCAGCTTTCTGCCATAGTTATATTAAAAGTTTCTTTTTTGAAGGTCTTTCCTGACCGTATTTGCTAATAAAAAGGCTGGTCGCTCAGACCGGCCTTTTTCTATAAAATATCATTCGTTCAATGAACTACCAGCGTTTAGAATAGCCGTCTCCACGGGTTTGTCTTTCTTCCCTGGGCCTGGCTTCCGATACTTTTACCGGGCGACCGTCTATCATTTTACCGTTGAGCTCCCTGATCGCTGTTTCCGCTGCCTGGTTATCAGCCATTTCAACGAAGCCAAAACCCCTGCTCTTGCTGGTGAATTTGTCAGTAATTACTTTTGCAGAAGAAACATTTCCATATTCTCCAAAAAGCTTGTTTAAATCTTCATCGTGGACGCTGTAGCCCAGATTAGACACATAAATGTTCATAATAATCGATAATTCAGTAAAAAATATTTGAGAAAAATGGCAGATGTAAAAGAGAAGGAAAATGTTTACAAGAGCGATAGAACTCAAATTGTCTTTTCGAAGGTAAGCTATTAAATTGAGAATTCATGCTAATTTTTCGCTTTAACATACAGGTATATATTAATACGTAAAATTTTGGTCATCATTTTCACGCATTTTATACTGCCACCCAAAAAAGAAACCGGCTTACAATAAGCCGGTTTCATCTATTAAAAGTGGAATGATATTAACCCAGGGCTACTCTCTTAAACTCGGCAACTTTCAGGTCTCCGTCTACTGATTTCAAAAAATCGCCTACTGATTTGCTGCCATCCTTAACAAAAGGCTGGGCGATCAGTGTATTTTCTTTAAAGAAAGCGTTCAGCTTACCTTCCGCAATTTTTTCGATCATTGCATCCGGCTTGCCGGCCATTTTAGGGTCATTTTTGATCTGGTCGGTCACTACCGCTTTTTCGCGGGCTACCGCTTCTGCAGATACTGATTCAGGATCTACCGCCACAGGATTCATTGCTGCCACCTGCATCGCCACATCCTTACCGGTATCACCTGCGTCCTTGTTAAAGCCTACCAATACACCAATGCGGTTGGCACCATGAATATAGGAAGCCACATAAGGAGCATCAACACGTTCAAACTTGCTTACACCTATTTTTTCACCGATGCTGGCCAGCTTATCATTTACCAGGTCGGCTACTTTGGCGCCGTTGATGGTAACATTGTTCAGCTCTTCCGCGCTGTTTACATTGTTTTCGATAGCCGCGTCCGCGATGCTTTTTGCGAAAGCAATGAAATCAGCATTTTTGCTCACAAAATCAGTTTCGCAACTGATACAAACTGCTATTCCTGTTTTGTTATCAGCAGTGGTTTGTGCAATAACAACACCTTCTTTTGCTTCACGGTCTCCTCTCAAAGCTGCT
This sequence comes from Chitinophagaceae bacterium, assembly GCA_037190885.1. Classification (GTDB taxonomy): domain Bacteria; phylum Bacteroidota; class Bacteroidia; order Chitinophagales; family Chitinophagaceae; genus Agriterribacter. The sequence goes on from JBBCJQ010000015.1 coordinate 16,232, forward strand.
ACCTTGGCGCCTTTTTTACGGAGCCAATCAATTGCTTCTTCAAAATTCCCGTTGGTTTCAGTCAGTGCTTTACGACAATCCATCATACCTGCACCTGTCATCTGGCGCAGTTTGTTTATATCTGCTGCTGTGATAGTTACTGTAGACATATTTTTTATAATTAGATTTAATTGCTCAGGAATCTATTTAGCGCCACCGGGTCTTCTGCCACCACCGCCTGCTGAGGGGGTACGCCTTCTTTGTCCGCCACCACCGGAGGGACCTCTGCGGCGTCCGCCTTTTTCACCATCGGAGCCTGCATCATCAATATCCAGTCTCGGACCCCTTTCCACTACTTCTTCTTCTGTCTCTTCCTCTACTTTCTCGTTCTGACGCTCCTGCAATCCTTCAGCGATCGCTGCGGTGATATAATTTACAATGATCGCTATGGATTTTGTAGCATCATCATTGGCAGGAATGGAAAAATCCACTTTATTGGGATCGCAGTTGGTATCCACCATGCCGAAAGTGGTTACACCCAGGCGTTTGGCTTCAGCCAGTGCAATATGCTCGTGTCCTATATCCACGATAAACAAAGCTGCCGGAACACGCCCCAGCTGGGCAATACCGCCCAATACTTTTTCCATCTTTTCCTTATCGCGTGTAAGGGTCAGTCTTTCTTTTTTGGTGATGCTGTCCAGTGTGCCGTCGTTCAGCATTTTTTCGATGCTCTGCATCTTCTTCACGCTTTTACGTACCGTGTTGAAGTTGGTAAGCATACCGCCCAGCCACCTTTCGGTAACGTAAGGCATGTTTACTTTTTGCGCACATTCGGTCACGATCTCCTTCGCCTGCTTTTTAGTACCGACGAACATGATCTTTTTACCACTTTTGGCAATAGACTTTAATGCAGCGGCAGTTTCCTGCAGGTGTTCAACTGTTTTGTTGAGATCTATAATATGAATACCTTTTTTCTCAGCGAAAATATAAGGCAACATTTTAGGATTCCACTTCTTACGCAGGTGACCAAAGTGTACGCCTGCTTCCAGTAATTGCTGTTGTAATGAAGTATTGTTTTCCATTATACTAAATAATTGATCGGTTTTTGTGTATTGTTTCTATTGGGTTTGTAATGGTTGAAGCAGTTTAACAGATACATACAACCATAAACTACAAACCATAAACCATCACTTGTATTAACGTTTGCTGAACTGGAAGCTCTTTCTTGCTTTTTTCTTACCGAATTTCTTACGTTCAACACCCCTGGGGTCACGCATCAGCACACCCGCTGCTTTTAAAGCAGGACGGTAGTCTGCGCTCACTGTCAGCAGGGCGCGGGCAATGCCCAGCTTGGCGGCTTCCGCCTGTCCTTTGATACCACCACCGGTCGCGTTGATCTTTACATCGAACTTATCCAGTGACTCGGTAACTTTTAAAGGAAGTTCCACCTGGTTTTGCAGGTAAACCAGGGAAAAATATTGTTTGTAGTCCTTGTCGTTTACAGTGATCTTACCGGTACCCCTGGAAAGGAAAACACGGGTAACTGCTTCTTTACGACGACCAACACCATTTTTTTGCTTTTCCATATTTAAACTTTACGCTGTAAGCTTTTTACTAATTAAAATTTTAATTCTTTGGGTTGCTGTGCTGCATGCGGGTGTTCTGCGCCTGCATATACAAACAATTTTTTGTACAGCTTGCGGCCCAGCCTGTTTTTGGGAAGCATTCCTTTTACAGCTCTTTCAACAACCACCTCGGGACGGCGGTTCAAAAGACTTTTAGCGGTCTCTTCTTTTTTACCACCCGGGTACCCGGAGAAATTAATGTAGTTTTTGTCTTCCAGCTTGTTGCCCGTGAATTTTACCTTGTCGGCATTAATGACGATCACAAAGTCTCCGCAATCTACGTGGGGCGTGTAATAAGCTTTGTTTTTACCCCTCAGTACAGAGGCGATCCTGGCACACATACGCCCAACGGTTTGATTGGTACCGTCTACAACATACCAGTTATGTTGCACGGAAGCCGCGTTCGCATGTTTGGTAGTGAAATGTAATTTACTCATTGTGTTTATTGTTTGTCCCTCCACCGAAGCGGAAGGCAGATATCCGCGCCATCCCGCAAAATATCCTTTGTTAAAAATTGGAGCGCAAAAGTAGAAGTATTATTTGATTCTACCTACAAGAGAGGGTTATTTTTTAACAGACACCTTTGTAAGTTATTGAAAATCAGTAAAAATTTTGATTCTGTTTTTTACTACTATTGCAAAATACGTTCAAAAGAGGCGATTTTTTATATTTCTTTGAACCAAAAAAAGCAGAAAAACACAAAAGTTTCGCAAAGGAGTACATCGTCCTGGTGCTCTCTTTTTAAAATCAAAAGGTAAGATAGTAAGAGGGATCACCAGAAAATGCATTGTGTACCCTGGCGGCTCCATGGTCTGGTCGTCCTATTCCTTTAGAGGATTATTTTACGGAATAGTATTCCTGGATAACGGTAACCGGGGCGCTGGCAAGGGTAAGATCATCCGTCATATGATGCTCTACCCAAAAGTCGAAAGCGGGGCGGTAGCTGTTTTTCTTTAGCCACTGGTGCATGACAAATACATCCTGGTTGATCTCGGAATACCGGCGGTTTACCTGCATGACAATGGCTGGATAGTTATCCATGTCCAGCAGGTCAAAAGGATCAGGTACCAGTATGACATCATCATATACAATGACACCTACCCTAATATACATCATTGAATCGGAGAGCAGCTCATGCTGACTGTAAAACAATTCATGGTCTTTAATGCTTGCTTCCGGGATGGTGCTCACAATCCTGTCCCTCAACTGATAGATGACCGTACTCACATCTGAAAGCGCGGCAGTATCGGAAATGACAACGAATTTATTGGCCGGTATTTCCACTTTTTCAAAATGGATACCTGCCAGGTAGTTACCCGGTGTCTCAATAATATGTTTGAAGTTTTCTATGTTCTGAAGAAATGATTCTTTGAATTCGGAAGGTCTGAACAGCAATCGCAGCTTTTTCATGATGTTTTTGGTAAACTCTACTTTTTCCGTCCAGAGCAATTTGGTACTCCACTGGTTAGACTTCAGGATAGAGACCGAACCTTCGACGGTGGATCTGTCATCCAGCCGGGTTACGTAATGAAGCTCGTTGCCATTGGCCGATATAATATCGACCAGTTCACGTCCATGTATATAGCCTGTATCCCAGCGTTTCCAGTTGGCCGTATCGCTCAGGGTCCTGAACGTAATAACCCTGTCTGCGTTTATATCAGCTTCTGTTGTGTATTTCCGGTTCGTGGGTAAAAAATACAGGCACAAACCGGCAATGAGCAGGGAAATGGTAAGCACTAAAAAAACATTTCTGAATTGCATAGGATAAGTTCTTGATACTTAACGGTAAATATAGCTGGGTAGGCATATAGAGGCGCTTCTTTTCGACAAGAGGAGGTTTTTATTCGATGAAATGACCGTTTTTGTCGTTTTCAAATTAAAAGTTGTTTTTTTACAGTGATATTCTGTTGATTATGAATCGTAATATAACGCGTTTACATACACTTTCTGCAAAACCCCGCCGCCGGATACTGGGGTTAATGTCGGGCACTTCCCTGGATGGACTGGATGTAGCACTTTGCGGGATCAGCGGAGCGGGGGTGGAAACCAAGCTAACCCTGGAGGCGTTTACCACCGTACCCTACCCCAAAGAGTGTAAGGAACTGGTGTCCTCCGTTTTTTCAAAACGGCAGGTTGATCTTGAAAGGGTTTGCCTGCTCAATGCCTGGATTGCCCGCGAACATGCCCGTATGATACTGGAATGCCTGCACACCTGGGGAGTGGAAAGCCGGGACATAGACCTGGTTGCCAGTCATGGCCAGACCATATTCCACGCGCCGAAGATATTACATGGACAGACCGCTTTTCCGAACGCCACCCTTCAAATAGGAGATGGCGACCATATAGCCGTTGCCACGGGTATTATCACCGTAAGCGATTTCAGGCAAAAACATATCGCCGCAGGCGGAGAAGGCGCCCCGCTGGCTGCCTACGGTGATTACCTGCTGTTCTCTAAAGCACAGGAAAACAGGATCATGCTCAATATTGGCGGCATTGCCAATTTCACCTACCTGCCCGGCTCACTGGACGGCAGTAAAGTATTCAGTACCGATACCGGCCCCGGTAATACGGTCATGGATGCATTTATACAGAAGCACTATCCCGGACGCTTTTTTGATGAGGACGCCGAGGTGGCACAGTCCGGAACAATCAATGAGCAATTGTTGCGCTGTCTGACGGACAACCCTTTTTTTGAGCAACCGTTTCCCAAAACCACCGGCCCGGAATTGTTTAACCTTGCCTACCTGGAGCGGGCGCAGCAGGTATCCGGCACCGAAAGTATCAGCCGGGAAGATACGATGGCCACCCTGAATATGTTCTCGGCCACAACCGTGGCGGACGCGATAAGGAAAGTAACCGGGAAAAATGCTGATTTTCATTTTTATGCAAGCGGGGGCGGTATGCACAATCCGCTGCTGTTGAAAAATATTCATGAGCTGTTGCCGGGCTCTGTTTTTAAGAGTACAGCCGCGCTGGGCATCAACCCTGATGCCAAAGAAGCAGTGTTATTTGCAGTGCTGGCCAATGAAACCGTAAGCGGTGGAGAAACGCATTTCGGAAGTGCTGCCAGCGGCATGCCAACCGTGTCGATGGGAAAGATCAGCTTTCCCGATTAGCTTATCGGGTCGGCTGCAGCAGTCTGTCCGGTAAAACGGACCAGGAAGCGGTTTTCATTAGCGTGATATGTATAACTGATAGTGGCGCCGCTGAGTTCCAGGGCTTTTTTGGTCAGTACCAGTCCCAAGCCGAAGCCCGGTTTTTCCATACTGTTCTTACCCCTGAAAAAATGGTGAAAAAGCAGCTTCTGCTCTTCTTCCGAAATAGGGTCTCCCTCGTTAATGAAATGAAGTTCCATGACATCCTGCTGCAAGCCATCGAACTTTATTTCCGCTTTCGCCTGCTTACTATACGCAATACAGTTGACCAGCAGGTTTTGAAAAGCCTGTCGCAGGAGAATGGGATTGGCATACACGATCAGCTTATGATCATTCATATTTTCCGGGCTGTAACGGATCTCAAAAATAAAGCCGGGATTAATGATATTGAGCTCTTCAATAATATCGAAGATCATCTCATCTACCCGTACCGGTCTTTTTTTGATATGCCCGTTAGCCTCGATCTTTGATATTTCCAGCAAGGCGTTGATGGTGGTACCCAGCGTTTTTGCCTTCACCACCTGGTGTACGAGCGATGCTTTAGTGTTTTCATCCGCGGTGGATCCCTGTATGCGCTCCAGCTCTGACACCAGCACCGCCAAAGGGGTTTTCAACTGGTGAGAGATATGATGTGCAATATGCTTCTGGAAAATAAACGCATTATTGGTCCTGTTAACCAGTTCGTTAAACCGGCTTGTCAGCAACACCAGCTCATACGATGTAGTGTTGATGTCCACCTGTCCGGTGTTTTCTTTTTCCAGGTCGTAGGTGTTCAGCTTTTCTGCCAACGCCGTAATAGGATCTGAAATTTTTTTTGAAAGATAAAATGATACTACCAGCACAATAACAGTAATAACGATAAATATAATGACCAGGATGTTGCGGAGATAGCGCAGCTTGCTATGTCCGAAAGCGTCGTAAGCTTTACTGATGGCGTAGTACTCTCCGGCATTGTTCAGCAGGTATACGCCGATCAGGTCATAATTATCTTCCCTGGTCTCTATCCAGCGGTTGTCCGGGGAGAGCTTTGAAAGTATTTCTTCTGCTCTTTTGATATCGAGGCTGTCAAGACTGGCAAATATGTTTTTCTTTTCGCGGTTATATACCAGCAGCTTTTCGTCGAAGAAGTCGTTAATATCCTGTTCGTCCAGTATATTTGATATCTCGGCGCTGCTTTCCTTATGTCTTTCCAGTAATCGTATGGTGTTCTCGATCTTTTCGTTTTGTTGTTGCTGAAATTGTTCTTCACGATATTCTGCGAAAAGCAGGTAGATGACAAAAAAGGCGCCGGCGGATAGCATAATGACTGTTGCCGAAAAATAGAGCAGTATCTTATTTCTTATTTTCAAACGAAGGACTGTTTTATCAGTGATCGTACGCCGTTAGCTGACATCAAGGTAATACCCGAAGCCCACCTTGGTCCGGATGCTGTTTTTGCCAAACGGCTTATCCAGCTTGTTACGTAAAAAATTAATATAAACCTCTATCGTGTTGGTGTTGAAATCGAATGAGCTGCCCCAGATTTCTTTAATAAGGTCAGTTTTCGAGACAATTTCACCGGTATTCACCGCCAGCTTATATAATATCTGGTATTCCCTCGGGGTTAACATAATCTCTTTTCCCTGCCGGAAGACTTTTTTCTGCATATCATTTATACTGATATCACCTGCCGTGATAGTATTTCCGGTTCCCTTACTTCCGTTGCTTTTATAGCGTTTGATAAGGGTATTAACCCGCATGATCAATTCGCGCATAAAAAACGGCTTGGTGAGGTAATCGTCTGCCCCGCAATCAAATCCCTGTACCTTATCTTCCAGCGCTGCAAAAGCGGTAAGCATAATAACAGGTGTTTGTGCATCGCGGAGCCGGAAATCCCTGCAAAGATCAAAACCATTTTTACCCGGGAGGTTAACATCCATTATGATACAATCGAAGCTGTTCTTTTTCATTACTCTTTCCGCCAGCAAACCGTCAAAAACGGCCTGAACATTCAACTGCTCTCCTTTCAAAGCATCTGCTATGTTCTGGCTGAGCGTGTGATCGTCTTCTATCAGCAGTACATTCATAAATTCAGGATTGTATCTGAACGCGGCGACCGGCTGACCGGTTACTTACCCGTGCAATATATCTAAGTTTGATTGTATAAATGTCAAAATCAGCATCAAAAGCGCCGGCTTTAAGGATAAATTTATTTTTATTAAGGAGATTTTAAGCCACTGGAAAAGACATTTGCGCAGCTTAACAAAAGCGCTCAGATGTCGGGAAAAATTTTAGTTGCAATTGTTTTTTTGTTTGTATCGGCAAAAGTGCCGGCCCAAGCCGATACGTTGTTTATAAACCTGGCGCAGGCCGACAGCATTTTTCAGTCCGGTAATTTTTATTTGCTCGCCTCGGCAATGAACGTAGAAGCGGAGAGAGCGCAGGTCATACAGGCAAAACTGTACCCCAACCCGGTTTTAACAGCCGCCATAAACGCCTATGACCCGGAAAACAAAAAACTGCTTCATACAGGCAGCACAGGACAGAAATATTTTGAGCTGGAGCAGTTGATCATACTCGGTGGCAAAAGAAAGGCAGAGATAGAGTTGGCAAAAACCAATGTAAAAATCGCGGAACTGGAGCTCCTGCAATTGACACGGCAACTGAAGTTTCAATTGCACAGTACACTGTTTGCCCTGGGACAGCAGCAGCAGTTGCTGGAAAAATTCTCATCCCAACTGGCGTTACTGGATACACTGCTGAATGCTTACCACGTACAGGCTGCTAAAGGTAACATCGCCCTGAAAGAAGTGGTCAGGCTCAAAGGCGCATACCTTCAACTGAACAACGACAGGGCGGAAATATATAAGGAATACTACGAGTCGCATACAGCCATCCAAACGCTGCTGGGCATTGCCGCCCCGGTCGTCTTTCGTTTTTCCGAGAATGATATTGAACAATATATAAAGCTGAACACCCTGGACGAGCTCACAACTGCTGCCCGGCTGCACCGGCCCGAACTACTATTGAAAGAGCAGGACAGGGTATTGGCGGAACAGTACCTCCATTACCAGAAAAGACTGGCCATCCCTGATATGGCAGTACGCAGCTTTTATGACCAGAGAAGCGGTGCTTTTAACAACGAAGTGAATGTCGGCATTTCCATACCCCTGCCTGTGTGGAACCGAAACAAAGGAAATATCATGTCTGCCCGCCATAAGCTGCAGCAGTCCGCATACAGCTTCGAAGCTATGCAGGTAGAGATCATAAGCAGCATTCACAATTACTATGCATTGTACCTGCAAACAGTAACTGAATATAAAAAGGCCCTGTCGCTTTATAACGAGGATTTCGAGACAACTGTCAATGGAATGGTTGCGAATTTCCAGAAGCGGAATGTTTCGATCATTGAGTTTATAGATTTTTTTGAGGCGTACTATGATGTGCTTGCTGAGCTGGCCAGGATAAGGACGCAACTGGTAACCTCTGCAGAGCACCTCAACATGCTTACCGGAACTGACCTGTATTAAAATGAACCATGAATATACGATATAAGTTTTTTTTGCTGCTTTCTGTAAGTATACTGCAGTTGGTCTCCTGCAGGAATGAACCACCTGAAGAATCAGCAGGGTTTGTCCTGACAGACAGCATGCTGGCAAAATGTGCATTTGCGCAGGCCGTTGTAACAGATGTAAGAAACGATATCCGCTTTTTCGGGAAAATAACTGCAGACAACAACAAAACGGCCCAGGTATATCCTGTTGTCAGCGGCGTTGTGAAAACCATCGATATCGGTCTCGGAGATTATGTAAAACAGGGACAGGTACTGGCAACAATCCAGAGTAGCGAGGTAGCAGGCTTTGAAAAAGACAGGCTGACTGCCATCAATAACCTGGCTATTGCCGAAAAGAACCTGTCGGTGGCAAATGATCTGTTTGAGGGAAAGCTCAACGCTGAAAAAGATGTAATGCAGGCCGAAAAGGAAGTGGAGATAGCAAGGTCGGAAGTGGAAAGGATCAACCAGGTGTATCGCATTTACCAGTTAGGCAAAGGTTCCATCTTTAAGGTGACAGCTCCTACCAGCGGCTTTGTGATCAGCAAGAAAATCGTTGCAAATGAGCTTTTGCGCTCCGACAACGCCGAGCCGGTATTTGAAATTGCTGATACGAGGGAAATATGGGCGGTAGCCAACGTAAATGAAAGCGATATCGGAAAGATACAAACCGGTTATGCAGCCCGTATCAGAACCCTTGCTTTTCCGGATACAATATTCACCGGTAAGGTAGATAAGATATATAATGTTATCGACCCCGAAACAAGATCCATGAAGATCAGGATCACGATACCCAACTATGATTTCAGGCTGAAAGCTGAGATGAACTGCACGGTAAATATCAGCTTTTCTGAAAATAAAAAAATGGTAGCGGTTCCCTCGCAGGCAGTGATCTTCGATAAAAGCAAATACTGGGCAATGGTGTTTATTGATAAAGACCATATAGAGACCCGGGAAGTGGAAATGTACCGGCAATCAGACGACCTTACCTATATACAGTCCGGCATCCTGGAAGGTGAGACCGTTATTACAAAAAATGCACTCCTGATCTATGATGCGCTCAACGATTAACCAAAGCCATAACTATTCCTGTTCCTTCAACCTGACAGCGTGAATAAGTTTATCAAAAATATCATCGCCTTTTCGCTTAAGCATAAATTTTTCACTTTTTTCTGGGTGGGGATGGTGGCTTTGGCTGGAATAGCAAGCTATATAAAAATACCGATAGAAGCTTTCCCGGATGTTACGAATACCCAGATCATTATTGTATCGGAGTGGAACGGAAGAAGTGCGGAGGAAGTGGAACGTTTTGTAACTACCCCTGTTGAAATTGCGATGAACAGCGTACAGCGGAAAACCAACGTGCGTAGTGTTACCATGTTCGGACTGTCTGTGGTAAAGATCATTTTTGAAGATGATGTGGACGACTTTTTTGCAAGACAACAGGTAAATAACCAACTGCTGCATGCGAAGCTGCCGGAGGGAGTAGATGCGGAAGTGCAGCCACCGTACGGTCCTACGGGAGAAATATTCCGGTATGTATTAAAAAGCAAAACCAGGGATTCCCGCGATCTGCTGACCATTCAGAACTGGACGATAGACCGGGAACTCCGCAGGGTACCCGGTGTGGCGGATGTGGTAGCTTTCGGGGGGCAGGAAAAGATCTATGAAATATCCGTAGACCCCGTGAAGCTGCAGCAGTATAGCCTGACACCATTGGAACTGTATGAAGCTATTGCCAGCTCGAACCTGAATGTGGGCGGGGATGTGATAGAAAAGAACGGGCAGTCATACGTTGTCCGGGGAATAGGCATGCTGGATAGTAAAGCAGATATTGAAAATACCATCGTCGATATTTTCAATGACAACCCCCTGCTGGTAAAGAATGTAGCCGAAGTACATGAATCAAGCAAGCCACGGGTAGGCCAGGTAGGTTTGAATGATGCGGATGATGTAGTGGAAGGCATTGTGGTTATGCGCAAAGGCGAAAACCCTAGTGAGGTACTGGAGAGGGTAAAGGAAAAGATCGAAGAGCTGAACAGCGTCATTTTACCTTCAGATGTGAAAATGGAAACCTTCTATGACCGAGACACGCTGATGAGCTATTGCACCCAAACGGTGATGCACAACCTGCTGGAAGGGATCATACTGGTGACAGCCATCGTTTTTCTTTTTATGGCAGACTGGAGAACCACACTGGTAGTAGCAGTGGTCATTCCCCTGTCATTGCTGTTCGCCTTCCTGATGCTGAAGCTGAAGGGAATGAGCGCCAACCTGATCTCGCTGGGTGCTGTAGATTTTGGTATTATAATAGACGGAGCGGTGGTAATGGTGGAAGGATTGTTTGTGACCCTGGATCATAAAGCCCGGAGGGTGGGCATGGAAAAGTTCAATAAGCTGGCTAAACAGGGGTTGATCAAAAATACCGGTACCCAGATGGGAAAGGCTATATTTTTTTCCAAGCTGATCATTATCTCGGCCCTGCTGCCGATCTTTTCTTTTGAAAAAGTGGAAGGAAAAATGTTCTCCCCGCTTGCATGGACGCTGGGATTTGCATTGCTGGGGGCCCTGATATTTACACTAACGCTGGTGCCGGTGCTGAGCGCCATGTTGCTGAACAAAAATGTGAAGGAAAAGGAAAACTTCTTTGTTCGTTTTGTAAACAGGTCCGTGTTCAGGGGCTTCCGTTTTACATTTCGTCACAAAACCATTACTTTAACAGCAGCCTGTTTGTCATTTGTACTAACGCTTTTTTCAACGCGGTGGCTGGGTACGGAATTTTTACCGCAACTGAATGAAGGCGCTCTGTGGGTAACAGCAGAGCTGCCCATGAGCATGTCGCTTACAGAGAGTGTGAAGCTTACCAATGAATTGAGGAATGAAATGAGAAAATTTCCCGAAGTAAATGATGTGCTGTCTCAAACCGGGCGGAGTAATGACGGAACGGATCCTAACGGCTTTTATTTTGTACAATTCCAGGTAGACCTGATACCGAAGGGAAAATGGAGAAGGGGGATGGACATGGAAGACATCATTGAAGAAATAGATGCCAGGCTATCGCAATACCCCGGTATTACCTACAACTATTCCCAACCGATAGTGGATAATGTAGCGGAAGCGGCTGCGGGGATCAAAGCTTCCAATGCTGTGAAAATTTATGGTGACGACCTGGACAAGCTGGATGAATACGCAAACAACGTAATAGAACAGATCAAAGATGTGCCCGGAGTAAAAGACGTGGGCATACTCCGGAATATCGGTCAACCGGAGATCAGCATTATACTGGACGAGGAAAAAATGGCGATATACGGTGTTACCAAAGGGGAAGCACAGGCAGTGATAGAAATGGCTATCGGTGGAAAAACGGCCACGCAAAAGTATGAAGGAGAAAAGCGCTTTGATATACGCATACGGTACGATAAGGATTTCCGTAAGCATGAAGACGACTTCCTTATGCTGATGATCCCTACCATTACCGGCGGCACCATTCCGTTGAAAGAAGTGGCAGCCATAAAGCAGGTTACCGGTCCTGCTTTTATTTACCGGGACAATACCAAGCGGTTCATTGGCGTAAAGTTTTCCGTAAGGGAGAGAGACCTGGGCAGCACCATCGCAGAGGCACAGCGCAATGTAAAGCAACATATACAACTGCCTGCCGGGTACAGGATAGACTGGACCGGCGAGTTTGAGAACCAGGTGCGGGCAGGCAAACGGCTGACACAGGTGGTTCCTGTGAGCCTGCTTCTGATATTTGTGCTCCTTTTTATGATGTTTGGCAATGCAAAGGATGCCGGCTACGTGCTGATCAACGTACCCTTCGCATTGATAGGCGGCATACTGGCCCTGCATCTTACAGGCATTAATTTCGGCATATCCGCCGGAGTAGGGTTTATAGCGCTTTTCGGTATCTGTATACAAAATGGCGTGATCCTGATCACGGAATTTCACAAACAGGCGCGGTTAACCGGCAGCCTGGAGGAAGCCATTTTCAAATCAGTCAGGATACGTACCCGCCCGGTGGTAATGACGGCGCTGATGGCAGCCATCGGTCTGCTGCCTGCCGCGTTAAGCAAGGGTATTGGTTCGGAAAGTCAAAAGCCGCTGGCTGTGGTGATCATCGGGGGATTGGTAACCGCTACCGTTTTCATCCTGTTGGTGTTTCCTCTGATTTACCATAAGGCATTGACGATACGAAACAGGAAAACAAGGCGGTAACCTTCGATATCGCACAAGCGTCCCTCTTGTGCCTGTTATTTCCGCTATACGGATCTCCGTCTTTGCGATCCGGTGCAGATCGGGTGAAGCAATCCCTACAGATCTCCGCATCGTGCAGGTTCGACGCAGGGCAATTACAAAGCATCGTGATCCTCAGGGACTACTTTGCCGCTCCGAACATTCGGAGGATGATCCGTCATTGATTATCAATTAATAGTTAGTAAACTGTCTACTTACTACTCACTACTCACTACTTACGACTCGCAACCTGCAACCTGCATCTTGCCCCCTATATAAGCTTCCATTGCTGCCTGTACTCGCGGTGCAGCAGGGTGTTGGCTTCCGCATCGTTCACAAACTGCTCTGCGGCAGCATCCCACTGCAGGGCCCTGCCCAACCGGTAAGAAATCAAAGCCAGGTGCATCGGTAACGTCATTTCCCGTGCATAAGCCAGGTTGGATTCCGGTTGGGTTCTGGCTTTCACTGCATCCACGAAGTTTTGCTGGTGCCCGGGCGAGCGCTTCACAGACATAGGTACATGGTTTATGTCGTTCATAGTTTCGCCGTTGATGGTAATAGAGCGGGTTCCATAATCACATATGAGCGTTCCTTTGTCTCCTTCAAAATAGGCGCCTATTCCTCTTTCGGCAGCGCCGGGCACATCCGGGGGTGTAGTGGTCCAGAGGATCTTCAGGTTGTCAAACTCAAAATCCGCATCCAGCCATTTGGGAACGTCCGCTATACCATCTGCTTTTTCTCCCCTGGCATGAATATGTTTCAATCCTTTGGGCTGCAGACTCCAGAATACAATATCGGCAATATGGCACCAGAAATCAGCGAACACGCCACCAGAATAATCCAGGAAATAACGATAGGTAAAATGACATTTCGCGGGAATATATTCGGTATAGGGAGCAGGACCCAGCCACATATCCCAGTTGAGCTGCGATGGTACCGGGGCGGGTTGCGTATTCTTTAATTCGGGAGGGGCACCGGTTTTCCATAAACGTACCGTATGCACATTACCGATAGCGCCGGACTGTACCAGCTCTACCACCCTGTGATAGTTATCTCCCGCATGGATCTGGTTGCCCATCTGGAATACACGGCTATACCGGTTCAGGTTCTCCAGCATGGTCTTTCCTTCACCAACATCGTAAGAGAGTGGCTTTTCGCCATACACGTCTTTCCCCGCCTGGAAAGCCAGCGTGGCAATTGCTGCATGCCAGTGGTCCGGGGTGGCGCAGGTGATCGCGTCGATGTCTTTCCGGTCGAGTATCCGCCTGAAATCTTCATACAGCCTCACTTTTGCCGCTTTGGGGCGCAGTTCCTTCAGCTTTTTGTGCGTATCCCTCAGGTGATGCGCATCCACATCACAGAGCGCTACGATGTCTACTTCGGGGATATTGGCAAACCAGTTCATATGTGCGTTTCCCATACCACCCAGGCCAATATGGGCAATCCTCAATTTGTCACTGGGGGCAAAAGCTTTAAGGGATGGGGCAAAAGCCATCCCCAATGCAGCCAGGCTGCTGCTTTTCAAAAACTGCCTGCGGCTCGGAACGTTCATTATATTTTGTTTAGGTGATAGTGAGCTTTGAAGATAAAAAAACTATCCGTAACCGCCAACCTCACCTTCTTTCCCTCTCCTTGCCGCGGTTCCGAACCTTCGGGAGAGAGGGACGACGCTGCAGAATAACTCCAGGCTGTATACCTACCACATCAGCCTCACCCTCTTATCCCTCTCCTTCAGAGAGGGACGGCGCTGCAGTACAAACCCAAACTTTGTATCTACCACATCAACTATAGAATAAATCCGGGCTTTTCATTTTCACACTTCTACATTTTTCTTCTCATTTTCAAATTACCACATTTTCAAATTTTCAAATTGCCTCACTCCGTCCGCAACGCTTTCACGGGGTTTGCCAGCGCAGCCTTTATCGCCTGAAAGCTCACCGTGATCAAAGCGATCGCAACGAGTATTACAGAAGCTGTTAAAAAGACGGAAAAATCCAGATCGAACCGATAAGCGAAATTCCGAAGCCAGCTTTGTGCTGCCAGCCAGCCTATGGGTATGGCAATTGCCATGGCAACGGTTACCTGTAAAAGAAACCGCATGGATGTTACTTTGAATATGTCTTTCACACCTGCGCCCAGCACTTTTCGGATACCCAGTTCCTTTGTTTTTTCTTTCACAAGAAAAACGCTCATGGCAAACAATCCCATGATGGCGATAAGTATGGCAACAATGGTAAAGTAGACCACTACCTGTTGTATCCGAAGATATTCTGCATACAGCTTCTGAAAGTTTTCGTTTAAAAAAGTGTATCTCAGTGGAAACTCAGGTTCAACGCTTTTCCATAGATTTTCTATATCCGATAATGTTTGCTGCGTATGGGCCGTATTTATTTTTACCAGGATCGCGCCCCCACTCCGATAGCCACAGGCAAAGTTCCCTATGTTGAACATAGCCGGCTGTACAGGCATATTGAGTCCCTGGATATTAAAATCTTTTACAACACCAACTATTTGCACAGGTATTGAATCACAGTATGAAAAACGAATGGTTTGGCCTACAGGGCTTGCTATTGCCATACGCTTTGCTGCTGCCTCGTTAATGATCACCGACCGGGTATGCTCATCCGCATATCGCCCGTCAAACCAACGGCCTTCCATCAGCTCCGCTCCTATCAATTCAAAATATTCCCTGCTGACCTTCACTTCGTTCATTTTCAATTCAGTCCCATTCCATTTCATCTGTGTCGTCGAAGTATCTATTATCGCATCTCCCGGTACCGTGGTGGTTTTGGCCACTTCCACTATACCCGGGACGGCTAATAATTGTTGCCTTGTTTTGTCAAAGTTTTGCTCCCTGGTTGATTGTGTAGTCTGAATTCTTACTACCTGGTCTCCGGAGAACCCTTTATCTTTTGACTGCATAAATTTCACCTGCTTAAAAATGACAAGGCTGCTTATGATGAAAAAGCCGGAGAGCACAAATTGAAAAACAGTAAGTGCGTTTCTGAAAGAAAGTCCTTTTTTCTCCTTTAACACACCGCCTTTAAAAACTTTTACGGGATTAAACCCGGAAAGCTGCAACGCAGGATAGGCTCCCGCAATAATTATGGTAAAAAGAAGGCATAATGCTATCTGCGTATAAAAGAATTGGGTGCCGGGTTGCAAAAACGACAATTGTATATTGAACTGGTTCTTAAACCAGGGGAGTATGATCATCGCCAGTATACCTGCCAGCAATAAGGATGCGAACACCTGCAGCGCCACATCCATAATAAACTGCAGGAAAAGCCTGCCTCTGCCGGCGCCAAGCACTTTTTTCACGCCTACTTCCTTCGCCCTCCTGAACGCGTCTGCCAGGGAAAGATTGCTGAAATTAATGGCGCCCGCCACCAACAGCGATGCAGCAAGCATAAGCAATACGTTTATCACGGTCAAATTGCTGCCGCCACTTTTGGGACTGGTATGCAGTTCCGTAAACTTCTCCGTGAAATAGGTTACATCCTTGTCTATTTGGGGTTGATCTCCTTCGGATTTTTCTTCCAGTAAAAAATCCTGCCGGTATATTCTGTTGATATCTCCCGCCAATACATCCGGAGAAACCGGCTCTATTAGTTTGACATAAGTTTCATAAGAATAATTTTGCCAATGGTTGTTTGATCTTTCGTAGGGTGATCGCATTAAGATCCGGGGATTAAGAACAGACGGAGTAGCAGGGAGTTTTATAACGCCGGTGATAGTCCCTTTGATCAGACCACCATAAATGGAGACCGGCTCACCCATCGGGTCTTTATCCCCAAAATAGCTTTTTGCCACGCTTTCTTCCAATACAATCGCATCGGGTGCCTGCAATGCACGCTCGCTGTTTCCGTATACAAACCGGTAAGGAAAAACAGTAAAAAACAAAGAATCTACTTCTATCAATCCTTTCTGATACATCTTCTTCCCGTTAGCGTCTACCGGCATTTCAAAATCACTGGTTCCATCACTTGAAATGCGGGTAGCCGCCTGAACCCTGGGATAGTTTTGCTTCAGAAATGAAGCCAGGGGTGCCTGTGTCCTGCCATCCCACATAATGCCGTTACTATTTTCCATTGCCACTTTAGATACCCGGGGCAGGTCGGGATGCCATGTATCGTAGCTTTTTTCATAATTCAGGTATAACAACAAGACAATAAATCCCGTAAGACCGATGGCCAGTCCCACGATATTTACACAGGAGAACAGGGTATTGCGACGAATGTTGCGCCAGGATGATCTCAGATAGTGATGCAGCATGTTGAAATTTCTGATTTTTGATTTCTGATATCTGATTTTTGCAGCTGATTGCTCATTTATCATTTCCATCCCGCAACTGCGGGAATCACATCTTCACATTTCCACACTTTCTTTTTATTTCCACATTTTCACATTTTCAAATTAGCCCTACTCTGTCCGCAGCGCCTTTACCGGGTTGGCCAGCGCAGCTTTTATCGCCTGGAAGCTAATGGTAAACACGGCTATTCCCACGGCAATAAGCCCTGCTACAGCAAACAGTCCAACACCTATATTGGTTTTATATGCAAAATTCTCCAGCCATTTATCCATAGCATACCAGGCAACGGGAACAGCTATAATAATGGCGAGGATAACCAGCAGGATAAAATCCTTTCCCAAAAGCTGAACAATATTTGCCACGCTGGCACCCAATACCTTTCTTACGCCAATTTCTTTTGTGCGCAACTGTGCCGAATAAGTTGCCAGGGCAAACAATCCAAGACAGGAAATAAAAACAGCTATCCCCGCAAAAATGCTGAAAAGTTGCTGGGAGCGGTTTTCGGAACGGTATAACTCATCAAACTTTGCATCCAGGAAATTATATGCAAATGGTGTCTCCGAAGGGTATCGTTTACAGATATCCTCTACAGCCTGTATTGCCTGGCGGGCCCCGGCTCCCGTGGTTTTTACGTACAATGTGCTTTTCCAACGACTGGTCCAGAAGACCATAGGACCTATTTTTTCCCGCAAAGATTTGAAATGAAAGTCTTTCAACACGCCCTTGATAACACCTGACGTTTCATGAAGGGTCATTCTTTTTCCTACATAAGGAGGCTCCAGGCCCAATTCCTTTGCAAGGGTTTCATTAACAATAAAAGCAGCGGTATCCGAAGCTGTACCGGTAAAGTTCTCTCCTTCCAAAAAAGTAAAATTCATCAGGGGGATAAACTCCTTATCCACACTTGCGCGCCCTGTTATCATCTGCCGGTCAGCCGGCTTGCCGGGCCAATCAATATCCCCTGTTGCATTTCCAAAGTTGGTGATATCATATACGCCTGAAACCGATGCCGCGAGTATGCCGGGACTCCCTGACAGTTCCTTTTTTATGGCATCCGCATGGTTTACAGCTTCTCCGTTCAGGTGTACGATAAATACATGCTCCTTATCATAACCCGGGTTCATCGTTCTTATATATTTTATTTGTCCGCCGATCACCAATGTACAGATGATCAACACTACTGATATGGTAAACTGGAATATCACCAATATTTTACGCAACAGGATATTAGAGACGGATTGATGGATCTTTCCCTTCAGCGATTGAATAGGCCTGAAAGATGACAGGTGCAAAGCCGGGTATACCGAGGCCAATATCAGTGTGCCGGCTATTGCAGCGGCTATCAGCAACCAAACGCCGGGATTTGCCAGCGAAAAAACCAGCGATTTGCCGGAAATATTATTGTATGCAGGCACCAGCAACCAGGTAAATAATAATGCCAGCATCCCTGCAATAAGAAAGATCAACATAGTTTCTGTCACAAACTGGAAAAAGAGCTGGGCTTTTGATGCGCCTACTATCTTCCGCATACTTACCTCTTTTGCCCTGGACATTGCCCTTGCCGTGGAAAGGTTCACGTAGTTAATGGCTGCACTCACCAGTAACAATATGGTAATGACACTGAATACCTGTACCATGCGTAAAGCGGACTTGTTCCCATCGGCTGAGATCAAATGCAGATCTGCCAGCGGTTGCAGCATAAATGCTGTTTGACTCTCACCATTCCGTACATCTTTATATTTCTGGCTCAGGGCATTCCCGATCGCGGCCGCATCTGTACCGGGCTGCAGCTTCACGAATGTGTGGAATGCATAGTTACCGAGGTCTTCATCAATTGTTTTCCAATCATAGTTGCCACCCCAATCGGTAAACATTTTTGCGTACCTGCTCATAGGGAACAATGCATCAAAACGCAAAGAAGAATTAAGTGGAAAATCTTCCAGTACGCCCGATATTATAAACTGCACAGAATCCTGCATTACAGTCTTTCCTCTTACATCGTCCGTGCCAAAGATCTTTTTTGCGGTAGACCTCGTCAGCAGCACAGAATTGATATCCGGTAAAGGATCCTGCCGGTTGCCGGAAAAGATCCTTGCACCGAATATTGAAAAAAAGCTACTGTCAACAAACGCGGTATGCAGATCGCTGATATACTGTCTGTCCTCCGGGCGCCGCAGAGATACTCCCCAGTCATCTTTGATACGAACAGCCGACTCAATCTGGGGTATGGAACGGGCGTACACAGATAAAGGCCCGGGCACACCTGTCCACACCTGTGTTTTCCCGCTCAAATCAAAATGGGCGCTCAGGTTATAGATCCGGTCGTGGTCTTTATAAAACCTGTCAAAACTTTTTTCGTCCTGTATCCATAGCAACAACAAGATAGCGGTGGTAAGTCCTGTGGCCAGCCCCAGCATATTGATACCGGTATAGAACTTATTTTTCCATAAATTCCGCCAGGCTGTTTTGAAATAGTTTTTAAGCATAGAATGTAATTTCTGATATATGATTTATCATTTCCATCCCGAAACTGTGGGGCTCACATCTTCACATTTCCACATTTTCCAGCCTCACCCTCTTTCCCTCTCCCTTCGAGGAGAGGGACGGTACTGTTGAATAATTTCAAACTATATCTCTACCACATCACGTATAGTACAAAGCCGGGCAAGCATTTCCACATTCTCACATTTCCACAATTCCCCACCTTGCATTTCATCCACATATTCTGAATTTAGGCACCCCTCTTTCCTTTGGAGAGAGGGGACGGGGGAGAGAGGCTTTATTCCGTCCTTAGCGCCTTCACCGGGTTTGCCATAGCCGCTTTTATAGCCTGGAAACTAATAGTAACTACAGCAATTCCGATCGCAATAAACCCTGCTGCAGCAAATATCCACCAGCTTACATTGATCCGATAAGCGTAATCCTGTAACCAGTGTTGCATGTAATACCATGCAACAGGCGCTGCAATTGCAAAAGCAATTGCGATGAGTATTATAAATTCTTTTGAAAACAAATAAACGATATTGCCTGCAGTAGCGCCAAGCACTTTGCGAATACCAACTTCTTTTATCCGTTGTACTGCCATAAATGAGGCTAACCCATACAAACCCAGGCAACTAAGGAATACCGCTATGGCTGAGAAAATTGTGTATAGCTGAGACAATTGATTTTCCTGCTTATAAAAGCTTTCGATTTTATCATCAAGGAAACTATACTCATAAACATAATCAGGAAATGTTCGCTCCCATATTTCCTTGACAGATTGCATAGTAGAAGAAATATTTGCAGTTGTCAATTTAATTGCAACCTGCCGATACATAGTATTATTCGTGGTAATAATTAAGGGTGCAAGTTCCTGACGAAAAGACCTGTCATGAAAATCTTTCAGTACACCTACGACAGGACATTTTATCACCCCGTTCAATATGCTTATTTCTTTATTCAATATGTCTTCGGGTGAATTAAGACCTAAGCCTCTTACGAACGATTCATTCACTAAAAATTCCTTTGTCATACCGGAAGGCTGCAGGTTCCTTCCGGCTACCAGTTCCAGTTTATAGGTGTGCAGGAATTCATCGTCTGCGAATTTGGTAATAGATTGAAAATCAGCATCTTTTGCTGCCTGGTCAAACCTGAATGTAGTCCACATATCATTATCGTCTTCAACCGGCGTGTGGGAACTGAAGCTTACTGTTTGTATACCATTTACTGACAATAGCTGTTGTCTTAAAAAGTCCATCGGGTTGCCACCTGATGAAGGATCCGGCCGGAACGGAACATTTACAATTGCATCTTTATCGAAACCCAGTGGCTGATCCATAAAATAATTTACCTGCTTTACAATGACGAGTGTCCCGATGATGAGTACCTGTGCAATGACAAACTGAAATACTACCAGCCCTCTTCTTAATGAAATTCCTTTTGCAGCATTTACCGTAAACTTACTCTTTAAAGCGTTAACAGGACTAAAATGCGACAAAACAACAGAAGGATAAAAGCCTGCCAATATGGTTACAAAAATTGTTGTGGCTATAAGAAATAAAATAATTGCGGGGTTATTAAGTATACTGAACGAAAGAGAAAGTTCTAAAAACTGATTTAAAAGAGGCAATGTAAGTACTGTAATAACAGCCGCTAATACTACAGCGCTTATGACCACCAAAAATGTTTCAATGATGAATTGGATTTGCAACTGCGATCTATTACTTCCCAACACTTTTCTTACACCGACCTCTTTTGCGCGGTTAACTGCTTGCGCCGTAGAGAGGTTTATGAAATTTACACAGGCAATTAACAGGATAAATGCCGCAATTATCCATAGTACATTGAGTAATTGATGGCTGATTGTTTTATTACTATAATTACCTGTTTCTGTATCGTAATGTACAGCGCTTAGCGGCTGTATAATATGACTATTCTTATTACCGGCAGGCAGCACCTTTTGAGAATATGCCTCTAACTGCCGGTTAAAATTGTCGGCAGAAATGTTCGACGGCAATAAAACGTAGCAGCCAAAATCAGGCGCTGTTCCGTTCCAATCGGGTTGCTGAAATCCATATACTTTATCTCCGGTAAAATCTGTGCCGTAAGCGACTACCAGTTTTAGCTGAAAGTCTGTATTGGCGGGTACTGTTGCGAGAATACCTGAAACCTTCAGCACTATTGGGGGAGACTGAAATAATCCCGCACCGATCCTGTAGGATCCCGTCAGTTTAATAGCCTTACCCATTGCGGTTTTCCAGTCTCCAAAATAGGCCTCTGCAACTTCCTTTGTAAGCAATACATTATCCGGATCCTTTAATGAAGCATATGAACCCGCAAGCAGGGGAAAATCAAATATATCGAAGAATGACGGTTCTGTATAAAACACACCACGCGGCTCTTTAAAGTTCTTCACTGGAGCCCCGTTATCATCTAGTACCTGCAATTCGTCGTTGTGACTTGCATAAACGGCAGCTACCTGTTCCAATTGAGGGAAAGCCGTTCTCAATCCCGTGGGCATCGGAAACGGGACACTTCTCCCGTAAGAAATCGTCGTTGCATCCGAATGATGATATTCCGTAAGCACACGATAGATACGATCTTTCTTGGAATGAAAGTTGTCGAAGCTTGTTTGAAATTGTATGATGATAAAGATGATCATACACACTACAACGCCAACAGCCAACCCGGCAACATTAATGATAGTATAATTTCCGTTACGGGCCACACTCCTGAATGCCGTTTTAAAATAATTTTTAAGCATAACCTGTAAGTTCCGATATATGGTTTACTGATTTATGTTTTATCCCTCATCCTCTTATCCTTCTCCCCGTCCCGAACCTTCGGGAGAGAGGGATGGCACTGCAGAACAATTCCAGGCTGTACACCTACCACATCATCTACAGAGCAAATCCAGGCAAGCATTTCCACATTTTTCTTCTCATTTTCAAATTACCACATTTTCAAATTTTCAAATTACCTCACTCCGTCCGCAACGCTTCTACCGGGTTGCCCACCGCCGCCTTTATCGCCTGGAAGCTGACAGTAACGAGCGCCACCACTATTACCAATACACCCGCCGCTGCAAACATCTGCCACCCTATAGTAGTTCTGTAGGGATAGTTCTCCAACCATTTGTTGGACACTGTCCATGCTGCCGGAACCGCGATCACCAGTGCAATGATCACCAGCTTCAGGAAGTCTTTTGATAAAATGGTGACAATACCATTAACGGATGCACCCAATACCTTGCGGATACCGATCTCCTTGGTACGTTTCTGGGCTGCCAATACCGATAATCCAAAGAGCCCGATACAGGAAATGAATATGGTCAATATTGCACCGAACAGGATTATCTGCTTCCATTTCGCCTCCTGCATATAGGCGTTCTGCTTCTCCTGGTCTTTGAATACATAATCGTAGGGACTTAAGGGGTAAAATTTCCTGAAAGTCTCCTGTATAAAAGGCAGTACCTCGGAAACGGTGCCCGGATTTATTCTTAACAGGTATTGACCATACTGGTTATCCGGCTTCATCGTAAAAAGCTGCGGCCCTATTTTTTCTGTCAAGGATTTGCTGTGGTGATCTTTCACCACACCTACCACCGTATATATTTCATTATTGTAAAAAAAGTTCATGGTCTCTCCTACCGGGTTCGTCCAGCCTGCTTTTTTTACAAAAGCTTCATTTACGAGAATAGAGCCGGTGGCATCTCCGGGAAATTGCTTTGAAAAATTCCTGCCTGCCACGATCGGGATCTTCAGCATAGGGATATAGGCTTCATCTATTGTTTCATAGTCAAACTGCATGCTGGAATCCCTGGCTGTTTTTGCCATTGTGATCCATCCCCCGCTATTTCTTGCCGACGCCTCCACGATGTTCGGGTTCTTCAGCAGTTCCTCTTTAAACAGTGCTGCTTCATCATGCCGGATCCTGTCCTTATTTAACTGTATGATATTACTGTCATCATACCCCAGGTCCTTTTTAGTAAGGTAATTAAACTGGGTATAAATAGTAAACGTGGCAATAATGAGAAAAGAAGCCAGTGAAAACTGTAATACCACCAGGGATTTCTGCAGATAGTTCTTTCCCCCGATAGAGAAACGGCTGTAAAGCGTTTTCACGGGACTATACCCCGACAAAACCAGGGCCGGATAAAAACCGGCCAGCAACCCGGTGATAATGAACAGCAGTACGTAGGAGGTTACCAGCGTTGCATCAAAAAGATAGGAAAAGGATAAGGCTTTATTGGCAAGATCGTTGAACAACGGTAAAACAAGGAACACCAACAGCATTGCCAGTGCAAACGCCAGCAGGCAAAGCAGGAACGACTCACTCAAAAACTGAAAGATCAATTGTCTTCTTTCTCCGCCCACCACTTTCCGGATGCCTATTTCTTTGGCTCTCTTTACAGACCTGGCAACGGTAAGGTTTACAAAATTGATACACGCAATGATCAATACGAACAATGCAATTCCGGACAGGATATAGGAATACATCGGATTGCTTCCATGCTTCAGCCCGTTTACTGCCGACAACCGGGGATTCATATGCATATCGGCAAAAGGCTGTAAAAAGTAGGATCCCATCGACCCGGCGCCACCGTATCTTTCGTTCAATGCGGTAAAAGCCTGCTGGGCATCCTGTGTATAAAAGCGCTGCATATTTACTTCTATTTGCTGCAGGTTGCTGTTAGGCTGTACCTTTACAAACGTATTCAGAAAGAAGTTGAACCAGTTCTCACTGTTTCCTGCTTCTTCTTTCGATTGCCGGAAAGGAAGCAGCATATCAAATTGTATAGAAGAATTCTGGGGAATGCGTTTTGCAACAGCGGTTACCGTAAGTGGCGTAAATACAGAATCCTGCTTCACCATTATTGTTTCACCAACAACATCCGTCTTGCCGAATTGTCTTTTGGCTTCGTCTTCCGACAGCACAATGGACGACGGGTCTTTCAGGCTGTTTTCAGCGTCCCCATACAACACCGGGAAACTAAATACCGAAAAGAAATCAGCATCTGCGATCAGCACCTCCTTACCCTGAATGTCCGTTCCGGTCTTTACATCCCGGTAGGCATTATGCAAACGCACAAAAGTTGTCAGCCCCGGCACATTCTCTACAAACCTGGGGCCCTGCAAAAGCCCCGTAACGCCACTTACAAATTCGTTCCCATCGTGTTTATTTTTAGAAGCAATGCGGTATATGTTGTCTACATCATCATGAAACCGGTCGAAGCTCACCTCATCTTTTATATACAGCAGGATCAGCATGCTGCAGGCCAGGCCTATGCTTAAACCAAAGACGTTAATGAAAGAGTAAACGCCGTTCCTTTTCAGGTTACGAATGGCAATTTTGAAGTAGTTTTTGAACATAACCGTGATTGCTGATTTATGATTCTCGCTCCGAACGTTCGAAGGCTGATTTTAACCTCATCTTCCTGTAGTGTGACAAAGGGGACACAGGTGACATGCTAACCATTTCCACCCTTCCGCAGCCTCATCCTCTTATCTTTCTCCTTCAGAGAAGGACGGCACTATAGAACACATCCAAACTTTATATCTACCACATCACTTACAGATAAATCCGGGCTTTGCATTTCCACATCTTCTTCCCATTTTCAAACTGGCACATTTTCAAATTTCTCACATTTCCACACCCAATCCACATGCCACATTGATAACCATATGATTTTCATATAGTTAAACAAATAAACAAGACACTACTGTCCGATATCGGACACCGGCCGTTCGTATACGTACGGCTATACGATCATATATACAGGTAAATAACCGCCCGATCTTTCCTTACGGCAAGGTAGCTAACCCTGATTTCGGGGGAATGGTAAAAGGACCGAAGAGATAGGCAGTCCAGGTTTCATCTTCGTATATGGAAGTGTAAGAAATGGCGATGTTAAGTGCGGGGGATTCTCCGGATGGAATAAAAGTGTTGTGCATGCCCACTGCGGTTGCTGTATCGTTGGCTGATATATGTTCGATCCTACCGTTGACGGGTATCACACCGCCTCTTCCGATATTACTATGGCCGTAATAAAACGGTTTTCCGGTATCCGGAGACTTGATAATACGTTTCCAGATCAGGGTCGGAATGTCTGCTTCATATACGGAGTCCCTGTACTGAACATGAAAAGATTTAATGATAGCCGGTCCTATTCCCAGGTTGCTTACATAAATTGTGTAATAATCCGGTCCCAGGCTTTGCGACACCGTAAGTATGGGCATGACAGATGTCTTAAGCGCCTTGTTTTCCAGTTCGTACATTTTGTTGGACAGATGGCTCTGGTAGAGCAGGATAAACAGTGTAGACACACTTACAAACAAAGCCGTGGCACTCAATAGCCGGTTAGACTCCAGCAGCTTTTTCTTCTTTTTGCTATCCGACTGATTTTCTTCCTTTGTTTCCATATTTGTGTCAAAGAAAATAAAAGTTTTTATTATTGTCAAAACAAAGCGCCCTCACCCTCTGCCTTACTTCGTAGAACAAAGGGGACTGACTGATGGGACATTGGCTTCTATTTCCACATCTTCTTCTCATTTTCTAATTAACTACTCCGTCCGTAATGCCTTCACGGGGTTGGTTACGGCTGCTTTAAAACACTGCGCTACAATAAATATGCAGGCTGCCAGGAAGATAAACATCATTACAAATAAATAGGTGCTGATATGCTGCGGCATGCGGTAGGCAAAATTCCGTAACCAGTATTCTGTTGCATAGTATGCTACAGGCCAAGCTACAACATTAGCTATTAATATAAGCCATGCATAATCCTTAATAAAAAGTGTCATTATATTTTTAACAGAAGCGCCAAGCACTTTGCGTACGGCAATCTCTTTATTCCGTTTAACCAAACTAAATGCTACAACGCCGAATATGCCCATAAACACAATTACCAGGTTTAACAGGGTGGCTGTTTGTGTTGCTTTTTTAAGTTGCAGTTCAGACTGATACAGCTTTTGAAAATTATCGTCCATAAAAGTGTATTCAAAAGGCGCCCCGGGTGATAATGCAGACCATTCCTCTTTTATGGCATCAATTGTTCCGCCTAAGTTTTGTGTAGTAAGTTTTACAGTGAGATAACGGTACGATTGTGCATCCCTGGTATGTATAAAAGCCAGCGGCTCAATTTTGTCGTGCATGCTGGAGTAATTAAAATCTTTAACTATGCCCGATACTGTATAAACCGCATTATTAAACGACGGCACTTTTACCTGCTGACCCTGTGCATTTTCAACATTGATACCGAGGGCCTTTGCAGCCGACTCATTCAATACCATTTGCCCAGGTGTATAAGCGCCGTTTTCTGCATTAAAAAAACTGCCGGATGTTACCGTAAGCCCGAATGTTTTCGCATAATGTTCATCGGTTGATATAACGGAAATCAAATACGGTTGCTCTGCAGATGAGCCCCCCGGCAACGCGCTGATCGTAATTGGCGGTTTTCTGTCAGGCACTTCATATGCAATACTGGCATTTATTACACCCGGCACATTTCTCAAGCCGTTCCGTATAGTCTCCATTTTAGCTACGCCTGCCGAATCCCATTGTTTAGGGAAGGCCGTAGCTATTAATACCTGTTCCTTATCATAGCCGAGATCTTTATTGAAAACATAAGCTACCTGGTTTGAAACATTCAGCGCCGCAACAAACACTACAATAGCCAGTGTGAATTGAACGACCAATAATGATTTGCGGAGGTTCAGACCACCTTTTGCCGTATCTATTTTACCTTTTATTGCAGTAATGGTATTGGATGCGCTGAGAACAAAGGCGGGATAAATCCCTGCGATAATACCAATAACAATTATTAATAATGTTATTAATAATATTCTTGCTGTATCAAATTGCCAGATTGCCGATAATGGCGTATTAAGCATTGATGAAAAATACGGGCGCAGCAATTCATATAATGTAAGAGATAATAAGCCTGATAGGAATGTAAGCAATAAAGATTCTGTAAGATGTTGTATGATCAATTGCTTCCTTTCTCCACCAAATACTTTGCGCAATCCTATTTCCTTTACACGATACGAAGAAGTACCGATATTTATATTAACGAAATTAATAATAGCCATTGTTATAATGAATACCACTACTATGGATAATGTTAGTATCATTTTTTGAACGGCGCCATTATTGGATTTGATGTAATAATCTTTAACGGGAGCCAGTTCAACCGTCAGGTTATTATTGATATCTGCCGAAGCATATTTAGTAAGTAACTGTTTTATAGGAGCCTGCAGATCCTTAGGCTGAACACCTTTCTGAAGTTCGATAGCGCCCACCTCAAATATCTGCGCCCAGTTATCTGCCGGGTCACCGCCAGGATAATAACGATTGCCAACCGTGGGAACAAAAATTTCATAATCGTTATCCAGCAAATCGATTACAGAGTTAAAAGGTCTGTCTTTTAAAACCGCTGAAACGGTGTATACCTGTTTTTCATTGTTAACCCCCTGTATATCGAACGTTTTTCCAAGGGCATCTTTCTGATCAAAAAGTTTTAAAGCCAACGATTCTGTTATTACAGCAGAATTGTTATTGGTAAAAGCCTGTGATGGATTACCATACAATACCTCCAATCCATACATACTTACAACAGTAGTATCGCCTATAGCAATATTTTCTTTAAAATGTCTATCACCTGCAGAAACTACATTTGTTACAGGATTATACCGGTAATAATTAGCAACAAGCGAAGGATATTCGTTCCGTAATGTTTGGGGTAGCGGACCAAGTGTGGTAACATCCAACCCCATTTCCTTCACTTTCCAATTGCTTTTAACAAGATACTGCAGGTCAACATTGCGGATGCCGGCATTAACCTGTTTTTCATGCAAAATATAATCGCCAATCAACATAGTGAAGGTTATGCCTATAGCAAGGCACAAAATGTTTATGATGGAAAACATTTTGTATGTCATAATGTGCCTTACCGCGATTTTGAAATAGTTTTTGAACATAATCCTGTAATTTCTGATATACGATTAATTGATTTCTGATTTTTAGCCTCACCCTCTTTTCCCTCTCTCCCCTGCTGAGAGGGACGGTACTGCAGAACAGTTCCAAACTATATCTCTACCACATCACCTACAGAATAAATCCAAACTTTGCACTTCTATATTATCACATCGTCACATTCCCACATTTTTCAAATTCCCCAGTTACATTTCATAAATCCTCTTTGAACTTAGGCACCCCTCTCCCCTGCGGGGAGAGGGGGCAGGGGGTGAGGGGCTACTCCGTCCGCAAACTCTTCACCGGATTCGCCATCGCTGCCTTAATTGCCTGGAAGCTCACCGTTATCAAAGCAATCAATATGGCTATTACCCCTGCCGCTACAAATACCCACCAGCCGATCTCTATGCGATAAGCAAAATCCTGTAACCAGGTTCTCATACTCCACCAGGCCAGGGGAAAGGCAATGACGGATGAGATCAGCACAAGCTTCAAAAAATCCCTTGATAACATGGCAACAAGGCTAGTTGCACTTGCGCCCAACACTTTCCGTATACCGATCTCTTTGGTGCGCTGCTCGGCTATATATGCAGCCAATCCGAACAGTCCGAGGCATGCAATCAGGATAGCCAGCACAGCAAACGACAAAGCGATCTTTCCAACACGCTGCTCCGCATCATATACATGGTTAAACTCTGTATCTAAAAATTTATAGTTGAACGGCATTTGCGGAGATATCGCCTTCCATTTTTGTTCTGCAATTTTTATGACCTGGGGGGCATTGGCTGCGTTTATTTTAAAAGATACCAACCCGGTGCTTCTCCTGAGAAATAACCCGAGCTTGCCTATATCCCTTTTCAGGGATTCAAAATGAAAATCTTTCACCACACCGATGATCGTGTATTTCCTGGTTTCATTTGTTTCCGGGTTGTAAATAGCATAAACAGGCTTACCGATCGGGTCATCATAGCCTAAGCTTTTCGCCGTCGTTTCATTCAGGATAACGGCTGATGAATCCGTACCGAATTCTTTGGAAAAATTCCTCCCGGCCACCAGTTCCATACCTAACGTATGGATATAATCATGATCCACGCTCCACTCCTGCATGCCGAAACCATTCTTTACATCCAGTTGCGGAGAGCTTGAAAAAAGATTATCACTTCTGCTGGAAGGAGTAGGCAGATAACCGCTCAGCGTTCCATTTATAACACCGGGCTGCTGCAGCATTTCCTGCTTAAAAGATTCTGCATTTCTGCCTAACGTATAGGCATCATTAATGATCAACACCTGTTCTTTTGCATACCCGAGGTTTTTGGATTGGATATAATTCAGCTGCCTGTAAATAATGATCGTTCCTATAATAAGCACGATAGAAGTAACAAATTGAAATACTACCAGCATGCTCCGTAAACCGCTATTTACGCCACCTATTTTCAGTTTACCTTTTAATACCATTATAGGTTTGAAAGAAGAAAGGAAAAAGGCGGGATAGCTCCCTGCAATCAGTCCCACAACAAAAGGAAGCATCACCAGGAATAAAATAAATATGGGTGTAAACAAATTACTTATTTGCATGCTTTTCCCCGCTACACTGTTAAATAGAGGAAGCGCAAGAAGCACTATTCCAATACCGAGAAGGGTAGAAATGATTGCCATCACCGTAGACTCGCTGAGAAACTGGGTGATAAGGTTCTTTTTATTGGTACCCAGCACTTTCCGGATACCCACTTCTTTTGCCCGGTTGGATGAACGTGCAGTAGTAAGGTTCATAAAATTTATACAGGCGATCAGTAAAATGAATACAGCTACCAAAGAAAATATATATACATACTGGATATTGCCTCCCGGGCTCAGCTCAAACGGTCTGCCTGAATACAGATGTATGTCAAGCAAGGGTGTAAGCGAATATCTAAGCTTATTACCCGAACGTTCAAAGTCTTCCATACTGGAAACACCCATTACCTGGTTCGCTTCAGGTAAAACATATTTATTAATATACTGATCTAAGCTCCTTTTTTCAAAAACTTTGATATCCGTACCAGGCTTCAGCAATAAGTAGGTATGGAAATTATGGCTCATGAGCTGTCCCCAGCCATAATTCACATTTTTCATAGAAAAGAGGAAATCGAAATTGAAATGTGCATTGGAAGGAATATCTTTTATAACAGCGGTTACCTTGTATAAGGTGTATAAGGTTCTATCATTATCATTGGTCTCGACTATTTTCCCGATAGCGTCGGTTGTACCAAAATATTTTTTTGCCGTGGTTTCCGTGATCACAACCGTGTTCGGCTCGTCCAACGCGGTTTTGGTATCACCGGCTATGGCGGGCAAAGTAAAAATATTAAAGAAAGTAGAATCCGCATGACCTACCTTTTCTTCATTGATAAACCCGTTGTCCTTTTTTATAAGCTTTGAGCCATTGGAAGTATAAATGCGCGTATAATCTTCTACTTCGGGAAAATCCTTTTTAAATATCGGCCCCATCATATCAGATGTAAAAGGATAGCGGGTTTCAGCACCGCCAAACTTAATATCCGAGCTGATGCGGAAGATCCTTTCGCCTTTTTCATTAAACCGGTCAAAGCTCAGTTCATCAGTTACATATAAGGCAATGAGCACAAAACAGCCTATACCGATCGCAAGTCCGGCAATATTGATCGCGGAAAAGGCCTTGTTCTTGGCAAGGTTCCGGAACGCGATTTTTAAATAGTTTTTAAACATAGCTTTTTATTTCTTATGTATGATTTGCCTCACCCTCATTCTTCCTTTCCTCGCTGCGGAGAGGGAGCGGTGCTGTCGAACAATTCCAGGCTCTATATCTACCACATCATCTACAGAACAAATCCAGACAGGCATTTTCATCCGCAGTTGCGGGATCAAATTAATTACTCCGTTCGCAAGCTCTTCACCGGATTTGCCATTGCTGCTTTGATCGACTGAAAACTGATCGTGATCACTGCTATCATGATAGCAAACAATCCGGCTACTCCAAATACCCACCATTCAATATCTGTTTTATATGCAAACTGATTAAGCCAGCGCTGCAGTATAAGTCCCCCGAAAGGAAATGCTACCAATAATGCAATACCGACAAGCTTTAAAAAGCTGCCGGACAATAATGTGACGATGCCGGGAACGGAAGCACCTAATACCTTCCGCACTCCAATCTCTTTTGTACGCTTCGCTGCGACAAATGCCGCCAGTCCGTATAACCCCAGGCAGGAAATGAAAATTGCGAGAAAAGAAAAATAGCGGGATAGCCGGCTCACAACCTGCTCACTGCGATATAACTTATCGAATTCAGCATCTGAGAATTGGTAACTGAAAGGGAAGCCGGGATTAATATCCCTGTAGAGATTTTGCAACGATGATATCGTATTCCCGAGATCACCTCCCTGCAACCTGACCATAACAGTTCCCCAGCTCCAGTTCTCATCCAGCCGTAATATCAGGGGTTCGATAGCATGGTGCATAGAATTGAAATGAAAATCTTTTAAGATACCGATTACGGTACCATTGCGACCGCCCCATGAAACTGTTTTTCCGAGAGGTTCTGTCAACCCCATTTTTTCTACGGCTGTTTCATTTAATATATATGCTGCCGAGTCAATACCAAAGGCTTGTGAAAAATCACGCCCTTCCTTCAGCTCCAGCTTCATTGTTCTGACAAAATCATATCCTACCACGCCATCGGCAAATGAAACATTTACGTTGTCCGGTTTTCCCGGCCAGGATATGCTGTTGGTATGGTGCTCAATAACAGTAGGTGAATTTCTCATTTTGGAAATATCCGCCACACCGGGTATGGCGAGCGCTCTCTGCTTAAACAATCCATATTGTGTCTTCAGCTCTCCTTCAAGGGGAATATATAGTAAATTGTCTCTCTCATATCCTATATTCTTCCCCTGTATATATTCCATCTGCCGGTAAGTCACAATTGTGCCGATGATGAGCACTGTCGCCAGCACAAACTGGAAGACCACCAGTCCCTGCCGGAAAAAGGAAGATTTCCAGTTAAATTTTTGTGCTCCTTTTAAAACCCTTACCGGTTTCAGAGACGATAAAAAAAGCGCAGGGTAGCTACCTGCCAGTATACCGGTACTCAACAAAAGTGTGGCCATACCCATCCAAAAATATGCACTATCAAACGGAACCTCCAGTTGTTTCCCAGTAACAGTATTAAAAGCCGGTAGCAGCAAGGCCACTGCGGCAAGCGCTGTCATTCCTGCCAGGAAAGTCAGCAGCAACGCTTCACCTATAAATTGCAGTACAAGCGAGAAGCGTGCTGCACCTACTACTTTTCTCAATCCTACCTCACGGGCGCGCTTTTCGGATTGTGCGGTCGAAAGGCTCATAAAATTGATACAGGCTATGACCAGAATAAATATCGCTACAACTGTAAACAAATGTACGTATTCGATTCTTCCGCCATCTGCATAACCTTTGCTCAAATTAGAATGCAGGTATCTTTCTGTGTACCGTTGTAAAGCCAGCTCCACTCTAAATGCAGGATCTTCCTTTTTATAACGGTAAATAAAATCCCTGATCTTTACCTCTACTGCAGTTGCATCCGCATCTTTTTGCAACTGAATATAAGTGGCAGGACTGGTATTTCCCCAATTATGGATCCATGGGTTGGTTTTCTCGAAATCTTTCCACGGTCTCAGGAAATCAAACTGCTGAGAAGACCTGCCTGGAACATTTTCAAATACACCCGAGATCTTCAACTCTTCCTGGTCATCAAACAACAGCGTTTTACCGAGAGCAGTACGGGAATCGCCAAAAAAATATTCGGCCATCTCCCTGGAAACTGCGATCGTACCCGGCAAGCGCAATGCACCGGCGGCCGTACCTTCCAGCAGGGGATAGCTGAACATGGTGAAATAATCTTCACCAGCGTAAAACCCCGTCATCTTATTTACTTTGTCGCCCGCAGAAAAGGTGCTTTTAGTGCCCGGTGCAGCAACATATTCAAACCCGGATGCATACTGTATTTCCGGCACCACCCGCTTAAGCTCACCTGCCAGTAACCCCTGGGTAGAATAGCCGGCTTCCACCTTACCCTCATAAAAACTGCGTTCGTATACCTGATAAAGGCTTGCGGCATTCACATGAAAACGATCTATACTCCGTTCATCATTTACCCACAACATGATCAGCAGGCTGCAGGTCAGCCCCAGTGCAAGTCCTGTAACATTAATAGAAGAAAAAACCTTTTGACGAACGAGATTCCTCCATGCAATTTTAAAATAATTTTTTAGCATCAGGTTTTGTTTTTTGTTTTTTGGGGACATAGGTGACTCTGGTGACCCGGGCACCTCACCCTCTTATCCCTCTCCTCGCTGCGCCCGCCTGACCGGACGGGCAGAGAGAGGGACGGTGCTGCAGAATAAAACCAAACTACACCGCTACCACATCAGCTACAGAATAAATCCAGGCTTTGCATTTCCACATTTTCAAATTGTCACATTTTCATATTAATTACTCGCTCCGTAATGCCTTTACCGGGTTTGTCAATCCTGCCCTGATCGATTCGTAGCTGATCGTTATCCATGCGATCAGCAAGGCCGCAACCGCGGCAATGAAAAAGATCACCCAACTGATGTCTGTCCGGTAAGCGAAACTGTCCAGCCAGCTATTAACCGCCAGCCACGAAACCGGGATGGCAATTACCATTGCGATCAGCACCAGCTTTGTAAAATTCGATGACAACAGGTAAGCTATATTGAGTACAGAAGCGCCCAATACTTTTCGCACACCGATCTCTTGTTTTCTCTGCTCCGCCAAAAAAGCCGATAGTCCGTACAATCCCAGACATGATATGAAAAGCGCGAGCATCGTGAATACATTAAAGAGACTGCCCATCTGCTGTTCCCCTTTATACAGATTGTCCAGATCCTGGTCTATAAATCCGAAAGAAAAAGGCGTTTCGGAATTCAGGGAAGCATTCATGCCCTCCAGCGCCTGTATGGTGGCTTCCGTTTTGCCCGGCTTTGTATGCACCACCACGTAGCCGCTGCTGTTGAGATGGCGGATGATCAGTGGTTCAATGGACTGCTGGACAGGCTTGAAATTAAAATCTCTTACCACACCCACTACCATACCTTTTATCCCCCATTGCGTAAGCGGCTTGCCAATAGCGCTTTCGGGTGTGAATCCCATGATCCCGGCAGCCTTTTCATTGATAATATAATTATTGGAATCGGCAGAAGAATTTTTAAAGAATGTTCTTCCGCTCAATAATTTCATTTGGAAAATATCGAAAAAAGCGCCGTCCGCTGCCACGTTTGAAAACAGCCCCTTCATATTCGGGTCTTTACCTTCCCATATAATGTCTGTGGTAGCATTCATAAGGTTGGTGGGAAGGCCACCGATAATAGTATAGTCTGCCGTAAGCATATTGTTTTGCAAAGCAATTTCCAGGGCTTCTTTTTTGCTCTGCAGGTTACCCATCATGGGCATATACACAAGGTTTTCCTTTTCAAACCCAAGATTCATATTTTTTATAAATCGAAGCTGCTTATACACCACGAGTGTACCGACAAGCAATAAGATGGAAACCGAAAACTGCAGCACCACCAGCCCGTTGCGGAGCGTCAGGTTACTGCTCATCTTTGTCACATTGCCTTTCAACACTTTTACAGGATTAAACGCCGAAAGGAACAATGCCGGATATGACCCTGCAACCAACCCCGTAAGCAATGCGATGCCGGCTAAGAGCCAAATCATCTTGCCCTCAAAAAAATTAACGGTTATCTGCTTGCCGGAAAGGTCATTGAATAACGGCAACAATAACCATGCGAGAAAGATGGCAATGCATAAAGCAATGAAAGAAATAAACACCGATTCTGTCAGGAACTGAACGATCAACTGCGCACGTCCTGCACCCACGGTTTTGCGCAATCCCACTTCCCTGGCCCGCCGGGCAGACCTTGCGGTGGCAAGATTCATAAAATTGATACAGGCAACACCCAATACAAAAATGGCGACGATAAAAAATATCCTTACGTATAGTGCATTGCCATGTCCCGGGAAATCACCCACATAGCTTGCCCCCAGGTGAATACCGGTAAGCGGCTGCAAATGGAACTCAACATCCAGGTTCTCCCTGGGTATATGCTCCCTGTATATGGTATTGATCTGCGTTTCAAGATCAGCAACATTTCCGGGAGACGATTTAAAATTCTTATCCAACTGCAGGTATGCCAGAAAATCAAAATTATCCCATGATGCCGCTTTTATGGCTTCTGTGGCAAAATCGCTTGCAGAGAAGGGCATAATAAAATCAAAACGGAAATGGGAATTGGCAGGAATATTTTCCAGCACGCCGGTAACCACAGCGTTTTTGTCTCCATTCACACGCAGTGTCTTACCCATAGCATCTTCAGTGGCGAAATACTTTTTCGCCATATCCCTTGTAATTAAAATAGCATCGGGGCGTGACAGGGCCGTTGCCCTGTTACCCTGGATCAGGGGAAAAGAAAATACCTGCAAAAAAGTGGTATCCGTATAATGGGCGCCTTCCTCCATAAACTTATTCGTGCCAGCCTCCAATATGAGCTTTGAAGGATAGGTTATGCGCACCATATTTTTTATTACCGGCAATTTGGCTTGTAATTCAGGAGGCATCACCGCGGGAGACAGGGCCGCGTTCAATCCGGGCATAGTTTCGGTAATGCGGTATATCTCCCCGGCGTTTTCATGAAAACGGTCAAAGCTTCTTTCATGTTGCACCCATAGCAAAATAAAAATGCTGCACATCATTCCTATTGCAAGCCCGATGATATTGATTGCCGAAAAAGCCTTCTGGCGCATTAAATTCCGCCACGCGATCCTGAAATAGTTCTTTAACATAGATTTTGATTGCTGATTTATGATTTTCGATTTATGCCTCACCCACCTTCTCCCTCTCCTGGCCAGGCGAGAGAGCGGTACTATAGAATAATTCCAAACTCTATATCTACCACATTATCCATAGAACAAGTCCATGCTTTTCATTTTCATATTTCCATCCCGAAATTTCGGGACTCACATTTCCTCATTTTCTTCCTCACCCTCCTTCTCCCTCTCCTTGCAAAGGAGGGGGAGCGGTGCTATAGCACAAATCCAAACACCATATCTACCATATCATCTATAGAATAGAGCCAAGCTGACGTTTCATTATCACAACATTTCTACATTTTTAGCATATTCAAATTTTCAAATTCTCCGGGTGAGGGCTACTCGCTCCTTAACGCTTTCACGGGATTCGCCAACGCTGCCTTTATCGCCTGATAACTCACGGTGAGGATCGTAAGCAGAAAAGCGCCGGCAATGGCTATCGCAAATATCCACCACGAGATGTCCACCCTGTAATCGTAGTTTTGCAGCCACCCATAAATATAATACCAGGCAACCGGCACCGCGATCAGGCAGGCAATACCCACCAGCACCACAAAGTCTTTGGACAACAATGTCCATAAATTAAATACTGTAGCGCCTACAATTTTCCGGATGCCGATCTCTTTAATGCGCTGTTCCGCTACAAATGAAGCCAGTCCGAACAGGCCCAGGCAACTGATGACGATTGCCAGCACGGCAAAAAAGCCGGACAGCTTACCTACCCTTTCTTCGTTAGCAAATTTCCTGGCATATTCCAGGTCTGCGAACTGGTATTCAAAAGGCGCCGCGGGTATTACTTCCTTAAATACTTTCTCTGCAATTACCAGCGATTCGGAGGTGCTTTTTTGGGGGTTCAGCTTTAGGTTAATAACATTTACATTTTCGTCATCAAAAAGATACACTGCCTGCTTTACCGGCTGATAAGGTGAAGACATCACCATATCTTTTACTACGCCGATGATAGTGAAATTGCCGATACCCGATGGATTTTCCCATTGTACGATCTTTCCTACCGGATCTTTAATATTCATGAACTTAACTGCCGCCTCATTTACGATAACGGAAGCACTGTCTCCTTTAAAGTTCCTGGAAAAATCTCGACCGTCCAGTATTTCGAAGCCTACTGTTTTACCATATTCGGCCGTTACCCAAATGGTAGCAAAATCGGTATCCAGGTCCGGATCCTTTCCCTCCCAACTGAAGCCTCCGTTATTACTCCATACACTTGTAACAGGACTTGATGACTCCGACATTTCCACGATGGCATCGCGGCGCTTCAACTCGTTCCGCAGCACATCGTATTTACCATAAAAATCCGGGGTCTGCATCATGATCGTCACCAGGTTATTCCGGTCATACCCTACGGGCCTGTCTTTGGTATGTTGTATCTGGCGGTAAACAACGATGGTACAGATGATCAGTGCCACAGAAACCGTGAACTGTGTTACCACCAGTACCTTTCTCGGTAAAGCGGCCAACCGCCCGGCTTTGAAAGTTCCTTTCAACACCTTTACCGGCTGAAAAGAAGATAAATAAAAAGCAGGATAGCTGCCGGCTATCAACCCGGTGACCAGGGTGAAACTCAAGCCCGCCAGCCAGAACCAGCCATTTCCCCATAAGATATGCATCTGTTTGGCCGATACCTGGTTGAACCAGGGCAATGCCAGCAAGGTCAATAAAAGAGAAAGCACGAATGCCATACAAGCCACCAGTAAGGATTCAACGAGAAATTGTCCTATCAACTGCCGGCGGACAGAACCCACTGTTTTACGGATGCCTACTTCTTTTGCCCTTTTTTCGGAACGGGCCGTACTGAGGTTCATAAAATTGATACAGGCCAACAATAATACGAACACACCGATCACAGCGAACATCCATACATATTCAATTTGCCCCCCAGCCTGCATGCCCTCTTTCCAGGAAGAACGCAAATGCCAATCCTTCATGGCATGTAAAAAGATACGGGCATTGAACTTTTTATCTTCTTCCGACACCTTATGCTGTTTCGCTTTTTCAATTCTTTGGTTTACAGTTGCAATATCTGCACCCTCATTTATCTGCACAAAGCATTGAAAAGAATTGTTCTGCCACTGTGTAGCAGCCTGCGCCAGCCAACCTTCAGAGGTTTTATACAGATCCCATGGTGCCACGAATTTCAACTCACGGAAAGTAGTGCTGTAAGGCAGGTCTTCAAACACACCGGTCACTTTCACATTCAGCTTGTTACTGATCCTCATCGGTTGCCCCATGGGGTCTGCATCCCCGAAAAATGCCTTTGCCGCAGTTTCCGAAAGAAGGATACTGTTGGGATCGGAAAGCCCGTCCAGCGTTCCTTTTACCATTTTAAGGGAGAGTATCCGGGGGCCGTCCTTATCTATATAGATACCATTTTTATTAAGATGCTTATCATCTTTGCTGAGCATATAATCGCCCTGCCAGGAGGCCATCGCGATATAAGTAAAATCGCTGCCGTAACTGCTCCGCAGTTCCTCTCCCAGCGGAAAAGGCAGGGCCTGTCCCGTATAAACATTCCCATTCCAGGTCTGGTGCTGGTACACCTGTGCCACCCGGTCATAGTTGCTATGGTACCGGTCGTAGCTTACTTCGTCCCAGATCCATAGACCGATGAGCATAGCTACGGTCATCCCCATAGACAGTCCGCCTATATTGATCATGGAAGAAGTTCTGCTCTTCAAAATATTCCGCCACGCGATCTTTAAATAGTTAGTAAGCATGATCTTTGATTGCTGATTTATGATTTATGATTTTTTGCCTCACCCTCTTATCCCTCTCTTCGCGGAGAGGAACGGTGCTGCAGTACAAACCCAAACTTTATATCTTCCACATCATCTATAAAATAAATCCGGGCTCTGCATTTCCGCATCATCACATTTCCATATTTCTCACATTTTCAAATTGTTTATTCCGTCCGCAACGCTTTCACCGGGTTTGCCATGGCTGCTTTTATCGCCTGGAAACTTATTGTCAATAAGGCTATCAACAATGCCAGGGCTGCTGCTACAACAAATACCCACCAGTGTATCTCAATTCTATATGCAAAGTTCTGCAGCCATTTGCTCATTCCCCACCAAGCCACCGGGAAAGCAATGCAGGAAGCTATTAATACCAACTTCAAAAAATCCCCCGACAACAGCCTGATTACCTGTGCCGCTCTGGCGCCTAACACTTTTCGAATCCCGATTTCTTTAGTACGTTGCTCTGCAGTATAGGTGGCAAGTCCGAACAAACCAAGACAGGCAACAAAGATGATCAGCACCGAAAAAACATTTAATACACGGGCTGTTCTTTGCTCGGATGCATAGACATTACTGAAGAGATCATCCATAAAGGAATAGGTAAACGGTTCTTCTGTGCGGTAATCATCCCATACTTTTTTCATTGCAGCCAGCAATCCCTGCACATCGCCGGTGTTCACTTTGAATATCAACCCGCCCTGCGGAAAATACGTCATATACAACGGGCTGATCATTTCATGCAAAGACTTAAAATTAAAATTCCTGACAACCCCTACTACCTGGTACGGAAAGTGCTGCCCTCTTGGACTGTTTTGTATGACTACGGTTTTACCGATTGCTGATTCATTCGTCCAGCCCAGCGATTTTACAGCCGTTTCATTCAGGATAATGGCAGAGGAGTCTGTAGGAAAATGGTGAGAAAAATTTCTCCCCGCAGCCATTTTCATCCCCATTACGGGTATATACTGATCGTCCACCTGGTAGTCTACTCCATTTACGATCAGGTTATCATTGCCCCCGGGATAGGCCAGCGCATTGTTATAGTTCGTAGGGCCTACGGGCTTGAACCAGGACATGGTAGCACTCTCCACCATGGAGTTTCGAAGCATTTCTTCCTTAAAAGATCGCTCATTCCCTCCCAGCGCCCAGGAATTAGGGATCACCAGAAGCTGTTGCCGGTTATATCCTATATCCACCTGTTGGATATATTTCATCTGCTGGTAAGCTATAATCGTTCCGATGATAAGAGCAACCGAAATGAAGAACTGGAATACCACCAAACCGCTTCTCAGCCCTAAACTGCCTTGCTTATTTGCTATACGTCCTTTTAATACCAGGATAGGCTTAAAAGAAGACAAATAGAATGCCGGATAGCACCCCGCTATCAGGCCGACTATCACCCCCAGTCCGATGAATGCAGACGCCGGCTTCCAGGTGATCGATAAATCCTTTCCGGAAATATTATTGAACAACGGTAACGCCATCTGCAAGACAACGAATGCTGTCAACAGCGCAAAAAAAGTGATCAACATGGATTCACACAAAAACTGGCTTATCAGCTGTCCCCTGCCTGACCCTGCAACTTTCCTTACACCTACTTCCTTTGCCCTGCGGGAAGCGCCGGCTGTGGATAGGTTGATAAAATTGATACAGGCTACAATGAGCATAAAAGCAGCGACACCACTGAAAATATACACGTAGGTTATATTGCCGCCGGGTTCTAATTCGTTTGTAGTATTGGAAGTTAAATGGATATCTGTAAGGCGTTGTAGTGCAAAGCCCAACTGGTTGCCGCTTGTCCGGAACTGTTCCAGGCTCAATCCCATTTGCTGCTGTATCTGCGGTCCCATATATTTTTCCACCATACCGGGAAGACGGGATCCCAGTTGTTTCAGGTCAGTTGCCGGCATCAGCAAGAGATAAGTGTAAAAGTTACCACTCATCCACGAGTCGGAGGCTGCAGCCTGCCAACCGGTCATCGACATAAAGATATCGAAGTGGAAATGCGCGTTTGAAGGAATATCTTTCATTATTCCCGTTACGGTATAGACTTCATTATCCAGCTTCAGTATTTTGCCGATACCGTTCTCTTCTCCAAAATACTTTTTACCTGCCGTTTGTGAGATAACCAGGCTATTTTTCTGTAGCAAGGCAGTAGCTGCATTTCCTTCGATTAACGGCAGGGTAAAGATCTCAAAGAAATTAGGGTCAACTATCGCTACCCGGTCGCTTTTAAAGCTCCTGTCATCATAAATTATTTTCGGATAACCAAGCGCTACCATCCTGGTTGCGTCTTCTACTTCCGGAAAATCCTTTTTCATAGTAGCAGCAACAGGTGCCATCACGATCCCTTCATTGATCTTACCGCCATTAATATCTGCCTGGAATATCACCCTTGTAATACGATCCGCATGCTTATTGAACCTGTCATAGCTCAGTTCATCCTGTACATACAGCATAATGACAAAAAAAGTAACGATACCAATGGACAGTCCCAGGACATTAATGAAGGAGAACAGCTTGTTTTTCCGGATATTCCGCCAGGCTGTTTTAAAATAGTTTTTTATCATCAGCTTTTGCTTTAATCGCGTGACTTAGACCCATGCGGCACGGTCATTTATTCCCACATCAGCCTCACCCTCTTCCCGCTGCGGAGAGGGATGGTACTCTAGTACAATTCCAAACAATATATCTACCACATCACCTATAGAATAAACCCAGGCAGTATTTCCACATCTTCACATTTCTCACATTCTCTTCCAAACGAATTACATGCCACCTTGGTAATATTTTGATTATCAATTTATTGTATAAACTCTACTGAATACAACTGTCCGGAAACGGACACCTGGTGTACGCCATTGCACTGTTAGCGGTTCCCTATCGTTCACAAACACAGCAGGTGGCGGAGCGGGAAATTTCTTTTCAGAAAATTGGTCACAACTAATTAAATTAGTATTTTGCAGCTAAATTCGTTAGTATGTCTCAATCTTTTGCCGGACAAAACCTGAAATACCTGCGTAAGCTGCGGGGATGGACGCAGGAAGAATTTGCCCAGAAGCTCAATATCAAACGCTCGCTGGTAGGCGCCTACGAAGAGGAAAGGGCGGAACCGCGCATTGATGTGCTGGAGCGACTGGCTGATATGTTCAAGCTGACGCTGGATGACCTGCTGCGGAAAGATATAAGCGATGTAAAAGGCAACTATATCACCCGGCGACGCCAGTTGAAAATGATGTCTGAAACCAACAACCTGATACACCTGGTGCCGGTGAAAGCCGCTGCCGGATACCTGGCCGGCTATGCGGATATAGAGTTCCTGGACGAATTGAACACTTTTACGCTGCCGATGCTGAGCAATGGCCACTATCGTGCTTTTGAGATCGTAGGAGACAGTATGCTGCCTACGCCCAGCGGTTCGGTTATTGTGGGAGAAAAAGTGGAAAGCCTGGAAGACGCAAAAACCAACCAGGCATTTATCGTGGTTTCCAGGACTGAAGGCATTGTGTATAAGCGACTGGAAAAAAATAACCGCGCCAAATCAAAGGTCACCCTGGTAAGCGATAACCCTGCCTACAAACCCTACCAGGTAAATTCGGAAGACATACTGGAGCTGTGGCAGGCCCAAATGGTCATCAGCAAGGTAGCCAGCCAGCAACGATGGGATGTGAACCAGCTGGCTTCCCTAGTAAACAACCTGCAGGAACAGGTAAGCGTGCTGAAGAAGAAATACAATTGATATTTACCGCAAAGCAGGATGATTTCCTACTCCAACATAAAGCCAGGCTGAGAGACGTTGACTATGAAGTAAAATTGCAAAATGGTAAGACCGCAAGATGGAACTTCTTACGGTCTTGCCATCTTACTGTCTTACCTTATATTCCCGGAAACAAAACTTTTACTGGATATAGCCGGACGGGACAACAGACACCCCGTTTGCATCTGAACCTGTTTCGTCAGAAAGCGTTCCCATTTCCACGTACCTTACCTGTACTTTTTTGGTGTCGTCTGTTGCACCCGGTACCCCGATCAACAGGATAGTATACACTTTTCTTGCTTCCACAGCAAACGTTCTGTTGGCATTGATCGCCTCACCGCCGTCTATGCTTACCGTAATATCACCGGGATCAACAGCCGTAAATTCTGCTACATCTCCCAGCTCAGCGATCTCGTTGATCACATCACTGCCGCCACTGGTCACCTTCACCACCGAGGCTGTTACAGAATCGGCCACCCCATTGATAAACCTG
This sequence comes from Chitinophagaceae bacterium, assembly GCA_037190885.1. Taxonomy (GTDB): domain Bacteria; phylum Bacteroidota; class Bacteroidia; order Chitinophagales; family Chitinophagaceae; genus Agriterribacter. The sequence goes on from JBBCJQ010000015.1 coordinate 59,412, forward strand.
ACATATGCCTTACCGTTAGAACCGGATAAGCTGTCGTAAGTATCAGGGGTGATCACATTCCTGTAGGCATCATCGTATCCGACGGCAAACAGGGAATAAAACTTATCCTGCTCAAATTCCGCTTCTTCCGAAGCCAGCAAAGTACTGGAATTCCCTTCGTAAGCGGATGCCGTCCTGGTTCCGACATAGATGTTCAGGTAATTGCCGGTATAAGCATTGAACTGCAGCGGTGCATTGGTCAACGCGTTACCGGACAGGGCAAATGTTACTCCGGATACGTCCGGAATAAGATTAAAAGCCATTAATGCAGCAGAGGGTACCTGCGGCGTTTCTTTTGATTTCATACAGGACGCCAATAACAACGTGCTACAGGCGGCTATCAAAAAATAACTCGAAAAAATCCTTTTCATAAAATACCTCCGTTTTCAGGTTTTATCTAATAAGTATTGTAACAAAATCAGGTACGGCAAAATTGCTTATTCCGTTTGATAAAGATTTCTTAAACAGGATTATGTTAACATAAGCCAATCCGCCGGGGTTGTTTTAACAAACTATACACTACCAGTACCGGGCTTAAAGACAGTCTGTAACGCGGATATTAAATATGATGCGCCTTTCCGCAAATAATTTTATCGCTGTTACCGGAAGCGGTTGAGGAAAGTCAATGCAGCAGGCCCTCGTTCGATAAATAACTAATAATTAATCATCTGTGAATATCGAAGATTAATGTCCTTTGACCGGCAGATTCAGTCCCTCTGTCAAAGTAATAAAATAAAAAATATATTGATTATAATCAAAATAGTATAATTAAAAATATCTATAAGTATATGTAAATAAAATTTATAAATAAAAAAAATATTAAAAATAAATAAAAAAACACCTGTTTTCCATTTTTCAGACCTTAAACCCACTAAGTACTAACACTTATAGAGCATCCGTTAATATGCTGCATCAAATCAGCCCTATAATGAAACTTCTCCCACTCCTGGTTGTAACCACCTTACTGGCAGTTACAACCTTTTCGCAACCTTGTACACCCCAGGGAAACCAGACCACCTCCGGCACAAATAATGTCTGGATCGGGTATGTATATGATAATATGGACTTCACTTCTTACAGGGGGTATGTAAATGAGGGTAACGTGTCCAACCCCAACTTTGACCAAAGTTTCGGGGGCGACGCCGTTAACTACGCTACCAACGGCTGTGCGGTTTTAACCACAACTTTCAGCGTACGGTACATGCTTACGAAATATTTTGCACCGGGTGGATACCGCTTCACAGTAGGCGGGGACGACGGTTTTCGTTTGAGCCTGGACGGCGGAAGCACATGGATCATCAACCAGTGGTTTGACCAGGGTTACACAACCGCTATGCACAGCCTGCACCTGGATGGCACCTACAACATGGTACTGGAGTTTTATGAAAATGGCGGCTCCAATCGTATATCTTTTGCCGTTACTACAACCTGTATAGGTACTGAAGATACCAACCTGTATGGCACCGGCAATATATGGAACGGCTATGTATATGACGGGATAAATTTTGACCTTTACCAGGGAAGGGTACATGCAGGCACGGCTTCCAGCCCTGACTTCGATACAAATTTCGGAGGAAGCAATGTTACCTATCCCACCAGCGCATGTGGTGTTCAGACAGAGACCTTCAGTGTGCGCTACAGGTTACGCAGAAACTTTACGCCCGGCACCTACCGGTTTACAGTAGGCGGAGATGACGGCTACAGGCTGAGCCTGGACGGCGGCGCTACCTGGCTTATCGACAGGTGGGTATTACAATCCTACGGTACCACTACCTCCAATACAATAGCCATGAGCGGTGAATATAATATAGTGCTGGAATATTATGAAAGCGGGGGTGACAACCGGGTTAGCTTTGTTATGCAACAATTAACCATTCTTCCCGTGTCCTTAACCTCTTTTAAAGCCGGACTGAAAAATACCGGGACCGTTCATGTAAACTGGTCGGTATCATACAGCAGCAACCCAAAAGCTTTCCAGGTAGAACGCAGCACAAACGGTACCGACTTTACTAAAATAGCAGAGGTAGCATCGGGCAGTACCTCTCTGCATTACAGCTACATTGACAACCCTGCAGCCGAAGGCATTTACTACTACCGGTTAAGGATAACGGATATGGACGGGATCGTTACGTTCTCAGAAACAGAGCGGATCTCTTTTTCCCGGAACATATCCGCTGATGTCAGTGTATTTCCTACCGTTATAACCGGCAGCAGCTTTCATATAAAAACACGCAATGCGCTTACCAACGCGCAGATAACGATAGCCGATCCGGGAGGAAGGCTCATACATCAGCAAACGGTCGGGCATCTTACCGCCGGACAGGTAATGGTAATACAAAACAACCGGCTGGGTAATCAAAAGGGAATGTTGATCGTGACGGTTAAAACCGCTGACGGGTACTATACCAGTCAAAAGCTTTTGGTTCACTGATTTGATGCATAGCTTGAACCGGAGTGTGATGTTCGCATCACACTCTTTTTATTTACCGAAGGTACACTGCTTCAAACCTTGCCATCGGCGCCATACGTGCTTTTGTTAACACCAGCGTGTCCCCGGTTACAATATAAGTATCTGCCTTACGCAACACTTCATGTAAGGCTGCTTCGGTATCCATGCCGTTCGGACAAGCCATCTGGGTAGATATAGCCGGAAGCAGCTTAATCCTTCCGTTATCCAGCAACTCATATCCACCGGAATACCCGTTACACCCGCCATTTCCATGATACCGGTTATCAAACGACTTAAAGATAATATAGGCTTCCCTTTGTCCTTCTGCTGTGGTCACAGGGTTCCCGGACAATTCTACCAGCTTCCAGTATTTCTCCTGTAAGGGGTTGTCCAGCTTAACCAGTGAACCAGCAGGCTGCCCCTGTTCGTTCAACAGGTCGAGCCGGTTCTCTCCCACCCTGTACGACTTTCCATCAATAGCGACCGCACCTCCTTCTTTGTTCCATTCAAAGCTGCCATCGCTGGTCTCAGGTCTGCCGTCCTTCGTCGTACGTTCCATTTGATACGTATCGTTCTCATTCAGGCGTATGACGGTTTGAACGCTGTCGCTTCCCAACCACCCTGCGTAGATACCGGACCAGTCCAGTGCGTTACGGCTATTATCTCCTGTGGCTATCTGTTGTTGCTGCGTACCGCAGGCTGTCAGCAGTACACTGCATAATATCATAAAAATGGTTCGCATATGATCTTTGTTTTTAATTGATGAATTATTTGTTGCATAGATGGCAGTAAAATGCTATTTACATACAGTCCAAAGATAAAACTTTGTTAATGGCAGCATAAGGAGAATTGTGGGGGCTTATAGGAGATTGGTGAACCTGCCCGTACCTGAAGCTGAGCGTCTCGCTGGTGCCATTCGGGTTGCAGGTTGCCGTCGGAGACGGCGAAGAACATAGGCAATGCGAAGTCTGAGACATTCGCATAGCACCCCTGAACAACCCTTTGCTGGCGCAAGTTCCGAAACAAATGATCGGCAAGCCGAACACTCTTGCGCCAGTTGTATCCTCATTCTTCCAGTTGCTGCTGCATACGCCTTACCCGGTCTTCCAGCTTCTCGGAACTTAATGTTTCCCGCAGGCTGTCTACTTTTATCGGGAAACAGAAAGGCGTCAACTGCTGCGGAAACATGATCACGATATCAGATCGCTGAATGCGCTCCAGCATATTACGCAGCCGTACTTCCTCCATCTGCTGGTCCATCACCTCCCGGAATGCCTGCTGTAATAAAATATTGCCGGGCTCATATTCCATAAACACATTGAACAAAAGGGAGGCCGAAGACTGCAGATGCCTGGCTTTTTTCTTCTCACCCGGAAGCCCCTGGAATATCAGTCCGCCGATCACCGCGATATCCCTGAATTTCCGTTTGGCCATTTCCGTTGAATTTACACTATGCCGGATATCATTGAACAGGTTATCCGGGGAGAACAGCTCATACACATTGCTGTCATCCACGGGTATCGGCTGATCACTCAGCAGCTCAAAGCCGTAATCATTCATCGCCAGCGAAAAAGTAATCGGCGCCAGCCGGCTGATCCGCCATGCCAGGATAGCTGCCATCGCTTCATGCACCAACCGTCCTTCAAAAGGATATACAAAAAGATGATACCCATCCCCTGTTTCTATATGCTCAATCAGCAGCTCGTTTGCCCTGGGGATATGGGAAAGCTTTTGCTGCAACGCAAACAAGGGCTTCAGCACCGTCATCTCTTCGTTCAGGGCCCGTTTGCGGGAGACTTCGTTTAGTGTTTCCCGTAGCTTCCGGCCCAGGTTTGCCGACAGGGGCATCCTGCCACCGTTCCAACTCGGTACAATAGATTTGGTAGCGTTCGATTTTTTGACCAGCACGGTCATATCCCTGATCGCCACCAGCTCCAGGTTTCTTCCGGCAAGCGTAAAAACAGCACCCGGATCCAGTCTCGAAATAAACCATTCTTCTATCACCCCCAGGTACCCACCGGAGGTCCACCGCACTTTCAGCATCACCTCACTGACAATAGTACCGATATGCATACGATGACGCATGGCGGTCCGGCGGCTTAGGATCCGGTATAACCCGTCAACCCGTTCCACTTTCTTAAAATCATCGTATTGCTGTAAAGCCACCCCACCGGCAGTAATGAACTGCATGATCTGCTGCCACTCATCCTCCGTCATTTCCCTGTAACACCAGGTCTGCTTTACTTCGTTGTATATTTCACCGGCGTCAAATCCATCGGATACCGCCAGCGTGCACAGGTATTGTATCAGTACATCATAACACAGCAGCATCGGCTCCCTGCTTTCGATGATGTTTTCCCGGACGGCATTTTTAAGCGCCGCCGCTTCCAGCAGCTCAAGGGAGTGCGTGGGCAAAAACCAGATCCGGCTGACGGCATCCGGCTGGTGCCCGCTTCTGCCCGCCCGCTGCAAAAACCGCGCAACCCCTTTCGGAGAGCCTACCTGTATCACCGTTTCCACCGGCCGGAAATCCACTCCCAGGTCGAGACTTGCCGTACAGACCACCGCTTTCAGGGTACCGGCATGCAGGGCTTCTTCCACCCACATCCGGAGCTCGGGCTCTATGCTGCCGTGATGCAAAGCCAATGCGCCCGCCAGCTCCGGTGCGGCGTTGAGCAGGCTCTGGTACCAGGTTTCGCTCATACCACGGGTATTGATGAACACAAGCGTAGTACGGCTCTCCATGATAATATCCACCACCTTCCGAACCAGCTTCAAACCCAGGTGTCCTGCCCAGGGATAATTTTCTATGGCATCAGGGAACACCGATTGGATCTGTATCCGTTTATTGAGCCGGGCCTTTACGATCACAGCATTTTCTGGTTGTAATGGCGCCAGCAACACCTCCGCTGCCTGCTCCAGGTTACCGATGGTGGCCGAAATGCCCCATACCAGCGGCTCAGTTGCCTTCTTTTTCCGGTGCAGGGATACGATACGAATGATGGCAAGCTCCACCTGTACGCCCCTTTTGCTTCCGAGCAGCTCATGCCATTCATCTATGGCTATTATCTTCAGGGTGGAGAAAAAGTCGGGGTAATGTTTTTGCGCCAGCAGCAGATGCATACTTTCCGGTGTAATGATGAGCACTTCCGGCGGCTTTCTTTTTTGCTTTTGCCTTTCGCTGACCGCAGTGTCCCCGTTTCTTACCCCTATCTGCCAGGGCAGTTCCAGGTCAGTAACGGCTTCTTCCATTGCCCGGTGAATGTCCTTGGCCAGGGCCCGCAGGGGTGTTACCCATAACAACTGCAGTCCGTTTGAGGTTTTGTTTTTGTAGTTATCCGGATGTTCGTTGATAAAACGAATGACAGCCCCGAGGAATACGGCATAGGTCTTACCAAACCCTGTCGGCGCATTCACGATCCCGCTCTTTCCGGCTTCGATGTGTAACCAGGTCTCTTCCTGGAAAGCAAACGGGCGAAGTCCCTTTGTTTCCAGCCACTCTGCAACAACGGTATATCCTTTGGACGACTGCATGTACAGCCTGCAATTTAAAGGATTGGAAAAAGGGTAGCAAGAACATTCTCCGGAAAAGGACTTGTTATAATGCAATAAATCCCTATTTTTGCAGCCCTTCAAAAGGTCCTGTGGCCGAGTGGCTAGGCAGAGCTCTGCAAAAGCTCGTACAGCGGTTCGAATCCGCTCGGGACCTCTTACATATCTGAAAATCAATTAGTTATAGCAGGTTCAGAAGTTATTTCAGAAGTTAAAAAATTTAGCCAGGTTAGCGCCTGGCTTTTTATTTGTTCAATACTTTCAACGCTTCTTTTAATGCCTGCACAACTTTGTCCTTATACTTTAGGTAGACATCTGCAATAACAGATACTACATTAATGCCCAAAATTCCCACTAGGAAACCCAGGAACGCTAAATCCATACCCGTATGATCTGCCACAAAGGGAGCAATATAAATTGCCGTTATAGAGCCTGAAATGATATCTCGCACCCCCTCCCAAAATCCCCTCCGCTTATGCAAACTATAGGCAAGCGCTCCCAGGGCTCCGCTCAGGGTATATTTTGACAGGATACCTGCCTCAGTCAGAAAGTCAATAATTTTTTCTCTCATTTTACTATTCCATAACAAACTCCTTTGTTATGCCTGATATACGCATGTAGAGTTTTAAACCGTCAAACCAAACATCTCCGTCTACGGGTGTAGTAGGAGCAACACCGGAAGCCAGTCTCAAATGTGATCTGATTGCTGTACTTGCAATAATGCTTAAATGAGAATTAGGAATACCTGCGCTTGTACTACCAATTACGACAGTGGTACCGATCCCCAACACGCCGTTTGCTTGCCTTAACCGAAGTGTTCCTGAAGTGTAAAGTCCGACAGTACTGGCAGACGGCGCTCCTATGTAGGCAGTAGTAGACAAATTAATGTTACCATATAGATTGATCGTGCCGTCCGCATTGATAAGGGAAAAGGCTTTGCTTTCTCCGCCTGCATTGATGGAGAGTACTCCTGTGTTGTACCAAACATCACCATCAGTTAAATTAGAGGTAGGTACTGCGCCGGTTGTGAATCTTAGAGCCGAACGATTCGCAGCAGATGCTGCCAGATGCAGCCAGGTGCCGGTTGGCTGTATGCCTATGCCGAATACAGCATTAGTTTGAATACGCTGAGTTGCACTCAGGAACAAATTATTTAAACCATGCACAGTTAAATTGCCGGACGTACCTCCGGCAATATACCCCAGCACTGCGCTTGCACTATTATGAAATTCGATTTGATTGTTAGTATTGCCTGGTGTAACACGTTTTAAAATAGTAGGTGAATCGCTTTCAAATAAAGCACTACCCGCGATCAATGAATCATTTAGTAATAACGGTTTTTTAAGAGTGACGTTATCGGAAGTAGCATTGAAGGCATATTGAGGGGTTCCCGGAGGATCGTCTGCAATTCTACCACCCCTCAACCCTCCGTAGGTATCAATTCCGCTATAATTAGTTATTTGCCCCTGGCTAAGAATAGGGTTATAAAATGTTACATCATCTGCAAATAACGATTTAGTATAGGATGCAAAACCAAATTCATCTTCACCGCTATAATAAAACCCTGCCCCTCCGTATGTGTATAGCGTCCCATTATTCACCTGAAAATTACCCCACACACTTACCTGAGAATATTCTTCACTTCTACTCCCCTGCAAAATCAAACCGAACTCATTTTGCACATCTATTTTTTGCACCAATCCGGTTACCTTGCTGACATACCGGTTATCTGTCTCCTCCAGTATTTCGGCTGTAAAAGCCGAAGCATCGAAAGGAGATACAAACAAGCCATCACTAAGGACCTGTAAGGAGTTGTTTTCTTCCTGACTTATTTTTATTTCTAACTTTAACGGTTCACAACTTGCCCCACTGCCTTCATAGGCTATTGTATCGGAAGGCAAAAAAGAGATTAAGGGTCTGCATCCCCCCGGCATACTTCCTAAACCCGGGATTCCCAAACATCCCTCACTCAAACTATAATTAGGCATTAGCAATTAAGATTTACACAACCATTCCTGGCTACAGTTATAGAAATAGTCATCTGTTGACCGGCTGCTACATCTGAGTTTGCCAGGTCTATAGGAGAGGTAACAGTGCCTAATTGTAACTCCAGTACATCAGCAAAGGTTTCGCTCTGCTCAATCAGTGTTACAATGTCCTCTATAATGAGAAAGGTATCACTTTGCACCTGGAGAACGTCTGACCGGTCGCTATTCAAAAGATCCAGTACAGCCACATAAAAACTATGAGTAACAATCCCCTCCCCAAACGTTGCCTCTTCATTCCTTACTACCATCATTGGGTATTCCTTCGCCTCTTGATACGGTATTAGGTCTCCTACTTTGAAACTGTTTATGTTCGGGTGTGCTCTTGCAATACTTTCGAAAGCCCCCACCAGTTGTTGTATAGTCATATGTTTGTTTTTATCCTAAAAAAATGGGGCACTGATAAGCAGTGTCTGCTCCGGGGAGGTCTGCTCCTTCATAGCCTGAGCATCCATCTTTATAGGCAGGATACTTTGCCTTATTAGACTGTAGAAACTTTACCAGCCTCTCCCCGAACTGCTCCGCTCTCTTCTTTGACGTTTCGCTGAGATATTGAATTTCCTGAAGCTCTGCCACCTGGAAAGTATTATCTGAGGGGTTCTGTCTCCCACTTCCTGCATTGGTCAGTTTAAAGGAATTGAACAGATGAAGTTCTGATATAGTAAACCAGGTCAACGTTGGTCTGATATAAACGTCCAGCAACAACTTCTCATCTTCGTTCAGCGTATCCTCTGAAATTTTTGTTTGCAAATCTTCGTACAAACTTGTAGAAATAAGAGGTTGAAGATATAGTGCCTGGGCTGTTGCTATAGATGCAACTACCTTTTTTGCATCAATGTTATTATCAATCTCTGATTTGATATTCTCCTCAGAAATAAAAAGGGTTCTATGTGTATCGTGATTAAGAGGCATAATATTTATATTTCTTCGTTGTCATTCAATCCAAGTAGCGTATCGCAATCAGTATCGGTTAAACCCAGACTGTTCTTCAGCAATAACCTGGCTGCTGCCTCATCTATAGTCCCCTTATGAAATTGGCGAATAGTGCGAAGCATTTGCTGCGACTGCCTTCCAGATAAATTTTTCAGGTTCTCATTTACCACTGATACAGCACCTGAGTCAGTAACAGGTTGACCGGCTGCCACATCTGCAGCTTTATCCTTATTAAGGACTCCGGTATAAGAAACGGATTTTACCCGCCCCTGCCTCATCAACTGTTCTCTAACTTCCTCCTCCGTCATGTATGAGGCAATTAAACCCTCATCAGTGAAATTATTCTGAATTACTGGCAGGGGCTTCAGCTTCAATTTTACCTCCCCAAAATTTATACTCAGCAATCTTTCAAACGGTTTTAGTATCTCTTCCTGCAGAGGATAAATAACAGAGTTAATAAATACCTGGTAAGCATCTGCCAGCACGGAATCAAAGGACAGGGTCCCGGGGGAGGGTATGCCTATGAGGGAGGGGCTGGTGAGGTTATGTGCAGCAATAATAGCATCCCGTACAGAGGCTCTCAGGGTAACATATCTTTTACCCTCCGGGTCCTGCTGTTGCAACGAAGTTATACGGGTATCCTTTCCGTCTGCCTGATCCCAGGCAAATATTACAGAGGTCTCGGAACTCTCTCCGGAGAACTTTTTATTGAACCCCTTCTCCACTAACTCCTTCTCTTCCTTGCTTGCCGGGTTGCCGGGGAACTGAACGTAGATATCTGAATACAAACTGTTGCCTACTTTATTGGCATGAAACCGGGAAATCTTTACAGAGGCTTTTATATCTTCCTGGGCAGCGATATATGAGGGCACCCCGTACATGCCTCTGCTCTTTCCATTGTAATAATAAACCTGGCTACCCTTCCTGTCCTCCAGATCAAATACAGGGTAGGGAGTTGAGCTTCTCAACCCCTTACTCCAATCCGGGGATTTAATTAAGTGGGTCTGCTCTTTATCGTACCGGAGAGTATCCACCCCCAACCAATACAGTTCTTTTATTTTTCCGGTGCCTACTGTCCAGACTGGATTAAGCGCCAGGGAGCCGTATATCAGATAATCCAGTACAGCCTTTTCCAGCACGTCCTGGAGGGTATCCCCGTACCTATTACACTGCTTCAGGAAGTTCTGAAGCTCCGGGTTTTCACTTTCACAATACAGCCCGGTACCCATCACATAGTTACTCTTTGCCCGGATAATAGCACCATGTATTGAACTCCCCTCAAACCACTTGTAAAGCTGTTCCGGAAAATCATTCCTAATACCGCCCCAAGACCAATACGATCCCTTAAGAAGGACTCTGCTATCAACAGGCTCCTCATTTTTTATTTTGTGGACGTTAAACTCCACTTTGTTATTTATATCCGTCATATACGTTTCTTGTTTGTGGCTCCCCAGGGTATGCCTTAGTAGGAACGAAATCTTTTATTACTTTGAGTTGACCACACTCAACTAACCGGAGTCCGGAGGGGGTGGGTTGTTGGGTTGGGTTTTGATACACCCTGTATATATAGCCGCCGGTTAACTCAAAGAGGTTTCCCGGGATGCAGAATATATTTGAGCGCTGCTTTGCTGTTGAGACGTCCTCCAGGTTGACGGTGATCTCATCACCAGTAAAAATGTTGGTAAACACAAAAAGAAAGAAATCGCTTTCCTCAGTTTGCCTTTCCCTTAATGTTACTGCCACCGTATTTATTTCCCTATCCCTGTTAACAACTATCATATTGAAAGAAAAAAAGCCGGTGCAGATCAACCACACCGGCACTAAAACCAAAACATAAAAAACACCGAAAAAAAATTATTCAGCCGGTACGAGTAACCCAGGAATTATTGCGGGGTCTACAAATTTTGCAAAAAGAGGCTCTTCACCCACCAGGGTCAGGGCATTGTACCCATTAAGGTCTGAAAGCTGTTGCCCGGTTTGTCCGGATACACTCTGCACGGTCAAACCGTTTTGAGCACCGACCAGTAAATACTGTCCGTTTTTATCTTTCACAATAGCAATAAGGGTTAACCTGGCTAGTGTTTCAATCTCCAACTTTGCAGCCTGCCTGAGTCCCTTTAGGTTCATGGTGATGGTGGGAGTTACTCCTCCTCCATTATCACCCGACTCAAACGCATCTACAAAGCTGGCTGAATTGCGGACAAACTGATATTTAAAGAACTGTTTCCCCTCATCCAGAGAAATCGCAGTCACTCCGGAGGCATCGCTTTCAGTGTAACCCTCCAGCGCATCGAACTCACAGAGATATACTTCAGATACACCCCCCACATAGGTCTTGGTGCAATTTTCCAGCAAACTTTGCGTTAAAGCACAACTCATGTATATTGTATTAAGTAAGCCTCAGTAGGAACTAAGGCTCACCGGTTATTAAAATTACTCTCCCTGATTGTAAACAATCTGGTCAGGATAACGAACCTGAACACCTGCACGGAAGTAGAAGCTCAAACGGATAGTATTAGTATCCTGGCTGAACCATATTCTGAACTCAGAATCAGTAACATCAGATTCAAGGTCAGTACCGAAAACAAAGTTTTTCTGAGCGCCGCCAACAATAGCCTTAGTGCCATTCAATCCACGAACACCAAAAACTTTTATGTCTGTTCCTGGAACAGTTAATTCAAATGCTTTGGCATCTCCTTCAGTGGCTACATAGTGGAACAGGTTAGCAGCAGTAAGAGCAGCAGTCCAAACCCTGAAAGTATCTTGACCCATGAAAATAACAGGTTTGTTATCTTCTTCGTATGAGTCCAGTACCTCGGTTGGGATAGCAGCAGCTACAGCATTAACAGTAGCTATAATACTACCGGCAGCCGTAGAGCCGGAGAGTTGCGGACCTCCTTCTTCAGTGAGGATAGTCAGAAAACCATCAATCCACTCGTTATTAGCAGCAGGTACATCTTCTTTTTCAGACTTCCAGATTATGTTCTCAACCTCTACTGAAACAGCATTCTGAATGTAGCCGGTGAAGGAGTCAACAATAGCCTGATCGTCATAATTATCAGCCCCTTTCTTTACTCTCTCAGCCAGGAACTTTTTCTCCAGCTCCTTGATGCAGAAAGCCTTGTCAACTTTCAGTAAAGGAGCCTCCAGGATACGCTGGCTAATGGTATCGTTACCGCTATCATTAAAACCACAAACGGAGCCATCTTGAAAATTGATGGAAGTTGTGTAATTATTTAGGGATGCTTTCCCTTTGTTATCCGGCTGGATATCAATAACCTTTATTGTTTTGGAGCTACCCAGAGCCTTACCAATAATTTCGCCCTTTTGGTTAACGTAATCGGGCAGGGATGCAACATTAAATGCCATGTTATTTTTAAATTAAAATCGTTTACAAATTATTTTTTCGCAACCTCCTGGCTGAATGCAGAGGCAAAACTTGTCGGAGTAGATGTGACAGCCTTTTTAGGTTTCCGGGATAAACCAACAGCCTCCCCCGCCGGAACACCACCGGCAAACTCAGCAATGTCATCCACAACTTTTGAGAGTTTGGATAATCCGGCACCGGTAGAGGCACGGAGTTTTTTCAATTCAGCTTCCAGGGGGGCAACAGCCTCAGCAACTGCTTCAGCAATGGCTTCTTTGAGTGATTCAGTAATTTCAGTACCTTCTTCTTTGGTAACTTCTTCAATCACTTCTTCAACAGTCTCTGCAACCTCTTCAACAACTTCTTCCTGTGTTTGCTCTTCAGCTTCTACGTTGTAGCTGTCATCAATGATCTCTGAAACCTCACCGGCAGTTATTACGATCCTCACACCGGTTTCCAGTGTGTATTCCCCATCAGGGAGTGCAGTAGTGCTGCCGTCTTCATTGACGAGATCAACGGGGGAGCCCAGGGTAATTAGATCGCCCAGGAACTCGATTGTCCTGCCGTCCTCCAACTTCATAGATCCCAACTTAATGGAGTTCCTTTTGAAGGAGGTTAGGAAGGACTTAAAATCTTTCATTAAGCTCATAGTAATAAATTGCTTTATTACTATATGCAGTAAGTGTAAAAAAGTTGGTCCGTTGTATAAGTAGTATTAGGATTATAACAATTGTCTTACTTCCTGTATTTGCTGAAACAGTTTCTGAAGGGGGGTTTTGTTCTTACTGAGGTTGACAGGGTCAAAGTGAAACCACCCCTCAATAGAGAATCCTTTAAACGTCCCTTCTTTGATCGCTTGCCAGACCTCCTCATTCTGGACAAAAAAACTACCAAACCATGACCCCTCTGGAATATCCCCGTAACCCTCGGGACATTTAATCCCCCTGCTGCTGTCGATTATAAGACTTTCAAAAAGTGTGACCCCTTCAAAGAATTTTTTTGTGTGCTCCTCATTTACCTGAGTTTGGTTACCGTTGGCAAAAAACTTTTGAACCGCTTTAACCACCTGCTCCGGCTCTATAGTCAGGTAATACTCAAAGTCCCCCTCCCTCCTATAAATTGGCGTATTACTTAATAGTAGCGCTCCGGAAGCTATTCGTTTTTCTTCATCATCAATTTTGAATTTAACGGGGTGGGGTTGTGAGAACCTCACAAGTTCCCTCTCAATGGCTGGGTACTCGACTAAGGCAATAGCATATATTCCCTCGTTATCTTCATTGAGAACCATTTTGTAAACTGGTAATTTGTTACTCATATTTTCATTTTTAAATTGCGCTGGCAGTCTCGTAACTACTAACTCGGTTTTGTGTTGACGTTATTTCGTCTATTCCTATTTTAATCTCAACAGGTTTTTGATTAGCTGTCAAATTGCTAATTGTGGAAGAGGAAAGGTCTGTTGTTACGGAGGTTGTAGGAATTTTAGGGGCTGAATAAGACGGCGCTCCGGTGCTGGAGACGCTGGTCGAATTTGTGCTTGTCCTTTTTATCTGAGCCACATTCGTCAGACCGGCAGCAACAGCAGCGCCGGCAGCGACAGCACCCAGAGCCGGACCAACATACGGAATACCCGCCATAGCTTTATAAGCCGATACTGCAGACTGATATGTATCTATTGTAGCTCCGGCAATAGCCAAAGCCTTTCCTGTTTTAGTTGACTCTCCGGCAATAGAGGCAGCGCTCTTTAACATGCTGGAGGTACTACTAACTAATGACTCCTTATTAGCCAGCAAGAGCTTGCCGATATTGGTCTCATCCTCCAGCCTCTGCTGTTCTATCTTCGTTAACTCCCTGGAGGTGATCCCGGAGGCAGTTATTATTTTAGGGGCAAACTCATCAACAGCCCCCAGCCTGCTAGTAAGCGCCTGCGTATCCTGGGTAACAGTTTGTAGATTGTATTTCAAATTAAGCTGGGAGAGCTGGCTGAGGTATGCTTCAGTAATAGCTGTTAAATCAATCCCGGCTTTAATTGCCTCAGCTTTCACTTTAGCATACTGCTCTCTAAGATCATTTAACTCTTTTTGGTAAGCAGTCATTCTTTGAAGCTCTGCCTGCTTTATAAATGCCTCCTCTAATTTTTTAGCATCTTCAAATTGCTTATTCCTGTCATCTCTTTGTTTTTGCGCCTCGTCCTGTATCTTCTTTGTATGTGCTGCATCTAATAAGGCTATCTTATGAAGTATATCTTCATACTCTTTACTTCCCTCCCGGTGTAGCTTCAGACTCTTCTCCAAATTTTCACGCTCTGCCCTGTAAGTATCTCTTCCCCTAGCCTTTAATATTTCGATCTGCTTTGAAGTTTTACTAACCTCCAGGGAAAGCAATTTCTTGTGATGCTCTTCCGTCTGCTTAACCTCCTCTTGTCTTTTCCCCTCAACATAGTTTCCAATGAAATCGAAACTATTTTTCATCTCCTCAACAGCACCGGAGAAATCTCCTTTAATAGCCTTTCTAACAGCATTAAATGGACCTAAAAGAAACTTAACTACTGCCTGACCTACACCCATTGCAACCGCTTTGAGCTTGTCTAATGCCTCACCAGTCTTTCCCAGCCAGGGAATAAAATCAACTACAGCTTTTTTTATGTCCTCCCACTTCGCCACTAAATACGT
The DNA here is from genome assembly GCA_037190885.1 of Chitinophagaceae bacterium. GTDB lineage: Bacteria > Bacteroidota > Bacteroidia > Chitinophagales > Chitinophagaceae > Agriterribacter. Next base: position 74,466 of record JBBCJQ010000015.1, read on the forward strand.
AATAGCAGAAGTAGCTAAGCCAATCCCAGCCGCTTTAAGAGCCAAACCAAAGCCTTTGACCGCTAAAGTTGCCGCATTCATTCCCTTAACTGATTGAGTGAAGCCGGTAGTAAGCGCCCCCAAAATTCTCTTACCGTCATCCAGTGTGCTCATTACCTGTTGAGCACCCTGCAGCATGGTCATTGCAGCATTTACTTTCAAAAGCTGTTTCTGCAAGTCCTCATTCGCTCCGGAAAAAGTATTGACTGCTCCTATCAACCCTGTGTAAGCGCCGATAGCTCCTTTTGCGATATTTCCTATAGCAGCTAATTTTTCTCCGGGATCAAGGCTCTTTAGGTCTTTGGAAAGGTTTTGAATAGTAGACCGGTGGTCTGCCATCTGTAGTAATATCTTGTTATACTCTTTACTTCCTTGTACAGTTTCCTGAAGGGATTTATTAAGTTTGTTTAGCTCCTTCTTGACTTCTCCAATAGTCTTTGGTGTATTGGGATCCAGTTTTGCCTTATAATCTAATACTACACTTTTTGCCATACTATTTATTATATATCGGTACTTTAAAGACAGGCAGAGTTTGCCAGACTAAACCGAATTACATCTGTTGCATTAAAAGTCCTGCTGGTGAATGTATAAGTTGCCGTTGATATTCCGTTAAGGTTGATACATTGCACAGGTGTACCGTTAATACTCAATGTTATGCTGCCTGTAATTTTTGTTGTGGTTACCTGAAGCGAGGCTGTAAATGTTCCCTGCTCCCTGCTCCCCTCCTTCAACCCACTGCCCGAAGTAGGCAGTGTAAAGGTTAGGTTGGGAATGTTAATGATGTGTGTCACCTCACCGGTACCCTGAATGAACACCTCAACCAGAATAGCCGGAATAGGTTTCATTTCAATTCTTATCTCGGTATCTGCAAGAAAAGTTCTATTTGCCATGTTGTAATTGCCGGAGTTGTTAACAGTAGCGGAGGACATCAATGTATCATTAAGGTACATCTCCAGCCAAGCTCTACCAGTGCCGGTTACCTGGCACTGGACATTCGCAGTATCTGCAACAAGATCACGGTACAGCGTTTGGCTTGTCTCAGGTGCTATGTTTACCGGGTTAGTCCAAAGGCTACCAGGAACATTTAAAATATTGGTTATTGTCAATGCCTCAGTATCATTAATAACATTCACCTCTGGAGCTCCTGGGGGAACACATTCTCCTATTTCGGCTATAGATACAAACCCGGGTACGGTAGCCGGGTCGTAGGTTGACAAACAAAGCTCAGTGTAAGTATTTGGTATCAACAACACTTCCTGCGGATCGCCTGCACAATCAATGTAACTCACAACTGCTATATTAATGAAACTATTATTTACCAATGCGTAGTTTTTACAGCCCTCCGGCTCATCTTCACACATCCCCAAATCAAACAGGCTAAATAGGTTGGGGAGTTGAAAAGAACCGCTTAACCCGCAAACGGTTGTATCTGCATTCACCTCTAATTCTACCGTCTGAATAACGCCGTCACAATCCATATACAGGAAAGAGGTTTTACTCAATCCTCTATTCCAGACTTTGTACCGCTTGCATTCAGCAGACGGATCAACGTTTGATGGATAATGCATGAGGTCTGGACACTTGATGAACTCGCAAAACGTTAGCTCATTAGGCTGACATGTATAATCTGTTATTGCATTTACCCTGTAGTAACTTCCATTAATGTAAACCCTTTGCCTGGGATCAAAGTTTGCAATATCAGACGGCAGCAGTCTCAGCCATGCGGTCAACATTTTTGCATTATTGTCTACTATTTCCTGTGTGGTATTCTCCCAGCCTTTGTAGAGATTAGAAAATGTAGAACTGTTTTCTATTGGGTAGTTCGGTATGCTAAAATAAGTTTTGACCGGGGTAGCAAAAAGCAAATCACGCTTTGGGTTTTCATTGTCATCCAGGTGAGAAAACACCGGGTAGGTATCGTATGACCACCTATGAGGTGATGCCTGATAAACGTATTGCTTACCTATGAGAGTAGGTGTATATTGCAGGTGCCAGTCAGCACATGGTTTCATGCCCTGATAGTACAAGATACGAGGGTTAACCTTCTTTTCGGTTCTGGTTAAATTGTTGTCTTTACTTTCATATACACAAATGCCCAGGACTTTATTCTGATCAGCCAGGTAAGAGAAAGTGTCTGCTTTTGCTAAAAAGGTACCATCAACAGCACCCCCCGCCCTCACCAGATCACGATCAACCCTAAACGAACACGGGTTTATTACCTCAGCTATTGTATACTGATCTCCACTGTACCAGATGTGTACTCCTTCCTTTGCGTTTCTAAATACGCTGTCATCTGTAGGTAGGTCTCCTGTTATATCTCTATACCCAGTGATTGAAATTATATCTTTGTCGCTGTTCAGAGTTTCAAAAGTTGTTTCCGAAGCAATCAATTCGTTCAAGTACTGCACGGGAATAGAAGCAGAAAAAATAGTCCTGTCCGCAATCACATCCTTTGTACTGTTGCTAAATTCATAGCCGGTACTAACAACTCTTTCCCCATAGTCTAACCCTGTTTGAGAACGGTAGACCTCAGACCAATAGTCTGTGTCACTTTTATATGCATAACGTAGACTACCATCCTGTAAAGACGGAATAGGCTTCACCGTTACAGCCTGCGAATAATCCACTTTATCAGACCAATCTAAAACAGAAAGATGACCAGCTTTATAATATTCCTCGCTGGTATAAATATTAAAATGCCGTTCCTTCAATTTGTCCGGAACTATGATGAGACCGAATAGTTTTAAAACACTGGAAACGAAATCTACCTGCTTCACGTCCTTCAGGCAAAAATCATTGTACGTAACCAAACCATTTTCCATGTTAACGGAAGTACTTACACGAAGGGTTGCAGGTTCCTTTACAAAAAGTTTTGCTGTCCCTTTTATATTACCGGCTGCAAAATTCCATATTGGAACGGCATCATCCCCGGAGGAGGTTGAGGCTAAATAAAGTTTAACTTTCAAATGCTCTCCCTCTTGCATGGTGAAGGTCTGAACCGGTATGTTATTAATGCTGAAATCTTCCGTTATATGTTTCCACCCCCCACCATTAGGCGTATTGAAAGTAATGCTATTAAATATCTCATTGGGTGCCCAGGTATGAGCATATGTTCTTTCAATCCGAGAAGTACTCATATCCGGAGAAAAAATTTCATACACTATCCAAAGTCTTTGAGCATTGTTTGAAAGTCCGTATCTAATAGTGGTATTAGGGGCAAACTCAAAAGCTAACTTTTCAAGTTTCACCTCTGCATCATAGGCACTTGTTACCTCAGCCGTGTAATATGTGTCAGTGTAAGCCTCTGAAGGATCAGAGATAACGCACTCAAATATTTCCTCGCCGTTTTTGTCTACGTCCTGGGGGTTAAATTTTTTGATACGACCGGTCAACGGGACTTCCTCACAACTTTGTACAGTTGCAGAATATCCCCCGGTAGATTTATACAGACCGTCTTTGTAAGGTATAACAAGCCTTCTAAAGTAATTTCCGGACAAAAAAGAAGATGTGTATGTGAATCCTGCCGCCTCGAATATCATATCCAGGTACTGCTTAGCGAAAAGAGAACAACGCAGGGAACTCATGTAAAAGTTAGTTGCCTGCACTGATCCATGTATCCGCCCCTCACTGCCGAAATCTCCCATTACATATATGTAACTGGTGGCAGGAAAATACTCACCGGTTTGCCAGCTCTCTAGGATAGCATCTTTTGTGCAAAGATGTGTGTACTGATCTGTGAGGGTTGCCGGTAAATCTTCCAGGCGTTTATCTGATAAAGTGTTTGCAAAGTCTGCTATGTCGCTAACTAAGGAAACCTGAAAAGTAATTTCGTTATCCTTTGTAGAGGAACTGATTAGCCTGGCGTATCCCTGAAAAAGTAACAAACTACCTCTGAAAACCTCAGCCTTATGTTTCTTTTTGAAATCAAAATTTTGAAACAACGTACCGCTACCCTCACTGCGTATTACCTGGGGTGAATACAGCATGTTAAAAATTCTGTTGTTGTTTTTGCTGCCGGGAACCGTTATAGTTTTGGAGTAGGGGGAGGACGTTTTGCTAATGTCCCTCAAATTAAGCGCCGAAAAGTTAAGCGGAATTACAATGTCCTCCGTGCTGTCAATCTCCAAACCCTCAATATAAATTTTTGTGTTGCTCATTATTTGCCAGGCATAAATTTGTTATTGCTGAACCTGAATGTTACCTCCAGGTTTCGCTGTTTGTTGTTTACGTCGGTTATATCTCCGTAATTATTTACTTCGATAGCTCCAGGGAAAATATTTCCTTTGCTGTCCACCATATAAACCTCTGAGCTATTTACAAGATCCTCAGCCTCCATAACATCAACCAAAGAAAGCCAGGGGGCAATTAGCACTCTACTGTCCATTATCCTTGTGTAATATTGTACATTAGAGCCAACATTTTCATTTACTATATACTGTCCCCCGGTTAATTTACCCTGTGGATTTTTATAACTGGCTTTTTCCTGCTGTGTCTCTTTCCTTTTTAGGTTGAAAGGGAAACTATTTACTGCCCCTGTATGGGTTCTATAAAAAAGCACTACCTTCTCCTGGGGATAACAATTTCTATCTACCTTAACGGTAATTTCTTCACTGCTGGTAAACTCCTCCTCATTCAAAGCATGTATGGTATAATAAGCTGCGTTATCTGTTAGCTCCAAGTATTCAAGGAGTGTATACCCTACATTAATTCTCTGCACTGTTTCATTTTCATAATACGGGTTAATAACAACGTCTGTACCTATTAGGGAACCCACAGCATTGTAAACATTTATTTCAAACAAGAAAGCAGCCTCATTGATATTAAAATAATACAGGAAAATATCTGGAAACGTTTCTGAGGTGGTAAACTCCTTCCTGTTATTAAGGAACTTTGAAAACATATTATCCAGTTTGTACTGGTAATAATTATCTCCGTGCCATTGTGCAGCATCACAAACGAAAAAACTGTTTGACACTACAGGACTCCCGCTTGTCTCTACCCAGGCTCCATTCTCATTATAGTGATCCGTTAACTGCAACTGAAACTCTTTACACTGCTCCGGGTATTCCTCGATAAGGTTATTACTGAACGGGAAAGAGGAGGAAACAAAGTCTTTCAGGATATTCAAATTAAAAACTCCGTTTGTGGAGCCGGGATAAACATTGGCATGAAGTGTTGCTACAGGTAGGTTTACCGAATCCACTTCGCCTATGTATGCCTGTAATATGAACTTATAATCCTTCATTGTGCCCGGATCGTATGACGGATTTTGCACCGACACGAAATTGTTCCCTTCGCCCGGTATTAGTTGCCCCCCGTCTGGCTGTTGTGTGTACACAAGTCCCATAAACCTATTTATTTAGTTGACTACCGGAGCACCGGTATTTTTTAAATCATTTATTATATCTGCTGATATTGCCTCTTCATATGCAGAATCTAGCAGCTTCACCATTTCTTCATATATTACCTGGTCCTCCTTCTTCGCCCCCCTTCTAAGATTTACCCCTCTAATAGGTTGATCCTTCATCTTTCTTGCCATTGCAAAAGCCATCTGCCGGGGTTTATTACTTTTGTTCTGCCTTGGTTTTACGTTTTTGGCTTTTATCCATTTTTCTATGGCATCAATCGGGGGTAACTGTCCGGAGTTTCTACCGCCAATAATGAAAGATATTTCTTCGTCTGCCAGTATAAGAAGGTCCAAAGAGTCCCCGTTATCCTTGATTTGATATTCCACTGATTTTAGTAAGTTTCCGGAGGCTACCTTTTTCTTTTTCTGTATTTCCTGCCGGAGTAGGTTAACCAACTGTTTGCCTTTATCTTCCAGGTAATTCCTAACTTTTTCTTTTACTGCATCATTTACGCTCATTTCTTCTTATTAATCCGGTCCTCTTCTTCCCGGTGATGGATAAAATGAGAAACAGTAACCAGGAACTCCATTACAGGCACGCACCAAAAAAATTCCATGTCCTGATACCTCCGCCCACTCATTTCATAGATGGTATTATACCACCCCCACCTCTCAACAAATCCTTCATCTCCCTCATTGCTTCCCTCTCCTCCGGACTCAGTTTCCTTATTATCCCTTTCAGCCTCAATCTCCTCATCGCTTTCTTCAGTGTCTCCCTCGTCTTCCTTTGTAGAAAGGAAAGAGAAGTTACTTGCAAGTTGATTGAGGCGGCTAAGAAAAAATTGCTAATACTCAGCGCATCCTCAGTGCTCATGTACAGAGCATCCTCTGCAATCTCTGCAAGGGTCTCAGTTTCTACCTGTGTCAAATCCTGACCGTCCCGGTACAGTAGCACGGCAAGAATATTGTGAAGGTTCTGAACACTACTGTCTTTACTAAGACACTGTATATAATAAACCCACCGCCTGGCGTTCATGCTGAGAATATCTTTCAGCAGTTTGTAATCCTTACCGTTTAAGGTATAGACCTCTTTAATGTCTACCTGCTTAGGCTCCTCATACAAAAACTTTGTATCCTCTACCAGGGCAGCGTATTCAGGTATGGACACTATATCAAATTCCTCAACAGTCTTACCACTTAGGACCTGCACTATCTCAATTTCTTTCAAGTGGTCTGGCATGTCTTCATCCAGTATTTTGTTGACCTCCTGCCAGGAGGCAAGGGACAACTCAGAATAACTTTTTATTGGTTCCATACTATATTATCCAGGTTTAAAAAATGTTGTTGATAAGTAGGTAAATGTTTATTGCATTAAACTGCCATTAACCTCTTCACCCACCTGTTTTCCTGTTGTTGCCTAATCAACCTGTTAGCCTCTTTCCTGTCCCCCATTAGCCTTATTAGGTAGTTGTACAATACATCCCGGTTTTCAATTTGCTTTAATGTGTTCGCCAGTGCTGCTGCCCTTGCTATCTGAGCGGGGGGGGGGCATATAATTTTCAATCAGTTGCTCCCCGTGTCTTTCCTTTGGATACGGCAACTGCTTCAATTTGATATTCTTTTTTGCTCTTTTATTCAGGGGATACAAATACCGGTATGTGCGTACATCGAAGGTTAGCAGGACGCCCTGGGCATGCAACACGTTACGCCAGATCATACCACGGGGATTTGCCGTATTGGTGAATTGTGTGTTATGGTATACCTCGCCGGTCTCAACGTGTTTCTGGAACATGGTTTTTGAAAACCCACAGTATAGAAAATTGGATGCTTGGTAGGTAGTCCCTACACCCAGCCTACCATCTGCAAAGGACTGAACCAATTCAAACCCACGCTCCCGGAGAACTTTGAAAGACCGGGACAGGAGCCAGGTCTCAGTATTTTTCTTTAGTCGGTCCTCTATCCACAGCCTGTTAAGCTCAATACATTTTTCGCCGGGAGTATTCGTTATACTATGCCAGCTTTTATGGTTCATAGCGTTCCCAAACACAGCACACCCCAACAACTGCCCCTGCTGATCCATTACCCCAATGTTTACCGCTCCGAAGGCAAAATTCCACTTGTGGGAATAGTGGTTCTTCAACATCATTTCTTTTGCCAATTCCTTCTCAATGGGATAAGTTTCTAAACCTGAGAAATCCTGATAATCCAATACATAACAATTTATTTTCGGTGAAAAAATTAAAAAGAGAATTGAGAGGCTGATGTAGTTTTTCCCCCCTTAATTATCTCTACCTCCGTTCCCATCGTCAGTGTATCGAGTATGTCGTAGAATTTTTTTACAGCCCACGGCACACAGACCTCATCATAGAAACTATTATTCCAACCGGCATCCTCAACAAGCAAAACTCTGCCAGCCTCCCAACTACCACTAGCTGCCTCAGACCGTACCCGCTTGCTTTCAGTCGGGGCTCGGTATTCTTTCACATTCAGCGTTGTTTGTTTTTGCAACCATTGGAAGACGGAATGCCCGGAAGCCTTCGGCTCTATGTAAATCTGACTTCTGTTTGTATATCCACTTGCCTTAGTAAAGGATTGAATTGCCCGTATTAAATCCGGGAAGTCCATAAACTCTCGGAACAATCCCGTTAAGTACATTGTATTGTTGATTGTCTTAACAGCAAGTATTACGCTTGGATCGTTCTTTCCGTTTTTTGTGTTATCAGTAAATGCAGAATCCAAATAAAAGTTTGTCCTGGCACTCGGATTAAGTTTTTCCAATTCAAAAAACTCTTTCTTTGAAATGACACGGAACCAATCTCTTTTTATCTCGCTGTCTGCCTGACTAGTTGGGTTTTGGTTCATCTCCGTTTCAAACCTCAGTTTGCTATTATTAAAGTCATTTAGGATTTTAGGGAAAATTGTCCGGTTCATTCTAACCGGGTCCAGTAAATTATCAATGTAAAATTGACGCAATGCCCGAGGCTTTACCAATGCAGCCACTTCGGGATCGCTTATATCAGCCGGCAAACAGATGTATTTAATGTTGGGATCATTCTCCAGCAGGAAGCTGGATGCATCCTGAAACGATAAACGCTGAGCGCAATAGACAGTGCTCACAGTGCCTTTATCTTTCTTCCTCATACTGAGGTCACCCTTCAACCACTTCTGAACCCTCAATCTCTCACTATTACTCTGCACCGCCTCATAATTCTCCATATCATCAACAGTAATAAGGCTACCGTGCCTGCCAATAATATCGGATCCCGCAGAGCAAATAATCCGTTCCCCGCCCAATGTTGTCTGGTAATTTGTTGCTGCTGTCTTTGCCAGCCTCACCATCGGAAAAAACCTTTTGTATTTTTCATGCTGAATAATCTTCAGTGAGTCGTATGTAAGTTTTTCTATGAGGTCGTATCCGTATGAGGCTGATATGGTAGAGAAATTAGGAGAATGTGTAAGTATCCAAGGGTGCAACATTCGAGTTAATATACTCGACTTACTGCTACCGGGGGGGCAATTAATAAGAACGTCCTGAGCGGGCAGACCGTGAAGGGTCCTGAAAACTACCTCCTGCAAAGTATCAGCCAGGTACTGCATGTGCCAATTAGGCACCAACTCATCACCGCTCCAGGTTCCCCAAAACTCTGTTACAAAAGTCCAATAATGTCGCCTGCATTTTTCAGCCTTAATAAGATCAAAATCTAAGGATTGTAACAGCCTGCATTTCTCTTGCCTCGTCATTTCCTAGTCCTTCTCTTTTTTGATGCCGCAGCTAAAGCAATATAGCCGGCATTAGTTTTTGGTGCCTTAATCTCTTCAGTGAGTTCAATTGTATTGAGGACCAGTTGCCGGACCCATTCAGTTTTGGACTGGAGGAGGGGGGCGGCTGCCAGGGCTATTTTTTTGTGAGCTTCTTCAGATAAAGCAATTGTAAGAGGTTTTAATTTTGTTGCCATTGTGTCCAGTGATTTTATTTCACTCTATACACTATGCAGGAGAAGTAAAAAAGTTGGTGAACTGAATAAGTAGTTAGTAGAACTTATAGACTCAATAGAGTCTATAGCAAGAGAAATGAAAAAAAAATTTGCTCGCGGACCGAAAGGGCCGCCCTTTCCTTTGGAGGAAGCAAAAACACAGTCCCCACCCCCGCCACCTTTAATAAATCGTTTTGCCCCCCCCTAGATTATCAGAGTCAAGTAATAGGAGAGAGAAAATTACCTTCACTAAAGGACATCCATTTAGACTAACTTCCGTAGTTCTAGTTTATGTCCAGAAGAATTTTGCCCCTTTAAATGATTTTTATCTAGGATATCAAAATAGCATATCCCAAGAAGAGGAAAACCTGCCTGCTGATTAATAATAGGCTCAAACTCCAAATAGACCTTTTCATTGTAACGGGCGGCTGCAACTATTGTATACGCGGATTGAAAATTTGTAGGAAATTTGAAGAGCATCTCATTAAGATCAAAATAAACAAGTATAGTGCGAGTATGTGTGTCGCCTCCAGATAATAATATCAAATTCCAAATCCCATCCAAAAACTTAACATCTCTGACCGCTTTAAAAGCCTTCAAATTTCTAATCTCCTGTTCTAAGGAATTATTTCTATCAACAAGGTTTCTATTCTCAATAGCCAAATCTTGAATCTCGCTTTGGTATCCACTTTTTTCCTTCAAAAAATTACTATCTTCTTCAATCACCTTGTCTAACCTTTTCTGCGAATCAACATATTGTTCTCGTAAACGGAGGTATTTTGCTGTACTTATTACTCCATCTTTTAAAATTTTTGTTTCTTTCGTTTCCTGCATTGATTTTATCCAGGCGTTAAAAAGACCAATTAAGGCTTTAATTATCGGTGCAAATCCGGTATAAAGTAACGCACCCAAAAAAGGTAAAAATAGTCCCCTGTTCCAAGTTACGGTCTGATCAATAAGGTCAAAGTAAGAAGAGTATCCGACTTTCTCCAAGTCTCGGTGTGAATAGAAAAATAGCCCAATAAATAACCGATAGTTTACTAAAATCCAACTTATAAAAAAGGAAGAAAAAAATGGGCTTTTGGTCCTCTTCCCTAAATGCTTAATAAAATCTTGAATCTTTTCCAATCGGCAGCGTTTGGGGTAAAAAATGGTTTTCTCAAACTTACAAAATTTGAAGACATACTTAAAAAACATTTGGAAGAAGAGAAAATCTCCCGGCGCCGGGGGGTGGCGCCACATAAACAGGATATTACCACGGGAAAGCCTGCCGCCAATGTTCCTGCTGTTCGGGGCTGAGGGTATCCCAATCCTCGTCTGTGATATCCTCCGTTAGGTACCAGGTGGGGTTTTCCTTTGTAAGGGAAAAAGTTTGAGAAATAGTTGCCGGGGGTTCCGGGTTTGGTTTTTCGGGTTCTGTCCACCAACCCGCTTTTTTAGGGGGTGTAAAACTCCGAGGTTTGGGTGTATTAACAGTGCTGTTTAACGTGCTGTTTAACGTGCTGGAAAATTCTTTAATGGTTTCAATATGCTCAGGGAGTACATACAGCACCAGCCGCTCCTTTCTTTTTTCGGGAAGTAATTTAGATCTCGCCATGATGCAAAGTTGCACCGGCAAAGCCTGGGATGCAAGCACGGTAATCGAATTTAGGAATTCACTTTGAAAAGATTTTTATTGTAAAATTATGTTAACGGTACCTTTGATCATGCCCCTCATAGAACTGAAGCAAGGAAAGGAGCGCTCCTCCATCATGGATATTCCGCCTGGCTGTACCATTGCGCATATTGCATTCCTTTCTATGCCCGTAACCTACAGGGGACCGTGTACAATGTATCTACATGATCAGGTAACGGACCGGGGGACGGAATTTGTAATATCCGGTAGCCATACTGTGATAAATGTAAACGGGTTTAATCAGTTCTATTTCGAGGCTGAGGGTCCTATGAACCGGGAGGACTTTGTAAGGTTTGATTTTTGGCTGAGTGACGGGACCGGGGAAGATAGCCCGGGACCGGGGGACCTGGTTGCCGAAAGTCAGGATATTAGATCGTTCCTTTTGGATGCAATCTCCACCGGGGAACCCGTGCGGATCATTCCGGAGGTGGTGGATGGTGTGCCCTGGGTGCAGGAATATTCCGGGAAACGTTATCAAATTGCGTCCCTGATCAACGGAACCGGGGCAAATTTCCCGTTTTGCCTCCTGATTGACCCAACGAACCGCCGTGGGGAAATAACGGCTAAAATCGACCGTATTACGGGCATTGCTCTAAAGTTGTACAATCCTGATCTTACTAAGGCTCCGGGGGTTGGGTTCCTATGGATCATTACCCCATCAACCAAAAAATAATTTTCTGCTCTTCATGCTAAATTTGATCCCTAAAACACAAGCCAGGCAACGCTTTCAAGGGTTTTCAACATATAGTGCATAACAACTTGCGTTATTTTTGAATTAAGGTTCTTACTTTGTGCGTGAGGCTATAAAAAAGAGCCATTGTCCAAATACACAACAGCTCTTGAAGGGGGGTGCCAGATTCGGTGCAGGAGGCCTTGACATCCAACAGCAGCCGGTTTGACTCCGGTCACCTCCACAAACTCCTAGGTTTTCCTAGGGGTTTTTATTTTTAAAAGAATTCAATTGTAAAGCAAAACTAATGTTTTGTGTTGCAAATGTTTTACAACACAGTCAAAACTCTTTGACAAATATACGCGTCTTATCAATAAAGCAAAGGTTTTAGTAATTTCTAGTTATCCACCGCTTTTTAGAATTATTAACATCAACTTGAATATACTTTATTTTAAGCTATATTTTTATGTTATTGAAGTGTTAAGCAATATGACTGTAAATGATCTGAACGAGATCCTGGTAAGGCTTTCCCCTTTCACCTGGGGAGACAATGAAACGGTTGCCTTTGTAGGGAATAAAATCTACTGGAATGGCATTCCCTGGCATGGCTACACAATAACCCTGGATGAAAGGGGTTTCCGGATAGAAACGGAAGGGGGGCTGAAATTTCCCAAAAATGTAATGTTTGACTTTCAGCCCGGGACTGTGTTTGTGAATTGGGAGGGGGAGGGACGGGTCCGCCTGGTTATGACCAGTACACGAAAACTTCATTCCTAATAAGGCTCCCCCTAATTTCCTCGGCAGGAATATCTTGGAACCCCAACCCAAAAAACCGTTTGGGGGGTCTGACGGCTCTGCCGGAAGACCTAGCCCTAATAAGGTGCGTTTTTCAAAAATTGAAAATTGGGGGTGGGGGATTTTGTTTCTGTGTTCGGATAGCCTATTATAAAAGCCTAGTAAAAGCCTAGTAGACGTTTGAAACGCAATACAGTAAAGGGTTTCAAAGGATTTTGGCGACAAATCTGTCATTTGCACTCCCCAAAATGCGACAAATCTGTCGCCACATGCGACAAATCTGTCGCCCCCCCTTTTTACACACCTGAAAAAATGCGACAAATTTGTCGTTTTTTGAAACTCGAAATGCGACAAATCTGTCGCTTCTCTTTATCCAATACAAAAAACACAACAATATTTTTTCGTTAATGCCATCACAACATTATACTACATTAGTCCATTTTCGACCAGCGAGTTTTGGAAATACAGAACAGCCGATTATTTTTGCCTCATCAATAATTATTGATCCGGGTTTAAGGTTGGCTCAGGCGCAAAGAAAGTTTGTTTCCCGGTTATCAAAAAGGATGGTACCCATCCCCTCATCCAGGGACTAAACTTCAGTGTCTTTCACTCCTGATTATTTTTTAACGTCGTTAAAATGTATCAGGATGGCAAAATTTAAAAAGTTCAAAAGGGCTAAGGGCACTAATCAACTAACCCTCTCCAGGCTCAAAAAAATCAACATTACTAAGGTTATCGCTACAGACTTCCATCAGGTGGAGGGAGGGGGACAGTTCGGCAAAAAAATGAACCTGGCAACCGTAATAGATAATATTGCCGGAACGGTAACTACTTACTACAATGTTTCCTTCCACCTTAATAGTAAGATAATAAAATCAAAACAGTTCCCCCCTGATCAAATAGCGGAGGCTATTATCTTCTATAATGATACCGAAACCGTCGAAAAACTTAGCTTATGACCACAGCAAAAAAAATAGTAAAAAAGAAGACTGCTGTGTATGATCTGCAAGTTACGGAGGCAGCTATTTTCGGGGGTTTTAATTTCGAGTACCTGGGCATACTGTTTGCCCTGGCTTTGAAACATTCTTATTTCAAGGAAAATAAAATAAAAAAGTTTAGCACAAAAAGCCTAGCTCAGGAGTTAAGTATGTCTACCCGCTCCATACAAAGAGCATTGAAATATTTACGGGAGAAAAAGTTGATAATAAAAAAAGCAGGAGTTGAATATATTAACCCCCTATACTGCTACCAATCAGGGGCAGAAGTTAGACAAAACAACATTGAACATATTCTAAACCCGCTCCCAATCGAAAAAGGAGAAACTAAGTACTATTTCAGTTTGGTGTCATTACCTAGCGAAGAAGATGCTGAGAACTATTATCTATAAAACCCTTCAGAGTAAATAAAATATATGCAAAAAATTGAACAGTCGGATATACACCCAGATTTTTGTGAAGAAACCCTGATTAACTTTAATGAAATTTTCAATAGCTGGGTTTGCCGCCACAGAGGTGAGCTTGCCCTGTTTCTTGAAAAAAATAATGGAACTATGTATTGTATCCCCTTTGGAAGTTTCTTAGAGCCAGATATGGATATATGGAAAATGTTGTCAGTGGGAATACAAAATCTAAAGGGGCACACAATACACATCACCCCCAAAAAAATAACAATAAAGGGAGGAAATAAATACATATTGGTGGATGTGGCAGTCTCTTTATACCCAAATTCTATTTTTAGTCATAATGAAAAATCCTTTACATGGAAAAAGAAATAAAAATCAAAGCCAGGTTAATTACCTGGCTTTGTAAATGTGTATTGAGGAGAATTGAAGAACTGTAATAAATCAGGAGCAATATAATCGGTGTACTGCTCCCCCCACCCCCTCAACAATCCTTTTTTCTTCAGCCGGTATCGGGTATTAGAAAGATGATGCCCGAAAAATGCTTTCCTCTCATTCAGTTTTTTCCTTATGGATTCATTCCAAATCACTACCCCCTCCCTGTGTTCCTCCAGCGCCGTAAGCATGACAGCAATAGCACTAGCGTCTAAGGATATATCCTTAATAAGACAATAGATTTTGAGAAATTTTTCAGGCGTAACCGTAACCTCTACTGTCATTTTCCTTTTTCTTTTTCTTTTTCTTCCTCCAACTCTTCAGGTAGCTTAATGAATAACGGTGGTAGCACTTCAGTTATCAGGGAGGATTCACCCTCAACAGTTCCTATCTTCATTAATTCCAGCAGTGCATCTAGTTGTGCGTCCGTATACTTGCTGTAATCTATGACCTGTGTATTTTCGCTTTCCCGGCGCTGCTTCAGGTTAGTCAGGTCACTGTACATCTCAATAGCCCGCAACTGCACCGACTTACTTTCTGTTTGCTTTATTAATCCATGAAGGGATCCTAGTACAAAGCTGTCATTAAGTCCAGAGGTTTCTAGTTGAGAAACTATTATTTCAGTAATATCTGGGTTATTCGCTATTTTCTTAGCCAGTCGCCTGGCTTCTGCTTTATGCTCCTTAATTGTCAGGACCAACCCGTACACATCCGCAACAGTCTCAACAGAGTCTCCCCTATGACTATTGTAACGTTTGCAGTACTCTATTTCCTCCAGGGAAAGCCCAAGGAACTTACCTGCAACATCAACGCTTATTTCTCCCTTTATCAGCTTTTCCTTTAGGTTTAGCCGGGTTAGGTCCATTGGTATTACCTCCGTTAATGCCTTCGTCGACTTCCTGACTGACTTCTTTACTGCCGGCTTCTTCGTTGGAGTCTTTTTCTTTGCTCTCATTCGTAGTTTGTTGTGAAGTAATTTCAGATACAATAGCTGATACTGTTTCTGCATCCGGACAGTCCCGACAGTTTCCAACGAGGTTTATTTGTAGTACTTCCCCACTACTAAGGTCCCCTGTATCCGGTATAGTTGTATCTGCAGAGGTTTGAAGGCTTTCTTCTTCATAGCGAAGGAGAGCCTTAAACAGAACCTTCAGAACTATGCTGAGGCATGCAGGACAATCCCCCGGCACCTTTCCGGTTATCAGGATATAGATTTCTTTTGCCCTCTTTATCCAGGCGGCAGATAGGTCCCTGACATACCCAGACCTATAATGTACTTCCAGTTTCTGCCTGTGTTGAGCAATATGCTCGTATTGTCCCTTTGTTATTGCTTTCATATGTTCTTTATATGCCCTATAGACTTTTCACATTTAATTGTGTATAAAGATTTACTTTGTATTGATAATACAACTCATTAGTATTGACGCAAATACAACTAGTAAATCTATACTATCACAACTTTTTGTGATGATTTTTGATAGTATATAAACTCTATATAATTTTACATTCTTGACATTTATCTGTTTATATTTTTGACGGACTGTCTCTACGGTCTGTTTTTAAAAGAATTGTATGTTTAATATAATCCAGGAGAAAGAAAAGCAACCTTACCAGTTTTCTTGTCCTCCCATTTCCCGTTATGTTGTAGATTCATCAAACAAAAATTTTATAGTTGATTTATACACCGCTCAGAAAATTCCAATTTCCGAGGCAAAGAAAAATAAATTGGAATGGGTGAATTAGTTAGCCTTCATAAGAGAGAAGAAATAAAGATTGAAGAGGTTGCTGTTGTTCCCAGGAAGAAAAAAAGGAATACACTTTTTGATATGGATTTACCTGGAGAAGTGTGGAAGAAGATTCCCAATACCTATGGCATGTATGAAGTAAGCAATGAGGGGAGGGTCAGAAAGCTAAAATGTTGTGATCGTTACGGGAACAATTATTACTGCCTCATTGTACCGGCTCACATAGGGAAGGGCTATCAGGTGGTGAAGATTTTTCTAGGAGAAGGAATATCAAGAACGGTCTACCTGCATAAGTTGGTAAAAGCAACCTTTGAGCCGACTAAAGAAAAAAAATATGTGCACCATAAAGACGGTAACCGTTTTAATAATTCATTAAAAAATCTATCCTATAGCCGGGATAAAAAGAAACCTATACTTCCAGCCCGAACCAAATACCGCGACTTTATTACCTCAACCGGAAAACTGAGACGCCGGACTTCTCCCCTATCAATTGGAGACTACCAGGATATTTTATCCTTATTAAGAAAAAAAATAAACCAGGGAGAAATAGCAAAAAAGTTCGGAGTAAGTCAGCCAACAATCTCGAGAATAAAAAAACTGGGTATACGGAAAATAGGAACAACAGCAGTATTATACCACAAGTCAGAACATGAACTAAGGAATGAAGAAGCCTAAGAGCAATAAAGAAAAAATACTAATAGAATTGTTTAATGACCAGGAAACGGACTCCATAATTAAATCTTTCACTAAGTCCTATTTCCAGGATTTGAAATCTGAAGTGTTTATAGTCCTCTGGCAGAAGGACGAGGAATATATTACCAAGTTGCATGAATTGGGGAAGTTGGGGGGAGCGGTCCGGTTAATATCTCGAAATCTGTTGAATAAAGTAAAGCCTGATTATAGAAACATTGATCCGGATCTTTTGTTTTTGTTTGACGGAGTGGACGAGGGAGGAACGGAAGTAAGTGACCTACACGAGAGAAGGTTGGAAGTGCTGAATGAAGAAATTGAGAAATTGTTTCCTTTTGACCGGGTACTGCTAAAAGATTATATAGAAATGGGTTCAGCAAAAAGGGTGTCTAAAGCAAATAAATATGATTACGCCTCCACTACTAAAGCAATAAACCGGGCAAAAACACAACTAGCCCACCTGATAGAAACAAGATTAAATAACTGATTTAAAACTAAAGAGAATGTTTTTCACATCATATCGCAATCATGTAATAGAAATTGAACGGACTGAATTTAGTGCAGGAGATAACCGGGAATATGAATATAGCATCCTTAATAAGGAAGGCAACCTGATTAGAAAGAATAGAATACAAGAGCCTGGACTGCTTAATGCTTCTTTTACAGTGAAGGAAAAAATAGATAAAATCTTAGCAGTCAAAAAAAGCATTCGTGCCCCGGCTTCTGCTGTATAGCCTTTACAAAAAAGGAAAAAGATACCCCTAATCTTTATATCAAATAGAATCTTTAAACCAATGGGAGCCGCGGCAGCGATAAGCTGGGCGCAATTTGCGGGATACTCTTTGAGTATGGTTTGGCGGCTCCCTTTTTTAACTCTAAAAACCAAAAAAATCCTACATTTGAAAAACAACCTAACGCCCATGAATGGATCAAATGAACGTCATAGAATTGTACAAATTCCTCCCCTTGACCTAGGACTTCCGAAAAAGAAACAATTAACCCAGTATTATTTTGGAATAGCTGGCACTTTAGTGACAGCAGTACTTGCGCTGCTTTCCCTTTATTTAACATGGTATCTAAATAAAACAAATACTACTGTTAAACATTTGACAGAACTGGTTGAAGAAGTAAAAATACAAAATCAAAATCATCAATCGCAACTAAATGAATTAAGGAAAATTCAAAATAGTACCGTAGAATTATCTAAAACCACTACTTCCCTAATAACTCAAATACACGATCAAACACGATATTTACAACATGCAAATGCTCCTGATCTTACTGTAACGGCAATTCAATTCGCTAACAGCAATATAGAGAAAGATAAAAAGATTTTATCGTATGGATTTTCAAATCCCGGAGGTAGACGCCTGAAAAGTCTACAATCTCATGTATTCCTATTTTATCGCCGTCAAACAGAGACAGGTATTTCCGATGAAGTAGTATTTTTTACCCCACCTATACACGGTGGCAATACAACAGACTTAAAACATAACTCTTATAATTTTCATTTTGTCACCTTACCTCAAGCCTCCTTATTAGATAGTATTATTTCTATTTCTAACATAGCTATACTGGCGAATTATGTTGACCCACTCAGCAAAAAGAAAACTGTTAAGGTATTTTATTACGAATTGTTTAAAGGGTTAGATGATTCCCTGATTCATATATATTCATCTTCAGAGCAAGTTGAAAGAATGAGCAGTTTCTTAGATACTACATCTTTTTTGCCAAAGGAACTGAGGCTCTTAAAAAGAAAATCTGATAATGAACCTTAATAAAAAAGTCCTCATTTCGAGGACTTCTTTTCTTCCTTTGGTCAACGTAAATTACGGGATACAGGAGAGAGTAAAAATAAATCTGAATGTTAGTCCAGGCTTTGTTAATGGAGGCTTAATATTCGATATTATCAAACCTTAATTATCAAACCTCTATTGCATCCTATTTAGGACAATATTACTTTTGCAACATCAATCTAGTATTGATCCGGGTTAAGGTTACTATAATAACGGTTTGTTCCCGGCAATCTTCAAAAACTAAACGGGGATCTGCACTTTAGCAATCCCACTTTTAAAAACGTTGTTTTAAATCCTGTCCTCTGTTAAGCCACCTATTAATAATTTCTTAAAATGGGGGCAGCGTTAATCTGTCTAAGATTATTATGATTATAGAATCAGATATCAACAATAACGACGGGGAGCGGGTGCTGTCCTTTGAACAGAAAAAAATAAATTTAACACAGGAACGTTCCGTTACTACTCGGGGGGAGGATATATATATCGGAGATACCGGGGGAGAATGGGTAGACCTGGAACCGGGGCAGTATGTATCCGGAGAAGATATTTATGAGAAAAGCTATAAACAAGAGCGGGTAGATGCTGTGTATTGCCCGTGCTGTAATGAGTATGTTGACGGGTCGCAGCATTTATATTCCATTTTTAAAGAAGATGAAAAAATGTACTGGCTCGCATGTATGATAACTCACTTTAGGCATATTTCACATCTTCCCGGAAAGGTGGGGTATTATTCATCATATGAGAGAACCTGGGGAAGGGGTGGTTATGGTTGGAATAAACTACAGGGAAATACGCATGATGAGGCAAAACTTAAACAAAACGAAATAGAAAAACGAAGGCTGATAAAAAACCATTGGGGTTTTTTGAGGGAGCATGAAATTAATAAACGCCATTTTGCAAAACTTCAATTCACATCCCCCCAAACTTTGCTGCTATATGATAAGCAGGCAAAAAAAGCTTTAGCAATCATAAAATAAATTTTCAAATTTTCAAAAGTTTAAAATATGTCAGACAAATTCCAGAACATTATGAACAACGTTATTGAGACCGGAGTAAGAAACCAGTTAACCAGGTTATTAGAGAGGGTAGAAAATAGGGAGGGGTTTATTGATATGGTGCAGAAATTGAATGATGCCCAATACAACTTATTGTTGGAGAGATTAAGAGAGGCATTGAACTAACCAGGCTGAAATATAAGAATGAACCCAGGCACCCCCCTGGGTTTTTTCATGCCCGTACCTGAAAGATAAACCTAGCGGGTGCCCGGAGTTTCTTATTGCTCCTCATCATCATACGCCCAATCTGAAACGTCAAAATTAGATTTTCTACCAGGGCGCTGAGAAAAGAATTTATTTGTTTTATTTAGTTCTGCATTCCTCTCAGCCGTTCTTTTATTGTACAGGTCTAATGTCTTTAAAGTAAGACCTACCATAGGCTGAAGATCTACTATTGTCATGCTCTCCAACCCCTTCGTTATTGTTGTCCTCCTGGCTGTGTGGTTGGTAATCATTTCCCATTTTTCCTTAACATGCAATTTCTTTTCTCCGCCAACCGTTTTAAAAAATTCCTGCCTGTCAGTTATACCGGCTGCTTTAGCAATTTCTTTTATTCTCTCATTTACTTTTTGCTCTGCGTATTGCCTGGGAAGCTCTCCTTTATATTTCCTTAGGATGTCTTTTATAACGACACTAACTGGAACGGATACCCTACCCCTCGTCTTCTGGTTGGTAATCGTTATTACATCGTTATTGATATGCTCAATAGTTAGCTTTTTCATATCGGAAATCCTGAGACCAACAAAAGTATTGATGACAAACCTGTCTCTTATTCTTTCATCCATCCCGGTACACTTGTAGTCAAGTAATTTACTGATGTCCTCGTCCGTTAGATATATCTGTGTGCTTGCCTCCCCTGGCTTTCTGAACTCCTCATGTCTGTATATCAGATTATCAGTGTATCCTTTTTTTACAGCCTGATTAAAGAGAGACTTGAAAGTCTTAATGAGCGACCCCACATAGTTTATACTGTGTCCCTTCCCATTGCAAAAAGAAATAAATTGGTGGTAAGTTTCCAAACTCACCTGAGAGAGTTTTAAAGAGGTTTCAAAATCTTTCAGCACAACAATAAACCGTGCCCATGCCTTCAGAGTTCCTTTCGTAAACCGTGCTCCATCATTTAATAATTTCCCACTTTCAGCATCTGCCTTAATAAGAGAAAAAATTCTATGGGCGGGGAGCTCCACCCTCCCCCCTTCCACAACCTCAACGCCTACCTTTCCTTCTTTATATTGCAGCCAATTTTTCAACTGCTTTTTACTCACCGGTTTTTTACCATTGTCGGTGAACTCGTCCACCCAATCGGAATACTCCTCAATCTTATCCTTCAGTTCCTTATTACGGATAGGGCGTTGTGTTTTACGTTCCCATTTTTCAGGCAGCACCTTCTGCCCTATATCGTGTTTTAAGGTTCCATCTGTACAGGTGTAAGTCAGGGTAATGTATGTAGGTTCGGAGGAGTTCGGTTTCTGCAAAACAAACCGGGCAATCTTAGCGCTGGGCATGGTATCTGTGTTTGATGATCATAACGAAGATACCTAGGGCAAAGTATAGGTTCAGAAAATTTTCAGAAGTTTTCGATGAGTTTTTGCAAAAACAGGTTCGTATCCTGTTTGGTATAACGGTTATAAGTAATTGAAGGATAAAACTTTGTGGGGGTTGGGGTTGGTGGGGGTTTTAGGGTATGCCTTAACGTTGTGTTTTTAACATTTCTTTTATTGAAAATCAATGTGTTAGGGGGTAAAATGGTGATCCGCTCGGGACCTCTTCTTTTCTCCTACAAATGTTATTTAGCCTCACCCCAGCCCTCTCCCAGGGGAGAAGGAGGAGCCGCGATGCCCAGAGCAGGAAAGTCCTGTAAAACGGCTCACAACGGTTGGTATATCCGGAAAGAATTCCTTCGTGACACTTTGAGTCCTGGTGCCCTCGTGGTTCAAAAAACAATGTCGGAGCTGTGGAGCCTGATCACCGATCTGCAGAAAATAACAAATCAAAAATCCCCTCCCTATTCCAGAAAATCAACCGCCCCCACTACATATACCAGCGGTGCGTTCCAGTTAATGGCGATCTCGTTGGATGCATACGAACAATAGTCATCTACATAAGATCTTTCCGGGTCACTGAAAGCATAGTTGCATTTATCCTGCTGCCCCGGGTTGGGACCACCCGCCAGGAAGCCCGGTATGGGTTCCGCAATACCGTCCGCTTCAGAAGGACGATGGTGGATATGCATGGGCGTGCGGCTGCCGTACCCGGTAACAAAACTGTAGCCGGTTGCATTTCTGCCCAACACATAATCAAGGTTAGACGCGGCGCCATCCAGGTATTTCCTATCCTTTGTCAGCAGAAATGCTTTTACCAGCAACATGCCCTGGTTCATGGCTACGGCGTTGCTGCCCCATACAAAATCACGGGCCGACTGTCCCATTACTGTTTTAAACGCTTTATTGCCACCCCGGATCAGACCATCGGCGTACTCCAGCATTTCCTGCATCAGCTTACCGGTATTCAGCCCCGCCCCTTCAAAAACAGACCTGTGTGTGAGGGCGGTGTACACACCCATCATCGCTACCGAGTTCCAGGAAGGAACAGACATGCTTACATTAACATTCACCGGTTCAGCTTCCAGATAAGTCGCACCCCCTGTTGTTACACTTAATTCCACAGCTGCCCAGAACCACTCATCTTTTACATTGCGGTCGCCGTAAGCGCCGGTAGATACCGGTGGCGCATACCGCCTGTTCATTTCCTCCTGGTTGTATAGCACGGAAGGATTGTTCAAACTCCATTGCCAGGCTGCCTTTGCCGCTTGCAGGCAACTGTCTGCCAATCCCGGCAGTTTGTCTCTAAATTTTGCATACACCCGCGATGCCTGCGCCATTACGGCTGTAAAATCCAGGGTGGCCGCTGTGCTCTTCTGCACTACATAACGGATATCTTTTGTTACACCGGGCATTACCTTACCATCAAATTTCGCGTTGGTACATTTATGATACACACCTCCGTCAGCAGGATCCTGCATGGTGAGCATCCAGCGGAGATTACATAATACTTCATTGAGCAGATCCGGGATGCCATTGCCAGATTCAGGGATGTTCAGGTATAATGTATCGTAATAAGCGGAAAAGTTTTCGTATGCTGCCAGCAGGGTTCCCGTGGTAATACCACTGTTGACGATATACTTATTGTAATCGCCGGCATCGTACCAGCCGCCGGGTGAAGAGATCACGGTTCCCTCCGGGCGGGATGCGTTTGCCGCAGATGCATGCACCAGCACGGCATCATCCGGGTGGCCGGCGGCGCGGCTCCATTTTCCAGCATGCACAGGTGCAAGCGGTACGGACACCCGCTGGTAATAAAACGATTTAATGGCCGCTTTTGAAACATTGGTGAATACATTACCGGCTATGGTAAACGGGTGGGAGCGCTCGTTGCCGTACACCAGTTCGTACACCCCTTTGTCATGCAACACTGAAAGATCCGCCAACCGCGTAGTAATACCCGAAAAAACAGATGTTACGGGTTCCGATAATGTTCCTTTCAGCACCACTTCTTTGGTACCTCCCTTTACAACAGTAAAATCCGTTGTTGTACCGGCATCGGCAACAGCCGCATATTTACCAGCGCCGGGCTTATACCCTACCTGGTTGAGCAGGACAGAGGACTGCGTGTGCGCAGGTGATGACATTGTCAATAAGATTGCGCACAAAAAGAATTGTACTACTGTAAAACCATTTTTCATCGATTGATTTATGTTTAGTTCGTTAACAATATCGAATATACTCTTTGCGGTCATACCCTAAACGAGTGCCTTCCAAATCTTGCTCTTTGCAGAGGGAAAGAACCATTGTAAAAAAAGGACTGCTTGCACAGTCCTTTTACAAACATCCATTTTAGTTCCATTCGTTGCGGACATCCGCGGCCACCACAGGATTGTAATTCTTTTCAATATCAGGTATAGGAAACAGCAAATGTTTTTCCTGGAAAGGCTGGGTGCCGTCTCCCGGCTCTGCGGCCCTGTCTGCATTGATGATTTGCCTGGCAATCCCCCATCTGATCAGGTCGAAATAACGGGACTGTTCACCACAAAGCTCAATATGTCTTTCTCTTCTGAGTATTTCCATAGCAGAAGTTTTATCGCCCAGCGTGGTATAAGCAGTAGCGCCCACCCTGGCTCTTACATCATTAATGTATCCCAGCGGCGTACTACCGGTATTATCATCCTGGATATAGGTTTCCGCCAGCATCAGTAATACATCCGCATACCGTATGATCTGCCCGTTGATAGCACTCGCCGGCCCGCCATAAGTTTCTATTTCATTGTAGTACTGATATTTTTTCCATTTATAGTCTCCCTGCTCGTCTGCGGTGTTAAATGGAAAAGGTTTTGATCCTCCTTCACATTGTTCACAATACACTGTGGCGCCACCGCTTGCCGCATTACCATAAAATGTTGATTCAGCCCTGGGATCGGTGTAATTACCGCCGCCCGCGGGGTTTGGATAGGTAAAGCCTTTTACGGCAGCAGTGGTTACATACACATTATTCCAGTCGTTGAAGCCATACTCCTGTGCCCTGTCGGAATGAGTAGCCTTCCCACCCCATGTTTCCTGTCCGCCGAACACATAGTACTGGTTGCCGATTCCCCAGTCTGTCCACTCACCGTTCATTACCTGAAAAATATTTTCAGGGCTGATATGGTTGCCGGTGCTGAATAAATGATCATAAGAGGGATCGAGGGCATAGTTATAAGGCGCCTGTGTCAATTTTAATAACTCTGTCTGTGCTTCGCCCCACTTTTTCTGGTAGAGATAGGCTTTTCCGAGAAGCGCTGTTGCTGCTCCCCTGGTGGCCCTACCCAGCTCACTTTCACCGTATGCTACCGGAAGGTTATTTTGTGCTTCTTTCAGATCGTTTTCCACAAAAGACCAGATATTGGCTACCGGAGAACGGCCAATATAGTTATCATCGATCATACTTTGATAATCGCTGATCAGTGGCGCGTCTCCCCATAGCATGGCAATATTAAGATAACTGTAGGCCCGCAAAAATCTGACCTCGGCAACATATTGTTTTACTTTTTCCTGGTCATCTGCATCCTGAGGATCCCACGCGGTGGCCCTGTCAATAACTATATTTGCCCTGAAGATCATACGGTACAGCCCTTTCCACAGATCACCGATCTGCGGTTGGTTGGTACCAAACGTGTACATTGCCAATTGTGCCAGGTCTCCCTGCATATTATTTGTTCTTTTGGCATCATACCCTGTCAGGTCGAATATAAAATAGTATTCTCTTGACCACAACCCGTTGTGCAACAACGTAGCGTATGTGGCAATGGTAGCCTGGTTCAGTGCGTCACTGTTGTTGAAATAAGTTTCGTAAGAATACGCACCCTGGCTTTCCAGATCCAGCAAAGACTTCCTGCAGGAAAAACCGGTTACCAGCAAGCCAATTACCAACGATATACGAATTATATGTTTCATAAAATCTAATATTGTGTTTTAAAAAAAAGTTGCATTAAAATCCTAACTGGATACCTGCAAGAAAAGTCCTGGGTTGCGGTATCTGTCCGTCATCAATCCCCCGGTTGAATATGTAAGAAGCTCCCTGCTGCACACTCACTTCCGGATCGTAGCCTGTATATTTAGTGATGGTAATCAGGTTTTGCGCAGCCATGTATACCCTGATGCTCTTAAATGCACCGTTTGCCATATTCGCCAGCCGGTTTGGGGGTATGGTATAGCCAAGTGTGATATTCCTCAGGCGTGCATAGCTGCCGTCCTCCAGCCACCAGTCTGAAGCACGCAGGTTTCCGCTCGAATTGGCGCTTTGTCCCAACCTGGGTAATGATGCTGCATCTCCCTCCTGTCTCCACCTGTCTAAAATACCGGTGGTAGCATTATGACCGGTGGCCATTACCAATGTATTGAAGCGGGTGGCATTCACCAGTTTCAATCCGCTCACGCCGGATAGCACAATATTCAGGTCAAAGTTTCTATAGTTGACCCCCGCGTTGAAACCATATACCACCTTAGGTATTGGATTGCCCAGGATCTCCTGGTCGGCAGCGGTAACAACATTATCGCCGTCCAGGTCTTTAAAGATGAAGTCACCCGGCAATAAACCTTCCTGATACACACCGCCGGGCGCTCTTGCGTTCAAAGCATCTATTTCAGCTTGTGTAGACGCCACCTTATCCAGCCGGTGCCCGTAAAAAGCCCCGATTGCTGAACCTGCTGCGGTGTAAGTAAACGTGGATAGCTGGTCGAACGCGCCTGCCTGTATAGGCGCCGCAAACTCACTGCCCAGCGACAACACCTTATTGTGGTTGAAAGCAATATTAGCGCTTACATTATAATCAAAGTTTGCCGATACCTTGTCTGTATACCCAACCTGAAACTCAACCCCGGTATTCCGGGCATCCGCGGCATTCACCGTCTTAGTTGATTGTCCTCCGCTCAGGCCGATGCCGGTACTTCCCGGAATAGGAACAGACACCAGCAATCCGCTGCTCTTTCTGTTATACCAGTCCATGGCGATGTTCAACCTGTTGTTCAGAAAGCCCAGGTCTAATCCTATATCAGTCTGATCCGTCTGTTCCCATCGTAAGTTAGGATTAGCCAAAGTGCTGATGGTGGTTCCGGGACGAAATTCCTCGTTGGGCCCGAAAGAGTACACGAGATTTCCTGTTGGGTCGCCGGCAAAAGTGAGCGGACTGGTAAGAAAGTTGGGAATGTTATTGTTCCCGGTACGTCCCCAACCGACCCGGATTTTGGCATCCGACAAAAAAGGAAGAGCAGAGGCGATAAAATCCTCGTTGCTGAAACGCCATGCCAGACCGGCACCTGGAAAATTCCCATACCGGTTGTTGGCGCCAAAATTAGATGCCCCGTCACGCCTGAAACTCGCCGTAAGAATATACTTGTCATCAAAGCTATAGTTCAGTCTTGCAAAATATGAAATAACGGAAGGTCTTGCATAGTTAAACCCTGACCCGTTCACTGTCTGGCTGGGTGATACGCTTATATTCCTGATATTATCATTGGGGATATTAGAGCCCAGGCCGCTCAGGCGCGATGCGTTACCGGCATCCAGGTAACTGTTTCCCAGGGTTGCAGATATTGTATGCAGCCCTAAACGGGTATCATAGGAAAAATAATTTTCAAAAGTATAATGCGAATAGTCATTGTATTCCAATGTTGCCTGCCGGGCATAGGTAAGATTATTAGATGCGGTATGGGGATATTGGTATCCCGTACTCCTGCCACCTCCGATGGCTGCCGATATCTGCGATCTGAATTTCAATCCGTTTATAATGGCTACCTCACCGAAGAGTTGTGGAAAAAAAACATATTCTTTTCTCTTTTGGTCGTTTACATTAATTGCCAGCAACGGGTTATCAACGTTGCTGAAATCATCCACATTCGTCACATTAGAATATCCCCCTAAAACCGTTTCGTCATAAATAGGCTTATATGGCGCATAGGCAATCGCTCTGATTAAATTAGTCATCACGCCGTTCGTATGGGTTTGCCTTATATTCAGGGTCTGCCCGAATTTAAAACGACCCAAAGTCTCCTCCAGGGAGAAACGGGCATTCAGTCTTTTATTTACCAGGTTTTTGATAGTGGATTGCTGTGTAATATAGCCTACAGACATGTTGTAGATCACTTTTTCACTTCCGCCACTGATGTTCACATTGTTCTCCGAAACCAGGCCTTTTTGCAACACTTCCTTCTGCCAGTTATGACGATCAACCAGTACGTCCGGGGTATTAAATTTGGCTGGCAATGCTGTGTTGATGGTGGCTGCAAAGTCTTTCAGGGCATCTACATATTGCGTGGCATTCAGCACCTCCAGTTGCTTCCAGGCCTGCGCCACTCCCCACTGCGATACTACAGAAACCCTCGGCGCTCCTGAACGTCCGCGCTTCGTGGTAACGATCACCACGCCGTTGGCAGCCGCTGCGCCGTAGATAGCAGTGGAAGAGGCGTCTTTTAATACCGTTATGTTATCTATATCCAGAGAACTTAAACTGTTGAACAGGTTCTTATCGCCCTGTATACCATCAATCACATATAACGGATCCACACTGGTAAAGGAACCTGTTCCGCGTACAATTATCTGTGCGTCCGCCCCGGGTGTGCCGTTACTTTGCACTACCTGAACACCGGCTGCCTTACCAATTAACAGTTGTGAAGGATTGGTAGATGTATTGGCGCCTGCTTCTTTTGCAGCTACCGAACTGACTGCGCCGACCACATCTTTACGCCGGGCTGTACCATACCCTATTACCACCACTTCATCGAGACCCGTTGCAGCAGATTCCAGTAACACTGATATAACCTGATCTGCCCTTGTGACAACTACCTCCCTGTTCAGATATCCCACATAACTTACCACCAGGGTTGTATTTATAACCGGAATCACAATGGAAAAGCTTCCGGTTTCATCTGTGAGTACTGATACAGTGCTGCCTTTGATTTGTACAGTGGCGCCCGATAGCGGCGTTCCCTCTGCATCAGTCACTTTTCCCTGTACTGTTGAACTTTGTGCCAAAGCCTGCTGAATGGAGAGGATGCCAAATAGCAGGACCATTACAAGCATGGGTGAAATCGTTAATTTTCTCATAACATTGAAGTTTTAAAATGTTTGATTGTTTAGTTGTGTTATCATATGGTCTTGTTTTATATTCAATTTGTATATACACTCCTTTATCCCGGTGCAATACGTTTTTATTAAGAGCAATGCCGGTAGATCAGTGATCCTGCTTACCTACGGCTACTTCTTCCCCTCCACTACAACAAATACAACAGACCTGGCAGGTAAATGCAACTTTACCTGCCGGTCTGTTGCCGCAGCATAGGGTTTGATAGAAACGTAATCGGCAGGACCACCTGATATACCCGCAGGTCCCTGTCCGTTAACCGTGGTTTTTCTTGAAAATTCGTTGTGGTCATCGCCGCCCGTTAGCGCATACCAATAGTAGCGGTTCCCGGGCAGAAAATTATCAAATTCAATTCTTGCAGTCTGATCGGTTGTTGCTGTATTAACAATCGCCACTGCCAGCTCACCGCTGGAGAAAGTAGAAGCATAGCTATACACGCCATTACCATTGGTAACAGTTGATGCTACCGCCCGGTCGCCCAGCATTTTTTGAAAGAAATACAGGTGGTAAAACGAAGGTCGGGGCTGCCATTTGTTTTCACCACTTGCGGCCTCACCCTGGCTGAACATACCGTGGTCATTCCCGTCTTCCCAGGCGTTGGCCAGATCCCAGCGGCAGGCCATGCCATACCTGTTTTTCATCAGCTCTCCTATCACCATCACCGCATGCATACCGTTTACATGCGACACCATTTGCCTGCTGCCCACCGCGAAAATATTATACTCGGTCAGTGCAACCGGCTTCTGCACAGCGCCGTTTGCCGGAATGTTCTGCTTCAGGTAGTCCATCATATGGGTGGTCACTGCTGTTGGTGTCAGCAGTATTTCCGCGGCTGTTGAGTTGGTATTGTAAGGCGTATAATAGCTGTGGATAATATAATAATCGGCGCTGTTTTCGCTGGCCATCAATACCCCCCGGTTCCAGCCTTTATCGGTATTCGTGGCCCATTCCGGCGGTTGTTGCTCCAGCAGTTGCATACCTATGTAGATAGTGGCGCCCACTTCCTGCGCCGCCTTACGCATGGAGTCTGCAAAAACTTTACAATGCGCTCCATATAATGCCCCGGTGATGATCCCGGGTTGCCCGTCTTTGTTATTGCTGACATCGATCCGGTTGCCTGCCTGCCATACGCCGTTGCTTTCATTGCCTATTTCCCAGTATTGCGTACGCCCGTTATCGTAGCGCACCCATTCTGCAGCCAGGTGTGCCGCCGCGGCCACCGGGTCTTCTCCCGTACCATACCGCGCATAGCCGTAATTAATAGTGATCACACCTTGGCTGCCGGTTTGCTGCAGCATGGTATAATAATTTTCTGTAGACAATGTCCAGTAGTCATGGTTCTTACCATACCAGTAGCCGGCATCTGTTTCATTGCCGGTGGCGCCATCGATCAGGCGGGCCGGCGCATCTGCCGGTGGATGACCAGGTTCCGCATTCCAGAAAAACACGCTGCTGAGATTACCTCCCGGGAAACGGATCAACCCGGGATCCAGGTTGGTAATATGATTGAGCAATACCGGCTGATCTACCATCTGCGTCATATAGGTATTGGCATTGTTACCAAATAGTGTAGGCGGTATTTTGGTGATGATATCATTAGCATCTACTTTTACGATCACATTACCATGTGTGGGAACGATGCCATCGCTGAACGAAGCAGGTGCCGGAAAAGAGGTTGCCTGCCAGTTGTCCAGGAAAAAGCCAATGGTATTGGCAACCGGCGGATCCACTGCAGGGGGTATCACGGTGGTGTCGCCACCCGGATCTAGGACCGGATCACCGGATGTCTTTTTCTTGCAGGCGGGCAGCAGCACTACCAGCACCGATGCCATTGTTATCATTAAATAATATAGCCTGTCTGATCTCATAGATTGTTGTCTGGTTAAAGAGATAAATAAGACCTGCAACATTTGAAAAATCAATGTACAGGTCTTTTCACACGTGTATTTGAAAACTACCTCAGACCGATATGATCAACATAAATGGTTCCGCTCCAGCCCCTGTCCTGCAGCGTAAATCCACTAACAACTTCCGGAGAACCCAGGTCGGAAAGCGGGATCAGGTATTCCGTCCATTCCCCTTCTGTTATTGTTACGATCGTTTGAACGCCCTCAGCTATTATCACATTCAATTCCTTATCCGCCGTACCGGGCATTCCTAAGATGGACAATACCAGGTGTGTGCTGCCTGTAGTAGCGGCGTTTCCGCCACCCATCTGTAACGCGCCGCCCCAATCGCCGGCAAACACCACTTTGATCGCTTTATCACCGTCCCTTACATTGTCATCATTATCGATATCTGCTGAGCCTCCGCCCCAGCCGCCCCATTTCTGCCAGCCGTTCTGCAACGCATCATCGTAGAAAACAGCCGCCAGCGGCGCAAGTGGAGGCAACCCGCCCAACAGTTCCAGTCCGGCCTCAGATTCAACATGTACGTTGGAATAAGATACCAATGTGATAGCACCTTTGTTCGCATCCTCCGGGATGGTCACCACAATTTCAGTTTCCGTTTTACGTACAAATTCAGTTAGCGGCGCTGTCAGTCCTTTGAATAAGATACCTTCCACCAGGTCCAGGTCGGTACCGGTGATCGTCAGTTCGTCTCCTCTCTCCGCCGGGTTGGGCGCAAACTCCGTTATGGCAGGTAATGCAAGGTGCAACGAATCTTCCGACTCGATCACCAGGGGCTCGGTGCCGCCGGCAGAGAATACCACCCTGCCGGACTGTGCCTGCAGGGGTACCTGCAGCACCAGTTCGGTATGCGACCTGCTTATAAATTCCGTTACCACCACGCCGCGTTCAAACCACACTTCATTGATCCAGTTCATATACTCCCCTTTCAAAGTGATATTGTCCCCTGGTTTAGCGGACAACGGCACATCGGCTATCACTACCGGTACTTCAAAATTAATGATTGCTTTTGAAGTGATGTCTCCCTGTGCAGTTTTCAGCCTGATCTGGCCTGACTCCGCCGCCTGCGGAACCGTCAGCACAATAACCTCCCTGCTCTGGGACGTAAAGCCGGCTTTCTCAACCGTAGCGCTTACAAATTCAACAGCGGTTACCTTATCCATGTTATTGCCGATGATGCGGATATCATCACCGTGCTTTACTCCTGCCGGGCCAAAGCTCAACAATTCAACAACATCAGATGTTCCATCGTCCTTTTTTTCGCAGGATACCACCGTGCTCCATAGTACCACGGAAAGGATACCGTACAACAGGAACTGTTTGTTAAACCATTTCATAATAATATGTTTTTAAACAGGAGCTGCCGCCTAACGGCAACCCCTGTACGATTATTTATTTATTTTAGGTACCACCCTGAAATTATCAAAGGATATATCACAGTCGAGATCGCCAGGCCCGTGCAGCAATATCCTCGTGTAATACCCGTCCGGACTTACGGTCAACGGCTGCCCGTAGCTTTCCGCTATTTCTTCAAAAGGAATGGCCACGGTTTGCCATTCGCCTCTTGTATCGAAAGGCGGCGCCCATATATACTGATCGTTGTAAAACCCGCCTGCCAACCCTACATTGAAGCGGATATTATGATTATCATATGGCTTACGGGTATTCACTTCAAACTTCAGGAAAAAATCTTCAGGCTTCAGGATCGCTTCATCCGGGATATTCCTGCTGAGTTCTCCCATTGCATCCGGCGGGCCGCCGGCGGCTTCTACCCAGCCCCAGTTGTTCAATTGCTGGTTTACCCGGATATAATTCCCATTGATTGCCGGGGGGTCGCCGATCCCCGGATCGGTCACTACAAACCCGCCTCCCCACCAGCCGATATGCGGATCGCTGCTGATGAAAATATTCCGGTTGTCCCTGAACCAGAAATCAGAAACGGTTTCGCCGAAATTGGTGGTAACGGTAACAGGCCCGGGTTCCGCGCCTGCGGGCACCACCACGTTCAACAGGTTATCTTCCAGGTCAGCAATTTGACCCTCCACCCCACCGGTGAAAGTGACTTTCACGGGCGCATAGAAATAGTCGCCGCGTATGACCGCCATCCCTCCTTCCGCAACAAACTCACACTTCATACCGGTGATCAATGGCTCACTGATCTCCACCGTAAAATCGTGTATCAGCTCTTTTCCATTCCCGAAAATGATCCGCATTTTATTGGTGATCTCAATTGGTATCGGACTGGGCACGCTCACCAGGATGGTAGTATTGGTAATATAAGTAGGGGTTAAAAATGCCTGCTGGTCGTTAAACCATATTTCTTTTGCCGTTTGCAGGTTTTCTCCTACGATAGCGATCAGGTTGCCCTGCCCTGCGCCTACCAGCAGCGAGTCTGCCGCTTCGGGATCGGTAATACGTATATACCGTATGCGCGGCTCACCGTTGTTCGGCAGCTTTTCTTTTTCGCAGGAACTGAAAAAGCCGACCAGCGCCGTCAGGAGCAACAGGCAACTATATTGTATTGTTTTCATTGTAATTGTTTTTGTTCGGTTATGGTTGATATTCTGTGGCGGACTTCAGCAGATTCGGCGCCTGGCTCAGTTCCGCATCGGGGATCGGCAACCGGAAGTTCCCGGAGTTGGCAGATATATTTCTTTCCGAAAACCAGGATGTTTTGGTAAACGTCCATTCCGTAGGGTTCGGGAACTGGTCCGGTTCGGTAAAGAACAATCCCCTGTCCTGTTCGTTCAGTATATCATATGCCTTTTGCGGATCATAATAGTGCAACGACACCAGGTCGTACCAGGCCATCCCTTCCATGGCAAACTCCTTAAACCTTTCTTTCAATATTTCGTCCATGGTAAGCGGATCTTCAAAAGCCGGCAGCCCTGCGCGCATATGCACTTTATTGAAATATTCCAGCGCTTTGGCGTCAGTAGTAGAAGGGCTATTGCCCAATACGGCTTCCGCGTATATCAGGTACATTTCTGCCAGGCGCAGCATATAGGTATCGTGCCCGTAACGCTGACTGGCAGCCTCTCCATTCACATCTTCCGCCTTGCCTGTCACATATTTTTTGATGGCCAGGAAATTCTGGTCCGTTCCGGTGAATGGGTATACCAGTTCCTGTTTGTCGGTACCGACAGCCTGCGTGATCTCCGGGTAGTGGGCCCCGGGAAGCATAAAGGTGGCCTTTAGCCTCTGGTCAAGGGTTCTTCCCCTGAGCCTGCCATCCTGGGTCTCATTAATTCCATCGTACATGCTCATCATCCACCACGTGGCGCCTTTATCACCACCCCATCCGTCACCGTTCGCAATGTCCGGGCTGTAAGCCAGGTAAGCCGGTGTAGAGTTTTGTGTACCCCAGGTAGTAGGACCGGAATATACCCATTGCAGGGAAAACAACGATTCCGCATTGTTATCGTACGGATACAAAAACAGGTGGGCATAGTTGTTCAGCAGGGAAGCGCCGCTGTTGGCGATCACCCTTTCAGCATAGTATCTGGCGCTGTCCAGGAACACCTGGTTGCGGGCGCCGCCGCCGCCGTCTACTCCGGCCCTTGTCAGGTAGAAACGCGCCAGCATTCCTTCTGCCGACCAGCGGGTCAAACGACCGGGACGGAGAGAGGTCTCCGGCAGATCTTCCGCTACCGCCCTCATTTCACTGGTCAGGAAGCGCCAGATGCTCGGAATGGTATTCCGGGTAATGCTGGTATCCGCCAGCAGTGTCAGGTTATTCTCAATTACGGGCACTTCGCCCCAGTTCATTACCAGGAAGCGGTAAGCCAGTGCCCGCATAAACCGTGCCTCTGCTATGGCCATTTTTTTGACAGATTCTGATACTCCCTCGCCGGCATAGGTGTTGATGTTTTCGATCGCCAGGTTGGATTGTCCTACCACGATAAAGAAAGAACGCCAGGCCGAGCCGTTCTCGGGTGTATTCCCAGTGGTATTGAACAATACATTTCCCCTGTCGTTCCATGCAGAGAATGCAGTACCGCCCCTGAAATCACCGAGGTTATAGGAGGCTTTATCATTGTAATCGAACCAAACACGGCTATACAGCAGGGCCGTAGCCGCCAGCACCTGGTCGTCTGTTTTGTAAAAGTTTACGTCTGTGATGGCATCTGTCGGCGGCTTCACCAAAAAATCTTTGGAACAAGCGGCAAACAATGCCGGAAACACGACAGCCAGCAGTATATATAATTTTATTGTTTTTTTCATGTGTGGCATTTTTAGAAGTTTACGCCTAAGCTGAATGACAATATCGGGGTAAGCGGGTAACGGCCGTAGTCGAGACCGATAGCCTGGTTGGAGGCGCTGGCATCGCGTCCCACATAGGCGCCTACCTCGGGATCAAACCCTTTGTACCTGGTAAGGGTGTAGATGTTCTGGGCACTGATTGAAAAACGGGCTCCCCGGATGAATTTCTGTCTTTCGATGAACTGACCGGACAGGTTGTAACCAAGCGTTATGTTTTTGATCCTGATAAACGATCCATCCTCCACCCATTTGCTGGAGTGGCGGGTATAGTTTCCATTGGGTCCGTAAGAAATACGGGCTACATCGGTTTCGGGATTCTCCAGTTGCACTACGCCGTTCATCTCCACAGGTCTTGCATACTCCATCGCTTTGATCAGCAGGTTCTGGCTCACGTTGGTATTATTGGGATTGGAGTTGATACGGGCAAGGTTATTGTAGATATCATTACCGTAGGTGCCGGTCAGCAGGATACTCAGGTCGAAGTTTTTATAGGAAAAGCTATTGGTAAACCCGGCAAACAGCTTCGGCCAGGGGTTACCGATATATGTCTCGTCATACACATCAATCCTGCCATCGGGCACGCCATCAGGTCCGCTGATATCTTTATATTTTACATCGCCTACCCACAAGCCCTGTGTTTCGTGAATGGGTAAACGGTTGCCATTGTTATCCACCGGTACGGGACTTCTCTCGATCTCATCCAGGGAAGTAAACACCCCTTCTTCAATATAGCCCCTGAACATCCAGGGCGCGTACCCTACTGCAGAGCGCTGTGTCCAGTCGTTCAGCCACCAGGAGGTTCTGCTTACCATTGCGGCATCGGAATAGAAGCGCTCAACCGTACTCTTAAAAGCAGACAGATTCAGGTTGCTTTCCCACTTAAAGTTCTTATTGACGATATTGGTGGTGATCAGCGTTACACCCCATCCATCCGTCCTTATATCACCCAGATTGATATACGGGGACTCCACAGAGCCGGTGCCGTTGGTACCCATATACCAGGGCAGCGGGTTGGGCATCAGCAGGTTGCTGGTGCGTTTGTTGTAATAGTCAAATTCTATCTGGATCCTGTTGTTGGCAAATCCCAGGTTGATACCATAGTTATTGGTGGAGGTTTCTTCCCATTTCAGGTCGGGGTTCTTATACCTGCCGGGCAAAAAGCCGGTACCGGCAGGCGTAGCGCCGGAAACCATCGGTGAATAAATATAAGCGCCGCCACCCTGGTTGCCGGTCACACCGGTCTCGAACCGCAGCTTTAATTCGCTTATGAAAGGTATGTTGAAAAAAGGCTCCTGCGATACCCGCCAGGCTGCAGACACCGAGGGGAAATAACCGATCCTGTTGTTTTCACCAAAATTGGCGGAACCATCGCGCCGGATCGTGGCATTCAGGATATAGCGGTTATCAAAATTATAGCTCAACCTGCTGAGATAAGATTCCATCCCCCATACCCCGGATCTGGCGGCGTTAGTGGCTGTTAATTCATCACCTGCATTGAGGTCAAGGATATCGTTTGTCAAAAAACCGGTACGGGAAGCCCCGACATTTTTCCACCGGGATTCCTGGGCTTCATGCGTCAGCATCAGTCCCAGGTTGTGCTTGCCAAAGCTGCGGTTATAATCCAGCATCTGGCTCCAGTTCCAGTAGGTATTGAAATTGTTATCGTTGGTGAGCATGGGTGTTGCGTTAACAGCCCAGCCAATCCTGTATTGCGGTAAATAATAAGTAGAATTATGATATCCTACATTGGCATTGAAGGAAGAACGGAAGACCAGTCCCTTCGTAATATTAATACCCACATTCAGGCCTCCCAGGAACTGCCTTCTCACAAAATTGTTGGTCGTCATATTGGCGATCGCTATCGGGTTTACAGGAGCAAACTGGTTGGCGCCATTGTTTATGTCGCCACCGCCCCAGGTGCCGTCTATATTTTTAACCGGTATCTGGGGTGTCAGGCGGATGGCATTAGAGATCACATTTTCCTGGCTCGTCGTCAGTATTTCATCTGTCTGGTTAAAATTCAGGTTGGCACCCAGCGTGATCCACTCCCTGGGCTTATTGTCGAGGTTGGTCCTGAAAGAATATCTTTTAAAGCCCGAGCCAATGGCTATTCCTTCCTGGTCAAGATATTCCCCGGACATATAGTAGGTCGTTTTATCATTCCCCCCGCTCATGCTGAGCGAATGCTTGTTCATAGGGGCGTTGTTGAACAACTCCGACTGCCAGTGGGTACCTTCTCCCAGCAGGGAAGGATCCAGGAACTCCTGCGGCACTTCGCCACCCACAATGGCACGTATTTCCTTCACCATCTGCGCATACTGCTGCAGGTTCATTACTTCCAGGTGTTTGGGAGGCGTTTGCACGCTGTGCAGGAAATTGTATTCCAGCCTTGCCTGGCCGGATTTACCGCGTTTGGTGGTGATCAACACCACCCCGTTGGTAGCCCGTGATCCGTATATCGCTGTAGCGGACGGTCCCTGCAATATCTGTATATCTTCTATATCAGACGGGTTAAGCCCCGCAATCGGATTGGCAGAGCTCTGCGCGCCAAAGCTGACGGTTTCGCCCATCACCTGTACACCATCAATTACATACAGTGGCTCAGTAGTGCCGTTCACCGTGCTTACACCCCTGATATTAATGGATATACCACCGCCGGGCTGTCCACTGTTTTGCGTAATATATACACCGGCTGCACGACCCTGGATGGCCTGCTCAATAGTGGTATTGATGGTTTTCTCCATGTCCCTGGCCGTTACGGTTGCCTGGGCTGTAGTAAGGTTGGCTCTTTTAGCAGTGCCATATCCTATCACTACCACCTCATCCATCTTCCGGGATGAATGATGCATGGTAATATGCACCACCGCAGCATTACCGATCGCCATTTCATGAGCTTGCATTCCTACAAAAGAAAAGACCAGTGTTTTGCCTGCAGGCGCCACCTCGATGGTAAAAAAGCCAAACTGATCCGTGGTGGTAATAGCCTGCGTTTCTTTTACCTCTACGGTAACAGCGGGCAGGGCATTTCCATCCTCATCTTTGACGGTGCCGCTTATTTTGCGGTTGCCGTCCTGGGCATAGAGTCCCGGTGTAAGCAGCAGTAATGAGAACCAAAGCCATAAAACGGCTTTTATATTTCTCATTTGTTTGTTTGTTTTCATACACATGCAAATATTAATGATTAAATGATTGGACAATTGATTTTTCCCAGGCGGGTGGGGACACCTGCCTGTAGGGCACCCTACCAATGATTGGACAACGTGACCGGTTGTTTTCATAGTTTACCATTTATTTTTATCGTTTGTTCATTACCGTTATATGATACAGCGGTATCATTCTGCTCCGCAAAATCCATCGCTACCGGCCTATCGCGGGTGATCCACACAATTTTGAATATCCTGTGTTCCGGCATTCCTTCAAAACCACCCTCTCTTTTCCCGATGGTCAGGGTCTGGGATGCTTCGCTATAGGTAACCGGTATCACGGCATACTTTCCATGTTCATATTGATAGTTCACACCCTCATCTTCATAGATCGTAAAAGAAGCATCCTTACCGGTATATATATATAAGGTGATGTGCTCCGAAGGCTCGCCGGTATGTTGCAGGGCGGCGGCCGTTGGAATAATGGAGCCTTCTTTTACATAGAGGGGCATCCGTTCGTAGGGGGCGGGGGCGGTTATATACTGCCCGCCTTCGGTAAACCTTCCGGTATACAGATCGTACCAACCCTGCCCGGCCGGCAGGTACATCCTCCGTTCGGTAGCTTTGGCAGTGTACACCGGGTTTACAAGCAGTGAGGGACCGAACATATACTGGTCGCCGATGTTCCTGACATTGCGGTCAGAGGCAAAATCCATCATCAGACCGCGCATCATCGTATAGTCATGGTGATACACGTTGCCGGCTACAGCATATATATAAGGCATCAGCCGGTAGCGCAGCCGGTTGTAAAACAGCATGCTCCTGTAAGCGGGATGATGTTCCGGTGCAATATGGTATATCTCGCGGAAGGGGTATTGTCCATGCGCCCGGAACAGGGGGCTGAAGGCACCAAACTGGTACCACCGGGTATTCAGCTCCCGCCATTCTTCCAGAACAGTGCCCTGCGGATCCGGGCGATCGTATTTATCCTCCACAAAAAAGCCACCGATATCACTCGTCCAGTAAGGCATTCCCGACAGGGAGAAATTAATGCCCGCCGGTATCTGTCTTTCCATCTCATCAAAACGAGCAGCGATATCCCCGCTCCAGGTGGCGGCCGCATAACGCTGCATACCGGCATAGGCAGAACGGGTCAGGATAAACACCCGCCTGTCCGGGTCGGTTTCGCGTTGCCCTTCATACACCGCTTTCGCACTTTGCAATGCATACCCGTTAAAATACTGCGTCGCCGGTCCAAGCGCCGTCGGGTGCATCAATTGCTTTCTTTTCTCTATCGTTGCGTTCGAAAAAATATCCGGCTCGGTTGCATCCAGCCACCAGGCATCCATACCCATGCTGAATAATTTCGAGTTCAGCAGGCTCCAGAATCCCTTACGGGCCCCGGCATTAAAGGCGTCATAAAAAGTAGATACATAGCCCTTCCCTATCCAGTCGCGCTGCCTGTCTTTGATGTTCTGTTTATACAGCCAGTTGTTGCTGTCGAACAGCTTATAGCTCTCAATACCTTCATAGAATTTGGGCCAGGCAGAGATCATGATCTGTATATTCTGCCGGTGCAGGTTTTTGATCATCCCTGCCGGGTCGGGAAAACGTTCTTCGTCAAACTCAAAGCTGCCCCATTGATCTTCCTTCCAGTAGCTCCAGTCCAGGACGATGTTGTCCAGTCCGATCTTCCTTTTTCGAAACTCCGCCGCTGTATTTTCTATTTCAGCCTGTGTTTTATAACGTTCCCTGCTCTGCCAGAAACCATAGGCCCATTTCGGCAACAGGGTAGCTTTTCCCGTTAGTAACCGGTACCCGCTGATGATCTCATCCGGTGTTTCCCCATACACGAAATAATAGTCTATGGCTTCCGCCGCTTCGGAAGAGAGCTGCATTGTATTCCGGAGATGTTCCGGAACCGGTGGTAACCATTTTACCGAAACAAAAGCCTGGTCAGATTCCGGTATCCACTCCATTTTGATCCTGTAGCTTTTACTTTGATCGAGGTGCCGGGCAACAAACGAAGGACCGGGGTTCCACCCTTCCCGCCACCTGTCCAGCAACAGTTCTCCATTCAGCCAGCATTTCAGGTAACCGGACGCCGTCATGTAAAACTTATGCTCCCCGGTAGTATCCGGCTGGAAACTGCCTTCCCAGGTCACCCTGCCTTTTGCCATCGGAAACTCAGTGGGCATGGTATCCAGCGGCAGAAACGCGTAGTCGATCTTATCTTCCTGGCGGTCCAGGTACACGATGGTACTGTCGTGGCAGTGGGTATAGGTAGCCGTCAGTCCACGGGCGCCGGATCTACCGGTGATCTGCAGATCACCCAGGTCCCTTTTTTGACGCTGATCACCGAAAGTAGTAATGGAATAATTATCCCAGAGCAAGCCATATTTGCCGGAAGAAACCAGGAAAGGCACAGCCACTACCGAATTGTACTGGGTCAGGTCTACATCCCTGTTCTTATAATTGAATATACCTGTCTGCGGTTGTCCCAATCCATACAGCGCTTCATCTGCCGGAGATTCAAACACCTGGCTGACAGCATATAAATATTTATCATCAACTGTAACCGGTATGATCGTTTTCCCGCCGCCTTCCTTTTCCTTTAATATTATATTGCCGATATAGTCCCGGAACACCACTTCTCCGGTCAGCAGGGATATGGTAGCAGAAATAGCGGGGGTGGAAAGCGTGGCTTCCGTATCGTTTTGTGTATATGTCCAGTTTACCTTCGGGAGGGAGTCGCCGGTACGCATCAGGCTGCGGATCTCCGGTGCCTGGCCTTCCGCCACAGCGGTTACCCGGATGATCTTTTCTGAAACAGCCGATAACCGGACCAGTGAGGCATCATTTCCGGTCTGCCGGCGGAGCCTTACGGTAAAGCCGTCTTCCGTAAGGGTAATATTTTCCCCGGAAGAACAGGATATTGCAAAAAAACACCCTGCCAGCAACACCATCCTGAGTTTCTCAAAAGCATTCATAATTGGCAACAATTCGTTAAAATTCCCCTGTTGTAAAACTACTCAAACAGCTATGCGAGGAGGGGGCACAAATGTTTATTTATAGGGGGTCAAATGTTAACTAACATAAGAATCTTAACATTTTTACCGGCTGGTTGGCAAAGTTTTGGAAATCGTTACGGGTAAATTAAAAAAACGCTCATTATGAAAAAGATCCTGTTTTTGGTAGGCACATGTATGTGCATTTCGGTTTTGTCATTTGCCCAGCAACCGTCTGTTTTTGTAAAAGGTGGGGTGAACTTCGGTAACATCACCACCGACAAAGATGGCCGGGTGGATGACGCTAATATAAGAACGAGCTTTCACGTAGGATTACAGGGCGACCTGCCCCTTACCCGCTTTTTTGCCATTCAGCCTGCGGTGCTCTTTACCGGTAAGGGCTCCAAACTGGAAGCCGGGAATGTTTCCGGCAATACCTGGGTAAGAAGCTCCACTAACCCGTATTATATAGAAGTGCCGGTAAATGCAGTAATAAAAGTGCCGGTTGGCGAAGAATCTTCTTTTTTTATTGGCGCCGGTCCATATGCAGCGATGGGAGTAGGTGGTAGAAACCGTGTTGAAGGAGAAGTGCTGGGGGTAGATTTCAGCCGTACCGAGAAAATTAAGTTTTCTAATGACGATCCGTTCACCAGCGGAGAAGAAGGCGCCGGCTACGGCATTATGCGCAGGTTCGACTATGGGTTGAACGGCACCGCCGGTTTCCAGACCCGCAGGTTTTTACTATCGGCCAATTACGGTTTAGGACTTGCCAAACTGCAGTCCGGCACCAGCAGTTCCGATGATGAGCTTGGAAAGCACCGGGTGTTCAGCCTCTCGGTGGGATTCAGGTTGTAGGACTGAGTCGTCGGTAGTAGTAAGTGGTAAGTGGTAAGTAGTTAGTAACTCAACTGACCACTTACCACTTACCACTTATTACTTACTCCTGAAACCTATCTCAATCGTTTGACCATTTCGTAATGCGGAATGGTTACTTCGTAAAATTCTTCGCCGTTAATGGTATAGCCGCATTTTTCGTAAAAGCCTACCGCTACTTTCCGGGCATGCATCACCAACTGGTCATATCCTTTGTCCCTGGCAATGTTCTCTGCAAAATCCATTAAAGAGGCACCGATACCTTTGTTCTGCAGGTTCGTATTCACAGCCATCTGCCGGAGCCGGCAGGAGTGCTCGTTGTGACGGGTAAGCAGGCAACATCCGATAAGCTTATCTTCATCAAAAGCGCCGATAAGTATATCCTCTTTTTCTTCCACAAGATCTTCCGGATCAAAATGAAGACCTAAGGGTTTGCGCAAAATTTCATCACGCAAACGGATCATTTGCGCGTACTCAGGTGAATTGTATTCAATGATTCGTAAAGGCATTTTTATGACAACAATAAATAAATATACCAAAAACCATGGAAAAAAGTTATTAGTTATTTCAAAACCCATATCTTGCAGAATTGACGGTTCAACCTGTTGAATACTGTTATAAAACCCAACTTTTTCACACAATTTCAAATAGATATTGTTTTTATCCCAAAAACTATATTTTTGCAGCCAGTATTAACCAAATTTTACTACCATGTCTGACATTGCAACAAGAGTTAAAAAGATCATTGTTGACAAATTAGGTGTTGATGAAGCTGAGGTTACCCCTGAAGCATCTTTCACCAACGATCTGGGTGCGGATTCACTGGATACCGTAGAACTGATCATGGAATTCGAAAAAGAATTTAATATCTCTATTCCGGATGAGCAGGCTGAGACTATTACTACAGTAGGACAATCTATCGCTTATCTTGAGGAGCACGCTAAGTAACTTTTCTTCTCTATCAGCTCATCGCAGGCAAATTTGCTTATGGATTTAAAAAGAGTAGTTGTAACAGGTATTGGTGCCCTTACACCTTTGGGAAATTCTGCCCCCGACTATTGGAACGGATTGATCAATGGTGTTTCAGGTGCGGATGCTATTACCTTATTCGATGCATCTAAATTCAAAACCAGGTTTGCCTGCGAATTAAAAAACTTCGAGCCCACAAATTTCCTGGATAAAAAGGAAGCGCGGAAAATTGACCGTTTTACACAGACAGCGCTGGTTTGCAGTGATGAAGCCGTAAAACACGCCGGTATCAGCAAAGACAATATCAATGTTGACCGGGTAGGTGTTATTTTTTCCAGTGGTATCGGGGGGCTGATCACCTTTCAGCAGGAAGTTACCGAATTTGCTTTGGGAGACGGAACCCCCAGGTTCAATCCCTTTTTCATTCCCAAAATGATCCTGGATATTGCCGCGGGGCAAATATCCATGCGACACGGATTCCGCGGTCCCAACTATGCCGTAGTTTCTGCCTGTGCTTCGTCTACCCATGCCATCATGGACGCTTTCAACCTGATCCGTTTAGGCAAAGCCGATGTTATCCTGGCAGGGGGCAGCGAAAGCGTTATCAAAGAGGCCGGCGTGGGAGGGTTCAATGCCATGAAGGCGCTGAGTGAGCGGAACGATGACCCTAAAACAGCTTCCCGTCCTTTTGACAAAGACCGCGACGGTTTTGTAATAGGCGAAGGCGCCGGTATACTGGTGCTGGAGGAACTGGAGCATGCGAAAGCCCGTGGCGCTCATATCATCTGCGAGGTAGCCGGTGCGGCAGCGAGCGCTGATGCGCACC
The DNA here is from genome assembly GCA_037190885.1 of Chitinophagaceae bacterium. Classification (GTDB taxonomy): domain Bacteria; phylum Bacteroidota; class Bacteroidia; order Chitinophagales; family Chitinophagaceae; genus Agriterribacter. The sequence continues at coordinate 117,749 of JBBCJQ010000015.1, forward strand.
ATATTACAGCCCCCCATCCCGATGGACTGGGCGCCAAAAATGTAATGATCGCCGCCCTGTCTGACGCTGAAATGAAGCCGGAGGACATCGACTACATCAATGTACACGGTACGTCTACTCCGCTCGGTGATATTTCCGAAGTGAAAGCCATCCAGAATGTGTTTGGCGAATACGCCTACAGGCTGAACATCAGCTCTACCAAGTCCATGACTGGTCACCTGCTGGGTGCGGCAGGCGTTATTGAAGCCATCGCCTGTGTGATGTCGGTAGTAAACGACCTGGTGCCGCCTACTATCAATCACTTTACGGACGATCCCGGTCTGGATCCCGGGCTCAACTTCACTTTCTGGAAACCGCAGCAAAGAACCGTGAACGCGGCGCTGAGCAACACTTTCGGCTTCGGCGGCCACAACGCCTCCGTTATCGTAAAGAAGTATTCCCACGGATAACACATTCTTATATAAGTAGTTGCACGCTTGCAGTCCGTAGCTTACCTTTGTGTAACAAGATAACCTAAAACAACTGATTTGGCTTTAGTGCGGTATTTTATTCAGTACCTGGGAATCGATAAAACCAGCAGGACTTTCTATAAGCAGCTATGCAATGTGTTGGGCTTTGCCCCCGGCACTCTTTCGCTTTATAAAACAGCGCTGAGCCATCGCTCCGTTAAGGAAAACGCAGAAGAAAATAACGAACGCCTGGAATACCTGGGAGATGCCATTCTCAGCGGCATAGTGGCCGACTACCTGTTTAAAAGATATCCCTACAAAGGCGAGGGCTTCCTCACCGAAATGCGCAGCAAAATGGTGAACCGGCAAACACTGAATGAAATTGCCGTTAAGATGGGGTTGAAAAAAATAACGATCTACAACAAAAATGATGCATCCCTGAAGGTCAGCCAGATATTCGGGAACACACTGGAAGCCCTGGTGGGCGCTATATATGTGGATAAGGGATACAACACCACCAAACAGTGGGTGTTCAAGCGTATCATCATCCCGCATATGTTTGTAGACGATCTCGAAACCCTGGAGATCAACCACAAAAACAAGCTCTACGGCTGGGCCAATAAAAATGGCAGGAACCTGGAATTTGAAACCATTGATGAAAAATTTGAAAATGGCAGACGGCTCTTCACCGTAGGGGCTATGGTGGATGGAAAACTGCTCGCGGAAGGAAAAGCTTTCAACAAAAAAGACGCCAGCCAGATCGCTTCGCAACTGGCAGTGGAGAAGATTGGACTGGGAAAGCTGGAAGAATAGTTGGTGCCGTCATTGGCACGAACCCGGCAAGTACCGTCATATCGATCCCGACCGCCCGAACGTTCGGGGGGAGAAATATCTCATGAAGGTGTGGAATATCTCTCTATCGGAAGACTGTTATGGTGATCAGATCTCTCATTGCGCTCCGCTCCATTCGAGATGACGATCAAAAGGATCGAGATGACAACGACACAAAAAAAGACAGGAAAAAATAAACAAGCAGGAAATTACCGGCATACGGAAAAAACAGATTGGCTCCAAACCAATCGCCGGTGTAGAAAATAATACCGCCGCCAAACAGGAGTTTCAGCCCTTCAAACACCCAGGCATACCGGTTGCCATCCATGAGGTCGGTCAGCGCGTATATATACAAAAAGATAAAAGCACCATATATAAATATCGCCGGCGATCCGATCGCGGCAATATTACCGAACAGATAACTGATCAGCAATAAAAGCACCAATACCTGTATCCAGCACCAGGCTTTTTGGACGGGAGAAGCGGGTGTATCATATTTCTCAAAATCATACACATCTTCTATTTTATACACGGGGTATTTTTCAGCAACATCGGGCGGCCGCCAGCCGGTAGGCTTATAAAACACCCGCAGCTTATCAGCCGGATTTGCCGTACGCCATGCATCCGCTATCAGCAGCGCCAGGTGCTGAAAGTTTATTTTGATGGGATTCCAGGTTTTTACCGGACGCGTTACGCCATATACCGGCGGCACTTCCCGCAACTCTTCCTGGAAAGTGCCGAAGAGCTTATCCCAGAAAATGAATATCTGGCTGAAGTTCTTATCCATATACTCCGGGTTGATGGCATGGTGTACACGGTGATGAGAAGGTGTTACAATGATCTTCTCCAGGAAACCCATCTTACCGATATGCCGGGTATGGTACCAAAACTGCGCAAACAAGTGGAGCGGCGCCACAACGGCGATCACCTGCGGCTCTATACCCAAAAGAGCCGCAGGCAGCAGCAGGACGGCAAATAACCTGACAAAAACGGAAATGCTTTGCCGCAACGCACAGGCCAGGTTGAACTCTTCGCTGCTGTGGTGTACAATATGGGCATTCCAGAAAAAATTCACTTTATGCTGCAATGCATGAGTGAGATAACCGGCAAAGTCCAGCACAACGAAAACGATCACATAAGTAAGCCAGGTGGTATCAATATGGGTAAGCGCCCAGTGCTTTACCATCCATTCATAGCTCAGTATCGCCACGCTGAGGCCCAGCACATCCTTTGTAACATTGGTCACCCCGCTGGTCAGGCTGCTGATCATATCCAGCGTCCGTACCGTATCAAACCCTTTGCGCCAGCCGTACCATTTTTCAAACAGTACCAGCAGCAGGAAAGCCGGCATAGCGATCAAAAGTATCTTTCCATACTGTTCCATGTAATAAAGTTAGGAAAATGCAAATTAGAAGGTGTGTCATCCGGCGAATTTACCTTCGGTGAGAACTATTCTCATTACGGCAAAATCAGAGGTGAACAAATACCGCAATAAAAGTTCAGGTTTTCACTCCGGGCAGGCTTTCCGGTCGGCTCTCATCATGGCTGCGAACAAAAACTTCGACATTTTACCCCCAACTTTGCTGGCGCTGCTCAGGTTCAACCGGGCAGGGACGGGTCTTCCGGTGTTTGAATTGATGCATATATGGGGCCTCACTGACCCGACAATTGCATAGGGCGAAAAATTGAAACGTATCCTGTCAGCATACAATTCAATATTGTTTTATTTTTGCTGTTACACCGTTTAATCAAATAGAGCATAGTTTATGTCGAATATTTTAATTATTGATGACGAAAAAGCGATCCGGAAAACATTGGGGGAAATATTATCATACGAAGGATATAAAATAGATGAAGCCGGCGACGGGGAAGAGGGGCTGAAACGATTCAAGGAGAAAGCCTACGACGTGGTATTGTGTGATATCAAGATGCCCAAAATTGATGGTATCGAGTTTCTGGAAAAAGTAAGTGAAGTGAACGCGGATGTTCCGATCATTATGATATCGGGGCACGGCACGATCGAAACGGCCGTGGAGGCGGTAAAAAAAGGCGCTTACGACTATATTTCCAAGCCGCCGGACCTGAACCGCCTGCTGATCACCATCCGGAATGCCATGGATAAAACCAACCTGGTGACCGAAACCAAGGTATTGCGGAGAAAGGCATCGAAAGTGGAAGAAATGATCGGGGAAAGCGAACCCATTGTAAAGATCAAAGAAACGATCGATAAAGTGGCGCCCACCGAAGCCCGCGTAATGATCATGGGTGAGAACGGTGTGGGAAAAGAGCTGGTTGCCCGCTGGATCCATGAGAAAAGCAACCGGTCTAAAGGCGCCCTCGTGGAGGTAAACTGTGCGGCCATTCCCGGAGAGCTGATCGAAAGCGAACTTTTTGGTCACGAAAAAGGATCATTTACCTCTGCCGTAAAACAAAGGATCGGGAAGTTTGAACAGGCGCATGGCGGCACCCTGTTCCTGGATGAGATCGGCGATATGAGCCTGAACGCCCAGGCAAAAGTATTAAGGGCCCTGCAGGAAGGCAAGATCACCCGGGTGGGTGGCGACAAAGACATCAACGTGGACGTAAGGGTGATAGCAGCTACCAACAAAGACCTGCTGAAAGAAGTGGAAAGCAAGAACTTCCGATTGGATCTCTATCACCGGCTGAGCGTAATTATCATCAACGTACCATCACTCAACGATCGCCAAAGCGATATCCCCCTGCTGGTGGACAAATTCCTGGGTGATATCTGCTCTGAATACGGTATTGCCAAAAAAGCCATCGAAGATGCTGCCATCAAGGCGCTGCAGCAATACAACTGGACCGGTAATATCCGCGAGCTGCGGAATGTAGTGGAACGCCTGGTGATCCTCTCCGGTAAAACCATCACCGAAGGGGATGTAAACACGAATGTGGTGCGGAAATACTAAAGCATGAAGCACCTGTATTGCATTTCCGGGCTGGGTGCTGACGAACGGATCTTCAGCAAGATCGAATGGCCTGAAGACATATGCGTACACTACCTTACATGGCTGCCCCCGCTGGACCAGGAGGAATCGCTGCAAAGCTATGCCCGGCGGATGAGCGCGGCTATAGCCGAACCCGATCCCATTCTTATGGGCGCTTCCTTTGGCGGGATCATGAGCATTGAGATATCAAAGCTGATCCCGGTACAAAAGATCGTGCTGGTTTCCAGCATCACCAGCTACCGCGAGCTCCCCTGGTGGATGCGTACCTGCGGCCGGCTGAAGCTGGATGCCGTGTTACCCCGGAAAGGCAATTTCAGGAAAAAGCTGCCGCTACAGGTCTTCCACCCGGTACAGAATTTTTTCCTCGGCGCAGAATCGGACGAAGCGAAAATGCTGGCTGCCGAATTCCGTGATAAAGTGGATACTGCTTACCTGAAGTGGTCCATCCACCATATCCTGAACTGGAAAAATGAAGGCATAGAGGTGCCCTTTGTACAGATACACGGCAGCAAGGACAAGCTCTTTCCCGTTTCCAATGTCAAACCCACCCATGTGGTGGAAAATACCGGACATTTTATGGTATTTCAGCGGCCGGCGGAGGTCTCACGTCTTTTAAGCAGCATTTTATAGCCAGATTTTTCCCCCATCCTGTAACATTTTAGGACCACCGCCGACATATAAGGGGCAAACAATATTTTTTATGCTATTTTTGGCAACTTCAAAATCAGATACATGAGTTCAGGCTGGATCATTTTTATTGTAGCGACGATCGGTTTCCATTATGGTTTGTATGGAATGTTCAGAAAAGCGGGCATTACTCCCTGGAAGGCATTGATACCTTATTACAATACCTGGCTGATGGTAGAAAAAATGCCTTTGAAAAAGTACTGGTTCTACCTGCAGTTCGTACCCATTGCGGGACAGTTCATTACCATCTGGATCTATATAAAATTCGTGGAGCATTTCGGTCGGTTCTCACTGCTGCACCATGCCGCGGCCGTTTTTATACCCTTCCTGTATTTCCCCTACCTGGGATACTCCAAAAACGAACGCTATGCCGGCAACGCCGTGGTAAAGAACTATAAAAAATCCTCCTTCCGGGAGTGGATCGATGCCGGTGTGTTTGCGGTGGTAGCCGCCAGTATTATCCGCACTTTCATTTTTGAAGCCTACGTGATCCCCACGGGCAGCATGGAAAAAACATTGCTGGTCAACGATTTTCTTTTCGTCAGCAAGCTGAGCTACGGACCACGATTGCCCAATACACCGCTGGCCATTCCATTCGTACACCATACCGCGCCGGTGGTCAATACCAAATCATACCTGGAATGGATCAAAATAAAATACAAACGCCTGTGGGAAAGCCCCGTAAAAAGAAATGACGTAGTGGTATTTAACTACCCGGTGGGCGATACGGTCATAGGAGAATACCAGTCTAACATTAATTATTACGATGCCCTGCGGGAACAATATGGCGGCAACAGGAGCCAACTGCTGCAGCGTGACGATATACTGGTAAGGCCCGTAGACAAAAGGGAAAACTTTATCAAAAGAGCTATCGGCATACCCGGCGATACCATCAAAATAACGAATGGCGACGTGTATGTAAACGGAGAGAAGGGCCTCCTGCCGGAAGATGCGGCCACATTCTACCTGGTGCAAACCAAGGGACAGTTCCTGGACCAGGATGTGCTGAAGGAAGACTTTAACGTAGGCGAAGGACAGATCATTTCCGGTAACTCCATGAACTACCTGATCGTGCTGACGGAAGAAGAAGCCGCCCGTATGAAGCAGCTTCCCTATATACAAAGCATAGAAAAGGAAGTGAAGCATTTTAATCCCTCCGTTTTTCCCAACGACACCACCCGGTTCAAGTGGAGCGAGGATTTTTACGGTCCGGTATGGATACCCGAAAAGGGCAAGACCATCACACTTTCGCCGGACAATATTGCGCTCTACCGGCGGGCGATAGATGTATATGAAGACAATGAGCTGGTGGAAGCCGGTGGCAAGTTCATCATTAACGGGGTGGAAACCAACGAATATACTTTCAAAATGAACTACTACTGGATGATGGGCGACAACCGTCATAACTCGCAGGATTCCCGCTTCTGGGGATTTGTGCCGGAAGATCACGTGGTAGGCAGGGCTTCCCTGATATGGTTCAGTTGGGATAATGGTCCCCGCTGGAAGCGGTTGTTTAAATCGATAAAATAAGCACACTTGGAACAAAGGACTGCCGGCTTTTCCTATACTGTTTATCCCGGCGCCGAAAGCCTGGGCGCGGAAGACCGTACCCTGCTGGAAAAGGCCCTGGAGGCTACCGCTGCCGCATATGCGCCGTATTCCGCCTTCCGGGTGGGCGCCGCAGCCTTGTTATCCAATAATAAAATCATAACCGGCACCAACCAGGAAAATGCCTCCTACCCTGCGGGTATCTGTGCAGAACGGGTATTGTTATCAGCCGCAAGCGCGGTGTACCCCGGCACATCTGTCCGCACGATCGCTATCAGTTACCGGTCCCGTGCTGCCGTCTCCGGTCAGCCGGTCTTTCCGTGCGGCATCTGCCGCCAGAGCCTGCTTGAACAGGAAGCCAGGCAGGGATACCCCATCCGCCTCGTGCTGGGCGGCGCTACCGGCGAAATATTTGTCATTGAAAGATCCGGCGACCTGATACCCTTTGGCTTTACAGGCAGGGAACTGGGGTAATAGCTGTAAGACCGGGAAATGGTAAGATCTCACAATAATAAGACCGCAGGGGGCTGACCAAAAAGGTCGTCATTGCGAAGTGAAGCAATCTCAAATGTTTAAACCTTTATCACTCAAAGAGATTGCTTTCCCGCCACATGCGGGATTCCTCCCTGCCAATGTAAGGTAAGCTACTGTGAATCAATAGCCTGCAAAAAGGTGTATCGCATCGTTAATATTTGTAGTAAATATGGAATTGTTAATATACAAGCCGCAGCGCCTGATTGAACATCGTTCGCCTGACCGGACGGGCAAGGGATTACGGCCGATTTCGTCCCGCAGGTGCGGGATTGATTAAGCTTTAGTAGTACTGTGATCTCAGCTATAGCCCCCTGATACATTATGCGAAAAGGAGATCAATCAACTTATCATCATTGACTCTATATGTCACGGCTCAATGATTGAGGACACTAATGGGATACCCGCAAGGACGTTCCCTGAGCTTTTTGGTCAACCCCTTACTGTTCCATCCCTTCAATATCGTTACAGATCAGTCCGTTACTGAGCGCATATTTGATCAGCCCGAGGTTTGACGTTGCACCGGTCTTTTCCTTTAATGCAAACTTTATTTTTTCCACGGCGCTCAGGCTCAGGCAGAGTATCTCCGCAATTTCCTTATTATTCTTATCCTCCCATAAAAGCTGCAGTATTTCCACGTCGGTTTTAGACAACAACACCAGAGACGGTGTGACTTCTTTCACCTTTTGCGCTTTCAGCAAACGGAAAGTATCCTGGTAAAAGCTGTTTTTGAATACTTCATTAGCGGAAGCCGTTTCCAGTGCTTTTATCAGCTCATCCTCGCCGGCAGCTTTGCTTACAAACGCATGGATCCCCATATCAAACAGCTCGGCAATATGCTCCCCGCTATGGTACATGGAGAATATCACGATACCGGCATCCGGTCTTTGCTTTACAATATCCGGCAGCATCGCGTTTGCGCTTATCTGCGGGGAATAAAGGTCCAGTAAAAATACATCCACTTCCACCGGCTGAACGGCAAGCACCTTCACCAGTTCCCTGCAATCCGCTGCATCCAATACCACTTCAAAGCCGTGCTGACTATCAATAAAGGTCTTCAGTGCATATCTCACCAAATAATGATCATCAGTTAAAGCAACACGAATTGGGTTTGGCATTTTCCAGGCATTTTAGTAACAGGTATATTGACTAAAAGCATCAAATATAAGCATATGAAAATAAAAAAAAATACGGTCGACCGTAATACTCAATTTAAGCAGAAGATGTAGATTTACGCCTTGAGTCAGCCGTTGCTACGTTAAAAACACCGGGAGGGATCGGAAAAATTGTGAAGCTATTTATTTTTACGGGTCACTTTCGCTGCTTTGTGCTTTACAAAGAAGCAAAGCCCTGACGTGCCATCGGGGAATACATTGTGTATCCCTCGCTGCTGCCCTTATGTCCTGTGGTTCATATTTTTTGAGTCACAAAGATGTTTATGCATGAGCAGGTCATTTACATCTGGAAAAGCAGGGAGTCATCCAACAGGAGTGTTTTTGGTAATCTACGAAAGAAGCCCCTTCCTTTTTATGATAATCTTCTACCTTGAGAAATGCAGAAATTGTAAATGCATTACGGTATAATAATACGCCGAATAACAAAAAAATCATTACACTTTTTAGTATGATCAGTTTTCTACTGGGATCGCTAGTCTTTCAGCTTTTTTTAGAAAAAAAATAAAAATACTTCTTGGGAAGGATAGAGAAATCAAACTTCAAATAAGTTGTTTATTCGTATTGATAACCGCTATACAACAATTCAAATCTGTCCGGCCATTAACGGAGTATTGAAATTTTTACGGTACACCGTAACAATAATATGAAAAGAAGTGTTTAAGTTAGCCCCGTAAAAGAATGAGATCATCCGACAGAGTGCTTTTTGCACCAATACCAGAAAACCGACATTCAGGTTCTCACCCACTCTTGTACGATAAGATAGTCTGTTTCCCTCATGAGTTAAAATACAGCATGGTAGTATAAACAATATTCAGTAGCTGCGAATTGCGGGATATTTTGTCTTGTTGACCCAAAGAAAAAACAAAAAAGGCGATGGCGCTGGTCCATTCCACAACAAATCAGCACCAGGATTATCGAAAGATATGAGGGAACTAATACTGTATGCCCTGCCTGGAAGTACAACGGGCTCAAGACGAGATTATTGATTTTAACTTTTTAACAATGAAAAAATTAGAAATGAACCAAATGGAAAAGATTGAAGGAGGAGTATTTTGGGGAACCGGAGTAAAATGCAAATCTGTACCAGGGGGTACTTCTTGCTGTAATTATGACTATATGTTTTGGATAAGGGTGAGCAGTGGTTACAACTGTAGCACTACTTATGAAAGTGTTTTTTAACAAATAGTTTTAACCGACCATATAATTACTCATTCCGAATGTAAATGAGTAATTATCAAGAAAGTCAGATTATGTTATACCTGTATTTTTTTTTGTTAAATGGGTTAAGCACACTGCAAAAAGTTTCTGGATCTTGCTATGATGAATTAACCAAAGAGCCTGTGCCCTTTGTTACCATAACTGTTGCTTCTATTGTAACCGATACAGATGGAAATGGTTATTTTGAAATAGAAACAGGAGATACTGATTCTATTTCTTTTTCCTGTACAGGATATAATCCTGTAAAAATGGCTATAGCCGAATTGGAAAAAACAGATAGCGTTTTTCTTGCACGAAATAGCTTGATATTACCCGAAATAAAGGTAAATATTAGTAAGACGAGCTATCAATTGGGCCTTTTAAAATATAAGGGCAGATTTGATTTCGTTTCTGAAGCTGCTGTAAGATTTGAATTGGCTACCAAATTTGAAATTCCTCCGCATACAGACAGCTATTGGATAAAGAAGATACTGCTACGGGGGTATGGCTTCAACAGCCATAATCCTGTAAGGATACATATATATGATGTTGACCCATCAGGAGAACCTGGTATTGATTTACTGAACAAAGATATCATTCTTGCAGAAGACAGGTCTAAAAAGGGCATCCTGGAAATTAATATTGAAGATCAGAACCTTGTTTTAGAGGAGCGATCTTTTTTTCTCAGTGTTCAATGGATCGCGGATAGTCTGAATCAGGATTTGATAAGTAAAAAAGCAACAGATAAACCGTTGGGCCCGCATGTTTATGGAACCTATGAAAAAAGAGGGATGATTTCATATACAAGACAGAAGGGGTTGGAATTTAAATGGAGGTTTATGGGAGAAAATTTCTATTTACCCCATATGCCAACGAAAAATAAAGGCAAAACTTATTCTTTATTGGCAACCTGTGAAATAATACCATTGTAATTAATTCAAAATATAATGACCCTGATAAAAAAAGAAATCTCGGCTGGGGTAGTTTACCTGCTGGAAGAAACGGAAGTGCTGCCGGAAGAGGGTATCTACCACAGCGGCAGGGGTTCCGTAATAAGATTTGTGGGCAAAAAACCATCCCGGTAAAACGATACATCCTTCCAGTCCGGCTCCGGGTGCGCGGCCGGTGCCGCATGAGGAAAACTAATTTATCAGGCTGAGGTGCAGAAGATTTAATATTTTTAAGTTCGAAACAGAAAACAGGCATCGTAATGCCCGTAATTATAACCCTTACAGCCAATGAAGCTAAATGACAATTCATTAATTGCACTGAAGCTTGGAATGAAGCTTCAATTTCTGAATTGGGATGCATTCAACAGGCAATATGCCAGCGACAAAAATGAAATAAATGATTTTCTGACTGCGTTAAAAATACCTGTTCAACTCCCGGATGAAATTGAATCCTTCAGGAAGCTGACAAACCTAAGGGTTGAAATAACCAATTACCTCGCAAAAGAAAGATCATATCTAGGAGGCGATACCACGCTTTTGCCAATGTTCTACTATGGCTATTTGCCTTTGGAGATCATTATTTCAGCAGCAATGGAACTGGAAGGTCATGGTGACCGGATGATAATGTTGAAAGCATTACTGACAGAATTGGGGATTACCGGGGAATTGGAGCAGATCAGGAAAGAAATAGACACCGAGGTCAGTTGGCTCAGGCAGGATTTTATCAGTAGTAATAACGATTCTATAAGCGCTGAGAAGATCGGCATGGCTGCTTTAAGGCTGGGAAGTAAAATCGGGAAGGCCTGGGAGTTAGCCGAAAAATCAGATGCGCCGTTGATATTTTACAGGTTGCCTTTATATAGTGTATTTATCAGCTACAGCACTTCCGACCAAACGTTTTGTACAAAATTGTATGAAGCGCTTACCCGGGCAGGTATTCGTGTGTGGTATGCGCCCCATAACATGAGGGGAGGAGAAAAACTGGAAACCCAGCTGATAGCCGCAATTCAAAAATACGATAAACTATTAGTTGTTTTATCCCCTGAAAGTATGCAGAGCAATTGGGTAAATACAGAACTGTATACCGCCAGGCAAAGAGAAATTACAGAAAAAAAGCAGGTATTGTTCCCGATAAGCATCACAAGCTTTACGGAAATAAGAAACTGGAAGGCCTTCGATGCCGATTCCGGAAGAGACCTTGCGAGAGAAATAAGGGAGTATTTTATTCCTGATTTTTCCGGGTGGGAAAACGAAGATAAGTTCAACGCCGGCATGGATATATTACTTAACTCATTGACATCCGAATAATGACGGTAAAACCTAAGTAGCGGAATGAAACGCACACAAGCTATATTAACCTGGTAACGCTACAGCACCTGTATAGACGAATCGTTGATATTTGATAACTATTAGTGCCGGCAAATAACGTAAATTTGAGTGTTTCCCATCATTGTAAACAGACATTGCGTTTAACAATTTATATATCGGCAATTTTCCTTTCGGCACTTCTTTTAGGGTTCAGACTTTCTATAAATCCTGTTCACATAAAAGGACATGTAAAAAAGAATCCGAAAAACAGTTTCGCCTACCTCGATGGAGTCGATGTTATTATAAAAGGCGATAATAAAGTTTTGGCTCATACATTTACCGACAACAAAGGAAATTTTGAAATAAGATTCACTCCAGGCAAAGAAAGATCATTTGACTTTTTTGTTTTTGCTCCCGGGATCGACACAATGCTTATCAGTTCCCTTAAGACTTTTGACAGCGACACACCTGAAATGAGTTTTTACATTCCGGCATTAAAAAAGAGGGATTTCTTAGGCCAAATACTTTGCCTGAAATGCAATAAATCAGACAAAGTTTATAAAATAAGATATGGTGACGGTTTAACACTTACAAAAAGACATATAGCTAAAAGTGGGGATACAACATATTCACCGATCGTAAACGGGTATTACAATGCAGGTACCTGTATTGCCGGTTTGGCTACCTATTACTGCGACAGAGATAAGATGATATTTTAACACTCACTTGTCACGGACAGACCAAAGCGGCTCCATAACCGGTGAATGCAAAGCCGGTAAACGGTATATCAAACTTCTGTCCCGGCTTGCCGGATAATCCGGGTAATAGAATAAACAATGAACTTTTATTTATAAATTTAGTAGTGGTTACGGTCTGAAGGATCACAAAAAACGACGCCTCTCCCAGTCGTACTGTTGTGTGCAACCTCAGACTACCCATCAAACAGAACAACAGATAATAAAACTATATGCAGACAATACTCGGAGCCAACGGACAAATAGCAGAAGAGCTGGCAAGAGAACTGCACAGCAGCTTTACAACGGACATCAGGCTGGTAAGCAGAAATCCTAAAAAAGTAAACGATACAGACCAATTGTTTCCCGCGAACTTACTGGACGCAGAAGCTACCGGCAAAGCGGTGGAGGGAAGCAATATCGCATACCTGACGGTGGGTTTACCCATGAACGCAAAAATGTGGACAGAACAGTTTCCTGTGATGATGAAGAATGTAATGGAAGCCTGTAAAAGGCACCATTGCAAGCTGGTATTTTTCGACAACACCTATATGTATGCCAAAACCGCTGAACCGCAAACGGAAGAAAGCCCGTTTGTACCCGTAGGAGAAAAATCAATTGTAAGGGCAAAGATAGCAACAATGTTATTAGACGAAATCAATAAAAAAAGCATTGAAGCGGTTATCTGCCGGGCACCTGAATTTTACGGACCGGGGAAAACGCAAAGCATTACGAACGCGTTGATCTTCGACAATATCAAACAAGGCAAAAAGCCGAAGGTACCCATTAAAGACAACACATTACGCACGTTGATCTGGACACCAGATGCAAGCCGTGCCATGGCGTTGATCGGGAATACGCCGGACACATATAACCAAACCTGGCATTTACCCTGCGATGACAACAGGCTTACCTACAAAGCGCTGATAAGCCTTGTCTCACAAATTCATGAAAAAGAGTTCAGCTATGCTGTTATAAAAATGTGGATGTTTACATTGGGCAGTTTGTTCAGCAAACAGGCAAAGGAATTACAGGAACTGCTGCCACGCTATAAGTATGACAACATCTTTATTTCCGACAAATTCAAAATAAGGTTTCCCGGTTTTACCATCACAAGCTACCGGGAAGGCGTTACTAACATTGTAAACGAGCAAAAACAATGAAAATATTAATAGTAGTTACCAGTGCTGCCATGTATGACAGCGGTAACCTGGAAACAGGCTTATGGCTTAGCGAGCTGACGCATATTTATCACCTTGCCAAAGAGCAGGGTTATGACATAACCATCGCAAGCATAAAAGGCGGAAACACTCCCATTGATCCCGAAAGTCTGAAGCCAATGGTACTGGATAAACTAACCAAAGGTTATTGGGCAGACAGCTCATTCAGGGATCTGCTGCAACACACCAAAAGTGTAAGCGAAGTTTCAGATCAGCAGTTTAACTGTGTATACCTGGCAGGCGGACACGGCACCATGTATGATTTTCCTGATGATACGACACTTCAGGCTATCATCAGGCAACATTACGAAACAGGCAAAATTGTTGCTGCAGTATGCCACGGCGTGGGCGGGCTGTTAAACGTGAAGCTGTCAAACGGAGCATACCTGATCGAAGGCAGGACCATCACGGGCTTTAGCTGGTTTGAGGAAAGTATAGCCAGGCGAAAAAAAGAAGTTCCGTTCAACCTTGAAAAATCGCTCAAGGAAAGAGGTACTGATTATAAAAAGGCCCTCATACCCATGACCTCAAAAGTGCTTGTTGACAGAAACCTGGTTACAGGACAAAACCCGTTCAGCTCAAAAGAAATAGCGAAAGTGGTAATGCAGGAACTGAAAAAGTAAGAGCTATGCTATGCGTAGTCTCCGGCTACGTATCCACTATGTTCTTCCTGGACTGCGTCCCGAAAAATAATGCAGACTAAAAAGACCGGAAACCGGCTCGAAAATTCACTTCCCAGGTACAATCGTTCCTCTTGTGCCGCATCCGATCCCGTTTCCCCCAAATGAAAGATCAGCTCCTACAATATCGGAGTGCAAATGTCGTTGTGTGAATGCAGGAAATAATCATCACGCAAGCGGGAACTGAGAGCTAAGTGGCGTTTCAGGTTATCCGTGTATAAAGGATTGGAAACATTTACACACGGATATTAAAAAGGCTCTGACGTAATGACAACACAGAGTCCGCAACGATAAATTATTGATTTTAAATAATTATTTGGGCTTACCAATTCTTAAAGGGAAGGAACAGCAAGCAAAACTAAATGACAAAACCTTAAATACCGATGGACTTTCTTTCATTTTTTAACACGACCAGGAAAATTTCAAAAAAGATTGACTACTCTGGTAATACGGATATCATATCAAGCATTGATACAGCTATAAAAACTCATACCAAATCGCTTTCGAACGGAAAGAAAAAGAAATTAGGGAAAACTGTTTACCTGAACGCGCTTGACTTTGTACTTGTTGACCTGACTATTACCAACGAAGAAAAAGAACAGCTTGACAAAATAAAGCAATACTTCTCACTTTCTGATGCTGAGGTTGCAGCACTTCATTCATCAAGAAGTCAACCAGCAGTTCAAAAGTTGATCAAAAAAAAATATAATGATAAAATCCTCACGGAGGATGAAAAAAAAGAAATTTTTGAATTTGCGGACTATCTTAATCTTGACAATAGCATAATAGAAGCAATAAGAAAGAACATTGCTTCTTCAATCTTTAAAATAGAATTAAATTCAGCCACTACCGATAAACAGCTATCGCCAAAAGAAGAAAATTACTTGCGACGGCTTTTGACCAAACTTGAATTGGGAGACGACATTGAAAAAATCGGGTTAAACAAATCTACGATCAATGACCTTATTTTCTTTAAAATGTTTTGGCAGGCAGACAATGGCTATTTGCTGCCACTCACCAACACCCAAATCGCGCTCCAAAAAAAAGAAGAATGTTACATGGGGTTTCCGGCAGAATTATTGGAAGATAAAACAATCACTACAGGTTATAAACACATTAATCATGGCCTTTCAATGCCAATTACTAAAGGTATTCGTTACAAAGCCGGAACAGGTTATAGTATGCCGGTAAGAGAAAGAGTAACTACTTCATATCGTGGTACAATTTACTTAACAGACAGAAGAATAATCTTTGTTGGTGGCAAAGGTAGTTTCAACATAAATTTTGCCAATGGTAAATTACTAAGCTTTACACCTTATAGAAATGGTATTGATTTTATTGTTGAAGGTTGGGTTTATACAATAAACTTTTTGCCTTTACCCGGAAATTTGTTTTCAATAAATCAAATGGTTGAGCTGTATTGCTCCGGCTTAACAAGTTGTATTCGTTACAACCAAAATCCGGAAGACCCTGCTTATTTGAATGCAGTAAAAGAAGTAAAAGAAAATGAACAACTAATCAAATTTGATTATGCTTAATGCCTACAACTTCATCGAATGCTGGGAGCAATTCAGTCAGGACTTTATATCAAAAAATATTGATTGGCTAACAATATATAATAACAATAGCGACTGGACTTTACTATTTTTAGGTGGTAAAAAAAGTAGTTCTGAAGGCTCTCCGATTGGAAATTTCTTTCAAGAAAAATTTTCAGGACTTCGTTACAGGATGGAAGACGGTTCGTTTGACCTTGCATTTTCATTATCACCAAATTATTCCAGGCTCTCCTATTTATACAATGGAAACATTGACTTTTTTGATGTTGATGGTTTTTATCCGATAATATATGATGTTATTATAGAAGTAGAAAACGAATGCAAATGTGCATGGCAGGAAATGACAAAGTTGACGTGGGTTCGTTCTCCATTGAAAGTGCTGATTACTTACAACTGGCATCCCTCGAACATTGAAATATGGCAGACAGAATCAAAGATGCTGACTGATACATTTTCAAATATTATTCATCAAAGCAATCAGGCTTTTAAAGATAATCCGCAGACGGAATACCTATTGATAATCGGCAACAACGCAAACAGTAAACTTAACTGGGCATATCATAAGTTTGACAGCGACGGAAAAATTATGACGAAAAGTGACAGTTGACATTCCATTGGCAATATAGTGGGCCTAGGCTATGCGTAGTCTCCGACTACGTATATATTATGTTCTTCCGGGACTTCGTCCCGAAAAATAATACATACTAAAAAGGCCTGGAACACCGTCCCGAAAATTCATCTGGCATAATCGTTTCTCTTGTGCCGCATCCGATCCCGCTCCATCTTAAAATAAAAAGATCCGCCCTTAAGGAGCGGATCTCAATAACTATATTCAATTTGCTTATTCGGCTTTCTCGCCGGAGGATTCTCCTTCTTCCAGCTTCTTCTTGAACTCGGCCAACACACCCAGGTCACCCAGAGTGGTTTTTTCCACTTTGGATTGTATGTCCTTCACTGCTTTTTTAGTTTTGGCAGCTTCGGCTTTTCTTTCCTTGTTGGCGGCTTCTTTTTCATCGGCTTTGGCCTGCTCCCAGATACGGGCATGGCTCAATACGATGCGCTTTTCGTTCCTGTCGAACTCGATCACCAAAAACTGGTTGGTCTCGTCTGCTCCTACGCTGCCACCTTCTTCTTTAGCCAGGTGACGGTTGGGTACAAACCCTTCCAGTCCGTAAGGCAGCAATACGATAGCGCCCTTGTCATCTCTTTTGATAACAGTCGCTTCGTGAATGGTGCCGATACCAAAAGTTTCCTGCAGTGAATTCCAGGGATCTTCTTCCAGTTGCTTATGTCCTAACTGCAGCTTGCGGTTCTCTTTATCGATACCCAGGATCATCACATCTATTTCGTTGCCTACTTTAGTGTATTCACTCGGGTGGTTAAAGCGCTTCAGCCAGCTCAGGTCGCTGATATGGATCATACCACCGATACCGGGCTCCAGTTCGATAAACACACCGTAAGGCGTGATATTCTTTACCAGTCCTTTGTGACGGCTGTCCACAGGGAATTTATTCTCGATCTCGTTCCAGGGATCAGGTGTCAGTTGCTTGATGGACAAGCTCATCTTACGGGAGTCTTTATCCAGCGTTACGATCTTGGCCTCATGCTCATCACCCAGCTTGAAGAATTCCTTCGCGTTGATAGGCGTATTGGCCCAGGTGATCTCGCTTACGTGCACCAGTCCTTCCACACCCGGTAAAATTTCCAGGAACGCGCCGTAATCTTCAATATTCACTACTTTACCCTTCACTACTTTACCTTCATCAATGGTTTCAGGCAGGGTATCCCACGGATGCGGGGTAAGCTGCTTCAGACCTAGGCTGATACGTTTTTTATCATCATCAAAGTCAAGTACCACCACGTTCAGCTTCTGCTCCATCTTAAGCACTTCGCTCGGGTGGTTGATACGTCCCCAGCTGATATCGGTGATGTACAGTAAGCCGTCCAGTCCACCCAGATCCAGGAATGCACCGAAATCTGTGATGTTCTTGATAGTACCTTCCAGCACCTGTCCTTTTTCCAGCTTGCTGATGATTTCTGCACGCTGCGCTTCAATATCGCTTTCGATCAGCGCTTTGTGGGAAACTACTGCGTTCTTGATCGCTTCATTGATCTTCACCACTTTGAATTCCATGGTTTTGCCAACAAACTGATCGTAGTCGGTCACAGGCTTCACATCAATTTGTGAACCCGGTAAGAAAGTTTCCATACCGAATACATCCACGATAAGACCGCCTTTGGTTTTGCTGGTAACAACACCCGTTACCACTTCACCGGTCTTGTGTATTTCCACGATGCGCTCCCATGCACGGGTAATACGTGCCTGCTTGCGGCTTAAGTGCAGGTGACCTTCCCTGTCTTCTTTCTCCACTACCATCACTTCCACTGTATCCCCCACTTTCAGTCCGGGAATATCGCGGAATTCGTTGGCAGATACCAATCCGTCGCTTTTGAAACCAATATTAATAACAACATCGGTCTTGGTCAGTCCTACTACGGTTCCTTCCACCATTTCATTATCCGAAATGGCTTTGAAAGTACCCTCATATACCTGGTTGTACTTTTCTTTTTCTGCCTCGCTGTAGGTAGATACGTTACGTTTGTCGATGCTCCAGTCGAAGTCATCATGAGCAGTTTCCGGTTCAGCCGGAGCCTGTTGCACGGGTTCATTTGTTACCGCTGTAGCTGCTGTGGAAGCAGTCTCCTGTGCATCAGCGTTTGAGTTAACAATTTGATTTTCTGACATAATATACACCCAACGGTTTTAAATTGGGAGTGCAAAGGTAGGATAATTTGCCGGAAAATCCCATAAAAACCAGGGCTTTAGCAAATAAATCGTCTATACTTCCCCGGTTCCAAAAGAATAATACCCATCTATTTTTGGGGGATGTATCTCTTTGAAAATAAATCAGTTATGATACATTCCTTTGTATACGGAATACTTACCCCTCACGTTGCGGGCCGCTTTCTCAACAACCGGTCCGTTTCTTTTTAAAGCAGCCGTGCCCTGGCAGCGATAAATCCATGCAATGGTATCCTAAATTTTCCTATCGTTCCGCCAGCCCCGGTACAGGCGGGTTCTTCAGGTTTACTTAAAGAGTCGGTACCCGATCCGATATGAAAAAGCAAGACAAACTAAATGACCGGCCAAACAGGAAAAGTATTAATTTTCAATACCCGGTCTTTCAGGTACAACCGAAAGCTTACCGACGGGATATCAGAATACCATGCTTGCATAACAGATCAAACGCAATATCATGATAACAAAAGTGAAATGGCTACTATTTTCTCTGTGTTTTGTATGCTTTGAAAGGGCGACCAGTCAAACCGTTGATCCGGCATACAGCGAACCGCATCGCCCGCAGCTTCATTTCTCTCCTAAAAAAGGATGGATGAACGATCCGAACGGCATGGTGTATCATAACGGAAAATACCATTTGTTCTTCCAGCATTACCCCGACAGCACCGTATGGGGACCGATGCACTGGGGGCATGCAGTGAGCACCGACCTGGTGCATTGGGAAGAGCTGCCCATCGCATTATATCCCGATGCGCTGGGAACCATTTTCTCCGGCAGCGCGGTAATAGACAGGGATAATACGGCAGGCTTCGGCGCCAATGCGATGATAGCCATTTATACCAACCACAGTCATGCCATAGAAAAAGATGGCTTCGACACCTATGAAACACAAAGCATCGCCTATAGCCTGGATGAGGGTAAGACCTGGACAAAATACAAATCCAATCCTGTGCTGCCCAACCCGGGCATCCGCGATTTCCGCGATCCTAAAGTGATGTGGTATGCACCCGCAAAAAAATGGATCATGACATTGGCCACTTTGGATCATATCACTTTTTATTCATCATCTGACCTGAAACACTGGAAAGAAGAAAGCAAGTTCGGTAAAGACCTGGGAGCACACGGCGGGGTGTGGGAATGTCCGGATCTGATCTCTTTTTCCCATAACGGTGAAGAGGTATGGGTACTGATCGTCAATCTTAACCCGGGAGGACCCAACGGCGGATCAGCTACGCAATACTTCACCGGACGTTTTGACGGCAGTGTGTTCACACCCGACGATACCGGCACAAAATGGCTGGATTACGGTCCTGATAACTACGCCGGCATTACCTGGTCCAATACAGGTGACGACAAATTGTTTATAGGATGGATGAGTAACTGGATGTACGCTAACATTGTGCCGACAAAAAACTGGAGAAGCGCTAATACGGTTGCAAGGAAACTCGGCCTTACGAAAGAAGACGGCCGGTTCAGGGTTACCTCCGCTCCGGTAGATGCGCTTAATGAGCTGAACACAAAAGAGTTCACCGTAAAAAATAAATCTGTAAAAAAACTGGATGTTACTTCAGGGGCAGAAACCCTCGATGGGCCTGCCCTGCTGAAATTCAATACCGATGAATTAAAGTCATTTACTGTTGAGTTATCCAACAAGGCCGGAGAGAAAGTGCTGATCGGGTATGACAGATCGGCAAATAACTATTTCATTGACAGGTCGAAATCAGGAAAAACAGACTTCCATAAAAACTTTAAAAACATAACTACTGCGCCAAGACTTTCCAATGCTAAAAATGCAGATATCACCCTGGTGATCGACAATGCCTCTGTAGAGTTGTTTGCCGATAACGGGTTATCTGTGATGACAACGATCTTTTTCCCGGAATCTGACTATACCAATGTGTTCATGCATTCGGCAGACAAGCTGAAAATAAAAGAGCTGTCTTTTAAGCATCTTAAAAGCATATGGAAATAATACGGCAGATATTGTTACCCCTGCCCCACCCAATCCGGATGACGTACTGAATATAGTACCGGTTGAAAAAATAGCAGGATCTTTGCTGAAAATGTAAAGCATGGCAAAGTTGATCCTGGTACGGCATGGCCAATCGGTGTGGAACCTGGAGAACCGGTTTACCGGTGGGCAGGATATTGGCCTGACAGAGGCTGGCAGGGAAGAAGCCGGGAAGGCAGGACGACAACTGCAAAAAGAAAGCGTTGATGTTATTTTTACTTCTACACTTGCCAGGGCGCGTGAAACGATGGAGATCATACGTACGGTATGCGGTTGGCAACAGCAACCGGTTATCAAAAGCGCAGCGTTGAATGAAAGGTCTTACGGAAATCTGGAGGGGCTGAACAAAGCCGAAATAGCGGCTAAGTACGGAGAAGAGCAGGTACGGCTGTGGAGACGTTCGTATGACGCGCAACCGCCGGGTGGCGAAAGTCTTAAAGACACTTACAACAGGGTAGTGCCCTATTTTACCGGCACCATCCTACCCTATCTTAAAAAGAATGAAAATGTTTTGGTGATAGCCCATGCCAACAGCCTCAGGTCGCTCATGATGTTCCTGGAACACCTGACACCGGAGGAGGTGATCAGCAGGGAGATCAATACCGGAGTGCCGGTTTTATATTCATTTGACGGTAAAGACTTTTCCCTGTTGCCGGATCAGGGAAGCTTATAAGGCACAATAACCCGGCTATTTCACAGGCTCACGCAAGATCGTTTTCAGCTTTTCCGGCGCGGTCTTCCTGAAATCGGATAAATAGATCTCGTGGTGCTTTCCGTTCCTGGACAGCTTATTGGCTTCGGTAAAAGCGCCGATGATTCTTAGTGTTTCCGGCTCCGTGTCAAAAGGACCCACGTGCAATATCTGTACACAGGTTCCTTCATGCATGGTATACCATGTTACATTTTTTGCCAATGTAATGCCTTTCCTGTCAACAACAGTTTCTATAGCCGTTTGTACATCCGTTTCCGTTACGAAATCCGGCATGCGGATCAGCAGCCGGTATTCCCATTCGGAACGGGGCACTTCCACCGAGGTATCGATGGTCTTGCCGGCAAACCGGTTCTCGTCAAACCACCAGAGTCCTTCCAGCTTTGCCACCACAAAATCCTGGCCGTTTGCCTTACAGGCAAATTTTATAACATAGGCGGTGGAATATAACGCTGCTATATTGTCGGCAAAGGGTTTACCGGAGGGATCACCTTTCCCGGTAATGGATATATACTGTGAGGGCTCAATCACCACCAGTTCCGGCCGGTTTTTAGCCGAGTAGTAAGATCTGTATTTTTTACTGAGGTCGAGCTTATCCATAATGATCGTGTTTTTACAAAGATGCGAATAGCCGGTGACAACGTGTTGTCAGTAGCGTTGTTCCGGAAAAGTTTAAAAACTTTGAAGAACATAGGAATTACGAAGTCGGGGACTTCAAACGGCAAGACCTATCCCGGTTACAGATACGTGTTTTTAGTGAACAACAGCCCCTGTTGACTTTCCGGGAGACTTCACGGCAACCATTGTAATGATAGCAGAAATGAGTAAGGAGCCCGCCATAAAAATATAAGAAGCACCGAAGCCGCCGGTTGCACCGTTCAGGTAGCCCACCACGTAAGCGCCGACAAAGGAACCCAACGCGCCAAAGCTGTTGATCAAAGCCATGGCACCGCCGGAAACATTCTGGGGCAATACTTCAGGTATGATGGCAAAAAAAGGACCATACGGTGCATACATGGCGCCCCCGGCAATGACCAGCAAAACAAATGACAGCCAGAAATGACCTGTACCCAGCAGGTAAGACCCGTAAAATGCAACAGCACCTGTTAACAGGAAAGGCCATACGAATATTTTCCGTTTCAGTGTTTTATCGGAATAGTAAGACACCGTCAGCATACCAATCACCGCCAGTACATAGGGTACCGAAGACAGCCAGCCTGTGGTAACAATATTGCTGCCCGGCGCGGCATTGATGATAGAAGGCAACCATAATACAAAACCATATACGCCGATGCTCCATAGAGCATACTGCAGTGAAAGCAAAATGACGATCCGGGAGCGGAATGCCTCCCCATAATTCCTTACGGGTTTGATATGCTGCTGCTCCAGCTGAAGCTGTTTTTCCAACGTTTCCTTTTCCGCCCTCGACAGCCATTTAGCCTCTCCCGGTCTGTCATCAATCAGCCGCCACCAGAAAAAAGCCCATATGATAGCCGGCACACCTTCTATGATAAACATTTCCCGCCAGCCCAGCGCTTTTATCAGGTAACCGGACACCACAGACATCCATAATATAGTGACGGGATTGCCCAGTATCAAAAAAGTATTAGCCCTGGAACGCTCGGATTTGGTAAACCACCGGCTGAGAAATATCAGCATAGCCGGCATCACCGCGCTTTCCACCACACCCAGCATAAACCTGATCACTATCAATCCGTTCACATTGCTTACCATACCTGTGGCAGTAGCCAAAGCGCCCCATAAGATCAATGACCAGAAAATGAGCTTTTTCGCGCTTTTCTTAGCCGCATATAATCCTCCGGGTATCTGGAAGAAAAAATAACCCAGGAAAAACAAGGCGCCCAGCAAAGACGACATGGACGGCGTAATGTTCAGGTCTTCCGCCATCCCGCCTGCCGCCGCAAAGCCGAAATTCGCACGATCCAGGTATGCCAGGCTATACGTGATAAATACAACGGGAATGATCCTTATCCATTTTCCTTTG
This sequence comes from Chitinophagaceae bacterium, assembly GCA_037190885.1. Lineage (GTDB taxonomy): Bacteria > Bacteroidota > Bacteroidia > Chitinophagales > Chitinophagaceae > Agriterribacter. The sequence goes on from JBBCJQ010000015.1 coordinate 141,109, forward strand.
GTGAACGTGCTTGCCATATATTCAAAAACTATTGCCTAAATGTAAACACTATTTTCTATTTTTGCAGTCCGTTTCCGTAGCTCAGTTGGTAGAGCAGCTGACTCTTAATCAGCGGGCCCAGAGTTCGAGTCTCTGCGGGAACACCGATCAAACTCCGACCTTTGTGTCGGAGTTTTCTTTATTTATACCGTCCTATTATGTTCTATAAACACAGATCCTGAATATATAGAAAACCGACTTTCATAGCCCAGTTGATAGAGCATCCCGATTTTAATCGGGAGGGCCCAGTGTTCGGGTGGCTGTAGGTCAACCCATGAGATAAGTCTAAAAACGGTAGACGTATGCCTCTTTTTTATAGCCCGCATCCCATACTTCACCGTTTATACCTTTTGCCATTCCTCTTTAAGCAGCCCGGTAATGTATTCATCTTTTATTTCATTATCCGCCATACATACTAAAGAGGACCGCTTGATGCCTTCAATTTTATAGCCGAATCTTTCCTGCATCCTGAGAGAATTTTCATTGCCGGTAAAAAAACCGTTTTCCAGTCTTCTTAAATTCAGGTCTTCAAATGCAAATTCAATTCTTTTACCAAAAGCCTCCGTTCCCAATCCCTGCCCCTGGTAGCGTTCGTTCATCCATATCCCTCCTTCGGCCTTCCGCTGAAAACGGTTAATGTTAGATAAGCTTACGCCTCCGATCACCTTTCCCTCGGAGATAAGCTCAATCGCAAATTCATATCCGTTTATTTCAACGGCCGTTTCTTTCTGTTTACAGTAGTTGATCCATTTTATGGCATCTTCCCGCGTATATGGGAACGGAACATAGGCTAACCACCTGGAAACATTATAATTATTCAGACCATCTACGAGGTCGTCCCTGTCCGTTTCGGCCCAGGCCCTTAATTGTAATCTTTTTGTAGTAAGCACTGTCATTGGTTAATCATTAACTGGCAAAGCATATTTGGTGAATTTACAAAACCTTTATAATAGTTAAAGGGAACCCTCTGATGGTTCCCTTTTCATGCCCTGCATAGCCCCAAAACCCTGTTTTATAAATCGCAGCTGATACTATAGCTGCCCGACCCCAGTCTGATCATTGTTCGGCCCGTAACCGGATCGGTACCGGTAATATTATTGCTGCTGACGGCAGCGCCGTTTAATTGTATTGTTTCAGGCTTTTCTCCGGGTACATACACCGTGGCTTCTGTATTCGGCGGTATGGAAAACTGCCAGTGAAACTTCTTTTGATCACCGGTTTTCCATTCGCTCCTGATGATGCCATACAGAGACCTGAAAGAACTCTCTACTGCGGTGAGATCACCCACCGGTTCCGGCTTCAGGATAATATGCCGGAAACCCGGCTGTTCGGGATTATAGTTGATACCGGCCAAAGCCTGGTAGCACCAGGCTTCAAAATTGCCGGACAGGATCTTCTGGCTTTCTCCATTCATACCGGGACCGGTTGTATCCGAGTTCCACAGTTCCCAACTGGTAGTAGCCCCTTTTGAGATCATATAACCCCAGCTTGGCAGGTCAGTGCGGGTAGCAATTGTATAAGCTACCTCCGGTTTTCCAATATTGGTCAATACCTGCATTTGCCATTGCATACCGATCAGGCCGACTGATGTATGTCCCCTGCGGGTTACCATAATATCATGCACCAGGTTATTGATCACTTTTTCCCTTACTGCGTCCGGCACCAACCCGAAAGCTAACGGAAGCACATAGGCGCATTGGGAACCGCTTTCATACACACCGGTTTCCATATCGAGGAAGCGCTGGTTAAAGCCGGTGCGGATATCATCCGCCAACCGCCCGAACGCTGCTTCATCCGCCTGGTTTCCCAGGATGCGGGCAGCCCTTTGCACCAGCCTGCAATTATTATATAAGTAGGCGGTGCCCAGCAACCCGTTGGGTGTTTGTGGTCCGGATCCGCCCATATTGATGGCATTTACCCAATCGCCATAATCACACTTGTCCGTGGTATTGTCAGGCTTCAGATAGGTTTTGACCGTAAAGGATACAAACCGTTTCATCATGTCGTAATTATCCTGCAACATACGGATGTCCCCATAAAAGCTGTACATCCAGTCGGGAATAACGGTAGCGACACTCGGCCATAATATGCCCTTGCTGTTAAAGGTCCAGTAAGGCGGTAGTATTTCCTGCAGGCTCCCGTCTTCTGCCTGGTGCGCACGATAATTATGCAGAAAATGATCATAGAAATTGGCCACATTAAAGACCCAGCCCTCACTTTCCGATGTCTTTGCCGGGTGTCCGCTCCAGGGCATCCGTTCATCCCTGTCCGGCTCCATGGGCAGGCTCCTGTTCTGCATCCTTGTACCCCATCGTGCATTCAGGTAAACACGGTTTAACAATTCATTGGAAGAATTGAAGGTGCCGGTGTTTTCAAAATCGGTATGCGTCACCAGTCCTTCAAAATTTTCCGCAGTTGGTGTACCGGGAAATCCTTCCACCTGTACCCACCGCGTAGCGTTCCCTTTAAAACGCGGATGCCAGCTTTCTTCTCCTTCCCCTTTCAGGGTATAGATATCCATATTCAGCGCGCTTCTGTCGTTCTGGTATTTCAGGGTTCCGTCCGGCAATACATTAAAGCTGGAATGCAGCTTAACAACGGTACCACGGGGCCCTTTCACCTTCAACCGCACCACACCATAAAATGCCTGTCCAAAGTCTATCATCCATATACCCGGTTTGGGTTCCAATACCTGTTTGGGTTGTATTACTTCGGTTACCCGTATCGGTTCTACCAGCTGGGACTCCATCTCTCCACCCGGATGGTCCAGTATTTCTGCCTGTTTCCAGTGGCTGTCATCATAACCGGCATTGCTCCAGCCAGACATCTCCAGCCGTGCGTCGTATTCTTCACCATCATATTCATTATTAGCTCTTACAGGTCCTTCTGCTGTTGCTTTCCAATCATTACCCGTGGTGATGATCTCTTTTGTATCATCGGTATAGCGGATATGCAGTTGCAGCAGGGCCCGGGGATAGCCATAATTATGCATGGGCACCGGCACTTTTTTTCTGGGTGCAAAGAAACGGGCATTGCCTAATACAAGGCCCAGCGCATTGTCCCCGTTTTTCAATTGACCGGTAACATCAAAGCAGGTGTATAACAGCCGTTTGTCATAGCCGGACAGGGCCGGTTTCATCAATTGATCGCTGGCAAGCGCGCCATTTACATACAGGTCAAAAAAGCCGAGGCCACATACATAAGCATATGCGGAAGCAATTTTCCTGGAAGCATGAAACTCTTTTCTCAGCATCCTGGCCGCCAGCCGCCGGTGTTCCGTAACAGTATCCACTATTTCATCATCGCCATTCAGGCCGATCCACATTCCCGTCCAGTCACTTTTTTCCAGCAGCCCCATTGTCCACATAGCCGGTTCGCTCCAGCCTGATGCCTCCTCTTCCGCCTCACCGGTCTTTGTCCAGATCTTTACTTTCCAGAAGCAGGGTTGTTCAGAGGACAACGTTTTTCCGTTATAAATGACATGGGCAGAATTATCTGATACGGTTTTTTCCGAATCCCACAGATCGCCCTCGTTCTTTTCAAGTAAAGCCGGTGAAGAGGCAACCAATACCCGGTAGGCCATTTGCTTTATATTTCTCCGGGTGCTGTCGCTGGTAGCTACCTGCCATCCCAAATGCGGGTGGGTCCTGTCTATGCCCAGCGGGTTGTTCAGGTATTCGCAGCGAAGCTCCGTTGCCACGGGTATCTTTGTTACCTTATCCCGCGGCTCAGAGCAGCCGCTGCCGAGCACTATACATAATATTATTAGCTGTGGAAATCTGCAAAGCATACGAATCGTTTTACAAAAAGCTGTACTGATGCAAACACACCGGTGTCGCATTACACAGTACAGAAGATACCTTGTGTATAATAACAATGCTAGTAACCGGGGTTCTGCACAAGATTTTCGTTCATCTGAATCTCCCTTGCAGGAATAGGATAGATCAATCTGTCCTGGGTAATATTAAAAGCTGCCGGCAATATCCAGCCATAGGTGGATTTTAGCGTGTTCCCTTTGGCTGTGATGGTTTCAATAGCCTTACCGGTGCGGATAAGGTCCAGCCATCTGTGATTTTCGAATGCCAGCTCATGACGCATCTCATTGGCAATATTTTCTTTAGTAGCCACAGCAAGGTCTCCAAGCCCGGCTCTGCGGCGCACCTCGTTGATGAAAGGGAGCGCTTCGGGGGCTCTTTCCTGTTCAGCCAGGCATTCGGCCAGCAGCAGTAAGGCGCCTGCATATCGGAAAATGGGAAAATTATCCGGTGTATTAAATGCTACCGGGTAAGGCGGATGGAAATATTTATTAACCATGTACCTGAAAACTGTACCAGGCGCAGGCGTGTAGCCTACCGGGCTTTTCAATGCTGTAATGGTAAAATCTTCTACCCCGCTCAGGGTACCTTCTACCACTGCAACGGATGCCGGCAGCCGTTCATCTCCCGCTTCGTATGACTCTACCATCTCATCCGTCGGCACGTTCCAACCGCTGAAAATATTCATGCGTCCGCCGTCAAAACCCATGATCAAAGTTGTATTCGTTGCTTTTGGCATAAATACCCATGCAAACTGGCTCTGCTGACCGCTCACCAGGTCCGACATGTATTGCACCTCAAAAATAGATTCGCGGTGATTTTTGTTCGTGGGATCAAATACATCTGCGTAGTCCGGTAACAACGAATAGTTCATGTTGACAACGTCCCGCAATTCCTGTTCGGCTTTATCATACTCCCGAACCGGCTGTGTCATATATACATAAGCCAGCAACATTTTTGCCGCGCCCTTGCTGGCACGTCCGGACTGCGGAAAGCTGGTAACAGTGGGCAGTAAAGGAATAGCAGCAGCAAGGTCCGCTTTTATTTGCGTATATACTTCATCGACAGAATTCCTGGGCTTGAATGATTCATCCGCATTCTGTATCTGTTCCAGGTGCAAAGGCACACCGCCGTAGTGCGTTACCAGGTCAAAATAGTAGAATGCCCTGAGGAATAAGGATTCCCCGGTAAACATATTTATTGCCTCCTGCGACAGAAAAGTATTATCTGCAAGCTGGGTGAGTATGGCGTTTACCCTGGAAATGCCTGAGTAGTCACTTGTCCACCTGCTGCCCGGGGAGTTGGGAATAGCGCTTGATTGGGCGTTATTTAAAAACTGCGTATATGCCTCCCTGTGTGGTTCAAATCCCCTGTTGGCCTGGTAGATGGTAAAGAATGTATTGTCAGATCTCATTTCATCTTCATAAACAGCCGTGAAAACAACCTCGCGCAAGGGCACATATGACGCATTCATAGCCTGCATGAATTGTGCCTCATCCCTGAAAAAGGAAGGAGAACTGAGAGAAGTAGGCGGTGTAAGATTCAGGAAATCCTTGCTGCAGGAAAACAGGAAAACCACGGATATAATTAATATGATTGTATGCTTCATATAAATAGTTTTAAGTGCAGGTTTAGAAATTAACGTTTACACCTAATGTATATACTTTGGCTATCGGGAAGGCGGTGAAATCACGCCCCAGCCGTAAGCCATCCAGACCATTCAGACCAATCTCAGGATTCATACCCGGATACTTCGTGAACATGAATGGATTCTGGGTAGTAAAATAAGCACGAATACTTTTTATCGTCTTTGTATCGGATAAGGGGATCTGATACCCGAGCGTGATATTTTTCACAGCCAGGTAGGTACCGCTGAATACCTGCCGGGTAGTAAAGTTCCTGAAGTCGGCGGTTGTACCCGCCCTGGTCCTGGGATAGATACCATCACCGGGGTTTTCCTCCGACCTCCACCGGTTGGCGACACCTTTCCTTACATTGAATACCCCATCCAGGTTTTCAGTGGACTGAAAAGCATTGTCGGAAATATCGTTCCCCACTGATCCGGCGATCACGATACTCAGGTCAAAGTTTTTATACCCGAAGTTGTTGGTCATACCAAACAGGAAGTCCGGGTTAGGATTCCCGATCCACGTTCTGTCATGCGCATCTATGACACCGTCGGGTCTCCCGTCAGGGCCACTGATATCCGCAAACCTTGCTGTACCTACCATAGAAGTGGCGTTGTGTGGCTGTGTTTCCCATTCTTCCTGCGTCATGTACACACCGGTGTTAATATAGCCATAGAACATGCCGATCGGCATTCCGACTGCCGTTCTGTTGTCATCCCAGTATTCCTGGTAGCCACCGATAGGCGCATCGTTGGTGCCCAGCTTTTTAACAATGTTCCTTGGAATGGAAATATTAAAATTGGTGTTCCATGTAAGCGCTCCCGTCAGGTTCCTGGTGTCAATCGTGAACTCATGACCCCAGAAGTCAAAACGTCCTATATTGGATGTGATCGTAGAGAAACCGGATTGTACCGGGATATCAATTCCGTATAACAAGCCATCCGTTTTTTTATAATAATAATCGTAGGCAAATGAAATACGGTTATTCAACAGGGATGCATCTACTCCTATATTATACCCTTCTGTCGTCTCCCATGTTAAGTTGGCATTACCGATACCATTTAAAGCGCTGCCCGATGCCAGTTGATCGTTGAAGACATAATTGGCCTGAGCCACACCCGCCAGATAAGTGTAATTACCAATATTATTGTTCCCCACTTTACCCCAGCTACCCCTGAGCTTCAGAAAATTAATAGTGCTCATGCCTGCCATGAAATTTTCATCTGAAATTACCCAGCCTACAGAAACGGATGGGAAAGTTCCATAGCGGTTATTGGAGCCGAACTTGGAAGATCCGTCACTTCTGAGCGCTGCTGACAGCATATATTTACCATCGTAGTTATAGTTCACTCTTCCGATATAGGATAGCACTGAGTAGTCGGCAGCCCCTACTGTACCGATCCGGGTAGCAGCCACATTGAGCCATTCAATATTATCATCGGGAAACTGAGTGCCGTTAATACCGCTGTTCTCAAACGTTACTTTCTGGGCTGTGTAGCCTACAAAAGCTTCCAGGTTATGTTTCTCACGCAGTTGCTTGGTATAGGTCAACGTGTTTTCAGTCACCCACGATGTAAAGTTGCTGGTATTGTAGCTGGCAGATGCGGACGCTGCCGGCTGGGGTCCTCCCAGGATAGTTGAGGGCCTGAACAGCCTTTGGACAGAATTATTGATATTCACATTGATGCTGCTTTTGAATTCAAGACCATCGATTATTTTATAGGCGCCATACGCGTTACCTATCAATGTTAATGACTTATTGGGGCTAACCGTTTCCATTAATACCCGGTAATAATTGGGGGTGGAGAACATGCCGGGCGGGGCAAAACCTATCGGGTAGCTACCATCAGGGTTCTTATATTTTAAAGCAGGATCGCTCAGGTAGGCAACCTGTATGATATTCCGACCATTGCCCAGGTTCGGCGTGATATTATCCGTTTGGTGTGTGATGCCTGCGTTTAAGCCGAAAGTCAGTTTATCCGAGGCATAGAATGTATTATTGCTGGATACGGTAAACCTTTTGGAGTTTTGGTTGATCATTACACCATCCTGGTTATTGTAGCTCAGCCCGACAACCGATCTTGCATATTTACTTCCGGAGGAAAGAGATAAGCTGTAATTCTGGATGAGCGCATCTCTTAACAAAACATCAAACCAGTTGGTACCTTCAGCAGGATCGATCGATTCAGGGTTTTGATATTGCTCGGGCACACCACCGGTGTAACCTTCATACCTGGCTGCATCTTCATAATATTCTTTCTTGAATTGTGCAAATTCGCGGGCATCCATCAAATCCGGCTTACCGCGATCGGAAACCGTTTGCAAACCGACATAGCTGGTAAACTGTATGCTTCGCTGACCCGCCTGGGCCTGCCTGGTGGTGATAAGCAATACGCCGTTGGCAGCTCTTGAGCCATACAGCGATGAAGCAGCAGCATCTTTTAACACACTGATGGACTCGATCATATCCGGGTCAATGGTGTTCAGACCGCTTTCAATAGGGAAACCATCCACTACGATTAACGGGTTATTACCTGCATTGATAGAAGCCGCCCCGCGTATACGGATGGCCATGTTAGCACCGGGTTGTCCTGTATTCTGGTTGATCTGTACACCTGCCAAACGCCCCTGCAGCTTCTGTCCGACATTGGTCACCGGCAGGTCTTTTAATTCCTTTGCATTGATATTACTGATAGCCCCTGTAAGTTCCCGTTTTCTTTGGGTACCATAGCTCACTACTACTACCTCGCTCAGGTTCTCTGATACAGCGCTCATAGTGATATTAATATCGTTTTCGTTGTTAACAACAATGGTTTTAGAATGATAACTCAGATACGTAAATGTAAGAGAGGAACCACGGGCAACCTCAATGGTAAATGCACCGGCATTGTTGGTTTTGGTGGCCAGGGATGCACCCTGTGCTGTTACGGTAACTCCCACCAAAGGGCTTCCGTCTGCAGAGTCGGCAACAATACCGGAGACCTTTAACAGATCCTGGGAGAAGGAAGAGCCGAAAAAGCCCAGCAGTAAGATCAATATCATACTACACTTCTTCCAGGATGAAGATGGCAAGTTTCGTTTTTTCATAATGACTAATTTTTGTTTTTAATACAGATTTCAGTGCTGTTCTGCGGAAGTAGTTTCAGGATACAAAAATCTTAATGTGATAAAATTACTGTAGTAGTAATGGAACTACAATGTACATCTTGATAATTCATTTATACTTTTTGGCTAAACATCCATACGCATGCAGCATACGGCATATATGAAACCAGGCATGCTGCTATGTGGCATCATTACTTAAAAATCTGCCACCTCCGTCCTTACAGGCATGGCGCCTGCATATATCCATATCATATACATTTCTTCCGGATACGGATTGATAAAGTAATGCGGAAATCCCTGTGGCTGCAGGGCCGTGGAAAGATCAGACAGGTGATACCTGTTCTGCTGTGTTACGCAGACAGCCTTTCCTGAAATGATACATATGGATTCATCGAATGCATGAAAATGCGCAGGCAACCTGCCATCCTTATAAAATATCCCGATCCCGCCGCTCATACCAACACCGGCGATCATTTCTTCGTTACAATAATCGATAAAGGCAGTGTTGCTGCCGGCATTGTAGCGCGCCGCCTCGTTAAACCGGGTAATATATTCCTTCGCTGATAGTCCGTTGAAGTCATCCGGCATAACAACGAATTCTGAAAAAACGGGTTCCGTTACTGCACGTTGGGGTGCCGACACCGGCATGGCTATATGAAATACGGCTTGCTCTGCCGGAGAATTATTGATCACTTTATGGGCTACCTCTCGGGGAACAGTGATATTGTCGAATGGTTGTAAACGGTATCTGCGGTTTTCAACTTCTATGATGGCCTCCCCTTTCAACAGGGTGATGGATTCCGAATGGGGATGGGTATGGATGGGTAGTGAACAACCTGCATCAAACGTAACAATTGCGGTAAAGAGATCTACGGCCTGGTTATGTTCGCCCACCTGCGCTTCACAAATAATACCGGGCGCCAGTACTATAACCGGACCTGTACCGATAGGGTTAATAATTTCCAGTCTTCCGCCTGCCGAAGCAGAGGGTGTTGTTGAATGTGTATGCATGTTATTATGACTCATAATAGGATTTAATCGTTTTTAGAAGAAGCCCGGCATCGGCGCCTACGGATAGCATCCTGAATCCCTGTTCATATCGTTGCTGCAGGTCTTCTTTTGACCTTGCCATCACGCCACAATGTTTTCCCGAAGCGATGATCCGGTTCTTTATGTTATCAATGGCGGCTGCTACTCCTTTACCCTGCCATTCACCTGCATAACCTGCGGAGGCAGAATAATCCGCAGGACCGAAAAAAACGATCCCGGTACCATCTACAGCAATGATCTCATCTATGTTCTCTCCACCTTTTACAGATTCAATAATGGGGATCATCATCAGGTGCTCATTTGCATCTTTTACATGCTGGGTAAAGGCACTGCCCCATTTCGTGGCGCGTTCGGCCCCAATACCGCGAATACCTGCGGGGGGATATCTTGCATATCGCAAAGCTTTTTTCCACTCGGCGGCTGACTCAATATGCGGAACTACTATGCCATCCGCACCAATGTCCAGCGTTCTTTTTATGATACCCTCCTCTATATGGGAAATTCTGACCAGTACCACCGTGTGACTGCGTACCGCGGCCCGTATATGTTCCAGAATGTTCTGCCAGTCCAGGTGCCCGTGTTCCGCATCAACGATCACCCAGTCCAGACCACAGTGTACTGCAATTTCCGTAATGCCGGCAGACTCCAGCGTTACCCATAACCCATATACGGCCTGATCTGCTTTCAGCTTCCTGCGCATTAACTGTAAGGCGTCTGTTTTCATACCGGGTCGTTTTTTGCAAGACTTTTTATGATGATATCCCTTAGCAAAATAGTTTCAGATAAAGTATCTGCCTGGTTGCATTGCTCCCAGGCTATCCATATATATTCAAGACCGATCCACCCGGAATAGCCATCCGTCTGCAGTTGCCGTACAATTTTTTCGTAATCGATGATGTTATCGGCTACAGATGACTGTAACCTGCCCGGCTGCGCGCCTCGTGCATGAAAATGATTGGCATAAGGCAGCAGCATGCCGGTCTCCTCCTGCGTGTATCCGTTTCTTATAAAATGTGTGTAATCAAGTGTGAGCTTAAGACCCGGTACCGACCGGATAAGTGATATCACATCTGCAGGTTTTGTATAGGGAGACCCTACATGCGCTTCAACAGAAAAAGAGAGCGTGGTTTTGCTCACCTGCTCTATCCGCCAGCTCAGCTCCTCATAACTCCGTTGTACAGAGGTTTCAGGCGATTCACTACCCGGAAAGCCCATCCCGGGCAGGCAGGTAATATGTTCCGCTTCTGCATATTGGGCGTATTCAATAAGCTGCAGGAATTGCTCCCTTGCATAGGTACGTTTTTTTGCATCCGGATGATTGATCGCAAATTTCGCCAGGTCATTGTCGAGCTGAAGGTAGATATCTGCAATGACCAGCCCGCGGTCAGCAGCCTTCTGGCGGAGGAGCTTTGCATTTTTCTTTAACTGTGCAAATTCCGTTTCGGCCTGTATGTGCGACCTTCCTGTAAACAGGCCAATATCAATTCCTTCGAAATCCAGCATCGCAACAAGATCGAATACCCTGTCGTGCGGTAAAAGAGGAAAAGTAAAATCAGCGCAGGATATTTTTATCTTTTTCATTGTGACAGCCCTCCATTCCATTCTGCGGTGGCAAGATATCCGCCATCCACTATTAAACTGGTACCGGTAATGCCTGATGCATCATCGCTGCACAGGTAGGCAACGCTGCTGGCAATCTCCCGGGGATGCAGGATCCGGCCGGCCGGCACTCGTTGCAGACGTTCGGTAATTTCCGACTCACCGCCCATATGCGCCCTCAGCATAGGTGTATCCGTTATTCCGGGACAAACCGTATTGCACCTGATACCTTCCGACGCGTAATCAATGGCGATGGATTTGGTAAGCATCATTACACCACCTTTAGCAGCAATGTACCCGGGGGTTTTAGCCTGACCTACAAAACTGCTTACGGACCCTATATTCACAATGCTGCTGGCTGTATTTTTCCTAAGATGCGGATAGGCATATTTGAAGCTCAGGAAAATGGCCTTAAGATTAATGCTCAGTTGCCTGTCCCATTCCTCGGCGGTATATTCGTGCAGGCTTTTCACCATATTGACGGCTCCATTGTTAATGATGATGTGCAGACCTCCAAACATGTTTACTGTATTTTCAACAGATCGCTGTATCGCTCCTTCCTGGTTAAGATCACAAAAAAAAAATGCGGCGATGCCTCCTTTGGATGTAATACATTCAACGGATTCCCTTCCCTCTTTTTCTTTGATATCAATAACGGCTACGCTGGCGCCTTCTTCTGCAAAAAGTTCTGCAATGCTTCGTCCTATACCCTGTGCAGCCCCACTTACCCAAACTGTTTTATTGATAAATCTTTTTTGCATAACATTCGTCTTTAGCATTTGATAGGTTTAAGGACAGGGATGGCGGGTCACTGTCCGGTAGCAACCTTTTATACGATCGGCATGACCCTTCCTGTTCTTTATTTTGTTAATACCAATACCCAGTCCTGTTTGGCAGCAGGAGAAACGGCAACCAATTTCCCGGATGCATCAGTGCGCAGCGTAAACGCCTCCTCCTTAACAGTGGTAACAGGGTTGAACCAAAAGGCTTTGTATTGTTGGTTGGTCGCAGGAAGCGTAATGGTAATGCTTCCCGGCGAAGGCAGATACGCCAGTGCGGACTGGCTGTTGTCTGTTACCGCCAGCACCGCTGTATCCTTAGCCGACCATTGGGTGATCATTTCCGGTTGCGGTTGAAAGCTGTTCCATCCCGGAATGGATTCAATCAGTTTTCTCGCGGCGCCGATCTGCGCTGAGCCCGGTAGCTTCATGGCTTCATTCCAGGGTGTTATCCCCCAGTTGTTGCCGCCGGGCGATTTGCCATATGGCTTATCAATGCCATTTAGCTGCCAGATACCATTGGCGCCATAGGTATGGCCCGCCAGGCCGCTGTTAACGGTATGTGCCCAGAAGGCGCTTCTCGGTGCTTCGGCAGGGAGCGGATTGGGTATGGCCAATGCTTCATACCGGGATTCACCACTCATTACCGGCATAGGCGGCTGTAAACGCCAACCGGCAAGGGCCTGTGCAGCCTGTTTGGATGCAACATTGCCATGACCGCTCTGATGCATATCAAAATCAAGTAATGCAGGCCGGGTTATGGATTCCCTGGTAGTTTTATCATGATGCGCCGCATGGGTGGTAAGTATCCGTTTGAACGGATCCGTTTCCTTCAGGTATTGCATTACATCGGTCCACCCTTCTCTCTGCCATGTTATATCAGCTTCTTTGGTGGTTGACAGATAGAACGGCATGGTAGTTTCACCCGCTGCACACCATACAACGGGCAATGCGCCCCATCTGGCGATCAGGTAGCGCCAATGCTGTTTCATTTTGTCAATACCCAGCCAGGGAAGGTGATAGCCCCAGGCGCCCACGATGCAGGGTACGATCCCCTGCTCCGCCAGGTAAAAAATACGGTTGTCGGCGTCATCAAAATAAGCAGGCCGGATACTGGCATACCCGGGTTCCCAGGGAAAGCCGGCTTCGTTTTCACCTCGCGGGTCAAATGCCGGCATATCAGGGTACAGTCCTGCTATTATCTGAACAACATTGAAGCCTTTTTTTATCCTGTCCTCGGCCAGCAGCTTTACCTCTCCGGGCCACACCAACCTGTTGGTCAGTCCCATCCACCATGTGTCGCCCATCCAGAAAAAAGGCGTACCGTCTCCATAAGCAAAATGCCGCTTATCACCCGCTATTTTTAGTGCCCCCCGCTGATAGAGTACGTTCTGCCCATTGTATTTACTGACTTCCACTTTACCCTTAATATTATGCAGATCCCTGTCCCCCGCTTGTGAGCAGACCGTTGTAAAACTGTGCGTACCCTGTAACGGTGACGAATACCGTATTTTCCAGGTGTCACCGCCGGCCCAGAAAGCAGGCACTTTTAACTGCTTCCCCGAAGGATCCGTAAAAACGGCATCCAGCTCCACTCCGTTGAACGGATCATCATAGTTTGCGCCGGTTTTGAGCGTGATCTCCACCATTTTATTGGTCTCGGTTTTTACCACAATATCTTTATCCTTGCATGCTGTTTCTACCGGCAGCAACAGCAGGAGCATACCATATAATACAGTGGTCCTCATGTATGACCATATAGTAGTCTGCATACAGAAACTTCTACGGGAAAATAAAAGCGCGGTTGTCATAATGTATATCATTTTGATATGGTAACAAATCGTTTGTGTAACTGCTAACGGGTCTGCTGAACATAGAGCACTTTTGTCTGCAGGTATTCTTCCAGCCCGTGTTTTCCGTCTGCTCCGCCGATACCCGACTTTCGCCAGCCGGCATGGAATCCCTGGATGGCTTCGAAGTTCTCACGGTTGAAATATACTTCACCGAAGTTCAGCTCCTTCGTAGCGAGCAGCATGATATTGATGTCATTTGTGAACACCGATGAAGTAAGTCCATATTCACTGTCATTGGCCAGTTGTAATGCTTCATTGAAATCCTTTACTTTCATCACAGGCAGCACCGGTCCGAATACTTCTTTCTGCATGATCTCAGCATCCTGCTTTACGCCTGTGAGGATAGTAGGTTCATAAAAATATCCTTTTTCAAAACGGCTGTCTTTTTTGCCTCCCAATACCACTTCTGCACCTGCTTCCTGCGCCCTTTCGACCATAGCAGCCATTTTATCCAGTTGCTTTTTGCTGATCTGCGCACTCATATCAATATCACTGTCCGAAGATGCATTGCCTACTTTTACAGCTTTCATCGCATCAGTCAGCTTTGAGAGAAAAGTGTCATACACTTCTGCTTCCACATATACCCGCTCCGCACAATTACACACCTGCCCGCTGTAAATGATCCTGGAGGCCACAATCGATTTTACAGCGATATCCATATCTGCATCTTTGCATACAATAGCCGGCGCTTTACCGCCCAGCTCCAGTGATACCTTTGTAATATTTTTAGCGGCGGCTGCCATTACCTTATGACCTGTGTCAACGCTCCCCGTAAGGCTGATGATGCCTACATGCTTATTATTGGTTAAAGCCTCCCCTATTTCATTTCCATATCCGCATACAACATTTAATACGCCTTTGGGAAGCCTGACCTTTTCCAGCAGCCGGGTGAACTCCAGGCAGGTCAGGGGAGCATCTTCGCTTACTTTTATGACGGCTGTATTGCCGGTGAGCAATGAAGGCGCTACTTTCCGGGCCATTACAAAAAATGGAAAGTTCCACGGGCATATGCCTACTACAACCCCTATGGGCAGCTTATGTAAAAAGATCTGTTCGCCGGGCCGGTCACTCTGGATGATCTCTCCCTCGTATGCCCTGGCAAACCCTGCATAATAGTCATAGTATTCAGCCGTTACGTCAATTTCAACCTGCGCAAGAGGCTTTATTTTCGCCTGCTCCCTTGCCAGTGTTTCGGCAAGCATCACCCTGTTTTCCCTGATCACACTTGCCATGGCTTTTAAATAGCGGGCCCTTTCAACGGACGGCAACAGGCTCCATTCGTGCTGGGCTGCGCGTGCCGCATCAATGGCAGCATCTGCATCTTCCTGGTCCCCTCTCGGAACAGATGCAATTACTTCTTCGGTACAGGGGTCCAGCACCTCGATGTAACCGTTTGACCCCGGATCGGAAAACCCGCCATTAATATAATGCTGGTATCGGGGCGCTGTAAGATTTGAGTTCATAGTGATCATTTTATTTTTTCGGAATACCATTTGTCCAATATCTCGGTATTGATAACATGATTGGGGACCTCCCCCCGGAATACCTGCACGATTTGTGAACAGGCCATCCGTCCTATTTCACTAAAAAGCTCATGTGTCCATGCTATACAATGCGGGGCCAGCAACACATTATCCATTGTAAAGAACGGATGATCTTTACCGGCAGGTTCATTTTCAAAAACATCTGTAGCATATCCCGCTATTTTTCTCTTCGACAATGCTTTTATCAAAGCCGGTTCGTTTATAATGCCGCCCCTGGCGGTATTGATTATAAATGCCGTTTCTTTTACGAGGTCCAGCTCTTTTTCGCCGATCAGGTTCCTGGTCTCAGCGGTTAAAGGACAGCTTACAGATATGAGATCCGATTGTTGCAACAGTGTTTTCAGATCCGTCTTTTGCACGCCCAGTTGCTTCGCTTTTTCATCATCTATATAAGGGTCATACACAAGAGGACGGTTCATATTAAAAACCTTTAGCATAGAAGTCAGTTGACCTCCAATGCCCCCCCACCCGATGATGCCCGGTGTACGAAAGCGAAGCTCGCTTCCTGTATATCGGTTCCTCTCGTTCCATTTGCCTTCACGTACCAGTTTGTCTTTATCAATCACCTTATGCGAGAGTGCAAGCATCCAGGTAATAATTGCCTCCGCTACCGAATAATTCACAGCTCCTTTCGTGATCGTTACAATAATATTTGCCTTGCTGCAGGCCTCCATATCGATCATATCGTATCCGACGCCGAACCTGCATATTGCCTTTAGCTTTGTTACACCTTTAAAGCTGTCTGCATTGTAAGCCGGAGCAAGAGAAATAATAGCGTCATACTGCTGTATGGAATCGGCGCTCAGGGGAGATTCCAGCTTCTCCAAAAACTCATACTCAATTTCAGGGATGCTGTGTAAGATGTCCAGTCCCATGTCCTTGTATGTCAGCTCTCCATCCCCGGTTAAAAAATCTTTTGTCAGCCCTACTTTAAACATGCAGCATTTTATTAAGTTGAATAGTCTTAACTAACTATGGCAATTGGATCATTTAATGAAAACAAATTTATTCAGCAGGGCAGCCTGAAAAAATGGATAAAATAATTTCTTTTTGTATCTTTTGACATATTTTGATTTCCGGTTACTAAATTGCTGAAGCCATATGAACGATTACTGCAAATACATGAGCGGTACGCTCGTAGAGGAAAAATGGGGGTTATATATTGATACTGCGGGCTTTTCAAAAGTACAGCCTAATCAGAACTACCCCAAAAATTATGAACATCCGTCTACCCACACTTTTTCGTGGTGCAAGGGACGTATTCTGCGCGGACATCAACTGATATATGTTTCGCGTGGCGGCGGCATTTTTGAGTCGGAGTTTACTGAGCCCGTACAAATTGAAGAGGGCACCTGTCTCTTTCTGCACGCAGGTGTATGGCATCGTTATAAGCCCAATACTGATTCCGGCTGGGATGAATACTGGATCGGTTTTAATGGCAGCTACGCCGACGACCTGATGCGGAATGATTTTTTCAATGTGAAATATCCTTTCATTAAAGCCGGATTATCATCGGAGTTGCTCAATCTTTTTCATAAACTTATTGAAACGGTTCAAACGGCGCCCTCAGGATATCAACAGATAAGTGCAGGGATCACCTTGCAGATCCTGGGATACCTGTATTCCGTATCATTATACAATGAAACGGAAAAGTCTCCCATAGGCCGCCTGATCGAAAAAGCCAAGTTCCTGTTACAGGAGTCTCTGGAAAAACATATTGACCTGGAAAAAATGGCACGTGAGCTGCCAATGGGCTATTCCTCCTTCAGGAAAGAATTTAAAAGACTGACCGGGGAGCCCCCTAACCAGTTCCTGCTGAACCTTAGGTTGAACCGGGCTAAATACCTTCTCGAAACCTCTACGCTTACCATCAATGAAATTGCTTTGCAGACCGGCTTCGATTCGGTTTATTATTTTTCAAAATTGTTCAAAAAAAGGAATGGGAAATCACCGAAGTTCTACAGAACCGACTCCGGAGAGCCTGATTGACTTAACACCTGACGGGGACAAATCAATGGGATAACATATGTAGTGCACATAAATATATTGAAATCCCGGTACTTTTTTAATCCGGACGCCTGGTCCCGGATACAGGGCGATCATTGATCCGCATCCGGATACCTTTTCTCAAAAATCTCTTTCGCAGCATCAAGAATACTGTAATACATCAGGTTTCGGCACTTATTTTGTATAGTAAGTATTTTTGCTAAGTATTTATTTCATATTTTAACTATTTTGACCATGGTAAAAACCTATGCTACATTATTACTGATTGCCGGAGCATTTATCTTCAGTTCCTGCGGACCAAGTAAAAAAATGAGGGCAGCCACCGCTAAAATTGACTCGCTTGCAACTGCTAACGCTGATTTACTGAACCTGAAAAACAGCCTGGAAGACAGTGTTAAATCCAAAACGGATGCGCTGCTGGCCGCCGGACAGGCGCTGCAAGCCTCGCAGGCTGAATGTGAAACTGCCAAGGCCGGCCTGGCTAAAACCAAAAACCTGCTGACAGAAGAACAGGGAAAAATGGATGCTTTACGCAACCGCTTATCCGAAGAACTAAAGGAGTTTTTAGGGGATGACGGTGAAGTGAAGCTGGAAAACGGCAAGATCCGTATAGAAATGGGTAGCGGACTTTTATATCCTACCGGCAGCGCGATCGTTAACTCCAAAGGAAAAAAGGGGCTGGAGGCCTTAGCCGGCGTATTGAATGATTACCCCGACCTTACGGTAAACATTGTGGGGGGAACGGACGACAGACCCTTCAGGCGAAGCGGCGACAACTGGAGCCTGAGCACGGAACGCGCCAACAGCGTGGTACGGATACTCAACAGGTATAATATAAGCCCCGCACGACTGATCGCTTCGGGAAAGGGAGAGTTTGACCCCGTAGCAGACAACGGCACATCCGAAGGAAGGGCTAAAAACAGGAGAACGGAAATCGAGATCAACGCCAACCTGAACCAGGTGTGGAACGAAATCAATTAAGAAGTTCCCCGATATTTTTTTGATATGTAGTTGCAGGACCGGCGTCCTGCAACTTTTTTATGCCGTCAGCAAATAACACAAAAGTCTTTGAACAGGAGATATAAAGCCAGGGTCAAAACGGCTGTAAGCAAAATACCCACCATCAACCATATGGCCCGGCGGGTACGATAAATGGAAAGACTCGTTCCCGCCAGGATCAAACCGGTAACCAGCCCCGCAGGCAATAATGTATTGACCAGGCGCTGCCAGCGCTCATCATAGGAAAGCCGGAAATGATCCACCAGGATAAAGATCATCCAACAGGTAAGGGTAACCGCTATCGCGATATTCGCCAGCTTAACCGCCCGGTCCCGGCGTTTTCTTTCCTGCACTGAAAAAAAATTATCCGGTGCCATTTTCATGCTTTAATGATATTATATAAAACGGATGGCTTCAGGATCCCAGTCAACGATCCTGCTTTCAAAATAACTGATATTCGATAATAGTGCGGGCGCAGCCGCCCTTACACCAAAACGCGCATCTTCCACCACTTTGGTCTTATCACGTACCGCCTGAAAGAAATTGGCAAAATGATCATAGTTATGGTCATATCCTTTGGGTGCGCTGTACGTTTCTTCCTGCGGGCCGATCACTTCAAATACCGGGGGATATTTTGCACGGTACTCTTTCAGGAAAGCCGCCTGCGTGGCCTCCGAAAAGCTGTCGATGGTGTATCCCGGCTCTTTCGGCATTTTCTGCCGCTTGATCGTAAGCGTGTTTCCCGCCAGCACCATTTGCCCTTCATTGCCGATAAAGCGGAACTGTTGCCCGCCGCCTGAACCATCCGCAAAATTTACCCGCAATGTTAAAGTAAATGCGGGATGAGCCCCTGTTGCGGGGTAATCATATATGCCCACCATGATGTCCGGCACATTTCTGCCGTCTTTCCAGTAACGAAGACCGCCGCTGGACATGACCCTGGTGGGACCATTGGAACCCAGTATGAAATGGATACCCGAAAACAGGTGAACGAACAGATCGCCTGCTACACCGGTTCCATACTCCCGGTAGTTTCGCCAGCGAAAAAACCGGACAGGATCAAAAGGTATCTTCGGTGCCTGGTCACTCAAAAAAGCCTCCCAATCCACCGTTTTTTCAGATACGCCGGGAGGAATAGAATACTGCCACGCGCTCTGTGCCGAATGGCGATCGTAATATGCTTCTACCAGATTCAGCGTGCCGATAGCGCCGGACTTAACCAGGTCCCGGGCTTTGGCATACACAATAGAGCTTACCCGCTGACTGCCTACCTGCAATACCTGACCGGTCTCCTGTTCGGTATTTATCATCTCCCAGCCCTGTTCTATTTTCTGTACCACCGGCTTTTCACAATACAGCGCTTTCCGCGATCGCAGTACCGCTGTGCCGATCTGCATATGCAAATGGTCCGGAACAGCTAAAATGACGGCATCAACATCTTTGCGCTGCAAAATATCGCGATAATTCCTCGTGGTAAAAATGTCTTTTCCGAACAATTCCTTTGCACGGATCAGCCGGTCGTCAAACAGATCGGCTACCGCTACCAGCTTTACACCCGGTACTTTCAATGCCACTCCTGCATCGTAAATACCCTGTATGCCCGATCCTATAAGGGCTACCTGTATCATATCATTGGGGGTAAAAGTTTGCTGATAAGGAATAACATGCATCGACGGTTTGTTCTCTGCCGCCAATAATACAGCAGGGGTAAAAGCAGACGCCAGGCTGCCACCTACCAGTTTTTTAATGAATGCCTTGCGGGTACTGTTTTTATTTTTCATATACCGGTTTTTATTAGCCGCATTTAATACGATCGTACATCTGCAATAGGCCGGCTTCATTGGTCTAAACAGATGTAGCGTCCCCCGTCCCTGCCCGGGTGCCTCATTTCGCCGGGCGGGCATTATACGAGGATACACAGGTCTAAAAATAAAAAATCGTTCGTATAATTTACGACCGTTCTCTGAAAAAAAAGAGGCTGCCTCTATGAGACAACCTCTTGCTATTTACGGGAATAGGGTTGGCAGGGTAAAGGGTACTAATCAGTTTACTTCAATGGTAGGCTGATACCTGCAAAAATACCCCAATTGTTCAGGTTGCTGATCCCGTTTTTATTGAATGGCATCAAATGGTAGTTAGCACCGAGGGTTATTCCGGATGTGGTGTATTTACGGAATGGTATCAGCACCCCGGCCTCCGTAGCTGCCGCAAAACCGATGGAGCTGGTATTTTTGGAGATGAATTCTCCAAGGTATTGATGATCGAAAATGATATTTCCACCTGCACCCAGTGCAACATAGGGCCGCACCACTGCTTCCGGCAATATATGATAGGAAGCCTTGACCATTACCGGCATGGTCTGAATGGAATTGGTCATAACAGCCGAGATATGACCACCTCCTGAAAGGTTGTACACCTGGCGGGGAAACTTTTCATAATAGTCGCTGAAGCCTGCCTGCACACCCAAAGATATCTTGTCATTGATACCATACATGATACTGGCATTCCAGCCCCTGTAAGACGTTTTATCCACCAGGTTTTTAAAGCTGCCGGTGGGGGTTTGTACCGCATAGTTGAAATTGAAGCTTGTTCTTCCTTCCTGCGCCCGGCTGTAATTGCCAAGCAGCAGTATGCAACAGGTTACAAGTATGATAGGTATGTATTTCATATATAGTCCTGTTTATTGATTGGTTTGTAAATAAGGAGACTGGGCGAACAGGGCATCCACATTATCAACCGCGCTGTTGCGGTCAAAAGGATTGCCGCCCCTGATAATGCCACTCCATACACCGTCTATTTTGTTCTTTACCGCCGCATCTTTCAGGTTCACCATGTCCACGGTAACGGCGCCCTCTCTTACCTCGTACACCGAAAAGGAATAAGGAAAGAAATAATTATAGCCGCCATATCCCCAAAAGAAAGGATCATAAAAGCTATCGTAGAACCCCCAGAAAGAAGGATAGCTGATGATGCCTGTGCTGGTATTGGTGACCCGGGTAATGGTAATACCGAGGTCCGGTTCCTGGTCGTGGTTTACCAGTGTGTAACCGCGTTCCTGCATATTTGCCTTTACCGCATTCACATATGCTTCATCAACAGCGGTAACCGCCTTTTCCTTCAGCTCACCATTTTGAACAACTGCTACAGAATCCGAAATGCTGAATGTGGTGAAATTGTTAAATGATACGCTGCTGTCGTAGTTGGTAATATAGATGCCGGCTTCACCGGGATTAAGGTTTTTGACAATATCCTTGGTACACGCATTCAGCAGTAACGCAGCCGCCAAAACCATTGAGGTTATAATATATGTATTTTGTTTCATTGCTGTTGTGTTTTAGAAGTGCAGTATAGACATGATTTTAACATCCATCGTTTAATGGGTGTATCAATGTTAACACTACCATAACATCCCTGTCAACAGCGGAAAAGCTTCTTTTAAGCGGAGAAAATGAAAGAGGAGCCGGGCCTTAGTTACCGGCCTGGTTCCAGTAGATCTTCAGGTTTTTGGTAGCCCTGCCCGCAGCTACAATATCCGGTCTGCCGTCACCATTCAGGTCCATTACCTGCAGGTCCTCACAGGCCATGCCGTTCTCGTCGATCCAGAAGGGCTGCCACGCGCCGGTATTTTGCTGCACGTACATTTTGATACCTACCTTTCCCTGAGAATTGGGGTTGCGCCAACCGGCTACCACCTGTGGCGTTCCGGTCTGCAGGAAATCACCGGTAGCCAGCGCATGTCCTTCTTTCAGATCTTCGTCCAGTATATTTGCCTGAGAGTTGGCGCCGCTGTACACCACCAGCTTATTGCCGTGCATCGGTTGTATGGTGGCCACCCAGGGGGTCCTGTCTTTTACGGTTGTAGTCCTGATCTCTCCCACGGGCTGGTTCATACCCTGCATCATACGCTTTTCACGCAGGGTGCCGGAAAAATCGTTGGGGATGAATAAAACACCTTCTTTTCCACCTACGTACAGTCCTTTGGTTTCACCGTTTTCTTCCACGATATCAAAATTGTGTGTAAGGTGTAATGACTCGTCCAGCGTAAACATTTTCCAGTCGCCGCCTGCTTTTCCCGGGTATTGGTATGCAATGATCTTTACACCCTTGCCTTCGCCGTTTGTATTGCCGACGCCATGCAGCGGAAGCACGATCAGATAGTATTTGTTATCCTTTCCTTTCACCCACCGCATCCGGTGCGTGGTAGGCTCATGGTGCAGTCTTACCGGTGTCCAGCGTTGGGTAACATCAGCCGGCTTTTCCAGGTAGAAGACAGCGCCCGATTGTTTGTCATCACTTGTTTCTGAAGGATTCCACTGTGCACCGACCGCAATTTCCACCTTTCCGTCACCGTCAATATCATGAGCGGTGATGCATACATTATCATGTGCTGTTATATTTTCTGCCAAAATGAATTTCTTCCAATCCCCGTTCCTGTACCATACAAACTGCTTTTTATCCGCCAGGATGATATCGGGCTTGCCGTCTCCGTCCACATCACCGAGGGCAACGCCATACCCGATGGATACATTGCTGTCGATAACCTGTTCTTTAAATTGTGGATCTTTGGTTTGACTCAGTGAAAGCAGCATGAGAAAAAATACATGGATCATGATCAACGAATGAATGGTGAAAAAAACAGTGGTAAAAGATAGCCATTTTTTTACAAACGGGAATGCCTGGTGGATACAGGGTTCCGAACCTCTATATTCTATGTCTCTCCGGGGTCTGGTAGCGCCGACCCCGGAGGTATGGAACGATACATCACTCCCCGGATCCGCATCTACTTATTCTGTTCTACGATTTTCAGAAAAATTAATACCGGCGATCCCGGGGTCGGCTACGCCAGACCCCAGGTGGACACATGGAACCAGTATAGGGATAGCAGAAAGTAAGCAACCTTATCGATCTTAATAACATACCTATTCAGTAAGCTCACCTTATTACCTTATGAGCGCTATCAATGGATCATCCCGACCGTTCCGCCTGGATTTTGGAGATCAGCTTATCCGTACATGTTGCAAATATCACGAATGTAAGAAAAGGTAAATGATTAATAAGCTAATAAGGTGGAACAGACAGTCCTGGTAGCCGGTTACTAATGTAATAAGGTTTTGAACGTTCGGAACCTTTTTATTTTTCACGAACGGGAATGCTTCACCAACATTCTATGTCTCTCCGGGGTCGGTTACACCAGACCCCAGGTGGACACATGGATCGGTTGGTGTAGACCCGTCCGACTGGTCATCCGGGCGGGCACCAGACCGATAGGCTACACCGGCATCAGGGCCGGAGGAAATATTCAAAAAACCGGTACATGATCTCGTTTGATCCCGGCGTCGGTTCGTGTGTCGGGCGGTTGGTCATGGCAACCCTGTTTGGATACCCCAGCAGCCGGTTCACTTTTACACTATGATTCAATGCCGCCCACTGCGTGACCGGGTCTTCAGAGCCGCCGGACACCAGGAAGGGCCTTGGCGCCATTAAAGCGTGCAGTTCATGCAGGTTCCTGTTTTCTCTTCTAAGGCGGTTGTATACACCGAAAGCAGGATTCGAGTCGGTGATCAGTCCTCTTTTCCGCCAGGGCCTGGGATGGTAGCCCAGGTACCAGGGCTCCCAGTAGTTAACAGATTCCCTGTCTTCACGCATCATAATACCGGGGTCCGACCAGGCGGCTGCTGCAAAATTTTCCGTCAGGCAGGACGCAAACATAGCCCATTTACCGCCAAAAGAATGCCCCACTATACCTATCCGCCTGTTGTCTGTATCTGTACGGTTTGCCAGCGCATACCAGGCATTATTGGCCGCATAGCCCAGCATGGACAGGGGCTGAACAACAGCGCTGTCTATGTTGGGGTAGTAAAGCGCGAACTCATTTCTCGCGGAAGCGGCTTTGGTGCCGATAGAAAGTGTGATAAATCCTCTTTTTGCCAGCTGCAGCGCAAAGTCCCGGTTGGGCCTTCCCTCACCGATAGCTGTTTCCGGATCATAGAATACGGTTACCACGGCTGCCTTGATGCCGGGTGTATGGGGAACCAATAAGTATCCCTGTGTTTTTTCCACCGGCGTCCAGTAAAATTCAACCACATACTGTGTATAGCCATCCTTTACCGCAGAATCAATGTAAAGAAAGTCCTGGTCTTTTATCAGTTTGGGCCATGTACCCAGGTATCTTTCCCAATCCGATAATATCTCCTTTTTCCTGCGAATCCAGTCGCTGCTGTCTTTTACCATACTGCCATCGTTAAACAATAACGGTGACCGGTAATCGCCGTGTACTTCGCGCAGGGAATCCGGTGGTGTAAAATAAGGCTGTATTTCATCCCAGCCTGTATGTTGCTGACCAAAAGCAAAATGCCAGCTCAACACAAAAATAAAAGCCAGCTTTCTCATGCTCATACCCGGGGCTCCCAGCCCTTTTCGTATTCCCGCGACCAGTATTTTTTCATGCTGTCTTCATCGTTCATTATCCTGCCGGTAGCAGGATCAACGGTCAGGGTTTTCCCGGCTCTCAGGGCAATATTGCCGAGCTGCACCAACAGGGTGCTTTGATGTCCGCCTGTAATTTCGGAATGTAACGCCGTACCATTTTTGATAGCGGAAAAGAAATTCTGGATATGAATGGCATCCAGTTGCTGTGAAGGACTGATGCGGCTGCCGGCATCAACAGGGCCGGTATCTTTTACTTCTTTTACCAGCTTTCCCTTCACGTCAAAAACTTTATAGGCATTACCGCTATCAATTTGTAAGGAACCATTATCCCCGTAAAACATGACGCCTACACTGGAACCTTCCGTTTGCATGGCACTGCAGCTTCTCCCTTCCCAGGTCATCAGCTTGTCGCTGCCAAACTCAATATTGATCACCTGTGTGTCCGGTGTTTCCCAGTCGTCCTTGTACGCATACCGCCCACCGTTAGAGCTTACCCCGGTGGGGTATTCCACCTGCAATCCCCAACGCGCCAGATCCACCATATGCGTACCATTGTTAAGCGCTTCACCGGTTCCCCAGTGCCAGAACCAATGCCAGTTGTAATGCACCAGGTTATCTTTGAATTTTCTCCTGGGGGCAGGGCCCTGCCATAGCTCATAGTTCAGCCAGGAAGGAACGGGGGTCTCCTTACCTGTACCGATGGAAGGCCGGTTGCTGGCGTACCAGGTCCTGGCAAAGTATGCTTTACCGATAGCGCCTGCATGTACTTCCCGGATACCGGCCACTACATTGGGCCAGGATCTGCGTTGGTTCCCAATCTGGATAACACTCCCGTACTTTTTAGCTGCTTCCATCAGCAGCTCTCCCTCCCGCGGGTTATGACTGCAGGGTTTTTCCAGGTACACATGCTTGCCTGCCTGCATAGCCAGCATGGCCGCAGGCGCATGCCAGTGGTCCGGGGCGGCTATAACCAATGCATCTGCCTCCTTACTTTCCAGAGATTTCCGGAAGTCTTCAAAACCCACCGCTGCATTTTCCTGGAATTCCCCCACTGATTGCTTACATTTATCAATAGCGCGACTGTCCACATCACAAATGTGTATCACCCTGCTGTTAGGCTGTGCCGCAAAGTTTTGGGCCAGGGCGTTTCCCCTGGAATTAACACCCATCACAGATATATTTAGCTTTTCATTGGCGCCGATAATATTCCTATAACTTTTGGCGCTGAAGGCAGGTAGTATACCGCCGATGCTTACGGCACCCGTAGCCAGCACGGATTTTTTGATGAAATTTCGTCTTGAACGCATGAAGGCTGATTTAGTGAATCTGAAGCCCGAAAATAAGCCTATTTTGCCTGAGTGCCGGCATATTCCTGCTTCAATCTCCGCTCCACAAAAAACGGCAGAAAAGGCAGAAGGGAAGCGATGAAATAAAAGGCCATTCTTTTAAGGCTCCACTTGTGCTGAACACCACAGACCAGCAGCAACGCAACATAAGCGATGAACAACACGCCATGTGCCCAGCCCACGTATTTTACCGCCTCCG
This sequence comes from Chitinophagaceae bacterium, assembly GCA_037190885.1. Taxonomy (GTDB): domain Bacteria; phylum Bacteroidota; class Bacteroidia; order Chitinophagales; family Chitinophagaceae; genus Agriterribacter. The sequence continues at coordinate 167,501 of JBBCJQ010000015.1, forward strand.
GCAGATCGAAGAAATATTTCAGCGGCATGGCGATAAATAATAACAGTATGTAGGAAAGTCCTTCTAAAAAAGCGACGCGGGTAAAAGATCTTATATTCTGGTTCATTTTTCGGATCGGTGTATTATAACGGGTAATTAAGAATTAAGACCGGCAAAGATAAGCATTCACCCGGCATGGCGTTGCCGGGATGATGTATATCATGTCATGCAGCTTTTACTGTTTCCGGGAGGAAGCCCGTATAATAAGCTCTGAGGGCAATACAAGGTTACTGGTAGCGACCTGTCCGTTTTCCAGGTAGGCTTTGAAGATACCGGCGGCTTCCATTCCTATTTTTCTTCCCGGACGTGCTACAGATGTGAGACAAGGATCTATATACGCTGAAATGGGACTATCGTCGAACCCGGCAACAGCTATATCACCCGGAATTTTCAACCCTTTTGTCCTTATCACCTTCATCGCACCGATGGCCACCTGGTCGTTTACACCAAACACTGCGTCGGGTGGTGATGGCAGCACCAGCAAAGATTCCATAGGCGCAATGGCGCTCTCTACTTTAAAATTGGTGGTGATGATCAGCGATTCCTCAACAGGCAGGTCATATTTTTTCAGGCATTCGATATACCCCTTGAACCTTTGTTCCGCCAACGCCATACCCCTGGGGCCTCTCAAATGGGCAATTCTTTTACGACCGGTCTGCACCAGGTGCTCCACCGCCGCAAATGCACCATGATAGTCGTCAATGGTAACGCTGCCGGTAGCGAAGCCTTCGTATTCCCTGTCAATATAAATAAGCGGCAGTCCGCGTTTAACAATTTGTTCCAGGTGCTCGTAGTGCCCCGAATCATAGGTCTCCTGCGATATGGATAAGAAAATACCTTCCACCCGGTTGGACAATAATTTCTCTACATACTCCGCCTCCAGCAGGTATTGCTCGTTCGTTACGCAGATATTCAGGGTATACCCCATATGTTGCAACACTTCATCCATGCCTTCAATGATCGCCGATTCGTAATAGTTATTGATGGTGGGTACAATGACGCCGACATTCGCTGTTTTGGTATTCAACAGACTCAGGGACACCTGGTTGCGCTGGTAACCGACCTTTTGAGCGTATTCCTGGAGATTCTTTCTCGTGTCTTCGTTGATGCTGGGATGGTTGTTCAGCGCCCTCGACACCGTGGAAGGCGAACATTTGAACTTTTTGGCAATATCCTTTATCGTAACGGGCTTGTTCATGCTGGAAAATCGTTCTCAATTTCCGCTTTTTTGCCAAATAATAAAAACGGGAATGCCCCGTGGCGTAATTCAGACTTTCGCCTCTTTTCCAAAATGTGGACGGTTCCTCAATCCACCTGCTAAAACCTGGGCTTCTCTAACAAAAAAATACACCAGTTTATACCGGGATATGAACGGATTCCGGAACCAAAAACCGGATAATACTTCTTTGGTAGTATATAAAAAGCCGCAGGCTTTGTTAATTTAGTAAAATGACAGGACGCATGCTGAAACAACAGCTTTTGATCATCATTCTTTCAGTACCGGCAGTTCCGGTGGTCCCACAATCTTCCTTCATCCGTAATGAACAGGTAACAAGCCTCAATACGATCGTTTCCTACATGGATGAAACCAGCAGGATACAGCAACAGGCTTATTTTGATATCCTTTCTTTTGCTGAAACTTATCGCAGCAATCTTCGCCGGCCGGCGCCTCATACCTGGCATGTAACGGTGAAACCGGGCGCTAGGTTGCGATCCGGTGACTTTCATTTGTACAAAGAACTGGAACCGGATGCAGAAGGTTATATCAACGACTACCAGTCGCGGATGCTGCCTTTATACAGGACAAAAAAAGCATTGCAGGAACAACTGGAGAAATATCCTGTCAAAAATGCAGCGGTCAATCGCGCACTCGTTGACTTCCAACACTGCTTTGACAGCCTAGAGTTCCGTTACCGGGCTATGGTGGAATATGTAAATACCGGAAAGTTCAAAAAAGATACCCTGTTTGAAAAGGCAGGGGCTGTACTGGATGTATTGCAACCCTGGTTTGACAGGTACAATGAAAATGCCGGGCATTTATACAGGCAGATAGAGCTGTATTACCGAACCTCCCTTCCACCGCTTCTTTCTCAAAAAACTATCCGGGCTGCCAGTCAGGAATTATTGTTGTCTGTAAACCTGCTGGAAAAATGGGCTGCCCACCTGTACGACGGGGACGACTCTCACAGAATGATCAATGATTCGCTCCTGAGGACCTTACATAAACAGGGGCAATCCAGGTCGGAAGAATACCTGTCCGACACTTATGGCTACGGACGATTAAGCAATGGTGCGTACCCCCACTCCCGTTATCACAGCTTCTACCAGAATATGCCTTCTACTATATTCTGGTTCCGGTTTGATACGGCACATCAACATACACACATGCCGGCCGGGCACGAAAACTACAACAAATTCGTAAACCGGTACAACTGGGTTATTCACTATTATAACCAGTTTATCGAATGTGCAGACGGCTATGTCCATGCACGCAATATGGATTACAGTCCGGCAATGGCTGCACAGGTAGGCGTTGATACTGCCCGGAATGTACTGCTGAAAAAACCACGGATCGGGTACCGGTTTGCCATAGCTGCTCCCATCGAACAGGAGAAACCTCTAGCAGGAAAGGGGGTAGATACGGCTACCGAAAGAAGGCAGGCTATGATACAGGCAGCATCACCACATCATACTGTGTACCTGCTGGATGTTTCCAACTCAATGAAAGAAGATCAAAAGCTGGATACCCTCAAACAGGGCATGAAATACCTGGTTAGCCTGCAACGGACCATTGACAATATATCAATGATAGCTTTTGCCAACGAGGCCAAAGCCCTGATACATTTTAAGCCGTGCAGTGAAAAGGAAGCCATATACCGGGCTATCGATAAACTGCAACCGGGCGGGGGGACCAATGCGGAAGCGGCGGTACAGCACGGCTATTCGCTGGCAGACAGCACCCTGCACTACGAAGGGAAAACTAAAGTGGTGATCGTTACAGATGGACAATTTACACTGTCAGGGAAAACCAAAAGAAAAATTGAACAATACCACAAAAAAGGCGTAAGTCTGAGCATCGTGCTGCTGGGCCGGGTACACGACGCAGGCACCTTTGATTATTTTAAACGCCTTACACGGCAGGGTAATGGCAACTTCTATGAAATGAAAGATCATGCACTGGAAGAAGTGCTCGTGAAAGAAGCAAGTGACTGAAAATGACATTGTATGTAAAGAATTTCTTTACACCAACATCCTGCGCGCCACCGGCCTCTGTAGTAACGAATGACCCGGAACCCCGTCGGAAATTACCAGATATTAACGACCCGGTAAAGGTTGCAGCGATAATAATCAATAATTTTAGGAAAATTTTCTATGGGCGTATTTACCTCCGGTAAAAAAGTTCAATTTATCGCAGGCGGGTGGCAACCTGCCCCGCTGCGTCATTCAGGTGGACACGCGCCTGTAGGATGCACTACCGGCCGGTGCCCGTCCGACTGGTTCATCCGGGCGGGTCTCCACCCACCGGAAAACCTGCATAAAGCGAAGATTCGGAGTACACCCATTTTCTATTGTTACCTGGTTATACGGTTTGTTCTGCCAACGTTTCATCCGTATTTGTGGAAGCAAAAGCTGATCTTCCTCCTGGTGCTTTTATTATCGGGCAGTTATGTGGCAGCGCAGGATGCAGGCATCGTTCAACTCTATTTTGAGCACAAAGCAGGCAATGAAATACTTGAGCTGGACCGGACCTATACCAATGACTTCAATGAAAGCTATACGGTCAGTCGATTCCGTTACTATATCAGTCATATAACGTTAATGGATACCGCCGGCAGCCGTCAGTTTGTACCTGATGATACTTATTTCCTGGTGAAAGAAGGCGACGATATGTCTAAAACCATTACCCTTCACCTGCCGCCGGGTAATTATAACCAGCTACGTTTTATGGTTGGAGTAGACAGCCTGAAGAATGTCAGCGGCGCCCAATCCGGCGCCCTGGATCCGTTGCACGGCATGTTCTGGACCTGGAAAACCGGGTACATCATGGCTAAGCTGGAAGGCCGTTCACCCGCATCGCCCTTACAGCATCGCATGTTTGAGTATCATATCGGTGGCTTCAGCGGAGAACACAGCGTACTGCAAACAGTAACGCTTTCTCTTCCTCATACATTGACTGTAACGGCCGGCGCCACCGCCGGCATCCGGATAAGCGCCGATGTTAATAAGTGGTTCAGCGCCCGGCACCGGTTACCCATAGCCGATCATCCGGCCTGCACGACCATCAGCACCCTCGCAAAACAATTTTCGGAAAACTACCTGGCTATGTTTGCCATACAAAAGCCCGAAGCGGAATGACGGCCAGGGTATATATATTGATGTTATTGCTGGCACTGGCGACAGCAGGCATACAATTGTCATTTGTTTCACCCGGCAATACACCATTACGGCAACGGATACCCGAAGGATTTCCGGCACCGGTGTATGACTTTAGGAACAACCCGCTTACCAAAGAAGGGTTTGAGCTGGGCAGGCGTTTGTTTTACGATGGGCAACTTGCCAGCGACGGGCAAACCGCCTGCGCCTCCTGCCATCAGCAGTTTGCCGCTTTTGCAGATTTTGAACATGTATTCAGCCATGGTGTCGCCAACCGTTTTACCATCCGGAATGCCCCTCCCCTTTTTAACCTGGCCTGGCATAAAGAATTTCATACAGACGGCGGGATTAATCATATTGAATGGCAGCCTCTTTCTCCTTTGACCGGCTTGAATGAAATGGACAATAGCATTGACAATATTATCCGTACGCTGGAAAGTGACAAAGTGTACCCGGAAATGTTTGCCGCCGCCTTTGGCAACGATACCATCAGCAGCCAGCGGATATTACATGCCATGGCGCAATTCACGGGGTATATCGTTTCTGCAGATTCCAAATACGACAGGGTACGTGCGGGCAGGGATCATTTTACGGAGTGGGAAGCAGAAGGCTACCGGGTGTTTAAGGCAAAATGCGCTACCTGCCATACTGAGCCCCTGTTCACAGACCTTGCATATCATAATATCGGGCTGCCGGTTGACAGTTTCCTGAACGATTACGGCAGGATGATCATCACGGGAAAAAAAGAGGATTCCCTGAAATTTAAAACCCCCACCCTGCGGAATATCACGCGTACAGGTCCCTATATGCACGACGGCAGGTTTTGGGGAATGAGCACGGCCATCAATCACTGGGAAACGGCCTCGCCATCTGATACAACTGCCAGTGAGCTGATCAGAAAAGGGGAACCACCTGATAAGCAGGAAATAAAATACCTGGTTTCCTTTTTACACACCTTGCTGGATTCGGTGCTGCTGACAGACAAACGCCTGGAAGACCCGATACCGGGCAACAGGATCCATGGGCCTATGTGATTTCGGTTATTCGCTGATATTTGTTATATTTAAATACAGTCATTGGTTAAAAACATACAGGATGAAACGTTTTATCATTGCATTGACGGGCTTGTTTTTTGTATCACCATTGCTGGCCCAGCATCCGGTGGAGTGGTCATTTTACAGTAAAAAGATCAACAGCAACACGTACGAAATACACCTGGTGGCCACCATTGACAAAGACTGGCATATATATTCCCAACACTCTTCGAAAAAAGGCCCTTCTCCCGCAGTCATTGACATAACCCAGGTAGCTAATGTTCGGTTACATAAGGGAGTGAAGGAGGAAGGTACGCCGGTGAAAAAAAAGAATGTTGAAAACATCAGCGTTCAATATTTCGAGAACCAGTTGAGCTTTGTACAAACCGTCACCGTTTCCGGTCCTGTAGCCGAACATGTGAAGGGCACTATCTCGTATGTAGCGGCGAGCCCCTCCAAAACCCTTCCGCCGCAAACCGTCGGGTTTTCGGTTATGCTGGATCAGTAATACTCTTTTTTCAGACCGGTTTTTATCCCGGATATACGCCCCCGATGATATAAAAAAAACCCTCCATAGACATGGAAGGTTTTAACGATTGCTTGCCCTATGAAAAGCGTTCCGATATGTTTACAGACTTTCGTCGTGTTGTGTAATATCAAGTCCTTTTGCTTCCTCTTCTTCGGTTACCCGTATCGGGTGGATCAGGTCTACCAGCTTGAAAACAGCGAACCCCATCGCGAAAGAGAATGCTACAGCAATGGCGCAGCCAGCCAGCTGATTAAAGAAAAACTCGGTTCCCCCATACCACAGTCCGTCCTGTCCGTCTGGATTTATTTTGGTGCTGGCGAAAACACCGGTAAGGATCATTCCCATAATACCACCCACACCATGACAGGGAAACACGTCCAGCGTATCATCTATACCGGACCTGTTTTTCCAGTGCACGGCCAGGTTGGAAACGATGGCGGTCGAAAAACCGATAAAGCAGCTCTGGGGTATGCCCACGAATCCTGCAGCAGGTGTGATGGCTACCAGCCCCACTACCGCCCCGATACAAAAGCCCAGCGCAGACGGCTTCCTGCCTCTCAAAGCGTCAAAAAATATCCAGGACAAACCCGCGGCAGCGGATGCGGTGTTGGTATTGGCGAACGCGTCTACCGCCAGGCTGTTGGCGCCCATAGCCGATCCGGCATTGAATCCAAACCAGCCGAACCAAAGCAAACCTGTCCCCAGCAATACATAGGGTATGCGGGCAGGTTTGGTTTCTTCTTTATTGATAAGTGATTTTCTTTTTTTCAGCACAACGGCACCGGCAAGCGCCACACACCCGGCAGACATATGCACAACAGTTCCGCCCGCAAAATCCAGCACTCCCATTTTAGCAAGTATACCATCCGGATGCCAGGTCCAGTGCGCCAGGGGACTGTATATCAGGACACTGAACAGTATCATGAACAGCACATAAGATGTAAACCGGATCCTTTCTGCCGTGCCACCCACCACCAGCGCAGGGGTGATGATCGCGAATTTCATCTGGAACAACGCGAATAAAAGGATCGGAATGGTTGGAGCGGCCACCCAGGGACCATGCCCGTTCAGCCCCCGCATAAACAGGAATTCAGTAGGGTTGGCAATGATGCCGCCGATGGATTCGCCAAAAACCAACCCAAAACCCAGCACAAACCATAAAACGCTGATAAGGCCGGTGGCTATAAAACTCTGCAGCATGGTAGAAATCACATTTTTTTTACCTACCATACCACCATAAAAAAAGGAAAGTCCGGGTGTCATCAATAAAACAAGAGCAGATGAGATCAGCACCCAGCCAATATCGGGCAAACTGTACACATCGGTTCCGTCAAAATCACCCACGAGCGGAACGAACAGGCAGATGATCGAGAAAACGGCCAGGAGAATAAAGGGTATAGCGCTGTTAACTTTGGTCATAAATAAATTGTGTTTTTGAAATTTTGAGGTCAGTTGGTTTTAGTTTGATTATTTTTTATTATATGAATTGCACACAGCAGCCATAACGGTAGTTACTGAAACTATGAACCACAATTTTTCGTAACATTGCAGTGATTTTTAAGTTTTAGAAGAAAGGGTACAGTTTGAAGCCGGTGAGGCGTTTTGATAAGCTGTACCTTTTTCTTTACACAATGTGTGTTTATCTCATAAGGTACGGTCAGAAGTTTACTTCCTGTTCTTTTATCTTGCCGTTGTTATGTACAAGCAGGGTACCCTGCAGATATTTTTCATTGTGCTGCGAAGCGTCCAGCCCCATTTCTTCTTCTTCGGCGGTTACCCGCAGCGGCAACAGGAAGTTGATGAATTTGAAGATCAGGTAAGATACCGCGAAGCTATACGCCACAGAGATGAGCATCGCCTTCAGTTGCGTAAAGAAGAAGCCCGGATTTCCGTAGAACCAGCCGTCGGCGCCATCGGCATTCACTGCGGTTGTAGCAAATACGCCGGTCAGCAGCATACCCACGATGCCGCCTATACCGTGACAGGGAAACACGTCCAGCGTATCATCGAGTGTAGACCGTTGCTTATAGTACACCGCTATATTGGATACCAGGGCAGTGGCTACCCCTATGAATATACTTTGTGGAATAGCTACGAAGCCGGCGCCAGGGGTGATGGCTACCAGGCCCACTACAGCACCTATACAAAATCCTATTACAGAAGGTTTTTTACCCCTGATCACGTCAAAGAACATCCAGGCAAGCCCTGCCGAAGCAGCGGCCGTATTGGTGGTAGCAAATGCGGAGGCCGCCAGTTGATTAGCGCCCAGCGCTGATCCCGCATTGAAGCCAAACCAGCCGAACCACAGCAGGCCGGTACCGATTAGCACATAGGGAATATTTGCCGGGGGGATCTCTTTATGCTCCAGGTGGGTTTTGCGGCGCTTCAGCACCAGTGCGCCGGCGAGGGCCGCGCATCCGGCTGAAATATGTACAACGGTGCCGCCTGCAAAATCCAGCGCTCCCATCTGATACAGGAACCCTTCAGGATGCCAGCTCCAGTGCGCCAGCGGCGCATATACCAGCGTACTGAACAGCGCGATGAACAATATATAGGAGGTAAACCGGATCCTTTCCGCAACGGCGCCCACTACCAGTCCGGGCGTAATGATGGCAAACATCAACTGGAATACGGAAAACAGCGTTTTCGGTATGGTAGGAGCCCCGCTCCAGGGTTCGCCGGAAGCCACATCTTTATAAAACATATGCGTGGTGGGATTTCCTATAACCCCCCCGATATCTTCTCCGAAACAAAGACTGAATCCTACAAATATCCAGAGAACACTCACCACTCCGGCCGCTACCACACTTTTCATCATGGTAGAGATCACATTTTTGCGGTGGACCATTCCGCCATAAAAAAACGCCAGCCCGGGCGTCATCAAAAATACCAGAGCCGCAGATACCGCTACCCAGGCTATATCAGAGGTGTTATACACACCATCGGGATCTGCATAGTCCGGAACCGGGCGGATGAATATGGCGGCCAGGGCGATCGCTACTAAAACTACAAAAGGGGCAACCTGTTTGAATGTTCTCTTAGCCATTAGTTGATTTTTGAATTATAAAAATTAATATTTATAAATTTTGAACAAAACTATATATATTTTGAATAACTAAAAACAAAATTATTAACATTTTAAATTTAATAATATAAATAATTGAATGTTTAAAAATTTTCGATAAGGAGAAAGAAAGGAGGGGTTAGCTATAATTAGCTGGTATTCAATTTATTTTACAGATGTATACCAAAAAACAAATTACATACACGATAAATTGCATTTGATAATTATAAAACGGATGACCGTCATTGCGAACCCGACCGAAGGGCGGGTGAAGCAATCCCTATGTATGCCCACCCCACGCAGGATAGCTGCGAGGGTAATTACAAAGCGGGATAATCTAAGGGGACTGCTTTGCCGCAAGAATGATCCGTTGCTAATTGATGATTGTCGCGGCGCGCAGTGACGATCGCGGTAGGGGCTGCTGTTCCCGCTCCGAACGTTCTGAGGTGATCCGTCGCTGGTTGATGATCATCCCGGCGCGCAGTGACGGGCTGGGGGACTGCTTTACCGAACGGATGACCGTCATTGGCAACCCGACCGAAGGGCGGGTGAAGCAACCCCTATGTATGTCTACCCCACGCAGGATCGCTGCGGGGCAATTACAAAGTGAGGTCATTCTCAGGGACTGCTTTGCCGCAAGAATGATCCGTTGCTAATTGATGATTGTCGCGGCGCGCAGTGACGATCGCGGTAGGGGCTGCTGTTCCCGCTCCGAACGTTCTGAGGTGATCCGTCGCTGGTTGATGATCATCGTGGCGCGCAGTGACGGGCTGGGGAACTGCTTTACCGAACGGATGACCGTCATTGCGAACCCGACCGAAGGGCGGGTGAAGCAATCCCCTTCAGGGGAGATGAAGGCGAGGGACGGGGCGGCAACTAATCATACCTCCTCACCCCCAGCTTGCCTTCTTTCACCGGAAGTTCCACGGGAGCCTGGCCATCCTCCAGCTTGAAAGTAAAAACCTTGTCGATATGCACCCAGCGGCCATTCTTCCACCGGAAGCCTTCATAGTCGCCGTCGGGTATATAGGTAAATTTTTTATCAGGTTGGTTATTTTCCGAGATCAGGTGGTCAAAAATGATCATATCCAGCTCTTCATCAAACCTGATGCTGCCATTGGAAAACTTTTTATACTCTATATCAAAACGGGTAGTGGCATTTCGGTTGGGATATTTTTCAAATACAAAATACCGCCCGCCGAAAACCGGTTTTCCGTTGTCGTCAAAGGTTAGCACCTCCACACGTTTTTTGGTGCTCCGGAAGCTATGCTCATCATAACCCAGCAGCGTATAATATTTTTTACCGCGGTATGATTTTTCGATGATCCTATAGTAAATGGCGCCCACCCAGTTCTCATTATCGTACACTCCCACATTGATGTCTTCGAGGATATGCGTTTTGTCTATCAGCGGGAACAGTTGCAGCGACCCGTCTGCCGTATTCACCTGGATGGCGCCTTTTCTGCGAAAGGTGCTTTCATCTTTCATCACCTGCCAGGTAAATATCCGGAAGCTGCTGTCGGGGGCGTATAGTCTTGATATTGTTTGCAATGAATCAAAAGGATACTGAAACGACCAGGGTTGTAAAAGCGCTCTCACCAACATTTTTGTAAACACGCTGTCGGCTTCAAAACGTGCTGAGGCATCCGCGGCATTCACCAGGTTGAATGCATGCAGCTTCAGGGAATCCTCCCTGGTCTCCAACGCCGCCAGGTCGGGCTTACTGCTTTGCGCAGCTATTGCCTGGTGCAGCATCAGCAGCAGAATGATTATGAGATTGTTTTTCTTCATCCGTACAGTTATACCGGTAAAATTACGACCATAATTGGCTAACAACGGAAATCGGAGGGCTATAGTGTTTAAAGTTTTGATAAATATATTATATAATAAAGGTTTCGTTTTGGCTGAATTATTTAACTTACCAAAAAAATTAATATGGGTGCTGATATGAAAAAAAATACCAGGCGGCAATTTATCCGGAATGGCGGACTTGCCGCTTCCAGTTTCTTTATAGTTCCGAGGTTTGTATTGGGCAAAGGATATATTCCTCCCAGCGACAAGCTTAATATTGCCGGTATCGGCGTAGGAGGAAAAGCGGAAGTAAATCTGCCTTATGCTTGGAATAAAGGAGCCGAAAATATAGTTGCCCTCTGCGATGTGGATGACCGCCAGGCCGCGAAAGGAAGGCAACGATGGCAGAAAGCGCCTTATTACCGCGATTTCAGAAAGATGCTGGAAAAAGAAGCGAAAAATATTGATGCGGTGATCATAACCAGTCCCGACCATATGCACGCCGTGCATGCGCTGCCGTTTATGGAAATGGGAAAGCATGTGTACCTGGAAAAACCGCTAACGCATGATATTTACGAAGCGCGTATACTGACGCAGGCAGCGGCAAAATACAAAGTGGTAACGCAAATGGGTAATCAGGGCGCCAGTGGCGATGATACCCGCAACATAGAGACCTGGGTACAGACCGGCGTGATCGGCGATGTGCATACAGTGCATGTATGGACCAATCGTCCGACCTGGCCCCAGGGCGTACCGGCACCCCAGGGTAAATTTGCTGTTCCCAAAGAGCTGGACTGGGACCTGTGGCTGGGCACAGCACCGCAGCGCGATTACAATCCTGCTTTTCACCCGGCTATCTGGCGGGGCTGGGTCGATTTCGGTACCGGCTCCCTAGGCGATATGGGCTGTCATTTTATTGATGTCCCTTATCGTGCCTTACAGCTCGGTTACCCCATTGCAGTAGAAACCAGTGTGGGTTCGGTATATACCGGCTTTTTCCAGGAAGCCATAAACAAAGACAGCTATCCGCCATCCGCCAAAACGCATATACAGTTCCCGGCGCGAGGCAGCATGCCTGCAGTGGAAATGATCTGGTACGACGGCGGCATTAAACCCAAAAGACCGGAAGAGCTGCTGCCGGATGAACCCATGGGAGAATACGATGGCGGGATCATTTTTGAGGGTACGAAAGGAAAGATCATGGCCGGACTTTTCGGCCGTAACCCTACCCTGCTGCCTACCCGAAAAATGAAGGAAACCGAACTGCCCGCTTCCAAATTCGCTTTTGTGGAAGGCAGCACCGAAGGGCACCAGACCCAGTGGGTAAAAGCCTGTAAACAGGGCTTTGGCGCTTATACCAGCTCTCCTTTCGAGAAGGCCGGACCGCTGACCGAAACCGTATTGATGGGCAACCTGGCCGTACTGAGCTATAACTACTATGAAACAGATGCGAAAGGCGACCGGACCTTCCCCGGCAGGAAAAAACTATTGTGGGATGGAGAAAATATGCGCATCACTAATTTTGAACCTGCCAACCAGTTTGTGAAAAGACAATACAGGGGCAACTGGAAACTGAACCTGTAATAAAAAGAATAAGCCGGGAAATATCAGGGACCCTGCCGGGTTCCGGGCTTGTATCCGCAGGTCTGGAAGACGGGCAGCGCTCAGTTGGAACCGGATACCTTTTTAAACGCAAAAGAGCACACGTCCTGTTCCGTACTGCTGATCCGGAACCTGTAAGCGCCATCTTTCAGGTGGGTCAGCCGCAACTGCACGCTGATCCCCCGGAATTTTCCCTGCCGCAGCACCTGGTCGCTGGCATCCGTAATATGATAATTCATATAGGTCGTTACCAGTTTGGTATCGTTGATCTCCACATTCAACGTGTCATTCACTACCGGTGTAATTTGCACCAGGGATGATTTCAGACCTGCCATAATGCTGTATTTTATTACCTGTTTATTTTTCTAACGGATTTCGGTCAACAGGGTGGAGTCATTCATAAGATATGAACAGATGTACAGGGATATATTCCCCAACATATCCAAACAGCACAGGCACTATGTGCAAAACAAATTAAAGCAACGTATGTGAACTGATTATGAACAAATCATTATATCTAAATATTCGGGCTGATAAGCAGTTCCGGGATCAGGCTGTTATTGGCTGAAAGTATAAAAGAATTTTAACAAAAACAAAAAAAACTGCCGCCAGGCATTATTTACCTGGGATACCCGTTCCTGTTATGCACTATACAGCCGGTTCCTGCTGGCTCAGGCAGTGAAAGCTGCCCAATCCCCAGATGATATCGACAGAGTCTATGCCCACCACCTTCCGGTCCGGGAAGCAGTCCGCAATGATCTGCAGCGCCCTCTCATCTTTTTCTGAGCCGAAAACAGGCACTACCACCACGCTGTTGGCAATATAGAAGTTGGCGTAGGAAGCCGGCAGCCGCTGCCCTTCGTATTCTATAGGATCCGGCATGGGCAGCTCAATTATATTCAGCGGCTTGTCATCAGGCAATCGCATCTGCTGCAGCTCTTTCAGGTTGGTTTGCAGCAATTCATAATTTTCGTCGGATGCATTTTCTTCCACAACCGTCAGCACAGTGTCTTCATTCACGAACCGTACAGTATCATCTATATGTCCATCCGTATCATCACCAACAATTCCTTCGCTTACCCACAGTATCTGCTCTACCCCGTAGTAATTACGAAGACAGGCTTCGATCTGCTCTTTGTTAAGATGCGGGTTGCGGTTTGGATTCATCAAACAGGCGGTGGACGTCAGCAAAGTACCTTTGCCATTAAATTCCACAGACCCTCCTTCCATTACTATCCCGGGATAAAAAACCGGTATATCATACGCATGGGCAATAAGCGTCGGAATATGATCATCCAGGTCGTAAGGCGGGTATTTATTGCCCCAGGCATTGTATCCCCAGTCCACAATGACCTTTTTCACTTCCGCCTCCGGATTGACCAGGAATGCCGGTCCGTGATCGCGGCACCAGGCATCGTTGGTGGGATGCAGGAAAAATTTCACCCGGTCCAGGTTTACACCCGCCTTCGCGAGCCGGTCTGCGGCAAAATCACGCATTGCCGCATCATTTACATTGATATGCACAGGTTCCCCCGCTGTCACTTCCTTAATGAAGCGGCAATACGAAGGGTAGATCGCTTCGAGCTTGCCGGGCCACGACGCTTCCTTATGGGGCCAGCTCAGCCAGGTGGCCGTATGGGGGGCAAACTCCGCGGGAAAATAATACCCGAGCTGACCGGGAGTGTGAAATTTCGGAAAGCCGGTAGCAGTATCTGTTGTCTTCAAAATATGAGTGTATTAAAAATTGGGGAAACAGTATCAATCCTGGTCGATATACCTTTTGGTAACAGGAGCATAGCTGTCGATCCTCCTGTCGCGCAAAAACGGCCAGTGTGTACGGTAGCTGTCAGTTTTGGCGGTGTCGATCTCGATCACATGCACTTCTTCCCTGTCGTGTGGCGCCTGGTATAACACGGTACCAAACGGGTTAGACACAAAGGATCCGCCCCAGAATTTCATGGCGCCCTCCTGCTCAAAGCCTGTCCGGTTCACGCTTACCACGTGCACTCCATTGGCTACGGCATGGCTGCGTTGCATGGTCTGCCAGGCATTATATTGCTCTGTATTGGTGGCTTCATCCTGGGAAACAGCCCAGCCGATCGCCGTGGGGTAAAACAGTATCTCAGCGCCCATAAGGGCTGTGATACGGGCGGCCTCCGGGTACCACTGGTCCCAGCATATCAGCACGCCGATGGTGGCAAATTTTGTTTTAAAAACCTTATACCCGAGATCACCGGGTGTAAAATAGAACTTCTCATAATAGGCAGGATCGTCCGGGATATGCATTTTACGGTACTTGCCCAGGTAGGTTCCGTCCGCATCCAGCACCGCGGTTGTATTATGATACAGCCCTTCGGCCCGTTTTTCAAACAGGGAAGCGATGATCACTACGCCCAGTTCTTTTGCCGCTGCGGCCAAGGCCTCGGTGGACGGGCCGGGAACCGGTTCCGCCAGCTTAAAGTTTTCATAATCTTCTACATCACAGAAATACAGGGAAGTAAACAGCTCCTGCAGGCATATGATCTGCGCGCCTTTTGCCGCGGCTTCCTTCACTTTTTCTATCGCCTTTTGCAGGTTCTCCTCTTTCTGTGCGCTGCAGGTCATCTGCACCAGTCCTACATTTACTTTTGCCATATTCCTTTTCTATTTGGAGTGCAAAAATAATGCTTAATTTCAACATTGCCGTCGATGCTATAACGGGTTACAAACCTGGCGTTCCTGCAGGACGGGCGGCAGTTCACACCGGAAGGCCTTCGGAATGTTGGAAACGTTCGGAATTCTTCTACATTTTTTCTGATTTCCCAGCCGGCGGTTCCGCAGGGACTCCGCATCTTTTACATACATAACGCCGGGTCCACAGCCAGTCCCCATGATCCGTAGTGAGACATCTGCCGGAAACCAAGGTGATTTCCTACTCCATTATACGCTCAGGCTGAGAGACCCGGCTATGACGTAAAATATTTTCCCCGGACAACAGTGGCTGGAAACCTTTGTTCATGATTATCGGCCTAACTTTACTCTGTCTACAAAATAATTGCTGATGTCATCAGAATCTCCGGATACCATTTTGCTGAAGCAGCGGCTTGCAGAATTAGAGGAAGAACTGCGTCGGGCCAATCTCCGGGCAGACTTCTTAGCAAAGATGATTGAAATTGCCGGGGACAAATTGGGCATTGATATCAAAAAAAAGTATGGCGCCCAGCTACCGAAACAAGGCGGTCAACCAACCCGGGAACAGGAATAAAAGAATTTGCCCCGATGATATTATTGATAAATAGTGTACCAGCCGCCTGTATCCTGCAGCCCTTTTTTCTCCTGTGCTCTTCCGGGACTCTGAAAACGATACCGGAAGCTATTGATACAGGAACATTTCCACACGCCGGTTTGCTGCGCGGCCTTCAGCTGTTTCGTTCCCGGCAACGGGATTGTGTTCTCCATTGAACGAAACAGTGATCCGGTTTTCGGGAACACCCAGTTCCAACAGGTAAGCCTTTATATTGTTTACCCGGTTATAGGAAAGCACATCGTTGTAATATTCAGCTCCTGTATCGTCTGTATTCCCCGAAATGCTGATCTTAAGCGCTGGATCAAAGATCAGCTTATCCGCCACCGTTAGTATCTTATTAAAGCCGGCATTGTCCTGCAATGCATAATCATCGAATGCAAACTGCACGTTCTCAGCCAGCACCACCTGTCCGCTGCTTTCCAGTTGCTGATGCAAAACACGGTTTGCCGCGTTTACGGCCGACTGTATATGGACGGTATTTTTTGCCCTGAATGTTGCGGTGTTGCTATTTGCTTTAACAGGCGTTTCTTCCACAGGTTCCGCCGGTATTATTATTTCTTCTTCTGCTGCTTCCGGGGATATGTATGGAACCTGCGAAGCTACATCACAGATAAGCGTTTCACCCACAACAGGTTCGATAGAGGCAGACGGCAGCTTAAAATGTGCAAGCACCACACTCAATATAATGATCGTAATATTCTTCATACACCAGGTATTTTTACTTACTATAGACAGGTAAAACTACAATAGGTTTGCAGAACTTTACGTATTCTGTTGAATATAAGCCCATTAATTACCAAAAAGCAACAATGGGGATCCGTTGGATTGATACGTGATAACAGAAAGGCAGCCGAAACAGAAAAAATCCCGCGTGGGCAGCGGGATAATATTGTATGATGCAAAAGCTTTTAGGGTAGTCGGTCAATAAACAGAAGCATGAAGCATATGCCCCCGGGTTATGGCTTTAGTCCAGCACTTCGGCAAAATTCTCAATTTGTTCAATCTCACCTAAAGGTTCGGTAACATATTTACCGTTCACCGTTACTCTTTGTCCATTCTGGTATTTGTATTTCCAGAACCTCCAATGAGCTCTTACCCTGGCTACCGGAACATCCACTTTTTGCGTGACCAGCATTTTCCTTCCATCTTCAAATGTGGCATTGAATGTTTTCGGTGTATCATCTTCCAGGGTGGCATTTATTACAATCGTGGCATTAACATCTTTGGGAAGACCTCCCTCTACCGACACAATTACTTCGTGCTTTATTCTGCTGGTATCCCAGTATTTCACTTCCTGGGCATATATATTGGTCATCATAAACGGACTGAAGCTGTTTCCATCCGTCGTGGGGGCAGAAGTGAATATGCTCATTTCGGCAACATATGTCTGGATAAATCTTCGCTCGGGGACCGGCAGTTCCCGCAGCTTTTCCCATACTACTCCGTCCGTGTGTTGAAGACTTCTCTGGTCACCTGTAAGATAACCTGCCCCGCCCGGCGGTATGGGTCCGATATAAGACGCATTGCAGGAGTTGATATACATCAAAGGATCGATCTCTGCGCCGGTATTGTTTGTAACTTCAAAGGCAGCGCAATCCTTCTCCTTCCCAGGTCCGGACTCTTTCTTACAGGCAACAATGCCTGCAAGGAATAATATTAGAATGAAGTTTTTCATCATTCTTTCAAACGCCGGGTAACCTGGTTGCGTATCCCGTCAACGGTATTTTGACAAATACTCAAAAAAGATAAATGACCGGATATTTTCGATAAAAAAAACCGGCTTGTACAACATCGCGCAAAAAAAATCCCGCGGTGGACGCGGGACAATTCTTTGAAGTATCAGCGGTCGGGGTTAGCCTTTTGTTATCTGTTTTACTTCGGTTAAGGTTCTGTCGGTTTTTTCAAAAGGTACTGTGTTTCGTTTTCAGAGGATCGGATACGGCTTTCAGGATATTGCCTGTTCTTCTGCAGGATCTGGATTTTCGTTTTTCAGGATCTGGATGTAGTACTGGTTTTCCGGATATTGGCTTGTGTCGTTTGACAATACAAAGATGAAAACAAAACAGCAGTTCCTGAACTTAATTCGGCATTTGGACGCCTTATCCCGATAGCTGGTGCTTTTTTGCCGATAACAGCTTTTTGCTGAATTGAAAATGTATGTATGGAGTTGATATTTGCTAATGAGCAGGTACTTTTTGTTGCAGATCTTATATGGCACAGGCGAGACGCTCCTGCGCCTGTGGCGGAACAAAAACCTATAGGTATTCTTTGCTTTAAGAAAAGCAGGGTAGTAACACAACCCTTAGTCAATAGTGAGCACCAATCCCTTACCTAACGTCAATCCGGCTACCACAGGCTTTCCGATCCAATCGTTAGCAACTGCTTCTGCCAGGGTACCAGCCGCACCGCTCAATGCTATTACATAGGTTTTTTGCACCTCATCCGTAACATGGTTTACCCAAATGGCCTTTTTTACTTTTTTGGGAGTGGTCGTTTTTATGTGGATGGTATCACGTTTTTGCGGAGACCGTCGATGCTGTTCACGCACCTGTTGTCTTCTTTGTATAGAAAACTCCATCACACGTCCCATGGTGCTGTCATACGAAAATATATAGGCGGGGGGGCGGTTCATTTGTGCAGCCTGTCTTTCGATCTCCGCCAGTCTCAAAGCCGATAATTGTTCCCAAAACGGGCCCTGGTTCAGGAAGTTGAGCTGCATCGTATCCTTTGTTAAGACCATTTTTTCCTGCAGGTTTTCCAGTAATTCCCGACCTTTCGCGGGGATCAGTGTTTTCCATACATCACCTTCCCCAAAGATATCCTCCAGTTTTCCTTTCCATACCAGGTTATCATCATCTGTTGCGTAGACCATTTTTTCCCATGCTTCCCCATAATTGTCATAGATCTCCTTTCCATTAGGCGTCCGGGCCGGAGAAACGGGGGGAACAGGCGGAGCAGGCACAACAGATGTACCGGCTAAGCTTTCTTTATCATCGGCGACTACAGTATGCTGAGGGGCCGGGTGGTTTACAACAACCGGTTGCTGCGGGGAAGCAGGTTTTCCCGTCCTCTTAACAGGGACCTCCGCAACTGTTTCCTCCGGCGCAACAAAGCCGGCTTCAGTCATATCAACAGCAATATCCTGTGCATGATGATTGTCTTTTTCCGGCGCCAGCCAGGCAAGCGAAATAAGCAAAAAAGTTACCAGGAACAAAGCCAGCAGCCGCTGACCGTAATTCAGGTTATTGCTTTTTACATTCATGATCCTCTTTACCCTTCCCAGTAACTGGTTTTTATTACCTGTGGCAGCCAGCACGGTTGCAGGCAACCTGTTCATCCGCATCTGCTCCAGCGAAAGCAATGCAGAAGCATAGCTGTGCGGGTCGAACCGGAACTGCAGCACAAAATCATCGCAACAGTTTTCCCGCTCCTTTCGCAAACCGGTGGCCAGCAGGTGAACAAACGGGTTGAAGAACAGCAGGATCTCCATCATCGATACCAATATATTCACCAGGTAATCCTTTCTTTTGATATGCGCCATCTCGTGCAGTATAACGGACTCCACCTGTTCGGGGGTCAGTTGGTTAAACGCAGCTACCGGGATAAGAATGACCGGTTTGAAATAATTCAGCGTTGCCGGCACATCTATATATTCACTCAGGTAAATCCGCACCTGCTGCACAATACCCAACCGGTTGGTATATCTTTCCACACGCTCTATCCATATATCGTCTATCGCTACCAGACCCATGGTCTGTAACCTGCGCGAATAGGCATAAGCCTTCATCCATCTTACCGTAAGCAGCAGCAATATGACCAGGTAGGCAGCGGAAAAATAGGGCAGGAACCGGTTCAGCAGCGCAAACAGTTGGGTTTGCAAAAATATAAACGACCCTGCCGCGTGCTCAGCCACCGCCACCCCTGAAAGACCGGCAGCATGCGAAACAGCCGAGAACTCGTTAAACTTCTGGATAAAAGTATGACCAAACCAGCAGCTTGCCGCTACAAGCAGCACTACGGAAAGGTTATGCCGGAATACCGGCGTGGTTTTCCGGTTGGCAACTAACTGGTATAGAAGCCACAAAACAGCTACCTGCCAAAGGCTGGCTGCGATAGCCCATCCCAGGGCGAGTAAAAAAGGCGATTGGTATAAAGCAGTCATGGCATTGGTTATTATGGGTTATTCTTTTTCAGCGAATTCAGCAATTGCTGTATCTCCTCCAGTTCGGCATTGCTCGCTTTATGATTGCCCAGCGCCTGCATCACCAGTTGGGCCGGGGAGCCGGAAAACAGGTTGGTGATCATCTTACCCACCAGGTGCTGCTGCGTTTTTTCCCTGCTCACCGCCGGCTGGTAAATATGTGTTTTGGAAGAATCATCCCGGGTAACCAGCCCTTTTTCAAACATGATCTGCATCAGCTTTAACGTGGTGGTATAACCGACCTCTTTCGTGGCGGCCAGCTCTTCGTGTACTTCCCTTACGGTTGCCTGCTGCTTATTCCATAACACCTGGAGTATTTCCAACTCACTTTCCGTGGGTTTTACCTTCTTTTGTGACATGATTACGATTTTATTCGTAAACTAAAATACGACTCTATTCGTAACAAAATGTAAATATTTTGTGAAAGCTGCCCAGTAAAATGGCAAGACCGTAAAATGGTAAGACTGTAAGAGGATAAAATGGCAAGAGGATAAGACCCGTAAGATAGCTTCCCCCATTTTCAAATTAGCACATTTTCAAATTTGCCTCCACATTTCCACATTATAAATCAGACCTTTTTTCCTACATAATCCTGCAAGGCCTTCACATAATCTTCGAAGGCTTTGATCCCTTTAGGTGTGATCCTGCATATGGTTTGGGGATAATTGTTCCTGAATCTTTTTTCTACCGTTATATATTCCGCTTCCTTCAGCTTCTGCACCTGCACGCTCAGGTTTCCGGCAGTGGCATTGGTTTTTTCCCGCAGAAAAGTGAACTCGGCCTCTTCGACATTGATCAGCAGCGATATAACGGCCAACCGTAATTGTGAATGTAATATAGGATCCAGATCTTTAAACATTTCCCTGCTTTAGTTGAGCAAGATACTTTTTTCTCAGCATCAGTCCGGGCACCAGCCAGCTGCATACAGCCGCCATGCCACTCAGCAACATATCGTTTGCGTATCCGGTAAACAGGGAGATCACAAAAAATGCATACGTGATCATTGCCCCGGTGATCAACGGCCGGTATTTGGTAATTAACCCCGTTGCCAGGGTAGGGAATGCATATGCCAGCAGGAATATGGAGGAGAAGCTCGGAGCAAACAATTTAAATGGCTTTATTTCACCGGTGCCTGTATCCCTTGACAACAGTTCAATACCGTTTTCAGCCAGGATGCGGGGAGAAGTAAGATAGGTGATATTACCATACAACAGTATCCCGATAATGGTAATAATATAAACGATCCATATGATGTCTATAGCGGATTCCATATGGGTCTTCACTTTTTTCCGCCGGGCTTCCCGGATAATAAGCCATACCTGTGGAATAACGGCAATGAATGTGAGTATCCATATATCGAACCCGATGCTGAAATGCCAGTACGACTGGGCTGCGCTTACAAAGCCGCAGGTGGCAATGACGGTCCCCCACAGGATCAGGTAAGCGCCGTTTTCGTGGTAATGGTTCTTTACTTTGTTAACCATTTCCGTAATAATGGCCAGGCTTTCCTTTTCCGTTAGTTGTTTCTCCTCCATAGTAAGTAGATAAAAGTAACCAATTGTTTTTAATTCGCCTGCTGCAGCATCTGCGCAGCCTCATGCCTGCCCCAGGAAGGATACAGCTTTTGGGGCTTCTCCGCATCAAACGCTTCTACTGCTTTTTCAAGCAGTGGTTTGGCTGTGGCTTTTCCTCCGCCGAATTGTTCCGGCGTGCCGAAAACGGATGCAGCCTGCAGAAAGAGCAAACGGGGATTGCCGGGATCCAGTACCAGTCCTTTTTTCATATGCGCTTCTGCTTCCGCCCCGTTGGTGCTCCAACGGCTTTGCGGATCCACCAGCATCTGCTGCGTAGCTGCCATGTTACGGATGGCATATATTTCGGCATGGTCGTTAATAGCGGCGGCTTTGTCGCAGAGCACCGTTATTTTCGCGGCATTGGCGTCTTTGTCCAGCGAGGGATCTGTCCAGCCTGCATTCGCCAGGCAAAGGGCCGCATAGTAGTAAGGGAGCCATTGTGTTTTTTCCGCGTCGCCGATACGGGTAAAAGCATCGGACAGCGCCTGTAACCCGGAAGTGGATCGTGTAGTATCCATGGCGGCTAAACGACTTTCCATAGCCTTCAGATATTTTTCATTTTGCGCAAATACGCTTACCGACGCGAAGAGTGCCAGCAGAAGAAAGATTTGTTTCATGTTGTTTGGTTTTAGTGTATGATACTTTATAAATTGCTGTTAATGGCTTCCTGTGTTCTGTCTACACCCAGACTGATGAAAGCACCGATAAATACAAACGTTCTTGATGGCGGGTGTATGGCAGATTTTCTGAGCCCGTTGATCGAATAGTTGTAACCGAATACCTGGTTGATCCCGAAAATATTGTTGACAGACAATACGAGTACGGTGAACCGCTTGCTGTCTTTTTTGAAAAGATCGGGAATATAGTTCAGGCTGAAGCTTACATTATGGTAGTCCTTTGTTTTACCCCGGTCTGTGAATACAGATTCCCCGTTATCAAACATTATATTATAATAAGGCCGGCCGCTGGCGTATGTATAGGAAGCATTAAAACCGGTTTTCCATTCCGTTACAAATCTTTTCAGCACCAGGGAGGCAGTATGCTTTGCCGCAAAATTGGGTTGAACGGCATACGGAAAATTCAGAAAATCTCTTTTGGTATCCAGGTAAGAATAAGATACCCAGTAATCCAGGTTTGAAAAAGTCTTTTTATCACGCCAGAATATTTCTATTCCCTTTGCATCACCAAAACCAGCATTGCTTATAACGGATTGCTGGGTATAGCTGTTCGGTGCTGTTTTGAACAGGTGATCGTATTTTTTGTAAAATATCTCGGTACGGAACGTAATGCTCTTAGTTACTTTTTGGTATTGTGCAATGTAATGGGTTGCTTTTGCAAAGCCGGTATTACCTATAGCAGGCAGGTATCTTCGTTCGGCGTTTTGGTAAAAGCTGCCGTAAGCCAGTGAAACCTGGCTTTGCGCACCTGTTTTATATGCAAGGGAAATACGCGGCGCCATATTTGACCTGCCTGGCAACGTTGCGTATTCATACCGGCCGCCGGCTTTCGCAGCCAGCCGGTTGGTAATATAGATATCCGCTTCAGCAAACGCGGCGGTAATATCTTCGTGTATACCTGTGCGGTATGTATGCCCGAGATGATCTGTATAGTCTGAAATATCAAGGAAACGGTTATGCTCTGCGCCGAAGCGGAGCACCGAAAGGCCCGCCAGACGCTTATCAAACACCAGCTTTGCGTTCCAGTAATTACCGGGACTTGTAAGGGAAAAATTCCTGAACTCCAGCCCCTGTACCGAGACTTCCTTATTTTGCTCATTCAGCAGGGTGCCCTGTATGTCATCAGCATTGTGGGTATAGGAGATACCCGCATTTACCTTCCACCCCTTCCCCAGGTTCTCGCGCCAGGAAAGATTGTGAAACATATTGATATTTTTCAGACGGAATGCTTCCTTAAAGCCGAGGGTATCCAGGCTGTTCATCCGCATACCCAGGCTATTGCTGCTGAAATAGCCATAATACTTGATAATGCCCGAGCTGGAAGTTTTGATCCTGAAATTGGCATCCGCCGTATGATAAGAAGGGATCTGTTCGTATTCCTGTCTTTGCGGAATGGCTTTAAACGCCAGCCACAGGTTGGCATAACCGTAGCTGATGCCCCATGATGATCTTTTATTTTTAGCCAGGTGCTGGTAACCAAAATCACCCCCCAGCACCGACAACCCGATATTACCCGAACTTTGTTCGGGCAGGTCAATGGATTCGAGTATAAGGGCTGAGGAAAGCGCCTGTCCGTATAAAGCAGAATACCCGCCGGTGCTGAATATGGTTCCTTTGAACAGGAATGGGGAGAATCTTCCCCGCTGGGCAATACCCGGCACACTGCTGTAAAAAAAGTTGTTGACCAGGGTTCCGTCAATAAAGGTTTTGGTTTCACCGGCCGTGCCTCCCCTTACAAACAGTCCTTCGCTTTCGCCCACCTGTTGGGCACCCGGCAGGGTTTTCAGCGCGCCGGTTACGTCTGCATCGGCGCCGGCCGTAGTAGCCACGTCAATAGAGCTGAGCACGGTGCCCCTCTTTTTATCCCCCGCCTCAAAGCTCCCTGCCGTAATAACCACCGCCGTCATTTCATCGATCTTTTCTTTCATGGTGATATCCAGCACAACATCTCCTTCTGAACCCAGGGTGATCTGTTTTTCAATTTCGCGAAAACCCACAGCGCTTATTACCAGGATAAAGCTGCCTTTTTCATCTGTCGTAAATGAATACCGCCCCAGGGAATCGGAGGTGGCGCCGTCATACGTATCTTTTAAAGTGATGCTGGCACCGGGTAGCGGTTGATTTCTGTTGCCGGTTATCTTGCCCGAAACAGTTGTTTGCGCCCCGATACCGGGTGCCCGGAAGATCAATATGCATAACAACAAAAACCTGGTCACGAATGTAAATTTATATCAAATATAAACTAGTTTATATTATAAACTATATTCTGAATAAAAATATTTTTCGAATAAATGTGGGCGCATCTAGAAAAAGCAGGTTTTATAAGCGAAACACCAGGAACCGATACTCTTCAGTGCCGGTGAAAACTCATACATCAAATGGCACGTGCGGACATGTGCCGGGGCTATGGCCGTCCGGTTACGTGTCCGCACGTGCTCTTCGCGGGTTGGCTATTCAGAAACAATTTTATTTTACAGGCTATTGATTTTCAAAAATTTATCCTGATGTCATTGATGTGAATCCAATAAGGTTTTTGAGCGTCCCGAACTCTTTGTTAAAAAAAAGTTAGCGGTCCCTTGGGGGTATCCTCACCTTTTTATTGTCGTATGGTTATCGAACGAATTGTAGACATATGACAATTGACACGGTCTGGCATATATTGGGGAAAAAATTATCCGGCAGCGCTTCGGAAGAAGAGCTTGCTGAACTGGACAGCCTGCTGAGGCGACATCCGGAATTATATTATCCTGTTCAGAATATTATGGACCTGTGGGATGTGCATTCGCCGGAGGAAACGATAGAGGCCAGGCAGGCCCTCCGGCAGCACCTGCTGCGTTTGCAGGCATCTGATGATTCGGTCGCTGCCGAAGCGGGGGCAGCCTTCTATTTCCCCAAACGCAAACGGAAAGGAATGATTGCCGCTATTCTTCTCCTGTCCGTAGGGTTATCCGTTTTATATCTCTGGATATCCCGATCCGCTGTCATTCAACAGTCAACCGTCAAAAAGAATCGGAACGAGGTCTCCACCAAACAGGGTTCCCACTCAAAAGTGGTGCTGCCCGATGGTTCCGTTGTATGGCTGAATGCAAAGAGCAGTATAATATACAATAAGGACTTTGAGGGTGAGATCCGCGAAGTTACACTGGATGGAGAAGCATATTTTGACGTGGCACACGACTCTTCACGTCCTTTTATTATACATGCCAGCAATATCGATATCAGGGTGCTGGGCACCGTTTTCAACGTAAAATCGTATGGGAACGACGGATATACAGAAACCAGCCTGATCGAAGGAGAGATAGAAGTGAGCCTGGCAGGTAATCCCGGGAAAAGGATACGGATGAAGCCATCGGAAAAGCTGGTGGTGAGAGACAGCCTGCCAAACGATACCCCGGACAGGCGTTCTAATCAGCAAACTATTATCAGAACTACCATCAATTATGAGCCTGCCGACAGCACCATTACGGAAACCCTGTGGATGGACAACCGGCTCGTATTCAGAGATAGGTCCTTTGCCGATCTGGCTGTAGAGTTTGAGCGCAGGTATGGCGTCATTTTTGAGTTTACAGATGAGGCGGTCAAAACACTGGCTTTTACAGCCGCCTTTAAAAATGAGTCTGCGCAGCAGGCATTGGAGGCACTGCAATTGGCCAATCATTTTAACTACTATATAAGCAACGATACCATATTCATCAACAGGTAAAAAAAAATCCATGATCATCACAAATACTTCCTGAAGAGATATAGAAAAACAAACGGGAAATGCTGCAACATTTCCCGCAGGTCAAAAAGGTTGATTTATTGTGCGAACAAGAAATACAAGCTTTTATTTAACCATAACAATGAAAATATGAAAAAAAATTGGTTCCCGCACAGGGGAAAAGTACCGGATTGCTTCAAAAAAGTATTAATGGTAATGAAACTTACTGCTATATTGCTCTTTCTCAATGTTCTCCAGGCGAGCGCCGAAGTAACGGCGCAGGAAAAAGTTACCCTGAGATTACACAAGGCGACCATCGGCAATATCCTGCACTCCATTGAAGAGCAGGGCTATTATCGTTTTGTATATAACAGCAACCTGAAAGATGTGCGCCTGAAAACCTCTATCAATGCGAGAGATGCTTCCATTACGGAAGTAATGAACCGGTTGCTGGAAGGCACCAGCCTGGTATATACTATTTTAGCTGACAACCTGATCGTAGTGAGGGCGAACGAGCTTACACAGGATATAGAGGTAAAAGGCAAGGTAATGGACCCGACAGGAGCGCCCCTGGCAGGTGTTTCCGTAACCGTTAAAGGTACCAGCCGGGGCGTGACAACCGATGCTGACGGCGAATTTTCTATCTCGGTGCCTGAAGACGGCACTCTTGTTTTTTCTTTTGTAGGATATCAAAGCCAGGAGACAGCCGTTGCTAACCAGGACACCATTAATATAATACTGGAACCTTCAATAGAACAACAAATGGAAGAGGTGGTCGTGATCGGGTACGGCACGGCAAGCAGGCGGGATCTCACTGGTTCTATCGCAAAAGTAGGCGCCAAGGAAATTGCCGACAGACCTTCCGCCAATCCTTTAAACCTGCTGCAGGGAAAGGTATCCGGTGTATCAGTGGTCGCTTCCGGGCGACCCGGTTCCGAACCGGATATCCGGATAAGGGGTACCAACAGTATCAACGGCGTGAAACCGGTATATATCGTGGACGGGATACTGAATGACAATATCAACTTTCTGAACCCGGCCGACATTGAGTCAATAGAAGTTTTGAAGGATGGGTCTTCCCTGGCTATTTTCGGCGTAAGAGGCGCCAACGGCGCTATTGCCATTACTACCAAAAAAGCCAGGGCTGGACAACTGCTGATAAACGTAAACAGCTCGGTGGGCATTAAAGATGTGCAAAGAAGGATCAAGGTAACGGACGGCCCCACTTTCTCCCAGTTGTACCAGGAACAAATGGCGAATATGGGTTCTAGTTTTGATAACCCTAACTATACAGCCAACACAGACTGGCAGAACGAAATATTTCAAAAAGCCTTGCTGAACTACAACAATATCAGTATTACCAGCGGTACGGAAAAGAACAAATTTTACCTGGGATTGGGTTATATAACGGAAGAAGGCATCATAAAAAGTGAACAATACAAAAAGTACACGATCAACTTCAGCGATGAACTGACCGTATCAAAAAACATAAAATTCGGTGCTAATGTAAATGTGTATTATGCTGAACTGCCTTTTGAGCAGAATGTATCCTCTTCCGTGGTATCAGCGCCCATCTCCCCGGTATATGCGCCGGATGGTTCGGGACTTTTACACTCCCTGCCGGCATTTCAACGCGCCCAGGTATATAATCCCCTGTTTCCGATCGTGTATCAAAGGGGTACCCAGATAAGGAAAGAATACCGTGCAGTGGGAAGCGTGTTCGGAGAAATAAATTTTCTGAGGGATTTTACTTTCCGGGCACAGTTTTTTGCAGATTATGGCTTCAACAGCAGGAGAACCTATAGTCCTATCATTGCATTCTATAACCCGGATATTGTGGGGGATAACAAAACAGACTCCACTTCCAGGTTAACTTCTGTAAGTCAAATGCAGAACAGGTACCCGAAAATGCAGTCAGACTATTTACTGACCTATAAGAAAAAGCTGGGTGAACATGATTTGACAGTATTGGGTGGGGTAACCACTTATTATTCCGGCTTTGAAGAAGTGTCATCCTCCATTCAACAGGGAACCGCCAGTGTTATTCCCAATGATCGGCGCTTTTGGTATGTGAGTGCGGTGGGAGATCCTGCAACCCGTTTAGGGGGCGGTGATGCCTGGGAAGATGCTTCCATTTCATACCTCGGCAGGATATTATACAACTATAACAGGAAATATCTGCTGAACGCTTCTTTTCGAAGGGATGGCAGCAGCCAGTTTTACCGGATCGGCAACCAGTGGAAAAATTTTGGAGCGGTCGGAGCGGCCTGGGTAGTAAGCAATGAGGATTTTTTCAGCGGGGTGAATTTTATCAACAACCTGAAAATTAAAGGATCCTGGGCCGTGCTGGGAAGCAAAAATATTCCTGAAGACTACCGGTATCCCGCCTACCCTGTATTATCCAATGCCAACGCCGGGGTTTTCGGGGAAAATGTGGTAAATGCGCTGCAGCCTTCTTATATCGCTTCTCCTGACCTGAACTGGGAAACGGTCAGAACCACAGAAGCGGGTTTTGAAATAGCATTACTGAACAACAGCGTAAATTTTGAAGCGGTATATTATAACAAAAAGACCGAGGATGTAATTACCCTGCTGAATCAGGGCGCCGGGCAATTGCCCCTGTTAGCCAACCTGGGTACTATCCAGAACTCAGGGTTTGAATTTTCCGGTAATTGGAATAAAACACTGGGAAGGGATTTCACGTTGTCCGTGAATGGAAACTTCACCACAATTAACAACAAAGTTTTACGGTTAAATCTTGAAGGGTTTGAAATTATAAACGGACCGGCGCGTACTACCGCCGGCTACCCCATCGGCTACTTTTTCGGTTATCAGCATGACGGTATTTACCAGTCCTATGCTGATATACTGCGCGGCGCCCCCAGCGCGATCGCAGCTGTTTTACCGGGTGATATCCGGTATAAGGATGTGAATGGCGACGGGTCTATCACCACCCAGGACAGAACGATCATCGGTAATCCAACACCCGATTTCATTTATGGATTTGGCACAAGCCTGGCATATAAGGGACTCGATCTGGGTATTGATTTTCAGGGAGTGTACGGCAACGAGATATACAGGGGCTGGAACCAGGGTACTTTTGCCGACTTCAATTACCTGGAGGGCAGGAGAGACAGGTGGCATGGAGAAGGCACATCCAACTGGGAACCGATCTTACATACCGGTCGCGCCAATAACTATCAGAACTCCAGCTATTGGATCGAAGATGGCAGCTTTTTCAGGATACGTAACCTGCAGCTTGGATATAATTTCAGCAGCACTGTGTTAAAAAACATCCATATTAAATCCCTGAGGTTGTATTTAAATGCACAGAACCTTTTGACATTGGCCAACAATACGGGTTATACACCTGAAATTGGCGGCACAGCCACCAATTTTGGGGTCGACAATGGTACTTACCCGGTGCCTGCTATTTATACATTCGGGTTGAATCTTAATTTTTAAATCCTATTATTATGACAAGTAATAAAATATACAGTTTTTTATCCCTGCTGCTGATATGTGTAGCAGTTAGCATGGGAGTCGGATCCTGTAGTAAGGATTTCCTGGACCGGAAACCATTGGGCAGGTACACGGAGGATGACGTAGTTATGGGAGCGTTTGACGGTAGAGTATTTGGGATGTATGCCATATTAAGGAGAAGCGGGTTTAACAATCACCTGTATCTCGGTATCCACAGCTACCGGTCGGATGAATCCCAAAAAGGAAGTAGCGCTTCAGACGGCGCAGATCATGGGGCCATGTATGATGACTTCCAGTATGTGGCTACCAACTTTGGTTTGCAGGAGTATTGGACGGATCACTACGCTGCTATCATTGCAGCAAATGAGGTAATAGAAGCAGTCGATGCGTTGGGAGCAGAAGCTGATGAAGCTACACTGATCAACCGGGCAGAAGCAAAGTTTATACGCGCTTTCTGTTATTTTGACCTGGCAAGAAGCTTTGGAAGAGTGCCGAAAATAGATTTTACGGGTACCGCTGCAGATCTTAATATAGAAAAAGTAAAGGATGTAAGCGAGATATTCGATTTAATTGACACTGATTTAGAGGAGGCAGTCAGCACATTGCCGGTAGTATGGGAACACCAGTATATTGGCAGGAGCACCAAGGGCGCCGCGCTGGGATTACAAACCCGAACCTACATGTGGCGCAGCAATTGGGCTGCAGCCTTGACCAGCGCCAACGACCTGATAGGTTTGGGCATGTACAGCCTTGTTACCGACTACCGCAGCCAGTTTACAAAGGAAGGAGAGAATGGCCCTGAATCGATATTTGAGATACAGGCGTACTATACGCCCACCAATAACCAGGGCATTCCTTATGCCAATGTGCAGGGAGTGCGTGGTTCCGGCGACTGGGACCTGGGATGGGGCTGGAATGCACCCACCTCTATACTGGAAAACGCCTTTGAACCCGGCGATCCCCGGAAGGCGGCTACTATCCTGTATTCCGGCCAAACCGATCCTTACTATGGCGGTGCTGTTCCGGCTTACCCCTCGCCACTTCCCCAGCCTTACTGGAATATGAAGGTATATACCAATCCGGCTGACCGGCTGACGCTGAATAACAGGTTTGGCCCATGGATGAACCATCGCATCATACGATATGCTGATATTTTGTTGATGGTTGCTGAAGCAGCTAACGAACTGGGGCAAACGCAGGTGGCCCTGGACCACCTGGAAATGGTAAGGGCAAGGGCAAGAGGCTCCAATACAGGCATATTACCCGAAGTGACCACCACCAACCAGGTGGAACTGAGAAATGCGATCAGGCATGAACGAATGGTAGAGCTTGGTATGGAAGAACAACGTTTTTGGGATATCGTCAGGTGGGGAATTGACGTAGCTGTGATGAATGCCGCCGGAAAATCGGGCTATCAGACAAAACACCGGTTACTGCCCCTTCCACAGGCAGAAATAGACAAATCAGGTGGAACACTGGAGCAAAACGATGATTATTGATCTTTAAAATCAGCATAAAATGAAAAAAACAATTTATATGCTATTACTTGGATTGGTAATAATTGGCTGTCAGAAAATGGACAGACCTGAACTGGGCGATTACCCGGTAGATACCAATTCCCCTGACGGTCCTTTGACCTTTTATGTAGCTTTTGACGGAACTACCGATAACCCGTTAAGAAACGCGGTTGACAGTATACGAGCCAATTTTGCTTCCGACAACCCTTTGACACCGGTGGAAGGGATCAATGGAATGGCAGTTAAGGGAGAACCCATGAAGTTTGTTAAGTACCAGAAGCCCAATGACTGGGCCGTGAAGGCAAAAGATTTTTCCATTTCTTTTTGGTACAGGAAAGACGGACAAACTAAAAATAACCTGGGAGGTATTGGTCCGGAGTATCCCATCAGTTTTAAATCCAGCAACGGGCACTGGACAGGCAGCAATTTCCTGCTGATGCTGGAAGGAGACAATGACAAATGCGCTGTTAAAATGGTGGTAGTTGACAAGAATATGGGAGATACCTGGCTTACCTGGGAAGCGGATAATTCAATTGCCGGGTTGCTGAATAACCAGTGGCGCCATATGGTGCTGGTGTATAGCGCGTCTGCCAGTACACTAACCCTGTATGTAGATGGCGTGGCCAACCCGTTGAAAAGACCGTGGGCAGACCACGGAGATATCAACCTGGATGACTCCAAGATCAGCGAAGTACGTATTGGCGGCGGACCAGGCGATGGCCTGGATACCGATGACTGGCTGTCTTCTACCTGGAAAGGCGATTTGGATCAATTCAGGTTGTATAGCACGGAACTTTCCGCATCAGAAGTAAACGACCTGTATACAAATAAGAAATAAAGACTTTTCAGGTTCCGACCCCTTTTTAGTAGGTTGCGGAAAGATCAACAGGTTACCACGGTTCGTAACCCTGCTTACGGATAAGAAATGAAGGTGGGATCGGTTTGCCGGTCTCACTTTTTTTATTTGCATGTTTATCACTATTGCCCCGGGGGAAACATTGTTTTCATCTTGGGATACATATCATATGGCGTACCTACGGCACGCTGACATGTTCCTGGTTGTTTTCTACAAACCTTTCGTCCTTACAGAACGAGTTACTGCCTCTCTCCTTTGCTGGCGCAATTCTTCCACAGGGCGACTTGTTGCCTTCTAATTCTACCGGACTGTGTCCGGACTGGAAGTACTTGTGCCCTGATACAACCAGGGTAGATTTTCCATCACAAGTGACCACAACCCGAACACCCGCGCCAGATTCGTAACAGGCGCAAGCGTCCCGCTTGTGCCATACAGGGTTTACCGCTTCTCTCCCGCTTCCATCATCCTTTTTTCCTTGGCATCCCGAAGGAATTCAGAGGCGAATATGAAATCATTCAGCTTTTCATTTTTGCTGTATATGATCTCCTGGTTGCTGCCTTCCCATTCCTTTTCACCCTTATACATATAAATGATGTGATCGCCGATCTCCATCAGGCTGTTCATATCGTGGGTATTGATAACGGTGGTCATGTTAAAATCCTTGGTCACTTCGTAGATCAGCTTGTCTATTACCAGCGATGTCTGGGGATCCAGACCGGAGTTAGGCTCGTCGCAGAAAAGATATTTTGGATTGAGCACAATAGCTCTTGCGATACCTACCCTTTTTTTCATGCCGCCGCTGATCTCCGCCGGGTATTTCCGGTTGGCATCTACCAGGTTCACGCGATCCAGCACTTCGTTTACACGTTTCAGCTTTTCCGTATGCGTCATTTTTGTAAACATATCCAGCGGGAACATTACGTTCTGCTCTACCGTCTGGCTGTCGAACAGTGCAGACCCCTGGAACAGCATACCTATTTGCTGGCGCAGTTCTTTGCGCTCATCATCAGGCATTTCAACAAAGTCGTGACCGTTATACAAAATATGTCCTGCATCGGGCTCAAACAGGCCGACAAGGCATTTCATGAATACGGTTTTGCCGCTGCCGCTCGCGCCGATGATAAGATTGGCCTTACCGGCTTCCATAACAGCGCTTACATCATCTATCACCACTTTATCTCCAAATACCTTTCGCAGGTTTTTTATTTCAATCATAATCGGGATATCAGTTTTTACAATAACAAAGCCGCAAGTATATAATCCGCAAATAATATCATGATACAACTGGTGACCACGGCTGTTGTGCTTGCCTTTCCTATCTCCAGGGCGCCTCCGCTTACATAATACCCGAAGTAGGCGGGAATGCTGGATATGATGAAAGCGAATGTATAAGCCTTTATCAAAGCGAATGCCACATTGAACTGTATGAACCCGCTCAATAAGCCGCCGTCAAATTCTTCAGGGGATAAAATACCGGACAGGACACCCGCCATTCTTCCGCCCCATATGCCCAGCACGCCTGCAATGACCACCAGCACCGGTATCATCAGGAAAGAAGCAATGATCTTAGGCATGATCAGGTATGCTTTGGTGTTGATCCCCATGATCTCAAGGGCGTCAATTTGCTCGCTCACCCGCATATTGCCCAGCTCGCTGGCGATTTTACTGCCCACTACACCGGCCAGCACCACGCAGGTAATGGTGGGGGCAAATTCGAGGATCACCGTATCTCTTACAATTTGTGCGATCGTAGATTTTGGGATGAGATTGCTGACCAGTTGGTAGGCGGTTTGCAGGGTGGATACCGCGCCGATGAAAAGCGCCACGATGACCACGATACCCAGCGAACCGATGCCTATATCATTGCATTGGTGCATAAGTTCCTTCCAGTACATCCTCCAGTTCTCGGGTTTGGTGAACATGCCTTTTATCATCAACAGATAGCGCCCGAAATGGTTAAAAAAAGTCATCCGATCAATTTATATTCCGGCAAAAATACCTAAAAGCTTTCTAATCTGATTTTAAGTGGTTCACAACCAATTCCCTGAGCTGAATTCTGAGTATATCACCCATACCGGTACATTCCAGGAATTTTTCATTCCCGAAATAAGCGTACAGCTCGTTTGCCAGTTGCTTTGTCTTTTCTGCGGGGGCCAGCTCATCTTCATCAATGGACGCTTTCAGGTCTCTCAGCCGGTGACGCTGGGCCTTGATACGCTTGAACAACTGCGCTCTTTCCTCCCGCTGGTATTGCTTAATCACTTCTTTATTAAGGTGTTTTTGCACCAATTCTACAAAAACCCTGTTTTCTTTGAAAAATTGTGGCAAATAGAAGTTTTTTCTTCCTTCGTAGGACTGCTGGTCAAAATCGATCGGCCGGATCACAAACTGGATATCGTCAAAGTCGGGGGTAATGTCGAATACAAAGTTATAGCTGCGCATATCCCCCAGTAATCGCGCAAAACAGCGTTCGTTGAACTTAACAAATTCCTTTGCGATACGGATGGGGTTATAATTGGGATTGTTCAAAAAATGAGCGATGAACATGTCTCCCGGCATACCGGCAATATGCTCTTCGATCAGGGTTTGATCGTTTACCAGGTAATTGATAGAGAACGGCGACAGCAGGTGTTCCAGCTCCAGACCCAGGATGCGGGAAGCATCAGCGATCTTGATGTAGATATAGCTGTACACATCGTTGTAATGATTCACTATTTTTACCCGGAAAGGCTGCGAGTTGCCGAAAGAGCAAAAATCGATCCGTTCCACGTAGAGGTGGTCTTCCGCTTCGTTGGCGCCGGAAGACTTCAGCAGTGAGTATATCCGCACCAGCCCCTGGTGTATTTCCTGTGTGAGAGAGGGATGATAAAAAACCGTTTCCCACAACGTATCCTTCCCGTTCTTATCAAAACAGGGTATGGAGTTTTCAAAATGCCGCAGCAATTCATAGGAAACGGGGATCTGCAACTCCCGTCCGTACCGCTTCAGGTATTTCCTGAAAGTTTTGCTTACAGGATAAACAATTTTTTTCTTAGAAATAGTATTATGTGATCCCCCGGTCATTCTGATTTCTGATTTTTGATGTCTGATTTACGATCCAGGATTTATGACTTGTCCATTTATTGACTCACCAAATCAGCAATCCGGAATCCCGCAATCAGCAATCCCTATATCCTTCCTTTTTTCTTTTTCGCCGGTTTCGGGCATTTTTGCTGCGCATCCACCACCGCTATCAGCACCATGTTCACGATGGTTCTTACCGAGCTTCCCAACTGCAGGATATGCACCGGTTTGTCCAGTCCGAGCAATACCGGGCCGATGGTGTCAAAGCCTCCTACCTCCTGCAGGAGGTTATAGGCAATATTGCCCGCGCTCAGGTTGGGGAAGATCAGCGTATTAACATCCATGTCAACCAACTCACTGAACGGGTAGTTTTCTTTCAGCAGTTCCTTGTTAAAAGCCAGGATACCCTGCATTTCACCGTCCACGATCAGGTCCGGGCTTTTTTGCTTGACAATGCTCCTGGCGTTGCGCACCAGGATGGCTTCGTCCGTATTGCTGGTACCGAAATTGGAGTAGCTGAGCATGGCTATTTTAGGTACTATCCCGAAGGCTTTCACTTCTTTTGCCACCAGTAAAGTAATGTCCGCCAGCTCTTCTGCCGTCGGGTTGAAATTTACGGTAGTATCAGCCAGGAAAACAGGTCCTTTTTTGGTGATGATCATGTACATACCTGCAATTTTCTTCACGCCGGGTTCGGTACCTACAATTTCCAGTGCGGGGCGTACGGTTTGCGGGTAATTTCGGGTCAGCCCGCCAATGACAGCATCTGCATGCCCTGCTTTTACCATCATACAGGCATACCGTATGCGTTCCTTCATCGCCTTGGCGGCTTCATAGTGATTTACGCCGCGTCTTTGCCTTTTTTCAAAATACAGTTTGCCATATTCCTTTCTTCTTTCGTGCTCGGCATCGCTTCGGGGGTCTATGATCGGCATGTCTTCCAGGTCTATCCCGTTGTCAGCCGCTATTTTCCGGATCTTATCTTCCGCCCCCAACAGGATCGGGTAAGCAATGCCTTCATCCAGTACGATCTGCGCCGCCTTTAGTATCCGCACATTATCTGCTTCCGCAAACACCACCTTCCTGGGATCCTTCCTGGCCTTGCTGCCGATCACCCTGAACAAATGATTATCATTCCCCAGCCGGTTATCCAGCTCAATCTGGTATTTTTCCCAGTCTTTGATCTCCAGCTTGGCCACCCCGCTTGCGATTGCTGCTTTTGCTACCGCCGGAGAAATAGTGGAGATCAACCGGGGATCGAGGGGTTTGGGAATGATATAGTGGGGACCGAAAACCATGTTTTTTTCGTTATAGGCCACATTCACAATGTCGGGAACAGGCGTCTTTGCCAGCCCGGCCAACGCTTTCACTGCGGCCATTTTCATTTCCTCATTTATTTGGGTAGCTCTTACATCCAGCGCTCCGCGGAATATATAGGGAAAGCCCAGCACATTATTCACCTGGTTGGGGAAGTCGCTTCTGCCGGTAGCCATAATGATGTCTTTCCTGCAACTCGTAGCGGCGGTCCAGGTAATTTCCGGGTCGGGGTTGGCCATGGCAAATACAATAGGACGGGCAGCCATGCTTTTCACCATATCCTGGCTGACGATATTGCCGGCACTTAACCCCAAAAATACATCTGCATTCTTCATCGCCGCGGCCAGTGTGAGCTTTTGGTTATCCGTGGTGGCAAACCGCTTTCTTAGATCATCCAGACCTGGGCGGGATCTGTAAAGAACGCCGTCTTTGTCAAACAGGGTGAAGTTGGCAGCTTTGGCGCCCAGCTTTTCATACAATTGTACGCAGGCCATGGCGGCAGCGCCGGCGCCGCTTACCACAAACTTTACTTTTTCTATTCTCTTTTTCTGAAGCTCTAATGCATTCAGCAGGGCGGCGGCACTTATAATGGCGGTGCCGTGCTGGTCGTCGTGCATCACCGGGATCTTCATGTTCTTTTTCAGCTCCTGCTCTATATAAAAACATTCCGGGGCTTTTATATCTTCCAGGTTGATGCCGCCAAAGGTAGGTTCCAGCGATTTTACTATTTGTACAAACTTTTCAGGATCTTTCTCATTTATCTCTATATCAAACACATCTATATCAGCGAATATTTTGAAAAGAACCCCCTTGCCTTCCATCACCGGTTTGCCGGCGTCTGCCCCTATATCACCCAAACCCAATACCGCGGTTCCGTTGCTGACAACTGCCACGAGGTTTCCCTTGGCAGTATACTTATATGCGTTCTCAGGGTCTCGCTGGATCTCCTTACAGGGGATTGCCACACCCGGGGAATAAGCCAGTGAGAGATCTCTTTGGGTTTTGGCATCTTTGGTAGGAACGACTTCTATCTTTCCGGGACGTCCTTTTGCGTGATATTCCAGCGCCTGCTCTTTTCTCAGTTCTTTAGCCATGCCAAATCAGTTTGACATGCAATATAAAGGAAAAATGGCTTTCTGTATCCGGGCTTATACCTTAGTAAGAAAGACCAATTGTTAATGCAACCTCATCACATTATTTACATTTGGTTGTATATACCAGTCCCAGCAATTGAATGGTCAGGCACAAAACCATTGCGGTAAAAGCTTTTTCCTTCGCCTTCATAATGGCTATATGAGGCAGGTGAAAATATTCGGGAACTCCGTGCTGAACCCCCATATGAATAAGCGGATTATCAGGATTGAAACACTCGTGCTGCATTAAATATTCGGCATATACTCCCGTAAATCCTACCCAATACTCTTCCCAGCCCTGGCCGAAAGCAGGGCTGTACGTATGCCAGATATCCGGGAACAGCAGAAAAACAGAACCAGGCTCTATCGTCACCTTTCCTACTTTTTCTACTTCAAACACACCTGATCCGGAATAAATATACACAAGCTGGCACTCGTTTAATCTTCTGCCTTCTTTTAAATTAAAGCAGTAGGGATTGGGATGATCGGTATCCGGATAGTTTTTTGGGGCGGTGGATGGATATTGTATCCGACATTTAACACATTCACTCTCCAGTTAGATTGCATTTTCGATAAAGCCTCTAATTGATTAGCGCTAAAGTATTTTCGGTAAAGCTCCATATCAGCACTTCAGGTTCTTTGCTACAGCAAAAAGAAAAAGAACAAAGGCTAACATACTATCGCAGTCTCCATTCCCAGAAGATCTCCCAATTTCTGTATTTTTGATGAAATATGACCGATGCCCACCGCGCAATGATGTGCAGGGCCATAGCTGTTCCAGCGGTTAACAAAATTCTTCGCACCGCCAGGAAAACGGTACCTGCTGTTGGTATTCCCGATCTGTAATACCGGTCCCGGAACAGATTCCCCTTCGGCAACCAGCAACATAAGCCCGCCGGATCTTTTTTCTGCCACGCTCAGCAGGGTTACCGGCCCGTTTTTTACCATCATTTCCACCGACAGTCCCTTCCCTACTTTTCCGTGGTAAACACGCAACGGACGCACTTTGGTTTTTCCCTCCGCAATAGCGATATGCCCCGGTCCGTCATGCCCCATCAATACAATATCGTGATCATAATCCATAGCATAATACTCAGTAAAGGATCCCCCGGCGCCAAAGCTGTCAAGAATTTTCATTGCCTGTGCATTTTTCACTTCGTATTCCCCGGCAACAGGCACGCCACCGGCAGTTAACAGGGAGTTACCCAGGATAATCGAACTGATCGCTTCTTCATTCTCTTCATTACCTGTTCCTTTATAATAGTAGGCCATTGAACCCAGGTTATATCTTGCTACCAACCGGTCAAGCGCCACAGAGGTTATAGCCGCCTTTTCCAGTTCAATAAGCGAACAGTCTTCCTGTACATCAAAAGCCTCGTAAAACAATCGCACCCGCTCTTTCATTTCGGTTTCAGTTACCTTCCTTCGCAAAAGCGCCAGGTCTTCCACCTCAATCAATTCAATATGTCCGCCGAAATACGCATACTGCTGCGTAAGATCTGTATAAATATCAAGCATCCCGCTATAGTAATGCCCCATACAGCCCAGCCGGTTGTTACACATAATACCTGCCACTTTCGCTGCCTCCACCCATTCCGCTATCTCTTTCCAGCACTCCGCATCATGATGCAGCATACCGGTTACCTGATAAAACGTAATGCCTACTCTTTTAAAAACATTAGCGATCTCCGGTACGGGACAGGCCGAACAATAGGCAAGCCACTCACCTGTCATTTTATTGCGATCTTCCATAGCATTAAAGGCTGCATAATCAATAGCTGGTTCCGGCGACAGGTTGAGAATGATGACAGGTACTTTTGCCCGCTGCACCACTGGCAATACTGTGGATGAAAGCGCATAGGTAGTCACATACAGGAAAATGATATCAACATCCTCTTTTCTGAACAGCTTGCCGGATTCAAAGGCCTTATCAACGGTATCAACCAATCCTGCATTGATAACATTGGGGCAGATAGCGGAAAGCTTCTGCGCAACAATGTTCTGGTACTGATCAAGCCGGTCTCTTAAGCCGTCAAATTGCGACCAGTAAGTATCCAGCCCGATCCCGAATAAGCCGATCTTTAACAGGCTGTTGTCTGAAACCCTTCGTTGCCTGCCAATCAATGCTGCCTCAGTCGTATTTTGCATATGTATCTTTATTTCTATTACAATAATAGCCCGCATTACCAGGACGGGTCAAATATAATGTTTTCCGTTTTCAGGTTTAACACCCTGTGTTTCGCGTACCGGCACAACCGTAAATATCCATTTGGGAGGCACCTGCCGGTCAAGCAAAGGGTCAAAGCTATTCATGGGCAACTTCAATAAAACTTCATTCCCAGCCCTTTTTGTTTTAATATTAAAAGGAGAACAGTAATAACAGACGCTGATAGTTATCAGTGATACCCATAAAAACTTTTTCTCTTCAGTTAAGTGTTGTATAAAAATTTGAGTTTTAAAAATAAATTATAAAGAAAAACGAAAGCCCGGCAAA
The DNA here is from genome assembly GCA_037190885.1 of Chitinophagaceae bacterium. GTDB lineage: Bacteria > Bacteroidota > Bacteroidia > Chitinophagales > Chitinophagaceae > Agriterribacter. The sequence continues at coordinate 207,235 of JBBCJQ010000015.1, forward strand.
ATGGTATTTTGCTTGTGCTATTTGATACAACCGGGATCATAACAACTGTTTTTTCGTCAGTGCCGGAAAAATAATGAAATGCACATTCAGCTGAGAAAGGACACAACTGTCTTCTCCACAAGTACTTTTACAGGAGATGCGGATTGCAACATTATTAAGCAACTGACTGTCAGCGCCTTTAGTCAATTTATTCTCGTAAATAACAAAAGAAACTGCTATCTTTCCGGTTTGATCGGGAATTTATTCTTTGAATAATGATGAACGCAGCATTCGCTCCTGCTGTAAATTTGCCAACTTATCAGGCTGATGAAAGCATTGATTAAAAAATTAGCATGCAACAAGGTTTATTATCTCACCCGGGGTTGATCGTAGCTTTTACCGTTGTAATTATTCTGATGTTGATCCTCGATCTGGGCGTATTCAACCGGAAAAGCCATGCGGTATCCAACAAAGAAGCCCTGTGGTGGTCGGTGGTATGGATCTCCCTGGCCATGCTGTTCAGTGGCGTCATCTACTGGGTGTTCAGGGAGGATTCGGAGGCCCTGGCTATCGAAAAGTTCAGTCAGTTCCAGTCCGCTTACTGGATTGAAAAAGCGCTCTCGGTGGATAACCTGTTTGTCTTTATTCTTGTTTTCGGCTACTTCAACGTACCAAAAGAGGTACATCATAAAGTTCTTTTCTGGGGTATTCTCGGGGCGTTGGCATTCAGGGCCATTTTCATTTTTGCCGGGGTAGGATTGGTAAACCTGACCTACCTGCCTGCCATTGAGATGTGGGGCCACTCCGTTAGAATAAATGTGGTGCTTACGATCTTCGGTGTATTCCTGATCGTAGCGGGTATCAAATCCTGGTTTGCCGATCATGAGAGTGACGAAGAAAAGGATTTCAGTTCCAATCCCGGCGCCAGGCTGATCTATCGCTTCTTTAAGGTGAGTAAGGGCTATGATGGCGCTAAGTTCTTCACGCTGCAGGATGGAGTGAAAATGGCAACACCCCTGCTGGTGGTTTTAGGCGTAATAGAATTTACCGACCTGATATTTGCCGTAGATTCCATACCGGCAATTTTTGCCATTGCACCAGACGATCCGTTTATTCTGTATACCTCCAATATTTTCGCTATCCTGGGGCTACGATCTCTCTATTTCCTGCTGGCCAACTTCATCCATATGTTCAGCAAGCTGAAATACGGTTTGGCTATCATACTCGTTTTTATAGGGGTAAAAATGGTTATCGGTCCTTTTTATCATATTTCATCGCCTGTATCTCTGGCAGTTGTAGGTGGGGTATTGATATTATCTGTGGCTATTTCACTTCTGTTTCCAGATAAGAAAGCGGAGGAACAGCAGACCAGCGTATAATAATTTTGATATGTTAAATTGCGCTGAACGATATATAAGATACAATACAGAAATATTACATTTACACAATGTATGTACGTACAGCTGTTTTTCTGATACTATGTAAGGTACAGTTAGCCTATAGCCAGGATTATTCAGGATACAACACCAGCAATTTCGCAGGCGTCAATTCTGTTTTTTTCAACCCCTCCGCCATGGCCGGCAGTCCCAACCGCTGGGATGTGAATATTATTTCCATTCATGCTTCCGCTGAAAACAGTATCGGCAACTTTAACCTCGGCAATTACTCCAGCCTGTATAAGGGAAATGAATTGCTGAACCAGTACCGGGCTGTCAACGCTGCCCCGGCAACAGGTTACCTGAGCATGAATATACATGGACCTTCCGTGATGGTGAGGGTCAACGAAAGATCATCGGTAGCGCTTACCACCCGTGCCAGGCTAATGGTCAATGCCAGGAATATTGACGGAAGGCTCATTGATGAAATAACCACCCGCATTTCCAATAACAGTAACCTCCCTCATACGTTTTCCAACTATGATAATATGACCATCAACTCCAATGGTTGGGGTGAAGTGGGACTGAGTTATGCACTCATTGTTAAAGATGATGATCTGCACCAGATAAAGGTGGGCGCTACGGTCCGTTACCTGGCGGGGATGTTCAATACCTACCTGCAGACACAGCATCTCCAGGGAACCATAGCACATGACCCGGTGCGCAATGAAACCTACCTGACCAACACGGGCGGAAGCCTTTACACGGGTTACGGTGGCGTGCGGCTGGGTAATTTCGAGCCGTCGTACCTTCTTAACTACAATAGTCATGGCGTAGGGGGTGATATCGGCTTTACTTATATATACGAACCCAATGAAGACGGATACTACGCCGATAGCTGGTTGGGAGCCAGTGAGCCGCTGTATAAGTTTAAAATAGGGGTTGCCCTGACAGATCTCGGGATGATAAGGTATCAAAGGAATGACGGACACCGTTTTAATGTGGATATTGACGCTACTGAAAGATTATATACAAATGAACTGCGGACCCTCCGGTTGAACTACGAAACCTATTTTGAAAACCATCCGGAGTATTTTGTACCCCTGCCCTGGCAGCGGCCGGGCTTTTACAATGTGGCATTACCCGCCATGCTGCGGGTAGATGCAGACTATCATATAAACGGGGCAGCTTATGTAAATCTTATGGGGCACATGAGCCTGGTAAATAATGACGGCAGCCCCTGGGGACAACACGGGTATCATTCCATTACGCTTACACCCCGTGTTGAAAACCGATTCTGGGGTGTATATCTTCCTGTTAATTATAACGAGTTGAGCCGGTTCAACGCCGGTCTGTCGTTAAGAGCCGGTTACTTTTTCATAGGTTCAGGCAGCGTGCTTTCCATGCTGTATAAGTCGCGTCGCGCAGATGTTCATGCCGGGGTAAGGTTCTCCGCGCTGGACAGGGATGGTGACGGCAGCGGCTGGCGCAAGACACGCTCCAGGATAGATTGCTGGAAGAATTAGCCCCCTGTTCCTGCCCCCAATCCCCTGAAGGGGAGTCATCTGTTCCGTCACTGCGCGCCGCTCCGAACATTCGAAGATCATCAATCAGCGGACGGGCCCTGCAATGATCGTCACTGCGATCCCGCCTGCATGCGCTCATGCTTTAAGAGACTGCTGCTGCGGGAAAAGCAGTCCCTGACAATGCCCACGCAGTTGTGCATCCGCAGGGATTGCTTCACCCGACCTGCGGTTGGGTTCGCAATGACGATCCTATGCATGGCGCAAGCGTGACGCTTGTGCCAGTCCTGAGTTGGACAATGACTTTGTATATTACGTAGTCCTAAGGCTCCAGCTTTTTCAATGTATTGATCTTGTCTTCGGCCAGTTGAGCGGTGAGCTCGTCCAGATTATTAAACTTCAATTCAGGGCGTAAGTAATATTTCAGATGCACTCTCAGGGTGGCCCCATAGATATCCCTGTCAAAATCAAAAATATTGACCTCAATGGTCCTGTAGCCGCTGCTGTCGATGGTCGGTCTTACTCCTATGCTCATCATGCCTTTATAAAATGTTCCGTCTATCTCTACCAGCACGGCGTAAATGCCGTCTCCCGGCACCAGCTTGTCTTTGTCGGTAAGGGAAAGGTTGGCCGTAGGATATCCCAGCTTTCTGCCGAGCTGGTTGCCTTTCACCACCACCGCTTCAAAGCTGTAATCGTACCCAAGCAGCGTGTTTGCTTTTTCTACTTCGCCGTTCAGCAGCGCCTTTCGTATTTGTGTGGAGCTGACCGTGACCTCGTTCAGCACTTTTTCGGGGATCTCCTTTACCAGGAAATTCATTTTTTGGCCGAAGGCTTCCAGCATATGGTAATCCCCTTTCCGGTCTTTGCCAAAACGATGGTCGTACCCTGTAATGATGCAGCGGGATCCTATGGTTTCGACCAGGAAGCGGGTGATATAGTCTTCCGGCAATTGTTCGGAAAAGCCGGTGGTAAATGGTATGATCACCAGGTGGTCTATTCCTTTTTTCTCCAGCAATGCTATTTTTTCCTGCTGTGTAGTCAGCAGTTGCAGCTTTTCCCCGCTGTTGATCACTTTGCGGGGATGGGGATGAAAACTGATGATCACGGTTTCGCCATGAAGGGCTTTGGCTTCTTCTTTCAGTTGTTCAATGATCTGCCAGTGACCGGTATGTACCCCGTCAAAAGCACCTGTTGTAACAACCGCATTGCGGAAAACGGGTATGGCTTGTATGTTCCGGTATATCTTCAGGGCTACTTTTTTTGCTGGACGCCGCAAAGCTAATGTATAATTGATAATTGCCCTTTGAATATTTAACTTTGCCCCTTCCTGCCAGAACAGGATCAAACATATTGCATGAGTTTATACAACGAAAGAGGCGTTTCTGCCCAGAAAGAGGAAGTACATGCCGCGATACAAAAGCTGGATGCAGGACTATATGCAAAAGCTTTCTGTAAAATATACCCCGATTACCTGGCGGGGGACGATGCCTGGGTAAATATTATGCATGCCGACGGCGCCGGCACCAAAAGCATACTGGCTTACCTCTATTGGAAAGAAACCGGCGATGTATCGGTTTGGAAAGGAATTGCGCAGGATGCCGTGGTGATGAACCTGGATGACCTGTTATGTGTAGGGGTTTGCGACAACCTGGTATTCAACTCTACCATCGACCGCAACAAAAAAAGAATACCCGGCGAGGTGCTGGAGCAGATCATCAACGGTACACAGGAACTGTTTGACAGTTGGAAGCAATACGGGATCAATATCCGCTACCTCGGTGGCGAAACCGCAGACGTAGGGGATGTGGTACGCACTGTGGCTGTGAACGGTACCATGACATGCAGGTGGCCAAAAGACCGGCTGATCACCAACGAAAAGATCGGGGCGGGAGATGTGATCGTCGGACTGGCCAGCTTTGGCAAAAGCAGCTACGAAACAACCTATAACAGCGGGCTGGGCAGCAACGGGCTTACCAGTGCCCGGCACGATGTGTTGAATAAGTATTATGCGGAACATTTTCCGGAAACCTTTGAGCCCTCGCTGAATGACAATGTGGTGTATATAGGAGAACACAGGCTGACGGACGAAATAACGGTGGACAATATAAAAACCAATATCGGTAAGCTGCTCTTATCGCCTACCCGCACTTATGCGCCGGTATTGAAAGCATTGCTGACGGAACATTTTTCGGCTATCAACGGCCTGATACATTGCAGCGGAGGCGGACAAACCAAATGCTTAAAGTATGTGCCGGACAATGTGCGCATTATAAAGGATAATCTTTTTGAACCGCCGGTTATTTTTGACCTGATCCGGAAAGCCAGCAAGGCCGACAACAGGGAAATGTACCAGGTGTTCAATATGGGCTGCCGGCTGGAAGTGTATACCAACGAACGTGCTGCCGCAACGATTATTGAAACGGCAGAGGAGTTTGACGTGGAAGCGCGTATCATCGGCAGGGTGGAGCCGGCTGAAAAGCAGGAGCTTGTTATCAGGGTGAGGGATGAAGAGATCAGGTGGTGAAGCCAATTTGAAAATTTGGGAATTTGAAAATGAAATGTGAGAATGGATGCCTTACAGTTTTGCTTTCTTACCATCTTGCGGCCTTACCATCTAATACAAAAACCAGATCATGAATTTTAAAGAATACCAGGCATATTTTCAAAGTATTTTGCAATCAGCAGAACCGGCGCCGCCTTATGATAATCCCGACTATATCAACTATACCCGGTTAAACTGGTCGCGGATGAATCGCTGGCTGAAGACCGGTGTGATAAATGACAAGCTAAAAGCCGCTGTTAAAGCCATAGAAGAACCCCAACAGTGGATCATTATTACAGAACCCTGGTGCGGGGATGCAGCGCACAGCGTACCCTTCCTGGAAATGGCAGCAGGATGTAACGAAAAGATCACAGTGTCTTATGAACTAAGGGACAATGAACCCTTCCGCATAAACAATTACCTGACCAACGGCAGCAAATCCATTCCCAAGCTTATTATCCGGGATGCAGGTGGCAACGACCTCGGTACCTGGGGACCCCGTCCGGCAGGTTGCCAGGTATTGTATGATCAGCTCGTTGCAGACAAAGCTGATTTTGAAACGGTGAAAACAGCTTTGCAGCATTGGTATAATGCTGACGGTGGTAAAAGTGTTCAGGAAGAGCTGACCTTACAGGTTTTGAAAACCTGTAAAGTCTGATCAAAACCTGTCAGGTTTCAATCGTTGCCTTCAGCCTGAAAGTTTTTAAACGTTTTTACGGAGGTTGCCGTGCCGTTTCGTGTTTCGATAAGAGCGTTTATGGTAAGTTCGGATACAGTAAGCGACGATATCGTTGCTGTATCTCCGTCCATTATTATTTTTGTTTCGTTTTCTGTTAAACGCCAGGTGGTGGTATATACCTGAGCCTGGTCTGCGTCGCATTTACCGGCGCCTGCATTGTATTCCAATGCACCCTCTTTTTTAAAAACAAGATAATCGTCCTTTTCGCATGCATACATATTATCATAGTGATCGTATGTGGATGATCCCTGGGTCAAAACAAACGAGGCTATTCTCCATGCTCCGGTGGTAAGCAGTTCTGTTTTAGGTGGTGCATCCTCTTTTTTACAGGATGCCAGTGTCAGCATGGCAAAAGCCGATGCCAGTAAAAAAGGGCGTTGGATTTTCATATGCCGGTATTAGGGTTTACAGGCAGGTATAACGTCCGTTTTTTGAAGGGTAGTATTACCCTAAAATAAAAAAACAGGCTGTCGGTCAGAACAGCCTGTTTTTATGTTAGTTAGAGCTCACAGGTTTTGAAAACCTGTGAGCTCTTATCCGCCCTATTTATCCGGGTGATTCAGCTTACTGTGTTTCTTGCCATATACGAAGTAAATAACCAGTCCCAATACCAGCCAGATCGCCAACCGGAACCAGCTTTCGCCCGGCAGGGAGTACATGAGGTACACACAAACAACGACTCCCGCAATAGGAACAAATGGCACCAGGGGCGTTTTGAATGCCCTCGGAGCATCCGGCATTTTTTTACGCATGATCAGTACACCTATACAAACCAGTGAAAATGCAAACAGTGTTCCGATGCTTACCATATGACCCAAATCGCTCACAGGAACAAGCCCGGCAAAAATGCTCACAAAGAACATAAAGAATACATTGGTCTTCCAGGGAGTACGGAATTTTGCATGTATGTCTGAAAAGAACCGGGGTAATAACCCGTCAACGCTCATGGAATAGAACACACGGCTTTGTCCCAGCAACATCACCAGCATCACGGAAGTGTACCCGGCCAGGATGGCGATGATCAATGCTGTCTGCAGAAAATCGTAGCCGGTTTTGGCAAAAGCAGTAGCCGCCGGTTTGGCATCACCCGCAAATTCCTTGTAATTCACCAAACCCGTCATAACGTGTGCAAACAATACATATAATATGGTGCAGATAATAAGGGAGCCGAGAATACCTATAGGCATGCCCTTTTTCGGATTCTTAGCCTCCTGTGCCGCCGTACTCACTGCATCAAATCCAATGAAGGCAAAGAACACCACGGCTGCGCCCGCTGCAATACCAGACCATCCGTACTCACCATATTTACCGGTATTTGCCGGGATATAAGGATCATAATTTGCCGGGTCGATATGGCTCCAGCCCAGTAAAATAAATATGATCACCACCAGCAGCTTTAATACCACCAGTATATTGTTGATCTTTGAAGAGCCCTCGGTACCACGTATCAGCACTGCCGATAGCAGCAAGACAATTATGATAGCAGGCAGGTTGATCACTCCCCCATCATACATCGTACCATCTGCCAGCCGCAGGCTCTCCCAGGGAGAGGACACCAGGGCTTTGGGAAGATAAACACCAAAATTGGACAATAGCTCCAGCAGGTATCTCGACCAGCTTACCGCTACCGTTGCGGCGCCCAGCGCATATTCCAGCACAAGGTCCCAGCCGATGATCCATGCGGCAAATTCACCCATGGTAGCATAGCTGTATGTGTAAGCGCTGCCTGCAACCGGGATCATGGATGCAAACTCAGCATAACACAACCCTGCAAATGCACAGCCCACAGCCGCCAGTACAAAGGAAATGGTAACAGCCGGACCTGCATTGTCTGCAGCAGCAATACCTGTTAAAGAAAAAAGACCGGCTCCGATAATGGCACCGATCCCCAACGCAACCAACGAGGTAGCGCTTAATGATCGCTTCAGTCCTTTTTCGGATTGATTGGCCTGCTCAATGAGTACATTAATGGGCTTCTTGACAAATAAACTCATAGCGTTAGTAAAAATTTTAATATTATTTTTTTCAACTACAGGGTTTGAAAGTATGAATTTATGTCGAAAATGCGTCAAATCTTTAATTATTTTATAACATAACCGGCAGAAAAGTTCAATTGAATTTTATTTAAAAGGAAGATTCTGTTAGTTTTGAAACTTCACACCAGCCCAAAAGCTTATGAACAAAAAAAAAGCAGGTCTTTTTTCTCTTCTGTTGTTTACCATTGTTGCGATACTTCATTTCCTGGATTCAAGGGCCTGGGTTGCCATAGATGACAACGTGCTGTTTACCAGCAGATGGCTTCTTGTGCTTTCGCTGGTAGTGTTTGCCTTTTATAAAAAATCGCTCACCACCTGGATACTGGTGGCCATGGCTATAGGCATAGAGATCGGGCTGGACTTCAAGGATTTTTCGCAGGATCTTCAGTTTTTGAGTAAAATATTCCTGCGGCTGGTAAAAACAATAGTAGCTCCCCTGCTGTTCTCTACGCTGGTGGTGGGCATTGCCAGCCACTCCAACCTAAAGCAGGTGGGACGCATGGGCTGGAAATCGCTGGTATATTTTGAGGTGGTTACCACCCTGGCGCTGATCATCGGTATCGTTTTTATCAATATAACCAGGGCAGGTGAAGGTATCATTGTACCGGACAGCCTGCTGAAGGAGGTACCGAAGTCGGATACCAAACAAATGCAGGAGAATATGCTGGCCATACTGGACAGCGCCAATATTGCCTATCCCCCGGACCTGCTTGGACGTCTTCCGGACGAATCCGGTCAAAAATGGGATGATCATATTATCGACATATTTCCCGAGAATATCGTGAAATCCATTTATGAAGGAAACGTATTACCCATCGTGGTATTCAGCCTGATATTCGGTATTTCCCTCGCCATGCTGAGCGAGCAGAAAAAGAAACCCATGCTGGAATTTACGGAAAGCCTGGCAGAAGCCATGTTTAAGTTTACCAAGATCATCATGTATTTCGCCCCCTTTGGGGTAGGCGCCGCCATAGCGGTAACGGTGGGACACCTGGGAGCAGATATATTAAAGAACCTGTTCCTGTTGCTCATCACCCTTTATCTTGCCCTCATCACGTTTATATTATTGGTGTTGCTGCCGATAGCCCTGTTTGTGGCAAGAATACCGGTCCGGAAATTCATTGAAGCCATCAAAGAGCCCGCATCCATTGCTTTTGCCACTACCAGCTCAGACTCTGCTCTGCCCAGCGCCCTGGAGAATATGGAAAAGTTCGGCGTGCCGCGCAAGATCGTTTCCTTTGTGATACCGACCGGTTATACTTTTAACCTCGACGGTACCACGCTGTATTTATCCCTGGCATCCATCTTTGTTGCACAGGCCGCAGGCATTAACCTGAGCTTTGGTGAACAGTTCATGATCGGGCTGTCGCTGATGCTGACCAGTAAGGGGGTGGCGGCGGTTCCCCGTGCATCACTCGTAATTTTGATCGCTACTGCCTCTACCTTCAACTTCCCGTTGTGGCCGATCATGGCCATTTACGGTATTGATGAATTAATGGATATGGCCCGTACTTCGGTAAATATCATCGGGAATACCCTGGCCAGTTGTGTTATAGCCCGTTCGGAAGGAGAATTCGACGATGAAAAAGCAAAGGCCTTTACGGCTGACTAAGCCACTGTAAATCAATTGATTTAACCTGGGAAATAATAAAACATAGAAACAAGTTAAAACTTGTTACTTATTGACAAGGATGTTGCATTTTTGCGGCAAAGAAGAAAATAGAAAATCAATGTGTAAGAGACTTTTTGGATTGGCTTTTGTGATCTTGTCAACTCTCTCCGTTTTTGCCCAGGAAAAAATCAAAGTACAGTTTATCAACCAATATGAAGAAGCGCTGCCTGAGATCGTTTTGACACATGGCAGCGACTCAACCATGTATGAAACTGATATTGAAGGCATTGCTGAAATAGAATTGCCTGCTGCCGCTAATGTAACCATTTCTGCGGAAGGATACCCGTCGGTGGTAATGTCCGCCCGGGAGATCCGTGATACAAAGCGGGTGCAGCTCAAAAAAGGATTTACATGGGGCGATCTCCTGCATCCTATGTTCTATATAATGAATGGCGGGCTTTGGCTCGTGCTCTTCATTGTTTTCGCCGAAACCGGGTTGTTCGCGGGTTTCTTCCTTCCCGGAGACGGACTATTGTTTGTGGTAGGCATTTACAGCAGCGACCTGATGCGGGAGTTTTATAAAACATTTGATATTGAGATAATACAGAGCGAATGGATGGACCTCTTCTTGCTGGTAGGACTGATCTCCCTGATGGGGATTCTTGGAAATATGCTGGGCTATTGGTTCGGGCGGAAGATCGGACCCGCCATGTTCCACTGGAAGGACCGCTTCTTGTTTAAAAAGCATTACCTGCACGATGCCCACGGCTTTTTTGAAAAACACGGGGGAGCAGCCATTGTTTTTGCACGATTCCTGCCGGTAGTGCGTACGTTTGCTCCTATTGTGGCCGGTATCGTAAGCATGGACAGGAAAAAGTTCATGTTTTATAATATTGTGGGTTGTCTCGCCTGGGTGATCAGTATGATATTCGCCGGTCATTTCCTGCAGATATGGGTAAGAAAACAATTCGGGTTTGAGTTGAGAGAGCACCTGGAGATCATTGTGCTGGTGATCGTGCTGATAACAACCGTTCCTGTTTTCTGGAAGCTTTTTTTCGGTAAAAGAAAAACACCTGATACTAAAAAATCTAAAGCCACTTCATAATTTTTCTTTCCGATGACACAACCAAAAACGACTGCTTCTGTTTTTAATATTGCTGTGATCGTTGCAGCGCTGGGCTATTTCGTTGATATCTACGACCTGCTGCTATTCGGCATTATCCGTATTCCCAGTCTCCGCGACCTGGGGTTGACCGAGGAGCAGATACTAACCGACGGAGAAGGCATCCTCACCTGGCAAATGTGGGGATTGCTGATCGGTGGCATCCTGTGGGGTATAATGGGCGACAAGCGGGGCAGGCTCAGCGTATTGTTTGGTTCCATCGTGCTGTATTCGCTCGCCAATATCGCCAATGGTTTTGTGCAGACGGTAGATCAGTATAAGATCATCCGTTTTATTGCAGGGGTTGGCCTGGCAGGGGAACTGGGCGCCGGCATCACCCTGGTATCCGAGATTACGGCCAAGGAAAAAAGGGGGATCGCCACCTCGCTGGTAGCGGGTATAGGGCTCACGGGCGCCATACTGGCATTTATCATGAAAGAGATCTTTGATTACCCGGACGGATGGCGGATCTGTTATTTTATAGGAGGCGGGTTGGGCCTGATGCTGCTCATTCTGCGCATATCGGTTTTCGAATCCGGCATGTTTCATGAAAGCAAAAAGCTGAATGTTTCCCGCGGCAACCTCCTGATGTTCTTTACCAGTGCAGACCGGTTCCGGCGCTATCTCACCGGTATACTGCTGGGCTTACCTACCTGGTTCGTTATCGGGGTGCTGGTCACTTTTTCCAGCGAATTCGGAAAGGTGATGGGCATTACGGAAAAGATCGACCCGGGAAGAGCCATCATGTTTGCCTACGCGGGTATTTCTATCGGCGATATTGCCATCGGCTTTGTAAGCCAGTGGCTGCGTAGCCGGAAAAAGGCTCTCCTGCTGTTTTACGGCATCACCGTTGTTTTTATGCTGCTGTACTTTACTACGCTGCAGAACGGGACCGCTTCATCCATGTACTGGATCTGCGCAGGGCTCGGGTTCGGCACCGGCTTCTGGGCCATATTTGTGACCATGGCTGCAGAACAGTTCGGTACCAATATCCGCTCCACCGCCGCCACTACCATCCCTAATATGGTGAGGGGTATGCTGGCTATATTTATCCTGCCGTTGTTCCAGGGACTCCGGAATGTTACCGACTATTATACCGGTGGATGGATGACCGCTATCATCGTTATGGCTATCGGCACCGCCGCTATTTTGCTTACCAGGGAAACTTTCGGAAAAGACCTGAACTATGTGGAGACTGATATGCCTTCCGGGGAAGAAGGTGGGCAGCAGGATAGCAGAACGTAGGGTTCGGAACCCTATAATCTCGCTCTGGTTTTGTAGCCAGGCAGCGAAATAGAGATGTACAACCAAAGTCCGTGAGACTAGCTGTGAACCCGGCGTTATACGCATAAAATACGCCGAGCCCCCTTGCGGGAGGCTCGGCTGAGAAATCAACGCCGGAAACTTCCGGCACAGGGAGAATCAGACTTTCTATTAACTTAGCTAAATGACTACACCGGCACAGATCATTTCGGGGAGATCAAAATTCAAAGGACGCACCGGCATAAAAGTGCTGATCATCCGCCTGTCGTCTATCGGGGATATTGTACTCACTACACCGGCTATACGCTGCCTGAAGCAGCAGATACCAGGTGTAACATTGCATTTCCTCACCCGGAAACGGTTTAAGGATGTCACCATCGCGAACCCCTATATTGATAAGTTCCATTACTTCGATACGAATTTTAACGTCACCATCGAAGAAATTTGCGCGGAACAGTTTGATTATATTATAGACCTGCACAAGAACCTCAGAACCTTCCGGCTCTACCTGAAAACAGATATCAGGACAAAATGGCTAAGCTACCGGAAGCTCAGTATTCAAAAATTCCTGTTGACGAAATTAGGCATCAACCTGATGCCTGGTATTCATATCAGCCGGCGCAGCCTGGACGCCCTGCAAAAGCTGGGGGTTCGGGATGACGGCAAAGGGCTGGATTATTTCATCCCGAAAGACCAGGAAATAAAAATTGAGCAGGACCTGCCGGTATCACATCAAATGGGATTTGTGGCCGTGGTGATCGGTGCATCATATTACACCAAGAAGCTGCCGGTAAAAAAGCTGCAGCAGCTTTGCAGTAAAATTGAACTACCCATCGTGCTTGTGGGCGGCAGTGACGATCGTGCAGAAGGAGATGCCATCAGCAGTATTGACCCGGTGAAAATTTACAATGCCTGCGGTAAATTCAGCTTAAACGAATCTGCGGATATCGTGCGGCGGGCAAAAATGGTGATATCGCACGATACAGGCTTTCAATATATTGCCTGCGCCTTTCAGAAAAAGGTGCTGGCGATCTGGGGCGGCACTTCGCCTAAACTGGACGTGGAACCTTACTATGGCAGCGCCGTTCCTTCCAAGCATATCAATTACATCGTTCCCGGGCTGCCGTGTCAGCCCTGCTCCAACTACGGCACACGCACCTGCCCCAAAAAGCATTTTAAATGTATGGTGCTGCAGGATACGGATGCGATCGCAGCAGGCATAACGGTATAGCTACAGCTCAATGGTGATGATTCCGGAGTAATCAAGCAGCAGCAATCCGAAAAACAAACAGATCAGCCCGGCGAGCACAAACTCCACCAGGTTCTTATACCGTGCATGCAGGGTAGATCTGACCAGCATATCGCGGGTGATATACAGCAGTATGCCCAGCAGCATAACGGAAACACCGAGAAAAGAAAATTGTCCTGCCGTATAGGAAATGATAAAACATCCCGACAAAAGCAGGCAGGCAGCAGTCGCTTTCAGGCAGGAATTGAAATATCGTAACATAGGTACAGGTTTGTTTCGTAACTAAATTATCTATTCCCACCGTCAAAAAATAATTTCCCGGTCCGTTTTTCAAAGAATATTGACCTGGGATAAAAGCTTACGGGCTTGCCATAGCATATAGTAAATTTTGGAAGAGCTGTTACTACAGGAAAACAATTAGCGGGCGCCTGCTTTGAACGAATGTCAGGATCGGAGAATCTTTTTGCGGGTCGTGAATCAGGGTCGTCCATCATTTAACCGTGACATAACCTTTTGACGTCATCCCGACCATTCCTCCATCATCACCCCGAACGGAGCGGAGTGGTTCCTAACGTGCGGAAGAGGGGTCTAACAACTATGAACGGAATTGCTTTCCCGCACAGGTGGGATTCATCCCTCGAAAAGTACGTTCCCTCCTTCGATAGATTTCTCAGCATCCTCCTTCGTCGGATGCATCGAAATAACAACAAAAGGAGAAGATTGTTTCTCACCCTCCCCCGAACGTTCGGGGTGGATTTGTCGAAATGACATACCCTTCCATCGGCATTCCGATCCCGACCGCAGGTTGGGAGAAGATCTATTTCACCGGAGGTAATCTACTGATCATAAACGGTTCTATCGTGAACGGGATTGATTCTCCCGCTGCGTCATATCGTAAAGACGTTGTTGTGTATCGAAGCACCATTTCCACATCTTCACATTCTCACATTCACACGCGCTTTTATCGTACATTTGGTGTCCTCTTATTCATCAGCTAATAAGTGATCTATGAAACGGTTTGGTTTATTATTTTCACTGTTTATAACTATGCAGGCAATAGCGCAAAAGCCGGTGATGACACCGGAAAAACTATGGCAACTGGGTAATACGGGATTTTTATCACTGACGCCGGATGGTAAACGGGTATTCTACCGGATTACGTTTACCCATATCTCCGATGAAAAGAAAACACACCGGTATTTTTTTGTTGACCCCAAAACCGGGGTTAAGGAAGAAACCAGGATACTCGGCGATAAAACATTTGTTCAGTGGGATACAAACGGGCTGTACGCTAAAGATGAAGAGGGAAATCTTTTCAAAACTACCGATGAAGGAAATATCTGGTCACTTTTTGCATCAGGACTGAAGGAAGCAGGTAATATCCGTATCGCACCGGATGGTGTTACGATCGCATTTTCAAAAAATGTTACCGTGCATAAAGTGCCGGGCAAAGAACTGTACCCCGAAGCCGTCAACAGCACCGCCCTGGTTTACACCGACCTGAATTTCCGCCATTGGGACGCCTGGTATGATGGTAAAGTATCGCATCTGTTTGTTGCCAAAGCAGGGGATATGGCCAACGCAACGGATCTGACACCGGATGAGCCTTACGATATACCGCAAAAGCCGTTCGGCGGATCGGAAGATTTCATTTTCAGTCCGGACAGCAGGTATATTGTATACGTAAGCAAGAAAAAATTCGGCAAAGCATACGCTGAAAGCACCAACACCGATATCTACCGCTATGAAATAGCGACCGGCAACACCACCAATCTCACCGAAGGTATGATGGGGTATGATGTGCACCCGGAATTTAGTCCCGATGGTAAATATATGGCCTTTCAAAGCATGGCAAGAGATGGCTACGAAGCAGACAAGAACGATATCATTATCATGCACTGGGCTACCGGCGAAAAAACAAATATTACATCCCATTGGAATGAAAGTGTGGATGGAAATGTGGCCTGGTCACACAAAGGAGATGTAGTGTATTTCAACGCTTCCATCAGAGGAACAAAACAGTTGTTTGCTATTGATGTTAAGAAACCGGTCACCAGCCGGCCCGTAAAGCAGGTAACGGAAGGCGTTTTTGATGTTTCCGGCATTGCAGGTGTTACGACTGCTGAGCTTATCATAACCAGGGCAGATATGAACCATGCGGCCGAGTTGTTTTCGGTAGAAACCAGGCGATTTACCATGAAGCCGCTTTCGCAAACCAATGATGCCGTCTATGCCGCAATAGAACTGAGCGATGTACAGTTCAGGATGATAAAAACAACGGATGACAAAGAGATGGGCGTTTGGGTTATTTATCCGCCCGGTTTTGATCCTTCCAACAAGTACCCTACCCTGTTATATTGCCAGGGCGGCCCGCAATCCTCAGTTACACAATTCTATAGTATGCGCTGGAATTTCCAGTTAATGGCTGCCAATGGTTATATTGTAGTAGCTCCCAACAGAAGGGGTATGCCCGGCTGGGGAACGGAATGGAATGAAGCGATCAGCGGTGACTGGGGCGGGCAGGTGATGCGGGATTACCTGGCAGCCATTGATACGGTGGCAAAAGAACCTTACGTGGATAAAGACAGGCTGGGTGCGGTGGGCGCCAGCTATGGCGGGTATAGTGTATTCATGCTGGCGGGCATTCATGAAGGACGATTTAAATCTTTCATTTCGCATTGCGGATTATTTGATATGCGCAGCTGGTACGGCACAACGGAAGAAATGTTCTTTGCCAACTTCGACCTGAAAGGGGCATACTGGGACCAGCCGGTTCCCAAAGCATATACCGTTTTCAACCCGTCGGAGCATGTCAACAAATGGAACACGCCCATTATGATCATACAGGGTGGACTGGACTTCAGGGTGCCGGCCGAACAGGGGTTGCAGGCGTTTAAAGCCGCACAGCTGAAGGGTATCAAAAGTAAGTTCCTGTATTTCCCGGATGAGAACCACTGGGTATCAAAAGCGCATAATGCCCTGGTATGGCAACATGAATTTTTCAAATGGCTGAAGGAAACGCTGTAGTATACAACAGTTCACTCCCTGTTTTTCCGTGTCAGTACCGCCACCGTCAGCCGGCTTACACAGGTCAGCTTATTATTTTCGTCGTGTATACGGATATCCCAGACATGGGTGGTAGATCCCAGGTGAATGGGGGTAACCGTTCCCGTTACCAGGCCGGACCGAACGCTCCTGATGTGGTTGGCATTTATTTCCAGCCCGACACATATGGAACGATCCATATTCAGTACCAATGCGGAGGCCACACTCCCAAGCGTTTCTGCCAGCGCCACCGATGCACCGCCATGCAGCAGTCCGAAAGGCTGCCGGGTCCGTTCATTTACGGGCATCGTGGCTTTGATAAAATTCTCTCCGATCTCCGTAAACCGGATGCCTATGAAATCACTCATGGTGCCCTCTCCCATCCTCTGCAGCTTCTCGATCGAAAAATCCTCTTTAAACCATATAACAGCCATAATAAAATCATTTGTTTATGCCTTCCCTATTGCATCACCTCCACAACCGATGCTTCATCCCTGTCGCCCCAATACATCTTTGCTTCTGCAAACCAGTCTCTTGCAACGATGCCCAGTTTGGGAGAAAACCCAATTGTATCAGCTAATTTAACGGCATAGCTGGCATCTTTTTCTCTGAGTGCGACAGTGAAAGAAGGGTCATCAGCAAATTGTTTAGTGGACATTCTCCTCACGTACCGTGCCACCTGAGGACTGGCTGCTGCGCTGTTTTCAATGGACGATATAACGGTTTCCTTATCCAGTCCCAGTTTTTCGGCCATCGCTACAGCTTCCGCCAAAGCAGCGATCTGGACCGCCCCCATCAGGTTGATAACAAGCTTATAGGACGTTCCCTTGCCGATGTCCCCAAAATACCGGATGGTTTTTGAGAACAGTTGCAGAATTGGTTTGCATTCTTCCAGGTCGCCGGGGGCTGCTCCCACCAGCAACGTCAGCTCCCCCTTTTCTGCTGCTGCAGGGATCCCTGTAACGGGACAGTCGATGTACCGCAGTTTTTTCTGGTTCGCAATTTCTGAAAGACCCAGTACAAATGGCAATGATAATGTGGAGCATTCAATTATAAATGCTCCATCCTGAAGACCACCCAGCGCACCATCTTTTCCCAACCATACGTCCTCTGCCGCTGTATCATCGGAAAGCATTGATATAATGTATTGTGCTCCCCTGACCGCCTCTCCGGGTGTATCCGCCCAGCATGCCCCCATATCCCGCAGGCGGTTTGCTTTTTCCTTCGTTCTGTTCCATACTACCAGTTCATGTCCGGATCTTAAAATACTTGTACCTATACCACATCCCATCCTGCCGGTGCCGAGTAATGTAATAACGGGCATGATTAACTATTTTTTGTATTCATATTTTTTAAAGATACGGGAATAAAAAAGAGTTTTGCTGATCCTATGCAGATACGTTTTGATTATTCAGACCTGATAATACCCGTATGACAGCCGTTAATCCTTTAGACCGTCTGTTATATGCAAACTGGCAGATATCTTGCAATAGTAAATGTATTTATTTTTTGAAAATCCGGTTACACCCGGCTCTTCAGCTTCGACTTTATTAAAACGATCGGGATCATGTATTTGAAAAGGCTGATTTTCATTGTATTGACAAGCTTATTGGTGATATATAGCGGTTGCTCCAAGCAAAATGATATGGAACCCCCTGCCGGCAATACAGATTCTGCCAATGCGGCTATCTGTGATCTTTTTTCCTATTCAGATACCCTGTACTTTATTTCAGATCAGGTAACGGATCACATAGTGCATCCCGTGGTAAGCCAGGCAGGTACCTATGGTTCCTTTCCGGGCGGACTGGCTATAGACTCTGTCAACGGAGCGATCAATATCAATGAAAGCGAAACCGGGCTTAAATACAGTGTATGGTTCCTTCCCGAAGGTTTTACCGATACCTGTAAAACATTTGTGACCATTTCGGGAATAAACTATACAGATTCAATTTATGTATTGAACAGCGGTAACAAATTTGCCAGACCTTATTATAATGCTCTTCGCGGAGGCATTCCGCCCTGTACAGATGACGACGATGACGACGACGATGATGATGATGACGACGATGATGACGATGACGACCGTTGTCAGTTTGACGATGATGACGATGATGACGACGACGATGATGATGATCCTCCAACCGGAAACCAGTTGCGTGCGCTGGGAATAGATGTAAATACCCGGACCGGGGTGTTGGATCTTGAAAAAACAGTTGAAAACGGAACTTTTGGCGCCGTTCCGGTAAGTGGTTCATCCAGGGATGTGACTATGTATTATCGCCTCAATGATGCCAGCCTGCATTCCCTGAACAAGATCGACCTGAGAATATATTATTTCGATACGGTAAGCGAAATACCAGCCAGCCTGATCGCAGAAATGAATGATAACCAGGCAGGTATCCTTCGTACAAGATCGTCCATGCGGATCAATGGGGTAATCAAGAAACCCCGCCCTCCTATCATTATTATCGTAAGAAGTTTATAATATTTTGCCAACCGCATGATAAAGCGGGATAATTGCATTTATTTCGCTTTATCATACCGGTAATGAAAACTACTCTATTCATCATAATGGGTATTATGCTGGTAACCGTTTGTACAGTTGCGCAGCACGAATATGAGGATGCCGGGAAGCTTTACGACAAAGCCGGCTTCCATTTTGAAAAGGATCTTCCGACAGCGTTGGATGATAGCATAGCCCTTTCTCTTTATCTCAGAATTGCAGCGTTGCTTCCGGAAAGCAGCAGTAATGCCGGTATGCTGTTTACCAGCCTGGAGCGTGCAGGAATACTGGAACAGACGGCAGGGGCCCAGGCAGCAGCCGTTCCACTGTATAAACGGGCTTTAACTGTACAGGCGAACTTTGGGCTGCACGATTCGCTTGCATTCAAGCCCAACCTATACCTGGGAAATGCTTATTACTTCCTGAATAACTATGATTCCGCTCTCTATTATTTTAAAAAAGCAGAGCTGTTGCAGCAAAACGATGATCCGGCAGAAGAACAGTTCCGGCTATACAATTCCCTGGGGGCAATTTACTTCGAAGGCGGAAACTTTCAGCAAAGCATTAACTATTTCTACCGGGCCCTGCAGTTGCTTGCATCCCATGAGCGTGCCTACGATTATATAAGTTATGCGCTGCATAATAATATTGCTTCAGCATTGCGGCAGATGCACCTGTATGACTCTTCCCTTCATATCTATCAATCAATTTTACAATATTCAGAGAAAACTGAAAAAGATGTGCTGCTGCTGAATATATCCAATATTTTTCTCGAAAAGAACCTGCCGGACAGCGCATTATCCTATTTGTCCCGCATCTCAGGAG
Source organism: Chitinophagaceae bacterium (assembly GCA_037190885.1). GTDB lineage: Bacteria > Bacteroidota > Bacteroidia > Chitinophagales > Chitinophagaceae > Agriterribacter. The sequence goes on from JBBCJQ010000015.1 coordinate 227,092, forward strand.
ATACTGCCGTAGAAAAAACAGCGCTGTATGTGAGATTGGGCAGGGCAAAATATCTTCAGCAACAGTTCCAGCCGTCCAGGGAATATCTTGATAAAGCTATTGTGTATAACAGGGATATATTAAAAAATGAGAAGAATGTTGAGGTTGCGGATGCATACAAAATTCTCGGGGACATTGCGAAAGCCGGGGGTGATTACAGCACCGCCCTGGAATACTACCAGTCGGCCATTATACAAAGCGATTATAATTTTAACAACGAGAGCATACAGGCAAACCCTGAAACATTTTTCAGCAGCTTCAGTAGCTTCTCTTTATTTGAAAACCTGCTGGCAAAAGCCAATTGCCTGGCTGAGTGGCAGAGGCAGGCAAATGCCGGGGACAGGATAGCGCTGGCAATTAAAACATATCAGTCTGCATTTGCGTTACTGGATTATATCAATAAGTCGTATGACAATGAGCAGGCCCGGTTGTTTATCGGTCAGGCTGCCGCTCCGTCTTATACGGATGCAGTCAACTGGCTGCTGGATGTATACGAAAAGGATCAAAAGCAGGCTTACCTGGAGATATTGTTGCAGTGGACAGAGAGAAGTAAAGCTGTTGCCTTGTTGATAGGGAGCAGGGAAAACAGACTCAAATGGCAAACCGGTATCCCTGATTCCCTGCTGCAGGAGGAAAGAAAGCTCAGGAATATCATCTCCCATCTGCGGCTTCAGGCAGAAGAACAAACGGATAGCACAACCAACGCAGTAGTAAAAAGCAGCCTTCAGGAAAACGAAGTGCTGTTATCAAGACTGATCAGCAGGTTTAACGATTACCCGGACTATTACCGGCAGAAATATGCACCCGACACAATCAATATCAGAAGCATACAGGCAATGCTTCCCGGCACGCACGCCGTCATTTCTTTTTTTAATACCGGAAATATCCTGTTATGTTTTCAGATCACCGATAACGCCATATCGCTCCTTACCATCCCGGATGTACATAAGATCAACTCACTTGTACAGGAATTTACCAAACAGCTTCAGAACCAGCTGCCCGGCAAACCGAACGCTGCAGAAAAAGAGGGCAAACAACTGTTTAAAGAATTGATAGCGCCCTTGTTGCCGGGGTTAAAGCGTTACGAGCAGTTGATCATCATTCCTCATAAGCAGTTAGGATACCTGCCTTTTGAGGCCCTGCAATCTGGTGCCCGGTTTCTGCTGGAAGATTTTGTTATCAGTTACCAGCAGGCGCTTACATTCCTGCAATCAGCAAAATGGGAACTGCCGGATCTCGAAAACGGGTTGGTGATGGCTCCCTTTCCGGAAGCCGTTCCCGGTGCTCACTTTCCCGTGTTGCCTGCATCAAAAGAAGAAGTGAAAAACCTGCACGGCACTGTCCTGTATGGTAAAGAAGCTTCCAGGCAGGCATTTGCCAGCAAAGCTGGTGCAGCATCCGTGATCCACCTGGCCACACACGCTGTGACCAACAACGATCAGCCGGGAAGATCATTTATCGCATTTTACCCTCATAAGGAAATGGACAGCACCTTTAAGCTATACGCAACAGATATTCTTTCTATCCCGATGCATCATACACAACTTCTTTTTTTAAGCGCCTGCGAAACGGCGACCGGGAAGCTACAGGAAGGAGAAGGTATACTAAGCTTGTCAAGAGCCTTTGCTGAAGCCGGCTGCAGCAATGTGATCACGTCCCTGTGGAAAGCCGAGGACAGGGCTACTGCATATATCAGTCAGCGGTTTTACTATCATCTTAAAAGAGAAAAGAACTATGCCCAGGCGCTTCGCAAAGCCAAGCTGGATATCATGCATGATCCGGAATACGCTCAGTTCGCCATGCCTTCCTTCTGGAGTCACCTGGTCTATATAGGTAATATCCAGGAAATAAGATCCATTGGTACTCCCGGCAATTACCTGATTGCAATAATGGTTGGTATTTTCGGGACCGGCCTTTACTTTTTTTACCGCGTCAAAAGAACACACTGAGTCGTTCTTCCTGTATTGCCATAGTAGTAAAAATATATAGTATTATATAATGAAAGATAAGGTATATGCTTTAGTGCTTCTCTTTTTCCGTTACGTCAACCTTGTATCAGGTTACCGGTGACACTTCCGGCTTTTTCTTTGGAAGAGCAGTATCAGCGTACAGGATATCCGCCACTTTTTTCAGCGATACTTTTCCTTTTTGAAAAACCGCCGGTATCCTCAACAGGCTTCGGATGGTGGAAAGTAATGTAAATAACACCAGCATGTACAGCAGCACATCAGACGGGTTCATATGCAGGTCAGGGGTGATCACGATGCACGCAAGCAGGAGGATCACAAATGTATAGCCGGCAATGGAAGTAAAAGCATACACCATACTTTGTTTTCGCCGGTTTTTCGATGATGCAGTCCTTAACAACGCCTGTTTTTTTGAGAACTGCGCTAGTGTTTTTTCCCGGGCAGCCTGCGAAACAGTAATATACCGATGACCATTGAAGCTTTCGGTAATAAAAGACAATAAGCCAGATTTACGGTTGCGCAGCTCCGTTATAATACCCTGCTGCTTACTTATCCGGTAAACGAGGGGGAGTATCAGCAACATGCTTAACAGCAACTGTATCGTCAGCAGATGGCTTATCATCAGCAATAAGCCCACACCCGATAAAAATATACAGCCATGCTTTACAATTCCCAGCCAGCCTTTCATCAGCAGGTTTTTACAACTGGTAAGTTCACCACTGTAGCGCAATAAGTATTTACCGAACGGTTTCCGGCTGAAATATTCATGCGGCCACCGCATTTGTGCTTCAAACAGTGAACCGCTGAGTGAAAAAGAAAACCTTTCGGCCATCGTAAGCGACAGTTGTCTTTCCGAATAAGCCAGCAGCCCTTTAATGGCGATGCTTGCAGCGAAAAACACAAAAAACTGTTGCGCCGTTCCCAGCGAAATTCCCAACATGTCCAGCAGTCTCGACTTGCCGGTGATCGTTTTAAAATGAATATCAAAAAAAGCACCGGTAACCAATGGCAACAGGAGTGTGGATATTCCGTGTATGACGGCTACGGGCACATATATAAAAACCAGTAGCCTGTGGCTTTTAAAAAATTGTATAATGATATTCTGCTGCATACCTGATAGTTTTAACAAACCCCGAAAATGCACGGGGTTTGTTAAATGGATTGGATCATAAAACGGGCAGGGATCAGGGCCGTTTATGCTGCTGTTAAAAGGTTCCTGTTCTTAGTGATCAGCCCGGGTGAAATATTCTGCAGGTCGGGTAGCGTAAGCACCGGGATCCGGGTCTGTTCCTTTACTTCCCCTATCAGCAAGGGACTGGTTGTGAAGATCCCTGAAAGCGCAAATGGCGTAATGCCCCAGCTTTCCAGGATGGTTAACCCGTTCATGATGCCAAGACTGTCGCCGGCTGAAAAAATGGTACCGGAAATGGTTTTGATGAATGCCTGCTGCTTAAGCAACATTTTGGTTTCTCTCTGGAATATCCCATCTGCTATTTCCATAACAATATAATCCGGCCGGATTTCCTGCACTTTATGTATCAATGATGCATATAAATTCAGCAGCTCTTCCTCGTTGCACATAAATGTTGAAGGAAAGCCAAAGTCAGAGAAATCAACGGAAAGATCAGCCCCAAGATCATAAGCCAGGTCCTTATCCTTCGTATATACGGTACCGGTAAGCTTAATGAACGCCACCGTTTTATTTTTCTTTTTCAGCCCGTGGATCAGGTGGGCTGCAGAAGTGGTTTTGCCGCTATCCATAGAGGAGCCGATAGAGAGAATGACGCGGCTTTGTACCGCGTTCATATCTGCAAACTGTTTTACATAAAGCGCTTTCATTTTTTTTGTATTGATCACCTTACCTGCTGCCGTGGCATAGCCAATTATTTTCAGACGGGTGGGCCCATCCTGGGAAAACCTGGCATGCATGCTTTTTACAATACCGATCGTGCCACCAGCACCCAGGATATCAAATTCCCGGAGACAGGTTACGGGCAGGTAACCCTCAAACTGGGCAGTGGCATAGCGGGTACCAAATGCGGCCATGATCAGATCGCCGGGCATGATCTTTACCGAACGGCCGCTATCACTTTGCATTTGTGTATGTTTTCCTATGCTCAATACTTCGAAAACCGCTACATCACCGGCTTCAGGTATATAGGAGCAGATCAGGCTTTTGTCCAGCGTATATTCATTAACATCGGAGCAGATATAAGTCTTCTTGATTCTAGGTTGCATATGATTCATTTTTTAGTCCTGTAGTTTAAATTAATTCTTCTCTCCGGTTGGTTAAAAGATCGGGCGGGTTCCGTTTTTTCCGATAGTGACGTTAAGGGTGACACCCGCAGCATTATAATTGTTGAATCTGCGGGTTATCCTTCCGTTGGGGTTTTCAATATGTATCCGCCTGTAGTCTCCGGCTAGCAAATTAAACTCGTGCTGGTTGAAATAATACAGGGAAAGGCTGAACTGCCTGTTGATCTTAGAGCTGAGCGTTATGTTGAACCGTCCGCGGTGAAAGCCGTCAGGTGATTGCTTCACTGCCGGTCGCTTATTGTCATCATAATACTGCAGCTCTCTGCCACTTAGGTTGTAGTAAAGGGAATAGCCGACCGAGGGGGAAAGGTTCAAAAAATCCAGTCTTTTGCGCAACCCGATCCTTGAGCTGATGATCACACGGTGTTTGAACTTGCCGGTTTGCCGGGAGAAAGTTTCCGCCTGCAAACCGTTTTTCCAGGTAAAATGATCCCCCAGCCTGCTTTCGTAGCTGATACGGGCAAATACTTTCGAATTTCCTGTACCACTCCGGGGATTCTGCAGCCATACCACGCCGGCGGCAACATCCGTTCTTTTATCCAGTTCATAGGAAAGTCGCAGCCCGGTACTGTTGATCCTGTTCCTGAAGTTGTTGGTTGCTTCAAATGACCTTTGATGGCTGATCCGTGCATCCAGTTTTTTGGTGAGCGGCACCTTCAGGTTCATACCGCCGCGCATCCGCCATTCGTTGTTTTGCGCCTGTATGCCCGTTGCGAAAGTCAGCCCCATGATACAGGGAAGGATACTAATTTTCATATTATTGCTTTAGATATTCCTTGGTCGAAGCAAACAGGGCGGATGTAACCTTTTCCAGCGATTTTTTTAAACGGTTATATGCTGCTGCTGCAAAGAAGAACCATTTCTCCGGGGTAAGGAACGACAAATACAGTATGCCTGTGAGGTGATGATGAAATGTAATGCCCATTAAAAAGAATATACCCCAGTGCATCAGCCATACAGGCAATACCCAGGCGACAGCTACCCTCCTGTTAAAAAAGAGTACTGCCGGCGCCAGGAGCTCCAGCAGAAGCGACATTGTTCCCATAATGGTATACATCCAGGTATGTTCATACATCCCTTCAAAAAGGGGGCTGGTATCTACACCCAGCAGGTTTTTCCGTATGGCATCCACAGCGATCTGCGATCGCATGGCAGAACCGTTCAGCCAGCCCCAGGCCAGATCCCCTTTCAGTTTGGCAACTGCCGAAAGAAAATATACCAATACGGTGGCAAGACACATCAGTTTTAACGGCCAGCCATATTGCCATCCCTGTATTTTCATACCGGGCAGGGAATAACATCCACCGGCAGACGCGAAACCTAAAATGAATATATGGATCACCATCAGGTTGTAGCTGTGATAAACCATAGACCAGGAATTGCGGTAGCAAAAAACAAACAGCAACATTATTGCAAAAGCCGGTCCGGCCCATGTATGCTTCCATCCGGCTATGAACAGGATATTCAGTACGATGGTCAGTACCAATAATATGGTTACCAGCAAATCCGGTGGCGGAGCAACAAAAAACTGCATTACCCCTGCCGGCTTATACAATGCGGGATTGGTAGCTGCAAGCGCATTCATCATGCTGAACCGGGTCACCAGGTACCACAAAGAAAAAAGCCCCGTTATGATCCTGATGATCTGTATCCTGCCGGCCGGTGCCGGCGCGAACCAGGCATTATTGTTTATACCGGTCATTGTGTTATCTTTTTACAGGTTGTACAAATAAGATTTCTTCTTCCGCAGGCATTTTATGTTCGGTGAAATAAATATCCATATTATAGGTGCCCTTTACGAGGTGAATTTCTTTCAGTTCAGTAAATGGCGGCTGCCGGCTTTTCGCTACTTTTTTCGCTACTCTATTGGTGGTGCTCTTGTATTTTTTTCGCTTAACGTTTCTGTTCAGTTGCCTGCGCACCTGGTTAAAGCCACCACGACCGATAAATTTGTAAGGAATGATATGCCGGTTGTTCAGTGAATCGTAACCCACCAGATAATTAACAGAATAATGTACATCCCGCCTGGCGGAGAACATGGGGTAATAGGATAGCGGGAAATCGTCCGCCGGCTTTTCCGCCCAGTTTTCCGTCACCGGCGACAGTACTGCCAGTCCAACGGCAATGCTGAAAATAACAGCGGCTAATTTAGTTTGTATCATAGTACTACCTGTTTTGTATTACAGATAGGTCGCAGCCGGCACTATGATCGTAACCTTAAAGAATAAAAAATCCCGGAAAAGAAATACTAATTTTTAACGCCGAGCACTTTCAGTGACAGGTTGCTGATGGAAGAGGCATTTTTGTAATAGAGATGTTGCGGGTTACTCTTTATTTTCTCCAGCAGGACTTTGGCTTCTCCTATCCTGCCGCTCCTGATAAAGGCCAATGTAAGATAATAATCGGTTTCCTGCTCAAAATACGGATCATTTCCCTTCGCGTTTAAATCCTTTAACTTTTCAAAAGAGATGATCGCTTTTTCCGGTTCATTCGTCTCAAGAAGAGCCATTCCTTCCAGGAAATGATCTTTCTGTACCGGGTGGGATATATTTTTTGATTGCTCAAGATACCCCGCATAATCCCCTGCCCGGTATAATGAATCCCTTAAAGATGTAACAGGATCTGCCGCACCTCTTTGCACCGGCAAATAGTAAGCCATATAATGTTCGTCAAAAACCGACTGGTTGCTGACAGTAATAAGCTGGTAGGCCCCATAGCCCAATATCAGCAATAACAATGCTGCGGCTACCGAAATCCAGGCTTTTAAAAGATATCTCTTTTTCAGGGGAACTACTTTGGCGCCATGCGCCGCTTTGAAGTCGCTGTATATTCCGGAGATACGGTCTTTCAGCCCCGAACTTTTTATGGCAGCACGGGCAATCAGCAGGTTGTCCAGCCGCGATTGCAGCTCGCTGTCTGACCGTAGCTTTTCTTCTATTTCAAGCTTGTCTTTCTCCGTTAATTCCCCATCGAGGTAACGGTTCAGTTGCTCAATGCTTATGGCAGGGTTAGATTCCATTCAATAACAGGTTTTTAAGCTCCTGCTTCATGGCAGGTGATTCATTAATTTTCTTTTCCAGCTCTTTCATACACTTATGCTTTTTATTGCGTACCACCTGTTCGTTCTGATAACCAAGTTTCGTTACTATTTCCTTCATCGGCAGGCTTTCAAAATATACCAGGTTTAATAGCTGCCTGCATTTGTTTTCCAGTGTATTCAATAAGCCGGTTACTGATTTCTGTACATCCTTATAGGAAAGATATTTCATCAACCCTTCGTCGGAAACATCTTTTTCCTTTTCAAAGAGGAGTTCTCTTTTAACAGCGCTCCCCCTTTTTCTGAGTTCAGTGATCCACAGGTTACGGGTTATGGTATATAAAAAAGACTTAATGCCGGCCTCCCGTCTGTAGGTTCCTTTTCTTATGATTTCCACAAATGCAACCAATGCATCCTGTATAACATCTTCTGCATCTGCGGTAGTGCCGCTGTTGGAGATAACCATATTTTCAAGTAAGCCGTAGTAGCTTTCTAAAATATAATGTATAGCACCGTTCAGCTTTTGCTCATCCATTATATCATTGATCAGCTCCTCATCAGAAATGCTTCTCTCTGTGTGCATTAAGCTTCTATTTGTTAGTCGCAGCAGCCTGTCAGCCTGTAACCGGTTAATTTAAATTATTTTTTAACAAATAAGGAAATCAGGGGGGAAGTTGGGTGCTCCCGTACATCCATCTTTCCGAAGCTCCCGTAGCACTTAAGCCCTATCCACGGCTCTGGGTCATCGTATATGGAGTTGATCATATCCCCCTTTGCTGAGTGGGTGTTTCATATAACAATAGCATCCTGTTTTTCCTGCCTGATATGCTCAATGACTTTGAAGCGAATAATAGTAAAGATCACAATATCCGCATCCTTTACAGCCAATGCAGGTGTTTCGGCAAAGATACACGATAAAAGCAAACACCCCATTGAAGGGGTGTTCGAATATCTGTTCAGGTAACCGGAACTGTGATACTATTCTGTTTTCTGCAATTCTGCGATATTCAGGTTTTTATTGATATCCAGCTTGGTAACCGTAGCCTTAATGTCGCCGATCATCGGGTTGGAGATAACGGTAGTATGCGGGAATACAAAATTGTCCGGGGTTTTCTTATAGTCGCTTAATGTGGTAACGGCTTCTATTTCCTGTCCCTGCACATTGGTTTTAACGATGGACTTCACCAGGTAGCTGGTCGCCTCATCTATAAAAATATGCTGCAAAATACTGTCTTTTTCCAGCTTGATCTTATAGGCTTTGGAGCCATCTACTTCTTCCGATCCTTCCAGCGTTGCGGTAAAGCCCGCATCCTTATAAGAAGTGAGCTCGCGGCCGGGAGAAAAGCTGGCCATTGCATTTTTTATAGCCTCTTCGGGAAGTGGCTCCGGGTTGTTGGATCCCATCATTGGGTTTACATTCCAGCCCTTTTCCTTATCAATATAAGTGATGATCTTTTGACCCTGTATGTCTACTTCCTGGCGCATGGCCGTATTATAGATGATCCAGGTTTTGGATCCCATCTGCATACCCATTATATCCATGCTCATTTCCATATAAGTATCTTTCAGGGTTTCCAGCTTTTGTTTCCCTCCCAGGGCTTCAATCGCTTTGTCAATAATGCTTTCAACCGTTTGTGCCTGTCCGGTATTTACAAAAACAGCTACAAGTAAGGTCAGCAGGATGGTCTTCATTTTTTTCATGTGTATGTTTTTTAATGCTTAAATGCCACATCGGGTTCCGCATAAAATTGTCTCTTCCGGATGGCCTCAGATAAATTTCTGATACGTGATAACGTGTGGATGATTATACGCTCCAAAAATAGTGCAATTCTCCTGTTTTGGATATACCATTTATCCATTAACTTGTCTGAAATTATCACAGCCCCCTGATTATGAGCAAGTTTATTGAAGGCAAACTGATTGATATTGCAGCAAAAAAAATATATGCCGCCGCTGTACAGGTCCAGAACGGGGTCATCCGTTCTGTTGAAGAAATACCGGATACGGGAAAACCGTTGCCTTATATACTACCCGGATTCATAGATGCGCATGTACATATTGAAAGCTCCATGCTTATCCCTTCTCAGTTTGCCCGGCTGGCCGCCGTGCATGGTACGGTGGCTACCATCAGCGACCCGCATGAAATAGCCAATGTTTGCGGTATGCAGGGAGTTGACTTTATGATAGCAGACGGGAACAAAGTGCCTTTTCACTTCTATTTCGGCGCGCCCAGTTGTGTACCCGCTACCGTATTTGAAACGGCAGGCGCTGCCATCACCGTATCAGATATCGAAGCCCTGATGAAGCGAAAAGAGATCAGGTACCTGAGCGAAATGATGAATTTCCCCGGTGTGCTGGCTGCCGACCCGGAAGTTATGGCAAAAATAGCCATCGCCCGGAAATACGATAAACCTGTGGACGGACATGCACCCGGATTAACGGGGGAAGACGCAGCCCGTTATGTAGCCGCCGGCATTTCTACAGACCATGAATGCTTCACCCGGGCAGAAGCCGAAGAAAAGCTGAAGCTGGGTATGAAAATACTCATCCGCGAAGGCAGCGCCGCCAAAAATTTTGAAGCGCTGATAGACCTGCTGCATGAATACCCGGACCAGGTAATGTTCTGCAGCGATGACAAGCACCCGGACAGCCTGGTAAAAGGGCATATCAACGAGCTTTGCGCCCGGGCGGTTGCCAAAGGCATAGATATCTATAAAGTGCTGAAAGCCGCATGCATCAACCCTGTCTTACATTACAGGCTTGATACCGGCCTGCTCCGGGCGGGCGACAGCGCCGATTTTATACTGGCAGACAACCTCCGGACATTTGATGTGTTGGCCACCTACATAAAAGGAAACCTCGTAGCGGAAAACGGACACACTCTTATTCCGCAGGTTGAGCAGGGCAGTCCTGTTAATCATTTTTCCTGTGGTCAAAAACCGGTCCGGGATTTCTCCGGGCAGCCTGCGCTGGAAGCCGCACCCCATCACCCTGTTATAGAAGCGCAGGATGGTCAACTGATAACGTTGAAGCATACACGCGATTCTAGGAACAGCGGTATAGACGTCAAAAACGATATCCTGAAGCTTGTGGTCGTAAACCGCTACCGGGATGCCCCGGTAGCTGTCGCCTACGTAAAAAATTTCGGACTGAAAAAAGGCGCTATTGCTTCTTCGGTTGCGCATGACAGTCATAACATTGTGGCAGTGGGTGCTGATGATGCCAGCATCTGCGAAGCGGTCAATAATATCATCCGGCATAAAGGCGGTATAAGCCTGCATGGAAACGGCGAGGATATGATCCTGCCGCTGCCCGTTGGCGGTATCATGAGCGACCAGGACGGTTATAAAGTAGCGGAAATGTACAGCAAAATAGACAAGGTTGCCAAAGCGCTCGGTGCTACTTTATCCTCTCCGTATATGACTTTATCGTTTATGGCTTTACTCGTCATTCCCCATATCAAGCTGAGTGATAAAGGGCTGTTTGACGGGGATGGGTTTCGGTTTTACCGATAGAAAATGGTAAAATGGTAAGATGGTAAAATAGCAAGACCGGAAGATGGTAAGATGAATGTCTTACGGTCTTACGGTCTTACGGTTTTACATTCTTTCGGTCTTACAATTGTAAAATGGCAAGACATGTAAAATGGTAAGAGGCCCCTCTTACGGTCTTACAATCTTACTTTCTTACGGTCTTTTTGCCCGCCTTATACCCTTTGATACCAAAGTACAGGATATACAGGTATGCCGGTATCATGATCCAGTATGAATGTTGCGCGGCAGAAGCCTTGGCTGCCACAGCATCTACGCCCGAAGCAATGGCAGCGCTGGTAGAGCTGTCTACCATTGCCCCATACACCAGCGGTAAAATGGCGCCGCCAAAGAAAGCCGACACCATCAGTCCCGATCCCAGCTTGGTATACTTCCCTAACCCGTCAATGGCCAGCGGGAACAAAGCAGGGAACAGCAATGAATTGGCCAATCCCAGCAAGGCAATAAAGAGTACAGAAGTAAAGCCGCTGGTCAGCAACGCCAGCGTGGTAAACAAAGCGCCCATCACCGAAAAGATCTTCAGGCTGGTTTGCTGTGACATCAGCTTTGGAATGGCAAATATCCCTATGATATAGCCTACCAGCATACAAACAAGGGTGGCGGATGTAAAGAATTTTGCCTTGGTCATAGAAATACCCAGCGACTGCCCATAGCTGATGATCGTGTCACCGGACATTACCTCTACCCCTACATACAGGAACATCGCCAGTACACCAAGAAACAGGTGCGGATATTGAAAGATAGATTTTTTCTGCACCTGACTGCCTTCCGCCGCTTCTTCGCTACCGTCGTCTTTGATATCAGGCAGGGATGAATAATATACCGCTATTGCCAGCACCACCAGCACGATGGTAATGATTATATAAGGATTGATCACCCGGGCAGCCAGCTGATCCAGTTCCACCGCCTTGTCAGCTTCGCTCATGGTGGCTATGCGGGCAGTAAGGGCATCAGCATCCTTCAGGGCAATAAAGCCGAAAATAACACTGGCCAGTATACCCGCCAGCTTGTTACAGATACCCATGATGGAAATACGGGAAGCCGCGCTCTCTATGGGACCAATGATAGATATATAGGGATTGGATGCTGTTTGAAGTATGGCAAGTCCCGTACCGATAATAAATAACCCTACAAGGAACAGGTTGAAATTCCGGGTTTGTGCGGCGGGGATGAATATCAAAGCACCGACAGCCATCACCAGCAACCCCAGCGACATTCCTTTTTTATAACCGGTCGCCTTCAGCACATAGGAAGACGGTATGGACATTACCAGGTAGGCGATAAAAAAGGCCGTGGCAACCAGGAAGGATTGCGTGTCGGATTCCAGCTCACAGGCTATTTTCAGGTAGGGTATCAATATCCCGTTGATCCAGGTAACAAACCCGAAAATGAAGAACAACGCGCCTATGATGATAATGGAAGTCAGGTAGTTTTTTTGCGGTTGGGGATTTAGTGTAGCTGTACTCATTATGCATTAAAATTTCCCGAACTTAACAAAGAAATCTGGTAAAAGGTTCACGGATCATAATTTTTTTGTTGCAAACGATTGTTATGCTTTAATTTCATGCCCTCATCATTAATAAATATCTAATTGTATGTCCGCCACGATTGCACCAGATGTTTTGAGCACGACTGCTAAAAAGCCTACTAACACCGGTGCGCTGGGCACCCTTGTTATCGTATTTTTTTTCTGGGGATTCATAGCTGCCGGGAATGGTATCTTCATTCCTTTCTGTAAACATTATTTCCATCTCGATCAGTTTCAAAGCCAGTTGATCGACTTTGCATTTTACGGGGCGTATTATATCGGTGCCCTGGCATTGTTCGTGGTTTCCGCTGTGAAAAATAAGGATATCATGAACCATTGGGGAATGAAAACCGGGATCATTTACGGATTGCTGATCAGTGCCGTTGGTGCTGCTTTAATGCTGCTGTCATTTAATTTTGGAGGTTTCGCCGGTATACTGGCGTCATTGTTCATCGTAGGACTGGGCTTCTCCTTACAACAAACCTCCGCCAACCCTTTTGCCATTGCGCTCGGTGATCCCTCTACCGGCACTCACCGGCTGAACCTCACCGGTGGCGTCAACTCGTTTGGTACCACCATTGGCCCCATTATCATGGCACTGGCGCTTTTTGGAAAAGCTTCCGCCAGCGATACCGATATTGCCAATGCTACCATCACATCCATGAATTCGCTGTATGTGGTGGTGGGCATTTTATTCATAGCGGCAGCGGTGCTGTTCCGGTTCAGCAAAAAGCTGCCCAACGTAAAGGAAGAAGACAGCTTTGAATCGGCCCCCAAAGCCATGTGGCTGCTGGTTTTCATTACCATTGTAATGCTGGTGATCTTCGGACTGATCTTTGCCAGCTACCGCGGTCTGGAAGTCAATCAAAAGCTTCCTACCCCCGTAAGCGTCCGCAACATGTGGCTGCTGGTGGCCGGACTGGCGATCATGATCATCAGCTTTTTTGGTGCCAGCGCCAGCGCGCAGAAAAACGCAACCGGCTGGGGGGCTATGAAGTACCCGCAGCTCATATTGGGTATGTTGGCCATCTTTATGTATGTAGGCGTGGAAGTGACCATCCAGAGCAACCTGGGAGAACTGCTGACATTACCGGAATTCGGCGGGTATACCGAAACCCAGATAGCCCCCTATATCTCCGTGTACTGGGGTAGTATGATGATCGGGAGATGGGCCGGCGCCATCACCGTGTTCAATCCCTCCCGTTCCATGCGAACGCTGCTGTTTATCATTGTTCCCTATATCGCTTTTGGCGTGGTGATAGCCGCCAACCTGATTGCCGGCAATGACTTTACACCTCTCTATGCTTATGCCGGCGTCATTCTTTTCCAGATCGGCGGCTTTTTCCTGGGAAAAGAAAGACCGGTTGAAACCCTTATGATATTCGGTTCTATGGGTATTATTGCCATGCTCATAGGTCTGTTTACTACGGGGCAGGTGGCCATCTACGCCTTTCTCAGCGGTGGTCTTTTCTGTTCCATCATGTGGCCGAGCATATTTTCGCTGGCTACCGCGGGGTTGGGCAAGTACACCGCGCAGGGGTCTGCATTCCTGGTGATGATGATCCTGGGCGGCGCCATCATACCACCATTGCAGGGTAAGCTGGCAGACCTGCCATCCGTCGGAATTCATAACTCTTATTGGATCGCGGTACTTTGTTTTGCGTATATTGCATTTTATGCCATCAGGGTGAAATCCGTTCTGAAATCACAGGGAATTGATTACAGCAATATTGAGGGAGGCAGTCATTAATTGAGAATAAAAAACACATAAGTAACATAAAGTCTATGAAACAGCAGTATGCAATCGGGATTGATATCGGGGGCACCAATACAGTATTCGGCATTGTAGATCATAGAGGAAATACCCTGTATCGCGGCGCTATCTCCAGCAGAAAGCACGAGCAGGTTGAAAATTATATTGAAGAGTTGTACCATGCCCTGCAACCGGCTATTGACGAAGCAGGCGGCATACAAGCCATCAAGGGTATCGGGATAGGCGCACCCAACGGCAACTATTATACGGGCACCATCGACTATGCGCCTAACCTGGTATGGAAAGGCATTATTCCGCTGGCAAAAATGATCACAGAAAAATTCGGTGTGCCGGCAGCGCTGACCAATGATGCCAACGCGGCAGCCGTAGGTGAAATGATGTATGGTGCGGCAAAGGGAATGAAAGATTTTATTATGATCACTCTGGGAACCGGTGTAGGAAGCGGCATTGTTGCGAACGGACAGCTGATTTACGGACATGACGGGTTCGCCGGTGAGTTGGGGCATATCACCATCATCCCCAACGGCAGGATGCATCCGGGCACCGATATGCGCGGCTCATTGGAGAGCTATGCTTCGGCTACCGGTGTTGCACATACGGCAAGAGAGTTCCTCAGTAATAGCCCGGACAAGCAAAGCTTACTGCGAAATTACCCGGTAGATGAAATAGACTCCAGGGTCGTATATGACTGCGCCATCCAGGGAGATGAAATTGCCAAAGAAGTATACCAGTACACCGGCGAGATACTGGGGTTGGCCCTGGCGAACTTTGTGATGTTCTCTTCCCCGGAAGCCATTATTTTATTTGGGGGCATGACCAAGGCCGGCGACCTGATACTGAAGCCTACCAAAGAGCATATGGAAAAAAACCTGCTGCCTATTTTTCAGAATAAGGTGAAGCTTATTTTCAGTGAACTGAAGGAAGCGGATGCAGCGATACTGGGCGCCAGCGCCCTGGTGTGGGAGATCAAGCCCTGATATAATAAATAAATAAAATGATGTTGTTTTCAAAGAAAATATGGACAATGCTGGCTGTATGCGTATTGTCGGCCGGTTTTGTTATGGCACAAAAAGATACACGGTATTATGAAATGAGGATCTACTATTGTCATCCCGGCAAGCTGGATGCTTTAATAGAACGGTTTACCAATCATACCACCACCCTGTTTGAAAAGCACGGAATGGAGAATATCGGGTACTGGGTGCCCGCCGATAATAAGGAAAACGCGTTGTATTATGTGCTGGCATACCCTGATAAAGCGGCAAGGGAGGCTGCCTGGAAAGCTTTCAGCGCAGATAAGGAATGGCAGCAGGTAAGAGAAGCATCGGAAAAAAACGGGACTATCATAACAAAGATCACTTCCATATTTATGGACGCGCCCACCATATCCCCTGTCATCCAGCCTTCCCAAACCCGGTCGGATAGAAGCTTTGACCTGAGAATATACCATTGTCACCCGGGGCAGTTGGGTAAGCTGATCAGCCGTTTTCAAAATCATACCCTCGCCTTTTTCTCCAAACACGGCATGACCAATATTGCCTACTGGACGACCATCGAACCCGGTGACGCACAATCAAAGCTGATCTACCTGGTGGCTCACCGGTCTGCCGAAAGCGGGACTGCTTCCTGGGACGCTTTCCGCAGCGACCCGGACTGGCTCAAAGTAAAAGAGGCTACGGAAAAAGACGCTCCCATCGTGGAAAAAGTAGAGACCATCCCCCTGAAGCCGCTGCCGTTCTCGAAGATCAAATGAGAATTTGAAAATGTGGAAATTTGAAAATGGGCTGATACTATCTTACGGGGCTTATCATTTTACGGTCTTGCTACCTGCAACCTGGATCTTGCAACCTGCGACCCCAACAACTTCCCACTAACTACTTACTACTCCAGATTTCTCTTTACCTTCGCGGCAAATGACAGAAAAGATACTCATCCTGGATTTCGGATCCCAATATACCCAACTTATTGCCCGGGCTGTACGCGAAGCCAATGTATACTGCGAAATTACCCCCTTTAACAAGCCGGTGCAATATACGCCGGACCTGAAGGGTATTATACTTTCCGGCTCTCCTTTTTCGGTAAATGACCCCAACGCCCCGCTGGTGGATGTGGAAGATATGAACAAACGGGTGCCGGTGCTGGGTATCTGCTACGGCGCACAGCTTACGGCCAGGATATTTGGCGGTAAAGTAGAAAAATCAGAAAAACGGGAATATGGCCGTGCCATTTTCAAAATACAAAAGGCAGATACCCTGTGGAATGGCCTGACTGAAAGCGCACAGGTATGGATGAGCCATGGTGATACCATACTGGAAACACCGTCGGATTTCGACATACTGGGCGTTACAGACAGCATCCCGGTGGCGGCTTTCAAAAAAGTAAACAGCCCTAATCCGCTGTACGGACTTCAGTTCCATCCCGAAGTATATCACTCTACTGAGGGTAAAAAGGTAATTGCCAATTTCCTGGTAAAAGTATGCGGCTGTCTGCAGGACTGGACCCCTGCACATTTTGTAAGTGATACGGTAGAAGCGCTGGCAAAGCAGATCGGCAACCGGAAAGTGATCATGGCTCTGAGCGGCGGGGTGGATTCAACCGTTGCGGCAACGCTGATCCACCGGGCCATAGGCGACAGGCTGTATGGCATTTTTGTGGACAACGGCGTGCTGCGGAAAAATGAATTTGAGCAGGTGTTGGACACCTATGATAAGCTGGGGCTGAATGTGAAAGGCGTCAACGCCTCCCAAAGGTTTTACCGGCTCCTGGAAGGGAAAACAAACCCCGAAGAAAAACGTAAGATCATCGGTAAAACCTTCATAGAAGTGTTCGATGAAGAAGCGCATAAAGTGGAAGGCGTGGAATTGCTGGGACAGGGTACCATCTACCCGGACGTGATCGAAAGCGTGTCGGTACATGGCCCCTCCGTTACCATCAAATCTCACCACAATGTAGGCGGTCTGCCGGATACCATGAAGCTGGAGCTGGTGGAACCGCTCCGGTATCTTTTTAAGGACGAGGTACGAAAGGTGGGGCTTGAGCTGGGTATACCGCACGATATGCTGTTCCGTCACCCCTTCCCGGGACCGGGGCTGGCCATCAGGATACTGGGAGAAATTACTGAAGAGAAAGTTAAATTGCTGCAGGAAGCCGATGACCTGTACACAAAAGCGCTGCGATCTTTTGACCTGTACGACAAAGTCTGGCAGGCCGGCGCCATCCTGCTTCCCGTAAAAAGTGTGGGCGTAATGGGAGATGAAAGAACATATGAATATACAGTTGCCTTAAGAGCAGTGACTTCTGTAGACGGCATGACCGCAGACTGGGCGCATCTTCCTTATGACTTTCTGGCACATATTTCCAATGAGATCATCAATAATGTAAGAGGGATCAACCGCGTTGTGTACGACATCAGCAGCAAGCCCCCTGCAACTATTGAATGGGAATAATACGTCTCATTAAAAAACAGTTGAATGAAGAAAGCACTTTTTTTCTTTTTAACATTGTATGCAGTAAATGGCTTCTCCCAGGACAGCCTGGAAATTAAGCGGGTGGCTCTTTTTGCACCGCTGCACCTGGATACCCTGTTTGATGCAAAGGGCGCTTATAAGATGGAAAAAAGGGTGCCGCCTTTCGTAAAGACCGGGATCGAATTTTACCAGGGCGCCATGATGGCTATAGACTCGATAGACAGGGAAGGATATACAATGGATGTAACAGTATATGATACCCGAAAAAAGGGATTCTCTGTTTTTTCTTTGGCAGACAAAGGCGGGCTGGACGGAACAGGCCTGATACTAGGTGCGGTAAGCGGAAAAGAATACCTCGACCTGGCCACCATTGCCGGGGAGAAAAAAATCCCTTTTGTGTCCGTCAGCTACCCGAACGACGGCGGCATTACCGGCAATCCCTGGGTGATCGTAGCCAACTCCAGGCTCAATACACACCTTCAAAGTGTGTACAACTATATTTTACGCCAGCATGGCACAAGCAAGCTGACCATGATCAGCCGTCCGGGAAATGCCGACAGGCGGGTGACGGATGTATTTAAGTCGCTCAATTCCTCACAATCCGGGCAGGTGCTGAATATACAACCCGCCAGCCTGTCTGCCCAGGTAACCAACGCCGATATAGAAGCCCTGCTGGACAAAGACCGTGATAATGTACTGATATGCGCCAGCCTGGATGATAACTTTGCCAAGCGGGTCATTAACGCCGCTACCGCCCTTTCGCAGAGCTATAAAATAACCGCAGTGGGAATGCCAACCTGGGAGTCTTTTATCGACCCGGAGAAAACAGAAACCCGCAGTCTTGCCGTCGTGTATCCTTCCACGTTGTATAACCCCGGTCCGGAAGAAAATGAATGGGTAAAAAGCTTTTCGGGCCAATATGGCCGGGCTACCTATACCCGTCCCTCTGAACTGGCTTTCCACAGCTTTGAGCTGACGTATATTTTCATGCACCTGCTGCAACGCTACGACCGCGACCTGATGAGCCACCTGAACGACAGGCAACATTACCTGATCACCGACTTCGATTTCCGTCCGGTGAGGGTAGCAGCCACCGGCGTAGACTACTACGAGAATAAGAGAATTTATATGCTGAAGCTGCAAAACGGAAAGCTGGAAAAAGAAAACTGATCCGGGTCTGCCAAACATTTTCGAAGGCGGGTGGAGACACCCACCTGTAGAGCGCACTACCGGCCGGAAAACTTACATAAAGCGAAGATTTGAAATGCACCCGATTGATCCACGTTTCACAAAACACTTATAAAACCTGTATATGCTCAAACGTATTATTCCCGGAATACTTCTTTTGTCAACTGTTTTCGGCACGGCTATCGCCCAGGTGAAAAACGAATGGAACGATATTTTCAAAACGATCCATGCAGAGGTGAACCAACATTCGGCCGCCTACCCCAACCTGCAGCAATCCACCACCTATATAGGGCACCGGCTGACCGGTTCGGAAAATGGTGCAAAGGCAGAAGAACAGGTGTTCAATCTCCTGAAATCTTATGGCTATGAAACCCGTTATCAAAGCTTTGAATCCGAAAGCTGGAGCCGGGGCAAACTGGATGTAAAGATCAACGGCATATCTTACAAAGCTGTCTCTCTGGCGCATTCCCCGGTTGAGGCGAACGTTACCGGTGCGATTATTGACCTGGGTAATGGACTGGAAGAGGATTATGCGAACAATAAAGTATCCCTGAAAGACAAAATTGTATTCGTGTATCTCGGTGTACTGCCCGGTTCAAAAGAAGGCACCCGCAACCTGCACCGCTCCGAAAAAACGGCGCTGGCGATAAGGAACGGCGCTGCCGGGATCATTTTTTTCAATGCCGCCCCCGGTAATATCCTGCTGACCGGTACCGCATCAGTAGACGGTAAGCTGATCTCCATACCGGCTATCTGCATCAGCAACAACGACGGCCTGAAGCTCAGGGAACGACTTGCCACCGGTACATACACAGCAAATATTTTAATGACCAACTTTTCCGGTAAGGTACAGGCAAGAAATGTGATCGCCACCCTGCCCGGTAAATCGAAACCGGATGAAAAAATTGTTATCGGCGGTCACCTGGATAGCTGGGACCTGGCCACCGGCGCCATCGACAATGGTATTGGTTCATTTGCCGTGGTGGATATGGCCAGGACCTTTAAAGCCCTGAATCTGCAACCGGAACGTACCATCGAGTTCGTGCTCTTCATGGGCGAAGAACAGGGATTGCTGGGCTCCAATGCGTATGTAAAGGAAGCTATAGCTGACGGATCTCTCAACGCCGTGCAATACATGCTGAACTTCGATATGACCAACGATCCCAGGGGATACCATTCTTCTGTGGAAGATGACAAAGATATCATCCAGGGCATTGGCACCATCGCCAGGACAACAGATACCGCCTTTGCCAACACCTATAGCTCGGGGTTAGGATTGCACAGCGACCATCAGCCCTTCCTGCTGCAAGGCATACCCACCGGTGGCGCTGCCGGCAGGCTGAGTCGCGAAGTGCTGAATTGTTACCATGCAGACTGCGATGCTTTTGACCTCGTGAACGAACAGGAACTGAAAAATACCGTTTTCTTCGGCAGCATTTTACTCTACGGACTGGCAGACACAGAAGTGCTGAAAGCGCAACGCATGAGCGACGAAGTGCTCCGGGAAAAGCTCGAAAAGGCCAATCTTAAAGAACCGCTGCAGATTGCAGGCGAATGGAGATGGGAGTAGGGAAAATGGTTAATGGTTAATGGTTTGTGAACTGACTACTTACTACTTTCTGACGCAAAATAAACTACCAACATAAAATGAAGGTTATGACCACACTTAGCAATATGCAGCACCTTTTAAAGCTTGCTGTTTTAGTTTTGATCATTGCAGCCTGCAATAACCAATCCAATAAAAACGAAGAAGTCACCACTACCGGGGACAATGCTGAATGGACCTATCTTTTTGATGGTGCCAGTCTTGAGGGGTGGCGAGGATACAATATGGATTCACTTCCGCCCGGATGGACCATAAAGGACAGTACACTGACCTTTGATACCGAACTCGGACTGGAACAGAACTATACCGGCGGCAGGGACATCATATACGGAGCCGAAGAATTTGAAAACTTTGAACTGTACCTGGAATGGAAACTGCCCAAAGGAGGGAACAGCGGCATTTTTTATCACGTAAAAGAAGGGTACGAACGTCCTACTGCCATGGCTCCGGAATATCAATTGATCGATGATGAGAATTATGCCAGTATCCATGACCTGACTGCCTATAATACCAGTTTAGGGTACACAGATCGTCCTGAAGAACTTAAACCTTTGCAACAGACGGGAGCCGACTATGCCATGCATCCGCCCGGCCCGGGTAAAATTCTGCACCCGGTGGGAGAATGGAACAGTTCAAAGATCGTATTTACACCCGAAAAAGTGGAGCATTGGCTCAATGGTAAAATCGTATTGGAATTTGTTCCCTGGGACGAGGTCTGGTACGAAAAGAAAAATTCCGACAAGTGGAAAAACAGTCCCGATTACGGAAAGTTTCGGGAAGGCTATATTGCCCTGCAGGATCATGCAAGTCCTATCTGGTTCAGGAATATAAAAGTCAAAAAAAGATAAGGGGCAATGGGATTAATGGTTAATGGTTAATGACTTGATGCTATTGATGCTATCCGAATGTCTCCGACTTCGGATCTATTATGTTCTTCCCCGTTTGCAACGGATTACCATTGACGAAAAAAAAGAAATAATGGTTAATAGCCCGTCTGACACCTGCATCTTGCAACCTGCGACCGTAACTGGCACAAGCGGACGCATACGCCAGTTACGGCTTTCTCCCCTTTAGGGGATGAGGGCACTGTCTACTCCCTCAGAAATTAAACGTAGCCTTCAACAAAAACATCCTTCCCCTCAATCTATATACCGACTCATTCAGCAGGTTCGTTGTGGTTGAGAGTATATTGTAGGAACGGACGTTGAGCAGGTTATCAATATCAAATTCAAGATCTGTGCGGAGTTTTTTTGCCCTGTAACGGATATTGCCGTCGATAAAGAAATAATCATTATGGGAACCGGTAGTCTTATTAAGCTGGTAGGCGCCCCTGAAAGTAATATACAGCGGTATGGAAGGTGTAATGACCAGTTCCATCTGCTGGCTATGGATACTCACCCTGTTATGGATCGCCGGGGTATTATCCGGCACTTTCTGCTGCCTGCTGGAAAACCTGCCGGCAGAAGCTTCATAGTTCAGCGACAGGAAATCTGTTATCTTACTGTTCAGCGACAGGCGAAGATTGCCATACAGGGCCTGGAAGGGCAACAGGTTGTTATTGATGAACTGCTGTGTATGCTGCCTGTTGACGACGATACCCAACCCGGCTTTTGTCCGCAGGCTGAAAATGTATTTACTGATGTCTGCCGTACCGGTCAGATCGGTTTGCCGGTTATGCAGGGGTGTCAGTACCGTTCTCTGGATATTATCCCTGTACTCTATGGTGGGAATGGCATTGAAGGCCGTGTTCCGGTACTGCAAACCCGTACCGAAGAAAAGCATGGAGACGGCACGTTCCACATTAAAGCTGATACCCAGGTCATCCGATCTTTGCTCTCTCACAAAAGCTTCATTCGCGGTGATCAGCCGGAAGTTTTTCAGAATAAGACCACGATACACGTCCCCAATCTCCCCGAGACTATTATGGCGACTGTAGTTAAACGCCAAATGCTTTAGTCCCTTAAAATAAAAGATGCTCCTTAGTTCCGGCTGAACAACAAACCGCGTTTTTTGTGTATTATCCTCCCGTTGCTGATCAAATGATATCCTTTGCAGGGTCAGCGGTACGGATAAGCTGAACAGCAACCTGCTTTTCCGGAGGGAATAATTTGCCTTGAGAAAATAATCATCCCGTCTCCAGGATACATCATTTTCTCCATCGTTGGGGCGGGTAACCATGCCATCGTGCTGCCAAAGATCTAACGAAGAATTCAGGTACTGCCATTTGTTCTCCGCTCCTACCTGGTAAGACTGCTGCAGCAGCTTACCGTTATTGATATTATAATTGAAAACAGCCTGGCTGATCCATGTGGGTATCTCCGCCTGCTGCTGCACGGAACGGTACGACACATTATTATTCAGCAGTACACTATCTATACCTGACCCGATATCCAGGCTTTGCGGCGCATTATAGTAACCCGCCTTCCAGTTGAAGAATAATACATCCCTTTGTCCGAAATCGGGCACCCAGTTAAAATTATTTGCTATTTTGGTCTGCTTCATTGATATCCTTTGCGGAAAATCTTCTCCATTAAAAGACATCCGGCTATCGTTGGTGTATCCTTTCAGGTTCACCTGCAGGCCGTTCGTTATATAGTAGCTTCTTTTATTCTTTGTTACGGTAAGCCCCAGGTCAAACTCATACGGCCGCCGCAGGATGCTTTGCATCTCATCAAAAACAACGGTATCACCCGGCAGGTAGCTCTCCGTGTACGCACGGTAGTCCAGCCTGTTCCTGTCCTTTACAAAACGGATATTGGAGCGAAACTGCAGGCTATCCTTCGCGTTATACAGGTTGTTCGTATTGATCGAATAGGTATTGTTTCTATTGATATACTTGAGTGGCAGCCCGGGATTGTCTATTGTGCCGTCAGACAACAGTTCATCGGGATAGGGACTTGCACCTGCAGTTACCAGGTTTTTCATGTCATTCCGGTAATCCTCACCACTGTTATTATACCGTATGCTGTTTAAGCCCTTGTAGGTTTGATTTAAGAGTATCAGGTCTGTAGCGAGATTAACAAGACCAGGGATACCCCCTCCTACCCTGCCCCGTCCCGACAACTTTAACGCGTTCGCATCTTTCAGGGTCAGGTTGACAACTATATCGTCAGAAAACACCCTATCGCCCAGCGCCAGTATGGGTTGATGATGCTTAATGACTTCCACTCTTTCTATCATTTCTTTTGAGATGGTTTTTGGGGCCAGCCCGTAACTGCCCGCCATCAGGTCGTCGTTGTGTATCAGCAGGTTGCTGATGCGCTTTCCGTTAAAGGTAATAGTACCGTCTTCTCCAACGGTCAGTCCCGGCAGCCGTTTGATAACATCGCCTATGCTCCTGTCCTCATCCTCCGCAAAAGACTCCACATCGTAGCTGAGCGTATCGCCGGATACTTTTATTGGTTGCTTTAATTCAACCGTCACTTCCTGCAGTTCCTTATAAGCAACTTTTAAGACAAAATCATAGGACTGCCGGCCAGGCTCCAGCCTGCTTTTCTGCTGCCGGTATCCCGATGCCGTCACTTCTATATATCCGTTGTTGTAGAGTGAATCCGGTATTTGCAAAACAAACTCCCCCTTTGCGTCACTGAAGCGAAACAGTACGATCCGGTCCTCCTGGTTTTTTACCAGTATATTGGCAGACCGGATGGCATTGCCCGCCGAGTCCTTCACCGTTCCGGAGACAGCCTGTGCGTTGACTTCCATAACCGCCAAACAGCATAAAAAGAAAAAGATGATCCGTGTGTATGCCACCGCCATTTTTGGGTAATCCTGTTATTTCAGTTCCATAGGGTTGGTGATCTTTAATTCTATTTCTTTCTTTATGGCCTGTTTTGCCGCTTCATCGCTGACCATGCTTCCGGATACATCCAAAAACAGGATCATAGCCGGTTCGGTTCCAAACTGCGCAATGGAATAGGCAGCGGAATAAGCTATCGGATCTTTATCGTGTCTAAGCTTTGCCCTGTCAAACTCCTTCTCCGATACCGCAGCAACACGATTCACTTCCACCATCACATATTCTTCCGTAGGCATTTCCAGGCTTTTAAATTTGAAGACCACTTCCCTGTCCGCATCCTCCGCTTCCAGTATCAAACCCGGTAAGCCGCAAAGTTTCCAGGGCCCGTAGGCAAAAGGCAGGTCCGGGGCAAACCAGGCCGTATATACCCTTCCGCCAAAGGCGCCTGTCGCCTTCTGGCAAACAAAACGGTCAATTTGTTTGGTTTCCTGCTCTATTGTCCAGTCAATTTCCGGGTAGGGTAATTCCGTTTTAAAGTTTTGAAACCCAAGCAGCCTGAAACTTACCAGTTGCTTTTTATCCGGCACCAGGTATAATACCTCAAAACTCACTTTTTTGCTGGTTACAAGGGTCCCAGGCATACCCACAAAAGCCCTGCCAGTCTCTGCGGCTGCCACCACTTCGGGTGGAGGTCCATCAGCGCCGCTTCCAAAGGGCTTATGAACCGGCATTTCATACGCCGCGCAACCATACCTTGCATTGGTAGAGCCCACCCGCAAACTCATTTCCGCCTCCACCGGCACCACACCCGGCGATTTATCGTAACGATGCGAAAAAGAATAGATGAGCTTCAGCAAAGCCGGTTCCGTATGCTGGCTTCTCGCGTCCATCGAAAGTACGAGGCAACAGAACCACATACAACAGGAATAAAAAGCAGTCATTCGCATAATGGTAAGTTTTTTTGGTTTACGATCTTTCAGCAGGCAGGGAGGTCTGAAAAATTTCCGGCTTTAATACATCACCGCTATTTCAGTTCCATAGGGTTACTGATCTTTAATTCTATTTCTTTCTTTATGGCCTGTTTTGCCGCCTCACCGCTGACCCTGTTGCCGGATGCGTCTAAAAAATCAATCATAGCCGGTTCGGTTCCAAACTGCGCAGCAGCATAGGCAGCGGAATAAGCTACGGGATCTTTATCGTGTCTTTGCTTTGCCTTCTTAAATTCATTCTCCGATACCGAAGCAACGCCATACACTTCCGCCATCACATATTCCTCCGTAGGCATTTCCAGGCTTTTAAATCTGAAGACCACTTCCCTGTCCGCATCCTCCGCTTCCAGTATCAAACCCGGTAAGCCGCAAAGCTTCCAGGGGCCGTAGGCAAAAGGCAGGTCCGGGGCAAACCAGGCAGTATATACCCTTCCGCCAAAAGTACCTGTCGCCTTCTGGCAAACAAACCTGTCTATTTGTTTGGTTTCCTGCTCTATTGTCCAGTTAATATCCGGATAGGGCAATTCCGTTTTAAAATGTTGAAAGCCCAACGATCTGAAGCTTACCAGTTGCTTTTTATCCGGCACCAGGTATAATGCCTCATAATTCACTTTTTTGCTGGTTACAAGGGTCGCAGGCATACCCACAACAGCCCTGCCGGCCCCTGCAGCCGCTACCACTTCGGGGGGAGGTCCATCAGCGCCGCTTCCAAAGGGCTTATGAACCGGCATTTCATACGCCGCGCAACCATACCTTGCATTGGTAGGGCCCAGCCGCAAACTCATTTCCGCCTCCACCGGCGCCACATCCGGCGACTTATCATAACGATGCAAAAAAGAATAACTTAGTTTGAGCAGGGCGGGTTCCGTATGCTGGCTTTTCGCATCCATCGAAAGCACGAGACCGCACAACCCAATACAACAGGAATAAAAAGCAGTCATTCTCATGATATTGTGTTTTTATGGTTTACTATCTTTCAGCCTCTAAAATCTCCAGGTATTGCTGTTTTATATTTTCCTTATGCAAAGGGTTGCCTTTAATTAGCTCCCGCTTCGGCTTATCTATCAACAGGGTTTTATCGGCGACAGGATCATTAAAAACAGGATTGCTGGCAGAAAAACTTCCTGTCTCATCCAGATAAAATGGAAACGGAAAGTCTTTAATAACTCCCGTCTCAATCAAAAACATAATATACTCAAACCTGTCTTTGGAAAAAAAAATCAATAATATGTTGAGGTGTTCATTCCTGACCTCCTTATAAAATTCAGCCCACTTGTCTATTTCTTCAATACATGTTGGACAACTCACGTTGATATAAGAAATAGCTGTATAATTCCGGTTTAAAACACTATCATTCTCTATTAGCTCAATACCTGTATTGAAAGGATCATACTTTGTTAGTCCGGTAAAAGCTATAGGATGAAGGGGGTCAGCAATTGATAGCTGCTCATTTGAGTTTACATCGCCATTTGTACAGGAAACAAATACGGTAACCTGACAAAAAGCAAATAATAATACAAATATCCGCCGCATAATTAATTGATTTATTGTAACCGGGCAGTAACCACCTGCCTGTTCTCTCCATCGAAGGCATATAATATGCTGTCATCATCATTAACAGCGAACCCCTGGATATACCTGTCTAGCCGCAACTCCCTTACCGGGTTCCCGTTCCAGTCGAAAACAAAGATCAGGTTACCATCTGTAAAAAACGGGGTATCGGTCGTTTTACCGTAGTACAAAAGGTAAATGTATTTGTCGGTAACGCTTCCACCTCTATAGGTGTACGTTGTTTTTTCTGTGACCTGGCTCATTTGGATGCCCCCGGCGTCTATCGGCAAAAAAGACGGCTCTATTTCTTTGGGGCCGATAGCGATCGCTCCTTTCTCCGTATCCAGGTCAAAAACCTCGGTTTTAGCCGCATATCGCCAGGCGATCACGGCCCGGGTCGCATCCGGCTTCACAAACAGAAAATTCATGTTGGCATGCTTCCACGAACCGAAAGGAACCCTACCCGGGGCTTCGGGAAGGGAACCGAAGGCTCTTACAAGACTGTCCGTTTTTATATCTCTCACATGCATTATTTCCCGGGATGCATCCAGGATACCTGATTGTAATACCAGGTTCTCACTCAGTAAATGTTCCGTATAGGTACGCTGATTCGACGGATACTCTTCAATGACCAATGAATCGGGACCATGCTTCTGCGAAAGGTCGGCTACGATCAGCTTATTCAGCGCAATATCTTTAACGAATAAATACTGCTTTTTGAAAAGCCCAAATGTTACCGGCCCCAAAGTCATCCCTTTGTGCCGTCCGCCTTTTATATATTTCCCAGCAGGTTCCTTTGTTCTGAGCGAATACTCAAGAAAAAAATGACCGGACATCAATCCCTTGTCATTCGTCAATATTAAACTGGTATCGGTTACCAAGACAGCCCGGACATAATCTGTTTCGTGCTGCAGAAAACTACTGAATCTTATACTATCTGTCTGTGGGAATTGTGTAAAATAAATAGTGGTGTCAATTTTCTGGTCTGTAATAAAAGACTTGCCATTTACATTGCAACCATATAAAAAGCATGCTGCTAATAATGTAACCAACATTTTCATGTCATTTTCGTTTTTCGGCGATAGAAGCAAGGGGCTGATCAAAAAGGCAAATAAAACCGGAGAGCGCTTAAACAAACAATAGCCTCATTAAGTTCTAAATTATCCGGTTACCTTTTTGTCAGCCCCTTTCAATGCTATGGAAGAGGCAGTGGACTAATGACGCAAAAAATGCTATCATAGAAGTTAACACAATCTTTTTCATATTGATAATATTTTAATTTTTGGAAAAATAGTTTTTGGAAAAACAAAAAGCGAGGGGCTAAACATTTGGCAAATTAGACAAATCCTACAAAGTATTCGTCAATATCAATAGTTACTATTTGGTGTCTTACTTTCATTAAATCAGCAACTTTTGTACGTCCAAGGTAACCTATATATATGTATCCAACAAAAAAACAGTACTTTTTATGAAAAAAGGCTCCCTTTCTTAATAACTATATATATATCACCTATGCCTGGGCGTTGGAGGAGATTGGTTTGCATGCCGTAAATAATAGTTTTTAAATAAAAAGAGGGAGTGGAGTAAAGCCTATGAGAAATCGATAATGATTAACTGTTAAGGAGGAATCGCTGCTATCCTAAGTCTCTGACTTAGGATACACTATGTTCTTCGCCGTTTCCAACGGCTTACCATTGACGAAAATTGGAAAATTATTTCCAATAAATTTATCAGCCTTTAAAAGACGCAGGGGGCCTGCGGGAGACCCTGCTGAGAAATCTCAAGATCTCAGATCACAAGTTTCAGGATGCAGGTGGTGCGTAAACAGATCTGTGTTTTGCTATTTCTGATGTATGGTTTCTGATTTTTGGTTTTGCGATTCAGGCGCTGACAATAAGGGATCCACTTATTACTTTTTAAAAATAAAATACACGGCCAGCACCAGGAATACAAACCCTATCAGGTGATTGAGGCGGAAGGTCTCGTTTTTGAAAGCGATCAATGTGAAGAACATAAAAACAACCAGCGTGATCACCTCCTGCAACACCTTTAGCTGCCAAAGGTTGAAAGGTCCCCCATTACCGGTATACCCCAACTTATTAGCAGGTACCTGAGCGGAGTACTCGAAGAGGGCTACTCCCCAACTGATCAATATGATTGCCGGCAACCCCAGCCTGCTGAACCACGAATAATTTTGAAACTTTAAGTGCCCGTACCAGGCAATGGTCATAAAAATATTGGAAACCACCAGGAGCAAAATGGTATAAACCCCTTTCATAAATGAGTATTGTGGTGCAATATTAGTGAAAAGAATGACTTGTTGAATAATGAGGATTGTAGTGGCATTTGCCTGTAGAAAAAACGCTGGCTATCATGACGAGTCCCTCGCAGCCCCCCGGGAAACTTCACTGCGAACAATCAACCTGCTTTCAAGCCGATGTCTCACAGCCCGGCTCTGCACCGGCTGTGGACCCATGTTATGTGTGTAAAAGGACCGTCCCCCGGCGGGAAGAAATCAACTAATATTTTCCCGGATTGCCCCCAAACTGGCGCAGGCTTGGTAGCACAGGCTGTGCACGGCCAGCCCTGTGCCTCAATGTTTACTACACCCTCCCTTAAATCAGCAACTGCTCGCAGGCAAACACTGCTAACGTTTTTGCAACCGGATGCTTGTGGAACTGTTAATTACTGAAATTCTTGTAAGTGACTATCGTTATATTCTTTGCCCTGATATGGATGATAACCCCGAAACCTCGGTACAACAGAAAGTCATATCACACAGCACTAAGGCTTATCCACATATAAATACTTACTGTTACACGCCGTATCAAGCAGTACATTCAATTGGTATTCATTTTGGGGGTTGAATTCAACATAAGCGCTTCCCTCAGTATATACCGATAAAGCATTGTTATGATATTCAACTTTGCACACCCCTGCTCCCCTATACAGCACCGACTTTCTACCTGATCGTACATGCCGGAGCTCGACCATCTCCTGGGTAGAAGTAAGACTACTGATATAGCACCATTCCGCTACCAGATCTTCACTTATCGGTATTTCTTCGATCAGGAAATGCCGATGGTAACTGCTGACGACTGCCATACTAAAAACCGCCCAATAAAAATACTTTTTATTCATAATTCCCGGTTATGAAAAGTTAAAGCCGGCTTAATAAAAAACGAAGAGGATGAGGAATTATTACATAATGGTTAATGGTTAATGATAAGTGGGCAGTGCAACAGATACGCTTTATGGCTAACTTTGCGGAGATGATACAACAGCTATTGGCAGACGATTATAAAGCTTTAATATTGTTTGACGGCACATGCAATCTTTGCCAGGGGTCTGTGCAGTTTGTGCTACGGCATGAGAAAGCGCCGTATTATTCTTTCGCCAGCCTGCAAAGCAACACGGGACAACGGGTGCTGGAACAGTACCACCTGCCGAAGGATTCATTCCGCTCCTTCGTGCTGGTAGAGAACGGGGAAATTTATACCCAAAGTACAGCCGCGCTGAAAGTTACCCGTAAACTCAAAGGTGCATGGCCTTTGTTATACGGATTCATGATCGTCCCTGCCTTTATCAGGAATGCCGTGTACAACCTGATAGCCCGCAACCGGTATAAATGGTTTGGCAAAACAGAAAGCTGTATGCTGCCGACACCGGAGCTGAGGAAGCGGTTTCTTGATTAATGATTAATTGATAATGATCACATCTTACTCTCTTACCTGGAGCAAGATCGTAAGACCGTAAAATTGTAAGAAAGCATATCACCTCTTACCATCTTACTGTCTTACCATTTTACCCTCTTACCCAAAGCAAGACCGTAAGACATGTAAGACCGTAAGAAAAGAATGACCACATTTTACCCTCTTACGGTTTTACCATTTTACCATCTTACTTTCTCCCCATCACCTGCATGATCTTCTCAAATATCTCCGTATTCTGGTACACGCCTGAAAACAAATGCGATTGCGGCCCGTAGGCAAATACCGGTACACAGATGGCTGTATGATCGTCGCTGGCATAGTGGCCCTGCACCTTACCGGATGACAGGTTACCGTTCAGCAGGGTCAGTCCACCCGTTTCGTGATCGGCGGTCACGATCAGCAGGGTTTCTTTGTTTTGATCCACAAAACGCATCATATCACCGATGGCCCTGTCCAGGTCCTGTACTTCCTGCACCATCCATTCCATCTGGTTCTCATGGGCAGCCCAGTCTACTTGTGCGCCTTCCGCCATAATAAAGAACCCGGCTTTGTTCTGCTGCAGGGTACGGGTACTGAAGGCAAGCGCCTTTTGTAAAAAATCGCCCCTTCCCCTGTACGATGGTTCACCTGCTTTTTCATCCAGTACCACCACTCTCTTACCTTTTACAGTATCGATGCCGGCAATATCATTCAGTACAGTATACTCGCGCCCGGTGATGGACGGAATAATGCTGCCGCCATCCCTGCGATCGGAAAAATGCCGTTTGCCGGCTCCCATCAGGATATCCACCTCCGATTGCAGGAAGTTTCCGGCTATAGTCTCGGAAAGGTTACGGTTAGGAACATGCGCGTAAAATGCAGCGGGAGTAGCATCGGTGATGTCTCCCGTAGAAATGATGGCTGAACGGATGTTCTTTTTTACCAGCAGTTCCGGAATGGATGGCATCGGCGTGCTGTCCGGCAATACCGATACAAAATTGTTATTGGTTTTCTGACCGGTGGCGATCGCGGAAGCCCCGGCGGCTGATTCGGTGATATAGCTGTCGGCCGATTTGGTGACGGAAAGCCCGATGCTCTTCATGTTAAAAACGTTCAGCCTGCCCTTATTGCCGGTATAGCCCGCATACCACTGCGCCAGCCCGGTACCATCGCCGATCAGCAGGATAATGTTTTTTACTTTCTTATTCGTTCTGTCCACTTTATATAACGGGCTATACAGCTCATATTGATTGGCCGGAAGCGAAGTAGTTTGTCCCAGTCGGTTCATGAAAACAGTCAGCGCTTCAATACGGTCGGTATTGATATAATCGATCTGCATATCCATGAAAACATGCCAGGCATTGATGATATCCGGTGAAGCCCAGAAACGGATCTTTTTCCCGGCAGCATGCACCCTTTCTACCGCCTCCTGTATTTTACTGCGTTCATCTGCCGGGATAAGTCCCTTGCCGTTCCATTTGGTAAAGTCGCGAAAATTGGCACTGAACATACCGATCCTGTCCAGGTGATCAAAATGCCCCGGATTGTTTAATCGTCCATCGAATAGCAGCCAGCGGGGATATTGGCTAAAAGCCTCCGCCGGTGGCTGGTTACCCGTGATCACAAATTGTATATCTGCATTTGCTGTCAGGGAGGGATATTTTTCAACCACGGCCACCACTTTGGCCAGGGTGGGCACCGCGTCTGTTTTCAGGTCTATCAGCAGGGTTACCGGTCTTGCTTTTCCTTCCTGCTGCGCCGCAGCAAGCGGGCGGATATAATGCGTTTCAAGATCCAGCGGCCGCGTGGCTATATCTTTTTCGTCGTGCGCTACATACAGGGTATCGTTACGCAATATCACATCCGCTTCTATAGAGCCTACCCCCAGTCCGTATGCCTGTATAAAGGGGATATTGTACTCGTAGTCGTTATGGGCGTGAATGTTACTTACCGAATATTGTATCTCCTGCCCGTTCAGGTTCAGAGAACAGGAGCAGACAACCAGGGAAATGAAAAAGGATCTGTAAAGCATGGTATCAAATTAGATAAAACTAAAAAAGCGCTTACGGATAAAAGTAAGCGCTTTGTACGATCGAAAAAAATATTCGTGATGATCAAATTAAAAATCAAGTCCCAGCGAAAAATACCAGATCGGCTTACCACTGAAGAAGCCTGTCATGGGCCAGCCCGCGTCCACTTTCAGGAAATATCCCAGCAAGGTGCTCCTGGCGCCAAAACCATAACCTCCTGCAAAGGGACCCAATCCGCCGCTGGTTATTCTTACGAGCACAGAAGGATCGGGGTTGTTTGGAGGGAAACCGAATATTCCACCCGGTCTTTTCATTTCGTTATAGGCGCCGTCCCAGGCTGTACCCAGGTCTACAAACTGGGTTAACTGGAAGTTGCGGACAAAAGCATTGTTAATAGGCCTGCTCAATAAAGTAGTGAACACCGGCAGCCTGAATTCGCTGTTCAGCACGATGGCATTGTTGCCGTGGGCTGCATTTTGCCGGTAGCCCCGCATGTTAACGGCCAGGGTTTGATAGGTGTAGTCACCGGTGGGGCGGTTTCCGTCATTAAATTTCGGGTTTATCCATCCGTCGGTACCACCCAGGTAAAAGATCATCCGTTCGCCGCCAAACGAAAAATCCGCAGCGCCCCTTCCGGCCCAGATAAGGTTCCTGTAGATGGGATAATAGTAGCGGATATCTGCTCCCACATTAAAGGTGACCTTCCCCTGTTTGCCCGGGGTCATATTGGTATTGATATCGGTAAACACCTTATACCGCAACCCGTTCCATATATTCAATGCCGGCTGAAGGGTATTGTCGTGCACATATTCCAGGTGTGTAAGCACCGCATGTAAAGTATCGTCCTTTTGCTTGAGCGTCTCTGTCGGGCTCAGGGCATAAATATCACTTCTGTATACCGTTCTGTCAAGCCGGTACGCCACAGTTCCCCTTACGCTCCTGACCCTGTCGAAAGGATAGGCGACATTGAACTGGTACAAATTCGATATCAGCCGGTTGATACCGGTGGTAGCCGTGAGCGGCTTATAATTGCTGATGGTAGAACGATAATAGGTAAGTCCCCAGTCGAAACGGCGCTTCAGGTTCTGGTAGCTGAACATTACATCCCTGTCGTCGAGATTCAGTCCCAGCCGGAAGCCGCCGATAAATTTTACGTCTTCAAACAGGTCGGTCACCGCCAGGCGTATCATACCATTCAGGTTGGAGTTACCGTTGGTCATATACACCGGGCCTGACCCGCCGGCATAGGGTTGCCACCGCGTCATCAGCACCGAGTTATTGAATCCTGTTACCGAGTACTGGGTAGAGAACCGGAGCCGGTAGTCATATAATTTAGCCTGCGATAGGATAGTGGGCTGCTGCCGCACCGGCGTTTCCACGTCCTGCACTACCCTGCCCTGTTCCGGTTGCTCATGCTCGAATTCACTCTGGAAAATATCGGCATCGGTTTTGGCCGTATCTACCGGAACAGGCTGGTAAATAGTAGCTACTCCCCTGGAGATCCGTTCCTGGTCAATGACCTTTTTCATGTATTCGGTTGGCCGGATATTGATATTTCTCCGCTTCAGCGCGTCTTCGTTCACCCGCAGCTTGTACAGCATCTTCATGTCACCTTCGCGTCTTACTTCCGATACCTGCCCGCGGTCTCCGGCGATCCGGGTTTCCTGCAGGTTGCTCTGGTAGTTGGTAATGGGAAATGAATAAGCCGAATCGGACCGGACAGCCATATAGGCAATGGAATCCGGTTCCGTTTTATTCCATGCCTGCAGGGTAGAATCCAGTTCCGGGATATCCGGGTTCCTGAGAAACTCATCCCCCACCCTGTACACGGTATCTACCCCCGCTCCCCTGGTGGTGAAAAAGCCGGCATAACGGTTCGCTATTCCCATTTCATCATTTACAAAAGTGAAGTGGTTGGTATTGTACTGCATCGGGTAACGGGCATTTCCATGCGCCACATGGGTCAGTTGCGAGATCTGCCGGAAATCACTCCGGTTCCAGTTATCCACCAAAAATATATTGAACCGGTTATTGGACGGCAGCGCCGTATCGTTGTTCACAGCATTACCGGACGGACGGTTGGAAGAAAAGATAATGCCCGTTTTGCCCGGAAAGGCCACAAATGTGGGATCAAGATCATCATATACATCATTGGTGATCTGCTGAACCGTCTGCTCCGCGATCTTATACACAAAAATGTCTGAATAGCCATTCTTGACCGCGCTGAATAGAAGCGTATTCTCGTCCAGCATATACTTAACATCGGTTACCTGCTGAAATTCTTCGGGAAGCGCCTGCTTGGATGTTTTCAACCGCTTGGTCAGGTCGTATACGAACATCCGGAGCTCGTTGTTTTGCATATACACCACTACCAGGCGTGTTCCTTTGGGATCCCAGGCCAATTGCGGATAATTGGGGTTCACTTCATTCTGGTTGTCCAGCACGCCTGATTTCAGCAGTATTTTTCTTTTGAACCCAAAATCTTCCAACTCTATACGATAGATGCCTCTTTTAAAACGAACCACGGCATAGGTGTTATTCCGGGGGTTGGGGTTGGCCTGGAAACGGTAGTAGTCCAGGTTTTTATTGACATCTTCTATCGCCACCACGTTACCTCTCGGGGCATTTCTCCTGCCGCGCAGATCCTGGTAATATTTATCAGACTCCTTCTCCATGAATTCCTTCAGCACTTCCTTAAACTTCTTTTTAGTTACTTTTTTGCTGGCGGAATTCAGGCTTTTATAAATACGCGCCAGGTATAAAAAATAAGTAACATTGTCCTTACGGTAATTATCAGCGATAAAACGCCAGAAAGAATGTCCTGCTAATTCCGGCTGATCGAAAGCGAACTGGTAGAAGCTGCGGTATCTTCCGGAAAGCAGGGCCGACTTCAGCTTGTCATCCATTTCAGGGCTCCAGTTTTCAGCCGCATATCGTATATACCCCTCCGTTAGCCAGACAGGCAGGTCCAGCAATGCCTGGTTACTGGCAAACTCTCCCAGGTTATCTCCAAACAATAAATTATCCAGCAGGGTTTTGGCGATACCCTGACGGATCTGCTTGCGGAGGTTAGCGTGGTTTCCATCAAAATAAATGATCATTTTATTGTTGACGAATTTAGTCACCCCACCCGTGTTCTGCCATTCAATCCCCAGGCCGATATTGGACTGCTGCAGATCGTTAAAGCTGTTGTACACCACAATATTGATCCTGCGCTGCGATCCGTATTCAACAAAATCCTCCATCAACGGCAATTCCTTCTCCGCTACCTGGGCGGTATATTTTGCCAGCGCCAGTCCGTTTTGTGTGAAATAAACATTGAAGTTCCGGGTCTGGTAATAACGAAATTTCATTTTATCATACTGTACCCGGTTTTTACCAAACTCTACTGCGTTTACCTGTGCCTGTACGGAACCTGAAAAAGTGGACAATAAAACGATTGACAATACCCCCAACAAACAATAACGTAGCCTTTTCTGTGAGATTACCATAATTTCGTGCATTCTAGTAATAAAATTAGCGTTTTTAAGGTAGAATCAATTAATATGTTCGATGTTAAAATTTTCACATTTAGCCCGGTACAGGAGAACACATATGTGTTGTGGAATGAACAAAACAACGCTATCATCATAGACCCCGGTTGTTACTTCAGCGAGGAACAGGATGAACTTGCTGCATTTATAGAGAGTAACGGATTAAAACCCACCTTGTTGTTGAATACCCATTGCCACCTGGACCACGTTTTCGGGAATAAATGGGTAGCTGACACATATCAATTACAGTTGCACATTCACCCGGATGAAAAAGAGCTCCTGGACCACGCGCCGGCTTCCGGGCTGATGTGGAACCTTCCTTTTGATAATTATACCGGCAACCTGCTTTATTTACGTGAAGGAGATACCGTTACGTTGGGTACAGATACACTGGAAGTATTGTTCACCCCCGGGCATTCGCCGGGAAGCATCAGCTTCTACTGCCGGGAGCAGGGGTTCATCGTCAGCGGCGATGTTTTATTCCGCCTGAGCATCGGAAGAACGGATCTGCCCAAAGGAGATTACCCTACACTGGAGCAAAGTATTCAACAAAAGCTATATACGCTGCCCGAAAATACTATTGTGTACCCGGGGCATGGAGATACCACCACCATCGGCTTTGAGAAGATCAACAATCCTTTTGTAACGGCGAAAAACTGATCACTGGTAGGAGCCGGTTTGCCGGAAATAAGCTTTGATGAACAGCGCGCCCAGGTTTTTATGCGGCGGCACGTAGTTGTCAAACCGCTCCTTCGCATCACCTGAGGGAAACTTCGCTGCCAGGTCCTTCCACATGCTTAGCCAGTCCACATTTTTTCCCGACCGTACATCGTCATTGATGGCTTTCAGAATAGGCTCATTTACATGACGGGTACCTACTTCCTTGGAAGAAATGATATGAGCATCGGGGCAGGTTTTCAGCACGTCATCCAGGTTGTGAAA
Organism: Chitinophagaceae bacterium; assembly: GCA_037190885.1. Taxonomy (GTDB): domain Bacteria; phylum Bacteroidota; class Bacteroidia; order Chitinophagales; family Chitinophagaceae; genus Agriterribacter. The sequence goes on from JBBCJQ010000015.1 coordinate 264,041, forward strand.
ACCACCACAGGAGCCCAATACCACAATTTTAGAGCTGGGCGCCAGGTGCCGGATGGTAGAACCCACCCAATAGCTGTGACCGCGGTGTATAGTAATGGATGGTTTAAAACCTTTTTCATCCATATAGCTGCGCAACATAGCCTGGGCTACCGAATCCAGTCCCTTTTCGTAGTCCAGCGGCAGATTGGCGAATATGATAGTAGGTCTGCCTTTCACCGACCTGATCTCCACCCATTGGGTATTACGGCTAACTTTCCAGTCGGCACCGGTAAACATGGTCATGAAGTTGGCATAGGAATCTTTCCCATCTTTGTCTCCATAGAAGAATACCTGCTGAACCACCCTGCCGCTGTCATCCAGCAGGTCTTTATTATCCACCCGGTAAACAGGGGGTATTTTAAGCCGGGCAGAGATATTGATGCTGCTGTCCTGCGAAGACTGAAAGATCGTTTGCAGGATATCGTAAATAACAATTGTTCTTTTTTCGCCTTCTGCCTTTGCCTGACTCAGGTTCTTTTCAATTTCCTGGTCTACCAGCCGGGTTATAAGCGGGTTGCGGATGCTGCCGTAGGAATCTGCCACATCCACGGCGTCTTCCAGCGTACCCGTGTTCTCCAGTCCCCGCACAAAGGCCATCATCAGCCGCTGCGAATTGGTATCGGGCATGGATTGCAGAAACTCATCCAGCTTATTGTATCCGGCGGCCAGCTTGATGAATTTTTTGAACTTATCGAACCGGACGCTTACCAGCAGGCTGTCGCCCGACTGACCGGGCACTCTCTGCATCATCCTGTTGAAGACTCCTTTATAACTGGAAGTATAAATAACATCTTCCCCCAGCACGATCAGGTAATACAGTTCCTCCGCCGTAAGCGGATCCAGTATTTTGAACCGGATATTATCCGGCGAGTCATGTAATGCGTTTATTTCTTCTATGAATACGTTCTTTGCCCGGTCCTGGAGCTTGGCAACCAGCTTATCATATGCAAGCGGTGTATCCTTTTTGATAAGCCTTTCAGTATAGGATACCTGCATTTTTACCAGCATTTTGTAGTATGCCAGGTTATCCGACATCACATCATACACATCAGCCAGCGTAAGCCGGCCGGCAGCCAGCTCGTCCAAAAAAGGATAATACTGCTGCCCGCTTTTACTGGAAGCGATCGCGACTATGGCTTTTACAACCGGGTCGTTGTTTCTCCTGATGATCCGTCCCACATTGGTGCGGGTGGCTGCGGCATAGTCATACAACTGGTTGGGGTTGCGGTAAGCTGCCGTTTTTACCAGACTGTCTGCAAAAGGTGCATCGGGATATAGTTCCAGCATCTGCAATGCCCTGTCCGGGTACAAAGCACAAAACTTCCTGAACAGGATAAGCCTTGCTGATTGATATCCCGCATTTTCAAACATCACGTTACCGCTGCTGTTCACATTGATGTTTCCGACACTATAAGATGCATTTTCAACGATGGGGCTGATATCCTTTTTTTGAATATCCGCATCCATCAGCATCTGATAGTTGGAGATGAGCTCTTCCGCCAGTACCGGGTTGAAGGACTGGTTCCGCCAGCCGGCATTAAACCCTTTTACCAGGTTTTCGAGACCACTCAGGTATTTCACCTTCAAGCGGTGATCAAGCGCCGCGTTGTTCTCAATCGAATCCTTTAAAACATTTACCCGCTCCAGTATGATATTGGTAACAAACGTATTGATATAACTGTTATCCGAGGCATGGATCAGCTTGCCTTCTCCGCCCCTGAACCCCAGCGCAAGGTGCTGCTCCTTTTCAATATTCTCATGATACCTTACCCGTGAAATGTCAATTTTCTTCTTTAATGTATCTAACCCCGCAAAGCCGGTACCCGGCAAAAAGCAGCCTGCAAGCAAAAAGAATATGAAAGGGGCTAATCGCATAGTTAATGCAAAATTAATAGAATAGGTTGTAATGACTTCATTGAATACTTCATTGTTTTTCAACCGGTAAATAACGTACAAAACCTGTTTTTTAGTACCGGAAGCCTTTCCGGGATTAACAATTTCATAATCCGGGGCTTTAGGCTGTTACTGCGCCTAAGGTTATTTTTGCGTAAACAGATCGTTAACTATGGACCTGAAGGATACAAAAATACTGATCGCCGATGATGAGCCCGATATTCTGGAAATTGTGGGATACAACCTGCAGAATGAAGGATACGAGATCATTACTGCCAAAGACGGCGAAGAAGCCATCCTGAAAGCCAGGCTGTTCAAGCCGGACCTGATCATGCTGGACGTGATGATGCCAAAGAAAAACGGGATGGAGGTGTGTAAGATACTAAGGTCGCAGGATGCCTACCAGGATACACTGATCATCTTTTTAACGGCCATGAACGATGAAGTATCACATATCAAAGGACTGGAGTACGGCGCCGACGACTATATCAGCAAGCCGGTAAGTCCAAAAGTGCTGGTCACCAAAGTCAACGCCCTGTTCAGGAGATTTCAGAAGCCTGAAAACGATAAGACGCTGCAGGTCGGCAATATAGTGATCGACCCGGTAAAATTCCTGGTTTCCGTTAACCACCAGGAAATTGTGCTGGCAAAAAAGGAGTTCGAGCTATTGCACCTTTTGGCTACAAAGCCCGGCCGTGTTTTTCTCCGGAATGAGATCCTGAGCCAGATATGGGGTACCGAAGTAATTGTAGGCGACCGGACCATAGATGTACATATCAGGAAGATAAGACAAAAGCTGGGAGTAGATTGCATCAATACCGTAAAAGGAGTTGGATATAAAATAGTGGTTAGTGATTAGTTGCACGTTGCACGTTCTCAGGTTGCCGGTAGTATCCGCCTTGCGACCTGCCACCTGAAACTTGCGCCCCGAAATTCTCCCAACAAAACCTTAAACTTTTTCAACAAATTATATTTTCCCGTTATTTATACTGAACTTCGGGCGTTAATTCTCTCACAAACGCTCAAGAAATGTTAAATACAAAAAATGTTCAGCCGCATCAACTGGCTGCCTTCACCTCTTTGCTTATTGCAATACCTGTTGCACTGGGCATATTTCTGCTGAAACCGGTGTGGTGGGTTTTTGTAGCGGCACTTGCGGTGGTTTTCCTGGGAGGTTACCTGCTCATCCAGTACACATTAGAAAAATTCATCTATAGAAAAATAAAACTGATCTATAAGTTTATTTATCAAACCAAAGCCAGTAAGCGGGAGGAGTTTTACTACAAAACCCTGTTACCCCCGAAGAGCATAGAGGAAGTGAGCGCCGATGTAGAAAAATGGGCCGAGCAGAAAAAGCTGGAAATAGATACCCTTAAAGCCAACGAAGCTTACAGGAAAGAATTTCTCCAGAACCTCTCACATGAGCTGAAAACGCCCATCTTCGCCATCCAGGGTTATGTAGACACCTTGCAGGACGGCGCTATCAAAAACGAGGAGCTCAGCACCCGTTTTTTGAGCAATGCTTCCAAGAATATTGAACGTCTTGTAAATCTTATCAGGGACCTGGACGAGATCACAAAGCTGGAAAGCGGGGAGCAGATCCTGTATAAAGAGAACTTCGTGATCCAGGATCTTATAAAGGAAGTATTTGATTCGTTGTCTGTGCTGGCGCATAACAAGCATATCAAAAAAGGTATTAAAAAAGGCTGCGAATTTCCCATAACCGTTTTCGGTGACAAGGAAAAGATCAGGCAGGTATTGATCAACCTCACGGAAAATGCGATAAAATACGGGAAACAGCATGGAAATGTAACCGCCAGCGCTTACATCACGGATGAAAAACATGTGTTAATAGAGATCAGCGATGACGGTATCGGTATCGCCGAAGAACATATCCCCAGGATATCCGAGCGGTTTTACAGAACCGACACAGCCCGCAGCAGAAAAGAAGGAGGAAGCGGGCTCGGACTCGCTATCTGCAAGCATATCATAGAAGCGCACGGACACTCCATCCATATCAGGAGCAAGCTGGATGTGGGAACCACTATCGGGTTTATACTTGATGCAAAAAAAGACTAATCACAGACCGGGCAACCCGGTCTGTGGTTTTGCAATAGCATCGCTGTCGTAAAAAGAATAGTTACCCGCACCTCCCTGCAGGCAAAATCATCAACGGAAAAATGTTTTTTCGCCCTGAAAAAGCGCCAGGAAAAATCAATAAAAAAAATTATGATTTTTTTCCCGTAACACACAACCATTTCCGGAAGGAGCAGGTATTCATATTAGTTGGTATCTGCAACCAATTTTATAAGGAGGCGCTGGAATATTTGATTATTAAAAGAGAATATATTCGTAAAAACAACATAAGAGGTTAGTAAAATTACCATCAAAAGGCGTGCTAAAATCGTTTATCTGCCAAAAATTATTGTTGGAAACAAAAAACATTGTAATTTAGTTCCAGTTTTCATAGGGTACGGATTAAAAACGGGCCAGGGTCTTCACCCAGGCCCAATTTTTTTCAGGCAGTGCCTGTAATTTACAGGCTGATCTTTTCAAAACTATAACCCCGGTGCGAAAAATGCTCCAGCAAACGGGGTAACACATAGGTAAGTTTAGCATATGCTTTGCCGCTGTCGTGAAACACTACAATACTCCCCTCTTTCGTATTCAGAAGCACATTGTCAAGGCACTTCCCGGCTGATAGCTTTTCGTCAAAATCCCCGCTCAAAACCGACCACATTATAATTTTCATGTTAAAAGCCTGCGGCAGATACCGTGCCTGCAAGGTAGATATCCTTCCATAAGGCGGACGGAACAAATCGGAATCTATATATTCAGCCGCTTTTTTTATATCATCAAAGTATTTTTTGTCATTTGTTTTCCAGCCATTCAGGTGGTGATAGGTATGGTTCCCCACCGCGTGCCCTTCGTCCAGTATACGGGCATATATGTCGGGGTGAGCTGCAACATTTTTACCCAGACAAAAAAAGCTGGCTTTTGCATTATACCTCTGCAGGGTATCCAGTACAAAAGGGGTCGCCTCTTCGTGGGGGCCGTCGTCAAAACTGAGATATATTTTTTTAGCAGTTGCCGGCATCTCCCAGATAGCGGAGCTGAAGACCTTCTTTAATATCCAGGGTGCTTTTACCGTATAAAACATAAGGAACTATTTCTGTTACCGGACAAATGTACTGAGATCATCCATACTCCGGTTAAACCTATGAGGTTTTTGAGGCATTCCCCTTCAGGAGGACTAAGGGAACTCAAACCTCCTATGTTTGCAAAGTAAGTATTTGAGAGTTTAATTGCTATGTAAATTGCCAATAGATTAAAGGGAAAGAGAGTGAGAGTACAAACAAACCATAACAGCTTTTTAGGGCATGTTGTCTTGTGAGAAACAACCTCA
>JBBCJQ010000016.1:0-264423 GCA_037190885.1 Chitinophagaceae bacterium
CCCCGGGGTCTGGCGTAGCCGACCCGGGAGAGACGTTAATCAGCAATCAGAACTACATGAGACTGCTACACGACAGGGGCAGCGCCGTCTCCTACAGAAAGACTATCTCCCGCAGCCTGCTTAATGACCTGCAGGTCTGCCTGCAGCTTCTGGCTGAACAGGGCAATATCCGAACTGTGTATGACAATATTGGCGCCTTCCTTCATCCACCGCACCTGTCTTTCCGGCGCCAGTGAAAAATGGATGCCGATGGCAAGTCCCTTTTTCCGGGCGGTATGGATGATGGTTGTAACGGCCTTTTCAAATTCGGGATGATCGTATTGCTCAGGGATGCCAAGGCTGATGGACAGATCATGGGGACCGATAAACACTCCGTCCAGCCCGGGTACACCCAGCAACTCATCCAGGTTATTCATTGCCGGCACGCTCTCGATGTTGGCAATGGCTATATTACCGGTATTGTAATCCTGCAAAAAGGTCTGCATGTCCGCCGGCAACAATTTGTCACCGTTCAGCACCTGTTGCAGTATTTCGCCTTTGAGGGGTCTGTACTTCACTGCACCTACGAGTTGCCTCACCTGCTCCACCGTTTCCAGATAGGGGGCAATTACTCCTTTAGCACCTGCATCTATCGCCTGGCAAACCAGAGTGGGATCGGGTGAGGGGACGCGTACTATCGGAGTAATGCCATATCCGGATACGACCTGGCTCATTTTAGCCATGTCTGCTCTGTTGATCGCCGTATGTTCTGTGTCGATAAAAGCAAAATCAAGTCCGGCATTTTTTAATATCATCGCCCAGCCGGGTGACACCGAAGTCAGGCAGGTTCCGTATACGTTCCTGCCGTTTTTGAGTTTTGTTATAAGCGCTGATCCGGTTTCCATACTGAAACGCTCTGAAGTTTTTTACCGTGTAATTTTTGCCGGGTCTACCACCACATACTTGATAGAATTGTTTTCTTTACCCACATGATGCGAATACGTCATCCGCAACAACCCGTCATTTGTCTGGATAAGGCTCGGGTATGAGAAGCCGCCGCTTCCTTTGGGCTGATCTTCTATTTTAACCTTCCACTTCCAGGTTTTCCCTTCATCGTCAGAAATATATAAGCTGAGGCGATACCTGCCGTCTTCCACATCGTTGCCCAGGAATGCCCACTCACCGTTTTGCAGCACACATATCTCCACACTGGCGGTATTGGGAATACCTGTTTTAACCGTTGCCGTCCAGGTGTTGCCGTTATCCTTCGATTCACTGTAATGCACCCGGGCAGGTTCATCACCACTGTCTCGCATAAAGGCGGCTATGGTGCCATCCCTGCGTTGCCCCAACGCCGGCTGTATTGGTCCGCGACCCACTATTGGCAGACTGGGTTGCCAGGTTTCTCCATCGTTGTCGGAAATAGCGATCATAGAAAAATTCAGTCCATCGGAATATAAGGGAAGCAGGATCCTGCCAGTCCGGGTCACGATCGGTTTTATGCGGGTCATCCAGCCGATGCTTCTTTTCAGGGGATCTTTACTGGCGGCGATGATCATATCGTCGTATTTAGGGGCGTACTCCGCCCAGCCGGTTCCCTGGTCGGGCAGCTCTTTAAACCTGGTCTCTACCTCTGCTTCAAATGCCTTACCAGGCTTTAATAATATATTGTCCTGCCACGACCATACCGGTGCACCGGGCTTCAGGTAATCGGTGGAAGTGCGCACCCGCAGGAGAGAATATTCCCAGCGGTTGGCCTGCACAGCGATCCATACCAGGAACAGCTTGCCGGATCTGTTGAAAAACAGCACCGGGTTGCAATCCGGCATATCAGGCGTATCTGCCATCAAAAAAGGCTCACTCCATTGCTTTTGTCCTTTTCTCAGGCGGGCACCCATTATCTTAACATCATCCTGCGTACGCTCGCCGCTGCCATGAAACCAGGCAGCCAGGTAATCTCCGTTGGGCAGGGCCACCAGGGAACTGCCATGCACATGCTTATCCTGCGGCGGAAAGATCAGCCCGGACTCCATAATGGGTTGTTGGGCGCTGGCACTACTGAACCAAAGGCAAAAAAGAAAAAGCCAACCTGTTTGTTGCATACCAATACTCCTGTTGATGATCAGCTCTTATTCCATGGAATAAATATGTAATTGGTTTTTTAGTGCCTGAATTTCCTGCTGCATGGCCTTCACCTTTTCCAGCAGGTGGGCTATAACATCCAGCCCTTCCATATTTATATCCAGATCGTAATGCAGTCTCACAAACCGTTCCAGCTCCCGTAACTGATCGCAATGAATAAAATGCTTCTGTTCAACAGAGCGTATTTCAATGAGCCCATACTCATACAACCTGTCAATAAATGTCACTTCTATATTGTTGTGAATGCAGTATTCCTCTTTTAGTATGAGATCATTATTTACAGGCATAAACGAATTTTTAATTACAGTTGAGATAATTCTTTAAACAGCTCCTTTTGTTTTTCTGTAAGGTTTTCCGGCAGCTTTATATTCCAGGTGACGATCAGGTCGCCAAAAGTATTTTCTTTCTTATACAAGGGAAAACCTTTTCCTTTCAGCCTGGTTTTTGTCCCGTTTTGCGTTCCTTCCTTCACCTTCAGCTTTACCTTGCCGCTCAGGGTGTCGATTATTTTTTCTCCGCCCAAGACGGCCGTATAGAGATCCAGGTCAACGGTCATATACAGGTCGTCTCCCAGTCTTTTGAATACGGGGTCTTCCGTTATCTGGAAAGTGATATACAGATCGCCGGCCGGTCCGCCGTTAACGCCCGGCGAGCCATATCCTTTCAGCCGGATCGTTTGTCCGTCTGCCACACCTGCGGGTACGGTGATCCGTACACTTTTATCATTGACGGTAAATGTTTGCTGATGTGTGGTGTAAGCATCCCTTAGGCCCAGCTGAAATGTTGCGTTATAATCCTGCCCCCGGTACTTTGTACGGCTCCCTGCTCTTTCTCCGCCAAACATCGATGTGAAAAAATCGGAAAAGTCGCCGGAAGAAAAATCACCGGAAGAAAAGGACCCGCCAAACGGGCTACTACCGTAGTCCTGTGCGCCGGACTGCTGTCGCGATTGCCTGGCTTGTTCAAACTGTTCGGCGTGTTGCCAGTTCTCACCATACTGATCGTATTTTTTTCTTTTTTCCGGGTCGCTCAGCACTTCGTTGGCTTCATTGATCTGTTGAAACTTCTTGTGCGCTTCCTTATCATCCGGGTTCAGGTCGGGATGATGTTGGCGCGCCAGTTTCCTGTAGGCTTTTTTTATATCGTCCTGCGACGCGTTTTTAGAAAGTCCCAGTACCTTGTAATAGTCTATAAACTCCATATTGATCCGTAGCGGTTATTTGCCTGTAAATTTACAATTTTATACAAGAGCCCGACCCGCGACGGGAAGTCCGGGCAGTATTTACTGCCGGTGTAAAAAGTTCAACCCTTTACAGACGGAAGATACCTGCCCGACTGGTCATCCGGGCGGGCGCCCGTCTGCAGGATCCGCTACCGGTTGATATCTCACCAGCCGGAAAATTTGTTTGGAAAATTGGAAATGTACCCGGCAGTTCTGTTCCGGCACAATTGCAAATTAGATTTTTATTATATGGTACTTCTCAATGCTTTGTTTACATTTACCGCTAAATTGTAAATCTAACAGAATATGGCCGAGGCCTTATGGAAGGGATTGGTGTTGGGGTTTATTCTTGCTTTGTCGGTTGGTCCTGTGATCTTCACCATTATAAAGCAAAGCATTTTTAACGGGCATGAAGGAGGCTTTTCCTTTGTAACCGGTGTGTGGATCAGCGACGTTGTGCTGGTGATCGTCAGCAACGGGTTTTCGGAGCTGGTCAAGGAATTGCTGGAATATAAGCAGGCCATCGGGTATGCGGGCAGTCTTTTTCTTTTGGGGCTGGGTGTGTTCTACCTGTTCTTTAAAAAAGTGCAATCTATCCCTACCGGGGGAAACGTGATCATACGGCTTGGCAAAAAGGACTATACCCAGATATTCTTGCAGGGCTTTCTTATTAATACGCTCAACCCGAATGTGATCATTTTCTGGCTGGTAAATGCCACAGCCTTCGCTATCAGCCATACCCTGCAGCAACGGGTTATCATTTTTACTTCCTGTATCGTTTTTAATATGCTGGCAGATTCCGCCAAAGTGCTGTTGGCCGGCAACCTGCGGAAAAAGCTGACGGCATCCAATATTTTACTGATCACGCGTATTTCAGGAGGCATACTGATCGGCTTTGCCATAGCGCTCATCTATAGCATCGCTTTTCTAAGCGACAAAATAGCCTAGCAGCAGAAATAGTATACCGGCAAATTATCCGGCAGCGTAATTTTACAGGGATTTACACTAAACAAGCTAAGACTCATAAGGATGAAAATAGCACTGGCACAACAGAACTATCATATTGGCAACTTCACCAGCAATACGGAAAAAATTATAGCAGCCGTAGACGCCGCCCGCCGGCAGCAGGCTGACCTGGTCGTTTTTTCCGAACTGAGCGTTTGCGGGTACCCGCCCCGGGACTTCCTGGAGTTTGATGATTTTATCAACCAGTGTTATGCTGCCATAGAAACCATCAAACAGGCTACGGAAGGTATTGCCGTGATCGTGGGCGCCCCGGAGCGCAACCCCGACCCGCTGGGAAAGGACCTGTTCAATGCCGCCTGGTTTTTATATGACAAAGCCGTAGTGGGCATCACGCGGAAGACCCTGCTGCCGACCTATGACGTGTTTGACGAGTATCGTTATTTTGAGCCGGCTTTTGAATGGAATACAATTGAGTTTAAAGGAAAGAAAATTGCGCTGACCATCTGCGAAGACGCATGGAATCTTGGCGATAACCCCCTTTACAGGATCTGCCCGATGGATATCCTGGTAAAGCAACAGCCCGATATCATGATCAATATTTCCGCCTCGCCGTTTGATTATGACCACGACGAGGACAGGAAGGAAATAGCCCATGCCAACGTGCTGAAATATAATCTGCCCCTGATCTATTGCAACGCCGTAGGGTCACAGACAGAAATTGTGTTTGACGGCGGCAGCCTGGTGTATGACAACCTGGGTAACCTGGTGGAGGAGCTGAAATATTTCGAGGAAGATTTTTCGGTGGTGGATCTGGACAAATTAACGGTTCACCGGGATGGAGCGCCGGCATTATCCGCTCATTATACCATACCGGATAAGGAGATGCGGGTATCTAAGATCAGCAGTCCCGATGCTGTCATTGATTTCCTTATTGCCGAAAACAATATCCGCCAGATACATAGCGCCCTGATCCTGGGTATCCGCGATTATTTTTCAAAAATGGGTTTTACGAAAGCCATCCTGGGAAGCAGCGGCGGTATCGACAGCGCAGTAGCGCTTGCGCTTGCCTGTGAGGCCCTCGGCGCAGAAAATGTTCGCGCCATCCTCATGCCTTCCCCGTTTTCTTCTTTGCATTCGGTTGCCGACGCGGAAGCGCTCAGTAAAAACCTGGGCAATCCCTATGACATTATACCTATTGAGGATGTGTATGCAAGCTTTTTACACACACTACAGCCGGTTTTCAAAGATCTCCCCTTTGGCCTGGCGGAAGAAAATATTCAAAGCAGGAGCCGCGGTAACATACTGATGGCCATAGCCAATAAGTTCGGCTATATCCTGCTCAACACTTCCAACAAAAGTGAGCTGGCAACAGGATATGGTACTTTGTATGGCGACATGGCCGGTGGGTTGAGTATCCTGGGTGATGTATACAAGATGCAGGTATACGCCCTGGCAAAATATATTAACCGCGAAAAAGAGGTCATCCCGTCTAATATTATTATTAAGGCACCCTCTGCCGAGCTGCGGCCTAACCAGAAAGACAGCGACAGCCTGCCTGAATACGATATCCTGGATAAAGTACTCTACCAGTATATAGAGCGGCGGCAAGGTCCCAAAGAGATCATCGCCATGGGCGTGGACCCTGCCCTGGTGAACAGGATATTGAGGCTGGTGAATACAAATGAATACAAACGCAACCAGTTTTGCCCCATTATCCGGGTGAGCGCCAAGGCATTCGGGGTAGGCAGGCGGGTACCTATAGTAGGTAAGTATTTAAGTTAATATGCTATATAAATCCGGTTATGGCAAAGACGGTATTTCCGGGTAATTTTTGTAGTTTGCTCCCCCATCTCACTGATGTAAAAAATAAACCGGAATGAAGAGAAGAAATTTTATTGCCAATACTTCGGCGCTGGGACTAGCCGGCGCCCTGCCCGCCCTGTCTTTTGCCAATAAGTCCAAAAAGTCAGATAAAAGATACCAGAATGGCGTCAGCCCCTGGCCGGTATGCCTGGATACGGCTACCATTAGGCCGGCATCCCTGGAAGACAAAGTGAAATTTGCTGCCAAAGCCGGGTACGATGCCATAGAACCATGGGATGGAGAGCTGGAAACGTATGAAAAAAACGGGGGCAACCTGAAGGATCTGGGCAAGAGAATAAAAGACCTGGGCATGTTTGTACCGAGTGTGATAGGGCTTTGGAATGCGCTGCCGCCTACCAAAGAAGCATTTGAAAAATCGCTGGTGGATACCCGGCGCAGGATGCAGATGGCTGCTGATATCGGTTCAGCCCATATCCAGACCATCCCCAATACGGTGGGAGAAAACTTTGACCAGAAATGGGTTGCAGGCAGGTTCAGGGATATTATTGAAATTGGTCAAAACGACTATAACCTGAAAGCCGCCCTGGTCTTTGTAAAGTATTTTCCGGTTAAGACCCTGGGACAGGCTGCCGGTATAGCGCTGGATGCCAACCACCCGAACGCCATGATCATTCCGGATGTTTACCACATGTATATAAGTGAGGGCGGGTTTGAAGCCCTGAAATTACTGAAGGGTAATATGATCGCCATTTTCCAGTTCAATGATGCCCCGGCAACGCCGGCCATTCCTCAGTTGGGCGATGAGCACAGGGTATATCCCGGAGATGGCATATTGCCTTTGACACCTATCTTTAAGGATCTGAAAGCCAGCGGCTATAAGGGATGCATTTCGCTGGAAATGTACAATCCCGAATACTGGAAACAGGACCTGCAGCAGGTAGCCATTACCGGGCTTAGGAAAACACTGGAAGTGCTGCAGAAAGCAGGAGTTTAGCGACTGCGGTTAATTTATAGTAACCATTAAGGAGGTAAGGTACATTAAGGGTTTCACTTGGTTTTCTTAACTTCTTAATGCCCGACCAAACATCCTTCAGACGGCAGGCACAGTGGCTATTGCTATTTGAGTCCTCCCAAGGTATCCGACAGATGCATCCTATTTCACGCAAATCCGCTACGAAGTGCAAAGGGCGCTCAAACAGTTGCCGTTTTCGGACCGCTTTTTTTGCGATCTTCGCGTGGTCTATTAAGCGAGGCCAGTTCTTTTGCCGCGAATCAATAATTGATTTGTCCACCTGGAAGAAAACGGAAGTGTAGGGTATAAAGGTTTCCAACCTTCGGAAGGTTGGAAACCTTTTCTCGCGTTCCCCTGGGGTCTGGCAGAGCCGACCCGGGGGGGTAGATGCCTGCCGCGGTTAATTAACCAAACATCTCTTCCAGCTTTTCCTCATCAAACCCCACCAACAGGTTGGAACCGCTTTCGATAACGGGTCGTTTGATAAGGGTAGGGTTTTCGAGGAGTATGGCTACTGCCGACTTTTTATTGGTGACAGCCGATTGCTGTTGCGGGCTTATACTGCGCCAGGTAGTACTTTTTTTATTCAGCAGGATTTCCCAGCCCAGCTTTGAGCTCCATTGTTCCAGCTTCTTCTTATCAATGCCATCCACACGGTAATCATGAAAATGGAATGTTACATCATTTTGTTTTAGCCAGGCCAGCGTTTTGCGAATGGTGTCGCAGGTTTTAATACCGTAAACTGTTGTCATCTGTACAATTTGATTAAAAACCGGCAATTATCGGTATTTCATCAGGATTTTTGCCTGAAAAGCCGGATGGTTTTGTTGGTAACAAGGGGTTTTGCCCAAAGCCCGATGCTCAGGATATAGCCCATGGTCAGGTAGAGAAAGCTGTAGCCGGCTTTTAAGCCCCAGGTATCTCCTATCCATCCTGTTATCAAAGGCAATACGGCACCACCCGTAATGCCGGTCAGCAGTATGCCGGCAAACGCCCCGTGGTTTTGCTTAACCGAATTGAGTGCCAGCGAAATGATGACCGGGTACATTACAGATGCAAAAAAACCCGTTAATGGCAAGGCTATCAGCGCAACTTCTCCCGAAAGCAATAAAGCGGCCGTGAGCGATAGCATGGCCAGCGCGGTGAATAACACCAGCACTTTACGGCTATCCATTATTTTCACCAGCAGCAGACCCAACACGCCGCCGGCGGTCATCAGTCCCCAGAAATACGCCACAGCCCTTGCACCGGTGGTCTGAGGATCGTATCCGTAATACACACTGAGGTATTGCGACATCCAGTTGGCAATTACCTGCTCTGTACCTACATAGCAGAATATGCCGAAGAAAAAGGCGATGACCAGGGGCTGCCTGATCATTTGCAGGTACACCTTCCTGTTAGCTGCCTTTTCATCGCCGGTCAGCTCCATTTTCGGAAAACGGAAAGCCAGGGTAACGATGATCATCAGGATACAAATGACAGCAAAAAGAAAATAAATAGAGATCCACGGCAACCCGGCAGGTGTAAGGAAAAATATGGACGAGGCTGCCGAGTCGCTGTTTCCGACATTCAGCACCAGGTAAGAGTATACCAAAGGACTGACGAAGGAGGCCAACCCGAATATCAGCTGCGCCAGCACCGAAGTAAAGGCATAGTTTTCTTCTCCCCCGGCTATGCGCAGCAGGGGATTGATGATGACCTGCAGCATGGCCATGCCGGCTCCGATGAGAAACAGGGAAATAATGGCCGACAGGTAATTGGGAAAAAACGTGAGCAGGAGCGACCCTGTCAATGCCAGTAAAAAAGCAGCAGCCATGATCCTTTTAGTGGGATATTTCTCTATCAGGATGCCGGTAGGTAACGAAACCAGTCCGTAAGCAATAAAAAAAGCAAAGGGAAGCAGCGCCACCAGCACCAGGCTCAGGTCAAAATCCCGAATGATATCCGGGGTGAGCGGACCAATAATATTGGTCATAAAAGAGATCACAAAAAAAGTGAGCAATACCAGGAATACGGCGGCGTAGTTTTTCTGATTCATGCGGGTGGTTTGGAGTGTTCGTGTACAGGATAGATACCACTACCGCCCGCTCATACTGTCTGAGGCGGTGCTAATTTTTGAAAAACCGGGCTTCGCTCATATATCAATCGCTATACATATGAAAAACTATGCACATTCTGAAATTTGACGGTTTCTGTTTCGGATTTCGTACTACATCCCTTACCTTTGCCCGGTTTTTTCCTTGCCTGCCTGATGGGAAACCGGTAATGGAAAACCTACCGATTCTTTTCAAACTTTATATATCAAGATGCCCAAAGACAACTCCATACAGACGGTTTTGATTATTGGCTCCGGCCCTATTGTTATCGGACAAGCCTGCGAATTTGACTATTCCGGCACACAGGCTTCCCGGAGCCTCCGGGAAGAAGGGGTCAAAGTGATCCTGATCAACAGCAATCCCGCCACCATCATGACCGACCCGATGATGGCAGACCGCGTGTACCTGCTGCCACTGACGGCGGACAGTATTGAACAGATACTGGAAGAAAACCAGATTGATGCCGTGTTGCCTACTATGGGCGGTCAAACTGCGCTGAACCTGGCAAAGGAAGCAGAGGAACTGGGCATCTGGGAAAAATATAACGTAAGGTTGATAGGCGTGGATATCAAAGCCATCGACAAAGCGGAAGACAGGGAACTGTTCCGCCAGTGGATGATTGAAATGGATATCCCGGTAGCGCCGGCCAAAACAGCCAACTCCTTTCTGGAAGGAAAAGAGTTTGCGCAGGAAATAGGATTTCCCCTGGTAATACGTCCCTCTTTTACGCTCGGCGGAACGGGGGGCGGATTTGTGCACAGCAAAGAGTTTTTAGATGAAGCCCTGAACAGGGGTCTGTCGGCCTCGCCCATACATGAAGTGCTGGTGGAGAAAGCGGTGCTGGGCTGGAAGGAGTTTGAGCTGGAGCTGTTGCGGGATTCGGCCGACAATGTAGCCATTATCTGTACGGTGGAGAATTTTGATCCCATGGGTGTGCATACCGGTGACTCTATTACCGTAGCCCCGGCCATGACCCTCAGCGATACGGCGTTTCAGCTGATGCGCAATACCGCTATCCGGATGATGCGCAACCTGGGCAATTTTTCCGGTGGCTGTAATGTACAGTTTGCCCTCAACCCGTCCACGGAAGAAATTATTGCTATTGAAATAAATCCCCGGGTAAGCCGCTCTTCGGCCCTGGCATCCAAGGCCACCGGTTACCCTATTGCCAAAATAGCGGCAAAGCTGGCCATCGGCTACAACCTGGATGAGCTGAAAAACCAGATCACCCAATCCACCTCCGCCTATTTTGAACCGACGCTGGATTATGTGATCGTAAAAGTACCGCGCTGGAACTTCGATAAGTTCAAAGGCGCCAATGATACGCTGGGGCTCCAGATGAAGTCCGTGGGAGAAGTGATGTCAATCGGCCGCAGCTTTACGGAGGCGATCCAGAAAGCGTGTCAGAGCCTGGAGAATGAAGCCGTAGGACTGGGATATTATGGAAAGAGCATGATGCGTGCCGAAGAGATCGTGGAGTACCTGAAAACACCCAAGTGGGACCGGATATTCCGTATCAAGGATGCCCTGATGATGGGTATGAGTGTAAAATCTATCTGTGAAGCTACCCGTATAGACCGCTGGTTCATTTACCAGATACAAAAGATTGTAGACATAGAAAAAAAGATTGCCGAATATAATGGTAAAACCCTGCCGGATGAGCTGTTGAGAGAGGCGAAGTTCAACGGGTTCAGCGATGAGCAGATCTGCCGTATCATCAAAGATGGTACAAAAGACGAAGATATTTATGAGCGCAGGAAACAACTGGGACTGACCCGGGTGTATAAAATGGTAGACACCTGCGCGGCGGAGTTTGAAGCCCAAACCCCCTATTTCTATTCCAGCTTTGAAGCGGATTCCCGGGCAGGGGAAAAAGAAAATGCGGTAGTACACAACGAAAGTAAGCGGGAAAAAACAAAGAGCAAGGGTTCCATCATTGTTTTGGGTTCCGGGCCTAACAGGATCGGCCAAGGTATCGAGTTCGACTATTGCTGTGTGCATGGACTGATGGCCATCAAGGAGAGTGGGTATGAAGCCATCATGGTGAACTGTAACCCGGAAACGGTTTCCACTGACTTCGATATAGCGGATAAGCTCTATTTTGAGCCTGTGTTCTGGGAGCATCTCTGGGAAATAGTGGAATACGAAAAGCCCGTGGGCGTGATCGTACAGTTGGGTGGTCAAACCGCTTTAAAGCTCGCCAAACGCCTGCATGAAAAAGGTATCCGCATCATCGGTACTTCCTTCGACAACATGGACATTGCGGAAGACCGGGGACGTTTCAGCGACCTGTTGAAAGAGCTGGAGATACCCTATCCCAAATACGGTACTGCTTACAATACAGATGACGCTATAGAAGTAGCCAACGAAGTGGGCTATCCCGTGCTGGTTCGCCCCAGCTATGTGCTGGGTGGTCAACGGATGCGGATCGTGATAAACGACGAAGAGCTGGAAAAAGGGGTATTGAGCCTGCTGAAGCACCTGCCCGGTAATAAGATCCTGATCGACCATTTCCTGGATCGCTGCCAGGAAGCGGAAGTGGATGCTATTTTTGACGGCGAAACCTTCCATGTAATGGGAGTAATGGAGCATATAGAGCCGGCGGGTATCCACAGCGGCGACAGTAATGCCGTATTGCCGGCATTCAACCTGAGCCCCATGGAAGTGACCACCATGGAATTCTATTCTGAAAAAATCGCCCGGGCACTGGACATCCGCGGACTGATCAATATACAGTTTGCCATTAAAGACGGTAAGGTGTACGTGATTGAAGCCAACCCCCGCGCCTCCCGTACCACACCGTTTATCGCCAAAGCTTACCAGATACCTTATCTCAATATCGCCACCAAAGTAATGCTGGGAGAGATAAAGCTCAAAGATCTCTCCTTCCAGAAGAAGCTTAAGGGCTTTGCCATTAAGGAGCCGGTGTTCAGCTTTGAAAAATTCCCCGGCGTAAACAAAGAGCTGGGGCCTGAGATGAAGTCAACCGGTGAAGCCATCCGTTTTATCAAAGACCTGAGGGACCCGTATTTCAGAACGCTGTATAAGGAGCGGAGCATGCACCTGAGTAAATAAGCAGGGGCGCCGCTGCCCCCGAACGTGAAGACACGTTCCGTTTGATACAGTTCAATTATTGATACCGGTTAATTGGATACTCAGGGTGACGTTAAAAATCATGATTTCCATATAGCTAACGGGGGGGATTTTCCGTTGCCTCTTTCTTTTTTGCCTGCTCTTTTTCCAATTTCCTGAAATAACGACGCACCAGGAAGCTGTGCTTCATTCCCTCCATCACCTCGTTAAAGCTTTGGGTGCTCTTTTGGATATTATCCAGGCTGGTATGCAGCGAATGCACTAAAGCAGAATCTTTGAGTAAGGCATGCACCGCTCCGTTCCCATGACTGATGTCGTGCTGCAGATCACCGGCAATTGCCGAAAGCGTTTTGGCGAGGGTATCCGCTTCATCCGCCACCGTTCTGATCCGCAGGATGGCCTGGTTCAGGTTACCGGCAAGAGAAGTGTCGGTAAGCAATGCGCCGAGGGTGCCCTCCCCGTTTTTCACGTTCACTACCAATCCGCCCAATTCATCTATCATGCTGTTGGCCCTGGCGGTTGCCGACCGCAGGTTGGCGAAGGAAGCGCTTATATTCCGCGAAAGCGAGCTGTCGTTCAACAACTCCCACAAAGCAGCGCTCCTGTTGATCCGCGTCATGGTGCTTTTCAGCTCAGTAGCAATAACGGCGAGGTCATCATTGGTCCCGGAGAGCGTATTGATCATTTCATCCATATTCACCGATGAGCGGGTTGCCAGGATATCACCCGCTTCAATAAGGGGCGCCTCCCCGGGTGCGGGTGTGATCTCCAGCACCTTATTGCCCATCAGTCCGTCTGTAGCAATGTTTACCCCCGCGTTCTTACGGATATAATGCTTCATTTTGTTCTCGATAAGGAAGCTCACTTCAATCCTGCCGTCATCCAGGATATTGATCTCATGTATGGTACCTACCTGTATGCCGGCATACCTTACATTATTACCCGGTACCAAACCCTGCACGTTCAGAAAATGGGCCCTGGCCTCGAAGGTAGAGCCAAACAGGCTCCTGTTCCGACCGATCATATATAACAGCAGTATCAGGAAAGCGAGTCCTGCCAATACGAACAGCCCCAGCTTAATATTAGAAAATGTTTTTGCACTCATATTTCACCCGTATATTTTCTATTACTCAAAAAACGCTTTTATCAGCGGATCCTTTTCCGATATCATTGCATCATAGCTGCCCTCCCTGTAGTTCCTGCCTTCTATCAGCATCACCACCCTGTCGGCCACCATGCGAACGCAGTCCATATCGTGCGATATGATCAGAGAGGCCGCGTGGTATTTCTGCTGCACGCTCTTGATCAGTTGTATGATCTCCCTGCTGGTGATAGGGTCCAGACCAGTGGTAGGCTCATCATACAGGATAATGGACGGCTTTAATATCAATGTCCGTGCCAGGGCCACCCTTTTCCGCATGCCGCCCGACAGCTCCGCGGGCATCATATCCATGGTGTGGGCAAGTCCCACATCATCCAGGGCATTGTGTACCAGTTGATCTACCTGTTCCTGGCCCAGGTTAATAGAATGCCGCCGTAACGGAAACTCAAGGTTCTGCCGCACCGTCATCGAATCGTAGAGGGCATTGCTCTGGAAAAGGAAACCGATCTTCATCCTGATCTTATCCAGCGCTTCGTCGTTCAGCGACGGGATATCTTCACCCAGCACCATAATGCTCCCGCTATCCGGCTTCAGCAAACCGATGATGCATTTGATCAGCACGGATTTGCCTGACCCTGATTTGCCCAGCACCACCACATTCTCTCCGTCATACAGCTCCACACAGAAATCGTTCAGCACGGTATGACTCCCGAATGATTTATACAAATGCTGAACGGAGAGCACAGGCGCTCCCTTTTGTAATGCCCGAGATGATCCTGCTGTCTTTTCCTGTAATGCCATAGTCTTCAGTTCAGTCCCAGTACGTCTGTTATCTGTACCGCGATCAGGTCAATAATAAAGATCAGTATAGACGATAATACCACGGCCGAGTTCGCGGAACGTCCCACGCCTTCGGTACCTTTTTTTGAGTGATATCCTTTATAACATCCCACTATCCCCACGGCAAAGCCGAAAAAGAAAGATTTGACGAAGGCAGGTAATACATCGCCGAAGGTGAGGTTCCGGAATACCTGTGTCCAGAAAAGTCCGAAGCTGGTCGTTCCTCGGATGTTCACGCCCAGGTAGGTGCCATAGAGCGCCACTGCGTCTGCCAGCATCACCAGCAGGGGCAGGGTCAGCGTGGCTGCCAGCACTCTTGTAACCACCAGGTATTTGAATGGATTGGTGCCCGATACCTCCATGGCATCGATCTGTTCGGTCACTTTCATGGAACCCAGCTCTGCCCCGATGCTGCTGCCGATCTTACCGGCAAAGATGAGCGCTGTGATCACCGGCCCGATCTCGCGAACGATGGCAATGCCCACCATGGCCGGCAACTGCGATTCCACCCCATAGTCTACCAGGAAAGGCCGGATCTGCATGGTGAGCACCAGTCCCATGATAAAAGCGGTGAGCATGACCAGCGGCAGAGACTTATACCCGATCACAAAACATTGCCGGAGAAATTCCGCAATTTCGTGCCGGGGCCGGAACCACTGTGCGAAAAACCGTCCGGCAAAGCGGGAGAGGTCCCCTGTTTCTTCCAAAAATTGTTTCCAGTTCTGAGAATGCAACATATCCTGACGCTTGATGTTCGAGATTGAATGCCGGCATGACCCGCAGAACTTTAAAAATACTCAATTATTTTTTGTCATCTCAAAATACCGGCTTTTTGGATATCTCTCGCGGAGGATAGTTGAAAAAAACTTAATTTCTTCATAAGCAATATCAGCAAAAATATCAGTCGTTCATTTCAGTTGATATGTGGGACCCGGCTTCTGTAAGTAATATTAACCTGGTTGCATAAGTGCCCGTGTCCCCCCAATGCAACCCCTTTATAAAACTGTTCGTCCTTATTGATTCATAGGTTAAAGTTTGTAACAAGGATATCCCTTGCTAATCTCCGCAAGTCTTTGTGGAGATTTTTGTTTTTGGAAGATATTTACAACCTCACAGCTATACATCCTATTTATTTATAGCCAACTGCTTTATTATATAATAAAACCAGCACCTGCATACAAGAACCCGCGGGCCGGAACGTTCTACCTTGAAATAAAGTTGATTATTGGAAAGTTCCTGCAGGTGCGGACTGACATAAAGGATAGAATCCTGTTTAGAAAACGATTCATATATTAAAAATAGTAGTATGCAAAAGAGAAGCCACCTGATTGCAGCGGTTGTTACCTTATTTGTTTTAAGTTGTAACAAAAGCAACGATCCGGTTCGGAACCCGGATCCGTATTTGTTATCCGTCTATCTTTCCGACAATCCTGCAGACCTGGAAGAAGTGAATATTGATATTCATTCGGTGGAAGTGAAAATAGATGCAGATAATGACGGAGATGAGCAGCAAATAGCATTGCTGGATACCAACCGTAGTAACGACAGCCTGGGTGCGCCCGGCCTCACCCTTTGGCATGGCGGCATACCGGTTGGGGATAGCGATCAGTTCGGGAAATGGATGGCGCTTGATTTCACACCGGGGGTCTATGATATCTTACAATTGAGAAATGGCATAGATATGTTGCTGGGTTCAGTGGAGACATGGGGAACTATACGAAAAATAAGAATCGCGCTTGGAAGCAATAGCTATGTAAAAGAGAACGGCTCACAGTTTCCGCTGCAATTGCAGGATGATTCCACCAATCGTCATATTTATATTGATGTATTGAAAGAAAGCCGTGTTGTGAACAGCGACGGCAGCATGGCTGTTTACCTTGATTTTGATCTGGGTAGGTCTGTTAAGAATGTAGGCGATCAATATCTGCTATTTCCCTATTTAAGAGCCCTGCCTGCCGACCGCTCGCTGGAAATAGAGGGGTATGCCTTCCCTGAAGAAGCATCTGTAGTAGTGAGTGTATATAACAACAAGGATACCGCCACTGCATTACCTGACAACAGCGGCTATTTTAAGATAAGGGGATTGAAGCTGGGTCGTTATAATGTGACATACTATGGAGGCGACATGTACAGAGATACGACTACCGTTTTTGATATTACTCAAAACAAAGTGACGCTGCCAGCAATGACGCTGAGGGAGGAATGGTAAAAATGTAAATTCTACACGCAACAAGAAACCCGCCGTGTCGCAGCCAAGCCGCATGTTGGACGTTCGGCATATTGTTAATAAACCAATCTTTTGTTATTCAGTTCTACGTTAAAATTCACTTTTGTACCCAATGCGTCAAATACCTGCGTTAATTTTCATATTTACCGTTATTTGGTTTTTCGCTTAGATTCATACGGAGTGGTTTTGTCAAGAAGTAATGCTTCGTGAAATATTTCTTTCAAAGCAATGTCTGGAATACTTTCTACTTTATCAATGTCTATACTAAGAAGTTGTTTGCGACCATTACTTGTTAAAAGTCCCTGGTCGTTTGATAGCTCATTTCCTCGAAAAAAAGCCAACTCAATGGTATTTCGTTTGGTTGGCTTTAAATAGCAGATCCAACTTTTTCCGTAGTAACAAGGACATTTGAATGTTATTTTTGATGTCAGGTTGTACTCATTGGTCAGCAAACTATGAATGTGTAGCATAATTTTTCTCTGCTGTCCCTCAAATTGATAGATTAAATTTTCAATTTCTGTCATTGTCTTGTTCTTAGTAAAATTATCGCTAACGGTCTGTGTATTGGCGACTGGCGGTATTTTTTTCACTAATGTTTAATCGAAGAACGAAAGTTGAATTTTGTACTTCCGTTGATACGAAGCTGTTCAGCCTGCCTATTGCCAATGCGATGTTAGCGGTTCGGCTTCTTATATCTTTCGTAATTTGTTTCATTGTCAAGTCGTCCTGTGTTGTTCTGCTAAACAAGGTTCTGCATAACCAATTATTTCGTTTTGTTCTAAGTCATCTAATTTTTGCTTTATGATGTTATAGTCAACGATTGCTGGGATTTCCATTGAGAAATATCCGTCATTTACCTTTTCAGAAACACAACCAAGTTCTTCAAATGTTTTGCGGATTAAATTTACGTCTTTTGATTTGTCCATAAGCACAACTTGTATTGTTGAGTTACCTGAAAATTCTACCGTCTTTCTATATATCAGCATTTGTTGTTGTTCGTCAAATTCAGCAAAGACAATGTCGTTCGAAGCGACAAGTGGTGCGTAAAATGGAATATTGTCAAGTTTGTAAAGCCCTTTATTCTTGTCTACTGTTGTAGCCCACATAGTTTCAACCATTTCTTCGTCAAGAATGTCGCTATGAAATTGAAACAGTATTTTTACTTTTTCGTCTTGCATTGTTATTCTACTATGATTTGAAATTCATCTGTGTTTTCAATTCTTTCAAGTTCAGTTCCAAATGGAAGGTTTAAATACGGAATGATTGCTCTGTCATAATTTGCGATTGTGTTCACATTATAGATCATTGTATTGTTCGGGTCGTCAACATATTCTTGGTTTTCTGTCCCTGAAAAGAAACGCCAACCGCTGTCCATTTTTTCGTCTGGCTCTTCACGATACATATAGCCAACTTTCATTCCGTCAACAGTTATTTTATCTGTCGCAAAACAACCGCCCATTGGTGGAACTAAATCAATAAACTCGTTTGCTTTTATTTTAAAATTTTTTGCTGACATTTTTGTTGTTCGCCTCTTGTTGCGGGGCCTCCTAGGCTGACCACCCAACGTTTTCGGGGCTTTGTGAAGTGGCGGATTTTTAGCCCTGGCGTTGATTAGGATTGCTACTGTTCGTTTTAGCAATTTCGTTCATTGGAGTTCCGTCACCCGCCATTTCACAAAACCCTTGTTAGCTGCCACTTTTCAATCGCTCACACGTTCAGTTTTTGAAAAGCTAATTTCGACCAGGTTACCTTTTCTTTATTTTTCATTAAGCTTGGTTGTCTATCAATTCGCAATAGATTTTTTAGCTTACAAGATTCAGCCCATTCGATGATTGTATTACTGTTTGTTGGAAATATATGGGTACCTATTCCTGCTGGTCCATTCCGTAGAGATAGAACAAAAATCCCGTTGATGTTCAAAAGTGCTGAAATCCTTATGATGGCTCTATATTGTTCGGCGATGTCAAGATGATGAAATACCGCTGAGGAAATGATAAAATCGAATCGAACACTTTCTTCGAGTTGTTCTAATTTTGGTAGGGAATCATCAATCCATTCAATGTTTTCCGAATTGAATAGTTTCTTTCCAACTGTACGATATTCTTTAGTAGGTTCAACGGCAACTACGGAGTGCCCCATTTTAGAAAACTCCCATGAATCCCTTCCTATACCTGCCCCTATGTCTAATATCCGGGATATTTTTGTAGGGATAAATTTTATAAAATCTTTATGTAGTTCAAGAAAGTCAATTGCGATTGTCGCACGGAGAAATTTTTGGGTAGATTCCGCATATCCATTAATTCCTTTTACTTGAACTTGATGATTCTTCATTGTTTTTGTTAAAGTTGCAGCTAACTCAAAAATATGCGAAAGTTCTAAAGAAGGGAAATCTTCGCTTTTTTGTTACGCTGTTGATAATTAGCATTTTATAAATATTGTTGTACTCCATCAGACTTTCGCAAATACAATTGAGTCAAGTGTTAGATCATCAAGCGGGCTTATGATCTGCAGCATATCCCTGTTGGTTACATGCCTACAACGTTTGTATCACTGCAATTACCTGAATTTACTTATTTCCCCTCAATATTAAATAACCAATGTTTTAGCACTATATGTTTTGATCGGAAGGTTGGATCAACCGGAACGCCCCCGGGATGACCCGGATATCGAAAAACGCCTCGGTTTCCACCGGGTCGCCGTCTATGTGCAGGGGCGCATGCTCCGTATTGCTGATGGTAAGCGCATCGGTCTGAAAATATATCACGTGATCCTTTTTGCGCGGACGGTCTTTTACCACCCCGTGGATCACCTGGTGCAGTACCGACAGCAGCATCTGCAGCTTGTTCATTTTCTGCACCACCACTATATCCAGCTTACCGTCCGTCAGGCTTGCTCCTGGCGCTATCGTGAACTGGTTCCCGAATTGATTGCTGTTGGCTATACTGATAAAAAAAGCTTCTGTGTCGAGTGTATTGTCTGCTGTGGAAATACTGAACCGGTAAGGTTTGGCCTTTAAAAAGTTATTATAGGTTTGCTTTACATAGGTCATCAGCCCCCGGGTTTGCTGTTTTGCAAAATCATGTGCGATCTGCGCGTCAAAACCGAGTCCGCTCAGCATACACGAAAACCGGTTATTGATCATAAACGCGTCCACCGGTATCGGGGTGCTGGTAAAGAGCTGATCGATGGCGGTCGCCGTATTTTTGGAAATACCGGCAGTCAGGGCCAACCCGTTCCCGCTTCCCAGCGGGATCAGTCCAAAGTTTACCCCGGTATCCCTGAGATCGTTTACCACGGCGTTCAGCGTACCGTCTCCCCCGGCTACAATGATATCTGTAACACCCTCTGTAATTTTGTCTCTGAGAGGGCTGTAATCTCCCCGGGCATTGGTGGAAAGTATTTCATAATCGGCGTTTTTCTCCGCCATTTTTCTTTCAATAATCCTTCTGACCTTCGATTTGTTCCCGGTTCCGGCTATAGGATTCATCAGGAAAATAAACTTTCTGCTCATTGAAACGATATCCCGGTTGTTTCCGGCGAATGTACTGCTATAAACCGGGATTTTCGGCAGTCAGGTTCCTTTGTATGGCACAGGCGGGACGCTTAGCAAAAAGGGTTCCGGACCCCCGCAGCAGGTTTCAGAAAATACGGGAGGTCGTAAGGGCCCGGAACCCTGGTTGCTCATTTTACGCTAAATTTGCGCTTATTTTATACGAAAGACGACTATTTATGATTTTACCGATCGTAGCATATGGAGCAGCTGTTTTGAGAACGGTAGCGAAAGACATCACCCCTGATTACCCCGGACTGGAGAAACTGCTGGAGGATATGTGGGAAACCATGTATGCTTCCAGCGGGGTAGGACTGGCCGCTCCCCAGATCAACCGCGATATAAGGATCTTTGTGGTGGACAGCACCCAGATATTTGACGGGATGGAAGAGGACGAAATGAAAAAATATCCCGATGCCCCAGGAGTAAAACAGGCATTTATCAATGCGCATATCAAAGAAACAGCCGGAAAAGAATGGTCGTATAACGAGGGCTGCCTCAGCATTCCGAAAATACGGGAGGATATTTATCGCAATGAACAGGTGACCCTGGAATACGTAAATGAACAGTTTGAACCCCGGGTGCAGACCTTCAACGGCATTACCGCCCGGGTGATACTGCATGAATATGACCACATAGAGGGCAAGCTCTTCATAGACTATCTGAAACCGCTGAAACGCCGGCTGATAAAAGGAAAGCTCGAAGACATATCAAAAGGTAAGGTAAAGGTAGACTACAAAATGGCTTTTATTAAATAGACCCGGTCATGTATGAACAGGAGACTTGTTCTTTTAGCGGGTGCATGGCTTTGTCTTCAGCAGGCTGTCGGGCAGAGCGATACGGTGGTGGTGGATAAAAAAGTGATCACTTTATCGGAAGTGGTGATCAGTAATCATATCGATGTCCCCTCTTTTATCGAACGCGTTCAAAACGATACCACATTTTACAAAGCGTTTAAAAACCTCCGGGTATTGCAGTTTACTTCATTGAACGATATCCGGATGTTTGACAAAAAGTCTAACACAAAAGCTTCTTTGAACAGCAGGACCACACAATGGGCGGGTGACGGCTGCCGTTATACCCATGTGGAGGAGGAAGAAGCAACCGGGGATATCTATGATAAAAAGGGGCAGTATAACTATTATACCCTGGAATTATATGCCAGCCTGTTTTTCGCAAAAGATACCGTTTGCGGCGAAACCAATATCGTAGGGGATGCAGCGCTGAGCGCTAAAGGAAAGACCGGCATGCAAAAACACAAAGAGCAGTTGAAAATGCTTTTCTTTAACCCGGGCAAACCCATCAGCGGTCTTCCTTTTATAGGCAACAAAACCGCGATCTTTGATGAAGACATGGCGGAGCAGTATATATATTCACTTGATCTGGCAGAGCGGTTTGGCGAGCTGTGTTATGTATTTTCGGTAAAAGCAAAAGATAAGCAAGCAGGCGGCAATAAAAATAAAGTAGTGATCGATGAGATGGTTACCTGGTTCAGTATGAAAAGCTTTGAGGTGCTGGCCAGGAACTATTCGCTGAGCTATAAGGCAGGGGTGTATGATTTTGATGTGGCCATGGAAGCAGAAATGACGCATTTTGGAGAGTACCTGGTGCCAAAAGTGCTCCGTTACAATGGCAACTGGGATGTAATGTTCCGGAAACGCGAAAGGGGCATATTTACCGCTACCCTGTTTGATTTTAAGGATTAACAAAAGCATACCGTGTTTGCTGTAACCATATTAGGGAATAATTCGGCTTTACCGATGCACGACAGGCATCCCACCTCCCAGGTGGTGTATGCCGGGGAGCAACTGTTCCTGGTAGATTGCGGGGAAGGCACTCAACTGCAGATGACTCGCTATAAGATCCGCCGCAACAGGATCAGGCATATTTTTATCTCGCATCTGCATGGCGATCATTATTTCGGACTGGCGGGCTTATTGAGCAGCTATGGGCTGAACGGCCGTACGGAAGACCTGTGGTTATATGCCCCGGCACCCCTGCAGGATATACTGGAACTGCAGTTCAGGGCTGCGGAAACCGTTTTACCCTTCCCACTGCATTTTGTTCCCCTGCAGGGTGATGCTGTATTATTTGAAGACAAGCGGCTTACCATCAGTAGCTTTGAAGTAGCTCACCGGATACCCTGCTGGGGCTTTTTATTTAAAGAAAAAGAGAAGCCGCTGAAGCTGGTTGGCGACAAGCTGCGCGAATATGCCATCCCGTCTT
This sequence comes from Chitinophagaceae bacterium, assembly GCA_037190885.1. Classification (GTDB taxonomy): domain Bacteria; phylum Bacteroidota; class Bacteroidia; order Chitinophagales; family Chitinophagaceae; genus Agriterribacter. The sequence continues at coordinate 22,280 of JBBCJQ010000016.1, forward strand.
CATTTTATGGTCAGTTGAAGGATGGAGCGGACTATATTACAAACGACGGAACGGTCATTAAGAATGAATGGGTAACCGAAGCCCCGTCACCCCCGTTAAGCTATGCCTATTGTGCTGATACAGCTTATACGGAAAGTATCGCCAAAAAAGTACAGGGTGTTACACTCCTGTACCACGAAGCAACCTACCTGGCTGATGCGGAACAAAAAGCGTTTAACAGGGGACACTCCACCACGGTGCAGGCCGCCAGGCTGGCGTGCCAGGCTAATGCAAAAGCTTTGCTGATAGGACATTTCAGCAGCCGGTACGAAATACTGGAACCCTTCCTGGAAGAATGCTTACCGGTATTCGAAAACACATCACTGGCATTAGAAGGAGTGACTTATCTGGTAAAATAGTAAGACTGTAAAATGGTAAGAGGGCTGCACGTTTCTTATGATCTTACGTGTCTTACAATCTTACCTTTCTTAGGCGTCTTGCAATCTTACATGTCTTCCGGTCTTACACTCTTACCCCTCCCAACTGGCCAACACGGTAATCCCACCTTTCACATGTTGGTTGAGCTGCACTTCTACTTTAGTGCCTACAGGCAACAGTACATCTACCCGGCTCCCGAATTTGATAAAGCCCAGCTCACCACCTTGCGGTACTTTCTGCCCGGGTTTCAGGTAGTTGATGATACGCCGGGCCACCGCTCCTGCTATCTGCTTTACCAGGATCTCAGCACGCGGATGCCGGATCACGACCGAATGTCTTTCATTTTCGGTAGATGATTTGGGGTCCCAGGCTACCAGGTATTTGCCTTTATGATACTGGCTGTACACCACTTCACCGCTTACCGGGTTCAGGTTTTGGTGCACATTGGCAGGACTCATAAAAATAGATATCTGCAAACGTTTCTCGTTAAAGTATTCGGTATCGATCGTGTCTTCAATCACCACCACCTTCCCATCGGCAGGCGCTACGATCTTATTATCGTCAAGGGTAAACTGCCGCCTGGGTACCCTGAAAAATGAAACAATGAACAGGAAAAACAACAGGGTAACGGAAAAGAGCAACCAGGCTAACCAGGTAAGATAGTTGGGCAAAAGAGAGAACAACACGAGGTTGAGCAGCACGAAAAAAAAACCGCTGATGGCAATTGTTTTAAACCCTTCTTTGTGAACTGTCATGCATCCTGTTTGAATCAGCAAAAGTAATAAAAGCCCGGAAGAGGGTCAAAATTATGAACGCATTTCGAATATTCTTGCTGAAAGCTTTCGGCAACCCCTTACCCGGGATGAAATATTTTTTTGTATTTCACTGATTACCTTATGCTGAGGGTAGCCCCGCCAGAGGCGGGGCACGTAAAACATCCGGTATTTTTCTACAAACAGGTAGCCGCTATGCGGCATGTTTCAGATACGTTCCCCCGGGGATGAGTGTAATACTTTGGTTCAAATTCTCCGCTATACAAAAAAATGCTGCCGGATAAATCGGATCTGTTGTGCCATCGGTATATCCCGTTTGCAGGCAGGAGGGCAGTTTTAATATGTTCCCGCCACCTGGGGTCTGGCGTAGCCGACCCCGGGGAGGGGAAACAGGTAGCCGCTATATAACATGTTTCAGATGCATTTCCTTGCCGGCAAACTGTCTCGATTCAACGGGATAAATGTTTACAGCAACAGCATCACGTATATCCAGGTAAAGGGGATCGCCAGCAACAGGGAATCGAAACGGTCAAGGAAGCCGCCATGCCCCGGCATGAACTGGCCGCTGTCTTTTACGCCTGCCAGCCGCTTGATCTTGCTTTCCACCAGGTCGCCTGCCGTACCCGCTGTAGCGGCGATACCGGCTATCATACATACAGGAACCACAGGGAGCTTCATCAGCCATGCGGCAGTACCCATAGCAGCTACGCAAAGAACCGCACCGCCCACGGTGCCTTCTATTGTTTTTTTAGGAGATATCTTTGAGAAAGGGGTTTTGCCGATAAATGACCCGGTTATATAAGCCATGGTATCGTTTATCCATATGGAAAACACCAGTATAACGGGTATCAATAGCCCCGTTTCGTACATATTCCCATTCCCCGCGGTCCATCTGCCCTCCAGTGACCGGATATAAATGAACAGGCCCCAGCTCAGGGAAATATATAACAACCCCAGCACCGAATACCGGATATGCGAAAAATTGAACTGTCGTGAGAAAAGCACTTCTGTTACGGGAAGAGCAAAAGCAAACACCAGCCCCGCCGTTAAACCGATGGAAGACAGGGGTATCCCTGCTATTTCGTAGCCGTCTCCCATATTATACAACATAAAGGACCAGCCTGTCAGCATAACACCATATTTATGAAACGGGGAGATGCCCGCATAAGAAGGATATATGTTGGCGATCAGCCGGGTGTATTCCACCCAACACCCGAAGTGCACAACAGAAAACAACAAAAAGAAGCTCCAGCGGTTCCAGAACAGCCCCAGCAGCATAACAGCTACAAATACCAGGGCGGTGAGCGCCCGGGTTCTGAAAACCGCCCAATTCATTGCCATAGCCCGTTATTTGAGGTGAAAGTTAACTCATCCATTGGTCGTCTTTTGCTGTATTGTCCGGCGGTGTGACGGTTGCCAAATGCGCTGCAGAGATCCTTTTAAAAAAAATGAACAAAAAGTACAAAGCAACCACAGCCAGCAATCCCCACCAGGGAGCGATCTTGTCATCCATCGCTTCGCGTAATGACTTTCCTTCCCGGACCAGGAAATACATCTGGGTGACCGCTATGGCATTGTTTACAAAATGAGCAATGACGCTTAGCCACAGGTTTTTGGAGTAATAAAAGATCAACCCCAGTACTATACCGAGGCATATCCTGGCTAAAAAGCCGTAAAAGGAAAAATGTACCAGGCTGAATACGATGCTGGTGATGATGATAGCCAGCCAGACGTTATTGGTTGCCCTGGTAAGCAGGTTTTGCATGCCGCCCCTGAAAAATACTTCTTCAAAAAGCCCGGGTAGCGCGGCTATCATAATGAGCGCCAGAACGTATTCTTCAAAAGAGTTCATGGCGGCGATCGACTCTACCTGCGCCGCATAGCTATCTTCCATCGCCCTGAACCTGGATTCCAATCCGGCCGGTAATGGAATAGCTTCCATAATTTGCGCGGAGGAACTTGCCACCACGGCTCCGAGAAATATCAGGGCACAGGATACCACAAGCTGGTTCGCGGTAAAATGAGTATTAAACCCGAGAAACGCAGCCGGTTTTTTGTTGATGATTTGCGCGGTAACATATGCCGGCAGGAAAAATACAAAGGCTGTTGTAATAACCTGGATAACACGGGCTGCATTAACATATTCCGGGGATAGCATTTTTTCTCCCATGTCCAGGAGACTGCCACTGCCCAGTATCAGCCAGATCGGTATTGCCAAAACACTTCCTGCAATCAATCCTCCCACCCATAATCCTATCAGGATAAAAAAGCCGGAGGTATAGGATATTCCTTTCGAGTCGCCGGGATACATTCGGTATAAGTTTAATATTGTGTACGCTGCAAGATATAATGTTCCGGGCACTTTTGCCGGGGAAACCGTACCCTCGCGTAAAAACTTCCGGAAATGATTTTAATCATCCTGCTTTTGCTCCTGCAGCCTTCCACACGATGGAGCATGCATTGGTTTAATAAGTACCTTTGTAATTCAATACCGTGGATATGAGGAAAATGATACTAACGGCGGTAGTATGCGCCGGCCTGCTTTTTTTTCACTTCGATGCTTCGGCGCAGTGTTCCGTTTGTACAAAAACAGCCCAGCAGTTAGGAGAGGGACCTGCCAAGGCATTGAACAGCGGCATTCTCTACCTGATGATAACGCCTTTTGCCGCCATAGGATTTATTATATACCGCTGGATCAAATACAACAACAAACAGGATACCTGATTGTCATAAACAGATTGTTTTAGTAACAGTAAAGCCCATACGATGTATGGGCTTTACTGTTATTTGCATCCAAGGTTAGCAAAACTAAACCCAAAGAGCTTATCTATCGTTATTAAAGATGGTGTAAAACAGGCTAACCTGTATCACACTGTTTTTATAGTTGGGGTGTACGGCTCCGCCGAAATCAATATCGCCCACTTTTGACAGCCCGGCAATATAACGTGCGCCAAGGCCCAATCCCGATCTTGTATGGAAACCCAATCCTGCCGCCAGCGCCACATCCAGGTTTTTCACGTCGGTATTGATGCCGCTTACCTTATCGCTTATTTTTAATCCAAACTGGGGACCACCTTCCAGGTAGACCGCTCCGAAATTAAGCTTTGCCATTACCGGCAGCATGGCATACGTTGCTCTGAAATTTTCTTTTTCACCCGCTCTTTCAAGCGTTGCGCCCTGTGAAGACACCAGCAGCTCCGGCTGTAAAGAGAAAAACGAACCAAACTTCAGGTTCAGAAGTCCGCCTGCATGAAACCCGACCAGGGAATTTTCTTTTACCTCGGCTGCAGACGATGAGCCACTGAAGTTGGAAAAGTTAGCGCCTGCTTTCAATCCTATCTGAAAATTTTGCGCGTAGGATGTAGCGGAAAGAAAGAAAGCCATTAAAAAGAAAGGCATGATCTTTTTCATAAAACAAAAATTTAATTGATACTGCTTTACGCCAAACTTTTGCCTGGCATTACTCAGCAGGAAATCAATACAAAAGTATAAACAGATTATCAAACCATTATTGATTTAACAGGCGTTTCACAGATCATCCTATTTACGGGTACCGCTCTATTTTCCCTTTCCTTTGAGGATGATCCGCAACGTATGCAGCATAATATTGCAGTCCAGAAAAATGGAGATGTTCTCTATATAGATCAGGTCGTATTGTATGCGGGTGATCATTTCATCCACGTTTTCGGCATAGCCGAACTTGACCATCCCCATGCTGGTGATACCGGGCTTCACTTTCAGCAGGTATTTGAAGTGCGGCGCTTTGTCCTTTATTTTTTCAATATAATAAGCTCTTTCCGGACGCGGTCCTACCAGGCTCATTTCGCCTTTTAATACATTCCAGAACTGCGGCAGTTCGTCAATACGCCACTTCCGCATATGCCTCCCCCAACGGGTGATCCGCGGATCGTTTTTAGATGACAACGCCGGTCCGTCTTTTTCCGCATCGTCCACCATCGAACGGAACTTATACATCCGGAAAGACTTTCCTTTATAACCGATCCTTTCCTGCACATATAATACCGGGCCTTTTGATGACAGCCGGACCCGCAAGGCCACATATAGCAGGAACGGAAACAAAACAATTAACGCGATCGAAGAAATAACAATATCCATCAGCAGCTTAAGGTTTTGCTGCCATTCCGGGATCAGCCCTTTTTTGATATCGATCAAAGGTGTATCCAGAACATTGTTGGTGCGAACAGACCCCGCCAGAATATCCAGGTGATGCGGCGCTATCTTGATATCAATATCCTTCTCGCTTATATGATGAATGATGTTCATCACAAATTCTGCATCGGGCTTGTCCAGTGCAATAATTACCTGGTCGGGCCGGTGTTTTTCAAGTATCTCCTCCAGGGCATCTATATTTCCCAGGCAGGGCAGGTGCTGCTTCAGCCCGTTCACGGAATGGCTCAGTTCCACAAATCCCAGGAAATGATACCCCAGCTTCCGCGGGGCTTTTTGCACGTCGTTGAAAACATGGATCGCGGCGGCGGTGTTGCCGATGATGATCGTATCAAAAAATACTTTCTTTTTTTCCAGCTGTTGCTGCGCTATATTCAGCAGCAGCCACCTCCCCGTCCAGATCAGTACGGTATGGCAAATAAAGATGGTAAGAAACGCTTTATAATAATAGGGGTAATTTACCTGCGGGTCATCCAGCACCAGCAAAAAGAACAAGACGAGGCTCCCAAAGAGGGTACACATTACCGTTGTAGTAAGCTCTTTGAACTTTTGTTTGGCATACAGGGTGCCGCTATAAGCACCGACCAGCAGAAAAAGGATCACCCACCCTATGGGGTTCATAAAAATGCTGAACAGGAACAGCCCGTTGTTGGCAAACTCTTCTTTTATCCCCATGGAAACTCCCGAAATCGCCTTTCTTACAAAGAACGCGATCACCCAGGCAACCATTGCGGAAACAAAGTCGGCAAAAGCATACCACCGGATGGATATTTCAGGTTGGGCTTTCATGTTATTACCGGCGGCCGGTTATTTTACGGAAAAATTGGCCGATCGTATTTTATCGAGTACCTGGTGGGCAACATCCATCGCTATCAGTCCGTCCACCTCGGATACCGCTGTTGGTAAATCGTTCAACACAGAATGTGTAAACGCTTCCAGTTCTGCCTGAATGGCATTGGTTTCAGGCATGGAGAGGTTGGATACCGCTATCTCCTTTTTGCCGGAAGGCGTTTCTATGTCAAATACAAAAGCGTCTTTTTTCCGGTCTTTGTCGTTTGCCAGTTGTATGATCTCTGTTTTCTTTTCCAGGAAATCAATTCCAATGTAAGCATCTTTCTGGAACAGTCGCATCTTTCGCATCTTTTTCATCGACATCCGTGACGAAGTAAGGTTGGCAACACATCCGTTATTAAACTCTATCCGCACGTTGGCAATATCGGGTGTGTCTGTCATTACCGCTACCCCGCTGGCGGAAATGGACCGCACATCGCTTTTTACGATATTCAGGATAATGTCAATATCATGGATCATGAGGTCGAGTATTACGCTTACCTCTGTGCCCCGCGGGTTAAACTGTGCCAGACGGTGCACTTCAATGAACATGGGGTTGAGCACGCGATCTTTTAAGGCAAGGTAGGCGGGATTAAAACGCTCAACATGTCCCACCTGGATCTTTACATTTGCCTCACGTGCCAGCTTAACGATCTTATGCGCCTGTTCCATGGTATCCGCCAGCGGTTTTTCTACAAACACGTGCTTGGATTTGCGGATCGCCGCTTCACACAAAGCAAAATGATGATTGGTAGGAGCTACGATATCTGCCGCGTCGCAGGCATCCAGTAGAAGATCCGGGTCTGAAAAACGTTTGATGCCGAATTGCTGTTCTACTGCAGCGGCTGTGGTGTCGTCCGGATCATAAAAGCCGGCTATTTCCGCATGTGCAATTTTTTGCCAGTTGCTGATGTGAAACTTACCGAGATGTCCCGCACCGAATATTCCGATCTTTAGCATGCACAAATATTTCCGGCAAATATAAGATTTGCAGCGGGGGATAGCGGGGGATTTCTGATGTATGATTGCTAATTGATGATATATACCTACAAATCAGAAATCATATATCATAATCAGAAATCTTATCCTATTTTTTCTTTTTCTGGCTTTTTGGAGCAAAAATGATCAGCATTCTTTTACCTTCCAGCTTGGGTAAACCTTCGGGTGATCCTATTTCCGCCAGGCGTTCGGCAAACTTCAGCAATAGCAGCTCACCTCTTTCCTTGAACATGATAGCCCGTCCTTTAAACTGCACATAGGCCTTCACTTTATTGCCTTCTTTCAGGAATTCTTCTGCGTGCTTGGCTTTAAAGTTAAAGTCGTGATCATCTGTATTGGGGGTAAAGCGGATCTCCTTTACTTCAGAAACTTTGGAGTTGGCTTTCATCTCCTTTTCTTTCTTTTTCTTTTCGTAAAGGAACTTATTGTAGTCTATGATCCTGCAAACAGGGGGATCGGCATTCGGAGAGATCTCCACCAGGTCCAGTCCCTGTTCGTTCGCCAGCTTCTGCGCTTCTTGTGTGGTATATACCCCGGCTTCCACATTATCGCCCACCAGGCGTACCTGGGGTACTCGTATCATGTGGTTGGTTCTGTGTTCCTGGTTTTGTTCTTTTCTAAAACGGGGATTGAAATTGCCCCTGGGAGGTCGTGGTGAAAATGCCATTTATTGTTTTTAAAGTGAGTATCCCCTTTTTCCAGGGAGCGATATTTTTTATTTGATTATTGAATATAAAATTATAATAACATGCAAAGGTAAAAATCGTGCCATGATTTCCTACATAATTGCCGAAAATATTTATTGTGCCGTCCTGTTTTTTATTTCGGCGATGGCCTGGCTCACAAAGGATCCGAGGTCCCGGGCCCCGACATCGCCTTTTCCGTGCCGGCGAACGGACACTTTCTGCTCATTTACTTCTTTTTCGCCGATGATCAGCATATAAGGAACTTTTGCCATTTCCGTATCCCTGATCTTACGGCCGATCTTCTCCGGCCGGTCGTCTATTTCGACACGAATATCCGCATTTTTCAGGGTATCCAGCACTATACGGGCATAGTCATTGAACTTATCGCTGATCGGGAGCACTTTTACCTGCACGGGCGCCAGCCATAATGGCAGGTTGCCGGCATAATGCTCCAGCAGGAAACCGATGAACCGCTCGTGGGTGCCCAGCGGCGCCCGGTGAATGATAAGCGGTGTTTCGGTACGGTTGTCCGGGGTGGTATATTGCAGCTTGAAGCTGTTTCCCTGCGAGAAGTCCACCTGGTTGGTAGCCAGGGTAAATTCCCTGCCGATGACGCTGTATATCTGTACGTCGATCTTCGGCCCGTAAAACGCGGCTTCATCCTGTACCTCCACATAAGGAATATCGGATTCTATCAGCACACGTCGCACCATTTCCTCTGTTTCTTTCCACAGCTCCGGTTCGTCTACATACTTTTTTCCCAGCTTGTCAGGCGAATGCAGGCTCAGCCGCATGACATATTTGTCGATACCAAAGATCCTGAAATACTTCTGGTACATTTCATTTACCGCCCGGAATTCGTCGGCAAACTGCTCACGGGTACAGTAAATATGGGCATCATTCATATGCAGGCAGCGTACCCGCATCAGTCCGAACAGCTCGCCGCTTTGCTCATAACGGTAAACCGTACCATATTCGGCTATACGGTAGGGAAGGTCACGGTAGCTTTTGGGTTCGGCTGCAAAAATTTTATGGTGGTGCGGGCAGTTCATTGCCCGCAGATAGTACTTCTCGCCATCTATTTCCATCGGCGGATACATGCTGTCTGCATAATAGGGCAAATGCCCGCTGGTCAGGTACATGTTTTCCTTGGCAATATGGGGTGTCACCACTCTTTTATAGCCTGCTTTCAGTTCTGTTTCCTTAGCCAGCTTTTCCAGTTCCTCAATGATCACGGTGCCGTTGGGCAGCCACATGATCAGGCCCTGCCCCACATCATCATCCATGGTATATATGCCCAGCTCTTTACCCAGCTTCCGGTGATCTCTTTTTTTGGCTTCTTCCAGCATGTGGAGATATTCGTCCAGCTCTTTCTGGGTGGGGAAGGTGATGCCGTATATGCGGGTAAGCTGCTTATTCTTTTCATCACCTTTCCAGTAGGCGCCGGCAATATTGGTCAGCTTGATGGCTTTGATCAGGCCGGTTTGCGGGATATGCGGTCCGCGGCAAAGATCTGTAAAGCCGCCCTGGGTATAGAAGGTAATGCTCCCGTCTTCCAGGTTTTGCAGCAGGTCCAGCTTGTATTCGTCTCCTTTATCAAAAAAGTATTTTACCGCTTCTGTTTTTGATATTTCCCGGCGTATATAGGGATTGTTCTGCCTGGCCAGCTCCACCATTTTTTTCTCCACAGCCAGCAATTCTTCTTCGCTGATCTTCCGGTCGCCCAGGTCCATATCATAATAAAAGCCGTTCTCTACGGGCGGGCCTACCCAGAATTTTACCCCCGGGAAAACAGACTCCACTGCTTCGGCGAGCAGGTGGGCAGAAGAATGCCAGAAGGTAGATTTTCCGTCTGCTTCATTCCAGGTCAGCAGCTTAAGCGCGCTATCCCCGGAGATGGGGCGGGTGGCATCCCATACTTCGCCGTTTACGGATGCCGCCAATACTTTTCTTGCCAATCCTTCACTAATGGATTTCGCGATCTCTAAAGCCGTGGTTCCCTCAGGATACGTTCTGACAGCACCATCCGGAAATGTGATATTGATCATAATTTTATTTACTTATTCCTTAAAAAGGAGTGCAAATTTAACGAAGTCTTGGCGTATCATTTCATTTAATGCTTCTATTTCCTTAGTATTGAGGCTAAATTTGCAACAAAAGGATTGTCCTGATGAAAGGTTGGCTACTATTGATTTTACTCTTTTCCGGCACTACCCTGTGGGCACAAAACCTGACCGGCCAGTGGAGCGGTACCTTCAATACGGCGAATAACATCGTGGCCGGCGAAGGAGATACCGAATATATACTCGAGTTGGAAATTAGCGGAACAAAAGTAACAGGCTACTCCTATTCCTACTTTAATTATTATCCCCAAAAATACTATGTCATCTGCCGGCTGGAAGGAACATATGAAAAAGAAAGCCATTCGGTGGTGGTGAACGAAGAGGAAAGGGTAAGAGGTAATACGCCACCCACCTGGGGCGACTGCCTGCAAACGCATATCCTTACTTTCCTGAAGCAGGGTAGTACGGAAAAGCTGGTAGGCAGATGGCGTGGCTATAAGCCGGATGGATGCGGTGTGGGCAGTACCGAGCTGGAAAGAAAAATGCTGACAAAAGTAGCGCCGCCCAAAGCCAATCCCCCGGTAGCGAAGAATACAACGCCGGCACAGAAACAACCCCAATCCGGCGCCACAACCGGTCCGAAAACCAATACCCAGCCAAAGCCCAACACGCAGCAGAACGCCGGTGCCAATAAGCCCAGGCCCCAAACACCGGCAAAAAAGCCGGCTACCACGCAAAATAATACAGCCAAACAGGCGCCTAAATCACAGGCCATCAGTCCTGCCGAGCGACAGGCATTGGCCCAGGTGCCCGAAAGAACAAGGGATTCATCGCGCAGCAAGCTGCCGGGTGTAACAGCGCCGGCAATGCCCGCCTATGGCAAAAGAGATAAAAAAGTACTGAAGACCATAGAAGTGCCTATCCTGGAAGAGTTCAAGGTAGACTTCTACGATAACGGCGAAATTGACGGAGATACCATTACCGTGTTCTTTAACAATAAAATGATCCTGTCCAAACAGCGGCTTACCGATAAACCGATCTCCATTAAGATAAAGCTGGACCCGGCCATAGAGGATAATGAGCTGATCATGTATGCCGATAACCTGGGCACCATTCCCCCTAATACCGCGCTGATGATAGCTACTATTGCCGGCCGGAGGTATGAAGTGCATATAACCTCTACTGAAAAAACCAGTGGTACCATCCGCTTCAGGAGAAAACCAGATTAATACGTCTACATGCAACCAACTATGCTGCGCAGCGCCATGCTGGATCAACTGGAAGAAACAACAGAGTGGGACATCATTATTATCGGCGGGGGCGCTACAGGGTTGGGCTCAGCCGTTGATGCAGCTTCCCGGGGATACAAAACCCTGCTGCTGGAAAAGTTCGATTTCGGGAAAGGCACTTCCAGCCGCGCTACCAAGCTGGTGCATGGGGGCGTGCGTTACCTGGCGCAGGGTAATATCAAGCTGGTGATGGAAGCCCTGAAAGAAAGAGGGCTGCTGTTAAAAAATGCGCCGCATCTTACCCGCATCCAACCCTTTGTATTACCGGTATACAGCTGGTGGCAAAAGCTGATGTATGGTACGGGACTGAGAATATACGACCTGATGGCCGGCAGGCTGAGCATTGGCAAAACAAAGCTGCTTTCCAAAAAAGCGGCGGCGGAAAAGCTGCCGGCGCTCAACCATGAGAAGCTGAAGGGCGGTGTGTTATATTACGACGGGCAGTTTGACGATGCCCGCCTGGCGCTGACCCTGGCGCAAACAGCAGCAGCACAGGGTGCTACCCTGCTCAACTATATGGAGGTAGTGGACATAACGAAAGAAAACGGGCTGATAACGGGACTGATAGCAGAGGATATTCTGACGGAAAAGGAATACGGGCTCAAAGCCAAAGTGGTGGTCAATGCAACCGGTGTATTTGTAGACGATATTTTGCAGATGGATGACGATAACCAGCCTCCCATCGTATCACCTTCGCAGGGTATACACCTGGTGGTAGATAAGAAATTTTTCCCGGGTACCCATGCGCTGATGATACCCAAAACAGATGACGGCAGGGTGTTGTTTGCCGTTCCCTGGCAACGGTATATTATCATCGGCACCACCGATACGGCTGTACAGCATATCGACTTTGAACCCCGAGCCCTGGAACAGGAAATTGCCTTTATTTTCAGGAATATCAACCGCTACCTCAATTCGGGCATTACGGAAAAAGATATCAAGACCGTTTTTGCCGGACTGCGGCCGCTGGTAAAAGCAGCCGGACAAAAAAATACGGCCATGCTGTCGCGGGATCACACCATCGTGGTTTCCAAAAGCAGGCTGGTAACTATTACCGGCGGTAAATGGACCACCTACCGGAAAATGGGCAAGGATGCCATAGACAATGCAGCCTTTGCCGGGAAATTACCCAAAAAGAGCTGTGTAACGGAAACCCTGCCCCTATACGGCGCCGGTAGCTTACCCTCCGATGTGCCGGACTTTTTATCTCCCTATGGTACGGCTGCCGAAGCGCTGAAAACCCTGATGGAAGAGCAGCCGGAGCTGTCTGAAAAGATCCACCCTGATCATGTGTTCACAAAAGCACAGGTGCTGTGGGCGGTAAGGAACGAAATGGCAATGACGGTGGAAGACGTACTGGCAAGGCGGCTGCGGTTGCTGTTCGTGGATGCACAGGCTGCCATAGATGCCGCACCGGTAACTGCCGCTATCATGGCCGGGGAAATGGGAAAAGGTAATGCCTGGATAGAGCAGGAACTGGCACTGTTCAATGAATTGGCCGGCGGCTATTTGATACATGACCTCACTCCCGGGGGCCAACGTCATTTCGATGCATCCTCCTCCGGAGGATGAATGGAAGGCAGGTGGATAATGGGTAGATTTCTCTCCCGCTACGCGGGAGAGAAATGACAAAAAAGGGTGCGGGATTGGAATGACAAGAAAAAAAGGTACAGGATCGGATACATTCGAGGGGATGTGGCATCCGCCTGGACTGTATGCAAATACTGCCCTCAATGATTCCGCACCAGGTCAAGCAGCTTCCGGTCCAGCTTATAGCCATACCAGTCTTCGTAGTCCACATCTGCGCGGCCCGAGTTCAATATACCGAAATCACCCACGAAATTCCAGAGAGCAATGCCGATATCACCGGTCCTCAATACATCCAGCACATCCGTAAACCAGGCCAGGAAAACGGCATGCGGCGTTTTATTCCAGCAACCGCATTCTCCGCAGTGCACCCCCACTCCTTTTGCCATCAGCTCCATCCAGGGCTTGTAATAATCTGCCAGCATTGTCTTGTTGAAGTCCCTGTCGCCCACTTTGCCGGGCCATTTAGGCTCGGGCAGATTGTTTACATCTTTATTGGCCCAGGGCGCTTTGTAATGGGAAATCGCGCCGGGAAAATACCCCCGGCAGCTTTGACCGATATTAAGGTCCGCGATCTCAAAAACAGGGGTATCACCTGTACGGTTACCATCGGCAATGACCAGGTGACCGGGGTTCTCTTTCCGTATGGCTTCTGCAGCTTCCTTGGCCACTTTCCGGTATACATCTCCCGGCACAGGACCCGACCTTGAATGCTGGTCGTTCATGTCTTCCCGCATGGCAGGCTCATTGACCAGGTCGAAGCTGATCGCGTCCGGTGACTTGTTTTTAAAACGTTTGGCCCAGAAGCTCCAGTGATAATAAAATGCCTGCTGCGCTTCAGCATCTTTCCACAGGTTATACGGTTCATGAAAACCGGCATTGATACAATAGCCCGGGGCGCGGTGAAGATTTAAGCTGACGTGTAGCCCGTAGGTATGCGCCTGCGCCACCAGTTGCTCTATGGTATCCGTTTCTTTATTACTGATCCGGTAAACCTCTTCGGGGGTAATATTGCGGGTTCTGTCTATATCCAGGTAAGACGGATAGGCTATAGGCAGGCGCACAAAATCAAACCCCCAGTCCCGCATCCATTTCAGTTGTTCTGCCGTGGTTTTATTATAATGATTGCTTGCCGGGTCAGGTGTAAAATAATCCAGGAGGTTAAAGCCCTTCCATTTGGGTAATTTGTTCTTAGCCGCCGGAGCGGCGGCTTCGGCGCGACAACCAACAGCAAGCGAAACAGCCGCCAGTCCTGTATTTTTTAAAAATGTTTTTCTGTTCATCGTTTTAATTCATTTACATTTTTACCCTTTCTGTTCGATGAGACGCCATATCTGTCAACCAACCCAAATGATTTGTCGAATCGTACCTGCAGCAGACAGGTATAAATCTACCTTCGAACGTTTGGAGAGTGGATTTCTACCAAAATTGAATAAAGGCTTCCAACCTTCGGAAGGCTGGAAATCTTTCACATTGCTCATCATTTTCAAATTAACTACTCCAGTCCGAAATAGTTCTTCGCATTGTAATAGCAGATATCCTGCACCATTTTGCCCAGCCATTTGGTATCATTCGGCAGTTCGCCGTTCTCCACATCATTGCCGATCAGGTTGCAGAGTATACGCCTGAAATATTCATGACGGGGCCAGGACAGGAAGCTGCGGGAGTCGGTGATCATACCCACAAACCGGCTCAGCAGTCCCATATTGCTCAGGATATTCATCTGCTCTTCCATACCGTTTTTCTGGTCAAGGAACCACCAGCCGGAGCCGAATTGTATTTTCCCGGGAATGCCATCACCCTGGAAATTGCCGATCATGGTGGCATATACCGCGTTGTGCGAAGGATTGTTGTTGTAAATGATCGTTTTTGCCAGCTTATCTTCCTTGTCCAGCCTGTTAAAGAATTTGGACATTGCCTGTGCCACCTGCCAGTCACCGATGGAATCCACGCCGGCATCGGCGCCCAGCTTTTGCAGCAATCGCTCGTTGTTGTTGCGCAGGGCGCCTATATGGAACTGTTGTGTCCATTTTTTTTCGGCATACCACTCGCATATAAAATGCAGGGTACCCGACTTGAAAGTATGGATCTCTGCTTCCGTCAGCTCTTTCCGCACCCTGATCTTATTAAAGATATCATCCAGTTCCTGCTCCGTAAAATCGTTGGCGTACATCGTCTCCAATCCGTGATCCGAAATGCGGCAGCCATTGGCATGAAAGAAATCAAACCTTCTCCGGAGCGCTTCCAGCAGCCGGGGGTAGGAATGTATCTCCACATCTGCCGCAGCGCCCAGCTTTGCCAGGTAATCGTTGTAGGCGCCCACGTTTTCTACCGCCACGGACTTATCCGGACGAAAAGCAGGGAAGACCTTCAGGTGCGGGTGCTCCTTTTTGATACGGATATGATACCCAAGACTGTCAGCCGGATCATCGGTGGTGCAGGCGATCTCTACATTAAAGTTTTTCAGCAGTGCATGCGTGGTCAGTTCCGGTAGCTTTTCATTACATTGTTGGTATATCCGCTCCGCACTGTCGTCATTCAGCAGCTCCGTTATGCCAAATGCCCTTTTCAGCTCCAGGTGCGTCCAGTGATAGAGCGGGTTGCGCATGGTGTATGGCACGGTTGCCGCCCACACTTTGAATTTTGTATAGTCATCCGCTGTACCGGTGATATCATTTTCATCCACCCCGTTGGTACGCATGGCCCGCCACTTGTAGTGATCACCCTTCAGCCATATCTCCGTAATGGTTTTGAACTGCTTATTGTCCGCAATTTCGTCCGGGGGAAGGTGATTGTGATAATCAATGATAGGCATACCCACTGCATAGTCATGGTACAGCTCTTTCGCGGTTCCGGTCTGCAAAAGAAAATCTTCACTTAAAAAAGGCTTCATATGTAAATTCTTTATGGCATGAACAGTAGTTCCGAAAATAGCCAATTTATCGCATATTTGGCAGTAGCCTGCAAAGAGGTGTATTTAGCTGCTGTGAGAGAAGTTGGCTTCGGTGAGAACTATGCTCATTGCGCCAAGATGAATTCTTCCATCCTCCCCCCTTCAAAGAATTCATGAAGGTGCAGCATGGTGCCCCCTCCAAAGGGGGACAATTAACTCGCTGTTTGTACGGATGCGTAATGTATCGCCGTAGGCGATAGGCATTTTCTACCAAACTGCATTGTGCCGACTGCTACATGTCCCCCCTGGCGGGGCAAGAACCTCTAAGCATCAGCAAACTTGCCCAGGGGGTGGATTTCGACGGTGCCCGTTACAAATAATTTATCCCTTGCGGGCGTCATTTATAAACCCGATAATATTTTTTATTTGCTCCGTTACCAGGTCAAACCGGTCGTTGGAGAGCCAGTCGGAAGGAAATAACTGGGAGCCGATACCCACTGCCGCTGTTCCGGCATCAAACCATTTTTTCAGGTCATCCGCGCCGGGCTCCACGCCTCCGGTGGTAAGGAACTGCATTTTCGGGAAAACAGCTTTCACCGCTTTGATATAGGCCGGTCCGCCCAGTTGTTTGGCGGGAAATATTTTTACGATCTCTATGCCCCAGTTTTCCGCGGTGCCGATCTCTGTGGGCGTAGCACAGCCGGGCATCCACAGCTTTTGGTGTCTGGAAGCCACTTCGTGTATCTCTTCCAGTATCAGGGGACTGATCAAAAAATCCGCACCCGCATCAATGAACTGCTGCGCCTGCTGCCGGTTTTTGATGGTGCCGATGCCCAATACCATTTCGGGGATCTCTTTGTCGCAGTATGCCCTGAGCGCTTTGAATATTTCGAAAGAGTTGGCGCTCCGGTTGGTGAACTCAAACAACCTTACGCCCCCTTCATAGGAGGCTTTTAATACGTTTTTGGATACTGTCAGGTCTGTACTGCTGAACAGCGGCATGAAGCCGGCTTGTTTTACCTGTGCTGAAATTTCCTGTGAAGTCATGGTGCTGAATATTTTTATATTACCTGATTATTTTTCCACTGCCTTTCTGTAACATCATGGTTTCTACTTCTTCTTTCGTTGCAATATTGAAATCGCCCGTGATGCTGTGCTTGATCACACCGCAGGCGGTAGCAAACTCAATGGCATCCTGGAAAGGTTGTCCGCTATGCAGCTTGTGGATCAGTCCCGCCATAAAAGCATCGCCGGCGCCGATGCGCTCCGCAATCTGCTGGATACGGTAGGGCTGCGAAGTATATACCGTATTGTCATGCCAAAGGTAGCCGGTGTACTGGTTAGAGCTGGCGCTCTCCTGTACCCGCATGGTCATGGCAATGGTCTCCAGCTTGGGCATGGCCAGCTTCAGCAGCCGGAAAGTATCTCCCACCAGGTTACCGGGGTCGGGATCTATGCCGAAGTATAACTTGGCCGTATCCACATCCGCCAGCAGCACGTTGCAGTATTGCAGCAGCTCCGGCATCATCTCACTGCAATGTTTGCCGTAATTCCAAAGGGTGCTGCGGTAATTGAAGTCGGCTGAAATAGTAAGTCCTTTTGCCGAAGTCGCTTCCAGCGCTTCTTTACACACCAGCGCCGAATTTTCGGTCAGCGCCGGGGTGATGCCGCTCCAGTGAAACCAGTCGGCTCCTTCCAGCAAGGCATTCCAATCCAACTCGCCCGGTTGCAACAGGCTAAGCGAAGAATATTGCCGGTCATAAATGATCTTCCCCGGCCGGGCACCCTGTCCGCTCTCGTAATAATAAGTGCCCACGCGCCCGTCTTTGTAGTGGATCGCCGGGTTCACCCCATACTTACGCATAGCGGATATCCCCGCCCTGGACAGCTCGTTATCCGGGAGGGCGGTAATGTATTTCGCCGCATCGCCGAATATGGACAAAGAGACCGCTATATTGGCCTCCGATCCCGCCCAATGCATCTCCAGTGTATCCGCCTGTATCATCTTTTGCTGCTGCGGCGGCGTCAGCCGCAGCATGTACTCTCCGAATAATGTGATCAACCTGCTCATACTGTTTATTAGCTATCGCCGAAAATAAGCCAAATCGACGACATGGGGAGGCAGGAATATTAGCGGATGGTTATTGTTTATTGACAAGAGAGGAGAATTTGAAAATTTGAAAATGTGCTATTTGAAAACGTGGCAGAGTAATATTATAAAAAATAGCTTATCTTGAAAATGCTTTTTTGATCCTCGTTTTTTGATTGCCTGTTACTACCCATAGACCCACAGCATATGTTTTAGTGGCTTTTTTGTGTGGCCGGTATTACCGGAAGGGGATGATTTTGCAGGTATAAAAAAACAAAGTATAGGATTGGGTACGAAGCTGTACTGGTTGATCCGTGTGGAAACGACTGAAAACGCTTATACACAGATAATTAAAATTGTGCCGGGAACGCTATTTTGATATGCAATAGCCGGGAATGGTAATAAATTCGTATATTTTTGAGTTCACCATCGTTAATTGCCATTCCGAATGCTTCGAAACCTCTTAAATAAACCATTCAAAACTTCAACAGACAAGCAGCCCGCTGACCAATCCCCAGACGCTATTGTTGACAGGAGTAAATTAACCGGCAACGACTTTGAGTTCCTGATCACACCGGGCGATATTGAGGTAAAGGAAGAAGATTTTGACAGGATAATGACACCGGGATCATTGCCGTGGACAAAGACAGTTAGAGATGGCTGGCCTTATTTTCAGGTGGACAATGATGAATTTTCGTACTCATGGGAAGAGCCGGGAATTCAAATGACTTTTAATAAGGAAATAAGTTATAGCAGAGCAAAGCGGATAGCAGACGAGGTCGTAACAAACTTATCAGAGTATACAGGACAGGATATTGAACTGATCTTTATTCCGGGAAACAAAATCATCAGTTTTTAGCTATGGAACCCTCTTCAAAAGCAAAAGAAATTCTTGATCAGATCAGTGATCCGTCCACCAAACTTGGTGATCTGCGGAAAATTGTAAATAACATTAAAAAAGACCACGCATTAGCGATGGAACTTTGGTCAACCGGACAATATTTGGCCCGGCAACTGGCTATCCTGATCATGGACAAAAAATCCCTCTCCCGGGAACTTATTGACAAACTGGATAAGAATATTACCGGGCATAAGCAGGAAGAAAGAAACCAACTGATCGACTGGCTGATGGCCAACCAGCTTTCCAAAGACAAAAAAACGATCGCACTGATGGAGTCGTGGGAAAACAGCCCATCCGTTCTTCAGCGGCGCGTGTATTGGTATTACCAGGGTCGTTTGCGGTGGGTAGGACAAACACCTCCCCCAAACACTGAACAACTGCTGTCAGCCATAGAAGCACGCATAGAAAAAGAAGAGCCGGAAGTTCAGTGGGCTATGAATTTTACTGCCGCGCAGATCGGGATCTTTCAGTCTGAATACCGCTCCAGGTGTATTGCCCTGGGAGAGCGAACAGCACTTTACAGGGACGAGGTAGTAACAAAAAACTGTACCCCTAATTATTTGCCAAAATATATAGCCATACAAGTAGCTAAACTGAATAAATAAGCTGAGATAGTAAAGATATTATTCTTAAGAGAACCATTACATACATCGTATCGTCAATAGGCGGATTGAACGGCTTAATATCTGCAGAAGTACGAAATTCAGCTTCTGTTCTTCTATTGAGTTCTGGTGCTGAAATACAGCTCATTACCGATAAGAGAAAGTTTAGTGATAATACTAAAGAGTACTAACTTAACAGAAAAAATGAGATTTAGACCACTTTCAGAAACGAAATATATATGGATCATCATTATCCTGCTTTCCATTATTGCAATAGTACTTAAATCAACTTACAGGCAATATGTTTACGCAAACCAGATTAATGATTATGGCATTGCAGATGCTTCACCCAATTTCTTTGCAGGACTGATTATTGTGTTCCTCTATTTTACGCAATATCAAAAGCTTACATTGAAAACTCACGCAATGCTTACTGTTGCAGGACTTGTTGGCTATGAATTGGTTCAGGGGAGTGTTTTCAAAAATAATGTTTTTGATTACAAAGATATTGTTGCCTCCATTCTTGGTACTTTTACGGGTTACCTGATATGTTTAAAATTTAAATCAGGGGCGGTTTTTAATCGTCCGGATAGAGACAAAGAATTTCCAGGGTAGAAAGCTTCAATATATGAAAGCAACGTTCCTGAATTTTACACTGTCAACTTTATAAAAGCTTATGCAAAGATATCTACCCTTTCCGGTGGTTTTCACTATCCTGGTGCTGTTTTGTGCCTGCAGGAAGAAGAACGACACCGGGGAGTGCTTCCCCGGGTCTCCTACCGTTCGGCAGATCGTAAATAAACCGGCAGTCGTAAAAGTGACGGCGACCGTCACTCCTGTTTATCTTGTTGAAGAAGGCACTATTGATACCAGGCTCATTCCCTGTAACCTGCCGATGGAGTTTTTACAGCATGACCTGCAGGTGATCATCAGCGGTGACATTAAAGCCACCTCACAGGGTGCCGGGCCTTGTTGTGATGAAAACTTTGTCATTACGAAAATTTCAAGGTGATCCGTGGAACCCGGCTGTCTCCTTTCTGCCGCGCACAAGAGACACTGCGGAATTTTCGAACTACTTCAACGTCCTGATATACGCCAGCAGATCAGCCACCTGTTCGTCTGTATACTGATCGGTCAATCCCCTGGGCATAAAGGAACGGCTGCCCAGTACTTGCGTGCGTTTTATTACGCCTTCTGGCGCAGGTCTGTAGCGCCGGCTCCGGGCGATAGCTGACCTGTTGCCCTGGAGATATGGTTTTATAAAAGGAAAAAAGGGTGGAAATTGGGCGGTATTTATCATGATGAAAAAAGTTCAGATTTTCGCAGTGAGGATGCAACCGACAGGTATAGGCCCGGCTGGTGGAGTGAAACATTGAGTTAAGTCAAATTTGCAGTACAGGTCAGCAAAAGTGCATATCTTCGAATTCTATTGGGCTCCAGGCTGGATGAATAACAAAATACCGGCGCGGCAGAAAGCCCTTTAACGTTGCCTGCAATGATTTTCCAACCATCAAACTGACCAATAACAATAGTCCGGTAGCTTCCTATGCTTAAAAAGCGGATATCCACATATGTGGAAAAAGGCCACGAGCAAAAAGAACAAAGGTATTGGATCTTTGGATGTAAAAAGAGATATTAACTAATTGTGATTCAAGACTGTAGATGAAAAATATGGCAAGCAAACTTAAGTCAGGAATGATGTGGAGTGTGATTGAGGTGGTTGTTAAAAGAGCCCTGGATTTCATAGTTAAGTTAATATTAGCCCGTTTATTATTCCCGGAGGATTTTGGCGTCATAGGAATGGCGACTGTTTTCACAACTTTTATACAGGTATTAAATGATGCAGGAATGGGACCTGCCATTATACAAAAAAAGGACCTGACAGAAAAACACCTGAATACAGTCTTTTGGACGAATATTGGCTGGTCGGTACTTCTGTATTTGGTATTATCTTTTATTGTAGCCCCGCTTGCCGCTGACTTTTATGAACAGCCTGTTTTAGCTACCATAATGCCGGTTTTAAGTATATCTATACTGACAAATGCATTAAATACCGTTCATTTCTCACAGCTTAGAAGAGACCTTAATTTTAAAAGAATCGCGTTCATACGTAATGCTTCTTCTTTCATAGCAGGGGTGATTGCTATATGTATGGCTTTTTTAGACTTCGGAGTGTGGGCTTTGGTAGCTAATAGTGTCATCGCCTATGTAATAACAGTTCCTTTATTTTATAAAGCGACGAGATGGAAACCTTCCAGACAATGGGATAAAAAGATCCTTAAAGAAATACTTTCTTTTGGCATTTTTATTACAGGTTCAAAGGTGATAATGAACCTTGTGGGAAATGCCGACTATCTGTTGATAGGTAAATGGGCGGGATCTGTAGCTTTGGGTGCATATACATTGGCTTTTATGATGACCAATTTAGTCAGCGGTCAGGTTACAAGCATGTTAGATACGGTGATGTTCCCATTTTACAGCAGCATACAAGATGATTTTGAGAAATTGAGAAAATATTATTTGAAGCTGGTCGGGTATTATACCCTCATATTATATCCCATTATGTTGACCTTATTTCTTTTTGCAAAAGAGCTTGTTCCGCTTTTTTTTGGGGATAAATGGGATGAAACAATTCTACCTTTACAAATACTATCCTTAGCTGTAATGGTTAGTGTTCTTACTACAGGATATAATTTATTGTTCAGGAGCACTGGCAACCCCAAATATGAATTTAAAATTCAGAGAATTACATCCTTAGGTATCTATTTACCTTGTTTGTCTATAGGAGTTTATTTTTATGGAATAATCGGAGCAGCAATGGGTATTTTAGTGTCAAACATAATTAGCTTTTTTATTCATCAATATGTCTTAAAAAAGCACTTCCGGATAAATACTGGCGATATCTTTAGGCAAACTTATAAGACTATCGCTTTATGTTTGATATTGGTAGCCGTAGTATTTATATTACGTTATTACAAAATGAACGAGTACTTTATTTTAGGAATTTACACTTTTTTATTAGGGGGGGCTTATTTAGTTTTGTTCAGGTCTCACTTAATGCAGATGGTGCGTAAGGCTTAAAGCATTTATAAAAAGAATATTATTTGATATGAGGGTTCTGACTATACTCAATTCCGTAAATATGGGAGGTGTTGAAAAAACATTACTCTCCTGCCTGAAAAACATGAAAGAAGAAAATATTGAGATGACAATTTTATGTTTTCATTCAGGTGGTGCATTAGAGAAAGACTTTAAGGAATTGGGGGTTAAATTCCTATATATAAAAAAGACCGGATTGATAACATTGGATATGATACAACTGTTTTTTATACTGGTAAAGCATAAATTTGATGTAATACACAGTCGATTTGGTTTTACATCAGGAGGATTTGTTTTAGCAGCAAGTTTAACAAAGACCAAAATATATGTTTCATTCCATAGTACGGATGCTTTAACTTTTAATGCTTTTAAGAAAAATAAAGTATTATACAGGATTTTAGCCTTTCATTTGAAATTACATAAGTGGATTACTAAAAAATTTGCGACTAAAATAATAGGTCATTCTAAGGCTAATTTAGATGTAAACTTCCCGAACTGGAAGTCAAGCTCTAAATTCAAATTGTTATATAATGGGGTTGATTTTAATGAACTGGATAATGATTTAGATAGAAATGGTGATTTAGATAGCTTTATTAAAAAAGAGGACTTTGTAATCCTGCATATAGGAAGTTTCAGAGGGCCTAAAAATCATTCTTTTCTTATAGAATGTTTTAACTCATTAGATCCTAAAGTAAACAATTTTAAGCTTATTTTAGTTGGCTCGGGAGCGCTGTTAGATACTATTAAAAAAAAGGTAGAACAATTCGGTCTTTCTGACTATGTTTTTTTTGCAGGGTTTGATAAGAACATCAATAAATATTTTGAAAAATCTCATTTGTTTTTCCTGCCTTCGGTAAATGAGGGATTGGCAAATGTTTTGATGGAGGCACAGTATAAAAAATTACCTGTTTGTACTTCAGATATTGCCCCGCTTTATGAATCTGGGTATAAAGGGTACCATAAATATTATTTTAATCATAAGGATAAAAAAATGGCTATTCAAAATTTGAATAGCATAATTACAGACTTAAAAAAAGGAGATCTGGAAAGCACAATAAAACAAGCCCAAGAATACGTGATTACTACTTTTTCAATTCAATCTATGGTGTCACAACTGATAAAATTATATAATGAAAAATGATAGTACAGAAGTATATATCCGAAAGTTTAACCCTGATGAAAAAATACTTTCTTTTACCATTGCTTTTTTAGCGATACTATCTTGTTCTCCCGTTATTTTTTCAGGTGTTAACGCCCTATTGATTTTTGTATTTGCAGGGATTTTTTTATTATTATTTTTTAAACAATTGGTGGAGGGAAAAGCTTTTTTAAAAAGGACTTATTTAACCGTTTTTTTCATCAGCTTTATTTTGTTCTTATACATAGCTATTCCTTTTAGGGGATACGACCGTTTTTCTCCTTCTGTCATTTGGTTTTTTTTATTTTCAATGGTTATATTGTTAGAGAAGAACCTGTTAATAAAGACTTTTTTCTATTTTTCAAATATTGTTTATTATATATGCATTTGTGCGTTAGCTGTCCTTGTTCTGAATGCAATCGGGATTCCACTGCCAAATAAAGTTATACCGAGGGAGATAGGGGGATATTTTACCTCCTATTTTATCACAGTCACATTAAGTGGTCAGGGTTATTCCTTTTTTGGAATCGATTTGTACAGGCTAAACGGAATATTTGCCGAACCCGGACATTTCGGTTTAATTTTAACTATGATCCTTTTTGCTTACAATGGAATTTTAAAAACAGTTAAGGGAAAAGTAATCCTTTTAACCGCTTTGCTTACATTGTCCTTCGGAACATTTATATTATTATTTGTTCTTCTCATTAAGAATATAATTCTTGAGAAAAAGATATACCTGGCGGTTCTGATCTCATTGGTTGCTTTACTTTCATTAACATTTATTCCAATGGAAATATTAGAACGTTTTTTCTTTGATAAAGCAGACGGTTCATTGGAGGAGAGAACATCTAACGCTTTTATTCATTTTTATAATTCCTTTTATCATCAGGGAAATATCTTATTGGGGGGTGGAAGAGACATTTTGGAGGCAAATAACGTTAGAAATTCTGATTACAGAGGTTTTGTTGTCCGCTATGGATATGTAGGCGTTATATTCTTCCTTTTGCTGATGGCCTCCATGTATTGGAAAAAAGTACTTTCAGTTCAGTTTTTGGGCTTTTTCTATTTTGCAATAGTATTTTTACATCGATCCTGGTTTGTTGATTATTTTGCTTTTTTATTTTTTTTATTGATATTAACATATAATTTAAAATCTCCCTCAGACCAACCCCGTGTTGCTCCAAGCTCTGGTTAAATGAATCTTTGCGTTATGGAAACAAAGGAACAGGTAGCCGCCAAGCAGATGCGTGCTATATTGAAATCCACAGCAGCGGCATGACGATAGCTACTATCGTAAAATCCATTAGTTGATAGCTGTAATACATTTTAAAATTTTAAATTATGCAAATTCTAAATCGCACTTTTAAATTAATACACATAATTTTTGCCTTGGGTTCGTTTTCCTGCGTCGGTCAATCAGATGATTTTGCTTACTTACCGGTTAAAAATGAAAAATATGCATTTGTAGAAAAAGAGCTTAACGGGTATAAAAATGTATCAGAGTATCTGCCCAAAGAAGTTGTAAAAGACGGTTCTGTTGATTATACTGATTATATCCAAAAGGCAATCGATGAAAATGCTCACATTGTTTTTTCTGATTTTCCGATCATGATAAATGACAACGGTTTGAAATTAAAAAGTAATTCGAATATTTATTTCCAGCAGCATTCGAGCCTTATTATGAAACCGTCAAGCAAAGCCAAATTCAGTTTTTTTCATTTAAATGATATAAACAATGTAAATATTTTTAACCCCAAATTGATTGGGGAAAGAGATATGCATTTAGGAGAAAAAGGGGAATGGGGAATGGGAATTTCTATTAACGGCTCTTCAGATATTGCTATTTATAATATAGACATTAAAAATACCTGGGGAGACGGAATATATATCTCTTCGCAAGAAGATAAGCAAAGTAATAATATTATAGTTAAGGATGGACATATAGACAATGTCAGAAGAAATGGCATATCAATCATATCAGGAAAAAATATTACTATCGATAATTTACTAATATCAAACACCAATGGAACTCGTCCGGGATCAGGGATTGACATAGAACCAGATCATCGTACAGATATATTGGAGAATATTATCCTGAAAAAAATAAAAACTTTTAACAATCAAAATGAGGGCATTCTATTGGTTTTAACCAGAATAGGAAGTTCTGATTTTAATAAAGAAGTTTCTATAACTATTAAAGATCATATTGACGATGGCTCTAATTATGCAATGAGGTTTGGCTCAGGATTTAGAAAAAACGATAAACCTTTAGCAGGAGAAATTAAAATAGAAAATAGTAAATGGAGTAATTTCAGAAATGAAGGAATTATTAAAATAACAGGAAATCTTAATAATCTACCTAAAGTGGAGTTTAAAAGCATCACTGTGGAAAAAAACGGAAAAATTGATTTTACAACCCATTTAAAAAAGATCCAAAGGAACAACAGGCAATTCCATATTATTAAAAATTGATGACTCTCAAACTAATCTGCACCGCCACAGTCCCTGTTTCCTTTAAACTACTTTTAAAAGGGTGCATCGCTTTATGAGTGAAAACGGTTGCTATTACAGTTGTTGTTGAACCCTATACACTCTCTCTATTTCAACATCCTGATATACGCCAGTAAATTCGCTACCTCTTCATCGGAATACCGGTCTATAAGGCCCCTGGGCATAAAGGAACGGCCGCCCAGCGCCTGCGTGCGTTTTATGTCCGCTTCGGGAATGAATATTTTATTACCCCCCATCACTGCGATCGTAATGCCGTTATCCGCTCTTTGGTATAGATACCCTTCCAGGGTGCTGTTGTCTTTTTTGATCACCCGGAACAGCTCGTAGCCGCCTTCCACCGCCGCATCGGGATCAAGAATGGCCGTCAGCAGGGCTTCATCATCCCTGTTGCCGGAACCATCCAGCGCCGGCGCAATATCCTGGCCATTGTTTCCTACTTTGTGACATATCAGGCAGGTACTCTGAAAGATCGTTTTTCCTTTTTCCGGATCGCCGGATCTCTTTTCTGCTATTGCCATGTATTTCTCCAGCCGTTCCTTAAATGCTTTTTCTTCGTCGGCTCTCTTTTGGTGTACTGCTTCCAGGATAGCTATGCCCTGCGGATCTTTTTCATCAGCATTCCGTACCCGCTCGGCGGCAGAAATACTGAAAGACGCCACACCGATCTGCTGCTCCGCATACAGCGCTTTCAACAGTTTGGTTCCCGGTACAGAACCGGAGAGCTCGGATACCAGATTTCTTTTCTCTTCCTCACCTGCCCGTGACAGCAGCTCTTTTACAATGGCTGCAGCCGATACCGGGTCTGTGTTCAAAACGCTTCGTGCAGCGTATACCCTGGCATTGAAATGGATATTCTCGTTTTTTGCCGCCTGTATAAGCGCCTGCTTATTGGCCCGTATATCCTGTTCCAGTACCCGTAAAGCAAGGTTTACCGTATGGTCGGCAGATTGACCGTCTATCAGGGCGGCAACTGCTTTGACCGGCAGCTTTATTTTTAGCTTCGCGGCTGCATCCAGTGCCAGGTTTTTGTCGGCCACATCACTGCTCTGCAGCAGGCTGAATGCGGCAGGTTGCAGCAGCGCCGGTATGGCAGGCGATTGCATGCTCTCCATATTTTGCAATGCAGTAATGATATATTGTTTGCTATAAGCGGGGTTTTCCAGTACAGGTTTTACGACAGCCAGTATACCCGGATGGCTCAGCATGCCGGCAACCATGATCCATTCCGTTTCCTTCATATCTGCGGGAGGCGCCTGCTGCCAGGCTTGTAAGAACCAGCTTTCCCTTTGTCCTTTCGGTAATGCCATCGCAGCCCATCGCAGGTGCTCAGCCGGGATATTTTTATGAGTGTTCAGGTAGGACAGTAAAGCATCCGGGTGCTGCTCCAGCGTCCGTAAAGCCAGGTATCTTTCAAACTTTCTTTCAAATCTTCCACCCATTGTATTCCCGGACAGTTCCGGCTTACAGGCGTTTATCAACAGGGCGATGGTGGCGGCATCTGCATGTCCGGCCGCTCCCAATGTCCGCAAAGCCTGCGACCGGACCATGGCATTGGCATCATCTATCAAAGGCGATATGGCAGCAGCCAGCTCATGAGGCGGAAGATCAAAATTCACCAGGCTGCGGGCTGCTTCCCTTCTCAGGTCGTCTGCGCCTGCCTGTGAGAGGAGGTTGTTCATCAGTTCCGGGTCATAGTGTCCCAATCCCTCCAGTGCCCACAACGCATGTATGCGAACGGATCCATTTTGCCCGTCATCCCCGGCTATTACCTTCAGGGCCGGAATAAGACTTTGTGTTTCCGTTGCCGGCCGATCCAGCACCTGGTTCAGCGCTGCCCGCCGGGCCCATAAGGAGGGCGATTGGATATGTTCCGCCAACTGACTGCCAGGAAGCGTATAATAATCTGTGATGGTTTTCGGTTGTTGCGATTTGTGCCGGATGCGCCAGATACGGCCGCGGGTCTTGTCCCGCTCCGGGTGCGAGGTCGGCACTTCATTATGCGAGATGATCTTATTATACCAGTCCGCGATGTATAAGCTGCCGTCCGGGCCAAACTCGATGTTCACCGGCCGGAAGAATTTATCCTTCGAGGTCAGGAAGTCGGGCAGGTGCTCACCGGACACCGTGCCGTCCGGATTACGTTTTACTTTTACCGCGTTAATGGTGCTGGTAATAGGATTGGCAAGAAAAGCCACGTCCTTCCACTCGTCAGGAAAAGACCCGGATGCATCATCGGCAAATGCCAGCCCGGAAATACCGGTACCGCCTACCCGAAAATCAAACAACTCGGGCATCCAGGGTTGATACGTGGCAAACCGCTCGTTGCCAATGCCCCTCAGGGCGGATCCGGGTTCCATCGGTACCACGCTGAAACCAAGGTCGTTCGCTTCCGTCATATACCACTGCCCGTTGCCACGCAACTGAAAGCCCCAGATATTGTTCAGACCGGCCGTAACGATCTCCATTTTTTGACCGTCGCCGGTAAAGCGGGCTATCTTGCTGTAGTCCATCCGCAGCTTCAGGTCTTTATTCACATAAGACCGTACTTCTCCCTTGTTCAGTGCGCCATGGCTGAAATAGATCCAGCCGCCCGGTCCCCTTACCAGGGAGTGCGCCATGGTATGGGTGTCGGTAAATCCGAATCCCGTAAAAAGACTGTCTCTCTGATCCGCCTTTCCGTCACCATCGGCATCTTTTAAAAAAAACAGCTCCGAACCCTGCGCCACATAGGCTCCGTTCTTATACGGCAATATGCTCATGGGGATGGTAAGTCCGTCAGCCCACACGGTAGTTGTTGCAGCGGGCTTTTTATAGTCATAAAGATCCGACAGCACCAGTATTTTATCTTCTCCTTTGGTGATCCCTTTATAAAGGTCTAGGGCCCGTTTGAAGTTGGGATGCGATCGTTGCTTTTCCGCATCGTTCATCAGCTCCAGCAGATCATTCCATTGAATATCCGCAACAGGGTCCAGCGGGTACATGACAGCGGTTTGTGTCCATAGCCTGCCGGCATCGTCAAACGTAATATCTATGGGATTGATAATGCCATCTTCTTCGCTGGCAATAAGTTCAATGATAAATCCTTCCGGCACCGTAAAGCCGGACAACTCTTCTTCAGGTGTTCTGTTGTCTGCTGTTTCCCAGTTAACCGTTGGTTTTCTTTCTCCCTGGGTACAGGATGCAATGGCCAGTGCCATTGAAACAATGAGCGTTGAGGGTTTCATATATTTTGAAGCAATTAGTACTCGGTGATGGTGATATCGCTGACCTCAATTTTTGCAGCACCGCCGGAGTGGAGCTGGAAGCCGATAATACCTTTGGAGGGTACATTGGCATCCTTCTCTATATAATCGGCGGTTTTCACTCCGTTGATATACAGCTCATGACGGTTGCCGGTCACCCGTACAATATAGCTGTTCCAGCCATCTTCTTTCAGCAGCTTCGTCAATACAGAAAGATCGCCGGCAATCAATTGCCCCCGCCTGTGCTCATCGTATATATCTCCCCAATACCCGTTGCCGATATCTGCCTGGTAACCTATTATATCGCCATCCTTTATGGTTGAACGATATTGTACGCCGCTGTTGATCATACCGGTGGAAGGGTCGCCCGACAGGCGAAACAGGAACCGGAGCTCAAAATTCTCAAACTCCTTTTCCGTACAGAGATAAGAATTACTTTTTACTTTATCCGTACCGTTGCCGCCGGTAATTTTTCCGTCCACCACTTTCCACAAGGCCTGGTCTGCAGGTACAATGGTTCTCCAACCGGCAAGTGATTTTCCATCAAACAAAGATACCGTATGTGCGGGACCTTCCTGTGCAAATACATTTGCTGAAAAGCAGGCAAAGATTAAAACAGTTAAGATGCTGCGGGTACTGAATACCGTCTGTACTACTTGTTTTTGCTTCATTCGTATATATTACAATTTCGAAAGCGGCTTACACGATCAAGATACAAAAAATAAGGATATCCGGCATTATTATATGATAAAGCAAACAGGCTTTCTTCTCAGTTCACCAGTATCTCATCTATCAGCAGCATCGCCGGCTCTCCTTTTGCACGTGACCATGATGGCTGCTTCGCCAGGGGTTTCGCCACTATCTTCAGACAGGTGATCGTTGCGGGTGAAAAGTTGATACTGATCGTTCGTGCTTCTCTTTCGTCTTTTTCTCCCGGCATGGGCGGTTTCACAGAAGACAGCAGCTTCAGGTTATCCTTGTCCGTGCCACCCCATATTTCAATTAATTCCGGCGGAAAAGCCTGGTCCCTTGCTGATATATAGGCATGCAGCCCGACGGACTGAACAGTGGCAGACTGCTGATATAAGCACATCAGCTCAAGGTTACCATTTCTGAACCCTACCCATTTGTTTTTGGTGTACCGGTATATATTCATTCCTCCCAGCTCCCCGTCAAAAAAAGTATATACACCATCGCCCCTGTAATTTTCAAACGGTTCTGCCATATAATACATGCTATCCGGCTTAAACGCATTCCTGAAAAAGGTAAACTCGGCAACATCACTGCTGAGCCAACCCTCTTTGAAGGCTTTTGCCTTTACAGTGCTGTTCTCCGTAATGAATGCACCTGTTTGCATCAAAGGCGACTGTACACTATCGGGCACTGTTCCATCGGTGGTATAGCGGATATCCACACCATAGATCGGGTGCTCCAGGGGTAAAGCCAGGGTATCTTTGAACACCACCGAATTGTCCGACAGGCGGGGTGGTATCAGCTTTGATGGAATACCGTCGTCCTGGTAGCCGGTGATAAAAGTTACACCCGGGTTCTCTTTTTTCAGCGCCTCAATGTCGGCTTCGTTAAGAGGGTTATTCCAGACCGCCACCTGTTGCAGCTTTTCCATTGCCTGCAACTCTTTGAGGCTGTTGTAGTCGGCTTTTGTGCCGGATACATACAGGTTTCTCAAATGCGGCAGATTGGCCAGCTCTTTTAACCCGGGCCCGGTTATATCCGTAAAGTTGAGATTCAGGCGGCGCAGGTTCTGAAACTGGGACACTATTGTAAGGTCCTCATCTTTCACCGGCAGCTTATTCATATCCAGCGAAACCACCTGCGTTTTTACCGGCAGCATCTCTTCCAGCTTCTTAACCGTCCAGGTGGCGCTGTTATACATTTTTACCGCCAATGCAGGGGATTCTCTTGCCAGCGTGCTCACAAGCCGGTCATTGCTATTCAGTTGCGCAACCAGCTCTTTTTTTGCAGGTGCAAAATCAAATAACTCCTGCGTATCCAGGAAGGCGGATGCCAGTTCCCTGAGCGAATCACCGGGCGCCAGTGCGATGAGTTTGGTTGAAAAATCCGCCCCGCCCTGCACCCATAATTCCAGTAATGCTATTTCCTCCGGTGTCAGTTGCGGCTTGCCGGGCGGGGGCATGCGTTTTTCATCATCTTCCGGCAAATGAATACGTTCCAGCAGCAGGCTGATCTCCGGCTGACCCGCTACGAACAGCGGGCCTGTTTTTCCCCCTTTCATAAAGGAGACTGAATCACGCAGTACCAGGCTGCCTTTCGCTTTTCCGGGGTTGTGGCAGGAAGCGCATTTGGCCTGCACCACCGGCAATATGATATGATCAAAAACAATCGCATCTTCCAGCGCTACTATTTCCTTTTTCTCTCCTGTAGCCGGTAGTAAAAAGCCTTCTCCATGGGTGAGCGTAGCGCCAAAGTGTCCGGTGGCGGCCACCAGGAAAATGGACAGTATAGAGATGATCTTATAGAGCCGCACGTTTTTCCATAAGCTGTTGCGTAACCAGTATATGAATGAAGAAACGAACACAATGGCTATACCCGTCCACATATGCAGGTTCAGCGTTTCTCCCTCATAGCCGTCTTCCCTTGATAAAAACAGGCCGGTTATAACAGTGATGGCCGAAAAAAGAGAGGCCAGCAGCAATAAATGACCGGTTAACTGGTGATGCACCTGCTGCTGTTGCTCGTTCCTGAATCTTAGAAAAACAG
The DNA here is from genome assembly GCA_037190885.1 of Chitinophagaceae bacterium. Classification (GTDB taxonomy): domain Bacteria; phylum Bacteroidota; class Bacteroidia; order Chitinophagales; family Chitinophagaceae; genus Agriterribacter. The sequence goes on from JBBCJQ010000016.1 coordinate 54,327, forward strand.
CCACCAGTGTGAGGATCAGCAGGACGATCGGGAAATGCAGCACCACCGGATGCAGCCTTCCCAAAGGGAGCAGCCACCCGGGTACATACAGGCTATTGTTGAATACCGCTATGAAAGCGATATAGATGTTCAGGGCAAACAGTAAGTTTTCAGCCAGCTTTTTAAGGTTCACGGAAGCATATTATTTGTGTGAATCTGAAGATTGTAAAAGACTTACGCTATCAGGTCTTTTACAACGGTACCGGCCACATCTGTCAAACGATAACGACGTCCCAGGTGTTTATATGTCAGTCTTTCATGATCAAGCCCCAGCAGGTGCAGCATGGTCGCATGGAAGTCGTGTACATGCACCGGGTTTTTGACAATGTTATAACCAAACTCATCTGTTTCACCGTACACCATCCCGGTTTTGATGCCTCCACCGGTCATCCAGATAGAAAAGCAGCGCGGGTGATGATCTCTTCCATAATTATCATGCTGTAATCTTCCCTGCGAATAGTTGGTACGTCCGAATTCTCCACCCCAGATCACCAGCGTTTCATCCAGCAAACCTCTTTGTTTCAGATCAGTGATCAGGGCAGCGGAAGCCTGGTCCGTATCCATCGCCTGTCCGGCCATTTCATTGGGCAGGTTGCTGTGCTGATCCCAACCCTGGTGATATAATTGCACAAAACGGACACCACTCTCCGAAAGCTTTCTCGCCAGCAGGCAATTCGCGGCATAGGTGCCCGGGATCAGACAATCCGCTCCATATAATTTGATGATGGAATCCGGTTCTTTGGACAGGTCCATAATTTCAGGCACCGCCGTCTGCATCCGGTAAGCCATTTCGTATTGTTGTACCTTGGTTGCAATTTCCGGGTCGCCAAATTCCCTGTAGGTAATATCGTTCAGCTGACCGAGGTGGTCCAGTATCTTCCGGCGGTTCTGCCTGTCCATTCCTTTGGGATCTTTCAGGTACAATACAGGATCATCGCTGTCGCTGAACTGTATCCCCTGGTGAATAGAGTCCAGGAACCCGTTGCTCCACAGCTTGCTGTAAACGCCCTGGGCGTCGCCCTTACCCCTTGAGAGTAATACGGTAAATGCCGGGAGGTTATTGTTTTCGCTGCCCAGCCCGTAGCTCAGCCAGGCGCCCATGCTCGGCAGGTTGCCCTGCTGTGCCCCTGTCTGGAAGAATGTCAGGGCGGGGTCGTGGTTAATGGCCTCCGTATACATGGAGCGGATGATGCAGATATCATCCACTATTTTGGATGTATGCGGAAACAGGTCGCTTACCCATGCCCGTGATTCCCCGTACTGGTGAAAATCGTAATAAGATCCTACCAAAGGAAAAGAAGACTGACCGGAGGTCATCCCGGTCAGGCGTTGGCCTCTGCGAATGGATTCGGGTAGCTCCATGCCCATCATTTCCCTTAATTTGGGCTTGTAGTCAAAAGACTCCAGTTGGGAAGGGGCTCCGTTCTGCGATAGATAGATCACTCTTTTTGCTTTGGGCGCAAAATGCGGAACACCCGGCACAAATGCTTCTGCTTCTTCACCGCTTCTGCGGAAAAGGTCAGGGATCATCAGTGAGCCGAGCGCCACACTTCCCAGTCCCAGGCTCAGCTTCGACAAAAACCTCCGCCGGTTCAGGTTGAGGTTATACTCCATCAGGTTCTTATTCATAATACTCTTTTTTGAGGGCATCAGGCAATTTATGACCTGGAAATAGCTTCTTCCATATTGTATATGGTTGAGATCACCTGCATCAGCGAGGCAGCTAATTTTTTATCAATATTTTTTTCCTGCGGATATTCGCCTACGGACAGCATTTCTGTTGCCTTCTGCAGGTCTATCTCTCTGGTTTGCTCTTCATACAGGTTGGTCAGTATCTTCATTTCTTCCACCCCCGGGTTTCTGCAAACGATCAGCCGGAACGCTTTCCTGATCTTATCCTCTGTAGGCGATCCCTCCGACTGCAAACGGGTAGCCAGCACCCTGGCGGCTTCCAGCACCGTAGGGTCATTCATCATCACCAGCGCCTGCAGGGGCGTATTAGTGGTCAGGCGGCCGGTTTCACATACTTCGCGCTTGCTGGCATCAAAAATGCTCATTTGCGGAGGTAATACCGTTCTTTTTACCAGGGTGTACAGCCCTCTCCGGTACAGGCTTTCACCCCTGTCCTGGATGTAGGTTGCCAGAATGCCTCTTCCGGAAGTGGCCGTCTCCCACAGTCCCTTCGGCTGGTAATGCTTCACACTGGGACCGCCTATTTTCTTTACCAACAGACCGCTGCTCGACAGCACGATATCCCGCACCAGTTCGGCCTTCACGCGATCGCGGGCGGCTCTTGCCAGCAGGTTATTATCCGGATCCCGTTCCAGCTTTTCTCTTGATATCACAGATGATTGCCGGTAAGTTGCCGACATTACTATTTGTTTGATCAGCCTTTTGATATCCCAACCGTTTTCCATGAAGTCAACTGCCAACCAGTCCAGCAGTTCAGGATGCGTAGGTAAAGAGCCCTGCATACCGAAATCAGCCGTAGTGCTTACAATTCCTTTTCCGAAAAATTCCTGCCACATGTGGTTGACAAATATCCTTGCTGTCAACGGGTTCTTTGTATCGAACAACCATTGGGTCAGCCCCACCCGGTTGGAGGGATAATCAGCAGTAAAGCTCATGATCGACTCCGGTGTTCCCGGTGTTACTTCTTCTGTCCGTGCGTCGTAAGAGCCACGGTCCAGCACATACGCCTTTCTCACGGAATCCTTCAGCTCTCCCATGATGGATATTTTCAGGGTATTGGTATCTGCCTTCTGAACAAAGCTCAGTATACCCTTCACATCTTCATTGGTGATCTCCATTTGCGGGTTTTTGGCGAATGACTGCACATTATGTGTGCCGCCCTCAATACCGTTTTCCTCAATATTGTTGAAAAAAGAGAACATCCGGAAATATTCCTTCTGGGACAGGGGATCGTATTTGTGGTCATGACAACGGGCACACTCAAACGAAATACCGAGAAAGGCTTTCCCGAAAGTATTGGTACGGTCTGCCACGTATTCCACCCGGTATTCTTCCTGTATGATGCCGCCTTCTTCTGTTATTTTATGGTTCCGGTTAAAGCTGGTAGCCAGCAGTTGCTCCTTATTGGCCTCGGGTAGCAGATCGCCTGCCAGTTGCCAGGTTACAAACTGGTCGTAGGACATATTCCTGTTGAAAGCATGTATCACCCAGTCACGCCAGGGCCATTGACTGCGATAATTATCATCCTGGTAGCCGTGAGAATCTGCATAACGGGCCAGATCCAGCCAGTAGATCGCCATTTTTTCTCCATAAGCAGGTTGCTGCAACAGCTCGTCTACTATTTTTTCGTAAGCATTTTCGCTGTTATCCGCCAAAAAACGGTCCATCATTTCCAGGGTAGGGGGCAGCCCTGTAATATCCAGGCAGATACGCTTCAACAGGCGTTCCTTGTCTGCTTCTTCATTCGGTTTCAGCTTCGCCTGTCCGAGCTTTTGCAGGATGAAGTAATCTATTTCGTTATTGGCCCAGTCTTCATTTTTTACTTTGGGCAGAGAACTTTTAACCGGGGGCGTAAATGCCCAGTGCCGCTCATACTTTGCACCCTGCTCTATCCATTTTTTTATAAGGTTTATTTCATGCTCCGTGAGGGTAAGATTAGAAGACAACGGCGGCATGATCAAAGTGGGGTCGCCTGTAACCAGGCGGGTATAGGCAACCGATAGCTCCGGCCTACCGGGAACGATGGCGTGCATATCAGGGTTATCCCTGAGCGCCTCGTAAGCATTTTCGGCTATATCCAACCGTAATCCCCCTTCCTGCTTGTTGGCGTCAGGTCCGTGACAGGCAAAACATTTATCAGACAGGATCGGACGGATGTCGAAGTTATAGCTGATCTGCCCGGACATGGTCGTATCCCCGGACCCTTCACTATTACAGGACTGTATCAACGCTACAAATACAGGGATGCTCAGGGAGATCAGTAACAATATCTTTTTCATGGCATACATTCGAAGTGGCTTTCTACGCTGGCCGGGGCCTTATCTGCAAGTTACTATAATATCCCTTAACGGGCAGTTGCCATGCTAAAATGCTTAACAAAAAAGGTAATTTTTATAAACAATTATTTTATATCAATTCGTCTCCGGATTATGGCGATGCTGACTCATTTACAAAAGCTTCCAGTTTTTGATTTTTCTCCAGCGGTCCCAGGAAAAATACAACCACAATTACAGCGATCAGTGCCAGGATACCATACCCTACAAATACCGTGTGATAGGCAAACGTATAGTCATAGATTTTTGAAAACTTTTCAATGGTTGTACCTGACAAGGCCTGGAATACCGCCCCGCCCAGGCCGGCCCCCACGCTCGCTACACCCCACACAGATGCCGTGGCGCTCAGGGGCACTACATCTGCCGGGAACGCCATGGTATTGGAGGTGTAGGCCGCATAGCCGAATCCTGCCAGGCTCAGCACCACCAGGGCGGTGGTTGGACTGGTGATAATAAAAGGTCCCAGGATCAAAGAAAGTGCCAGCAACGATCCGAAAATGCCCACCGCTATCTTCCTTGCCCTTGATACCGGTACGCCTTTCCGGATAATGAACTGCGTAAAAAGTCCGCCGAGTATATTACCGATGTCGGCCACAATAAACGGGAACATGGCGAACCACCCTATCTTTTCAATGCCCCAGCCATGCACGTCCACCAGGTAGCGCCCTATCCAGAAGGTGATGAAATACCAGACAGGATCCATGAATACTTTGGAAAAAGTGAGCCAGGCAACGAACCGGGTCCTGACGAGCTTCGGGAACGGGATGGTGCGGGCCCTGGCAGCTTTCTCCATACGCGCCGGCGTATAATAGGTAAACCAAAACGCCACCAGCCACAGGTAGCCTACGCTGCTGATAATGATGAACGTTGCCTGCCAGCCATAGTTGATCCCCAGCCAGGCGATCAAAGGAGGCGCTACAATGGCGCCCACTGCCGAGCCGCTGTTGAATATACCCGTAGCGGTTGAACGCTCCTCAGGCGTAAACCATTCGCTGGTAAGCTTAATGGCTGCCGGCCAGTTACCTGCTTCGCCTATACCTAACAGAAAGCGGGCTATGCCAAAATGAAAAGGCAGTCTCGCAAACGCGTGCAGCAAAGAAGCCGTTGTCCAGAATGCCATACAGATCGAATATCCCAGCCGGGTACCCAACCTGTCAATCACAAACCCGGATACGAGATTGGACGCCATATAGGCAACAAAAAAAGCAGTGGCTATATAGCCGAACGCGTCATTGGGGATCAATTCCCTCAATTCTCCGTCAGCGCTCAGGTAGTTGAATGCCAGCCGGTCCACGTAATTCAATACCGTGGCAAAAAAGGCAAACGTCAGCATTACCCAACGCATACGGGAGGCCTTGTTGGTCAGGGGATTGTCACTCATGTTGGGATAGTATCGTTTGTGCCAGTATGCTTTCACATACTTTCATGGTTTGTAATACATCTCTGAAAGGAGAAGAAGTTTTTTCGGTACCGGACCGGATGGAGGCTATAAATTCCCGGTTCTTTTCCCGAAAGCCGCCGTATATATATAATTCCGTGCTGCCTGCTATCTCCTTTGCGTCGTAACGCTGTCCGGCATAGTCTCCATCCGCATACAAAAATCCTTCTTTCTCCGGCTCCACTTCGGCGGAGATACCCGGGCCATGTATTTCCACTTTAAATATCCGCCTGCCTGCACTCCAGTTGCCCATCGTATAGCAGGTAGCGCCGTTGTCAAAATGCAGGGTGGCGCCTATCCAGTTGAGATCAGGCGTAAGTACACGACGGCATGTTGATGCTATTTTTACCACCTCGCCGCCGCACAACCACCGGGCGGTATCCACGCAGTGAATAAAGTCGTCCAGCATCCTGTCCCTCGCGTTTACCATGGGATGCATATCAAATTTGTTGAAGCTGACTACAGCATGCGTTACGGGACCCCGCTCCAGGCATTTTGCATGCAGGTGCCGGAGAAGGGGGCTGGAGCGTCTTTGCAGGGATACCTGGGTAATACAGTTATGCTTTTCCGCAAGGTATGCCAGCATACCGGCCTGGTGCCAGGTAAGCCCCATGGGCTTTTCTATATACAGGTGGAATCCCTGCTGCAGACACCAGTACCATATATCCAGCATATGCTCCGGCTGCCCGATGACATACACACCATCCGGCCGGATCCGCAGCAGGTGCTGCCGGTAATCTGTTGCGGAAGACATCGGGAAAAGCTGTTCTTCTCTCATTCCGTACGTAGCAGCCGTCTGTCGTAACCGCTCTTCATTATATGCAAAAAGTCCAACTATCTCCACATCATCAAATGAAGCCAGTGATGGCAGGTGAACTTTATTGGCAAAAGCGCCGTTCCCTATGATACATATCCTGGCTTTCATGGATCGCCTATTTATTAAGTTTCAGGTGTTTGTCCAGGAATTCAAATGTACCTTTCCCGTTGATGCTGTGCGGACCGGGAAAGTGTTCTATGGCTATGGCGTCACTAAGACCCAGCAGGTTGTAATAGCGCCTTACTTTGGCATATTCGTAATTTACCCATTCATCGGTGCCGACGCCATCAAAATGTCCGCGCTCTACCATAAAGGGCCGTGGCGCTATCAATGCCGCCATTTCCGCGTAGTTAAAGGTATGCCCCAGGTCCCATTCCGGCATATCATATTCTCCCGTATATACATACCCGAAGTTATGCCCGGAAGAAGATACTTTTCGTACCCACTCGTTAAAATCTGCCGAACAAACAGACAACGCATACCCTTTCACAAGGGCTGGCACCCGCATAGCCGTTTTGCCGCCATAGGAAAGCCCGTACATGGCTACCTGGCCGGGATCAACGAAATCAAGCTGCTGCAGCCATTCTACAATTCTTTCGTGCTGACCGACAATGACGGAAAACAAGGTAAGCCCGAGCGGATTGGCCTTTCGCTGGATGACCCGGAACTTATCTTCTCCCCGGTAAGGATTGTGCGGCGCAAAAGTGATATAGCCTTTTTCAGCGAGATGGGTGGCATATCCTTTATAATAGTGATAGTTTTTGTGTGTGGAGTCTGTTGTTACCACATCACCCGGCAACCCTTCCAGACCGTGCTGGCATACGATCACCGGCCGTTTTTGTCCCGCCGGTATATTTTTGGGAACTACCAGTATGCCCCAGGCAAATACATCCGGTGTATATACATCCAGCATCACTTCGTAGCTGGTCCATTTATCTGATTCTTCATACACGCGTGCCCTGGCATTGAACGGAACTTTTGGTGCAGGCAGCCTGCCGAGTACTTCGCCAAACTGCGTTCTCAGCTCTTCCCGTTTGGCCGCCTGTTGTATATTATCTCCTTCGCTCAGCGGCTTCCATACTTTTTCATTACGCGTTCTTTCGCAAACCGCAAGTTCCAACTGCACTTTGGTGGTCATCTCCCTTACCTGCCGCTCCTGGCGGTGCTTATGATCCGGCCAGGATCTTGACGCGCCGGCTACCGGTTGCGTAAAACGCCCTTGTGTTTGTAAAGGCTGCACAAAAGCCCTAAGCGCAGCGTCTGTAAAAACATCTTTCGTGTGTTGATTACCGTCAGTCACCAGGTGCAGGTGCTGTTTTCCCCCGGTCAAAGAAACGGCGCGGTCAAATTCCTGCCGCACATTTGCTATGGGCGGATTGCTGAGGATACCGGGTGTGGCGCCCCTGTTGCTGTGTACCAGCTCAGGACCAGGGGCGGCTTCTACTACCAGGCTGCGCGGCCATACCATCATGGCCAGCTCGGCATCGCCAAAGGTTTTTAATAACCCGAAAACATTCCGGTAAATGGGTTCTTTCCACAACGACTCCCTTTTGTCAAAATATCCGCTGACCAGGGCGGTGCTGACCCTGTCGTCTATAGCTGCTGCATATAATGCCAGCAAACCCCCTTCTCCATAACCTGCCACACCCAGCGGTACTCCCTCATCCTGTGTCTCAAACCAGTCAAGGGCGGCAAATATTTTCTGAAGCTCATACCCTATTACATGCCGCCCGATGGTATAGGCCTGACGGTATATCCACTCCCGGTGCGGTTGCTGCGTCTGTCTTTTCAGGGAGGGGTTACCGGAAAAATCTGTTTCACGACTGATGAGCGCCGGAATTAAAACCTCTATCCCCGCTTTTCCGAGACTGAGCGCCCGGCCAAAACCCGGCTTGCCGGGATGATCCAGACCAGCCAGCACTTCAGGCGTCATATCGGCATCCGGGATCATCACGACCCGGGCTGCTGGTTTTCCTTTTGGTCTAACCAGGATACCTTCGGCCGTCAGGCTTTCCAGGGCATTCCAGCGGACGGCATACAGGGTGCCGCCGTCAAAAGTGGCTGCATATGGCTGCAGGTCCGGACCCGTGAGCACTTCCGTCACGGGAGATACCCTTTCGCCGGCAATTCCCAGGCGGCTTGCCAGGAGCTGTCTTTGCGCTGCCGTTGACTGCCTGAATGCAGCCGCATTACTAAAGTCCGTTTTCCACTGCCTGCTTCTCTCTGCCTGTAAACGATCTGTTTCCTTTAGCAGAAACCGGTTGATACCTTCCACCATGTTAGCGGAAATATCTCCCTGGTCTGTCAACGGGTCACTTTCAAAAGGCATTTTTTGCGCATACATGAAAAGCGTTGGAAATAAGAACAGGAATATTGCAGTCGTTCGTTTCATGATGCAGACAGATTTAAAAGTGTTACAGCTATCGTCCGGGTTTTCAATTTATTGACCTGGCCGGGTCCAACCCGCAAATAATGCTTATTTTACGCTTTTCTATTGCCATATATTAACCAGATGGTAAGATATATTATCATCAGATCCGGATCCTAAACGAGTTAACGGGCCCTGGTAACGATCATCGTATCTGTTGGCAATACCGGCACTATATATCCCCCTGAGTCGATATGTATTCCCGGAAAAGCTTCCTGCAGGCCGCTCATTTCTTCAGGAAAACTGATATTGGTCTTATAAAGGTACATTGACTGCAGCCTGGACAATCCTTTTAATGCCTGCACACCTGCTGCGCTGACAGGCGTACCCACCAGGTTCAGATATCGCAGATGTTGTAACTGCTGTAGTGACGCCAGTCCATTATCGGAGATCTGTGTATTATTAATGCTCAGCCGGATCAAGACCGGCAGCTTCCCGATGACGGATAAGGCTTCATCCGTGATGGATGTTCCGCCAGCTTTCAACCATACAATATGACGGGCAAGCGGCTCCAGCAGTGCCATTTCTTTATCCGTTACGGAGCGAAGGCTCAAAAAGTTCACAGAAAGATAATTACTGGACCCCGACACGGGAATAACATTTGCACCGGTTGCTTTTAAGCGGTCGATGGCTTCTTCAGGCGCTTTTTCCACAGGATCTTCCGGGATATCTGTGACGGCAGGGACGGCCTCTCCTTTACTCTCCAGCGCTGTCAGGACAGGTATTATTTCTTCCGGCTGCTCCAGGCTGTTTACCTGCTTACCGGATACTGCACCGGATTGTATCCACCAATGGATCAATGTTATTTCATTTTCGGTAAGCTGGGTTTTCCCTTTAGGAGGCATACGCTTCTTATCAGCCGCATCCAGCACCAGGCGTGCGAACAAATTACTGGCTTCCGCGTTACCTGCTACGAGCGTATTTCCTTCTTCACCCCCTTTTACTATCATGTTATAAGCGTCAAGCCGCAGCTTGCCCCTTTGTTTGGAGGACCCATGACAGCTATAGCATTTTTGCGCCAGCACAGGCGCTATGATATCCTCGTACACCATCGCCTGCTGTACATCGGTAATGAGCTTCTTCTCCGGTTTCCGGGTTTCGTTCGCATTCCATGCCATTGCAAGGTATTCTTCACCATGCGTCAGGGTGCCGCCCAGGTGTCCCGTCAGCGAGAGAAGCACCGCTAAGATCAACGAGAGCGCCAGCTTTCCGGAAAAAAGCCCTTTGAAGCCGGATGGTGTTATAAAAAGAAAATAATACCCGAAGGAAGCCACGGCCACCGAGACCCCCATCCAACGGTGCCGCTCAAGCGCAGCCCCTTCATAATCACCGCCGGCTGCCAGCAGCCAGCCACTGATGCATGAGAGAAGCGCACCGACGGCGCCCAGCAGCAAAGTGATCTTTACTGCCGGCAGCAGGTTGCTGCAGGCAGGTCTGAGACTCAGCCAATGCAACAGTATCCCCAGCAAAAGGATACCAATGGGCAGGTGAACCAAAAGGGGGTGTAAGCGGCCGCTGAATTCTGCAATTTGCAATAAATACATAGAGACGGACTGTAAGATCATGCAACAATTTCGTGTATTACGCGTCCGCCCACATCCGTAAGCCTGAAGGGTCTTCCCTGGAAGTGGTACAACAGCTTTTCATGATCAAAGCCCAACTGGTTCAGAATGGTAGCATGTATATCGTGTACATCCACCCTGCCGGAAACCGGGGTGTACCCTATTTCATCTGTTTCGCCAAATGTCGTTCCCTGTTTAATACCACCGCCGGCCATCCATATGGTGAACGCTTCTGCATGGTGGTCCCTCCCTAAAAACGAGTTTTCCTTCCCGTCCCTGTTTTCCTGCATGGGCGTTCTCCCGAATTCACCGCCCCAGACCACCAGGGTCTCATCCAGCAGACCACGCTGCTTCAGATCCAGCAACAATGCCGTAGTAGCCTTGTCCACGCTTCTGCATTTATTGATGAAGCCGATGTTCAGGTCGCTGGTAGGGTCAATGCCATGCGTGTCCCAGCCCCAATCGAATAACTGCACATATCGTACTCCCTTTTCTACCAGCTTTCTTGCCAGCAGGCAATTGTTGGCAAAGCTGCCCTTACCGGGCTTTGAGCCATACATTTCATGGATGTATTCCGGTTCGTCCGTAATGTCCATCGCTTCAGGCACCGACATCTGCATACGGTAAGCAAGCTCATACTGCGAGATCCGGGAAAGTATCTCCGGGTCTTTGAACTCTTCAAAAGTCTTCTGATTGACATCATTAATGGCGTCAATAGAAGCTTTGCGTATGTTTCCATTCATGCCTTTAGGGTTGTTGATGAACAATACCGGATCACCTTCAGAACGACACTGTACACCCTGGTACACAGAAGGAAGAAAACCGCTCCCCCAGACACTTTTTCCCGCATCCGGATTTTTACCCCCTGAAACCAATACTACATACGCTGGTAGGTTGCTGTTCTCTGACCCCAGTCCATAGCTTGCCCAGGCGCCTACACTGGGCCTCCCCAACCTTCCCGAACCGGTATGCATCATCAACTGGGCCGGTGCGTGGTTGAACTGATCGGTCTGAACCGCTTTCAGAAAGCTCACTTCATCTGCAACATTGGCAAAATGCGGCAGCTTATCAGACACCCAGGCGCCGCTTTCACCGCGCTGCAAAAAATTCGCCTGTGGCCCCAGCATCTTGGGTACTCCCCTGATGAAGGCAAACCGCTTTCCTTCCAGCAGGGAAGGCGGGCATTCTTTCCCGCTCAGCTTTATCAGCTCGGGCTTATAATCAAAAAGCTCCAGTTGAGACGGCGCCCCGGCCATGTGCAGGTATATGACCGATTTTGCTTTGCCGGGGAACAAAGGCGCCTTGCTGCTTAAGGGGTTTTTGCTGTCGGATAACGCGTTCAACATAGCGCTCTGTTCCTTTCCCGGACGGAAAAAGCTGCAACTGCCCAACAGGGAGCCTAAAGCCATGGCTCCAAGACCGGTGACACTTTGTTTCAAAAAATGTCGCCTGGTTTCCAGGCGGAGCGTTTCAAAACTGGCCTCCTGCAATATCTTCTGATCATTCAATTCTTTTTGTGTCATAATTTGTCATTTAACACTGTTATCAATGGTCGTCAGTTCTTGGTAATGAATTCATCCAGGTTCAGCATCGCGTTGGCCACTACGATCAACGCGGCCCTATCCGGATCATCATCTTCCCCGGTTTCATTTATGATCTCCCGTGCGCTGGCTGTTTCGCTCCTGAGCTCTTCTTTTACCTGTATATACAGATTTTCCAGTGCATCCAGTTTTTCCGGTGCTATCTCTTTGTACATGGCCATCCGGTAACCGCTGCTGATCTGCTTTTTGATATCCCTGTCCGCCATCTCCATTCTGCCGGCAAAGCTTCTTGCCATTTCCAGGTATGCGCTGTCGTTCAGCAATGCCAGGGCCTGTAAGGGTGTATTGGTCCTTATACGGCGGGCCTGGCACACTTCACGGGCAACGCCGTCAAAGCTTATCATAGATGGGTAGGGCGCCGCTCGTTTCCAGTGCGTGTAAATGGCCCGCCGGTACTGATCTTCTCCTTCACTTTTTACCCACGTAACACGGGCATAAGGCGAGAGCCAGATACCCTCGGGCTGGTAAGGCATCACACTGGGTCCGTACATTTTGGTACTTAACAACCCCGAAACAGCCAGCCCCTGATCCCGGATCTGTTCCGCCGTCAGCCTTACCCGCGGGCCGCGGGCATAGTACTTGTTGAAGGGGTCTGCTTCCAGCTTCTCAGGTGTGGCTTCTGAAAACTGACGGTAGGTGGTTGACATTACAATGGTACGGATCAGCTTTTTAATGCTCCAGTTATATTCGTGCATCAATTGCCAGGAGAGCCAGTCCATTAACGGCTGATGGGTGGGAGAGATGCCCTGGGTGCCGATATCCTCCAGTGTCTCTGCAATACCCTGCCCCATTAATTGTTCCCATATCCTGTTAACAAGCGTCCTGGACGTAAGCGGATTGTCTTTGGCGGTCAACCACATGGCCAACCCCAGCCGGTTGCGCGGAGCGCCTTCCGGAAAAGGATTCAGGGATGCCGGTGTACCGGGCTGCACCTCCTCCCCTTTTTCGAGCCAGTTGCCCCTTACAAACACATGTGTTTTACGCGCCATATCCGGCGGGTTCTCCATCATAATGGGGGTGGCAGTAAAACGGCGGCTATCCGCCAGGTTCAGGAAGGTCTGGTAGATATCTTCATACCCTTCCTGGTCTTTACCCGGAAATTCGCCGGTAAAATAAAACCAGTCAAAATAAGCCAGGTAGTCCTCGTTATCTTTATCAACTCCGGGGTTATTGAATGAAAAATAAATGTCACGGGTACCCTCCACCGGTTCCAGATCTATGGCTGCAACCTTCCAGGAAGAAGAAGGTTCCAGGTTTACGGATGCCAGCAGTTTTCCACCTACACTATCTGCGTAAATATTCCATTGGCTGTTGGCTGCATAGCACCGGTAGCGGAAGATCAGCCGGGTTTTGTGCTGAAGGTTTACGGTAGCCAGGCGGCAGCGGGCCAGGTTGCTCAGCGAAAGATATTCGCTCAGTGAAATTTCGCTCCTGTAAAAATTATTCGCTACCAGTGAATTGATGGCAGGTTGCCCGGTTTTTAAAAATGTTATCAGCTCCTTTTTCTTTTCTTCCGTTGCATGCCGTTCAATCCATGCTTTCACCTCCAGGTATTTTACAGAGTCCGCACCCTGGTATTCCCTGAACAGGGGATACTCATCTATTGAGTCTTCATCACGGGTATTATTGAAGAAGGCCAGGAATTTAAAGTATTCTTCATGTGTGAACGGATCGTAAGGATGGCTATGGCATTGCACACAGGCAAAGGTGGTGCTCATCAGGGTTTCCCACGTAGTGTTTACCCTGTCCATAACGGCTGCTACCCTGAATTCTTCATTATCCGATCCGCCTTCATCATTCGTAACGGTATTGCGATGATAGGCTGTGGCAATAAACTGTTCGTCTGTAACATCCGGTAACAGATCGCCTGCCAGTTGCTCGGTGAGGAACCGGTCATAAGGCATATCGTTATTGAATGCTTTGATAAGCCAGTCGCGGTAACGCCAGATACTGCGATAGCTGTCCTTTTCATATCCCTTGCTGTCAGCATAGCGGGCAAGGTCCAGCCAGAGTGCCGTCCATCTTTCTCCATATTGTCCGGATGACAATAACGTATCTACCAGTTGTTCATACGCATCGTCGCTATCATTATTCAAATACCATTGCGCAATAGCATCGGGAGCCGGCAGACCGGTAATATCCAGGCTGACCCTCCTGAGCAATGTCGGCTTATCAGCCACGGTGGTTGGCTTCAGCTTTTCCTTTTTCAACTGTGCATATATAAAATGATCTACCGGGTTGCTTACCCACTCATTCCCTGAAGAGAAAAGCTTTGTGATACCAGATGCAACATTGGGTATGGGAACCGGCTTCACCGGAATATAGGCCCAGTGCTCACCCCATTTGGCGCCCTGGCGTATCCATCGGGTCAGCAAATCAATCTCATCTTTCGAAAGCGGATCATGCTTATAAGGCATCCTTTCTTCCGGGTCAGTAGCCGTGATCCGCTTTATCATTTCGCTTTGCTCCGGTTTACCGGGAATAATGGCAGGCAGGCCGCTGTTTGTTGTATCCATTGCCTCATGCTGGAACAACAGGCTGAATCCACCGTCTTTTTTTACGCCGCCATGACAACTGATGCATTTTTTATTCAACAACGGTTTGACCTCCGTGCTGAAATCGACAGGAGCCGGCAGCAGGTACATATTAATAAAGACAGCTCCTGCGATAAATGTCATCACAATTAAAATGCTCCTTGTGCTCAATATCCTCTTCATGATCGATAATGCTATGATTTAAATCTTAGTAGCGTAATCCTATAGCTTCCGGTGCAATTAAATGACTAAACTGTCAAAAGTAGTACTGTATATTAGCCAATATTTTTAAAAACCTCCACAGGTAAACCTCTTCCTATTACTGCTGTCCTGCTTTTCATGTATCCGTATACGCGAGACATGATCCTGCGTCACGAAATGCGAAATATCGGTAACTAAAAATTATGCTGCTGTTCACACGCTCCTGATATTAACACATTATTTGTCTATGTTAACACAACTCCCAGCGCGTTAACGTTTTAGTAACCTCAATGCTAATATTTAACACTCGAATGGTAAAAACTGGTAGCAGGCTTTTTTCATTTCCATTTAATATTACCATAACAATTAATAACTGAGCTATTCACTGCATCAAACCTGTTCTGAACCATATCCGGAGGCGCTATAAATTCATTTAATGCACTGTATGGTATCAGTCTGCCTGTCACCGCAAACGGAAATCTTATTTTTTAACCAATAAACATTGCAATGAAAACCTGACTTCAACTACTAAAAAAATGTTTGTCCTGCCAATCATTTATCAAAGGAATACAGCAACCGGCAAAGCACAGTCTTTATTAATTGAAAAGATGGCTATGCTGCGTTAAACAGGTTGCATTACACGACAGGAGACCTTACCATTTTTATTATTTATAAACTACAGTTATGAGAAGTCTACTATTATTAACATTTATGCTTCTAGGGTGTTTGTTACACTCAAATGCACAGGAAAAAACAGTAAAGGGTACTGTAAGGAATATTGCCCGGGAACCCTTACCAGGCGCCACCGTAACGATAAAAGGTACTTCTGTATCTGCCTACACAGATGAATCCGGCTCCTTTACCCTCTCAATTAATTCGGACGATGCCATACTCGAGATCAGCTATGTAGGATACAATGACCAGAGCATTCCGGTAGGCAACAGGTCGCATATTGACATTGAACTTGTTGAGAATAACGAAAAATCTCTTGATGATGTGGTGGTGGTAGGATATGCCACCGCTAAAAAAAGTACGTTGACCGGCTCTATCAGCACCGTAAAGGGAAGTGATGTGAGGCAGGCCCCGGTAATGAACGTTACCAATGCCCTGGCAGGACGTTTGCCGGGTGTCACATCGGTTCAACGTACCGGCGAACCGGGAAAGGACGATGCAAGTCTTACCATAAGAGGGGTAAACTCTATAGGGAACAACAGCCCCCTGATCGTTGTGGACGGAGTGCCTCTGCGTTCCCTGTCCAGGGTAGACCCTAACACCATTGAAAGCGTGACCGTGCTGAAAGACGCATCGGCTGCTATCTACGGATCTGAGTCGGCGAACGGGGTAATACTGGTAACCACCAAACGGGGTAAGACAGGCAAGCCTACCGTACAGTTCAATTTGAACCAGGCGTATAACCAGGCCACCTTTATTCCGAGGATGACCAACTCCTTCGAGTATGCCACACTGTTAAACGAAATTGATGTGGATGCGGGAAGGGACAGGCGGTATTCGGAAGAAGACCTGCAAAAATACGGCGACGGTTCTGATCCCTGGCGTTATCCCAATACCGACTGGTACAGGGATATCATGAAAGAGTGGTCGCCCCAGCACGACCTGGGCGCAACCGTATCCGGGGGAACCGACAATGTAAAGTATTTTGTTGGTCTCGGAACAAAATTCCAGGATGCTTTTTACAAGCACAGCAATGCAAATTTTAAACAGCACAATTTCTTAAGTAATATAGATATTAAAATATCAAAGGACATCTCATTCCGGTTTGATGTGGTGGGAAGGCTGGAAAATACCAATCATTCCATGATGGGTTCGAATGAAATTTATCGCCTGGCCACTTCCGGTCAACCTTACCGCCCTGCATATTGGCCAAACGGACTGCCCGCGCCATCCATCGGGGATAACGGGAATCCCGTGGTAATGGGTACCGGTGAAGCCGGGTTCGACAATCAGCACAATTATGTACTGAACAGCACCGCCCAGCTGAATGTCAATATTCCATGGATAAAAGGTCTGTCGTTTAATACGATGGCAGCATATGATAAGACCTTTTTGTACAGGAAAAGATTCCAGCACTCTTTTACCCTGTATTCCTGGGACGGTGTGAGTGTGGATGAAACCAATACCCCTGTCGTACAGCCCATGCAGATCGGAACACCGGATCCCCGTCTGAACCAATGGGCAGCCAATAACCAGAACGTGCTGCTGAATGGTATTCTTAACTACGATAACAACTTTGGCAGGCATGGGGTAAAGTTCCTTGCAGGTGTGGAAAGACGTACCTATTACAATTCCAACTTCGACGCATATAAACGCTTCTTCCTGTCCACCACCGTGCCCGAATTATTTGCAGGAGGTAATCCCGACCGTGCGGTAAATGGTAACTCTGCGCACGGCGCCCGTTTGAACTATTTCGGCCGTGTCAACTACGATTATGACCAGAAATACCTGCTGGAATTTGTATGGCGGTATGACGGGTCGCATATCTTTCCCTCGCACAGCCGGTTCGGGTTCTTCCCCGGCGCCTCGGTGGGTTGGGTTGTTTCCAAAGAAGATTTCTGGCGCGACAATGTTAAAGCACTCAATTATTTCAAGCTAAGGGCGTCCTGGGGACAAACGGGTAATGACCGGATCGATCAATGGCAGTTTCTTTCCACCTACGCCTTGCGGCCTGCAAGCGGAGGAAACCTCTACCTGTTCGGCATTACAGGAGAGAACCAGCGCCTGTACGAAGTGCGTATCCCCAACCCCAACGTTACCTGGGAAGTGGCAGATCAAAAGAATATAGGGTTTGATGCTGCTTTATTGGATAATAAGCTTACTGCCAGCTTCGACTACTTCCGGAATGTACGTTCGAACATGCTGTGGTTCAGGAACGCCACCGTACCGGCCATGGCAGGGGTAACGCTGCCCAGGGAAAATATTGCAAAAGCCGAGAACAAAGGAATTGAAGCCGTAGTTTCTTACAGCGACCGGGCAGGTAAGCTGAATTATACGATCAACGCCAATTATTCTACTCAAAAGAACAGGGTCTTGTTCTGGGATGAACCGGATGGAAGGCTCCCCTGGCAATCCTCTACCGGCCGCCCCATTCCTACCAATCCTTCGTCAGAGACCGGGGACTGGTATTATGATGCGATCGGAATATTCAAAGACCAGGCAGATCTTGATAAATATCCGCACTGGAATGGAGCAACGCCGGGCGACATCATTTTCAGGGATGTGAATGACGATGGTGTGATCGATGGCAATGACCGGATCCGGCTTAATAAAACCAATATCCCTACTTATATATACGGGTTCAACCTGAACCTCAGCTATGCCGGCTTTGATCTTTCTGTTCTATTCCAGGGAGCAGGTGGCCATGTACGTTATGTGTTTACCGAATCCGGTGAGATCGGGAACTTCCTGAAAGATTTTTACGATAAGCGCTGGACACCGGAAAACCCCGACGCGGAAGGACCAAGGGTGTACAACCGTAACTCTACCTACTGGACCAATAACCAAAGCACGTATTTTCTGCAAAATGCCGATTACCTGCGGATAAAGACCATTGAGCTGGGCTACAGCCTTCCCGGAAGGATCACCAGCAAATTCTGGTCAAACGGCGCCCGGGTGTACGTGAGCGGATTCAACCTGTTCACATTTACCGGCATGAAGGATTTTGATCCGGAATCGGTATACACAGGTGCTTTTTCGCAAAGCTATCCGGTACAAAAGGTGTTGAATTTTGGCATTAACCTAACCTTCTAAATTGTAGTTTATGAAAAAAATATTTTCGAAAATCATTGTCATATATGCAGTTTTCCTGAGTTTCAGTTCCTGTAAGACCGATGTGCTGGACCTTGATCCTTTGGATCAGTTCGGTTCAGGAGCGGTATGGAGTGACCTGGCGCTCATCGAAACATATGTAAACGAGTTCTATGCCCGGTTGGGTAATAGCACGAACCGGTGTATGCTGGGTGTATTTACCGACGAATTCCAGATGAATCCCGGTTCGGCAAACGGTCATGCCAACGTCAACAAGTCCCTGGTAAACCCAAGTGACTACTCTTCTTTTGGCGGCTGGGCCGGTACCAACCAGCGTATGTGGGGACCTTCCTATTACAATATAAGAGGTTCCAACCTGATCCTGCACGAAACCGGCAGCCGCACCTACAGCAACGAGGCACTGCTGGGTCGTATCAGGGGGGAGGCGTATTTTTTACGCGCCTATAACTATATGAACCTTTTGTTTTTTTACGGAGGCATACCGCTCCTGGAAAAGCCGTATGAGCTGGGAGACGAATACAGCTTCCCCAGGAATACTTTCAAAGAATCTGTGGATTTTATTGTCCGGGACTGCGACAGCGCGGCCGCACTGCTCCCTGCATCCCATGATGCCGCTTTGCTGGGAAGGGCCACGAAGGGTGCAGCGCTTTCCCTGAAAGCAAGGGTATTGCTACATGCTGCCAGTGACCTTTTCCACGATCAGGGATGGGCTAACGGTTATGGGCAACCGGAATTGATCGGCTACACCGGAGCAGACAGGAATGCCATGTGGAATGCAGCAAGGAATGTTGCCAGGGAAGTAATGGACCTGGGCTTATATCAACTGCATCATGCTGAACCCGGCCCGGGAGATTCCATTCCAAAAAATATTGAAAGGATATTTGTAGACAAGGTAACGTCGGAAGATATTTTTGTACGCTTCTTCTCTATGGGAACAGTAGGTAACTTTTTTGGCCAGTACGACCTGTCTGTAGGCTACAGGGGGTGGGCAAATACCTGTCCTACCGGCCAACTGGTAGATGATTATGAAATGCGGGATGGAACCCCGTTCGACTGGAATAATCCTGCACACAAAGCAAACCCGTATGCAAACAGGGATCCCAGGCTGACGCAGCATATCTTTTACAATGGCACCAGGTGGCGGGAGCGTTTCCCCGACCTGCAGTCGGTAGACCCGGTAGGTATTATCAACACCGGCTATATGCAAAGAGCAGACGGGAGCTGGGAAGCAGGACTGGATGCCCGTGGCAGTACGGCCAGAAGCTGGGAAGGCAGTTATACAGGTTATTACCTGCGTAAGTTCCTGGACCCGGATGTGGAGCAACCCACCAATCCACAGGAGTGTCCGTGGCGATACATAAGGTATGCTGAGGTATTGCTTATATATGCTGAAGCAAGTTTGGAAGCCGGGTTTGAAGAAGATGCACGTACTGCTGTCAACAGAATACGCAAACGTTCCGGAATGCCCGATATCACAGTCAGCGGCGCCGCTTTAAGAGAAGCCATCCGTCATGAAAGGAAAATAGAGCTTATGGGCGAAGACCATCGCTTTTATGACATCCGCAGGTGGAAGATAGCGCCACAGGTAATGAATGTGTGGGCTACCGGCGTAGATATCAGAACCCCGATCGGCGCTACCCAGCCCAATTATACGGTAATTGATGTGGAAGAAAGAATATGGCATGACCGCTGGTATTTTTTACCGATAGACATCAATGAAATGAACAGGAATGAAAACTTAGTACAAAATCCTCTTTATTAATAAAAACCTTTCTCATTGACGAAAAATTGGAGGTCCTTTTACGGACCTTCATTTTTTTATCACCACAGCTATGGAAAATGCCTGATCCCTGGGATTCCTTCCTTTCCGGCACGTTTTATGAGCATGTTGTATTTTATTGGCCGATGCTTCATTTCATTATTGAATTGAAATGGAGCACTCCCATATAAGCTGATTACGTTACTTTTGCGCAAAATTTTACGAACTATGAAAAAGATTACGAGGAACACATTGTTATTTTCTATTGTATTACTTTCGTTATCTGCTTCTGCCCAGGATGAAACCATCAAAAATCTGCAAAACGAAGCAGGCAGGGCGGTAGAGAAAGATCCTAATGACACCATTCCCAAAACCTGGAAAACAGGTGGCTTATTCAATATGAACGTCAACCAGGGTTCTTTGACCAACTGGGCTGCCGGTGGAGACCGGTATTCATTTTCGCTGGCAACCATTGCCAACCTGTATGCTTTCTACAAAAAGGATAAGCATATATGGGATAACACCGTGGATATTGCCTACGGTATTGTAAATACCACCAGCCTTGGAAGCAGGAAAGCCGATGACCGTTTTGATCTCTTGTCCAAATACGGGTACCAGATCAGTCCCAGAGGATGGTATGTAGGTGCATTGTTCAACTTCAGAACGCAGTTCACCAAAGGGTTCTCCTATCCCGACGACGGGTCCAAAGTACTGATATCCAATTCATTTGCACCTGCTTATGTATTAGTATCGCCCACTATTTCTTACCAGCCTAATGAAAACTTCTCAGTGTCGCTGTCTCCGGCAACCGCCAGGTGGACCATCGTAACGGATGAGCTCTTATCCAGCCAGGGCGCTTTCGGCGTTGACCCCGGGAAAAAAGCAAGAACCGAATTCGGTGCTTTTGCCACCCTTGGTTACAAATCGAACCTTACTGAAACCATTTCTTATGCGGGCAGGCTCGACCTTTTCTCCAACTACCTGAAGAACCCTCAGAATATAGATATCTTCATGACCAATGCACTGCTATTCAAAGCAACCAGGCTTATCACCGTCAGCTTTTCCCTGGATATGATCTATGATGACGATGTGAATACCGTCGGTAAAGACGGCTCAGTTGGTGGCCCGAAAATGCAGTTGAAGCAGTTGCTGGGTATCGGGCTTTCTTACCGATTTAGTAATTAAATAATTGACCTTACCTCTTTACGGATTTTAACTCAATTTTTGCAACAGACGGACAAAGGAATTGCAAAAGTTCATTAAGCCGATATAAAATTTCGCAAACCCCTGTCAGACAGGGATAACCGGGCTGACATACAAAATATCAGCATAACTTTGCAGCAGCTAAACAGCTACTGCAAAGTGCCGGTTTAACAAGTCATAAGCCATAACAGGTTTGCCCCCTGTAATAAAGGATCACATCAAAAACTTTTTTGTAATTTTGCAGTCTGGTTTGATAACATTCAAATCGTCCGTTCAATCCGGGGCCGACCGGTTTTGACAGCAAAGTTCTTTGTATGTATAAGCATGTCGTGCGTTGTATAATTAGCACGTTAATCTGAATATTCAAACTTTAAATGGCAACAATCAGTATGCCATGGCTGCCTAATCAGTGATTAGTTAGTCATTCGGGCCGCCGTCCAGGTTTGTCTGTTACCGCGGGCCGCCGCCGACTTAAAAAGAAAACGGAATGCGGTTGCAAAAGGCTGTGATTGCAACTTAAGACTTATCCAGCTAAGGAATAGATTGGTTTGCTGTTGTCCGGTCTGTTCCCGACAATTAATCATCAGATAAGCATGTAGAAGGCATACGGCGGATTTGTTTGGACCAGGGTTCGACTCCCTGCGGCTCCACCAACACAGGTAACAGGTGACACTGTTACCTTCCCCAACTGAAAAACTCATGAGCCACATGAGCAATTAGCTGAGAAATAGGCAGTTATATATCAACAACTACCTTTTGGTAAAATCCGGACGCTACGAGGGCTTATCGTATGCCTTATGCAAATAAAATCGCAACTTTATGGTAATGTACTGCCAGGCACTATGGTATTGAACTTGCAGTATGAAAGACGTATAGGATCAAACGTGTCAAATGGATAAAAACAAAAAACGGCTGGAAAACCTGACCATGCAAATCATACAACCGGCACCTTATTTGAAAGCAGAAAAGCCACGCAGCATGATGCTGGACGGTGATGATTGTTATTTATGCCAGGCAGAGAGAATACAGATCTTACAACCGGTGGTAGCAAAGACGAATATCGTTTCCCGTTAGTTATTTCTTCATTTCTTCCAGCTTTTTTTGCATCGTGAACATTTCGTCCCTCAACCGGGCTGCTTCCATAAAGTCCAGGTCCCGCGCCGCTTTCTCCATTTCCTTCTTCACTTTCGCAATGGCTTTTTCCATTTTAGGAACCGTCAGGTATTCTTCCTGATCTTCTGCCGCATACGTCACCAGCCCGTCATCAGGCGCTACCGCATACGGCTTATTTACGTCATACCCTTTTATATCCAGTACCGATGTTTGTGCAAATACCTGGTCTTTTGACTTTGTCACCGTTCTGGGTGTTATGCCATGTTCAATATTATAGGCTATTTGCTTCTCCCGTCTGCGGTTAGTCTCATCAATGGTGCGCTGCATGCTTTCCGTCATCTTATCAGCATAGAAGATCACCAGTCCATCTACGTTACGGGCCGCCCTTCCTGCTGTTTGCGTCAACGATCGTTCGTTGCGCAGAAATCCCTCCTTGTCCGCATCCAGTATGGCCACTAGGGATACCTCGGGCAGGTCAAGTCCTTCCCGCAGCAGGTTGACCCCTACCAGCACATCTATTTCTCCCAGCCGGAGCTGCCTTAGTATTTCCACCCTGTCCAGCGTATCCACATCGCTGTGAATGTATTTTGATTTGATATTGATACGATGCAGGTACTTATCCATTTCTTCGGCCATCCGTTTGGTTAAAGTGGTCACCAGCACCCGGTCGCCTTTGGTTACCCTTTTATCAATTTCATCCAGCAGGTCGTCGATCTGGTTAATGCTGGGACGGATCTCAATGGGAGGATCCAGCAGTCCTGTCGGCCGAACCACCTGTTCCACTACCACGCCGCCGGTCTTTTCCAGCTCATATTCCCCGGGGGTAGCCGATACAAATACGGTCTGGTTTACCAGGGATTCAAATTCATGAAAATTTAACGGGCGGTTATCCAGCGCCGACGGTAACCGGAACCCGTAATCGACCAGTATCAGCTTGCGGCTCCTGTCGCCTCCGTACATACCACTGACCTGGGGAATGGTTTGATGGCTTTCATCTATAACACACAAAAAGTCTTTCGGAAAATAATCCAGCAGGCAGAAGGGACGCGTACCGGCATCCCGCCGGTCAAAAAACCGGGAGTAGTTTTCTATCCCGTTACAGTATCCCAGCTCTTTGATCATTTCCACATCGTAGTTCACCCGTTCGGTAATGCGTTGTGCCTCGATATATTTTCCCAGGGATTTGAAATACTCCGCCTGCCGGTTCATCTCGTCCTGTATCTCCTGTATCACCTGCTGCAACATATCTTTGGGCGCCAGGTAAAGATTTGCCGGGAATATGGCGGCATCTTTTACCGACTCTATCCTTTTGCCGCTGCTGATCTCCAGGGTATCGATGCGCTCTATTTCATCACCAAAAAAGCTGACCCGGTACCCGTAGTCCAGGTAAGGCAGGTTGATATCCACCGTATCGCCCTTTACGCGGAAGGTTCCCCTCGTAAAATCGCCCTGGCTGCGGTTATACAACGAATTGACCAGGGAATGCAGGAATCCCTGCCGGCTAACCATTTGTCCCTGCTCTATCCGGATCACACCGTTGGCAAATTCCTTGGGATTCCCGATACCATATATACAGCTTACCGATGCTACCACAATGATATCCCTTCTGCCGGTCAGCAACTGGGCGGTAGCCTGCAACCGGAGCTTATCCAGCTCTTCGTTTATTGAAAGGTCTTTTTCAATATAGGTATCGCTCACCGGCAGGTAGGCCTCCGGCTGAAAATAATCATAGTAAGAAACAAAATACCCTACCGCATTTTCCGGGAAAAACTGTCTGAATTCCCCGTATAACTGGGCCACCAGTGTTTTGTTGTGTGTTAAGACCAACGTAGGTCGTTGTACATTCTGGATGACATTGGCCATGGTAAATGTTTTACCGGAACCCGTAACCCCCAGCAGCACCTGGTCTTTTTCTCCATCCAGTATTCCCTGCGTCAACTGCCGGATGGCCTCCGGCTGATCGCCGGAAGGTGTATAGGAAGAATGTAATTTGAACGGCATAGACTGTAAAATTACAGAATTGCCGACGGAAAATCAGGAGGATGTATGAGCAGGTTGACCATTGTCCCCGTTACGGAACTTCACCCATACATAGTCATCCAGTATGCGATCGTTCTTGATCACAGATCTTTTTTGCACCGATTCCAGTTTATAAGCGTTTTTTTCCAACACACGCATGGAAGCTTTGTTATATTCAAAAACCCTGGCAAACAGGCGGATGATCTGTGGAAAATAGGCAAAAGTATAATCGGTCATTTGCGCTACAGCCGTTGTTGCAATATTTTTCCCCCAGTAGGGTTCTCCTATCCAATACCCCAGTTCTGCGCTTATTCTTGAAATGTCTGTTTGAAGTTCAATGCCAATGCATCCGGCCAGTTGATCGTCTGCTTCTATTGCCATGACGGTAGGTACCGGTTGGCTCGTGCAATAATGAATGAATTCTTCAGCATGTTGTAACAGGTAAGGATGCGGTAAGCGATCCCGTACGTTGTTCCATATATGGATATTGTTGGCCAACTCAGCCAGCTTATGACTGTCATCCTTTTGCCATAAACGTAAACGGATCTTCATGAAACGGATTATACCCTTCTTTTGATATAGTTGCTGTAGTCCGGGATGATAGCAGTGTACTCACTGTGCATCAGCGGCGAGGTCATTAAGAAATCGGCACTGGCACGATCGCTCGCCACTGGGATGTTCCAGGTAACAGCAAGCCGTAATAAAGCTTTCACATCCGGGTCATGGGGCTGCGCTTCCATCGGATCCCAGAAAAAGATCAGTACATCAATCAACCCTTCAGAGATCATAGCGCCGATCTGCTGATCACCACCCAGCGGGCCGCTCAGCACTTGTTTTACCGGCCTGTCCAGCGATGCTTCCAGCAGTCTCCCGGTGGTGCCGGTAGCGATCAGCTCATGGCGGGCAAGCGTAGCCCTGTTGAACTCCGCCCATTCCATCATTTCCTTCTTTTTGTTATCGTGCGCCACCAGGGCTATCCGTTTACGTTCCTTTAATATTCTTGCATTTGCCATTTTCCTTGTAATTAGAATGGAAATGTAAAGAAGCTAATTGAGAATAAAAAAATTGCGGGCTGTAATTTTCATGAATTGATCAAGTTTTAATTCCCTGATGTAATCAGGGGTAAATTAAAGGTAGAAGTGGCGGCGAACCGAACACTTGCGCCAGTTCAATTTTGCCGGCTTACAGTTGTTGCTCCGTCAGCCACTCAGCCTGCCTTCTGAAACCGATTACCTGTTTTGTCTTGACCAGTGTGTTTTTTTCATGCTGGTTACTGATCTCGGCTATGGTCATAGGTGCCGGTATGGTGATATCAAACCCGAGGTGGTCGCTTAACCGTTGTGCCTTCTCAACACCTAATTTGCCGAATTCGTACCGGGCGATCAGCCTTCCTTTTCGCAACAACGCATTGTCGATGGTTGTCAGCGCACTGTTAAAGGTGCAGATCAACTGTACGTTCAGAAAATCGGCCAGCAAACCATCTGAAATATTCAACAGGTTTGAAACGGCGGAACCGCTGCTGTATCGCCGGTCCATGATGATGTTTTCAGCGTCTTCGATGATCAGCACCGTATTCGGATTATTGATCAGC
Organism: Chitinophagaceae bacterium; assembly: GCA_037190885.1. Classification (GTDB taxonomy): domain Bacteria; phylum Bacteroidota; class Bacteroidia; order Chitinophagales; family Chitinophagaceae; genus Agriterribacter. Next base: position 80,440 of record JBBCJQ010000016.1, read on the forward strand.
AGTTCAACAAAGTCAGGATTTACCAGGTCGCCGGCAATTGATGGCGACAGGAACAGTACCCTTTTCTTTATTTTTCCTACCAGGTAACGGAGATAAGTTGTTTTCCCTGTTCCGGACAGCCCGTGCAGCAACACGATCCCTTTATCATTTTTTTTATTCAGCCGCTTGCAGATGATCTCATCCACTTCCTTAAAATCATCTTCATAAAAAAGACCGAGGTCCAGTCTGGTTCTCTTGATCTCCATTGCCTTCAGTTCCAGGTGCTGCCTGTTTTGAACAATCAGGTTTATTTCCAGCGGCTGACGGCGTTGTCTCTCCCTGAACTGAACAGCCAAGGCAGCGATAGCATTCACCCGTTCCGGCTGATTGCCATCGTGTAGTATCTCGCAATAGTTCTCATCCAGTTCCACAATGCAATTGTTGTCCATAATAACAATGGTCATGTCAAACTGGAACTTTTTCTTCTTTCTTTTGTACCAGGTGGTACGATGAATATTCTTTATCGACCCCAAAAAATTTTCCCTGATGGCGTTAAAAGTTTTTTCCCCATCAATCTGGTTGATAAAGTTGATATTCGGAAGTTGATTAAAATAAAACAGGTACAATGTTTTGGTATCCAGGAAAGAATTGGTGAAAACATTGTTCGCGTTTATTATTTTTTGACTATATAAATTGTCCATGTTGTTTGATATTAATCCTGCAAGCCTTTCCTCCGGAAGACTTGCAGGAACCTGAATAAAAATGTGCTTTTAGTATGATACAACAAGTCCCCGTCTTCGCAGAATCGGGCAGACGTTACTGCACCACTTTGTTTGCGCAGCAGGAGCTGGCAAAAGCGTGTGGCTTTGCCCGGAATGCAAACCCCATTCCCATGATATATCCCATTGCCTCCTTCAAAGCGTCATTGCTTTTGAAGTTCGGGTTAGTGTTGATATCCGCATGCACTTCCATATCCACACTGAATCTTGAGAAGATATTACACAAAGCATATGCTATCTCAATACTCTTTGCCACCTCCGTCAGCATACGCTGTTTGATGCTCATTTTCTGTGTGGTGATCTCGTTGTGTATATACATAAAGCCTCCTTTCCCTTTCCGGATGAATACGATCACCGTAGCAAACTCGGTGATCCTGCCCTTCACCTGGCTGTCGGTACCAATGCACACTTTCAGCTCATGACCGGCTTCTTTTTCCCTGGCCAATACCTGCATTACTTCATCAGCGATCGGGATCCTTATCCTTTCACCGTTCAGCTTTCTCCATTGCTTTTCCATGTTATACCTCCTTTTGTTTCTTCATTTTCAGTTTTCGTTCCTTTGTTGTACGGACTACAGGGTTCGAACCCGTATTGGTGGTTTTGGAGACCACTGTGTTACCAATTACACCAAGCCCGTATAGGGTGGTACCCGAAGGACTCGAACCTTCTTCATCCCGGCTTCAACGGGATACATAGACCATCTCTGTCAGAGTACCATTGTTCGCAATGAATATTGACTGATCACTGTTTCCTCATCATCGAATTCATTCATCACAAACCTTGCGGAGAGTAAAGGGCTCGAACCTTTGTACCGTTTCCGGTAGCCCGGGTTTAGTAAACCCGCACATTACCACTCTGTCAACTCTCCCTATTTTTTGCCATACAAAATTTTCTGCTTTGTATGTCTTATGTTCTTCAGAGATATCTTCTCCGGAACTACTATCGTTCCTTACCTGTTGTACAGTCATGCAGACTCATCTTCTTATCACTACTGCGGAGAGAAAGAGATTACTCACCATCATATTTATTTTATGTTGGCGTTCGTAATTTCCGCTTCGCTTCAGTTCGAACTCTTGAGGCTTTTACGCCCAGACTGTTTTCGAGACAGCATCCCTGACCAACCGGGCTCTCTCCATTTATTTGCTATACGAAGTCGGAGACTTCGTATTTTCTATGTTCTCCGGAGATTTATATCTCCGTGAATTGTATATCATTCGCCTGAATTGGCTGTTATTTTGCTTAACCAACCACAGTACTACTACCACCTTCCGTTGCCTGCCGGTACAGTCAGTCCGAAAAATCCCGAACTTTCAGCAGTCAGGGATATAACCCCCTTCTGTAGCGGAACATCTCCGTTACGCGCTTCATCCATTGTTGGCCCGGTGAGATTCGAACTCACATCCGCCGCGGCAGATAAAGCCTCTGCCGGTTGAGCTACGAAACTATTTATCGAGTGATGACTGACAGATTCGAACTATCAACTACTATCGTATCAGAATAGCACTCTCCCAATTGAGTTAAGTCATCTTTTGTTGCGGTTGCAGGAATTGAACCTACAGCTATGGCTGCCGCCTGTTCCGCTAATAGCGGTAAGACCATCGAGTTACCATTACTCTAAATCGCAATTTGGCACTGGCTATACAGGGCTTTGTCGACCTGGCCGGAGTCGAACCGGCAACCCTGAACGTATAAGGTTCCCGCTCTCACCATTGAGCTACAGGTCATTTTTGCCGGCTTAGCAAGGCTCGAACTTGCATCTCTCCGTTCGTAGCGGAGTATTCTCATCCATTGAACTATAAGCCACTGTACGGTTTTCAGGGTCGAACTGAATACTATCACCCGCTACTTACCTTTCAGAAAGAAAGGGGAGTGATGATGTTACCATTACACCAAACCGTATTCTCTTCAAAGAACAATGGTTGACTCCGGTCCCGAGCTTTACCGGTTAAGCTAAAGCCAACATTTCTGACACCGGACCCAGATTCGAACTGAGGATATCAGACCCAAATTCTGATGTGTTACCCACTACACCATCCGGCGGTTTGCGGTTCGTAATGTTAACAGCGCGGTTCCAACCCAGGTCTGTAAACTATTTACGAACCGTACACGATTTGTACGGGGTTATTCACACCCTCATACATTTATTTTTTGCGTTCATGAGCTCGCTTCGGTTGAACCCGTAGCGGCAGATCGTCCGCCGCGGCGGATGCCATTACACCAACAAACCATTGCGTCATTGCGATCCCGACCGCAGGTTGGGAGAAGCAACCCCTACGCTATACGAAGTCTATGACTTCGTATTTTTTATGTTCTCCTTTGTCTCCGGCAAAGTGTTGCCAACCCGTTTAAACCCTGTTTGGAAAAAGCATCCCCGTTGTTGCCTGCCCGTACAGTCAGGCGGGCATCTCCCGCTTGTATCGGAACCAACGGGGAATACTTGTTTCCCTCCCTTTCTGCACCTGATATTTTTAAACAAAAAGCCCGGTCGATAATTCCGACCGGGCTTTTACTGGCAGCACACAAAACATTTATGTACAGACATTTTCCGGTCGCATGACAACGCTATCATACAGGTTGCCCACGGGCACACTTATCTCCTGCGCCTGTTTACACCATTGGCATATCAGTGATGATAGCATTACTGCCGTTTCCATTTTTTTAAATCGTTTATGTCGTAACGTTGTTATCATTTTAAAAATATTAAGCCTCACCCCTAATCCCTCTCCATAGGAAAGAGGAAGAAATAAAAAACCCCGCGGTTCAGGCGGGGCGTATATTTCAGCAATTTGTTATTCAACTAACCTGCAGCATTACATGCCCCGAAAACTGTATAGCCCTCTTCAGGACTAAACCAGTTTTTTGATCCTATATGTAGTAAATCTATTCGTTGCATGTTCTTTGTTTTGCAGTGCAAAGATGTAATTTATTTTTTGTTGCTGCCAAATTTTTGTGAGACTTTTTTCTGAAAAAGTTTTATGCGTCGATCCTGATCATTCATTTTCATTGAGATAGCAATGATCTTATGCATGCGACAACACAGGCGGACTAATACTGCATGAGCTTCTGCACATACGCATCCAACCTGGACTTGGCCATGAAGTTTTTCTCCAACGCTGTATTAAAAGGGATAGGGGTATCGAGTGAAGCACAACGCATCACCGGCGCATCCAGCATACGGAAACAGTGCTCGGATATCCAGGCGCTGATCTCGGCGCCGGCGCCGGCCGTCAGCGTATCTTCATGCAACACCAGTACCTTGCCGGTACGGGCCACCGATGCCTGTATGGCATCGTAGTCCAGCGGCAGCAATGAGCGGAGGTCCAGTATATCTATAGAGAGATCTACATGCTGTGCTGCATATTCCAGCGCCCAGTGCACGCCGGCGCCGTAGGTGATGATGGAAATATCCGTTCCTTCTTCCACCACACGCGCTTTACCGATAGGCACTTCATACAATTCTTCGGGTACAGCACCGGCGATGCTGCGGTATAGCCCCTTGTGCTCAAAAAACAACACCGGGTTGGGGTCGTTCACCGCTGCTATCAGCAGTCCTTTGGCGTCTGCTGCGGTAGCAGGATATACCACTTTCAGTCCGGGTGTATGCATGAACCAGGCTTCGTTACTTTGTGAATGGAAGGGACCGGCGCCCATACCGCCACCTGTCGGCATACGGATGACCACATCGGCATTTTGGCCCCAGCGGTAGTGTATCTTGGCCAGGTTGTTCACTACCTGGTTAAAGCCCATCGTAATGAAATCGGCAAACTGCATCTCAATGATGCTCTTATACCCTTCGAGGCTTAATCCCAAACCGGCACCTATGACCGCGCTTTCGCAGATGGGTGTGTTGCGTATCCTTTCCGGTCCGAATTTATTGATCAGCCCTTCCGTGATCTTGAATGCACCGCCGTATGCTGCAATATCCTGACCCATGATCACCAGGTTCTCATGAAACAGCAGGCTCTGGTAAATGGCTTCTGAAATGGCGTCGATAAATCTTTTTTCCCGCAGGTTAAAAAGCGAGGGATGAATATTGGTTGTGTCCGTGATGACCAGCACTTCCCTGTCGCTTTTCACTTCTGTACCATCAGCATATACATCTTCCAGTTCGTTTGCGGTTACCGGCACTACCGGTGCCGTATTGAACCCCTGCGCTATCTCGGTTTCAATGTATTTTTTCAGATCGGTTTTAGCCGCTTCTATTTCAATGGTCGTCAACAGGTTCCCGTTCAGCAACCAACGTTCAAAAGTTTTTACAGGGTCCTTTTTTTCCCATATTTCAAAAAGCTCCTGCGGAATATATTTCGTTCCGCTGGCTTCCTCGTGTCCCCGCATACGGAATGTCAGGCATTCCACCAGGTATGGTTTCTGCTTTTCAATGCAATATTCACGTACGCCCCTGATCGTATCATACACTTCCAGGATATTATTGCCATCTATCTGCACACTTTCTATACCGTAACCCCTGGCTTTGTCTACCAGTTGTTCGCAGCGATACTGTTCCCTGACGGGTGTGCTCAATGCATACCCGTTGTTTTCTATCAAAAAAATGACGGGAAGATCCCAGACCGCAGCGATATTTAACGCTTCATGAAAATCGCCTTCGCTGGTACCGCCTTCCCCGGTAAACACTAGGGATGCCTTCTTTTCATTTTTCAGTTTATAGGCAAGTGATACACCGTCTGCCAGCGCCATTTGCGGACCCAGGTGCGAGATCATCCCGCAGATATAGTGTTCCCTGTCGCCGAAATGAAAGCTTCTTTCCCGTCCCCGGCTATATCCTTCACGGGCGCCCTGCCACTGTGCCAGCAGCTTATGCAGGGGCAATCCGCGGGTGGTAAATACGCCCAGGTTACGATGCATGGGAAATATCCATTCGCTGTTGTCCATCGCCAGACTGGCGCCCACAGCAATGGCTTCCTGCCCGATACCGCTGAACCATTTACTGACACGGCCCTGCCGCAGCAACAGCAACATTTTTTCTTCGATCATCCTCGGAAGCAGCAGTGACTTGTAAATATGCTCCAGTTGGGAGGCAGATAAGTCTTTTTGTAGGAAATGCATATACAAACCTATTGGTTTTTTAAAATATGCCGTATGATCATACTGTTTATTTTGTGTGCTGATAGCCGGAATTTTGTATAAGAACGTATTTCATAGCTGTCTTATGATAATACGCCGGTAGTTATTCTGCTTTATTCGTCTGATTTGCTGAAGAGTATGGAAGTCACCAGTGACAAAAGCAGGCTGAATAATAAACTCCACCAAAAGCCGTCGATCTGGATGCCACTGATAAATTTGGCGGCCAATAATACCAGCAAAGCATTGATGACAAACAGGAATAACCCAAAAGTAAGGATGGTAAGCGGAATGGTAAGGATCACAAAAAGGGGACGGACAATAATGTTGATAACGGCCAATACGAGGGCAAAGATCAAAGCGGTGCCGTAGGAATCAATATGGATGCCTTTCAGAAGATAGGACAACCCGAATGCCACGGCGCCGGTCACCAGGATGCGTATAATAAAGTTCATATAAAATAAATTTTGCAAAAAGGTACTACAAAAAAACCGAACTTCTCTTTACGCCTGTATAAATGGGTGTATTTACCTTCGGTGAGAGGAGTTACCTTCGATGAAAGTAGTTCAGATTTCCGCTCGGTGGAGACACCAACCGGTAGTACATAAGAGGAGCTACCTTCGGTAGGAGGACCCGGAGCTATACGTATAAAAGACACCGCGCCCCTTCGGGAGACCCGGCTGGGAAATCGGATGATTAAGCCGGGTCCAACTCCACACAAAACCACCGCACCTGATACAAGTGTTCGGCTTGCCGGTCACTTATGCCTTTTAATTCATCCTGATTGTATCAGACACAGGTATGCTCAGCCCGGATGCAGTCCGGTAGTATTAGCCGGCATCAAGTCATCCTTCGGAAGACTTGTGCCAGGTATAGGTTGGTGCTAACACCGAACGGTAATATTACCCCCTCAAATGATAGGCCTTGGGCTGCACAAAAGCCCGGATACCATGATACGACAGGGTGGCGCCCAGCCCGGAGTTCCTTCTGCCGGACCAGGGAAGTGCAGCGCTTACGCGGTCGCAGCAGTTCCAGTAAACCGTGCCCGTATCCATGTTTTTCATCACCTGCTCGGCCCTGTCGCGGCTTTTGGAATATACCGCCGCAGTTAAACCATAGGGTGTATCCCGCATGAGAGCCACTGCTTCCGCATCATCCTTTACCTTCTGGATACCGATCACCGGACCGAAAGATTCATCGGTCATCAGCTTCATGCTGTGATTAGCATCTGCCACAACTGTAGGTTCAAAGAAATAGCCTTTTCCTGCTATGACCTTCCCTCCGGCAATGAGCCGGCCACCCTTACTAACAGCATCGGATACCTGATCCTGTAAAAAAGTCAGTTGATCTTTCCGGCTCAGCGGACCGACATCCATTCCTTCTGTGAAGGGGTCTCCGGCTTTGAGCTTTTTTGCCTGTTCTGCAAAAGCGCCCACAAACCGGTCATAGATCTTTTCCTGCACATATATACGTTCTACCGCGCAGCAGCTTTGTCCTGCGTTGTATACCGCGCCTTCCAGCGCAGCGCCGGCTACCGCGTCAATGTCTTCGATATCATCCATCACATACAACGGATCCTTTCCGCCCAGCTCCAGTTGCACCGGTACCAGCTTCGATGCCGTTTGCTCCGCAATATACCTGCCGGTGCGATAGCTGCCCGTAAAGAAGTAGCCGTTCAGCGGCAGATCCAGCAATGCCTGGCCGGCAGGGGCCCTGCCGATAACCACCTGGAAAACGTCTTCAGGCACCCCCGCTTTGTACAGCAACCTTTGTATATGTAACCCGGTCAAAGTGGCATATTCAGAGGGTTTATATAATACGCCGTTGCCACCGATCAATGCGGGTACAAATACATTTACACCTACCAGGTAGGGATAGTTCCAGGCAGAAATATTGGCGATAACGCCCAAGGGTTCGTACACTATCTTTTCTTTTGTAGCATCTTCTTCCGTGATCCATTCGTCTGCCAGCCATTTGGCGGAATTTTTCAGGAAGTACGCGATCCGGTTCCTGGCGCCATTCAGTTCATTACGTGATTGCTGAATGGGCTTTCCCACTTCGGCGGTGAGGGTTTGCGCCAGCGCTTCTTTTTCCGCTTCCAGCAGGTCATAAAATGTACGGATGGCTTCCAGCCTGATGTCCAGCGTCGTAGCGGCCCAGGATCGTTGTCCCGATAGCACCCGTTCATATTTTTTACCGATCGAGCTTGTATTGTCTTCCGCAACTTCCTGTATCAGTTCCTCTGTTGCAGGGTTTATGATTTGCATATACAGTATTTATCTTTTTAATTTTCGTGTCTTTTTAACCCTTTCGTGCAGCATCTATGAATGCCGAACGAACCTTTTGTACAAAATTACTTTGCTGATCCTTCATCCGTTCCGGGTGCCATTGCACCAGGCAGAGAGACGCCCCGGCTGACGGATCTTTTCTCTCCAATGCTTCCACCACCCCGTCCGGGGAAAAGGCGGAAACGATCAATCCTTTCCCGATCCTGTCCGCACACTGGTGATGATTGCTGTTAATGGTTCCTTCTGCTTCCCCGATAATGCCATATATCCAGGAGTGGGGGTCAACGGAAACCTTATGATAGCGGTCGCTGTCGTCCGGAAGCTTGGAATGATTGTATTTCCCCCAGGTGGGTATATCCGGGATGAGCGTGCCGCCCAAAAAAACATTGGCGATCTGCAGCCCTCTGCAAATACCCAACACCGGAATCTTATTCGCTTCTGTATATTCCAATATCTTCCATTCAAATTCATCCCGTTCTTCGCTCACATCATCCTTGTAGCAGTACTCATACATTTCCGGCTGATGGTAAAACCGCGGATGCACATCCTCTCCCCCGGTCAGCAGTACCCCGTCACACCGTGTAAGATCACCGGGGTTTCCGGCGTTAGCAGAGAGCCTGATCACTTCTATTTCCGGTCCGTATGCTGATATCCAGTTGGCATAGTTCTGATACTTACTGCAATCCGTAACACCGATCTTTATCTTCTGCTGCATTACAGGGCTTTTACATACAGTTGTTTAAAATCTTCCCTTGATACAGGCTTGGGATTATTGGGGTGGGCAAAATCCGCAAATGCCAGGTCGGCCAGGGTTTCCACGTGTTCCATTTTCACGCCTATATCACGCAGGTGATGCGGGATATTGATCCTGGTATTCAGGTCAAAAAGATATTGCACAACAGCAGCCCCGGTTTGTTCCTTCAGCTTCAGCACCTGTGCTATCCGCTCAAACTTATCTTCAAACCCTTCTATGTTGAACTCCATGCCATAGGGAATATTCACCGCGTTGGCCAGCCCGTGGTGGGTATCCAGCAACGATGACAGTGGGTGAGCCAATGAATGCACCACGCCCAATCCCTTCTGAAAAGCGATAGCGCCCATCATAGATGCAAGCAGCATTTTACTTTTTGATTCCAGGTCGGGGCTGTTGGTGGCTTTTTCCAGGGACTCACTGATAAGCCGGATCCCTTCCAGCGCTATCCCGTCACAGATCGGGTGATAGTTTTTCGCCAGGTAAGCTTCCATGTTATGGGTGAGCGCATCCATACCGGTGGCTGCCGTGATGGGAGCCGGAATGTCCATCGTAAGCACCGGGTCTGCAAAAACAATTTTTGCCAGCAGCTTGGGTGAAAACAATATTTTTTTCTGATGCGTTTCGTCGTCTGCAATGATGGCGCTGCGCCCCACCTCGCTACCGGTGCCGGATGTAGTAGGGATAGTTATAAAATGGGGAACATCGTTGGTTACATAAATATCACCGCCAATCAAATCGTCGTACTTAAAAAGGTCTTCCCGGTGGTTGATACGCAGCAGTATGGCCCTGGCTACATCCAGCCCGGCGCCGCCGCCAATGCCTACCACACTGTCTCTTGCCGTTGCATCCCACAGGTCTACCCCCTTGTACACATCGGATTTCACGGGATTCTTGTGGATGTCGGAAAACACTTCTGCCGAAAGTCCGTTTGTCTGCAGGTCTGCCACGATTTTTTTAAAAAAAGGCAGTTGCGCTACATTGGGGTCAGTCACGATCAACGGCGCTTTTAGTCCGTTGGCTTTCAGATAAGCCGGTAACTCCTTTACCACGTTGGCGCCAAAACGAATGGCAGTGGGAAAATTAAACTGATGCACTTTTTCGAAGATCATATAGTATAGGGTGATTTATTTAGTGTTAAGTTAAATGCATTATAGTTTTACAATAGGGGCTGACCAAAAAGGTCGCCATTGCTTCACTTCGTTGCCAATGACGACCTTTTTGGTCAGCCTCATATTATACGATATTTTAAATGTAACATAGCATTAGTTAAAAACAGGTCATATTAGTCTTCTTCCAGTTCCACTTCTTCATACTGTATTTTGGCTGCATTTATCGTATTATACAGGCTGATAAAGTTTTCGTTGCTCACAACCAGCTCCAGTACAGCCACGCAGCCGGAATAAGGATATGATGTCATGGCGGTTTTGAAAGCCTGCAAAGTAACCAATTTATGTCTTGGAATATTGTTAACTCTTTTATGCACTTCCCAGGCAGCCGTACCCATAAAGACAGATTGTTTTTGATAGGCCTCGTTCTCTGCTTTGCTGCTGCAGTTCGTCATTACTTCCTGCACAATTTTATCGATGTCAAACTCCTGTCCCGGAGGATTCTTCAATGCAAAAAAATCTTTATCGCCGGTAAAGCCGGAAACAATAGATCGTAATGTCCGTTCAAAGCTTTCCTTTTGCTCCTCTTCTGCCGTAAACTCAAATCTTATCTCCACTGCTATCAGCACCTCTTCGGCAAACTGGTAAGTGATCCTGGCGCCGCCGTAGGCATCAAATATTGCCCTGTTCTTTTTCGTGATCCAGGCAGAATCTGCTTCGGGAGAAACGATCCTGTACGTATCGTGCGCATCTCCCTGGTACAGGGTTACATTATTATCAAATTTTTCTGCTATGGCTTCTGCTGCATCCTCGAATTTTTGACCCAGTTCAAGTACTTTGATATCGGCTACGGTCACTTGCGCCCTTACCTGAAAAATGGCGGTACAAAAGAATACAATACAAAGAATTCTCATTGCGGAAAATTAAATATCAGATGATCTCCAGGTACCGTTTCAGTTCCCAATCTGTAACTACTTTGCTGAACTGCCGCCATTCCCATTCGCGGGTGGCTGCAAAATGTGCCACAAAATCTTCGCCGAAAAGCTCTTTTGCCAGGTCGGAATTTTTCATTGTCTGCGTTGCCTGCCACAGGTTGGCCGGCAATATGCCGTTAGATATATTCGTATACCCGTTCCCGATCGTTTCCGGCGCCTCCAGCTTCATCTTCTTTTTAATGCCATATAAACCGGTTGCCAGGCAGGCAGCTATTGCCAGGTAAGGATTGGAGTCTGAGCCGACCACGCGGGTCTCCAGCCGGGCCGATTTCTCCCCGCCCGGTAAAGCCCGCAGCGCAGTGGTACGGTTATCCACAGCCCAGGTAAGGGTGGTAGGCGCCCAGGCGCCTTCTACCAGGCGTTTATAACTGTTAACGGTAGGCGCATACATAGGAAGTACATGCGGCAGGCAATATAATTGACCGGCTATATAACTTTCCATTAGCGCACTCACGTTATTAGCCGCTTTTTTATCGTAAAACAGGTTTTTTTTGCCATCACCCGACCAGATACTCTGATGTACATGTCCGCTGCAACCAGGCAGGTTTTCGCTGAACTTGGCCATAAAAGTAGGCAGCACACCGTGGCGATACCCTATTTCCTTTACGCCGGATTTAAAAAGCACCGCCCTGTCTGCTGCTTCCAGCGGGTGCGAATATGTGATAGCGGCCTCGTATACACCGGGACCAGTTTCGGTATGGATACCTTCCAGCGGCACACCAAACTTTTTCATCAGATCAAACAGGTCGTTGAAAAAATCACTTCGCTGGGAAGCCCGTAACACTGAATAGCCGAACATGCCATTGGTCATGGGTACCAGGTCGCGGAATTTTCCTTCATATAATTGCCGGTTGTTATCTGCCAGGTTAAACCATTCAAACTCCTGGGAGCAAAAAGCCTGGTAGCCTGCTTTTTGAACAGCCTGTATCACGTTTCGCAATAAGGTTCGGGGGCAAACCGGTGTGCAATTGCCGGGCTCGCCGCCAAAGTCGGCCAGGAAGAAAGGTATATCGCCATCCCAGGGAATACGCCGGAAAGTATTCAGATCGATCGTAGCAGTGGCATCCGGGTAACCGGTATGCCAGCCGGTCACTTTTACATTATCATAGGCTACATCGCCGGCATCCCAGCCAAACACCACATCGCAAAATCCAAAGCCGCTTTCCGCAATGGAAACAAATTTTTCAAAGCTGATCACTTTTCCGCGCAGGATACCATCTATATCCGTGATCGCCAGCTTCACTTTCTGAATATTCTGCTCTGTCAACTGTTTGATAAGCCGGGAAGATGTGTTGGTTGGAGGCATATTTTACTTTTTTACAAATAGATGAAAACACAAATAACTGATAATGAGTATCCCAAAATAAACCAGCGCAAGCATCCCGTTCAGCGTGATCATGGCAATAAGCGAAATTATTGCAATAATCAATGCGATCACAGGGAAGTATGGGTATAATGGAGCACGGAAAGGTCTCTCCATACCCGGTTCTTTTTTACGAAGTACGATAAGGGTGATCATCGAAAAGATGTAGAGCGTAAGCGCTCCGAAGCAGGCTAATGTAATGATCTGTCCTGTTTTACCCGTCAGCAGGGCAATGATGCCGATCGCCATATTGATGAGCAGGGCACTCGCCGGCGTTTTAAAGCGGCTGTGCACTTTGCCGAATCCTTTGGGTATATACCCTACCCGGCCAAATTCAAAAGTGGCCCGCCCCGCCGCCAGGATGATGCCGTGAAACGAGGCCACCAGCCCCAGCAAACCTATCGAGATCAGCAGATGATAGAGCCAGGCATTGTCGCCGGTGATCTTCTCAAGCGCTAATGGTAACGGGGAGTCTGAGGGCTCCGCACCGGGGGCAGGATACACAATGGCTTCCCAACCCGCCACGCCGACCGCTGAAAGAAATGTGAGAATACACAAAACGATCAGGGTAAGCAGTGCCGATCCGAAACCGATCATAACGTTTCGCTGCGGGTTCACCGCTTCTTCCGCGACATTGGCCACACCTTCTATGGCCAGGAAAAACCATATGGCAAAGGGAATAGCCGCCCATACCCCTTTCCAGCCATTGGGAAAAGCATTGGCTTTGATATGCTCTATTTCAAAATGCGGTAACGTGGCGCCGGCAAAGATCAGCAGCTCCACCACTGCCAGGATGGTCACCACCAGCTCAAATGTAGCAGCCGCTTTTACACCGTAGATGTTCAGCGCGGTAAACAGCATATAGGCTGAAATAGCGATCACGGTTACCGGTATCTGTGGAAAGAACAGGTGAAAATAAGCGCCGATGGCAGCGGCTATGGCCGGGGGTGCAAATACAAACTCTATGATCTGCGCCATGCCTGCCAGGAAGCCTGCATTTTTGCCCAGCGCCCGGGTGGCATAATCAAATACGCCGCCGGCCTTGGGTATCGCACAGGCCAATTCAGTATAGGAAAACGTAAACGTAATGTACAGCAGAATGATAAGGATGGTAGCCAGCCCCAGTCCGTAAGTGCCGCCTTCCGCCAGCCCCAGGTTCCAGCCGAAATACATGCCGGAGATCACATACCCCACACCCAATCCCCATAACATCAACGGTCCAAGGGTACGCTGGAGGTTGGAATTGGAATGGTTTCCCGGATCAGAAGACATGCAGTATAGTTTGGGAATGAAGGTACTAAAAACTGAAAAAAAACCAAGAAGCGATGTTTTAGTATTTGTAAATATTGAGGAGTTATGCTAAACTGAATATCATGGCCTTCCGGGTTGGGACGCGGGGAAGGATATTCAGGTAATGTTTTTATACTTTTATCGCAGGTATACAAGCACTATAACATGAGATAGGATATATTCAGCAATAATCCCTACACCAATACCTCGCTCTTAGATATAATATGATACAATTTAATGGTCAGCGCATGGAACAGCATTTTAGCATTGGCATTCCGTTCAACATAATAGGCAGCTTTATCCAGCTCTTCTATGATAGCCTGCTGTTGGGCCAGGGAAGCGATCTTGTTCAGCCGGGCGGCAAAGTCTTTTTCTGTTTCCGGCATGCTATCACCGGCAGAAGCGATCAGTTGTAACCGTATACTTTGCTCCAGTAGGTGGTTGAAATAGCGGAGAAACTGCTTTTGCTTTTCCCTGCCCTGCCGGCTGATGTCTTCCACCCACTTCACCTGGGCCACCGGTCCGTTCTTCAATATGGCGTTCAGCCAATCCCGTAATATTGCCAGCCAGTCTTCCCCGGAATGCTGCAGCAACTGCAGGGCTTCCCGATAATTGCCTTCGCATACGGATGCCAGTTGTTGCGCCTGCTCCCGTCCGACCTCCGCCCGTTTTACCAGGGCATCGCGGATGTAGTTGGTATCGGGCGCCGGTACTTTTATCAGCTGGGTACGCGATAAGATCGTCGGCAGGATCAGGCTTTCATTCTCGGCCACCAGCAGGAAAAGCGTATTGGGCGGTGGCTCTTCTATCAGCTTAAGCAGCTTGTTTCCTTCGTTACCCAGGTATTCCGGCAGCCACATCAACAATATCTTATAGGGACTTTCAAAGCTTTTCAGGTTCAGCTTCCGGATGATATCGTTGCATTCATAGGCGGTTATGTTGCCCTGCCTGTTTTCAGCGCCGATAAACTGCAGCCAGTCATAGGCATTCCCGTAGGGGTACTGTTTAACAAACTCACGCCATTCGGTAATATAATCCGTACTGACAGGCTTGTCACCGCTTTTTCGGGGTATCACGGGGTAGGAGTAATGGATATCAGGATGTATAAGTCCCGAAGCTTTGGCATAGCCCTGCTGTGCCTGCATCCAGGCATCTGCTTCTCCCGGCGTCAAATGTTTTACTGTTTCAGCAGCCGGATCCTCTCCGAACAGGGAGGGCTCTGAAGCGCTGTTTGTATTTTGGGCTGAAAAGTATAACGTAACATATTCCGCAAAAGCCATTGCCAAAGGCAATGCCCCCGACCCTTCCTTACCCAGGAAAAGCAACGCATGGCTCAAACGGTTGTTGTGAACCAGATCCAGCAGATGTGCTTTTACTGCTGTATGACCAATTACATCTTTAAATAACATGGGGCGCTAAAATACTGCATTATGAGTATTCTTCCACCCGGCATTTACCTTATATCAATAAACCGGCAGGTTTTGCCGGTAAGCTAAAAATTGTTTTTGTAAAGACTGGACGTACAGCACGTTAGACATGCAACCATTTTATATACTGTAGTATTCAGTTACTGTTATATTAATATTCTGGTCTGAGACGTTTGATACCCCTGAGGTTGTACGTAAAAAGAAGCTGAAAAGTTTTAATTACCGCCTGCAGCGTTTAGTTTTGTAATCGAATCAATTGATAACCAAAACAAGCCTGATGGTTGTAGACTTCAACAGCAGTCATTCTTTAGTGAGCAACTGGGTTGCCGAGCTTCGTGATACCGAGGTTCAGACAGACAGAATGCGTTTCCGGCGTAACCTGGAAAGGATCGGGGAGGTAATCGCGTATGAGATCAGCAAACATATGGACTGGGTGGAACGGGAAACGCCCACACCGCTGGGTATTTCAGTTTCCAAAGTGCTGAAGCAACAACCGGTGTTGGCTACTATTCTCAGGGCGGGTATTCCCATGCACCAGGGATTGCTCAACTATTTTGACAAAGCGGACAATGCGTTTATTTCAGCGTACAGGAAACATCACCGGGATGGTTCCTTTGAAATAAATATAGAATACATGTCGTGCCCGGATGTAGATGACAGGATAGTGATCATTTCGGATCCCATGTTGGCTACAGGCGCTTCGCTGGTAAGAGCCATCCGGTTTTTGAAGAGTCAGGGCACGCCGGCTGCTATCCATGTGGTGGCTGCCATAGCCTGTACGGTGGGCGTGGAATTTGTGAAGCGGGAAGAAGCAGGCGTGAAAATATGGTGTGGAGCAATTGACGATGAGCTGACGGCCAAGGGTTTTATCGTTCCGGGTCTGGGAGATGCCGGCGATCTGGCCTACGGACCTAAGGTGCAGTCGTAATCCAGATACTCATACATTGATCAACAATTGAACCGGATGAAGAAGTTTCTGTTTATCTTGGTTTGCATGACAGGGATTGGTTATGTGCAGGCACAGGACCCGCATTTTTCGCAATTCTTTTCATCACCACTGACCTTAAATCCGGCCTATACAGGCAAATTTGACGGTACTTTCCGGGTGGCCGGCAACTATCGTAACCAATGGCCCACCATCAACAATGCATACAGAACCGCCACGTTGTCTACAGATTTTGGCATCCTGGCCAACAGGATCCCCCTTTTTGATACCTGGGGAGTAGGTATCATGGCAATGAATGACCAAAGCGCAGACAAAATACTGAACAATAATTTTATTGCCCTGTCCACTGCCTATCATAAGGCACTGGATGAAAACGGATTTCACACCATCGGGGTAGGCTTCCAGGGCAATTATGCCAACAAGCGACTGGACATCACCCGCGCAAAATTTGAGGATATGCTTCGGGCGGACGGGTTTACCGGAACTACCGCAGAGGATTTTTCCAATAACACGCGCAATGTAGTTATCAACTATTTCGATATGAACGCCGGTATCCTGTACTCCGGCGCTACAAACGAATCCAATAACTTTTACCTGGGTGTATCATCTTACCATGTCAACCGGCCGAATGAGTCGTTTATGGGCGGGCATTACGTGCTCAACCCCCGCCTTACCATACATGGAGGCGGATACCTGCCCGTGGCTTACAATACGGTTTTCCATACCAGCTTTATTCACCAGCGCCAGTCCGGCGCCACCGAAACAGTGCTCGGCGGTACGTTTGATTTTAACCTGAATGATGACGAAGACCTGGCGGCGCATTTATATGTAGGCGGATGGTACCGCTTTAAGGATGCTTTCATTCCATATATAGGAATTGAGTTTGCAGGTATACGTATCGGTTATAGCTACGATATCAATAGCTCTTCGCTCAGCACCGCCTCCAACCGCAGGGGGGGCAACGAAATATCTATTATTTACGTGAAAAAACCTTCAGACCCCACACGCAGAAAATTGAACTGCCCGAAGTTCTGATCGTTGGATACGCGAATGGTGCATGAGCCTCCGCTTGTGCCTGGTATAATATACTCCCGCATTGTAGAAATGTGCCGCCGTTATCTTTTCAGACCCAGCCGTTTCAAAATACTGTGCCATACAGGCTCAATATCCGGTGACAGCCTGAAGAACAGCGCCGCCCCTCCGAACAGCACGAGAAACACCAGGCTCCGGGTGAAAAGTGCTGGGAAACCACTCATGCTGCGGAACAGGTAATAACAAACAACATAACAAGCCACCGCCAGTAAAACAGCGTAAAAGCTGCCTGTTGTAAAAGGCTGTAAGCGGAATTTTCTCCACAAAAACAATATGCGTATGGCATTAAAAATACTATAGGAAACCAGGTTAGCGATCGCCGGTCCTACGATATCATATCGCTTTACAAGAATATAGGATAGCGGCAGCATGCATACCAGCAGCACGATACCGCTGGTTATTTCAAAACGCCAATGCGTGGAAGTCGTGATCACATGGGTGCTCAGTCCGCAGCCCATTTCAACAACCCTTGCCAGTCCCAGGAACACGAACACATAGAAGCCCGATAAAAGAGAACCCTTCAGTCCGAAAGTCACAACCGCATCGTTGAAATTAAGAATGATAAGAAAAAGGATGCACAGTGCGAACAGGAGCATATTAATGGATGACCGCTGGTAAATTTTCCGGATCTTCTGCAGGTTCTTTTCTCTCCACGCTTTTGACAAATGACCGACAGAAGACGCAATGATTGCCCGCTGCGGTACCTGGATGATGCTGGTCAGATAATATGAAAAGGTAAATATCGCGGTTTTTGTCAGACCACCCACAGAAGCAATCAGCATGGTATCGAATACCAATGCAATATTCTGAATGATCAAACCGCCATATATAAAAATGCAGAGCGAAATTATTTTACTGAAATACCGCCGGGTAACCTTACTTATCTTCAGTGTAAGTGTGAACTTCCCCGTGAAATAAAAATAGCAAAACAGAATAACAGCAATCGCCAGGTAGGTCAGTCCGTATAGCTTAATAAAGAGCCCGAAGTCAGTGATAACACCCCAAACGAACAAGGCGATCAGCAGCGTAACCAGGAGCCTCCATACCACTTCCTTCAAAAAGCTGGTCAATACGGGTTTGTGGATACTCCATCCCCAGGCTTCCAGTATGGTAAACATAGTAAGTCCGAACCCCATGGGATATACCCAGAAATAGTATTTTACAAACTCAGGAGCGTTTTCTATGTATTTCCGTGCTACAAGATCTTTGAATACCCAGCCGGCGATCAATACCAGCACAAAGCCCGCAATACCCATCAGTAATGCCACTGCGGGCATATCGTTTTTATCAGCCGGAAGGTTATACTCATAGTAGGGGTGAAACTTGAATATATAGGTGGGCATGGCCAGGCAGGAAAAAGCCAGGATCGTTTTGGCCACTTCACCGAAAACGTTTGTCAATCCATACTGCCCTTCCGTGAAAAAACCTTCTTTTGTAAAAAAGTAAACATTCAGCGCACCCAGAGCAAACCCTATATAAATAACGATGGAGGATATAATACTTTGCCTGCGGATGCTGCTCATGCGGTAAAGATAATTCTGTAAATCAAAAAAACTATAAGATTATGGTGTTTAGACGACTACGGTTGCTAAGCAGGCTTCTTTCCAGACATTTTTAATGAGGCAACCTATCCTTTCCTTCACAAGACCAAAAGCTGAGAACTTTGTCGGATTTGACTATAGTTAATTGTAATTGTGAGCAGCGCGGTCATCCTGTTCAATTGGCACTTTTTAATAAAATAATTCGTTAGTAAGCTAAAGACCGGACAGAAATGGCAGAATTTTTAACAACTACCAAAGTTTCAAGTAAAATTGAGGAAATTATAACGCAAGCAGCTTCTCAGTTGGTGTTAATATCTCCATATTGGAAGCCTTCTAAAAACCTGTTCGAACGAATACAGTCCGCAGCCGGCAGAAATATTCAGATAACACTAATGTACGGCAAAGAGAAAAATCGGTTGAATGTTTTTAAACCACTGAGTAGTATTCCCAATATTACACTATTATACTGTGATGATCTTCATGCAAAATGCTATTTCAATGAAAGCAAGCTTATTCTCACATCGATGAATATATACGAGTTTTCCGAAAGGAATAACAAAGAGATGGGTATTTATATTGACCGTTCTGAGGATGAAGCGCTGTTCAAAAGTATAATGAAAGAAGTAGAATTTTTTCAGTCCAGATCGGAAAATGTGGGCTTAGAATCCGGAGCTGTTCACAGGCAAGTCACAAAAAACAGCACCGGCTTTACAAAATTCAGATCATCAGGTGTTGATTCCGGCAGTTGTATAAGCTGTGCGTCACCCATACCTTACAATGTTGCGAAGCCGTACTGCAGAAGCTGTTACACACAATGGTCGGCACATAAAAACATCCATGAAATTGAAAACGTATGCCATCGCTGTGGTAAAAAGGAACAATCCAGCATAAAATCTCCGGAATGTTACGATTGTTATCACAACAAATGAACTGCAACAGGTTAGTTGTGTACTGGTAAACCTCTTCTAAAGAACACTTATTGCTTTTGATGCTCCGGTTAAAAATTCCTATATGGAAAGCGTATCGAACAGACTTCCCTCATCTTCATCCTCCTTTTTTCCATTCACCAGGAATAATTGAGCTCTTGATCGTGTAAGCGCAACATACTTCAGGTTGATCTCCTGTACCCTTTCCCAATCCTTTTGTTCAAGCCTGTAAAATGGAAGACTATCGTAATCGAGAATAAATACCCGGTCATTTTCGAGCCCTTTTGCCCGGTGAATAGTGGAAAGCTTTATGGCATTTTCCGTTGCAGAAATATAATCCTTTATTCTCTTTAAAATATCAAGTAAGGTTGGGCATTCATCTTTCCACTGAGAGTATTTCTTTTCAAGAAAAAGCAATTTTTCTTCGAGATATCTTCTTTCATCTACTATATGCTCCAGACGTTCTGTCGGGTTGATAATCCTCTCTGCATTTTTTTTGATGATCCAATTCCAACGATCTAAAACATCATTTTTAATAGACGCAAACTCACCAGGATGGTTGACAATTTTCACATTCAGCTCATTTGGCTTAAAAATACTTTTGATCTCAGTGATAATTTCTGTCACTCCTTCCTGATCTATCTGCACCCGGATATCCCTGTCAATAAAATTAAAAACAAGCAACAATAAAGGTTTTCTAATCCTTGATATGATCAGGTCATCAGGCCTTGCCATAGCTACCACCTGGTCGCTCTCTATTATACTCACAATTCCCACTTCTTCTTTTACGCCCGAAATATCTTTCCGTATAAATTTTGCAAGGTCAATGACTTTTCGCGGGCATCGAAAACACAAAGTCAATGGCAGTTCCTTTGCATTTGTCTTCTCCTTAACACGGTTATACGAATCTATATCAGCGCCCGTAAATCCATAAATAGATTGTTGAGGGTCACCTACCGCAAGAACTCTTCCTGATTTTTTTGCATATTTCAGGGCAACTGCAAATTGTGCCTTTGAGAGATCCTGGCATTCATCAATAAACAGAAAATCAAATTTTGTTGCAGGATTTAAGTTCCAGAGAACCGGCAGATAAAGCATATCAGTAAAATCAAATACCAGCGACTGATCGGAAAACCGGTTAGCTTCTTCGAGCAGGATCTTATGGCATTGAAAATATGCTTCCAGTTCCTGGCGATACCTGGCCTTCCTGATCTCGGTATCATTGAATATTCCAAAATGCGTCACCATCTTCCCAAACTCGTTGATATCATTTTCCGTCAACGTAGCCCGGAATTTCTGATTAATATCTAAAAGCCTGGTATCGATTTTAAAGTGCAGATCCTTTACGGCAAATTTGTTACGTTCATTCATTTCATCATTTGGGTCAAGATCATTGGCCCTGAAAATACCGGCTATAAAAGGTTCAAGCTTCTGCTGAACTTCCTTATTCCTAAGCAAGTTCCGGACTTTCTGTTCCTCCAGTTGTATTGAATCTCCCTTATGGGATCTTATCATTTGCCAACCAAGCGCATGAATGGTTTTCACGGTAATTTCATTTATTCCCAAATTGCGGAACCTTCTGCTTATTTCACTCGCTATGCTTTTATTAAAAGCGCAGAAGAGAGCGGACTTGTCACCGCCGATAAACCTGGCACTTTCCATGATGGTAGTTGTCTTACCGGCTCCCGCCACAGCATCTATAATACCGTGACCAGTACCATTGGAAACAAATTCAAAAATTTGCTGTTGTTCATCTGTGAATTTCATATGCATGTAATCTCACGTAATAATTTTAGGGGTCATTTTGACTATCCTCAATCTTTTTAAAGACGCAGTTTTACAATGAAACCCGGCATGTTACAACTAACAGAAATGGCAGGATATTATTGTTTGTTATACCAGAAATTCAACCTGTTGTTCACAGATGTTGTAATGCGATGGTATGGCCCACTTGTCGTAACTGTTAAAAGGGAGATAGGTTTTATTCAGCGGCAAATTAATATTTCATTGTTCTGCGGCTCGCTGACGCGAATTTATTGTGCTACCGGCAATTTTCCAACGTCCGTCACCTGTTTATCACCCTTCACCATAGATCTTAAACACCGGTTCCCGCAGGGCTTCGCTCCTGTCGCTGCAAATATATTCCAGCAGGTCTGCTATGGCTTCGGGTTTCACCCATTTACTGAAATCCGCGTCCGGCATTGCCAGGCGGTTGGGCTCCGTATCGATGGTGCCGGGCACCACTACAGACGCAGTTACATTCTTTCCTTTGGCAGCAGCATTTAATATCTCCGCGTAATGGAACAGCAGCGATTTGGAAAGTCCGTAAGCAACCGCCCCTTTGGCCTGGTGTCCATCCAGGCCGGCTTTAGCTCCGATAAATACCAGCCTGCCATAGTTATGCTCCATCATATGGTGGAAAAACAATCTTGATATATTATAGGCGGTTTCAAAGTTCTTGCTGAACATATCCCTGATGTTTACTTCGGAGCTGTTGACTATATCTCCTGCTTCGAATCCACCGGCGAGGAACAAAGCTGCTTCAATAGAGCCATACAGGTGGGTGGCCTTTTCAGAAAAAAGGGTCACTTCCTCCGCATTGGTAAGGTCCAGGTGGTGCAGCTCAAACCTTTTGTTGCCACTGGCGAATCCGAGGTTACTCCCCGAACGGGCTACCGCGATGACCCTGTACCCGCTGTCCAGGAATTTTTTAACGGTTACCGAACCCAGGCTGCCGTTGGCGCCGGTGATCAATACTTGTTTCATAGTTATTTCATATTGATATGATAAGATGGTACCCTGAAAATACAAAATCCCCGGCTGGGATGTATGATTTATGACGTATGATTTGTGATATAATGATCTTCAAATCAAAAATCATACATCAGCAATCAGAAATAATCTTACGGGTCATAGCATGGCGGAATTGAAGCGGCCCTGTATAAATCCGGTTATAATATTACGACGCTACGCACCTTTTTCCTCTCTATTTTTCATTTTCCTACAAAGATCATCGCTGCTACGCCGCTTGCATTTCCAAACCAGGAACACTCCAACTTCATAAATCATATATCGCAAATCTAAATTATTACATTGGGAAACTGCTGATATGGGAATAGATATCAAATTATACATCCAAAATAATACTTCTAAAATCCTCCGCTATGGCGCCAGTGAAATATTCACAGTAAGCCCTGCCCGCGTATTGGTCATAGGCGCCGAAGAAGAGATATAGGGGATCCTTCGCTGCTGATCGAAATAAAATTTCAGCTGTATACGGTTGCTCAACACATAGTCGATCGTAGGGTTGATGATGATCAGCTTCTGCCCGCTGGTGGCAAAGGCGTTTTGCTGGTCCAAACGGCTGTTGGCCGTAATATCGTCCTGCAGGCTGAACTCAAGCGTGAACTTCACATCGCTCTCCGACTTATTGCCTCCCCCTTCCCCGGTATCGCCGCCGCCACCTCCTCTGTTCAGGAAGCCCAGGTTGATCGGGAGATTAAATCCGCGGATACGCCAGGATGCATTTACCCGTAACCGTGATGACTTCATCTCGCTCAACTGGTAGTCTATCAGGCTAAGGCTCAGTGTCCGGCTTTTGGTATATTCAAATGTAAATGCCAGTTGATTGGTCAGCGTAAAGCTCAGCTCCGCCAACGGCGCAAACTGTTCCCTTATGGTTACATTCGGCACCAGGAAATAAGGCACAAAGTTGTTGGATACGGTATCTAAAAACGAGGGAAAACTCAAACCCCACCGGTCCTGGAACAGCAGGTTCGAGTTAAAGGCGTTCATTTCCAATGTGCTGTTATAACCGTGCGTTACCGTAAAGTTGGTAAATATCTTATCCAGTGGTTCTATCCTGTTCAGCCCTCTGTAAGTAATTTTCCAGTTGGGTTTTGGCAAATAACCGGAGAATGGATTAGAACGCACATTGGCGCCTCCTGTTTTCAGCAGCCCTATGCTTTGCGGATCTTTGTTGGTATATGCGGCCACAAATGAGGGGATCAACACATCCTGGGCATACCGGGAATATCCCATATAGTAACCATCATCTCCTTTCACCTGGCTATAGGGGTTTTGCAGCCCCAATCTTTCAGAAAGAATGATCCTGTTTTCCTGGAACTGCTTAAAGGTCTCACTGATCACGTTTGGATCGGACTTTTTGAACATAGTCTGAAAAGAAATATAGCTGATGCTGAATCCACCGCCGGCATATGGGTTCAAATGATTGAATCCACCAGCGCCCAGTGTATCTTTAAACAATTCACTGTAGGTCCGGTTGAATGTCTTGTTCATGTTCAGGTCTATCGTCAGGTCGCGAACGGGTTCCAGTTGCGCATTAGCCGTAAACTGCTGGTCAAAGGTCTGCCGCATCAGGTTATTGTGCATACTGTCTCTTGTCATCAGCCCTTTTCCGGCGGCTCTTTGCAGCCATGCAGCGTCAGGCTGCTGTCCCAATATAAAGCCCAGTCCCGGCGCCATGCTGCCCCAGTTCTGCCCTACGTACTTGGTGCTATCCATATAACCGGGTACAAACGAGGTAGCGCCTTCGGAATAAGTTACATTGATCCGTTTAACAGAAGTGATCAGCTTCCCTATACCCTTCAAAAAAGGATTCAATTCCGGCAGGTCATTTGGATCACGGTTCCGTGACCGGGTGGTATCGGCTCCGGCAGGAGGCGCATTACGGCTGCGCGGTGGTTGGTTCTGGTTCTGCCCGGGTTGGTTATCGAGCGCCCGGAATATCCTGAACTTACTGTACAGGCGTACAAAATCCAGGTCAACAGTCGCAGATTTCGCATTGCTGTTCTGAATGGTATTCCCCAATTCGATTGCCAGCCTCGACGCACCTATCCAGCTATAAGTGGTTTTATACGCTACATTAGCCGTCGTCCAGTCCAGCAGGGGTATCCTGGAAGTAGGCAATGCATAAGTAAAGTCTGCCCGCTGATTGAACAATACATTTCTGCCTCCTTTAAAGAAATTGGTTCTCACCGTATCTCTTTTTGCGTCTGTATCCAGCCGCCCGTTGGGCTCATCAATCCTGGCATTGTTCAGAGCCTCATAGTCAAAGTTCAGTGCCCGGGTAATATCCCACCGAAAATTGTACTTGCGGTCAAAGGTGAAGAATTTGTCAAAGGTCTCCGGTATTTTGTAAGGACTCGGGATGGTGCCCGGTACATATACTTCCCGGGGCCGCAGCGCACCGAACTGCCGGTTTACATCCCAACGCACACCAATAAGCGAAGGGTTCGGGTTCAGGTTGAACTCTTTTACCAGGCTCAGCCATGGCGACCTGCTTTTCACCAGGTTTTTAAATGGTTCCCATGCTTTGGGCTGGCTGGTATAGTTATACCCTATACCTCCCCTGTATTTTTTTACTTCGTTGCTTTCTATCAGTGGTGAGTGGGCTGTTATGGAAGTATAGGAATAGTTGAGGTCAAAGTTCGATATGCTCCATATCCGCTGCCGCTTGCCTTCCGGCAATGTTTTCCGGACATTGGTAAAGTTGACGGTTTTGATAGTGGTAATATCGATCGCCGCATTCCGGATGGAGTCGCGGGCACTGCCCGATGCAGCTCCTAATTTATCCTTCAGCCTGATATCCTGGTCGTAAGGATCAAACTCAGGAGTACGGATGGTCTGGGAAATACTGGCATAAAGTGGTATCTCAATACCTGCGCCCCTGGGTAGCAGCTTGCCCAACTGCATATTGGCTGCAGCGTCAAACTGGGCAAAATCTTCCATGGACCGTTCATTCACCCGCTGATCCAGCGCACCGAACCCAACCGTATGCATATTGCCGGAGAAGGTAAGCGTTCCGAGGTCGGCTAATGCCAGGTCCACTCTTCCCAACGCTGCCCAGCCCCCTTTTTCATCTATTTGCGACAGGCGTAACTCATTTATCCAGACTTCCGTACATATAGGTGGTCCGGTTCCGTCTCCCGGGTTTTCAATACCTACCAGTATACCTTTCACTTCTCCGAAATTGGGGCTGCCGATCACGGAATACTCGCGGTTGTCCACTACTTTCCGGTAAATATTATTGGGGTTGAACAATTGCAGGTTCCGCTCCGTTTTCAGTTGCTCCAGTATGCTCAGGTCGAAGTCCAGGTTGTTTTCTTCAGGCCAGATGTCGGTGTCGGCAGTAGCGCCCGGTTGAGTAATCTTCAGCGGGATCTTGATCTCGTAAAAGTTATTAATAAAATCGTTTCCTATTCTCACTACCGCCTGTATCCTGCCATCTGTAAGCGCCGGTTGCCCGGTTACGCTTTCCGCGTGTATGAACATCATCAGCCTGCGAAAACGACGGATATCCAGGTTAAAGGTTTTAAATACACTCCTGGATTGTCCGCTGGGCAGGTTGCAAAGCTGCATATTCATTGACTGCTCGTTCTGCAATATGTTCACGCCGCCATTGCTCAGCGACTGCACCCGCTCAATGCCGGGGGGCATACGATAAACGATGGGTTGCCGACGGTCATTTTCTTCAATATTCACCGCTCCCACGCTAAAGCTTACCGGGTCGTTCGGATTCAATGGCTTGTATACCCCGGCCGTATCCAGCTCATAGTCAAACTTTCTCCACTGGTTCCTTATCAGCTCCAGCTTGGCAAAGCGTAATACGGTAGAATCCTCAAAACCCGTCATAAACATGCGGATGAACTGTATGGCTTTAAAATCGGGTATATCGCCTACCTTATGATCATAATCCTGTATGGGGATCCGGAACTGGTACCAAACCTGGTTTTCACGGGAACCGTTTGCCAGGTTCACTGGCACTTCTTTCCTGTCTATTATAAAATTGGATCCTATCTGCATCTGCGGGTGCATATTGGGATGGATCTCCACGCGGTACTGGAAATATTCTTCGTTCTCGTTCAGGGTATTGTCCTTGTTCAGGTCCTCCGCATCGGGGTACAGTGTCTGGGCAGAAGAGAACTCGGAACCGGTGCTGGATACCGGTGAGTTACCCTGGGGGTTGTTGAAGTATTTGTATCTTGCCAGGATGCCTGCACTCACTTTATCATATTCTGCATCCCGGTAAAACCGGAAATTGTCGGAAGAGGGGTCTTCATTTGCCTGCATATACGCCGGAGAGTTTGCGCCTAAAGAGGATTGAAGGCTTTGCAGGAACTGTTGGCGTACGGTTCTTTCTTCATCATCCGTCAATCCGTCAAAGCCCACATCCTGGTACTGGCGGTCGTCGGGATCGTTGCTGAAGGCCTGTGTTACCTGTATCGGGTTTACCGGTGTAACTCCCCAAACGGAGTTATCGGTTTGCGCCGGGATATTAGGGGTTGGCAACCCGTTCTCATAAGCCCTTTTTCCATCTTTCAGCACATCTTCCGACACATTACCGAGGTTGAAATACAGTTGTCCGCCGCTGGAGGAAGGGTTTTTAATATAGGGATCCAATACCCAGAATTCAATGAACTCTACGTTGTTAGTTTCAAAATCTGTCTGGTCAATGGCCCGCATCATGCCTCCCCAGCGTTTGGCCGGGTCCGTTAAACGGCCGGACGCGTCAACGCCCGTGGCATCATAGTTATAGGGGCCTCTTTCACGGGGGTAATAGGCCAGGTCAAAAGTAACCAGTTGGTTCAGTCCGAAGTCAGGTGTCCGCAACGGGAATATCTCCGCCTGCGACACCGGCCTTACACGTGGATCGGAAAGCTCTTCCAGGTTGCCCTGCAGCGGGTTGCTGCTGTTCCTGCTTTCCTGCAATATGGGTTCAATATTATACCATGCCAGTCTCGCCCGGTTTTTCCCATAGTCAAGGTTGTTGTACAACGACGATTCCGGGAACAGTATATTGCCGTTCCTGTCGGTGGCGCCGTGGGGGGTACTGGCTATCGCCCAGTTGATGAGCGGGAACCGCAGGTCGATGCTGGCGCGGGTACCTTCAAAGTCGTCAATATATATCAGGCCGTTCTGCCCGCGCCCGATCTGTGGCGCATGCCCGGGAATGATCTGGGCGGCTTCTCCGAACGCGGTAATACTGGAAGTGCCGTTCGGTGAATAAAACGGAAGTCTACCGAGCCAACGGTTCAGTTGGGGCACTTCATTTTTATAGCTAAAATCCACGCCTATCATGGCGTTGCGGATAGGATCTTCCCCGTATCCCATTTTGGTAAAATAGGGCCGTTCGCTCAGGCGCACAGCGGTGGCCCCCAGCGTCAGGTTCTTATTTGCCAGGTAATCAAGCCGCAGACCCATATAATTTCGCTGCTGCAACCCGAAAGAAGCCTGGTTTTCAAACTGCACATCCACCGGTACACCGGAGGTAAGGATGGCCTGGTTGAGTATGCGTACCGTACCCAGGCTGTAATTGATCTCGTAATCCGACCCTTCCTGCAGCGTGCGCCCGCCCGCCATTACGGTAACGGAGCCCTGCGGTACGTTGAAAGCGTTCAGGGATATTTCCGATTGCCCGGCCGAAGATGCTTTTCCCTGCCCCTTGATCACAAACCGGTTCAGGTTGGCATAGGTTTGGGCAATGGCTTTGATGGTATCGTATAGCGGCATGTATAGATACTTTTGTTTCAGCGCCGGGTCTGCAAAGGCAAAATCCAGGTCGCGCCCGAACGGCTCCAGCACCGGGAAGGCGATCTGGGCCCGGTACGGGAAAATGGTAAACCCTTCCAGGAAGTCGAATACCCCGTCCGGCTGCGGGTCATTCTGGTTATTCAGCCGGTCAAGGTTGAGCAGGGTCAGCAGGGGAACCCCGGCCTGCTCCCCTTCAGGCAAATATCTTTTTTGTCCGCCACCCGGCTCATCATATAATACGTTCAACTGGAAATCGGCACGGTCCAGCCCGGAGAGGTAATCCCCGGTTTCGCTCTTCAGCGTGTAAATATTTTTCATCATCAGGTTCCAGATCGGCAGCCTTGTACGGGCAGAAGTGGCTTTCAGCAGCTTCAGGAACAATACTTTCTGTACACCCGAAGTAGAATCTACCGGTACATCCTGGGAAAACTCACCCACCTGGTATACCCTCCCGTTATACGTGTACTGGAAGGCTACGGCCAGCACCTCGTTGGGCTGCAGTGCAGCGTTCAGGGAAAGATATCCCAACTGGCGGTTATACACATACTGGCTGGAATCCAGCTTGCGGGCGAATGTTTTCTCAAAATCCTGTATCTGCCGCAACCCCATTCCCGTGAGGTTAGACACTACCTGCGAAGGACTCCTGTTACCGGCGTTACCCAGGATCTGGCGATAAAGGGTATTGACGTCATTACCGGGCAGGTCGTTGGGGTTGCCCGATCCGCCCCAGGGACCGAAAGGCTGCGGTTCTCCTATATCCATCAAACCGACGATATCCCGGCTGTCCGTAGTTACATTCGAACCCGTTCTGTTGGTTACCCACACTTCCATACGCATGATCTGCACCTGCGAAGAAACAAAGGGCAGCGTGCTCATAGCTTCGTTGTACTTGTTCCGGAAATACTGCGCCATCAAAAAGTGCCGGTTCTCATCATAATCATCGGCTTTCACCGATATCCTGGACATAGAAGCCCCTCCCTGCAGCGACCTTGACTGCCTTTGCGACCGCTGGGTGGCAAAAGCGGCCGTTACCCACAGCTTCCCGAACTGCAATTGGGTTTTCACACCAAAAAGGGATTGGGCACCCGGGATCAGGGTACCTTTGGCAGCAAAGCTGGTGTTACCCAGCTCAATTTTCTTTACGATCTCGTCAGGCTTACCGGTATACTCCAGCTTCAACTGGTTTTCCCAATCAAAGGTAGACTGGGTATTATAAGATATCGGCAGCTTCACTTTATCCCCGATATTGGCTATCACATTCATGTTAGCCATCATATCAAAATCAAATCCCCCGTTTTTCCTGGCCCGTTCCGGCAAGGTCGGATTCTTCACATTCTGTCCCATATATCCCGCCGTAATGCCCACGTTTCCCTGCGGACGGATATCTATTTTACCGTTGCCGAACAACCGGTTGAACAGGTCATCGGTAGCGGTAAGCTTGGGTTTCACCAGGCTGTTATTCAGCTTTGTGATGGTATTGGCACGCTGGCGGAAATAATCGGTTTCCTGCTTTCTTGCCTGTATGCGCATAAACTCCTCGAAGGTGAGGGTGGTCGGTCTGCGGTAATACCTGTCACCGATCTTTTCCAGTATATAGTATTGCTTTTCTTCGGGATCGTAGATAATGGAATCCTTTACGTTGGCTGGGTCGTCCAGGTCGAAGCCCCGTGGTCGCCCGTAGGAAATTTTGTCGGAGCGGCGGTCGTAAATAGGATACTGCAGCGTGTCCCGCGGTCTGACGGAATCCCCGGCTATGGTGGTATCCCGCGCGGGGGGGATGGTGTCCGTTTGTACCTGAAAATCAACCTTTTCGGGCGCAGGCACGGCATATACTGCTGCATACGTCGCTAGGACGGCAACAATAGAAATCATTATCCGGAAGATATGCCGATGACTTGAGGTCAATTTTCCCGTATTGTTTGTTGGGTAGAATTGTAATCAAATAAGCTGTAAAGCAGTTTTAATTAATGTTTCCAGGTTTTCGGAAGGGGCGGCGGAAGCAGCTTTTTTAACGGCAGCTTCTGCTGCGTTGCGGGCTATGCCCAATGCTACCAAAGCATTTAACGCATCCTGTTCCAAAGTATTGCTTTTGTGTGTAAAACTTGTAGTATCGGCGAGGTTTTTAGATATTTTATCTCTTAGTTCCAGTACGATCCTTTCAGCGGATTTTTTTCCTATTCCTTTTACCTTTTCCAGCCTTTGGGTATCACCTTTGTAAATGGCCTCCGTCAGTTCCTCCGGCCTCATGGAAGAGAGCATCATCCGGGCAGTAGAAGTACCCACTCCATTTACGCTGATCAATTGTAAAAATATATTTTTTTCAGCGATATCCGCAAATCCATACAGGGTATGCGCATCTTCTTTAATGTGCAGCCAGGTATAGAGCATCCCTTTTTCCAGCGACTGTATCCTGGAATAGGTATTCAGGCTCACCTGTACCTCATACCCCAGTCCGTTTATTTCCACATGCACTACCGCGGGACTCTTGTATACAAAATTGCCGGACAAAAAAGCGATCATACCTATTGAAAAGAGAGCAAAGATACAGGAACAGTTTTGAGAAAACTTAGTTACTCCGTTTTGATTTGTCCTTATAATTGTATTTTCGTCCCCAATTTTGAAAAAAATACACATGAGTGCTAAAATAAGCGCCGCTATTACCGCTGTTGGCGGCTACGTTCCGGATTATGTTCTGACCAATGCAGAGCTGGAAAAAATGGTGGACACCAATGATGAATGGATACGTACCCGGACCGGCATCAGTGAAAGAAGGATACTAAAAGGTGAAGGATTGGCCACTTCGGATATGATCGTACCGGCGGTGAAAGAGATCCTTGAAAAAAGAAATATAGCTCCTGAAGAAATAGATTGCCTGATCGTGGGAACGGTGACCCCGGATAAGGTATTCCCTTCCACGGCCAACCTGGCCTGCCATAAGCTGGGTGCGGTAAATGCCTGGGGCTACGACCTGGCGGCAGCCTGTTCCGGCTTTTTATATGCCCTCACCACCGGGGCCGCTCTGATAGAGAGCGGCAGGTACAAAAAAGTGATAGTAGCGGGCGCCGATAAAATGAGCGCTATCGTGGATTTCAGCGACAGGGCCACCTGTATCATCTTCGGAGACGGTGCCGGCGCTGTGTTGCTGGAGCCCAATGCAGAAGGTTTCGGTATACAGGACAGTATCCTGAGAAGTGACGGCGGCGGCGGCAACTACCTGCATATGAAGGCCGGCGGCTCCCTTCACCCTGCTTCCGTGGAGACCGTGAGCAACAAAGAGCATTTTATTTACCAGGAAGGTCAGACCGTATTCAAGCATGCGGTAAAAGATATGGCAGACGTGAGCTACGAACTGATGCAGCGAAACAACCTGACTGCCGATGATATTGCCTGGCTGGTACCACACCAGGCCAATAAACGGATCATCGACGCCACAGCGAACCGCATGGGACTGCCCGCTGAAAAAGTGATGATCAACATCCAGCGCTATGGCAATACCACCGCAGGCACTCTTCCGCTATGCCTCTGGGACTGGCAGGATAAGCTCAACAAAGGAGATAATATCGTACTTGCTGCATTTGGCGGCGGATTTACCTGGGGGGCGACGCTGATCAGGTGGGGATATTAGTCAGGAGCTTTCCAATTGGATTTGACTGCATCAAAAAATTGCTTATTTTTGCAACCCTTAAAAGGTTTCGGGAAGTGGCGCAGCCCGGTAGCGCACTTGTATGGGGTGCAAGGGGTCGCAAGTTCGAATCTTGTCTTCCCGACAAATAACGAAGCCTCTGGCAATAGCCAGGGGCTTTTTATTTTATAGCATTCTCTCTCCGTTGCGGGCTTCGTCGGGCACAACCCGACAGAGTTTGATATTTGCAGTTTTTTATGTCCTGACATCCCGGTAGCACAGCTTGCTATGACAGGCAGAATCTGTTTGCGGTCTAATCATCATTTTTGCCCGTCCTAATTTGTTCCATATGGAGAACGCCCGAATTTTTATTCTACTTTACTCCTTTCAAAATATACTTTGGATGCGATACCGGCTTTACAAAACGCCTATTCCATTTCCATAATCCCTTTCAAAAAAACTGATAATACAGTTCGGGTAGCGGTTGATATCATTCTGTTGCCTTAGCATCTCTCTCACCACCGGAAGCCATCCATAGCTATTGGGGTTTATTCTGTACTTTGCAGCCGGAAACGAATATCCCGGTGAGAAACTTTTTTATCAAAAGCTGGAAGCTCCTTAAACGCTTATTCTGGACACTGCTGATAGGGCAGTTTATCTATATCATTGTTTTGAAATGGGTAGATCCGCCGTTTACCCTCACGCAACTGGGCAGCTTTTTCAGCGGCAACGGGTTGAAGAGAGACTATATCAGCAAAGAAGAAATGCCTCCTCTGGCCGGGCTGGCTGTCATTGCTTCGGAAGATCAGTTGTTCCCGACGCATAATGGTTTTGACTGGAAAAGTATCCGGAAAGCCATGGAGAAAAACCAGCAGAGCAAACGCATAGCAGGCGGCTCCACCATCAGTCAGCAGGTGGCTAAAAATGTATTTCTCTGGCAGGGAAGAACCTGGCTCCGGAAAGGACTGGAGACCTATTTTACTTTTATGATAGAGTGGATATGGGGAAAGGAGCGGATACTGGAAATGTACCTGAATGTGGCAGAGATGGGAAAAGGGGTGTTTGGCATAGAAGCTGCATCGCAGCACTTTTTTAATAAACCGGCATCAAAGCTCACCCGGACCCAGGCGGCTATGATCGCGGCAAGCCTGCCTAACCCTGTACGTTACACGATCAACCCTTTATCTAAATATATAAATGCACGCTATCCCTGGGTATTGCTGCAAATGAACAACCTGGAAGGCGCCCCGGATATTCAGCGGGTATTACCCGGGCCTAAAAAGAAACCGTCTGCTCCGGAAAAAGGAAAATGAATTGAATAACGCTATCGGCTACCTGCCCCACCGGAACCCGAAACAGGCTTCAAAGCTGTAAGTGTTGAACCAGCCGGAATACCGGTTCCTGGATATCCTGTCTGTTGTATTGCTATATCTCTCCGCTATCTGCTCCCTGTAAAATGCATCCTCAGGGATATCAAACCGCACATCAGCCCTGCTTCTCCCCAAACTGGTAGAAAGATCAAAAAGAAACCGCCTGTTCCTGCCGAAAACGGTTTGCATACCGGCCTTTCCAATAACATGCCACTGGTGGTTCCAGCCGGAAAAGCTGACGTACTGTTCATATGGCCAGTCAGCGGGTACGGTAACCCATTGTCTTCGCTCTATATTCACCCATTTATTTCCAAAACCGGCAGCGATATAGGGCCAAACCTTTGAGCGGCTGTCCATCAGCTTGTGGCCTGCAAT
Source organism: Chitinophagaceae bacterium (assembly GCA_037190885.1). GTDB lineage: Bacteria > Bacteroidota > Bacteroidia > Chitinophagales > Chitinophagaceae > Agriterribacter. Next base: position 113,925 of record JBBCJQ010000016.1, read on the forward strand.
ATAGTAGCGCAGTTCCGGGCGAACCCTCACACCTGCTGCATTGCCTCTTCGTCCATTGTACCCGGAAAAGATATAATCCGCAGCCAGCCGGACAGAAAACATGGAATGAAACCGGTATTCAACACCGGCAGACATTGCCAGGTCGCTATCCCAAAAAGAAAGCGGCGTAAAGCTTACCGGCACGCTTTTTAAAATAGTGTTCGAGTACTTGTTTTGCCCATAGCTGTCTTTTGTAACGGTCAGCAACACCGATAGAAGCGCACAACACCATAATTTGGATATGCCTTTTTGCACCTGCAGGCAAGTACACCTCCTGTTACGGTATGAATGATCTTTTTCCATGGCTAATCGGGTAGAATAGAAACAAGTTCCGGGTTTACAGGATCCTGGAGACTGTATGCTGCCAGTGCATTGAAGCCCAGCACACAGAACAGGAGATCGTTATAAATAAAGCAGTCGGTAAAGTCGTTGGACTGCAGTATATTCTTTAATTCCGGTTCCAGGGGAGCCGAGACATCAAAAATATGGATGCCGTTGCTGCGGGCTGCCACATACGCATGATCGTTGAACGGAGCTATGCTATTGACGGCAGGCATGAGCGTGTCGAAAGCCTGGGGCGGAAAAGACACAAAACCATTTGTAAGGTCATACACCCATAACCCGGAAGAGCTGCCACAGCGGTTGACGGATCGTCTGAAAACGTAGGCGGCATTGTGTATCACTTCCATTTGCATACAGTCCGACAAAAAATCAGCCTCTCCTTTATATTGCGGCGTTACCGGTGAAGAAATGTCGAACATAAAGGTCTTACTCCGGTTGGAAATAAAGATGTGATTGTCCCGGGCGTAAATGGCGTCTGCTCTTCCCACAAAATCTATTGGTAAAACGGTTTGTAATTCCGTTCTGCCCGAAGCGGCAACCATATATACGTCCAGTTGTCTTCCGTTTACAAGGTACAGGTGATCTCCTGCCTGGGTAAATCTTGCCTGGGTACCGGGCTCGTCTGCCGTCGGTGAAAAGCGCATGCGATCTTTGCGGCAGCCTGCCAGCAAACCGGCGATACAGATAAAAACAAGTATATGCCAGTCTTTCATATTACCTGCATTTAGGTGAATAAAGCATTGCTTTTTCCCAACCGATCACAATGCCTTTCGACGGGTCCGGACATTCAAAATACCCATCCTTCGGCGGAACATTGAGCGATAACACGGAAAATGCGTTTTCAACTCTTTCCAGTACATTCACCCGCTGACCGGATACTTCCAGTACCAGCAGGTCATTATAGGTATTGGTAAGCAACAGGTTGTCTTTGATCTGCAGGTCCTGCGCACCGGGAACATTAATAAACCCCACTCTTCTCATCTCTTCCGGATCTGATATATCTGTGATGTGAATTCCCTTACCCGGATCAAGCTGGTAAAGAAAGCCGCCGGATACCAGTCTTTTTCCCTCCTGTTCGGGCTGATGTGTATGCAAAAGCGTGATCTCCCTGTCTGTCATGGTGGCGGCATATACAGGCTTATACCCCTCTACCTGGTTTGGGGGTGGTGCGTCATGCCTGGGTTCACAGCCGGCCAGTCCGGCGATAGCAATACATACTGGCAGAATACTGCGATATCTCATAACGAAACAGGGTTGAAGTAGTGACAGGCAAAAACCTACAACCATTGCATCACCATATAAAAATAATATATGATAACGTTGTAATTTCCTGGTAATTGCCTGCAGCTCCAAAACTTATGCGCCTTGCGGGAAACCCCGGAGGTTCAGGCAGGAATTCCGAACTGATAACCAGGTTGAACAAAAACATCCCGCTACGCCGCTTCGGAACGGAATATGCAATGGAAAATAGTTGAGAGGGGATGTAAAATACCTGGAGAAAATAAAAAAGATTGTGTTTTGTGCTCATCTATTACAGTGTGTGGGACGGGACGATGTAAACATAGTGAGCCATAAAGCTAAATCCCCTGGGTGGAACCGGCTGCGTCTACCGGAATCCTTTATTTCAATTGAACTTCACAAATAATGTTTGTGGATAACCTGGTTATTCCCGAAAAAAATACTTGAATATCGGTTCTGCCGCTGCGTAATTTACCACTGAACCACCCTAACGAAACAGCCGGATCTCTTTCATAAGATTATAATTCCCACCACACAAAATCTGACCCTCATTGCGTACCTTTAAATGAGTATGCAGACACGATTGTCGGACATTCCCTAATGAAAAGGAATTGCACCATGAGGCAGCCCCCGTACCCGGTAGCCTCTTAAACCTGTTTACATGGATAAAGAAATTCACGGCGAGGTCATTGCGGTAGGCGGAAGTGTGATAGATATAAAATTCCATCATTCGCTTCCTGCTGTTCAAACCCTGGTGTTTGCACAGGCAGGTGACGTACGCATACCGGTGGAGATAATGGCCCAGTTAGATAAAGATCATGCCCGCGGGATAGCGCTTACGCCCACCGATACGCTGGCGAGAGGCGCTGCCGTAACGGATACCGGAGAACCCCTGACCGTATGCGTGGGAGAAGCCACGCTCGGGCATATGTTCAACGTTTTTGGAGAGCCGCTCGATGGCGCCACCATGCCGGAGCATATTCCGCGCAGGAGCATTCATGCTGATCCGCCCCCGCTGAACCAGCTGTCAACGGAAAGCGAGATATTTGAAACGGGTATCAAAGCGATAGACCTGCTCACACCTTTGGAACGGGGAGGTAAGGCAGGACTATTCGGTGGCGCAGGCGTAGGGAAGACGGTATTGCTCACCGAGATGATCCACAACATGGCGGGCAAACACAAAGGGGTAAGTTTGTTCTGCGGAATAGGTGAGCGTAGCCGTGAGGGTTATGAACTCTACCATGAGATGGCCGAAGCAGGGGTATTATCTAATATGGCTATGCTGTTCGGGCAAATGAATGAACCGCCGGGAGCCCGCTTCCGCATCGGCAATGCTGCATTGTCTGCCGCCGAATATTTTCGTGACGAGGAAAAACGGGATGTATTGCTGCTGATCGATAATATATTCCGGTTTTTACAGGCCGGCATGGAGGTTTCCGGGCTCCTGGGACGGATGCCTTCGAGACTGGGTTATCAGCCTACTATGGCCACCGAACTGGCAAAGCTGGAAGAACGCATTGCCAACACCAAGACCGGCGCCATAACATCTATCCAGGCGGTATATGTTCCGGCCGATGACATGACCGATCCGGCGGCGGTACATATTTTTTCACATTTGTCAGCATCCATCGTGCTCTCCCGGAAACGGGCAAGCGAAGGTCTTTATCCTGCCGTTGATCTTCTTCAGTCTAATTCAAGAATGATGGCGAGAAGCGTGGTAGGTGAAAGGCATTATTCACTTGCGCGTGAAATGCGGTCGGTGCTGGCCCAATATGAAGAGCTGAAAGATATTATTTCGATGCTCGGTATGGAGCAGCTCTCGCCGGAAGATGTGAACCTGGTGAACCGGGCACGCAAACTGGAACGTTTTCTTACGCAGCCTTTTTTTACCACGGAGCAATTCAGCGGCACACCGGGAAAGGTTGTTTCCCTGGATCATGCACTTGAAGGTTGCGAGCGTATATTGCGCGATGAGTTCAGGGATGTTCCGGAAAGCGCTTTTTATATGATAGGATCTATTGATGAAATAAAAACCAAATAGCATGGCAGACGCGCTACACCTTAAAATACTGTTGCCCCACTCCATTTTCCTTGAGAAGGATGGCGTGGTAAATGTGCAGGTGGAAACCACGGCAGGCTCTTATGGCTTTCTTCCCCAGCGCCTGGATTGCGTGGCTTCTATTGCCCCGGGTTTGCTGACGTATGTGACTGCCGACGGGAAAGAGTATTATATTGCGGTAGATCGCGGACTGCTGGTAAAGTCCGGGAAAACAGTTTCACTGGCTGTTCGGAATGCTATCGGAGGAACAGATCTCGGCGAATTGCACAAAAGTATCAATGAAAGATTCCGTAAGCTGGATGACATGGAACAGGAGTCGCGCAGAGTTATGTCATACCTGGAAACCGGATTTGTACGGAATTTTGAAAAGCTTGTTACGGATTAGATGAAGGAAGATCAGCAAAAACCCGATTTTGGCCGCATTATTGAACGTGTGGAAGAGCGTAAGCTGAAGGCCCGCCGCCGGCCAAAACGAAGCATTTGGCTGGGGCTGGGGCTGATGGGCGTGGTAGGGTGGTCGATAGTAGTTCCTACCGTGGCAGGCACGGCACTGGGGATCTGGCTTGACCGCGTGTATCCGCAGTCTTTTTCGTGGACGCTGAGCCTGCTGATAGGAGGACTGTTATTTGGATGCCTGATGGCATATAACTGGATAAAAAAAGAAACAGACTCGATTGAAGATAATGACAACGAAAATAAAAACCAAGAAACATGAATAGCTGGATAATACTGATCTCATTTGCAGCAGGCCTGGCAGGCGGCTTTTTATTTTATGGCGGTCTTTGGATGACGGTTAAAAAAGGAATGAGCATGAAGCGGCCTCAGCTATTGTTTGCGGTCAGCTTCCTGCTTCGCAGCGCCATTGTGGTCGTTGCATTTTATTTTGCAGGTGGAGGGCAGTGGCAGCGGATTGTAATCTGTGCAGTGGGACTGCTCATAGCCCGGGCAATTGTTACCTATGCCACCAGAGAAAAGCAACGGACGCTTACCGCCTTTACAAAGCAATGAATTCTTGAACGATGAATATCACTCCCGATCAAATTGTTTACTGGCGCTATGGTTTTTTCACGCTGAATGCTACTATCCTGATGACCTGGCTGGTCATGGCCGTGCTGGTGCTGGTGTCTTGGCTTATCACACGCAAAATTAAACCTGATGCACCGGTGACCGGAAAACAGGGAATGCTCGAGATGATCGTATTGATGATCAATGGACAGATCGAAGAGCTGGGATTGAAAAAGCCAACATATTATATCAGCCTGCTCGGTACGCTGTTTTTATTTATACTGATCTCAAATCTGGCAGTGATCTTTCCGGGTTACCGTCCACCTACCGGTTCGCTATCTACAACAGCAGCGCTGGCGATCTGCGTGTTTCTTGCCGTACCCGTTTATAATATTGCGCAGATGGGGTTAAAAAAATATATGAAAAGTTATGCGAAACCGAACCCGGTGATGATACCGTTCAATATTATCGGTGAAATATCCCGGACACTGTCGCTCTCCTTCCGTTTATTCGGAAATATCATGAGCGGAGAAATGATCGTCAGTATCCTGCTGACGCTGACGCCATTTTTCTTTCCTGTTGTTATGAATCTTTTCGGCATTCTTACAGGAGCGATACAGGCATATATATTCGCTGTGCTGGCTACCGTGTATATCGCTGCGGCAGAAGCAAATAGTAATAATTAAAATTTTTTAACTATTAACAATTTACGAGTATGGATTCATTAACAGCAATCGCAATCGCCTCCATTGTTATCTCGGGCATTACGACCGCCATTGGCGTAATAGCGCCGTCCCTGGGAGAGGGAAGGGCAGTTGCCGCAGCACTTAATTCCATTGCGCAGCAGCCCGATGCTTCGTCCACTATTTCCAGGACATTGTTCGTGGGGCTTGCCATGATCGAATCATCGGGTATTTACTGTTTTGTTATTTCGATGATCCTGATCTTTGCCAATCCGTTCTGGAATCATTTTGTAGGTGGTTAAATTCAGATATTGTTATGCTGATCGACTGGTTTACCGTTATTGCACAGATCGTCAACTTCCTGATCCTGGCACTGCTGCTGAGGCGCTTTTTGTACAAGCCCGTGCTGAACGCGATTGAAGCCCGGAAAAACAAAATTGCCGCAGAAGTTCAGTCTGCAGAGAACCTGCGCATAGAAGCAGAAAAAATAAAGGAAGAATACAAGCTGAAAACCGAAAAGCTTGAAGACGAGCGCAACACAATGATCGCTGCAGCGCGGGAAGAAGCCCGTATGGAAAGGGAGCGACGTATGGAAGAAGTGAAACAGGAAACAGAAGCGCTCCGTCAGCGGCTGATGCAGTCCTTCAACGATCAGCAGCAGACGATCGAAAAACAGATATCCCGAAAGGCCCGGGAGGAAGTGCTGGCCATTACGCGAAAGGCTTTTTCAGACCTGGCTTCGAAAGACCTTGAGGAACATATTGTGGAAGGATTTCTCCGGCAACTGGAAACCCCGGAAAAAGAAGCCTGGCAATCCTACATACAGCACGATAAAAAAGATACAAACCGGATAGTTGTATATACCGCCTTCGAGCTTCAGCCGCGGTACCAACAACGTATAGCCGAGGCATTAAACAAGCGTACCGGGTTGAAAGATGCTCAACCGGCATTCCGGATCAAGACCGACCTTGTCTGCGGCGTAGAACTGCAGATCAACGACTATACACTTGACTGGAATTTTGCAAGTTATCACCAGTCCATTCATCAAAAATTAAGTCAGGAGGGAGCATAGTACAACTTCCTGGTATTGCTTTTATGTTAAACGAAACAAACCTTCAGGACAACGTAGACCAGGTGTTTGAAACCTTCCGGAAAAATGTGAGCACCCTGTCTCCCTCGCTCACTCCGCGGGAAACCGGCGAAGTAAAAAGCATCCATTCGGGTATTGTAAGGGTATCCGGGCTGCCGGGTGTGGGCTACCAGGAACTGGTGAGATTTCCCTCCGATGTGTATGGTATTGCCATGGACCTGAAGGAGCATGAAGTGGGGGTGGTGCTGCTTGGCGATGACGCCCTGTTGAAAGCAGGTGACGATGTACAGCGAACCGGGCGGACACTGGATGTGCCGGTGGGAGAAGCAGTGCTGGGACGGATCATCAATCCGATAGGAAGACCTGTGGATGGGAAGGCCGCGATAGCATACGCAGAACGTTTGCCTGTTGAGCGTCCTGCACCGGCAATCATGGATCGTGCACCTATCAATCAGCCGCTGCAAACAGGAATAAAAGTAGTAGATGCCATGATACCTATCGGACGCGGACAACGTGAGCTGATCCTGGGCGACCGCCAGACGGGCAAAACGGCCATCGGCGTTGACACGATCCTCAACCAGCGTGGCAAAGACGTAATATGCGTGTATTGCGCGATCGGTCAGAGAGCTGCCGCTGTAGCACAAACAGTCGCGCGGCTGGAAGAACATGATGCCATGCGTTATACCGTGGTGGTGGTTACCGATGGAGACGATCCCGCAGGTTTGCAGTATATTGCGCCATACGCCGCCACAAGCATTGCAGAATACTTTATGGAAAGGGGGAGGGATGTGCTGATCGTATATGATGATCTTACCAAACATGCGCGTGCTTACCGGGAAATGTCGTTGTTATTGCAGCGCCCGCCCGGCAGGGAAGCTTTTCCCGGAGACATTTTTTACCTGCATTCCCGTTTGCTGGAACGTTCTACACATCTCAACGATGAACTGGGCGGCGGTTCGTTGACCGCGCTGCCCATCGTGGAAACGGAAGCGCAGAACATGTCGGCCTATATCCCGACCAATCTGATCTCCATCACCGATGGGCAATTATATTTATCACCAAAATTATTCGGATTGGGCATCCTGCCGGCAGTGGATGTGGGCACATCGGTTTCCAGGGTTGGCGGTAAAGCGCAGTGGAAAGTATTCCGCAAGCTGGCAGGAACACTAAAGCTCACCTATGCACAATTTGAAGAGCTGGAATCTTTTGCACGGTTTGGTGCACGCCTGGATGAGGATACCAGGAAACGAATGGAACATGGCAAGCGCATTCGTTTAAGTCTTATCCAATCTGAGCTCAATCCTTTATCAGTAGGTGCACAGGTGTTGGTATTGCTGGCTTTGAAGCATCATCTTATGGATGAAATTCCCGAAGAAAAAATGCAGGAAGCCCAGGAGGAGTTATATGCTGCAGCAAAAAGTGTACCCCGCGACCTGGCTGCACGCGTGTTTGAGCAGGGGGATCTTAGTGATGAAGATGAAGAGACGCTGCTGGAGCAGGTGCGGCCTCTGTTGGATAAATTTCTCTTGCACAAGCATAGCTGACATTTCACATACAGCTTATAAAAGTTAGGTTATGGAAGTTTCACCTGAAAAAATACAGCGCAAGATCAAGCAGGCAGGTGACCTGGGATCGGTGGTAAAAATGATGAAAGCTATTGCATCATCTAAAATAAGCGAATACCAACGGGCAACCAGGGCGCTTGACGAATATTATCGTGCATTGCTGCTCGGTATGCATGCTTATCTCCGTCACCACCCTGCTGCAGGCAGCACTCAATATCCCCTCGGTCAGCAGGGAGGGACAAGCGCAGTTTTTTTGGTTTTCGGCTCTGACCAGGGGCTGGTGGGACCATTCAATAATACGATCGTTGAATTCTTTAAAAAGAGCCAACCTGCAGAAATAAAACATCACCGGCTTTGGGCAATAGGCGATCGTGTCAGCTTTATTCTGAAAGATATGGGCATACCGGTTGACACAATTTTTCCAGTACCCTATTCGGTCGAGAACATCACAGCTTTCGTAGGGAATGTATTGTCAGCATTTGATGCATTAAAAGACAAGGAGCATATTGCCCGGATATATGCATTCTTTAACAGGCCCGGCAAATTTGAGGGTTACACGCCGGTCCGCAGGCAGATACTACCCATTGGAAAGGAGTGGCGTACACGTGCTGTACAATTGCAATGGCCTTCGAACCACTTTCCGCAGATCATTGGTGATCATACGGAGGTATTTTCCACGCTGTTTCGTGAATACCTGTTTACTTCTTTTTACAGGGCCTGCGCTTTTTCTTTGAGCAGTGAAAACACCAGCAGGCTGAACGCTATGATACGCGCTGAAAACAATATCGAAGAGATCAATGAGAAGCTGCAGACAAATTATCACCAGTTGCGGCAGGATGCCATAGACACCGAATTGTTTGATGTGGTGGCGGGCTTTAAATTTCTTTCATCTTCCGGATAGTTTCACATACAACAATATTTTTCTGTGATGCAATTTAGCTGTTCAATCTGCGAGTGCGAATATTTCTTAAGTGCCCTTTCCCGTTGTAAGGCGATGGTCTTGCTGGCGCAAAGCTCTATATAAATCAACTGCCAGGGGACTTTGGCAGCAGTATATTGCGATGCTCTATCATTATGTTGTGTAAGCCTTAGTAAGGGGTTCTCAGAATATCCCTTGTAGAAGCATCTGCCGGCGACCGGATGATGTAAACATAATACGCCATAGGTTTCTCTAAAAAATATAGGGGCTATAGGGTAGCGTATATTTCGTATAGCGATACTATAACGACAGTTAAATATTTATTATTGTCATTTTTTTATTAAAAGTAAAATAATATCTATTACTATTGTCATTTTTTAATATTTTTGCGTATTAGGTGAAGTATAATTGTTGTTTATGGAAAAATTTAGGTCCGGAACATATATAAATCAAAAAACATATAAAAGTTTCCAACCTGAGCCTATTAACAGAGCCTGGGAATTGACCGACATGCATGTTTTACAATTACTCAGCCAGGCAGACAGGCACCTGGGCCGACTGGATATGTATTCCAATTATGTGAATATAGATCTATACATAAAAATGCACATTGCCAAGGAAGCCACACAATCTTCTAAAATAGAAGGTACCCAAACCAATATTGAAGAAGCCTTTTTATCGAAAGAAGAAGTAAAGGCAGAAAAACGTGATGATTGGGAAGAAGTGCAAAACTATATAGCGGCCATGAATGAAGCCGTGCAGCTACTGCATACTTTGCCCTTTTCATCGAGGCTGATACGGCAAACGCATAAAATACTGCTGCAGGGGGTAAGGGGCAAATTCAAGTTGCCCGGCGAGTATCGTAGCAGCCAAAACTGGATAGGTGGTGCATCCATCAATGATGCCGCATTTGTACCTCCGGTACATAGTTCCGTAGCAGAACTTATGTCGGATATAGAAAAGTTTGCTAATGACGAATTGAATCCATTACCCGAATTGTTGAAAATAGCCATCATACACTATCAATTCGAAACCATACACCCCTTTTTGGATGGTAATGGTCGGGTAGGACGTTTATTGATTACATTATATTTAGTTAATAAAGATATTTTAAAACGCCCCATTTTGTATCTGTCTGATTTTTTTGAACGTAACCGTACACTTTATTATGACAACTTAATGCGGGTACGTACACACAACGATATTGCACAATGGTTCAAGTTTTTTCTTACGGGGATAATAGAAACCGCCAAAAAAGGGGTAAGCACTTTTGATAATATTTTACAGTTGCAAAAGTCAATTGACAGTCGCTTGAAAGATATTGGCAGCCGCAGTGGAGATGCCTATAAAGCGGTGAACTATATGTACACTCACCCTATTATTGATGTACAAACATTAAGCGCTGTAACCGGCAAGTCGTTAAAACCGGCATACAACCTGATGGCGTTACTGGAAAAGCTGGAAATAGTAAAGGAAATTACAGGAGCGCAACGCAGCAGGCTGTATATGTTTAACGAATATGTACAATTGTTTAAAACATAAAATACTTACATAGGTACCGGATGATGTAAACAAAGTCATCCGCTTTTACGAAAATCTCTATAACTTCATTTATAAGCATATTAATTGATTATTATTTGTAATAAACTATATATCAATAATATAATTGGAAAATAAGGAAAGGTGATGATAAAAAGGATTGCTTTTGTGTGGTGCATTTCCCTTGGCATGATCATACATGGTTATGCCCGGGAAAAACCCACACTTGAAAATGAGATCTACCGCATCACGGTAGTAAGCCAGCGGAATACGGTAAAGACTGTGCGTATAGAGCGCGACGGTGTCGCCAGGGAAGTCAGACCCCAACTGATGGTGTGGTATATGGCGGATGACCCCGGCTACGGCAGGGGTAACCTGGATGTGGGAAATACACCGGTAGCTGTATGGAGGAAAAAAGGAGAAAGCCCGGTACGGAATATCTGGCAGGTGGGGGCGCCTGTACGGGCACAGGCTACCTCTGCATCAAAGTCAGGCCAGTCCATCCGTTTCAGCTTCCCGCACGATCAGCAATTTCAGGTAACCCTTGTCCTTTCACTGGCGCCCGGCGCCACGGAACCAGTGTTCTCGTGGGAACTGGAAGCCCTGGCAGACGGATGGTATTCGGTAGCCTTTACCGGACTGAAAGAACAGAAACCGGAGACACTGGATTTTTTGTACCAGCCGCTGGTCTGGTCGTGGAAACGCTTCCCGGCCGAGCCTGTGCTCACCCCCGAAGCGTTTGCTACGACAGCTTCGGTATTTACCAACAGCCGACAGCTAACAGAGGGTCTGGTGGTGCCTCCGGAAGAGATCCCATATCGTTTTGCCACATTTGACAATTCGCTGTTCGGACTGGCACTTCATGACGGTGATGGTCAGGCAAAGCCTGTTGTTTTTGCCCCCGTATTGGGCGGGCATGGGTCGGCCTTAAAAGCCGGACAGCAGGCATCGTTCAGTTGCACATATTTTATCAAAGATGGCGGATGGGAAGCAGGGGTACAATACCTATATAAAGACATCCTGAAGTACCGGAGTGAGCGGCGCAATGCGACGGTGTCGCTTAACCAGACATTCGAGAACATGGTAGATTATGCCATGAACGACTTTTATGCAGGTTGGGTAGAAGACCTGAAGGGGGCTGATTACCGGTTTGATGTACCCGGTACCGTAAAAAATGTATCAGCACTGCACCCCCTGAGTGTCGCATTGACCACCGGAAGTCCGGATATATACCGGAGGCGGGCGGTTCCAATGATCGCCTACCTGATGTCCAGGGAGAAATACCTGTATGCCATCAGTGAAGATATCACACAACAGAACCCTTCCCATTTCCTGAAAGGTCCGTGTATGGAAATCAGCGAACTGGTGAGCCTCGACCTGATGACAGGACGCAGGAATCCTGCTTTCAGCAAGGAAACCGACCGTATTTTCGGAAAGGTCAGACAGTTGAACCTGGTGACTGAAACAGGCGGCGAAACCTGGCAGGATTACCTGGCAAAATACAGGATGAACCGCGCAGATGATCTGCTGCAGCACGCCGTTACACTGGCCGATGCCTACCTGGAACGTTTTGTTTCCAATTATCCGGAGGACTTTACGTCCAGTGCCGGACTGAAAGACCGGCAGGCGTCGTTTGTAACGGATTATACCAACCAATGGTATGATCTGCTGGAGCTCTATGAAGAGACCGGTTACGAAAGGTATCTTAAATCCGCTGAAACCGGAGCCCGCCAGATGCTCCTGTGGATGCGTTCAAACCCGATGGCCCCCGATTCGGCCATCCGTGTCAATGAGGGTAACCGTGTGGAAGGGGTATTTCCCGGCAGAAGGTTTAAGCCCAATAGTTACGATTTTCAGGAGTATAATACCTCTACTGAGATACAGGAGCAGGAAATAGAAGCCTGGAGAACATCCCTCGTAGGCCTGCCGCCGGAAGCACCCAGTACCTATCGGTACGGACCGGTGATGCTGACACACCATGCTGCCTGGATGTTGCGGCTTGCCAGACTTACCGGAGATAACACCTTTCGCGACGCCGCGTACAATGCTGTTCTCGGACGGTACGCCAATTTCCCCGGTTATTACTTTACCTCGTTCGGCACCAACGTATATCAGCAGGAAGATTATCCGCTGCACCCCTATCTGGATGTAAAATACAACGCTATATTCTATAACCATATATGGCCGCATATTGCGTTGCTGCAGGATTTCCTGATCAGTGATGCCTACCTGCGGTCAGACGGCAGGGTCGATTTCCCCTCCGCTTATTCATTCGGATACGCCTTTCTTACCAGTAAAGTGTACGGGCATAAACCCGGAAAGATATTCGGCCACGAAGGGGTATACCCCTGGCTGCCAAAGCGGCCTTTTACCCTGATAGACCCGATGCTGAATTATGTACTGGGCCGCTCCGGTACTGATACATATGCGGTGCTTATGAATACGTCGGATCAACTGGTCAGTGGACCCCTGGTGTTCAATCAGGATGCAGTGAAGTGGAATACCGGAAGGGAATACGAGGTGGAGCGCTACCAGGGAGATGCTGTCAGCAGCAGCCGGATGAAAAATGGAACATTATCCGTTGAAGTGCCTGCGAACGGACTGACCGTGGTCAGGATCATCGGCCTGAAAAACGATGTTACACTACAGGTCGATAGTGTTACTGCCGATAACATACAGCAAGGTTATTTCAGAAAGCAGGTGGATGGAGCAGGAACCATAACGGGTATGTTAATAGGCATTGCGGATGACTATACAGAGGCATTCGTGTATACCGATGCCACTGAAAAACAGGTACAACAGGTTGAACTGCAATACCGGCAGGGAAACGGTACCTGGGAAACGCTTACAGACCAGGGGTACCCGTTCGAGTTTTCCTGGCGGGTAGATATGTCAAAAGACCTATGGGTGCGGCTGAAGGCGACCGATGTGAATGGGAAGACTATTGAGACCGAAAGCTTTCAGTTGAAATAGGCCCGACAGGGGTTTGGGAAAAGCATCAGAAAAGAAATTGAACTATGAAAAATCATATTTTGGGGAGTATTTGTTTTAGTCTGTTGGCCTGGCATGCGCACAGTCAGGAAATACATACGTACCTGTCAGCACAACTACAAGCCAGGAGATCAGTCGCCTGATCGGCCAGATGAGCGTTGAGGACTCGAGCCTATGGTCGGGACCGTGACAAGGCAGCATTCCGACCATTATTGCACAAACTGGTTTGCAATATTTTTTTGTGATGCAATCAACTGTTCGATCTGTGAGTGGGAGTATTTTTTGAGCGCCTTTTCCCGTTGCAGGGCGACAATCTTGCTCATGCAAAGCTCTACATACACCAATTCCCAGGGAACTTTGCCGGAAGTGTATCGCGATGTCTTATCATTATGCTGCGCAAGCCTTTGTAGAGGATTTTCAGAATACCCCTTGTAGAAGCTGTCGTCTCTCAGCGAACGGATGATGTAAACATAGTAGGCCATAAACTCAAAAGCCCCGGATAAACCGAGGCTTTGCGGACCGGACGGGACTCGAACCCGCGACCTCCGCCGTGACAGGGCGGCATTCTAACCAACTGAACTACCGATCCAAAACTATATTATAATACAAAGAACTTTGAGCCTCCCGAGACTCGAACCCGTCCCGATCTACGATTGGGACCGTGACAGGACGCTTCTAACCTTTCCCCGAATTCCGGAAAATACAGCAGTACCGTATTTTTCAGGACGGCAAAGATAATGATTCTGGGTTCCTTACAAAAAGAATTTTTTAAATTCTTTTTGTATACGGTTATCATTTCAGATCACAGTGCCCGGGAAATAACAACATTAAAAAAGGAGCCGGTTGGCTCCTTTTTATTATGCTTTTTCAAACCTTTCTTCCACTTTTTTCCAGTTGATCACATCCCAGATGGCTCCCAGGTAGTCCGGGCGCTTGTTCTGGTATTTCAGGTAGTAGGCATGTTCCCATACATCCACACCCAGCAGGGGTGTGCCCTTCACTTCAGCCACGTCCATCAGCGGGTTATCCTGGTTAGGGGTACTGCTGATCTCCAGCTTTCCGTCTTTCACGATCAGCCATGCCCACCCGCTTCCGAAACGACCGGCACCGGCTGCGTTAAATTTCGATTTAAATTCATCGAAGCTGCCGAAAGCAGCATCAATAGCTTCCGCCAGCTTACCGGAGGGTTTGCCACCGGCTTTAGGGGCCAGGCTTTCCCAGAAGAAGCTATGATTCCAGTGACCGCCGCCATTATTACGAACAGCCGGGCTGATAGCGCCCGCATTGGCAACCAGCTCTTCCAGTGATTTATTCTCGTTGGGGGTGCCGGCAATGGCTTTATTCAGGTTGTCTACATAAGCCTGGTGGTGTTTACCATGGTGGATCTGCATGGTAAGTGTATCTATAGTCGGTTCTAAAGCATCGTGCGCATAAGGTAGCGCTGGTAAAGTAAAAGCCATAATTCTACGATTTAATAGTTGAGAATATCAAAAAATACCGAACTGCAAAATTACGTAGTATTCCGGTACGGTTAATTTAATTTATTATCAATGCTTTATATACGCTATTGGGCCTCTCTATCATTGAACCGGATTTTCCAAAAAATTTGGGGCAAGACTGAAAAAGTTTGCTGGGGAATATGAAAATTTCCTATTTTTGCCGCCCTTAATCACCCCTGATAAGGGAAATTCCTCCTTAGCTCAGTTGGTTAGAGCATCTGACTGTTAATCAGAGGGTCGCTGGTTCAAGTCCAGCAGGGGGAGCCCGAAAGGTCGGCAGTAGCTGACCTTTTTTAATTTATGTATTACATCTATATTTTGTACTCAGAGAGCCGATCTTTATTATATCGGCTATTCCGACGACCCCACCTGATGAGACCAGCAAGGGCAGTGATATATTTTAGCAGCAGCCAGATGATGCCCCGGATCATAAAGGCTGTTATAAGTAGATAGATGAAGGTAAGTATCAGCGTTTCCTTGTTCAGGCGATGCATATGAATACGCTTGAAGATGATCAAATTCACACGCTTCGTTTTCACGGGAACGAAAATAGGCTCATCACCTGCGAAATTGTTTATGAATTAGCATCTCAGATTTATGCAGGAGCAAATATCTTAAAGCCGCAGACTGGATATCCAAGGAAAAGGAGCAAAAGATCCTCTTAGTGTAGAGGAACTTTTAGAAGATAAGGATTGCAAACGGGACCGATGTTTAAAGTAACTCAGGTTTTGACTGACTGCGAGGTCCTACCCGGAATTCATCGAACAATAGGATGGTTTGAGCGAATTCAGTGCCTGCGCACTTCCTGCACTACATTTTTTAGCTCACAGAAACTGGGTGGAGTATGTGCCAAACTTAAAAAGTTATAAATCTCGTACAGAAAGTTAAATGAAGCCATAGTTCGTCGTTCGCCGGCTCTATGGCTTCATTTTTCTAAGCAGATTTCGGACTAAAAACAACATCCTGTATCAAAACAGGATGTCGCTAATACCTTGCAATGGTGATTTCGTTAAAAGTATTAAAATTCCTGCTGCCCATATATTTCAGAATTGGCAAAAGTAACTGCCATTGGAGAGGAGGTAATTACATCCAGCGTTTTCCTACCATTCTCCATCGGGATATAAAATTTTGCCTTATACAGCGCTGATGGATTTTCACGCATATAACGAAGTAGGTAGTCGTACGTAAGGTGGGATATATGCCCTTCGATCCTGATTTTCTTAGTACTTTGCGGTGGAATTTTCAACTGAAGCTCCCTGTTTCCGAAGATTTTGACAATCTTAAATATGAAATCCTTCTCCACAAAACGGCCTTGCTTTCTTAAAAGAATAGAATCAGCAATCAAATTAAGTCGTAACGATTTGTGATATGGAAGAGATATACCAGTGTCTGATCGATTAGATACTCGTATGTCAATCGCGGTTTTATAGTAAAAACGGCGATAGGACATATGAAGGGAGATCGGCTTGTTGCTATCGGGGGCACCGATCTGAACCTGTTTCTCCAGCGGTGTCACTACCAGCGTTTTCAAGACTGTATCAGTTGGAATAGATGTAGACTTTATTCCTCCAACATGTGCAGTATTGTATGTAACAAGATTCTTCCGATAAATTTTCTTGCCAATGTATTCTGCAAACACCCCGTATGTAAGCCACATCAGTACTGCAAACAAGGCCAGAGTAACTAACCCTCTGTAGCGTGAGAATGTAAAAGCGCTCCAGGCCGCCGTGAAAATTTTCAGAAGTGGGATTGCGTAAAAAAATTCAACTACAGGGATACCTTTTACAGAAAGCTCATTTATAAATCTTGCCAACCTCCATCCTTTTGAATATTCTCCCTTTATCAGGAAAAGACCGACAAAAAATTTGATTTGGATATATATTAAAATAACTGTGAAAATCGTGAGAGTTACACCCAGCATAGCCTGCTGATGCTCTTTGATACGCGAATGCACTAAAAATATAATTATAATCCAACTTAATGTGAAAAACGACAGGATTGTCCACGATTGGGCGAACAAAGCATTAATACTGTGCTCTCTAAGGTAGATATAGCTCCCATCAATGGCATCTCCTATTGAAATCCCAGGCGTTGGATGCTCAAATAACGGGAAATAATTTATACTCAATAAGAAAAAGGCTAATGTCAATATAAAACTGACGCCTGGAACTGACAGATCATGTAAGGTACCGGTAAACGGCAACCGGCGAAATGGCGCAAAAATTAACCCGACCAAATGTGCGGCAGCTTGGAGATAGAACGCGACTTTCTCGCTTGTGGAATCGTTTTGGTTTTGCATTTTTCAGTTGTTTTAAGGTGGTTTGAATAGTTTTTCTGATATATGCTATTGCCAGGTTCTGCCTGCTAAAGCGCTCAATAATCATAATCGCCATAAAAAGTTTTAAGTATTTGAAACCGCCGGGAGGCGAGCCCTCTACGGTTGATATAAAATTATAAACGATTTTATTTAAAAACAAATTTTTTATATTCTTTTTTAATTGATTTTCAATATTTTGCAATTTTATTTTTATCTTAAATTTCATTTATTTTACGTTTTTTACGACTTTTACATCACGCAGAAAAACTTGCTTGACGTGAATACTTTTTTCCGAATTACCTTAAAAAGCCCTAAATTTCATTAATTAAGGATTTTAGAGATTTTTAGATTTCAACATTAAAATGAAATTTTATGCCTGCAGGTCGTCCGAAAAATGCCCATATCGAATCTTCTAATAAGCACCTTGTTGCTGTAATGCATGCCATAGAACAGAAACTATTTTTTAAAAACGAAGAGCATGAGAGGGAGAAGGAGTTGTATGACACTCGCCTCAATCTTTCGGCAGAATGGCAGCGTAGCCTAAGACTTAGCGAGCTGGCAAAACAAAATGGTATCAAACTGAACGCAGTTCAACTGAAAAAGAGGTTGATCCGGCCATTTTTTGAAAAACGGCCCATCACATTATCTCAACCATATCTAAAAAATTTATACGCACTTTTAAAATTGAAAATTCCTGAGATAAATTTCACTGAAGCCCAACTTAAGCAATTGGAAAATTTCAAACGGGAAGTGATTGACGGCAATAATCTTCCTACGAATCCAACCAAAGCCGATGTGATGACTCATTTCCTTACGTCTGATACTTGGCTACTTTTTGAGCGCATTGGGGACATACACATAAAGGATAAAGATTTTGGAATTGCTGTAGGTCATGTAATATTTTCATTACAATCAAATCAATTGCGTGCCAGCGTATCATTCAATTATGAGGCAACCGAACGAGTGTACACCGGGGAAGTGACATTTGATTTGCGATTTGATTATCTATATATGAACTTGAAATTAGAAAGTACGGGCAAACAAGCATTCATTGCTCTCCGGCTAGAATCGGACGATGTTACTACGCAGACTGTGATGTTAGGACATTTTTCGTACCATTCCAGAAAATATGAGCATCTATTGAGCAAAGCGGTTGTGTTGCAAAAGCAGAGTAGTGTCAGGGAGGACATTAAAAAGGGGGATCACTCCTATAATTCCGAAGAGTATTTAAAAATTTCTGCTGAGATTACAAAGTTTTTGTATCCGAGGGATAAAAACAGACTGAGTTTACCCAGAATAACAATTACTACGCTTGATGATTTGAAAAGTTTTTTGGATTCAAAGGGGAAAAAAGCAAATCCTGTCTTGCGCAAGCATTTTCAGGGTATTTATAAAGTTTTCTACAAGAGTTCAAAGGGAGTATTGATCGAGGACGAGCTAGAAATCCTGTTTAATGAAAACTCAAGATTAATAGAAGCGAAATATATACACCGGCCTGATATATCAAAAGCTAACAATAAAAATTACAAAGGTCAAGTCTTCCTAAATCAGAAGTTCATCGTGCTTGAATTGAGTGAGACACAAAAAGACACGAGACGTCCCGAGGAAGATCCGATATTGCTTGCGTTTCAGATATCAGATGAAGACATTAATTATAACGAATGTGAATGCTTTCCTGGTTTGCTATCTGGATTACAGGATTCATCCCGTGAACCATATAGTTTTATCTGTCTAGTGGTCCGAAAAGAGAAAGAGAATTTGAATGGCTATGAAAATATTGAAAATTACTTCAACGCTGTTTCACAACATTATTTAACCCCATACAACAAAGGCTTTAAATTAAACAACTTACTGTAACCATAAATAAATTGCCAGGAATACTTGATTCGATATTACGGTTTATACATTTTGTAATTCTTCTACTACCCGATTGTTTGCACAAAACATTTATAAAAAACACTAATGTTATTAGCTTTATAATACTAAATATTTTAGTATTATATTTGTCCTGTGAGGATGGCACAGACAGATATCATTACCCGCCTGCAGCAGGATATCCTGCGTATGCAGGGACAGCGAGCGGCAAAAGATTCGCTTTCCGGCAAGGTCGCATTAGGCCCCGTGCTGGAGGCTTTTCCCAATAAGATATTTCCAATGGGTGTGTACATGAATATATCAACGTTACTCCCGCGGCTACCGCAGGGAACAGGACGATGAAAGGGTGTATTCCAAAACAAATACAGGTACTTATGGTACCGATATGCAACTTATTTTAAACTAAAGACAAGCAGCTTTCTTTTCAAATCGTCACCCCGGTAGGTCGGCAATAGCCATTAAATCCTCAATCATTTGGTTAGATAATCGTCCAGCAGGGGGAGCCCGAAAGGTCGGCAGTAGCTGATCTTTTTTAATTCATGTATTACATCTATATTTTGTACAGGGAGCCGATCTTTATTATGTAGGCTATTCCGACGACCCTCACCGAAAGCTGGTTGAACATAACAATAAATCCATATACTCTTTACTGCAAAACATCGTCCCTGGATGCTAAAAGCAATTTTCGCTTGTGCAGAGAATGAAGGAGAGGTTATAAAGTTGGAGCGATTTATAAAAAAGCAAAAAAGCAGGATAATGATTGAAAAACTAATTGATCCCTCTTTTAATCCGGAAGGAGTTTTAGCTCTCCCGAAGGTTCGGGAGGTTAGAGTCCCGCACGTGCGGGATTAATCAGAGGGTCGCTGGTTCAGGTCCAGTACAGGATGCAAGGCCTGGTCTTCTTTTTTGTATTACAGCAGGCAGGTAATTTAGCCAACCATAGGATGTTCTATGCCGACCAGGAGGTCCCCGTCAACAATGGTAACTAAGGCCTGATCCCTGGTATTCCGATAGTCAGTCGCGTTGCTCAACTCAATAAAGGAGTACTTATTTTCTGCGGCAAGGTCCCGGGAACGGGACGTGGTATCAAAATACCCGTCTTTAACGCTGCCGTCAATAAAGATAAGTCGTGTGGGCATTGTCGTAACGGCATATACTCCCGGGTGAACGGGATCGATTGCCGAGGTAATCATATCTTCGGTCATGCCCATGCGTTGTAGTTTGGCGAAGTAATTATGTTGATACGCCTGCTTGACATCGTCACTCAAAAAAGAAGAACTGATCAAACCGGTCACGCGATTCCGTTGTTCGAGCATGCGGGTAATGATGCGACTGGACCGGACCGGTTGAATACCGATCTTTTCCGCCAGCGTCCGAAAGGTATGTTGTCCGAAATATCCCCATTTACTATAAAAAGATGTTTCCATATCCTTTTCATAGCATTCCAGGGCCATATCGGATTCATGCGGTGTATGTAGTACCGTGCTCATGAGGTCATAAGCCGGTGTCAGGGTATAATCTCCCATGGTAGTCTGTATCAGGGAAAAATTTTTCAGGTGTGCGTCTCCGTTAGAGAAGATGTAGTTGAACAGCACGAGTTGGAAGAACCGCTCCAGGGCAGGCTGAGCAGCGGCAACATGTTTTTTGATCAGGTGGCCGATACCCTCGTATGTGCCTTCATATTTAAAATTCTCCCCACGGGTCTGCCGGCTGGCCCCGCTGATCTGCGCCATATCCTCCTGTAGGTATTTGGAGCCGTCTGGCTTGACATCAAATCGTCGGGTAATATAGGCTGGCGCTCCGTCCTTAAAATAGATCAGCGCATTGGCGGCGGTCTGTATGCCGAAAACCCGGGAAGCGATCTGCATGGTCAGGTGCTCGTTTTCCGGTGCCTGATCCTGATGCGTGATCTGCGTGGTAGGAGGAACAGGCTTGATGATATACTGTCCCCCTTTTTCCGTCAACCGCAGTGCGCCGTCTTCCAATCGCAGGGAATATTTGAGTTGTACGCCCGAGATCGACAGGCGCCTGGTCTTCTCCTGGTACATAGACAGGTTGTCGGCCCTGGGCTGGTCAAAAGGCAGGACAGACGAAACCCTTGCTCCGTCAAACAATTGTTTGCGGCAGTTCGGGCAGTAGCCCTCTACATTCGGTCTATAGCATCCTGGACACATACTGTCATGAAATTTCTTGTATGGTGATCGCGCCGATCGTATCCTCTCCTGCTGTCCTGAGCAAGCGGGTAAAATCGTCGGTTTCATCAATCTTCAACAGCCGGCACTGAATCTCCTTATTGATCCCCTCGGCCAGCAAGCCGGCAAAAAAAGGAAACAGTACGGAGCTATGATGTACTGCAACAGATTTGGGTAAGCTCAGGCTGATAGCCGCGCAGGTGGGGTCGGCGAAATAAGCGGCATCGTAGGTAAATACATACTGGCCGGCAGTCTCTTTTTCCAGAATGCCTGCCAGTGTGCCATTATGATATACTCCTGCTTTTGCCATCAGCCCAGTTTTTTGACCTGTATGAGTAGTTCCATACCGAGGACATTTGCCAGCTTTTCCAATGTCTCTACCGAAGGGTTGCCGCCGGTTTCGATGAGATGAATGGTTTTGATCGTCACGCCACTCATCTCAGCGAGGTCTTCCTGCCGGAGATGTAGAAATTCCCTTCTGAATTTCAAAGCCTTGCCGATTTGTAGTGCATCCATCGGAAATATATTTCTTATTTTAGTCAAATATAGGTGATTTTTTAGGTAATTCGCATCAATCGGAATTATATTTCTGATTTCCTATTAAATCATGGTCATATTCTATACATGAGGGGTATAATTGGAAATATATTTCTGATTGTCCTAAATTCCCGGCGAATCATAATGATCAGATTAAAGTGAAAATTTTCGCCAACAAAATGTGTGGTCAATTTGCTTCTGCTGGCATGGTCAATTAATTGCCTAGGAATGGTACAACATTAAGAGCGTGCTCTTGTGCTATTCTCCAATTTTTGAAAAAATTGCGCTTATTAAAAAACCAGAAAAATATATTTGCTCTGACAATTTTCCGCAAAAAAGAGGTCGAAAAGCAGGGTTTTATGGATTCTTTTACGGTTTTTGAGATAATCGTTTGAAAATCAATATAGACTTATCCCCGGCAGGGGGAGCCCGAAAGGTCGGCAGTAGCTGACCTTTTTTAATTCATGTATTACATCTATATTTTGTACTCAGAGAGAGTCGATCTTTATTATGTGGGCTATTCCGATGACCCTCACCGAAGGCTGGTTGAACATAACAATAAATCCATATACTCTTTACTGCAAAACATCGTCCCTGGATGCTAAAAGCAATTTTCGCTTGTGCAGAGAATGAAGGAGAGGTTATAAAGTTGGAGCGATTTATAAAAAAGCAGGATAATGATTAAACTAATTGATCCCTCTTTTAATCCGGAAGAAGCCTTAGCTCAGTTGCCTGCCTGCCGGTAGGCAGGGTTAGAGTCCCGCACGTGCGGGATTAATCAGAGGGTCGCTGGTTCAGGTCCGGCAGGAGGAGCATCAGAAAATGGGTTTGAAAATCAATGTTTTCAAATCCATTTCTTTTTCCACGTTTTTTTTGCCTAAAAAATTACATAAGATTGATTTCCAGCTTATACCCCTTGCCATGAACATTCGTTATTCTAAGCTCAGGATCATCGCTTAATTTCTTTCGGAGTTTAGATACAAACATGTCCAGGCTGCGACCGGTGATGACCCCTTCGCTGATCCAGACTTCCTGCATCAGCGTTTCGCGGGGAATCAGTTCACCAAAACTTTTGTGCAGCAATTCCAGGACCTTGCATTCTTTATCTGTGAGACTAATTACCTCACTCCCCAAAAGCAAGTGCTGCCCTTTCACATTCAACAAAAATTTTCCGAGCGCAGGCAATGCCGGAACCGACTCCTGGTTTTGATTTTGTACAGGCACCGGCTTTTTCCCGAAACGCCAAATCAATAAGGTAACACACAATAATACCAGCATGCCGATAAAAACCACATTTGTTAATGGAAAGTTGGAGGTTGTCATTTTGACGTCCGGAGGATAAACTTTAGCTGATTTGAGATCTTCAGTAGTGTGGTCGATGCCATAGTCGAAGGTTGCCGTTTTTAATTCTTCAGGTTTTGGATTGACATCCTGAGGATCAACTTCAGCTGATCCTCCCATCTGATTGACACCCGCTTTCTTTTGTTTTACGGGCGCATACAAATCTGCAAAGGCAAATTCAATAGTATAACAACCCGGAGGCTGACTCCTGCCGCTGCAAGCCAGGAGGTCCGGCGATGTATTATTTAGCTGGAACCCATAAACGATGTCGCCTTTCATGCAATCGTGTACTGTAACAGTGTAGCCGGACGGGAACTGTGTTTTGGGAAGCAAGTCCTGGGACATTACCACAAGCGAGTCGTGGTTAAAAACGAATTCATTTTCAAATCTGAGCAGAAAGGTGCCTTCCTTAATCTCGGTAACGGGTAATACACGCGAGGTTGAGTCGCCAGCCTGCAATAGCAACTGGTGACCAATTTGACGGATAATGAGGTTCACTTCTTTCGTGCGCAATTCCCGGTCGGAATGCTCTCTGAATGACGGGGTGATAAAAAAAACAATAAGCATCACCATGGCAATGCTCACCCTCATCACCAACGGGCTCGTAAAGAAGCCGGTAAAAACAGCATTTACACGCATTTACATTTCTTTTTACAATAATTACAAGGAACGACAACGCGGGTGCGTACGATAGAATAGCTAAAATTAAAACAATTTTTGCTCATGATACTTTTAGCAAATCGTTTGCCATATGCTTGTTACCCGCTACAATTGGCAAAGTTTCCGCCGGTTTTACAAACTTTTTACACATCGTTTACAAAGTTTTACTATCAAAAAGCTTCAGGGTAGTTGGCGCCCGGTATATTTACTTTATTGTTTCACCAAATCAATTGTAGTCATGAAAATCTATAACCTTGCTTTTTTGCTCCTTTTTCCATACCCCTTTGCATCTCCCATCACGGATAGTCAGCAAAAGCTACATAACAATAAACCAGCCGCAAACATTATTCTCAGATCTGCAGATGGCGGACAGACATGGCAGGACATCAGCGAAGGGCTGCCTGAAAATTTGCAGCCGGTTGGTTTCGTTGAAAAAGATAAAACCGTCTATGTGCGTTCCGGCAACGCGATATTCCACCATGAACCAAATGCTACCGCTCCTTTCTGGGAAAAGGAGATCTTCCCTAACGCACATAGCGACATAACCGCCGGTAAGAACGGGATTTTTGCATACAGTTACGGGGGGCAATTCTTACAAAAAGTAAAGGGAACGAATATATGGTCGCCTGTGTACATCAATTTTCCAATAAGCCGGGTACGGACTGTTTATGAAACTACAGGAGGCGCAATTTTCATCGGCAGCGACAGCGGTCTTTTTAAATCCATTGATAATGGAAAAACCTGGAAACAGGTGTATTCCGAAGGCTGGGTAATGAAATTCGCAGAATCAGACAGTGTGCTCCTGGCCACCAGCGAGCGGGGAATAATAAGATCGGGTGATGCTGGTGAAAACTGGGACCGGGTGATCAGTGAGGGAGGTGTTGGCATCGCTGTAGAAAAGATAGAAGGTGGATTCGCTGCTATTACTTATAATACCACGTCGGAGACCAGGAGAGTGCGAACATCCTACGACGGCGGTAAAACCTGGCAGGCTATTGATGCCGGCCTTCCGGCAAGCCTCTCCATTGCTTCCATTATTCAGGTGGGTGAATACTTGTTTTGTGGTCATCCTACCGGCATTCTCAGATCATCAGACAAGGGAAAAACATGGAAGCTGTTACTTCCCTCAATAGGAAATAAGGTCTTCAATTTATTTGCTTCCGGCAATGTAATTTATGCCATACCCAAAAGTGGAGGATGTTGAAAAAACAGGGTTAACTTTCAACCTTTGTTTAAAAATCCCCCGGGTAGCGGATATGGTCAGAAAGGCGAAAGCTTGCTGGTATATTGCTATCTTTTTCATGGTCTGCGATCACTTATCGCTTTACCAGGTAGCAACTTATTACACTTACAATGACCGGCCATTCCAAAATCAAAATATGATGAAACCATTATTGTTTATAATCCCTTTTCTATGTCTTATTGGTTGCTCAACAAATAAGTTTGTGCATTCGGATTCCGGCTTGAAATATAAAGTTCTGAAAAAAGGAAAAGGCGTGATTGCCAAAGAAGGAAACGAAGTTTTGATACATGAGAAAATGAGTTACCAAAATGATTCCTTACTATTTTCTTCCTATAACCTGCCGAACCCCATTAAATTCTTAATAGGCGGCAATCAGGTTATAAATGGTGTTGATGAAGGAGTAAGGGGTATGAAAAAAGGCGAAATCAGAAAACTTATTGTTCCGCCATCATTGAGCAAACGAATGGGCAATCAAACCTTTCCGCATCCTGATTCCACATTAGTCTATGAAGTTGAATTGATTGATATACTTTCTAAAAAATAGCTTATGCCATGGGTCGCAGCAATAAGACATTTGGCTATAGTGGTTTTGATCACACTAAATTTTTGTAGTGGACAAACCCAAAACAACACAAAGCCCGTTTTGGACAATGATATTTCGTTAATCAACCATTCAGATGGAATAGTGTACTTTTCTTACGATAACGGATTAACCTGGGAAAATAAAAGCACAGGTTTGCCCTCTGCGGCTAATATTGGTTTGGGTGGAATTGCCGTTTCGGAAAACCAACTTGCACTTCTCACAAAAGATAGCGGGCTTTACTTTTTTAATATCCGGGAAGACAGGTGGTTTAATATTCCTGCGGACAAGCAATTAATTGAAAGTAATCCGGGGGCTTTACTGTTTTTCAAAGACCACATATACGCAGGAACACAGTTTGGTGGTGTTTTTTACTCTAAAGACAAAGGAAAAAACTGGACAAAAGTAAATACCGGTTTAAATAACCTGACAATCCGAAAGTTTGCTGAAATAGAAAATAAGATCTATGCAGCAACAAATTCAGGGCTTTATTCCTATAACGACTTACTCAATAAATGGGCGTTAGAATATGGAAACACCACGCTACAAGTGAATGGTATAACAACTTTTGATGGAAGTATTTACATTGCTACAAATCAGGGAGCTTTTGCATCACCAATAGGAGAAAAGGGTTGGAAGAAGATCTTTTCAAATGGCGCTTTACATAACATTAGTTCAGATGACAAAGCGCTCTATGCTATGGCGTATAACGAACTATTTTCATCATATGATAAAGGGAATACCTGGCAGAATATTCAAAGCGGATTACCTGCTCAGCTTTATACATTCAATGTGGTTAAAATTGGCAACACCCTTTTAGCAGGGCAATGGGACGGTGTTTACAGAAAAGAGCGACAGTCCGAACATTGGAGGTTTTCAGGTAGCGGGTTGCCGGAGAAATTAGCTATTTCGAATATGCAGGTGTATGACAAAATCATTGTCGTTAGCGGCAACGAAAGAAAACTAAGAACAGGAATGACCACAGATAAATAGGCTGCATATAAGCAGCCATCGCAGAGCGATACCCAAACTGACAACTTAATTAAACCCCTGCCGGACAGTATCGCGAGTAAAATGAAGCCGAATGTATCAAAATATTAGGAAACCTGCCCGGAGTAACCTATCTTCGCCGCGTGAACATAAGTTCTTCATCATTCAGTCTTGATCGGTTTTAATTCTTACACTTCGTTTGGTAACAATTTTTCCTTCTCTTTACTCTTGCTGTAGTCCTTCTGGCACTTTTTTAATCATTTAGTTTTTTAGTATGAGCATCTATGTGTCAAACCTGGGCTTTCGTGAGCAGGAAGAGGGATTTGTTTCACAACTTTATTAATTACATCATTACGCAGTAACGTGCCTGACGATTACCAATACTCAGGTTGCTGCAATTAAACCTACAAAATAGTTTATGTCATTTACAGATATCACCTTACACCCTTCTGTATCCAAAGCATTAACAGAGCAGGGTTATTCAAAAGCTACACCTATCCAGCAACAGGCTATACCGGTTGCGCTGAAAAAAAGAGATGTGCTGGGCTGTGCGCAAACTGGTACCGGCAAAACGGCAGCATTCTTAGTCCCTATATTGCAGATGCTGCTGGAGGATGAAACCGTGCAGCGCCACTATATAAAAGCGCTTATATTAGCCCCTACCAGGGAACTGGCTCTGCAGATAGCGGAAAATACGCAATCATTGAGCGTTCATACAACCATCAGACATGCGGTGCTGTTTGGTGGCGTTTCCCAACAGCCACAGGTCAATAAGCTGAGAGCAGGAGTGGATATCCTGATCGCCACCCCGGGCAGGCTAAAAGACCTGATGAACCAGGGGTTGGTCTCTTTAAAGCAGGTAAAGTACCTGGTGCTTGATGAAGCAGACCGCATGCTGGATATGGGATTTATACGGGATATTAAGCAGATCATTCAACATATACCGGCTGACCGGCAAACGCTTTTCTTCTCTGCCACCATGCCTCCGGATATCCTGAAGCTGGCGCATACACTACTGCGTAACCCGGTTAAAATTGAAGTTACGCCTGTTGCTACTGCTGCCGAGCAGGTCATGCAATATGTGTATTTCTCTGAAAAGCAACAAAAGCCTTCACTGCTGCTCAACCTGCTTGGTAGCCAGGCATCCGAAACGGTCATTGTATTCACCCAAATGAAGCATGTTGCCGATAAGCTAAGCCGCTTTTTAAAGAAGGAGGGTATCAGCGCGGATGCTATTCACGGTAATAAATCACAGTCACAAAGGCAAACAGCGCTGGAGCGGTTCAGGTGCCGGCAAACCCGTGTATTGGTGGCAACCGATATTGCGGCCCGTGGTATTGATGTTGACAAGCTCGGTCATGTGATCAATTATGATCTTCCGAAAACTGCAGAAACCTATGTTCACCGGATCGGCAGAACGGGCAGAGCCGGTTCGGCAGGCACAGCCATATCTATTTGCAGCCAGGAAGAAAAACCTTTATTGGTTGAGATACAAAAACTGATCAAAAGGACAATTACGGTCGCCGGCACCCACGGTTACCCGCCGGAAAAATTAACCCGGTCCGGCCAACGGCCACCAAAAACAGGGATAGCCCGGAAAAGACAGGTTCAGCTATCCTGAAAGCAGCGATCGGCGCTTGATAATCAGTGGGATATTCTTCCCGGTAAGGGGAGCAGAGCCGTTCAACATTAAAAAGGGTTGGACGGTTTTTTTATGCATTTTTATTTATATCCTATACTCTCCGGGCGCAAATAAAAATTATGTGGAGGTGTTGATCCTGGTGTTTTTACTGCTGTCGTATTCCTGCTCAAAAGAAGACGCCAGGATTACTACAGCCTTCCCGAACACTATTGCAATTTGTAAAAGAAGCAGTCTCTGAGATAACTGAATGAGAGACAATTGAGAGAGAGGGTTTTGTGTGCAGGGTCGCTTTTAAAATAAGTCAACTGCCAGGCAACGTTTTATACAATACCTTTGTCAGGTAGCTGAGCAATCATACACTATGAAGAGAATATTGACTTTTGCCGTCTTTTTTATACTATTTTCCTGCTCAAAGGAGCAAAACAATACAGTATTGCCGGCTTCCGGTACCCTGCTGCGTTATGTAAAAGGCGCTTCCGGAAGCGTGCAAAGTGAATTTATATACGACAACGCCGGGAAGATCGTCACCAGGAATTTGTTTTCCGGGGAAACGTTGCTTGGGCAGGCAGATATACGTTATAAAAATGGCCGGGCGCACCTGGTGGATCAAAAAGTGAATGTATCCGGCTCTATGACAGGCTCCAATTATGTATATAGCCGGGGAGAATTCATCTATAACAGGGAGCAGATCATTCAAAAAAATCACTTTATCAAAGAAAATGAGCAGGCGACACCCGTACTCCGGAGCTTTTCTGTATTTGAGTATAATGCTGCCGGCTTGCCGGTGAAAGAAACCCGGTTCCTGGATGACGGCACACCACTGGGATATACAGATTACAGTTATGATCTGGCCGGAAATGTCATTTTATCAGCAAGCTATAACCGCAACGCGGCAGGAGAGATGCAACTGACGCAGGAAGCCGGCTATCAGCACGATCAAAAGTCCAATCCGTACCTTAAGGTGTACCTCCCGGTTGAGAATATACCATTCTCTGTGAACAAAAACAATATCACCAAAGCCACTTTTACCAATTACGTGGAAAATGCGCAAGGTGTAACAAACAGTTCCGTTACTACCTATGGAGCATTCAACCCGAAACAGTTACCCCTGTCCATGGTAGAGGACAATGACAATAAGTTCTTTTTTGAATACAATTAGCGGCGCTTTCAGCTTTTCACCCTGTAACCGCGCCAGCCATACCAGGCAACAATTAAAAAGCACAGCAGGGGAACGATATAAGATTGCGCTGTTCCGCTTTCTGCTAACAGTCCCATTACAAACGGCATAACGGCTCCTCCCACAATAGCCATGATCTGGAAGGAAGAGGCTTTTTTGGTAAGCGCACCCATATCTTTCACGCCCAGAGCAAAGATGGTCGGGAACATAATGGACTCAAAGAAAAATACCGCCATCAGGGAGTAAACAGAAAACCAGCCTTTACCCCATATCACCACTATACATAATAACACATTGATAATGGCAAACGCTGTCAGCAACCTGTTGGGCGCAATTTTTTTCATCAGTGCGGTTCCCGCAAAGCGACCCAGTGTAAACAAAGCAAGACTGACAGAAAGCAGGTAGGAGCCTTTTGCATTGTTGATGCTGGAATCGGCTTCCGTGCAATAGTTGATAAACAGGGCGGCGATGCCCACCTGGGCGGCTACATAGAAGAACTGCGCTATTACCCCAAACACAAAATGAGAGTGCTGAAACAACGATTTGCTACCAGCAGCTTGCTCGTCAGGCGAGGTCTTCTCTTCCTTTATTTCGGGCAGGTAAGTGCGCCAAAACATAAATGCAATGCACAACACGACTATCGCAATAATGATATATACCGTTTTTACAGACTCCAGGTCACTTCCTCCACCGCCGCCGCTACCCCCAAAAAAAAGTTCCGCTGCAATCAGCGGACCGACAAAAGACCCTACACCATTAAAACATTGCGACAAATTCAACCGGAATGCAGATGTTTTAGGATCACCCAGCACGGTTACATACGGGTTGGCCGCCGTTTCAAGACAGGTCAAACCGGAAGCCAGGATGAAAAGCGCCAGCAGGAAAAAATCAAAGCTCGCCCTTTGTGCCGACGGAAAGAACAGGAACGCGCCCAGGGCATATAACAGCAGCCCCAGCAATATCCCGTTTTTATATCCGAAACGATTCATAAATATACCGGCCGGCAATGCTATCAGGAAATAGGCGCCAAAGTAGGCTGCCTGCAACAGAGTAGACCTCGCTTTGGTCACGTTCAGCGCTTCCTGGAAATGTTTGTTCAACACATCCAGCAGGCCATATGCCAGTCCCCATAAGAAAAACAGGCTGGTGACGAGGATAAGGGGGAGCGTATAATTAGTACCGGCAGGAGCAGTGGTTTTGGCAGTGGTAGAAGATTGTAGGGCCATGCAATGGTTTTTTAAGATTGTAAAAGTTAAAGCGACCTGTCCAGGTGCGTATATCCTCCATCCACTATCAATATCTGCCCGGTGGTGTGACTGGATCTGTCGCTCAGCAAAAACACGGTGGTATTGGCGATCTCTTCCGCTGTGGTCATTCTCTTTTCAAAAGGTATTTTTGAAACAATTTGCTCCAGCTTTTCTTTGGGGTTGGGCAGACTGTTGATCCAACCCTCATACAGCGGTGTCCACACTTCCGCCGGCAACACGGTATTCACCCGTATGGAATAAGGCAAAAGCTCCACAGCCCACTCGCGGGTAAGCGCATTGATGGCCCCTTTGGATGCAGCATACCCGGAAGTATTTCCCTGGCCGGTAACGGCCACCTTGGATCCGATATTGACAATATTTCCTTTGCTTTTCTTCAGAAATGGCAGAGCATAATGTGCCAGGTTGTAGTAATGGCTCAGGTTCCTGTGCAACGACTCGAAGAATTTTTCGGGAGATCCGTTCTCCAGCCCTACACCATCATTCAGTCCGGCATTGTTCACCAGTCCGTCTATCCGTCCGTATTTATCGGCGGTGAATTGTATTACTTCCCGGCATGCCTCCGGCCGGGCAAGCTCTGCTGTTACATAACTGGCTTTGCCGTCGCTTTTGATCATCTCGTCTACAATTTTCACATTGTCTTCCTTGCCCCTGCCTACCACTACTACTATGCCTCCTTCAGCGGCGATCAGGCGGCAAATGGCGGCGCCGATACCCTTAGCGCCCCCGGTTACGATAAATACTTTGTTGGTCAGATTAAGATCCATATTACCTGGTTTGTGTGATGATCGATCGGTTTAACAGAGGAGAAACCCGACCTGTTGCCATACTATTAAAAAACTAAAGGTTGTAAAATTTGACGGCGTTCAGTCCGAATACTTTAGCCCGGTCATCCTCGCTGTAATTTTCCATATACCTTTCCAGCAGGCTCCTCCATTGCACATACATTCCGGATACCAGAATAACCGGCCAGTCGCTTCCAAACATCAGCCTGTCTGCGCCAAATGCCTCAAACACCACATCCAGGTAGGGATAAAAATCACCCACCTTCCACTCTCCCCAGGCGGCCTCCGTAAGCAGCCCGGAAAGCTTGCAGTAAACATTGGGGTGTGTAGCTATCTCGCGCATGTATTTGGCCCATTCTTCTATTTCCCGGCTTTTAATATCCGGTTTGGCACAGTGATCGATCACCAGCTTCTGGTCAGGATACAGATCCACAAATTTTACGGTGGGGTGCAACTGGTAATGATAGATAAGAATATCATATGTATAATCAAACGCCTGCAGCGCAGCTACGCCCCGCTGAAAGTCTTCCCGCAGCAGGAACTCCATCGGCTCGCCCTGCACGATATGGCGATAACCTTTAATGGCCGAATAAGCGGAGAAATGCTGCAGCCGTTCTTCAATATCATCCGCTTTCAGATCAAGCCACCCCACCACACCTTTTATAAACGGGTGGGTTTCGGCCAGCTCGCATAAAAAGCGGGTTTCCACTTCCGATTGATCTGCCTGCACGGCTACGCATCCTTCTATACCGTTTCGTTTCAGCGTCGGTTCCAGGTTGTGCGGAAGATAATCCTGCTGCAACACATCCATGCTGTCCATCCATGTATCGCGCTTTTTGTCGTACTTCCAGAAATGCACATGTGAGTCTATTGTCATAATTAAGTGGTAAGTGATTAGTAATAAGTGGTAAGTGTGTTCTGTAACTTCCTACTTAAGCTTCTCAATGAACTGTTCTGCCAAAAACCGGTTGCCGGCTTCATTCATATGAACACCGTCTGTTGTCAGGATACCGGAAGCTTTATTTTCCGGGTTATTCTTAGTTATATGCTCAACCATCGTTTTTCTCAGGTCTACCAGTTCTGTATTCTTCGCCTTTGCAATTCCCCTTATGATCTCCGCATACCTGTTCAGGTCTCCGTCCAGCTCATTTACAAAATCTTTCTTTTCGCCTATCACGGTAGGGGTGCAGATGATCACCTTTGCGCCCGACGCCTGTATCTTATCTATCAGCCGGTGATAGAACCGCTCGAACTTATCTGCATCCGTGCCGGTGCCATGACTTCTTTTGTGCCACACATCGTTGATACCTATATAAATAAAAACGATATCCGGCTTTTTAGCCAGTACATCCTCTTCCATCCTTAGGTACAGATCATATACCTTATTACCGCCAATACCGGCGCCGATGAGCTCCCAGGCATTGCTCTTTCCCGCCTGCTGCAACATTTGCTGCAGCACGGTAATATAACCGGAAGGTCCTACGCCAGCCTGCGTAATGGAATCGCCGAAAAAAACAACCTTTTTCTTTTGCATAGCCATAAATGAAACCAGGCATACAGACGCCAGTCCAAAGACAATCGTTGACAATATCCGCTTCATATAGATATTACTTACCAGTTGAGGTCAAAAATTTTTTCCATTTGTACCCATTTCTCGCCGGGCTTTGCCCAGGGAAGCGCCTGCTGAAATTGCCACATAAAGCTCTCCCATTCCTGCACCCTGCTGTCAGCCGCATCCGATTGGGCTTTCTTTTCGAAAGAGAATCCTTCCTTTACTTCCATGATCATGAACAGCCGGTTGCCGCTCAGATAGATATCCATTGCTTCTATCCCGTCTCTCAATATCCGCTCCTTTATATCCGGCCAGATATTTTGATGGATCTTTTTGTATTGTTCAATCAGTGCAGGATCATCTTTTAAATCCACCGTAAGGCAATATCGTTGCATGGTTCCGTTTTTTATTGATCTATCCGTTCCAGGCTACCAGCTTTTGTTTGGCCTGTCCCAACCCGTCAATGCCCAGCTCCACCACATCACCCGGCTTCAGGTATACCGGTTCCGGTTTCTGCCCCAGGCCCACACCTGCCGGGGTACCGGTAGTGATGATGTCGCCCGGCAGCAGCGACATGAACTGGCTCAGGTAAGAAATGATATATGGCACATTGAAAATAAGATTTTTTGTATTACCGTCCTGCATGGTCTTCCCGTTTACGGTAAGCCATAACCGGAGGTTGTTTACGTCTGCTATTTCATCCTTTGTTGCCAGCCAGGGACCTAAAGGTGCAAAGGTATCGCAGCTCTTTCCCTTCACCCACTGGCCGCTCCTTTCCAGTTGAAAAGCGCGTTCGCTGTAGTCGTTGTGGAGCAGGTAACCCGCTACATGATCGAGGGCGTCTTTCTCTTCAATATAAGAGGCTTTTTTACCGATAACCACCGCCAGCTCCACTTCCCAATCCGTTTTCGTACTGTTTTTCGGGATAACGACATCATCTTCGGGCCCGGTAATGGCGCTGGTAGCTTTAAAGAAAATGATCGGTTCCTTTGGAAGCTCCATATTGCTTTCCGATGCATGGTCGGAATAATTCAACCCGATGCATATCAATTTGGAAGGACGTACCAACGGGGCACCCAGGCGTTCCGTGTTTGCTACAACAGGGCATTGTGCAGCGTTGTTTTTTATCCATGCTTCCAGCCTTTTAATTCCATCGTTTGCAAAAAAATCTTCTGTGTAATCCTCACCAAATGTGCTTACGTCAATGCGTTTTCCATCCTCCAGTAAAAGTCCTGGCTTTTCCTGTCCGGCCTTTCCAAATCGTATTAGTTTCATGTATTCTGGTTTTACGGACTAAGCTACTCTCATTTTTAATGCAAGCCAAACCCTTATTCGACAAAATCTTACAGTATATTATCTTTTTAATATAATACCGGGAAAACATTAAACAGTTGTTTAATTTAAACAAATGTTTAAATTTGCAGGAATGGTGGACAAAAGGCTGCATATACTGGAAATAGCGGAGCAACTATTTGCTGAGAAGGGGTTTGAAGGGACTTCGGTACGGGATATTGCCAATACGGCCAATGTGAACCTGGCTATGATCTCCTATTACTTTGGCTCAAAAGAAAAGCTGTTTAATGCATTGATAGAGTGGCGGGCCAGCGCTACACACGACGTACTGAACGAGCTTATGATCGATGAGACGCTGGAACCGTTCGAGAAAATGGAAAAGCTGGTGAACCTCTATGTGGACAGGATCACGACCAATTCCCGGTTTCATTGTATCATGACCACTCATTTGCCTACCATCCAGTCTGAAGGGATCAAAAACCGGATGACCGATGTGAAATATCATACGATGGAAAGCATCCGGAAAATAATAACGGAAGGACAGAAAAAAGGTGTTTTCCGTAAAGTGGATATCGAGCTGACCGTTGCCAGCATTATGGGAACCATCATCCACGTCACTTCTTCCAGGCCGCTATACTACAGGGTGTACGGCATTGAACAGGATAATCCCGAAGCCTATGGCAAAAAAATGGCGCCCAAGCTGAAAGCGCATCTCCGGCAACTGCTGCAGGCACATCTTGCAGTTTAGCGATACGTCACTGCAAGCCGCCACTATACGCTCCTTAATTAAGAGAATGCTATTGAAGGCGAAGCAGTCTCTTTCGCGGTCGTTACTGCGAGCCCGCCGCCATACGCTCCTGAGTCAAAAGAATGCTGCTGCGGGCGAAGCAGTTCCTGAGAATGATCACGTCTTGTCATTTTCGAAAGGGGAGCATCCATTGGGAGTGCTTCACCGCAAGGAACATCCGTTACCGGTAGATCAGCTCCGAACGTTCGGAGCGGCTCACAGTGACGGGATTGGGCTACCACCTGATCAGCGCGCTGCCCCAGGTAAACCCGCTGCCGAATGAAGCCAGGCAGACAATATTCCCCGGTTGTATCATACCCTTTTCCCATGCTTCATACAGCGCTATGGGTATGGATGCATCTGTGGTATTGCCATAATATTGTATGTTGTTGTACACCTTATCATCGGGCAGGCCGAGTTGTTGCTGTACAAACTGGCTGATGCGCAGGTTCGCCTGGTGGGGTATCAGCATATCAATATCCGAAGGCTTGAGATGGTTCGCCTCCAGTGCCTCCATCACCACTTCCGGTATCTTGACAATGGCTTTTTTAAATACGGTGGGGCCGTCCATAAAAGGAAAGTTCTGTGCTTTATCTACCATCGTATGGCTCATGAACATCTGGCCTATTTCCGTGTCATCAAAATCAGCCAGCTTTTCGTCTACCCAATAGTTGGCATGGGTGCCCGGGTTGTACATGGCCAGTATTTCGGCGCTGTTACCGTCGCAGTGCAGGTGGGTGCTCAGTATGCCCTTTTCTGCTTCTTCCGTTGGCTGCAATACTACCGCGCCGGCGCCATCCCCAAAGATCACGGAAACATTCCGTCCCCGGGTACTGAAGTCCAGCCCGAAAGAATGCTTGTCGCTGCCGATCACCAGTATATTTTTATACATACCCGAGCGGATATACTGGTCGCCTACACTCAAAGCATACACGAACCCGCTGCATTGGTTACGAACATCCAGCGCGCCGATCTCTTTCATT
Source organism: Chitinophagaceae bacterium (assembly GCA_037190885.1). GTDB lineage: Bacteria > Bacteroidota > Bacteroidia > Chitinophagales > Chitinophagaceae > Agriterribacter. Next base: position 150,114 of record JBBCJQ010000016.1, read on the forward strand.
TTCATAGCCCGCTGCACCAACACACCACAACCCGGAAAATAATAATCCGGGCTCAGTGTGGCGAAAATGATAAAGTCGATATCATCAGCGGTGATACCGGCATTTTTAATCGCCACTTTTGCCGCTTCCACACCCATAGTAGTAGTGGTTTCGCCGGTCCGTTTGGCATATCGCCGTTCCTTAATGCCCGTACGCTCCTGTATCCAGGCATCATTGGTGTCCATATATTTCTCCAGGTCAAAATTGGTGACCACCTGTTCCGGTACATACATACCTATTCCTGTAATCCTGGCTCCGGGCATGCAATCCTGTTTTAAAGTGAGGGAACCAACCGCCTGTTATCAGACAGTTGGAATTTTATAACCGTTATGATACTGTTTCGCAAAATACTCTTTATTGACGGCTTCGTCGGTAAACCTGCCGGCCGTCTTATCCCATGCCAGTCTTTTACCGCTGCGGAAAGCAATATTGCCCATCTGGGCCACGATGGCCACATCTGCCCCCACCTGTATGGGTGCTGTCAGGTCTTCCATTTTACCGCTGCGGATAACGGAGGCAAAGTTCACCATATGTGCATCCAGCCCGCTTTCGGATGGTTTTGTAAATGGTACGGATACCTTGTTCTTTGAATTTTTTTCTTCGATCACTTCCCAGCCGCCCCTGTACAGCACCAGCGTACCGTTGTTGCCTACAAAAGCGATCCCGTGATCCTTTCCGTACTGACCGTTGTCGATACCCATGGCATGATCCCACACCAGGTTAAAAGTATCAAACTCATATAATGTAGTCAAAGTATCCGGGGTTTCCTGTGCCAGCTCCGGGTAGGCGAACTTTCCGCCCAGCGCCATCACTGTTTTAGGTACGTCGGCTTTCATTCCAAACAGCGCATAATCCAACAGGTGTACTCCCCAGTCTGTCATCAAACCGCCGGCATAGTCCCAAAACCAGCGGAAGTTGAAATGAAACCTGCTGGCATTGAACGGTTTTTTAGGAGCGGGACCCAGCCAGCCGGCATAGTCTACTCCGGCGGGAGGCGCTGTATCCGGTTGTACGATATCCGGTTTCATCCAGCCCTGGTAGCACCATACTTTTGCTGTGCGGATATTACCCAGTTGCCCGGAATGTACATAAGCGATGGCATCCCTGAAATGTTGCTGGCTTCTCTGCCATTGTCCCACCTGCACTACACGGTTGTATTTTTTCTGCGCGGCCACCATCACATTACATTCCGCGATCGAATTACCGATCGGCTTTTCAACGTATACGTGTTTCCCGGCCTGGCAGGCTTCCACCATCTGCAGGCAGTGCCAGTGATCCGGTGTGCCTACGATAACGGCGTCCAGGTCTTTGTTTTCCAGGAGTTTGCGGTAATCGCCATAGGTCTTTACTTTTGAAGCATCCACTTTCAGCTCTGCGAGGTCCTTCATACGCCCATCCAGCACGTTTTTGTCCACATCGCAAATACCCACCAGGTTTACGCCCGGCACTTTTAAAGCAGCCCGCAGGTTAGACCATCCCATTCCCTTGGCACCAATCAACCCGATATTGATCTGGTCGGAAGCCCAGAGATTCCGGTTCTGAATAGCAAACAGATCAGTGGCGGAGGACAGGAATAAACCGCCGGCGGCAATACGTGCGCTGTTTTTTAAAAAATTTCTTCTGCCTGACATACAATGTGTTTTATTAAATGGAAATACAGATACAATATATTATAACACCTGTTCCGGGTATAATGCTCCCGCAATCGTTACAATGAAACAGGAGGATGAATGTACGCAAAAATGCAATGCGGGAGATAACTAAAAAGAGCGGGGGAAGTGAGCCAACAATCTTATAATTTTGAGCCCATAATCAAGATAAGCGACATGATCATCAGAATTCAGTGCAGCGACAGGGTAGGGCTGGTAGCCGACGTTTCCGGTATCCTGGCAAAAAACGGTATGAACATAGAGTCCATGCGGGAGTTTGTAGACAAGGAGGCCGGGAAGTTTTTTTTGAGAATAACCGCCGATAAGGAGCCTGCAAATGATTCTCTCCGGGAACAACTGGCAGCAGTGCTTCCCGAAAAGTCCGCTGTGGATATCAGCCGCCGAAACCAGGAAAAAAAAGTGGTGGTGCTGGTAACAAAGGAATATCATTGCCTGAGCGATATCCTCACCCGGAATCACTTCCGGACCCTGGGGGCCCGGGTAGAAGGGGTCATCGGCAATCACCCGGTGCTGCAGGACATCTGCGACCGGTTCAATATTCCGTTTACGCTCATTAGTCATGAAGGAAAAAACAAGGAAATCTTTGAAAGGGAGCTCAGGGAAAAGATCCAACTGTATTCATTCGATTATATCATCCTTGCCAAATTCATGCGAATACTTTCGGACGAATTTGTGGTGGAGTACCCCTACAGGATCATCAACATTCACCACTCCTTTTTGCCGGCCTTTGTGGGCGCCAGTCCCTACCGCCAGGCTTTTGAGCGGGGTGTAAAGCTGATTGGCGCCACCGCGCATTTTGTGACCAGCCTGCTGGACGAAGGGCCGATCATTGAACAGCAGATCATAAGGGTAAACCATACCTATACACCTAAAGATATGGTGGTGGCAGGTAAAGAAATTGAAACATCCGTTTTGGCCAAAGCGATGTCGCTGGTATTCGAAGACCGGGTATTTGTCTCTAATAATAAGACGGTAGTATTCGATTAATTTTTATATTGTAGCGGACTAATGCTATGTTAAATCTAAAACGTCGTATAACTGTGCCGCGAATGCACGAATGTTTATCCGTGCATTCGTTACTATTGCAAAACCACCATACTTTTAACTTACCACCAAATAATCGCTCATGTACAAATGGTTTGCTGCAATAGCACTTTCAGCTGTTCTCTTAAGCTTTACTGACAATTCCGGGGAAAGCTGGATACGCATCAATCAACTGGGCTACAAACCGGATGGCATAAAGGTGGCGATATGGTGCAGCAAATCTGCGAAGCCGGTAAAAAGCTGGAAGCTGGTGGAGGTTTCTTCCGGCAAAACGATCGCCTCGGGCAAAGCCGGCAGGGCATGGGGCGCCTACGGTCCTTTTCAGCAAACCACCCGCATTGATTTTTCCAAAGTGACCCGCCCGGGTATGTACTACCTGCAGGCAGGCAAAACCCGGTCACCGGAATTTGAGATCGGCAACAACGTGTACAAAGGCGCCGCTGACTTCTGCCTGCGCTATATGCGGCAACAACGAAGCAAATTCAACCCCGTTACCAAAGACAGCTGCCACACGCACGATGGTTTTACCCTCTACGGGCCTATGCCCGACAGCACATTCATTGATGTAAGCGGCGGCTGGCATGATGCCACCGACTACCTGCAATATGTAACCACTTCCGCCAATGCCACTTTCCATTTGCTGGCAGCCTACCGCGACTTTCCCGCCGTTTTCGGTGATGCACACCAGGCAAACGGGCTGGAAGGCGCCAACCGGGTGCCGGATGTGCTGGATGAAGCCAAATGGGGGCTGGAGTGGCTATTGAAAATGCACCCACGCGATGACTGGATGTTCAACCAGTTGGCGGACGACCGGGATCACATCGGTATGCGCATGCCGGCGCTGGACAGCCAGTATGGCAGGGGATATCAACGGCCCGTGTACTTCCTGAACGGCGAGCCGCAGATAAGAGGTAAATTCAAAAACAATACCACCGGCGTTTCATCTACGGCGGGCAAATTCAGCAGCGCATTTGCATTGGGGTCCGAAATATTCACTAACGACCCCTCTTACCAGTCGCTGTTGCAGCATAAGGCAAAAAGCGCCTTTGCATTCGGGCTCAGCAAGCCGGGGGTTGCGCAAACAGCCTCCGTAGCCGCCCCCTATATTTATGCAGAAGAAAACTGGATGGATGATATGGAGCTGGCAGCCGCCATGCTGTCGGGTTACGGTAATATACAGGCGCCGGGCGGTAACGCCCTTGACTATGCATACGACCTGGCGGTAGCGGAACCGCTTACCCCCTGGTTTGAAAAAGATACGGCGGCGCATTATCAATGGTATCCCTTTATCAATGTGGGGCATTACGAGCTGATGAAAAAGCTGGACGGCAGCAAAAAAGATACCATAGCCGGGTTTTACAGGAGGGGCATAGAACAGGTGTGGGAGAGAGCCCGTCAAAATGCTTTTTACCGGGGCGTGCCTTTTATCTGGTGCAGCAACAATCTTACCACTTCTTTTGCTATCCAGTGTTACTGGTATCGTATTACCACCGGCGACAACCGTTTCGGGGAGCTGGAGCAGGCTAACTTCGACTGGCTGTTTGGGTGCAACCCCTGGGGAACCAGCATGGTGTATGGGTTACCTTCCCGGGGCGATACCCCCACGGACCCGCATGCTTCTTTTTTGAAAGTGGGCAATTTTCCCGTGGATGGCGGTATTGTGGATGGTCCCGTATATGGCAGCATATTCAACAGCCTGATAGGGCTTACACTTACCAAACCGGATGAATATGCCGCCTTCCAGAGCAATCTGGCGGTGTACCACGATGATTCCGGCGATTACAGCACCAACGAGCCTACGATGGATGGCACCGCCTCGCTTATTTACCTCATGGCAGCAAAGGAAAGCGATACACTTCCGGTGTCAAAAAAAAAATGACCGCCGGCAACCATAGCAGGGAAGCTTTCAGCTACAGTCACGGCGCCATTATACGCGGCGACAGCGCCCGCAAACAAATAGCCCTTGTATTTACCGGGGATGAATTTGCCGATGGCGGCTGGTATATCCCCGAGGTGCTGAAGAGAGACGATGTACAGGCTTCTTTTTTTCTCACCGGTAATTTTTACAGAAACCCGGCATTCAGAAATATGATCCGCAATCTCAGGGCCGGCGGTCATTACCTGGGACCGCATTCCGACAGGCACCTGCTGTATTGTTCCTGGGAAAACAGGGACAGCCTGCTGGTAACAAGGGACGGGTTTATGGCTGACCTGGAGAAAAATTATGAGGCAATGAGCGCCTTCGGCATCTCCCGGGAGGAAGCACCTTTTTTCATACCACCTTATGAATGGTATAATGAAACCATTGCCGGTTGGTCTGAAAGCATGGGCATACAGCTTATAAATTTCACGCCGGGTACCATCAGCCATGCAGATTATACCACACCGGACATGAAGAATTACAGACCATCATCCGACATATACGAGTCCATCCTGCAGTATGAGCAAAACGCTCCCGCCGGGCTTAACGGTTTTATATTACTGCTGCATATCGGCACCGATGCCGCCAGAACCGATAAAATGTATTACCGTCTGCCGGAGCTGATCAGCTACCTTCAGCGAAAAAAATACGACCTGGTGAAAATTGATGACCTGCTGCGCACAAACTAAGCAGCACCGGACGTTATAATGGTAACCGATTTTTTTTGTAATTTCGCCAATTAACCTTTTTCGATCCCTTGCGGGTGTTAACGAATTTCTAAAGCATGGCTTTACCGCATCTTGTTAAATTTGTTTATAATAACGGTACCGACGAAGTAATACGGAGAGGCAAAAAGATCCATTCTATCGGCTACGTGGAACTGATAGAGCATGACGACTTGCTCGGGTCGGTTACATTCAGGGTAAAGGACGACAGTTACGCAACCTATTATAAAGTATATGTTCAAAAATATAAAGACCCCAAGGGTCTTTCCGTAAGGTGTACCTGCCCTTATAACCTGGGGGATATCTGCCGTCATGAAACCGCAGCCCTGCTGCAACTGCAGGACCTGCTCGATAAAAATATCATCGGCGAAAAGGATATAAAGTACGACCAGAAGCATACGGTCATCAAGATGAAAGATATAGACCTGAGGTCTGTCAAGCTGCTCAGCTCTCCGGACAGCTATGAAGAGGCCGACAGGATATTAAGAGCTCAAAAGGCAAATATTCTTTCTGCGGCCAATGAACGGGTAGAAGCAACCCTGAAAGTGGACGGCGAAACGTATACAGTTGTACTTCAGAAAAACGAAGAAAGGAATTTTGATACTTCGTGTACCTGCACCGATGAAGAGCATCCACTGTGTATACATAAAGCAACCCTGTTCATCCAGTTGCTGAATGCATACGGACCTTATTATTTTGACAGTATCCGCAACTGGGATAAGCAAAAGAACAAATTGCTGGAAGCCTACGGTTATTCGCTGGACGATGACCTGAAAGGAAAATTCGAGTTTTCCTATAAAGATGGCAAACCCTTTCTGCGCGTACTGGATCCCCGTATAAAAAGAGTGACGCCGGTGACCGTACCCGCTAAACCGGAGCCGGTGGTGGCAGAAGAAAAAGAGCCTGAACAAAATGCGACCGAAATCCGGGAAACTGTTTCCACAGGCAACCGGGTGGGCATTGTCTTTAGCTCTCCTTCAAAAAGCTACCCTCACCTCTCCGCAGATATAGTAGCGGGCGAGGCCAATGGAAGTGTGGAAGGATTTCACGGCAAAGTAGAAAAGCTGGATTTAACCCGCTATATCGACTCCGAAAAATATTCAGACACCGACCGGATACTCATACAGCAGGTACGTAAGCTGCAGGATACGGAGGTGAATAAATACCTGAGCCGTAACTCTCCTTTTTCCGGCATTTGGGAAAATATTATTCACAATGATGACGACCTTCCGGGCGAGACGAAATCACTGATGGTAGAATACTGGTATCCCAAGCTGGTAAAGCTGTTCAATGAAAACAGCGAAAACCAGCTGGCGTACTACCTGCCGGAGAAGAAGAACTTTGTGACCGCCAACCTCAAGCAGGTGCAGTTGAGTACCGACCCGGTTACGCCGGTATTTTCTATCTCGGATGTGGGCGATGCCGTTACTATATCGTGCAACGTGCAGGTGAACGGAATGGAAGTGGCGTTGAGCGAAAATGAGCTGGGCTCTCCGCTGCTGTTTAAATACGCTGATACTCTTTATAACTGGGAACGGCAGGAAGACATAGAAGAAGTGGAACGGTTTTCCCACAACGGAAGTATCAAAATCAATAAAAACGCCTGGCCCGACTACCTGAAAAAGTCCATTATTCCGCTCACTAAGGAGTATAAAGTAAAATTCAGCAGCGACCTGGTGCAGGAAGTAAAAGACGGTGATCCCGAAATAAAGCTGCAGCTGCAGGAAAAAGGAGAATATCTCGTTTTCATCCCGGTATTTAATTACAAAGGGTACGAAACCAGGCTCAATACAAAGGATATCATCACCATCCCGCTGGAAGAAAAAGTGCTGGAGATACACCGCAACAAAGAAGCCGAGCTGCGCTTTGTGAAAAAGCTGGAAAGCCTTCACTCCAATTTCATATACCTGGATGGTGCGGCTACGCTGGCGCTCAAGGGAGCGGATGTTTTAAAGAACAACTGGTTCTTCCTGTTCGTGGACAGTATGAAGGAGATGAATGTGCCGGTATTGGGATTTGATATTCTCAGGAATTTCCGTTTCAATACCGCCAAGCCGGCTACGGAAGTGCATATCAGCAGTGGAGTGGATTGGTTTGACGCAAAGGTAAAAGTGGTTTTCGGAGAGCAGCATGTAACCATAGAGGAAATAAAAAGAGCGTTGGCAAACAAACAGCAGTTTGTGCAGCTCAATGATGGCACATTGGGCATATTGCCGGAGGCCTGGCTGAAACGCTATTCCCTGTTGTTCCGGGTGGGAGAAGAGAAAAGTAATTCATTACGGCTTTCCAAATACCATTTAAGTGTAATAGACGAACTGTACCAGGAAAAAGACCAGACGGAAATATTAATTGAGCTGGAAGAAAAGTACAATCGCCTGCGCGACTTTAACCGCATCAAAGAAATAGACCCGCCGGAACAGTTGGCAAGCATTCTCCGCCCTTACCAGGTGGCAGGATATCACTGGCTGAACTATCTGAGAGAAGTAGGGTGGGGCGGTATCCTGGCAGATGATATGGGTTTGGGTAAAACCGTGCAGACACTGTCGTTCCTGCAACATTTTAAAGACACCCAGGATAAGCTGACCGCCATCGTGGTATGCCCTACCACGTTGATGTTCAATTGGGAGAATGAGATCAAAAAGTTCACGCCGGACCTGACATACCATATCCATCACGGTGGCGACAGGCCAAGGGAAGCGCAAACCCTGGCAGCATTCAATGTGATCATTACAACCTACGGTACCCTCCGGAGTGATATCAAGCTTTTAACGGACATTCAATTTGATTATGTGATCCTGGATGAATCCCAGGCTATAAAAAACCCGCAAAGCAAGGTCACCAAAGCAGCAGGGTTGCTGAATTCCAAAAACCGGATATGCCTGAGCGGTACGCCGCTGCAGAACAATACCTTCGATATTTATGCGCAGATGAACTTTCTGAACCCCGGCATGCTGGGCAGCGTGGAACATTTCAGGAATGAATTTGCAACGCCCATCGATAAGTTTGGAGAGCAGGACCGTAAGGACCACCTGCGTAAAATACTCTACCCCTTTATACTGCGCCGTACAAAGGAGCAGGTAGCCAAGGACCTGCCGGAGAAAACAGAAACCATTCTTTTCTGTGAAATGCAAAGTGAGCAACGCGAAATTTACGATGCGTTCCGCAACGAGTTCAGGAATAAGATCCTCGGCGTGATCAACGAACAGGGTATCGCGAAATCACAGTTGACCATCCTGCAGGGACTGATGAAGCTGCGGCAGATATGCGATTCTCCCGCCATCATGAATGAGCAGGAGCAATACCCCAATCATTCGATCAAGCTCGAAGAGATCGGCCGTGAGATCACGGAGAATATAGGCAACCATAAGGCGCTGATCTTTTCCCAGTTCCTGGGCATGCTGGCGCTGATCAAGGAAAAGCTGAAAGAGCTGGAAGTGCCTTTTGAATACTTTGACGGCAGCACTTCCGCTATCGACCGCGAAAAAGCCATTACCAGGTTCCAGAATGACGATGAATGCCGAGTGTTCCTGATATCGCTGAAAGCAGGTGGCGTGGGTCTGAACCTGACCGCGGCGGACTATGTGTACATCGTAGACCCCTGGTGGAATCCCGCTGTAGAGCAGCAGGCTATCGACCGTACGCATCGTATCGGGCAAACCAAGAATATCTTTGCCTATCGCATGATCTGTAAGGATACCATAGAAGACAAGATATTACAACTGCAGGAAAAAAAGCGCTCCCTGGCCAAAGACCTGATCGCTGATGACAGCACATTCGTCAAGAGCCTGTCGAAAGAAGATGTAGAATACCTGTTCAGCTAAAGTGAGATCGCTCTCCAAACATTCAGTGCCGCCAAATAACATATCAGGCTTTTGCCTTAGCTCATTTCCAGTGCCCATTTGGAGGGTTCAACCATTGAGCCGTGACATGTAAGAACCCCGCCCAAACGACTGAACGTCGTTCGGGTGTCACCGATAAAATCAATCGGCATCTAACGGCACGTGGGGAACGTGTTCCCCCGCTGCATGTCCCCAAAGCAATGTTTCGCGGGTTGGATATTCGGGAACGGTCGGTTTTTTACAGACAATTGATCAACGTATCCTATGTGTATTGACGTACGTGAACGTACGGATCTGGCCTCTATATGTTTCAATTTATGGAGCCCCCAGATATCGATCAGGTCTAAAAACAAAAACCCGGCTTTCACCGGGTTCTGTATATCATTGTTAGACAATTTATTTTTTACGCCACCTTCAGCAGACTCATTTTGCTGTTGCCAAATTTATGCTGTGCATAATCCAGCGTCAGGTGAAACTCTTTCTCTCCCGAAGACGGCAGTTCATACATGGCATCGGTAAGGATGTTTTCGCATATGCTCCGCAGTCCCCTGGCGCCGAGCTTGTACTCCATCGCTTTGGCTACCATGAAATCCAGCACCTCTTCGTCAATTTTCAGCTTGATGCCTTCCAGCTCAAACAGGCGGTTGTACTGTTTGGTCAGTGAATTTTTTGGCTGGGTAAGGATGGAACGAAGCGTCTCTGCATCCAGCGGGTTCAGGTAGGTCACCACCGGCAAACGACCCAGCAGCTCAGGGATCAGTCCAAAAGATTTTAAATCCTGTGCATTCACATACTGCAGCAGGTTTTTCTTCATGGCTTCCTGCTGTTCCTTATTTACATTGAACCCGATAGAGTTGGTGTTCACACGACGGGCGATTACCCTGTCGATACCATCGAATGCGCCTCCGCAGATAAAGAGGATATTCTGTGTATTTACTTTGATCAGCTTCTGCTCGGGGTGTTTTCTGCCGCCTTGCGGGGGCACCAGCACCTCGGTTCCTTCCAGCAATTTCAACAAGCCCTGTTGCACGCCCTCGCCGCTTACGTCCCTGGTAATAGAAGGGTTATCTCCCTTACGGGCTATTTTATCGATCTCGTCTATATATACAATTCCTTTTTCCGCGGCGGCTACATCATAATTACATACCTGCAACAGGCGGGTCAGGATGCTTTCCACATCTTCACCCACATAACCGGCTTCGGTAAAAACCGTTGCGTCCACAATAGCAAAAGGTACGTTCAGCATCCTGGCGATCGTTTTGGCCAACAGGGTTTTGCCGGTTCCGGTCTCCCCTACCATTACGATATTACTCTTTTCTATTTCCACATCATTGTCGGCAGTCTTGTGTTGCAGCCGCTTAAAGTGATTGTAAACAGCCACTGCCATCACTTTCTTGGCTTCGTCCTGACCGATAATATACTCATCCAGGAACTTTTTTATTTCTACCGGCTTTTTTACGGTCAACTTGAACTGGGGGTGCGAAGACTCGTGTTTCAGAACAAGCTCCTGTTCAATAATTTCTCTCGCATGCTCTACGCAGTTTTCGCAGATATGTCCCTCCTGACCTGCGATCAGTATTTTCACCTCATCGCGGGTTCTATCGCAGAAAGAACAATGTAATACAGACTTAGCCATTTTTGTTGTATAAAAGTTAAGCAAATAGTAGGATACAGGATGAGGTACTTAGCTAAATAGGATAGAAGAACTGCTAAATTCCGAAATTTTCTACAATTAAAGACTTACATATATCAAAATTCGCTGCTTGAGGGCAGGAGTTAAAAAAAACACCGCAAAAAGGGTGTTTTTTTAACGCTTTATAACAGTTTTATAACTTATCCAGTATCTTATCCACTATGCCATAGGCTATGGAGGACTTCGCATCCATCCAGTGGTCACGGTCGAAATCAGCCTTTATTTTTTCTACGGTCTGACCACAGTTCTCCGCCAGTATACGGGCGCTCATATCCTTCACTTTCTGCACCTGCTCTGCCATGATCTCCAGGTCCGCGGAAGTACCCTGCCCGCCACCGCTGGGCTGGTGTATCATCACTTCACCGTGGGGGAATATGTACCGCTTTCCTTTTTTTCCTCCGCTTAAGAGCAGGGAACCCATGGATGCCGCCATACCCATACATACCGTAGCTACGGGTGATTTGATCATTTGCATGGTATCGTACACCACCATACCCGCTGTCACAATGCCGCCGGGGCTGTTGATGTAGAACGTGATCTCCTTACCGGGATCTATAGCATCCAGGTACAATAACCTGGAAGTAATATCCTTTGCGCTCCTGTCATCTACCCCGCCCCACAGGAAGACCTTTCGCTGCTCAATAAACTTCTTGTCAAACTGCCAGCCGCTCAGCATTTTCTCCATGGAAGGCATTTCCGGGGTTTCCGGTGTTTCTTCATCATCGTCGAGCCTGAATGATTTATTCCGAATATGATACATAATACAATTGCTTTTTTGAGAGTTTACGATTGAAAGTTTAGCCTTGTTTGTCCTTCTGCTTTCCGGGGTGGGTCATCAGCACTTCATCCACCAATCCGTATTCCTTTGCTTCCAGGGCTGTCAGCCAGTAGTCGCGGTCAAAGTCCTTTTCTATTCTTTCCACCGGCTGCCCGCTGTGATAAGAAACAATGTCATACAGCTCCTTTTTCATCTTGCGCACCTCTTTCACGGTGATCTCTATATCGCTGGCCTGCCCGCCGGCTCCGGAGCTCGGCTGATGCATCATGATCCGGGAGTGCTTGAGCGCTGTACGTTTTCCTTTCAGGCCCGCGCACATCAGCACAGCTCCCATGCTGGCAGCCATACCGATACAAATGGTGGCAATATCCGGGTTGATGTATTGCATGGTGTCGTATACGCCCAACCCTGCATACACCGATCCGCCGGGACTGTTAATATACATCTGGATATCACGGGTCCTGTCTGTACTTTCCAGGAACAACAACTGCGCGGTGACGATGTTGCCCACCTCATCGGTAATAGGGTGCCCCAGGAAGATAATACGATCCATCATAAGACGGCTGTACACATCCATTACGGCTATATTCATGGGACGCTCCTCGATAATATTGGGAGTAAGGTTGGTAATTACATGCTTCGTATAGCTGTCCAGCGTGTTACTGGAAATATTCTTATGCTTCACAGCATACTTTTCAAATTCTTTTCCAATATTCATTAGATTACAGTCTTTATTTATTTGGCAATTTAGAGTTTTTATCCCAACCCAAATATCGTGCGAAAGAAAAAATCGGACAAAATGCCATATTATTATAACAGTTTGTAACATAATTTGATGTATCCTAAATAAAACAGACAGATGAGCACCAGGGAGGAACAACTTGTGAAGGAGTTTACGCTATCCGGGATAGACGGCGTGGCCGACTGGTTCTGGCACCAAACTGACGCTAAAGTATTCGCCTTTCATGGCGAAATGGGCGCCGGCAAAACAACTTTCATTGCGGCGCTGTGTCGTGCCAGGTTCGTAACGGCCCCGGTAAGCAGCCCCACCTTTTCGCTGATTAATGAATACGCATATGATGAGAATGGTGTGGAAAAAACCATGTACCACATGGACATGTATCGCCTGAAAGATGAGGAAGAAGCCATACAGGCGGGTGTGGAAGACTGCCTGTACTCCGGCAGCATTTGCCTGGTGGAGTGGCCGGAAAAGATAGGCAGCCTGCTTCCGGAAGATACCCTGCACGTTTATCTCAGTCTTGGAGGGGATGGTTCCAGAACACTAAAACTGCAGGCAAACAGTTAAAATTTAGTAATTTGCCCTCTTAAATCCCAGAAATCTATGCCGGCAGAAAAGCCCTTTGTTACAGCCTCATTTAACTATGAAACGCTGGAGGAAACACTGGATATAAAACCCAGAGGCGCACAGTTGTTTATCGGGATCCCGCGTGAGGATGCTTTTCAGGAGAACCGGATCGCCCTTACGCCCGATGCCATCAACGTGCTGGTAAACAACGGGCACCGGGTAGTGGTGGAGCATCGTGCAGGCGAAGGCGCCCATTTTTCGGAAAAAGACTATAGCGATGCCGGTGCAAAGATAGCCTATGACAAAAAAGAGGTATTCCAGAGCGACCTGATCATGAAATCGTCGCCGGTGAATGAAGAGGAACTGGAATACCTGAAGCCGGACCAGACCATCATCTCCCCCATACACCTGCCGGTGATGAAAACATCCATCCTGCAATGCATGATGGAAAAAAGGATCACTGCACTGTCTTTTGAGAACTTTAAAGACGACTCCGGTCATAACCCTATTGTAAGAAGTATGAGCGAGATAGCCGGCAGTGCGGCGATGCTGCTTGCGGGGAACTATCTCAGCAATGCCAACAACGGGAAGGGCATGCTGCTGGGTGGTATTTCTGGTATCCCGCCCACCAAAGTGGTCATTATCGGCGCGGGGATCGTGGCGGAATATGCTGCCCGGACGGCCCTGGCCATGGGCAGCAGCGTAAAGGTGTTTGACAACAATATCTACAAGCTGAAACGGATGCAGGGGAACATCGGGGTGCGTATGTGGACTTCCGTTATAGAACCCAAGATATTGGCCAAGCAGTTGAAAACCTGCGATGTGGCGGTGGGTGCACTTTCTTCCACCGGCGGCAGAACTCCTATTGTGGCCACCGAGGAAATGGTTTCCATCATGCGTTCCGGCAGCGTTATCCTGGATGTATGTATCGACAGGGGTGGCTGCTTTGAAACCTCGGAGATCACTTCACACGAAAACCCTGTATTTATCAAACATGGGGTCATACACTATTGTGTGCCCAATATCCCTTCCGGCTTTGCCCGCACTGCTTCCCAGGCCATCAGCAATGTGCTGATGCCCCTGCTGCTGGAGATCGGCGATGAAGGTGGACTGGAAAAGCTGGTTTGGCATAAGTTCAATATCCGGAGCGGTATTTATCTCTTCAAAGGCGCCCTCACCAATATTTACCTCAGCCAGCGGTTCAATTTAAAATATACTGATCTAAATCTGCTGATCGCGAGCAGGAGATAGGGGAAATGTGGAAATGATTAAGAAACCGTTGTTAGCTATTGTCCTGCAATGCAGGGTCAATCAGCTTCGTGACATTTGAATATACGAATACTCCTGCAATTGATTATTGCTTTAGCATTTCGTCACTTCGCCGTACGATATCAATTCCCCTCTCTATCTCCCCATCTGCCTTTGTCCGATAGAATTCCTACCGAAAAATGCAAACCCTGTATCAAAATGAGTTAACCCTAAAACATTTTCCTGTCTGTTTTATTTATAAATTCACTGCCTCAATTACAAAAGGATCTACCAGGGAGTTTTTATGAAAAAAGCGATCGTTATAGTGCTGTTTTATTTTTTGTATACCGGCACAGGATGTAATACTCAAAGCGATAACAGTAACAAACCCGACAGCCTGTATACCGGCGAAAAATTCAACGAACACATACGTACCACCACTTTTCGCACGCCGGCAGAAGAAAAAGCAGGCTTCCGGTTGCCACCCGGGTTTGAAATAGAGCTGTTTGCCTCAGAACCGGATATCGGCAAGCCGATCAATTTCGCTTTTGACAATAAAGGCAGGATGTGGGTATCCCAGTCCTTTGAATATCCCTTTGCAGCCGCTCCCGGTAAGGGAAAAGACAGGATCAGCATCCTGGAAGATACCGATGGGGACGGAAAGGCAGATAAGTTTACACATTTTGATAATACCCTGAATATTCCCATTGGCATACTGCCGGTGGAAGACGGTGCGATTGCCTATTCTATCCCCAGCGTTATTCGCTACACGGATGCCGACGCTGATGACAAACCGGAATCGCAACGGAAACTGTTTGGTCCCTTTGAATACAAAGACACCCACGGCATGGTCAATAATTTTGCAGACGGTTACGACGGCTGGATCTATGGTTGTCACGGTTTCACCAACCGCTCCAATGTGGCCGGTGCGGACGGTGATACCATCCGGCTGATCTCCGGCAATACCATCCGCTTTAAAAAAGATGGCAGCCGTATTGAGCATCATACACATGGCAGGATCAATCCCTTTGGGCTGGCATTCGATGAATTGGGATACCTGTATTCAACGGATTGCCATACCTCGCCGTTGTACCAACTTATCCGGGGTGGTGATTACACGCAATGGGGCAAGGAAGAAGGAATGGGCTTTGCGCCTGATATGAAGCCTATGGAAAATGAGGCCACTGCCCTCTCCGGTATCGCCTATTATGCGGATATACACTTCCCCGAAGCATACAGGAGCAACTTTTATATTGGTGATGTGGTAGCTTCCAGGGTATACAGAAATTCCTTTCACTTTGATGGGTCATCGCCCGTGGGTAAAAAAGAAGAGGATTTCATCCTCAGTGAAGATCCCTGGTTCAGACCAGTGGATGTAAAGCTCGGACCGGACGGCGCCATTTACATAGCCGATTTCTACAACAGTATTATAGGACACTACGAAGTACCGTTAGATCATCCGAAACGGGACAGGGTAAGCGGCAGGATATGGCGGGTGACCTACAAAGGCAAAACCAATAAGCCGGTGAACTGGACCAGGGCAACCGTACAGGAACTGATTACAACCCTGCATGCAGATAATATCAGGAATCGCATGACGGCGGCTAATGAGCTGGTGGAAAGGATAGGTACCGAAGCCATTGCCCCCGTAAAGGAAGTATTGACAAAGAAAAACGTAAGTCCGCGGGAGTATATCCATAGCCTATGGGTGCTGCACCGGCTGAACGCCGTAACGGAAGACATGCTCAAAACGGCCGCAGTGCATCCCGATACAACGATACGGGTACATGCACTCCGGGTAATGGCAGAGCAAAAAGACGTATCTGCCGACATGTACCCTTTGGCCGCAGCTGCACTGGAAGATCCAAATCCCCATGTACAGCGTGCTGCTGTGGAAGTGCTGGGCCAGTATATCACCCCGGAAGCTGTACAAGCACTGGTAGGCTTCCGGAAAAAAGTGCCTGACTACGATTCCCACATGATCTACACCATCCGGCTGACACTCAGGAACCTTTTACGCAATGAAGCGCTGATGGCTGCCGTAACATCCCGTACATGGAGCGATGAAGAAGCAGCTGTGCTGGCAACCGTACTGACAGGTGTGCAAACACCGGCTTCCGCATCGCTGCTGTATAGCTATGCAGCGGAGCACGAGCTCCCGGATGACCGGGAAACCTCCAAAGCATTCATGCATATCGCCCGGTTCATCCCGCAGGATCAGCTGAACCGGGTACTGGAAACCGGCAAGAAAAAAGGGAAAAAAGACAAAGAGCTGGATTTTACGATATACAAAGCCATCCAGGATGGCATGGTGAGAAGAGGTGGGGCAGAGCCTCCGGCGATTACACATTGGGGTAAGGAAATTGCCCTCGGCATCCTGGAGACCTGGCAAACTACCAAAGACGATCACGCGGTGAATAAAATGAAAACAGCGATGGACCTCATTGCAAAAAACAAGATACCGGGCACAGAAACAACGCTCACAGCTATAGCCCGCGATACCGCCAACAGGAACGATACAAGACAAACAGCGCTTCGGGCCCTGCTGAAGCTGAACCCCGGTAAAAATGCCGTATTGGCAACAACACTGCTTAATGATGCGCATACCGGCAGCAGCTTAAAAAGGGATATCGTAAATGCAGTGGGCGAATTTCCCGGCAACGTTTCTCAACAGGTGCTCGGGTCAATCAAAAATGCGGAACCGGATCTGCAACACAGCATTGCTATGGCACTGGCCGCTTCTCCGGCAGGCAAGGATATTCTTTTGAATAAAGTAAAGAGCGGGGATATCTTTCCGAGGATACTGAGACAACCGAACGTAGAAGAACGCCTGCAACTTGGCATCACGCCTAAGCAAAAGGCCCTGCTTACGGAGCTTACCGCCAACCTGGAAGACATTAGTAAAGAGAGACAGGACCTGATACAACAAAGGATAGACGCCTTCCACGCCGCGAACCCCAAACCTGCGCCGGAAGCCGGTCGCGCCATCTTCACCCGGACCTGTTCGCCCTGCCACAGCATCGGGGACGACGGTGGGGGCATGATCGGCCCGCAACTGAACAGCGTAGGCAAATGGGGCGTGAACGCCCTGGCCGAAAAAATACTGGATCCCAACAGGAATATCTCGGAGTCTTTCAGAACCTACACCCTGCAACTGAAAGACGGCAAAGTAGTGACGGGGTTGTACCGGCGGGAAGAAGGCGCAGCAACGGTATACGCAGATGCAGCAGGAAAAGAGTTTACACTGGCAAATAAAGATATAGCAAACCGTACCGCCTCAAAATATACCGTAATGCCGGATCAGTTTGGAGCGATCCTGTCGCAGGATGAGTTTAACGCGTTGATGAACTATTTGTTAACCGTTCAAAATTAGGCAGCAAGTTCACTTCGAACCTCGTCCGGGAAGAACATATATATACGAAATCAGAGACCATATATACAAGAGCCAAAGGGGCTGAGGGTCGGGAACTTTCAAAACTCTATTACATTAGTAACCAGGACCGCCTGTTCAACCTTATTAACATTTGCCTTTTCTTACTATCCGCGATATTTGCAATATGTACAGATAAGCTGATTTCCCAGATCCAGGCGGAACGGTGGGGATGATCCATTGGTACCGCTGAAGGTAATAAGGTAAACTTACTGCACAGTCTGTTATTAAGGTCAATGTTGCTTCCTTTCTGCTATCCTCTACGGGTTTTACATTCGGCATCTTCAAATAACTCAATCGGCGCCGGCAGGCATTATGTTATGATCAGACAGATTTTTCCCGGGCAACAATGTTCCGAACCTTATAGAACAGGTTGTGCTTTATGCATGTCTGTTTGCGGGGTTCGCGGGTCCTTTTCCTAATAAAAAGGCGGCGCCACGGTATAACACCGGAGCGCCGCCCCTATCTGAAAATAGCATCTACGCTATTTTAATTCCCTGATCTTAACATTTTTGAACCATACGTCGTCGCCGTGGTCCTGCAGCACGATCCTGCCGGTTTTGAATTTGGCGAAATCTTCAAGACCTTTAAATTTACTGTTGGCTACCATCTGGTTCCATTCCTCGGTCCACAAATCGGTAGAAACCACGTTTACACCGTTTTGCCAGAATTGCAGTTTTCCTTTCTCCAGCTTTATTTCCACCTGGTTCCATTCACCTACTGGCTTTACATTTTCCGGGATGCTGGTGATCATGTCATACAGGTCGCCGGCACGATGCGTTTTTATTTTGGCATCAGGGTGACCATTGTTATCCAGCACCTGCATTTCGGGACCGGTATAATATGCATAGCGGTACTTAGGGTCTTCCTTCACCAGGAACATGATACCACTATTGCCATTAGGCGAAATTTTCCATTCCAGCTTCAGGTGAAAATCACCGTATTCTTTTGCCGTAACGGCATCTCCGCCGTTTTCCCTGGCTTGTTTTCCTTTGAAATGCAGGGTGCCGTCATCTGCAGACCAGGATGAGCCCAGGGCCGGCTTATTAAAGGAGTGCCAGCCATCGGTTGTCTGACCGTCAAACAACAACTGCCATCCCTGCTTTTTTTCCTTTTTAGTGAGAACATTATCTTTATTCTTCTGCGCAAGAGCGGTATTAGCCGCAAAAAGCACCAGCAAACCCGCTGCTGCTATAACTTTTAGTTTTTTCATTGAAGTGTTTTAATTAATTGACAGAAAGGATATAGCGTACCATAGCTTCTGCATCTGACACATGCAGTCCACTATGAGGTGCCATCGGAATTTCGCCCCATACACCGGCTCCGCCGTCAATGATCTTCTTAATCAAATATGGAATATCCGACTCTGTGTACTTTTTAGCCACGTCCGCATAGGAAGGTCCTACCAGCTTATCTTTTTCCTGGTGACAGGCAAAGCAATCAGATCCGGCTATCGCCGTTTTTCCTTTTTCAATCAGGGCCTTGCTGTCTTCCGGTGAAGCATCCACGCTGGACGTTATCTGTATTTCCGGCCGCGAAGGGATCTGCGGATTAACGTTCACACTGATAGGTTTCACAGGCTCTGCGGGAGCTGTTCCGCATGCATAAAAAATCCCGCAAAGTGCTGACGCCACTACCACATATCTGAAATTTTTAATATTCCTTGTCATGGTTTTGTCAAATTTTGAGCCGTAAATATACTACTATACTACTCAAGTCCGAGTACACTGCGGTTAAATTTTTCATCACTGCCTGTTCCGGCGAAATCATCAAAAGCCTTTTCGGTAACATGTATAATATGGTTTTTGATGAAAGGAGCGCCTTCTGCTGCACCATCTTCCGGGTGCTTGAGCGCACACTCCCATTCCAGCACTGCCCACCCTTTGTAGTTATAGGCTGCCAGCTTGCTGAAAACAGATTTAAAATCCACCTGCCCGTCACCCAGCGAACGGAAGCGGCCCGCTCTTTCAACCCATCCCTGGTAGCCGCCGTATACCCCTTGCTTACCGGTAGGATTAAATTCAGCGTCTTTTACGTGGAACATGCGGATGCGGTCGTGATAGTAATCAATATAATCAAGATACTTCAGTCCCTGCAGTATAAAGTGGCTGGGATCGTATAACAGGCAGGCACGCTTGTGATTATTTACTTTTTCGAGAAACATCTCATAAGATATACCGTCGTGCAGGTCTTCTCCGGGATGTATCTCATAACACAGATCCACCCCGTTTTCATCATATACGTCCAGGATCGGCTTCCACCGGTTGGCAAGCTCGGTGAATCCTGTTTCCACCAGGCCGGCAGGGCGTTGCGGCCAGGGATACACCGTATGCCAGAGCAAAGCGCCGCTAAAGGTTCCGGACGCGTTCAACCCCAGGTTTTGTGATGCCTTTGCGCAGTCTTTCAGGTGCTGCACCGCCCATTCCGTACGTGCTTTGGGATTATTGTGATACTCTTTTGGTGCAAACCCGTCAAACAATGTATCATAGGCGGGATGCACCGCCACCAGCTGCCCGATGATATGGGATGAAATTTCCGTGATCTGCAACCCGGCTTCGTTTACGATACCTTTTATTTCATCCGCGTAAGTTTTGCTTTCCGCGGCTTTTTTTACATCAATGATATGGGTGGCCCAGGAAGGCAGTTGAATACCTTTATATCCCAGCCCGGCGGCCCATTTAGCTATTGCGGGCAGGCTGTTAAAAGGTGGGTTGTCTCCTAAAAACTGGGCAAGAAAAATACCGGGTCCCTGAATATTGGTCATAGTAACAAGTTTAGATATTTGAAGATGGTGTAGAATAATTTATCAATACCGTTTATACAACAAAGTCAGTCCATTTCTGTGTGCTGGCGCTGCTGTTTACCACGTTTTCTATAAAGGCCATACCCCTCACGCCTTCCGCCACCGTCGGGAAGTCCAGCATTTCCGGAGTTGGCTGGTTACCTTCTATCCGGGCAGCAACGGTAAGCGCAAAATTCCGGTAGATATTGGCAAATGCTTCCAGGTAACCTTCCGGGTGCCCCCCGGGGGTACGTATATTGTGTTTGGCATAGCTACCGAGGTAGCCACCGCCGGCGCGGTATATTTCAGCGGGTTTGTCCAGCCATTTTACAATGAGGGTGTTGGGTTCCTGCTGTGCCCATTCCAACCCGCCTTCTTCTCCATACACCCTTATTTTCAGTGCGTTTTCTTCTCCTGCCGCCACCTGCGAAGCGGTGAGCACACCGGTAGCGCCATTGTCGAAACGAAGCAATACGTTACCGTCGTCATCCAGCGCCCGGCCATCTACAAAGGTCTGAAGGTCTGCGCAAAGTTGGGTTATTTTCAGCCCGGAAATATATTCCGCCAGGTGAGCGGCATGTGTACCGATATCTCCCATAGCGCCGGCTTTCCCGGATTTGGAGGGGTCAGTTCTCCATGCTGCCTGCGCATTGCCTTCTTTTTCGGACAGCTTGCTCAGCCAGCCCTGCGGATATTCCACATATATTTTCCTGATCTTTCCGAAACTGCCCTGCTTCACCATTTGCCGGGCCTGCTTTACCATGGGATACCCGGCATACGTGTGCGTCAATGCCACTACCAGCCCGGTTTCTTCCGCTTTTTTCTGAAGCTGTTTGGCTTCTTCCAACGTAAACGTCATCGGTTTTTCTATTACTACATGAAAGCCCTTTTCCAGGGCCAGCATGGCTGGTCCGAAATGCACGTGGTTGGGCGTTACGATGGAAACAAAATCCATACGCTCTCCTTCCGGCAACTTACTTTCCGTTTCAATCATTTCTTCATAGCTGGTATAAGCCTTATCGTCCGGCAGGAACAGCGCTTTCGCCGATTCTTTGGCCACAGCCGGCCGCTGGCTGAGAGCGCCACAGGATAATTCAATAAGTCCGTCTATATTGGCAGCAATGCGGTGTACCGCCCCGATGAAGGCGTCTTTACCCCCACCAACCATTCCCATTTTTAGTTTTCTGTTCATGGAAGAAGATTATGTAATTGATTAAAGATTAATTCCAAAATAAGGGCTTTAAAAGTAAAACATTTACGGGTACCGGCAACAGGTTTTCCGGTTTTTTAAAAGCCATTCACGATTTATTAAATGTTAAGTTTCCGCCCCCTTTTTATATTTCCGCCGTTTCTCTTCTTCCTTTGGCTTCGTTGGCGTATATTTTGAGGGATAAGGGTTATCGGCGCCACCGGCATTATCTCCGGGGGAACCGGTTAAGCAGGCAACATATACTTTTATCGGCAACACATACGTTTACACTATCCAACCGGTCTGTACATGATATATTGGATATCCAGCGTCATATCAGCTTTTGTGATCGTTATCATTTGGTACCTGCGGCGCTCCTGGCAGCAGCCGGCGCAGGACTATGCCGACCATACAGGATATGACAAGCTGGCTGCCCCGGAAGAAAAACATATCGACTGTCCCCTGGTGTACAATGGCAGTGATCTCCATTTCCCGGACAAAGTGCTGGACGAGGTGCTTACCAGGCATTTCAATTTCTACAATCACCTGCTGGATATCGATAAAGAACGTTTCCTGGCCAGGCTCAAAAAGTTCATTGCCACCAAGGTTTTTGTCATCCACGACCGGAAGGGCTACCGCGAAATGCCGATACTCATCAGTGCCTCCGCCGTGCAGCTGACATTCGGATTAAAAAAATACCTGCTCTCCCATTTTCATATCATCCAGATCTTTCCCGAAGCATTTGTGGGACTGGAGCCTTTCCGCATACTGATCGGCAATGTAACAGGCAATACCATCAACATCGCCTGGAAACAATTCCTGGAGGGATACCGGAACAAATACGATATGCAGAATGTGGGACTGCACGAAATGGCCCACGCACTATACTACCAGAACTTTGAAACATCCCTTTATATCGACAAAGACTTCCGGGAATCTTTCCATAAGTTCAACTCCATAGGCGATAAGATCTATCACGTGGAGAAGATCCTGACCATCGGCCTGTATTCGGAATACGCGATCAAAGACTTCCAGGAGTTTTGGGCGGAAAGCATTGAGATCTATTTTAAAAGCCCCGATCGCCTGCAACTTCACTATCCTGAGCTGTATAGCGCGCTCTGCGAGATACTGAACCAGGATCCGCTGAACTACCCCCATCATCTGTTTTCACAGGAGTAAGAGGAGCATAGCGCTTTAACGGGTAGTTGATTGCCCAAGCCATAGCCGCCAACTTAAGACAAACGATCAATAAAATACCCTGGTGGTGTTGAATTTGTGGCATTGGAGCTGACCAAAAGGTCGTCATTGTGAACGAAGTGAAGCAATCTCAAATATTTAAACCTTTATCACTCAAAGAGATTGCTTCGGTCGTTCCTCCCTCTCAAAGACGTTCCATGAGCTTTTTGGTCAGCCCCAACAGGTCGGTAGCAAAAAATATAAGCCAATGATGTACCGGCAGGGTCTCACAGCATAGCCTTAAGTGCCGGGTGGACCTGCGTACAGCGAAATGATGCGGGGTCCCCTCCGGGAGACCCCACTGGGACATGGGGAGCCCCCACGGGACATTAAGGAGTAAGACGATCATATCCTAACAGGCAATTGATTGTCGGGTTTACCCACAATTTCCCGATACCGTAAATGAATTGTACCCTTTTTAGTCAATTTTGCAACTATTTTATTCCACGATTATGGTTTATCTTAAATCCGCGGGGCTTTTTGTCCTCATCATTATTGCACTTACTTTTTCCTGCAACCCTTCTGCACAGAAGTCGGCCATCAATGCTGAACGCATCGTATCTCTTGACGGCAGTATTACCGAAGTGCTCTGCGAGATCGGCCTGGAAAAAAATATTGTAGGGGTGGATGTTACCAGTACCTATCCGGCAAGCATGAACGACCTGCCGAAAGCCGGGCACAACCGTAACGTGAACGTGGAAGGTGTTATAGCCATGAATCCCTCCGTAATATTTGTGCTGGAAAACGGGCTAAAGCCGGAAGCTGAGCAACAGTTTGCTTCTGCCGGTATTCCCCTGGTGAAATGCAAAAAAGAAAATGATATACAGGGGGCTAAAGACCTGGTAAAACAAATTGCCGATACGCTTGGAAAAGAGGACCGCGTGGCAGATATATGGAAAAAAATAGACGCCGACCTGGCTACTGTACAAGCTTCCGACACCAAACCGAAAGTATTGTTTATATATGCAAGAGGTGTAGGCACCATGAGTGTGGCAGGCAAAAAAACAGCCCTGGATAAAATGATAGAGCTGGCCGGAGGTGTGAATGCGGCGGCTGATGTAGAAGACTTTAAGCCTTTTACAGCGGAGGCAATCGTAAAGGAAAACCCCGATGTTATCCTGTTCTTTGACAGCGGGCTGGAAAGCCTGGGTGGAGCGGACGAATTGCTGAAAGTGCCGGGCATAGCGGCCACCAATGCCGGGAAAAACAAAAAATTCGTAACCATGGACGGGCTTTTACTCACCGGGTTTACACCCCGGGTAGGCAAAGCCGTGGCGGAACTGTCGTCCCTGATCCATCAATAAACCCTTTTGAAGCAATGAGGTATGGCCTGCTGGTAAGCATCCTGGTTATTATACTGATCGTAGCAACCGTTCTTTCGGTAGGCATTGGCCCCTTACAGTTGTCGCCGGCCCAAAGTATTGCTGTGCTGCTTAAACCTTTGGGCATACAGCTCAACACCGCTTTCACCGATCAGCAGGAAATAGTGGTCACCGCTATCCGTTTGCCGAGGGTGCTGTTCGGGATGTTCATCGGTGCTACACTCGCCATGTGCGGTGCGGCTATACAGGGTTTGTTTCGCAACCCCTTGGCTGACCCTGCCCTGATCGGCATCAGTAGCGGCGCAGCATTGTTTACCGTTATTATGATCGTGCTGGGCGTGCAGCTCTTTCAGAACCTGTTCAATACACTGGGTACCTATGTGCTGAGCATCGCCGCCTTTGCAGGCGCATTTTTAACAACCATACTTATTTACAGAATTTCACAGGCGGGCGGTAAAACCATTGTAAGCACCATGTTGCTGGCAGGTATCGCCATCAGCGCCATGGCAGCGGCAGGAACCGGCATCATGACCCTGGTTGCCAACGATGCGCAATTGCGCACCATCACCTTCTGGAACCTGGGAAGCCTTGGCGGCGCCACCTGGATCAACGTATGGGTGTTGATACCCCTTTGCCTGGTATGCATCATCGGCCTGCCGGCACTTTCAAAATCATTGAACGCACTGGTGCTTGGCGAAACCAATGCAAGCCACCTGGGAATCAATGTGGAAAGTCTGAAAACAAAGGTCATTTTACTGACAGCACTGGGTATTGGGGTTTGTGTGAGCATGAGCGGTATCATCGGTTTTGTGGGACTGGTAACACCACATATTGTACGGAAAATAATCGGGCCGGAACACCGGCAGGTGTTTGTGGCATCGGGGTTGCTGGGCGCTACCCTGCTGGTGATAGCAGACCTGGTTTGTCGCACCATTGTTTCACCGGTTGAAATACCGATCGGCATTGCAACGGCATTGATCGGGGGACCGTTTTTCCTGTATCTCCTGTTAAAAGAACGAAAAAGTCAGATTGTATTTTAATGATCACGGCAACGAACATATGGTATAAAAGCAATGACGCGCACCTCTTGCGGGGTATCAGTTTTGATATAACGGCGGGAGATGTAATGGCTGTGCTGGGCTCCAACGGAGCAGGAAAAACCACCTTGCTAAAATGCCTGAGCAGGGAACTGGTTGCTGAAAAAGGAGAGATCTATTTCAAGAAAACACCATTGCACCAATGGAAAGCACAGGAACTGGCCAGGCATCGTGCCGTGCTGAGCCAGCATTACCAGGTAACCCTGCCATTTACGGTAGAGCAGATAGTGATGATGGGGCGTTACCCTCATTTCAAAAACCACCCCTTACCCAAAGACCATGCGATTGTAAGGGAAAGCCTGGCTTTTGCAGGCATTGAGCACCTGCAACACCGTAATTACCTCACCCTCAGCGGCGGGGAGCAGCAAAGAGCACAAATTGCCCGGGTGCTCTCACAACTCTGGGAAGACGAAAACAACGAAAAGCTGCTGATCCTGGATGAGCCGGTAAGCGCTTTGGATATCCAGTACCAGCATCATATCATGCAGCTTGTGCGAAAGCTTTCGAGGCGTAACTTTGCCGTAATTGCGGTACTGCACGACCTGAACCTTGCCCTGCAGTATTGCAACAAAGCGCTGCTGCTGAAAAAAGGAGAACAGGTGGCATTTGGTGATACCGGCGTAATAGACAAAGCATTGATCAGGCAGGTGTATGAAGTTGAATCGGATATCGTATATCACGCCGCTACCAACAAAAACTATATCATCATAACGGAATAATATTTTCACTTCAAAAATTAAACGATCATGTCAACAACTACTACCACATTGGCGGAGAGATACGAAGAAGCCAAACAGCAAAACCCTAAAATGCGTATCAGGGATATAGCCAAACACCTGGGTGTAAGTGAAGCCGACCTGGTTGCCACCGGCGTGGGCAGGCATGTGACGCGGTTGGAAGGCGATTGGGAAGAACTGCTGAAGGAGGTGAACACCCTGGGGAAAGTGATGGCACTGACCCGTAACAACGATTGTGTGCACGAACGCAAAGGTGTGTATAACAATGTTTCTTTTGAAAACCATGTAGGACTGGTGCTGGATCCCGATATCGATCTCCGCCTGTTCATGATGCACTGGAAGTTTGGGTTTGCCGTGAAAGAAAATGACCGGCTCAGCCTGCAGTTCTTTGATAAAAGCGGGGACGCTGTGCATAAGATCTATATGATAGAAGCCAGCAACCTGGATGCCTACCATGCCATTGTAGAAAAATATAAGGCACCGGAGCAGGTAACCGAAATCGTTACGGAAGCCTACAACGCACCAGCGGCAGAAAAGCCGGATTCCGACATTGATGCTGCCGGGTTACAAGAGGAGTGGAAGAACATGACGGATACCCACCAGTTTTTTGGCATTACCCGCAAGTATGGCGTCAGCAGAACGCAGGCACTGCGCCTGGCGCCCGAAGGCTTTGTACAGCAGATCGATAACAGCAAAGTACGCCAGCTGCTGGAGAAGAGCGTGGAAAAGCAGGTATCCATCATGATCTTTGTAGGCAGCAGGGGATGTATACAAATACATACCGGTGAAATATACAAATTGCTGGAAACCGGCCCCTGGTTCAATATACTGGATCCGGAACTGAATCTTCACCTGCGTACTACAGCAATCGACAGCACATTTATTGTAAAAAAGCCCAGCGAAGCAGGCATAGTCACAGCCGTGGAAGTGTTTGATAAGGAAGGCAACCTGATCGTGCAGTTTTTCGGGAAAAGAAAACCCGGCATCCCCGAGCTGGAAAGCTGGAGAGAGGTGGTGGAGGCGGTAGCCAGTTAGTAAAATGGTAAGAGGCTTCGTCTTACGGTCTACAGTTGTAAAATGGTAAGACAGTAAAATAGTAAGAGGCACCATTTTACGGTCTTACACTCTTACCATCTTACCCTCTTACGGTCTTACTCTCTTACGGTCTTGCCATCTTACAATTTTACGGTCTTCAATTATGAACTACGACATTAATACAATCAACCATCTTATCCGTAACAGGCGATCCGTTTTCCCGGATCAGTTTGAACAGGGCAGGCAGGTGCCGGACGATATTATCAGGGAGATCCTCATCAACGCCACATGGGCGCCTAACCATGGACGTAATGAGCCCTGGTGGTTCACCGTATTTACCGGCGAAGGATTACAGAAGCTGGCGGATTTCCAGAGTGAGCTGTACAAACAGGAAGCCGGAGCAGGCTTTAATGAAGCCACCTATACCAAGTTGAGAACGCAGCCGTTGAAAGCCTCCCATATCATTGCCATTGGTATGAAAAGAGGTAAAAACCGGAAGATCCCGGAAATAGAGGACGTGGAAGCAGTTGCCTGTGCTGTACAGAACATATACCTGTCGGTGGCAGCCTATGGATTGGGTGGCTACTGGGGTTCCGGCGGAATAACCTATAAGGAATCCGCCAAGGATTTTTTCGGACTGGGAGAAGAGGATAAACTGCTCGGCTTTTTTTATATCAACTATGTAAAAGTGCCTTCGGCGCCGGGAGTCAGGTCTTCCTTCGAGGAAAAGATGACCTGGGTGAAAGGATAAGCGCTTTTCCGCATTTAGGAAAAGGAGATGCTTACAATCGCATACCTTTGCATCATTCATGCTAACAAAAAACAATAAAAATGAAAAAGCTGTTTCTTTTATTTGTCATAGCCTTCTTGTCAGCTGCATTGGTTAATGCCCAGCCACCGGAAGGAAAAGCATTGCCGGGTGATACATATGGTGCTGTTATTGCCGCTGACGGTGCGCAGCCCATTGCAGCATTACCTGCAAAACTTGACGGAGAAAACCCTGTAGCTGCAAAGATCAAAGCCAAAGTACTGGACGTATGTCCCAAAAAGGGCTGCTGGCTGAAGCTGGAAGTGGACGACAGCACCACTGCTTTTGTAAAAATGAAGGATTACGCTTTCTTTTTGCCGACCGCGGTAAAAGGAAAGACCATTGTGCTGGATGGAGAAGCCATCCTGAAAACAACTTCTGTGGAAGAGCTCAGGCATTATGCGGAAGATGCGAAAAAATCGAAAGAAGAAATTGAAGCGATCACACAACCCAAAGAAGAGATCAGGCTTACAGCCAACGGGATCGTGGTAGTAAAATAATTCATTTCCTGTTGCAGGATAGAAAGGGTGGCGATTGCCATCCTTTTTTGCTTTTACTCCGTTTTTTCTGCCCGCTGCAAAACAGTATAATTTTAACCGGTTATTTTGAAACGCGCATATAACTTTGCGCTCAAAATTTTAATCAATCATGAAAAAAGCCTTATTAACCCTTTCATTTTTTTCTTTTATTGCCTTTACTACCCAGGCGCAGGACGAAGACAAGCTGGTAACCCTGGGCATCCGGGCCGGCGCCGGTTACACAACCGTAAATGGTAAGAACATAATCGGCAACGACCTGGAGAACGACTACAGGCTGGGCTACCATGCAGGTATAACCGCTGATCTCTATGTTTTTGAAGGATTCTATCTGCAGCCGGCTTTGCTGTACACTACAAAAGGTGCGCAGAAAGAAAACGACCTGACCAAAGAAACGCTCTCTGTATCCTATATTGAGCTGCCTCTGAATATCCTGCTGAAACCTGCTATCGGCAGCGGAAAGCTATTGCTGGGCGCCGGTCCCTATGCGGGATATGGCATTGGTGGAAAAAGCGAATCCAAAACAGGAAGTCTTACGATTGAGCGTAAGAATAAATTCAGCAACGAATTGGCCGGGCAGGATGTTCTTGACGCAAAGAACGTGGTGCGGCCATGGGATTACGGTATAAACGCCCTGGCGGGCTATGAGTTTGACGGGGGATTTGGCATCCAGTTGAACGCCCAGCTGGGGTTGAAGAATTTTTATCCTGAAAATCAATTTCTGCAGGCCGATAAAACAGACTATAAGCACTTCGGTATCGGACTTTCCCTGGGCTATAAGTTCTGATCTTTCATAAGAAAAAACCTAACAGGTTTCCTACCTACGCCTTGCTCCGGCGGGCAGGCAAAAACCTGTTAGGTTTGATCTGCTATGCCGGCTGTAATGCTTCCACTTCCTTCAGGGCATGGGTAAGCTCCTCATCCGTAAAGCTGTGGTTCACCAGCTTACCGTCGAAATAATCCTGGTAAGCAGCCATATCCACAAAACCGTGCCCGCAAAGGTTGAACAGTATTGTTTTGGAAACGCCTTCTTCTTTTGCCTGCTGTACTTCGCGCACCACCTGTGCAATACCGTGATTCGCCTCCGGCGCCGGCACAATACCTTCCGCCCGGGCAAAACCCACCCCGGCTTCAAAACATTCCAGTTGCTGGATGGCATTGGCTTCTATCAGCCCGTCTTTCAGTAACTGGCTGCACAGAACACTGGCGCCATGATAGCGGAGACCACCGGCATGTATAGCCGCAGGCGTAAAATTATGACCCAGGGTATACATAGGCAACAGGGGCGTATATCCCTGCGTATCACCGAAGTCGTACATAAACTTCCCTTTGGTGAGCTTCGGACAGGAAGCAGGTTCCACTGCCACGCATCTTACGCGCTTGCCTTCAATTTTATCTTTTATAAAGGGGAAAGAAAGCCCGGCAAAATTAGATCCGCCACCCAGCGGCGCAATGATCACGTCAGGGTAGTCCCCGGCATATTCCAGTTGCTTTTTAGCTTCCTGTCCTATAATGGTCTGGTGCAGCAATACGTGATTGAGCACCGAGCCTAAAGCATATTTTGCCCTTTCATCGCCGGCGGCTATTTCAACCGCTTCGGAAATGGCCAGCCCCAGGCTGCCCGGTGTATCCGGGTTCTGCGCCAGGGCGTTTTTTCCTGCCTGCGTATGGTCTGTGGGCGACGAGTATACTTTGGCGCCAAAAGTATTCATCAGTATTTTACGATAGGGCTTTTGGTTAAAGCTTATACGCACCATATACACTTCGCAATCAATGCCGAAATGGCTGCAGGCAAAGCTCAGGGCCGTACCCCATTGGCCGGCGCCGGTTTCAGTAATGATCCTGCCTACACCTTCCTGCTTATTATAGTAGGCCTGCGGGATAGCGGTATTAGGCTTGTGTGAACCGCTGGGACTGGTTCCTTCGTATTTATAATAGATCTTACAATCGGTTCCCAGGGCTTTTTCCCATTCTGTGGCCCTGATAAGCGGTGTAGGGCGCCATATCTTATATGCATCCCTTACGGCTTCGGGTATCTCAATAAAACGTTCAGCCGATACTTCCTGTTGGATCAGCGCCATCGGGAACAGGGGTGCCAGATTCTCACCGCTGATGGGTTGCTTGGTTCCGGGATGCAGTGGAGGCAGGGGCTTATTCGGCATGTCGGCCACAATGTTGTACCATTGAGTGGGAATATCCTTTTCATTGAGCAGGATCTTTTTTTCCATTTGTTGTAGAGATTTTGGACAATGCAATATCGCACCTACTAATCTACGTTGTTTACCGTTAATAATAAAGCGCTGTCAGGAAATTGGTTTTTTATATCAGCACTTCAAACAAAAGGGTTGTCCTCCAGTACCTTCACCGTATGGTCATCCAGCCAGTCCCAATCCAGCTCTGCCCCCAGTCCCGGGCCGGTAGGACAATGCTGGCAGCCGTCTTCCCTTATTTCCAGCGGGCTGTTCTTCAACCCAAACCTGAACATAGGGTGATGAGACTCCAGGAACCTGGAAAGCCTCGTTGCACAAGCCACATGCAGGTTAGCGATATCGAGCAACGGCGATGCTGCCGTATGTATCTCAAACCCATATCCCATCATCTCACACATGCCCAATGCTTTCATTACACCGGTAATACCACTTTTATGATGTACATCTCCCCGTACTATGTCAATAACGCCATCGCTCATATAATGCGGCAGCTCAAACAACCCGACGGTTTCAGCAGCCAGCACGGGCGTGCGAATCGCCTGCGACAGCTTTTTCAGCTGAACAATATGTGCATCGGGTATGGGCTCCTCAAACCATTCGTATTGCAGCTCATCCAGCTCACAGCCTATTTTTAAAGCGTCTTCAAAACTCAGGGATGCGTTACAATCCAGCATCAGGGGAAATCCGTCGCCGGTAAGTGTTCTTGCTTTACGGATCCTGGGCAGAACAGCTGCTGACGCTTCGAATAGCTGCAGCTTTATTCCTTTGAATCCCTGCTGTTTTTTTTGTAACACCTGCTGTTCAAGTTCCTCCAGGTTCTGTATGGTTTGCGGCGGGCAACTGGCATACACCGGAACCTTATCCCGGTATCGGCCCAGCAGATCAGCAATGGGCATACCGGTTATCTTCCCCTTGATATCCCATAGCGCAACATCCAGGTTTCCCCAAATGGCTTCGCGGAAATTATAGAGGTGCCTTTGCAGCGACCGGCACTCCTGCCATATAGCTTCATGATGCAAAGGGTTTTTGCCCTTTAACACGCGGTAATAAATATCGTGCACAGCGTAAGCCGATCCGTAGCCCTGCCCCAGCGGACAGTAATCCATAGTATATCCTTCTACACCACCATCTGTGTGAATAACGGAAAAAGGGAAATCAAAATAAGGAGTATAACCATCCGGTACCGGATGCGGCGCATACCATAATTCCGATGACTGCCGGATAATACGTGTAGTGATCCCTGTTATAATCATCTCCTGAAAAGCTCTTTTTGAGTGGGAAATTTTTCCAGGTCTGATTCTTTGACCCTCGCGTATATTACTCTTTGCCACCGGTGGGGGATGAAACAATGTAATTCCCCGTTATCCACAAATGCATCTATATAGGAACACTGGTAATTCCTGAAATGGGATGTGTACGCTTCTGCCAGCGCATTTACCAGGAACAACCTCGGTTCACTCCAGGTTTCTCCCTCATCTTTCGACAGGGAAAACCAGAGCTCAGACCGGTCCATCATTATCTCTTTTTTGGTGCCACTCAATCCTGTATAATCCAGATCATGATGCCTGTTATGATGAAAAGCGATCAGGGTTTTATTGTCAGACAACTTAAAAAGCATCGGGGGCGCATCCGGGTGGATCAACGGAGTGGGTTTTAAAGGAGACCAGGTCTTTCCATCATCCGTACTGACAGAAGACCAAAGATGTCCTTCAGGTGTCCGGGTCATGAAATATACCTTATCGTTGCCGATATTGATGGGGCGCCCTTCGTCCATCCTGCCAAAGCCTTTGGCATGCCATCCGCCGTGCCGCTTGCCGGGCAACAACTCCCATGTAACCCCCTTATCTTCGGAACGTAACAGGTACTGCCTGGTAATTAAAGGCTTATAGCTCCAGTCCGCTTCATGACTGCCCAGCAACCATGTTCCCCTGTCTGTTTCCGTCATCCGCATTACCGACATACCTCTGAATTCAGGATCGTTTACGGGGCGGACAAACCTTACTTCCGACCAGGTATAGCCGTCATCATCGGAATAGCGGTAACCTATAGGTGTATTTTCCTGCTGTCCGTCTGTATTTTTATACATGGCAAATACAGGCTGGGTGCCGAACGCATATATACGTTTTGAGTGCCGGGGAATGAAGGGAATAAAGCCGTGCTGGTTGTAGTCGATATCAAAAGCAATTACCGGCTTTTCCCAGGTCTTTCCCTTATCCTTTGAACGGAGCGCCAGCATGTCATTTACTTTTTTTCCTTTGGCGCCACCATAATGCCCCCCATCCGGGAACATCAGCAGGTAATCTCCGCTCGGCGTTACCGTTGCCCTGGTTTCATACAGGCCGCCTGCCCTGTTCCTGGCATGGTGAATGATGCCGGCATTTACCCAGGGAAAAGTGGCGACGCCCAGGTCTTTTCTTACCTGCAACAGTTGAGGAAGCTTTGATGACGCAAAATGAATATCCTGTATCTGGATAGTGTCTGCGATCCTGTCCGTGGAGTCGGCGAGATATTGGGCGGATACGGCTTGCCCTGCCGTAAGCGCACATAAAAAAACGAATATTTTTTCAGCAAGCATAACGGTTTAATTGATGGGTTATATAATTCAGTTCGTAAAAAATGCAGGTAAATGCCGCCGGGCAGCTTTGGCAACAGGCGCCACTTCCGATTCATCAATCCATTTATAGGGCCACCTGAGCCTCGTTCCGATCGTATTCCAGCCTCCTGCGGCTGCCAGCAGCTTATCCAGCGCCGGGTTGGAATATCCTTTATCCTTAAATGGCACTATACATTCTTCGAAAAACAGCAGGATCCTTTTTTCTATTTCCAACGCGGCATTCATATCCGTATGCATCAGCTCCCACCATTTTTGAGCGCCCCGGGGACTGAGACATGCCACATTTGAATAGGCGCCGGATGCAATTCCCCGCTGCACGCCCGTAGCAAGAAAATGCCCGGGTACAAATACGGAAAACTTTCCAACGCTCCATTGCATTTGTTGGAACCATTCATCACCTCCTGTAGCCAGCTTTACACCAATTAACCCAGGTACTTCATTACACAATGTTTCCAACTCCTGTGGCGATAATACAAGCTTGGCATGCGGCGGATTGTACAGCACAAGCGGAATGCCCCCTGTTGCTGCTGCAAGGCGGCGGATATACTGTACCTGCTCCTGTATAGTACCTGTTACCCAATCCGGAAGCATACACTGATAAGCTGAAGGCTGAAATGCAAGCGTCTTCTTTATCCTTTCCATCGTTACTATGGGAAAAGGGTGGCTGATACCGATCTGGAACGGCATATGGCTCCGCAGGCATTTTTCCGACAATATTTCCTGTATCTTATAAAACTCGTCTTCTGTTTGGTTGTGCAGCTCACAGGCTGTACCATTGGAGTAAATGCCATTAACCTTCGACCCTATATAATAATCAATCTCTTCTTCAAGTCTGCTGTAGTCAATGGATTCGTCCTTATTAACGGGTAGTAATAAAGTTGCCCAGTTCCCTGTAAGTATATCGGCCGTAAGCTGCATAAGGTGTTATTTCCCTGTTATATCAGATATCGCTATTTCCTCGAAAACAATACCTTCGTAAGGGTTTTTTTCACCGGCTTCATACAGGCAGGCAAGGTTGCCGTTGGGCAGCACTACCAGGTTGGAATAGGCAGCCGGGCCTTCATGTAATACCTTGCTGAACTTCCAGGTCTTTCCGTTGTTATAGCTTATCCTGACAGTCATGTTCACGCGCTTTTCTTTGCTTGCCGGGTTAGAGAACGCCAGGAAAGATCTTTTGCCTGCATGATCGTAGCGCAGCAGGCTACCCTGGCATACCGGCTCAATCAAAGCCTGATCGCCTTTCAGGTCAGACCAGGTATGACCACCATCCTTGCTGATGGCTACCTGCCGCAGGCGGGTGTCGTTATAATTGCGCATATTCAGCATCAGGTTGCCATTGGATAGTTCTGCCACCGTGCATTCGTTTACCTGGTCCTGCGGTGTGCTGTTTCCCAACTGCCAGCTCTCACCCCCATCATCGGAATAGATCGCATGGGAATAGTATTTTTTTGATCCTGCTTCTATATGATCACAAGGGATAACCAGGCGGCCTTTGTATTTACCTTTCTTTACCTGGATACCATTTACCGGGCCGGTAGCATACCATGTCCAGTTGTCCTTTTTGGTGTCTTTTGTTATTTCCCTCGCATTGGACCAGGTCTTTCCGTCATCGGCAGATTGCAGCACAAAAACCCTGCGTGTATCCTTACTCTTTCCATCAATAATATCTTTTTCCCGGTCTGTACCCAGGTTCCATGTAGAAAGGAGAAGTATCTTACCGGTAGCCCTGTCTACCACAGGAGCAGGATTACCGCAGGTATTGTCTGCATCATCCCATACTACCTCCAGTGCACCCCACGACTTTCCGCCATCTGTGGAGCGTTTCAGCACCAGGTCGATGTCCCCGGTATCGCTGCATCCGTTTTTCCTGGCTTCCGCAAAAGCCAGTAATGTACCGTTGTTAGTAAGAACTATTGCCGGTATCCTGAAGCATTTGTACCCGCTTTCGCCCTGCTTATATAAATGATCCAACTCCTGGGACTGTGCGGGCTGCACCTGCAGGGCACATCCGAGCAGCATGGTCAGAAAAAAGTTCCTGTAATGGCGGTAAAGATTTTTACGAACTGACATAATCATAATTTTAAATCAAAACAATAGTGTTACCTGCTTTTATAAACCGGCTTCAAAGGCTCTTACCTCATCAAAAATAGTGGACCCTTTCACCAGCCGCCCCAATCGCGGCTTCCGGTCATTATATACTTCCACGGCATCCGCATCCGCATATCTTAAGAACAATATCCTCCGGTCGCGATCCGACGCATAATTGCCATCCGATTTATGCAGCATCCAGCAATTGAATATCAATGAGTCCCCGGCTTTCATCTCCATGGGTATAGCAAGGCTGTCATCAGCTTCTACCACAATTTCCGATTGCCTGGCTTTCTGCGCCTCCGTTTGCTTCACCCTGATCTGACCCTGTTGATGACTACCCGGGATCAGCCAGAGACATCCGTTGCCACGGTCTGTGTCATCCAGCGCAGTGAGGGTAGTTACTGCATTATAAGGATCCAGCTCACCATAGCCGTTATCCTGGTGCCAGCCAAAAGGCCTCGTATTCCCTCGCATTTTAAAGGTAAGCTGGGAAGTGGCTCCTTTTATATTAGGCCCAATAATCTGGCTGGCAATATCCACCAACGGCCCCTCGAAATAGTAGTTCCTCACCGCAGGAGCTTTGTGATGGATGTTTACCAGCAGGGAGTTCTGCAACCACGACCTGGAAGGATCAAAGTCCTGCTTTTCTGTATTCCAGGCTGTCATGCATTCCTCCTGCATTTGCTGTAAACCGGAAGGTGTAAGTATATTTTTAATCACTAAAAAACCTTCCCTGTTAAACTGTTCAAGGTCTTCCCTGCTCAACTGAATATAGTTGAAATGATCTGTATGCTTGTTCATGCTGTAATATTTTTTTATGATAACGAGGCTTTCCTGATCTCATCGGCTAATTTTTGCTGATAGGCAGCTTTGGTCTTTATATCTTCTTTTGCTTTTTGTGTATAATAAATAAAACCCAATGCTTTTCTGGTGCGGGTGGAGCTGTTGTTGGCATCTGCCCGGTGAATGGTCAGCGAATGATGAACCAGCAGATCGCCGGGTTTTGTAGCCATCCACACTTCCGTATCATCTTCCCTTCCATAATCGGTTATCCCCTGCGAAAAGCCGAGGGTCGCTGTTTTTCCATGCGGCCGCATACCCCGTCTATGAGATCCCCTGACATATCTTACACACCCGTTTTCTTCGTCCACATCTTCCAGCCCCAGCCACATGGTTACCGCTTCATTGGGCTCCAGCATAAAATAATATCCATCCTGGTGCGGCGGAGTGGGTTTGCCAATACCGGGTGGCTTATTGAAATATTGCATATTTTTCCCAACCACGGCATCCTCCAGCAATAAGGAAGCCAGCTCCTCAAACCGGCTGCCGAACATCATCCCGTGAAAAAAAGGATCGTAAGAGAAAAGTGCCTGTAACTGCTTCAATGTTGACGGATCATTCCTGTCTTCATAAAAAGCATGCTCAGGCGGCATTCCCGGCACTTTTTCCTCTATCAGCCTTTCGAGATGAAAATAGATATTCTTTACCTCTTCCTCATTTATAAACCCGGGAAGAACTACAAATCCATCCTGCCTGAACTTTTCCCGCAACTGTTGCTGCTCAATTGGTCTCATAGTAATATCATTTAAAGATTCATCAATAGCCTCTTTCAAATTGAACCTGGTTTTTCAGCGGCTCTCCTTTTTTGAAAGCATCCAGGTTTTGCATGAAAAAATGGGCGATACCATCATATTCTGTGCTGGAACCGCCACCGGAATGCTGAGTAAGGATGGTATCAGGACATTCCCATAAAGGATGCTTTTCGGGTATAGGTTCAGAGGCAGTTACATCCAGCACAGCGCCTCCGAGTTTTTTTTGTAGCAATGCATCAATCAAAGCCTGCTCACTTTGCAGCAGGTTGCCGCGCCCCACATTACAGAAAATAGCTGTCGGTTTCATTAATTGTATCATTTCTGCAGTAAACAATCCCCGGGTTTGATCCGTTCCGGGCAAACATCCTGCAACAATATCGGCTGCAGGTAAAGCCTGCTTCAGCTCTTCAGCAGTATGGAGCTGTGCCTCTGGTGACGATCCTGAATAAACAATGATCCTGCAATTGAATCCCCGTAAAATGGCTGCAAGCCGTTTACCGATATTTCCCCAGCCGAGTATGAAAACGGTTTTTTCAAACAGTATTCCAAAATCCTCCCTGATGGTATAGCCGATCCATTTTTGCTGATCTTTCAGGCGCGTACACAAATCAATGCCACGATATAAGGCAAGAATACCTGCTACAATGGTTTCCGCACAAGGCTGAGAATAATAATCCTGCATATTGGTAATAACAGCAGGTATTTTTATATGGCTGTAATACTCAAAACCTGTTGAGTACAATTGTACCCATTTTAAATTGACAGCCCGCTGCAGCCACTCCACCGGTTTAGGGTTTCCCAGCAAAATATCAGCGCTTAGCAAGACCCGCAATTGTGCTTCCTCATCAGACAGCTCGTCTTTGAATATAAGCTCATCATCGGGTATACCTTTCCGTAAGATATCCTTATGTTTCTCAGCGAATGGTGTATCAATATAGATTTTCATATCGCTATGCTGTTTGTTACGATTTTTTACCCGGGAACAACAGGCTGAAAATATAACCTGTCACCACGCAACCAATGACCGCAAATACAGGATACAGAAAAAAGCTGATCGATTCCGATCGCTGTATAAAATACAACGCAATGCTGCTAAGAACAAAACCGGTCAATATGCCATTGCTGTTTATTCCTTTAAAAAAGATGCCGGCCATAAACATCCCCGCCAGGCAACCGCCGAATAATCCTATAATTTTCAGATACTGGTCCCAGATAGAAGCATTCTGAAGATACACCAGATAGACGGCGATAAGGCAGCCCCCCAGCCCCAGTAACACCGTAACCCATTTTGCAAATCGCAGGCTTTCCTTATCTGTTGCGGACCTTTTGAAAGGCTTGAAGAAATCCGTTGTGACAACGGTCGCAATGGAGTTCATGCTGGAGCTGATGGTGGACATGGTAGCGGCAAACAACCCGGCGATCACCAGCCCTGACAGGCCTGCAGGCAATTCGTGTGAAATGAACCAGGGAAACACATCATCAATCCTTCCATGCGGGTTCATTTGTTGGGGATGATGCCGGAAATAAACCCACAACGCAGTTCCCACACCGAAAAATATAAGGGATGCCGGTATCACCATGATGGCATTGGTATAGATGGAACGCCTGGCCTCCTTTTCGGTAGCGGTGGTAAGGTAACGCTGCACCACCACCTGGTCGGAAGTATAGGTTACCAGGTTGGTAAGAAATGCGCCGATAGTCACTACCCACAGCACCGGCTGCGACATACTCCATCCGAGATTGGCCACCCGGAATTTATCATGGGCATGCGCTTCCGATATCAGGCTGCTGAAGCCTCCCTCCGTATGGTAGCTGATAAAAAAAAGTCCTGCCAACGCGCCGCCGAGTAAAACAAAAACCTGCATGACCTCTGTCCACACAACTGCTTCTATACCTCCCGCAACACTGTAGGCCGTTGTAACGAAAGTGGTAAGAATGATACAGGCAAATATGTCAATACCGGTAACGGTGCTGAGCACCAGGGCCGGCAGGTAAATGACCACTCCCAGGCGGCTCAGTTGGAACAAAACAAATGTAAAGCTGCCCAGAAGCTTCACATTCCGGTTAAAGCGTATCTCCAGGTATTCGTACACACTGGTGATCTTCAGCTTTCTGAAATAAGGCAGGTAAAACATGGTGACGATCGGCGCCACCAGCAGTATCATCACGTTGTTCATGATAAATACCCAGTCTGTTGCATATGCTTTGGCAGGTATGGCTATGAAAGTAAGGGCACTTAATTTGGAGCCGAAAATGCTTAGTCCCGCCGCCCACCAGGGAATCTTCTGCCCGCCGAGGAAGAAATCAGCCGTAGAGGCGCCCATGTTTTTGGAAACATATACACTGATACCAATTACCAGCAGGAAATACAGTCCGATGATAGACCAGTCCAGCCATCCGAACCTGCCTTCCGGCTGGCGGGGAGTGGCTACCAATACCTTATTGGTACGCACTGCAGGACGAACTTCTCCGCCGGCCAGTATCACATTATTATTCCACACAACAAGCGGGGTAGTAACCGGGGCATACACACTATTGTGCGGAGCCTCTGCCGCATCTTCTTTTTTATCAACGGGTATTTGCCCGATCACAGACCAGGTATCGGTTATGGTGTTGTAAGCAAGTATGTCGCTGGAAAACCCGGGATGGTTATCTTTCAGTACAGCCACATCCCCTGCATTTTTTCCATCATCGCCACCGAACAGCATGACATGTGACTGACCTGCATTGTACGCAGGCGTTGGCGCCGCCGCTACAGGATGTGGCAGGTCAGCTATCCTCTTCCAGTTTTTCGTTGCAGGAGAATATTCCCAGCAATCGCTCAGGTAATTGCGTTTGAGAAGACTGTCCCCGGGTTGTGATACCAGCTCAACGCCTCCAAAAACATATACTTTGCCATCCGCTGCTGCTGCTGTTGCCAGCATACGGGACGGCCCCGGTATGTCAGGCAACTCTTTCCACCCTTCATCCGGGGCGGACAGATTAAGGCTCCAGAATATCTTTTCGGTTATCCCGGCCGGTGTTGTTATTCCCCCTGCTATGTATGCAATATCCTTTATTACCACGCCACAGGCATTGATCAACGGCGCCGGCATATCCGGCAACTGCATCGTTTCTACCGATCCTGACCGGTATTGTAACCTGAACACATCGGCATAGTTCTGAAAAGCATCTCCTCCGCCAAGGCAAAGCAGGCTATTATTATAACTTAATGAAACTCCATAACCCATTTCCCGGGGCAGGGCGCCCCCGTCTTTCCAACTGCCATCAGGTTTTTCAAGGATCAGAATGTTCCCGTACCAGGTCTTTTTTCCGTTATTCCAGGGCCGGGTGTTATCCGGGAAATTGGTTCCGCCGGCAATGATCAAAGCGCCGTTGCTGACCCCGATATAAGAGCCGGCCCAACCGTCCTTTTCCGGAAAGGGCGTTAATGTGGTCCAGTTAAAATATTGCTGCTCCTGCGCCATATTGCTCATAGGTAAAAAGAATAAGATCGCTAATAATAGTTTCAATACTTGCATGCCTTTTGAATATGCCGGGCTTTTCCCGTCTTATAATTGTATTTTCCGGGTCTCTCTTACAGGAACTTTATCGAAAAAAGATATGGATCGCAGGGATTCGTACAATGCCTTATAATCGGCATCGCTCAGGGTCTGAAGTGGCAGCCTGCTCGGTCCCAAATCCCAGCCCAGCATTTTCATGATCGCCTTTTGTGCAGGAATGGCAGGGTACTTCACAAAGACCTTTATGGCCTCCACCATAAAGAAATGATTTTCTTCCGCGGCCCTGATGTTGCCGCTGTTGAACAGTTCTATTGTTTTCAGGTACAAAGGCGCTGCAAAAGTGTAGGTACTGCCAATAGCGGCTGCAGCACCTACGGATAATGCGGGAAGCAGCAATTCATCGTACCCGTATAGAATATTGAATTTTTTATCCTGGTAATGCAGGCATTCCTGGTATTCATTAATAGTGGAAGCGGTATACTTTATTCCCGCAAGATTGGGAATTGACCGCTGTGCAATGTTCAGGAATTCGACCATATCCATGGCAACACCGGTAAGCTGTGGTATATGATAATAGTAGAAGGGGACAGAAGGTGCGGCAGCAGCTATCCGTGCCATTGAATCCGCAAGGTTGCCAACAGAGGTGGGTTTGAAATAAAAAGCCGCAACGGAAGATATGGCATCAGCCCCTGTTTCCTCAGCATGTGCCGCAAGCTTCCGTGCCTCCTGTATACTGCTGTGCCCTACGTGCACAACTACAAGCATGCGCTTTGCCGCCGCATGTATGAAAGTTTCGCTAACCTGCATTCTCTCTTCCGTTGTCATATTAGGTCCCTCACCATTGCTGCCACAAACAAAAACGCCTTTTACTCCATCCTGCATCAGCTTTTCCACGAGTACAGGTATCATTTCAAAATTGACAGAACCATCTTCATGAAAGGGCGTAAACGCCGCCGCTATAAGTCCGCTTATTTTAGTCATATAGTATTTATTTACTTCAGTGTGCTTTTCAAAAATCAGTGAAAATAATCTTCACCCCGGGTAAGCCACGCAAGATTAAACCTGTGCATGATCACCCTGTACTTCCAGTCGCTGTCATCACCATTCCTGATCTCATACAGGCAATAGATCATACCGTTCTTATCAACTGCCAGGTCGGAGTACCCTGATCCCGCGGGAAACAATGACCGGTGTACGGGCCATGTACGCCCTTCGTCATAGCTGAGCCTTGCGGTTACGTTCTCTCTCGGCTTATACACCCTCTGCGCTTTGCGGATCTGAACGGCATTTTCCCTGCTGTCAGGATTTACAAATACGATCCTGCTTTTTGCATGCTCCTTACCGGATACCCTGATAATGCTTGCCATGCATACGGGCTCAAACAGGTCCTTGTCAAAAGCCGGCTTTGTCCATGCTGAAACCCCGTCCGGGCTGTAGCTCACCAATCGCCTGTTGATCAATGATTCATTACGCATATTTATCATCACGCTTCCATCCGTCAGTTGAACAACTATGGATTCATTCGGATTCACGATCGTGTCTCCGTTGGTGGCAATATCCCCGTTATTCGTAATGATGTTTCCCCTTTTCCAGGTTTTTCCATGATCATCGCTGTAAATGGTTGCCACGCAACTGGGACGATGATCGCCCCCGGGAATATTTTTATTGGGGATGCATAGCCACACCGGCACCAGCAACCTTCCGTTTTTTAGCTGTATGCCATGCGCCGGGCCGGGCGCCAGCACCTTCCAGTCGTACTCTTTTTTAAACTGATCGAATACATAGGTAATTTCAACCGGCTTTGTCCAGGTTTTTCCTTCATCTCCCGACCTGATATAATAGGCGTTGGCATAATTAACGTGATACAGCAGATGAATGATGCCGTTTTTATCCGCAATGGGGGTAATGTTGCTGGTGGGCTTTCCTTTGGTATAGGGAATGACCACCCGGAAGGGTTCCCATGTATTCCCATTGTCTGTGCTTCGCCGCATTAAAAGATCCATGTCATCCCAGTCTTTTCCTTTTCCGTAACGCCCTTCGGCAAATGCCAGCAGGGTACCCTTCGCCGAAATGGTCAATGCAGGCACATGAAACATCGTGTATCCGTCTCTGTCAGGTTCAAACAGGAGTGTCGTATCCGAAAAAGAGTTCTCCTGGGCATATATGCAGCTCTGCACCAGCAATAAAAGAAAACTCCAAAACATTCGCGTTGATGCAAAGTGTTTTTTATATAAATGATGCATTTACTAATAGTTAAAAAATAAACGTTTTTGTGTCATTAATAACCGGCAGTCTGCTCCAGCATATCGTTATTAGCCAGCACCGTTGTATTCAATGGCCAAAACAGGGGAGTGGTTTTACCAATCAGATTGGGGATATAATTGTACACATCCAGCGTACCTCCGTAATGAAACCGTACAAGATCATACCAGCGTTTG
This sequence comes from Chitinophagaceae bacterium, assembly GCA_037190885.1. Classification (GTDB taxonomy): domain Bacteria; phylum Bacteroidota; class Bacteroidia; order Chitinophagales; family Chitinophagaceae; genus Agriterribacter. Next base: position 192,997 of record JBBCJQ010000016.1, read on the forward strand.
TTCTCAAAGAACAACTCCCTGCCTCTTTCATCCAGTATTTCGCGTTCCACACTTTGCTTATCCATCGCACCGGTATATGTTCCGGTACCCGCACGGTCTTTTATTTTCTCCAGGTATTCCACGGCAGCCGGGATATTTTCCAGGGCGGCGTATGCCTCCGCTTTCATTAAATAAATATCTGCCAGCCTGTACATAATGAGGTCGTTATCCGGCACCCTGTCCTCCGCATATTTGGTTCCGGGATATTTGGTGATCCACGAAATTTTCGGACCATCACTTTGCCTTTCCGTTATCCAGGTATAGGGAATCCTTTTGTCTTCCGGGTAAGCGGTAAAAAGTGCCCTGGATTCTTCGCTGATCTGGTAAGCGCCCTGGCCGTTGGATGCAGTGGCGCAATACGGTATGCTGTCCAGGTTCAGAGCTCCCTGTATAATGGCCAGGAATGGCAGCGCGTTGATGACATAATTATTGCCTGTTTCATCGCGGTTATAATAGGCTGCCAAAATCACTTCCGGGTTCGATGCAGCTCTTAAACCCGTAACGTTCCCAAAGTCTGCATTTAAAGCCGCGGTTGTCTTCTCCACTTCCTCAATGGCAGTAATAGCATCATTGAGATCGGCGGCTCCGCCATTGAGCACCTTGGCGCTCCACAGCTTTGTATCAGCCTTTAATGCCTGTACCGAGCCATAGGTAAACCGGTATTTGGAAGAAAAAACCGTAAGATCATTATTGCCAATGGATCTGAAAAGCAATATGGATGAGTCGAGGTCGCTGTTTATCTGCCTTACAACATCTGCAGCAGGCGACCTCGGCAGCAACGGTACATTATCGTCCACCACGGCCTGCAGCATCAAAGGAGCGTCTCCGATGATCCGGGTCAGGTGAAAGTAAAAATAACCGCGAAGCGCATAGGTCTCCGCCATAATGCGTGGCTTTGCATCCGGGTTGGCAGTAAAGTTAAAGTCCCTGATGCGGGTGAGCAGCAGGTTACAATGGCCGATGGCCCTGTACCACTCGTTATAATTCACGGCGCCCGAAGTGGGTGTGATGATCTGGCTCCATGCCTCCCCAAACCTGGAGTTGGATGCAGAGATCAATTCTTCCCCCCGTTCCGTACCGTAAGTGACATTGTTGTGGAAGGTCCGTATAAAGGTATAGATGCCCGTTACATAAGGTTCGTAGTCTCCTTCACTTTTGAAATAATTTTCTTCCGTGATGCTGGATTGCGGTCTTACCTCCAGTATCTTTTCGCAGGAAGCAGAAACAATAGCAGTAGCTACAAAAATTGATATATAAAGAATATTTCGTTTCATATCAGAATATTTTCAGAGTAAGTCTTTGATTAAAAATTCAATGTTGCCCCAAGGGAAAATTGCCTGGGTCTGGGATACCCGTGCGCATCAAAGCCTGTGTAGGTTTCAGGATTGATACCCGGATATTTTGTGAGATATGCAACATTGTTAACGCTGAAAAATATATTCATTCCTGTTGACCTGATCTTTTTCATAATTTCTGCCGGCATATCATAAGAGATCGTTATCTCTCTCAGTGCCAGGAAATCACCCTTGTCGATCATGGCGGAAACATCAGAGCCGTAAGTGTGATTATTGCCAAGCGACGCAAGCCTTATATAATTCCGTTGTCCGAAATCGAAATCGGCAAATGAAAACCGGGCATACCTTTTTCCGGCATCTCCCTCTTTCTGCCAGATATCATTTCCCAGCACTTCTTTGGGAGCGCCTTCATTAAAGGCACGTCCCTGCCCGATGGAACGGGCCAGGGCGCCGTTGGCGATCATATGTCCCATGGCATAATCCAACGCAATACGCAGGGATATCCCCTTATAAGTAAGCGTATTCTGCATGCCCCCTATCTTATCAGGGGTGCGATATCCCATAAATACCTGGTCTTTCGTGTCAATTACACCATCGCCGTTTACATCATTAAAGATAAAATCACCGGCATGCTTGCCTGTTGTTATACCCGCGGGAGAAGCCAGGTTATCCTTGATCCTGGTGTTCCATTCCTGGGCTTCTGCCTCCGTAGCAAATACCCCGAGCACCTGGTACGCGTACAAAGCATAGGGCCTTTCGCCTTCCGCAATTCCCCCGGCTTCCACCAGTTCCTTTTTTACCGGATCATAGACAAGATCTCCTCCCTGCCGGTTCTTTTCCCGCCCGTTATCCGGGAGCTTGATCACTTTTTGCCTGTTCAGGGCAAACGAGAAATTAGATCTCCAGGAAAAGCTTTGTGTTCTTATGATGGTAGCCCCTATCTCTACTTCAAATCCCCTGTTCTGCAGTTCCCCATTGTTATACACAATCGATGCAAAAGGTGCTTCGGATGGTAATGGTTTTGAAGCCAGCCTGTTTTGCGTAAGCTTATTATAATAGTCCACCGTTAACGTGATGCGGTTATCCAGGAAGCCGGCGTCTATGGCAATATCGGTAGTGGCTGTAGACTCCCAAACCAGTCCGGGATTAGATAAATTTGAGCGCAGGATGCCTGCTCCCAATGCATATCGTGTGGCAGCATATCCTCCGTAAGTATCTGTAATGCTCAGATCGCTCAACCCTGCTTTACCCCAGCTTGCCCTGAGCTTTAACATACTGACCGGCGTGAACTTCCAAAAATCCTCGCGGTGGATATTCCAGCCTGCAGACACTGAAGGGAAAAGTGCATATTTGTTTTGCGGAGCAAAGTTGGAGAACCCGTCATACCGCAGGGAACCGCTCAGCAGGTATTTGCCGTCGTAGTCATAGTTTGCCTGGCCGAAATAGCTCGCTGATCTTGTCTCACCCAGTGAAGTACTAAACCCGGTAACATTGGGGGTAACAACACCGTTGATCACCGTTGTTACAGGCTCATTGATAGTATAAATATAGTCGTTGGTTGCCCGTTGCGAACCCATATTCATATTCCGGCTTGTATTGCGGGTGAAATTAAATCCGGCCAATGCCGTAAAATTATGAACGCTACCCAGGTCGAAATCGTACTGTAATATCTGGTCCACCATGATCTGCCGGGTATCGCTCGTGTTCTGGGTTTTTTGCCTTTGCTGCGCAGGCTGTATTTCATCCGGAGGTGTTGCCTTTCTCATGAACATATAGGAATAGTCCTGCATCATATAGGAAAAGGAGGGTTTATAGTGCAGCCCCTTTATGATAGTAATATCACCGGAAACCCTGGAAACGAATCGCTCCGTTTTTATGCGCATGTCATCATACATCAGGGTATGAAAGCGGTTGCGGGTTGTATAATTTTCACCCACCGTAGGATTACCGTCGTCTTTGAACAGACGGATCAGCGGGGTGACACGGGTAGCCCTGGTAATATCGTTCTGGAAAGCTTCTACATAGTTCGGCCGCACATTCTGGTAGTTCACCATGGCATCCAACCTGAAATTCTTTGCCACTTTGAATCCAACATTTCCCAGCACATCTACCCTCTTGTAGTCCGTACCGACAAATACCCCTTTCTGATCAGTATGCCCCACTGAGAAATTATAGCTGGCATTTTCACTGCCGCCATTGATAGCGATGTTATCCACCTGCGACAGGCCTGTTTTCCATAGCTTATCCTGGTATTTATTATCAAGGAAAAGCAGCCTTGTGCCCGGGTTCAGCGGGTCGTCCATGGTTTGCCACCCGTTTGCCAGCAGGTTGTCTACATATGCCTGTCCCTCTATGTCCACAATATTGTCATACAGTCCGGTGGTGTATACATGCCTGCCAAATTCACCGGGCCGGGTAAAAGAACGGGTTCCGGCCGAAAAGCCCGCATTGTACAGGAGATTATTTTTATCAAGCGGGTCGTGTGTGTTCTGAACAGTATTCCTGGCCAATCGCAGGTAATCTTCAGCACTTATGTAGTGCAGGTCATTAGCCTTGGTTTCCCATGTGGTGCGATGGTTCAGGATCAGGTTCATCCTGGTATTGTATGTTCCACCCCTGGTCTTAATTACGATCACACCGTTCGCTCCCCTGGCGCCGTAGATAGCCGTTGAAGCAGCATCTTTCATTACCTGCATGGACTCAATATTGTCGGGGTTGATATCATTCATCGACCTGAAAACGCCGTCAACAATAACCAGGGGACCGGTATTATCCGATCCACCTTCCGGGTTTCCGCCACCGTTGCCAAGGCCGGATCCATATACATTCAACTTGGTACCACCCCTGATGATGATGTTGTTTACCCCGGCTCCCGGCTGACCGTTGCTAACGGGAACAGATACCCCGGCCAGCTTACCCTGCATCGCCTGCACCGGGTTAGGGCTGGAGCGGTTCCTGAGCTCATCCGGATCCAGTTTTGAGACTGCCGCAGTTGTCTTTGCCTTCGACTGCTGGGTATATCCCACGATCACGATATCCGTCATGGTTTCGTTTAAGGGTTCCAGTTGAATATCCAGGTTCGTTTGATCGCCCACCCTTACTTCAAAAGGTGTAAAACCAACACTGGTTATTACCAGCACCGACATCCCCGACGGGACGCTGATCGAAAAAAAGCCTTCGGCATTGGTGGCGGTACCGCCTGAGGAACCTTTGATCTTTACACTGGCATTCTCTATTGCCGCACCGGTATGATCCTTTACCGTACCGCTGATCGCAACGCGCTGCGCCGTTGCCTGCTGAAGAAAGAAGAAGAAAGATAAAAGCAAGACAATGAAAAGTCTGCTGCAGCAATCGCTTTTTCTTTTCATAAGCATGTCATCGTTTTTTGTAGTGGTATAATTATAAATATCCTAATGTAGATATGTTCTACATATCAAATGTACACAATTTTTCTTTCCGCCAATAATTTTCATTATTTTTTTATGGGGAGATGCGGATGCGGGCGCAGCTTATTGAAATGGTGCTCCAGGTGCAGCAACATACCCTGGCGAAATTCTTCCTTGGTGCCATCTTTTAAAATATTAACCAGGTCGAGGTGTGAAACCTTCCCGATAATGGGCACTTTTTCGAGGGATACAAGGTATCCGAAAACCGGTAGCAACATATCCTGGAACCGCCTGAGTGTATGGTTCCCCGTCATTTGATACAACTTTCCATGAAAATCAATCTCATTTTTGATCCGGAAGGCATGTTGCCCCGTAGTAGGCTTCTGTTTTTTTGCTATTTTTTCAAGAGCTTCTATATCAGCCTCTGTTTTCCTGAGAAACAGGAGATCCGCGAGACCGATCTCCAACACCAGCCGCAGCTCAAAAATTTCCTGCAATGTTGTTTCATCAATGAACATAGGGTCAAGCACCCGTTCAAATGAGCCCATAATATCCGGACTTGCCACGATCATTCCCCGTCTTTTCCTCGACTCGATCATACCCAGCATACGTAAACGGCTCAACGCTTCCCTGACTACATTCCTGCTGACCCCCAGCGATTCAGCGATCTCTGTTTCCTTCGGCAGTGCATCGCCCGGCTTCAGCGCTTTATTTTTCAGGTACTCACGAAGCCTTATCTCTACAATATCCGCCATGGTTTTATGGGTAATCCTTTCCAGCTCCTTTCCTAATCGTCCTGTATACATAGATGGCAATTCATTTATGTTCAAATGTACTACAATAAGTTTTCCTGCAATAAATACCCGGGATCTATTTATGATCTGCTCAGACTATCTGCATATAAGCCATGTGTTAATGCTTTGGGAGTCCCCGGATCTCATTCGTTTTCTTTCCCTCCTAATACCCTCTTCCCAACTGCACCTGGTTCTGCAGCGGTAATCCTTTTTTGAAGGCCTCCAGGTTCTGAAGGAAAAATGCGACCATACCTTCGTATTCGGTCGTCATGCCGCCACCCGTATGCTGGCTCAGAATAGTATTGGGACAATTCCAAAGAGGGTGGTCTTCCGGGATCGGCTCTTCCGCTGTTACATCCAGCACGGCGCCTCCTATTTTTCCCTGGTGCAACGCGTCAATCAAGGTGTGCTCATTCCGCAGCAGGTTACCACGCCCTACGTTACAAAACAATGCCGTAGGTTTCATCCGGTGGATCATCTCATCTGTAAACAATCCTTTCGTTTCACCGGTACCCGGAAGACAGCCTATGACTATATCCGCACCCGGAAGTTGCTGCAGCAGTTCTTCCGGGGAATGGATCTGCCCGGAAGAACGGGAATACACCTGTATATCGCAGTTAAATCCTTGCAGGTTTTGCGCTACCCGTTTGCCGATATTACCCCACCCGAGGATGAGGACCTTTTTTTCATAGAGCAATTGCAGTTGCGGTCTGAGTGCATGCCCCAACCATTTCCGCTGGTCTTTCAATCTCGTGCAAACATCTGTCCCGCGATAGAGCGCCATTATACCCGCAATGATGGTCTCCGCACACGGGCTGGAATAATAATCTCTTAAATTGGTGACTGCTGCAGTGGTGGCGACGTCTTTGTAGTACTCAAAGCCGGTAGACATCAACTGGATCCATTTCAGGTGTGACGCTTCTCCAAGTAATACCGCCGGTTTGGGATTGCCTACAATGATATCGGCTTCCAGTATTGCTTTCCTGATCTCTTCCGGGGAAGCCAGGTCAGATTTAAACACTACTTCCTCATTGCCAAGGCCCCGGCGTAATGTCAGCTTATCGTTTTCGGGGAACGTTGTTTCCACATATATTTTCATAACCATCTAAACTTCTGATCAATTGCAGGAAGATACAGAAAGATTGTTATTTGATACACTAAAGGGTCCTTCTTTTACGGCTGAAAAGAATCGGCCGTTCGCGAAAATCCAAGCTGCGAAAACGGTGTGAGGAGGATATACAACCGGGTAACAGTGGTTCCGAACCCTATAAAACCCTGCCCTGCTTCGCATATACGTAGCGGCGGGACGGAAAGCCATTTGTCCGGAAATTCCAGGCGATGCCTTTATAAAAAGCAGCCAGGTGCGCAAACTGCCCGAACAATATAAACTTAAGTGTAGTAACGGGGATGCCCAAAAACAAAAAGAAGATCATGAAGACACTGAATTGAAAAAGCGTCGTATTTCTCCGCATGGTCAGTATGCGATTACGGGTGGTATAATAAGTATGGATCGGGCTTTTTTTGTCATACCGGATCACATCGTTGTTATACACCAGGGTAGAAGGTTGATACAGGATCTTATATCCCTTCTTTATAATACGGGCGCTGATATCTGCATCATTGAAGTACACGAAAAAATTTTCGGAGAAGACACCGGTGTTTTCAACAATTTTTTTTCTGATCATCACAGCTCCTGTATATATACCATGTATCAGATGTGGTTCGTTGTACTGGCCGTTGTCTGTCTTTTTATGCCCGATGATCCTGCTTTTTCCGGTAAAAGGGTTCATGCGTTTGTAACCCGCAAAGTGGATCAGCTCAGGATTCCGGTAAGAAACCACTTTCGGACAGCTTGCCCCCAGCATGCTGTTCTCCAGCAGCGGCTTCAGCAGTTCCTGCACCAGGTTTTCGCTTACCACGCTGTTATTATTCAGCAACAGCACAAAATCTCCCTTCGCTTCGCTGATGGCCCAGTTCAGTCCCTTCAGCTTCTTTGTATGATCCGGCTGGAGCAGCCGCACGTTTTTATACCCTCCGCTCAGTATGGCGAAGCGTGGATCCACAGCGGAGCCCATATCGCACACCAACACCTCATAATTATCGTATGCCAGCTTATCTGTAGACTCCAGAAATTTACAGGTAGCGCTGGTCTGGTTCCAGTTCAATGTTATGATGGAAACGAGGGGGGTTGCTTTAACCGATATATAGCTTTTTACCTGCATGACTATCCTGTTTATCAAAACCGTAAAAGTAGTCCGGCTATTGGAGTAGCTCTTCACACAGGGTTGGAGTCGTGTTTTACAAATGGGTAGCCGTAGATATTTACGGCAATTTACGGATTATACGGGTTTCAGCCTCAAGAGGATGGGTTTCAGATCCGTTTTTTAGCAAATGCTAAAGAATATGACACAGAGGTTGGGCAGATAAACGCAGATTCTTTGAAAAAGGGCTTTGCCACCTCTGTAATCATCTTGCCTTTCCTGCCGGCAGGCAGAGCAGGGCAGGCGCCTGCCTGTATCTTCCGGGAACCACGCGGAGGATCCGGATCTCTGTTATTTCAGCAATGATTTTACACTACAAACAAAATAAATCGGATAGAGCTACAGCTGGCTACCGGGAACATTTTTCTGCCACCAGGCGCTGAGGCGTTTAGTGATGGTATCGTCGTAGCGACGGTATTCAAACGTGCTTACAGAACGGATGCCGCGAACAACATTTGTCAGGAATATTTCATCAGCTTCTCTCAGGAACGCGATTTCCAGGGGCGCTTCCCGGATGGTATAGCCGGCCGAGTGCAGGTTCATCAGCAGGAATTTCCGGGCAATACCATCTATGCATCCTTCCCCGGAAGAAGGAGTATATAAAACACCATTCCTTATACAAAAGAGATTGGATATGGTGGTTTCGGCTACTCTAGTGTACTGGTTGACAACAATGGCATCATGCCAGCCGTTCCGTGCTGCATGCAGCGCGGCTATCGTATAAGGCAGAAAGTTGTTTGACTTGATGCCGGAATAAGTACCCGCATTTTTTACAGCATCGTAACAAATGCCGATATCCAGGCGCTTTTCTTTTTTGACCGGAAACGGCGATACCTCGATGATGTATTCAGGAGCCTGATTTGCGAGGTTTTCCAGTCCGCCGTTTCCGCGAAATACATTTAACCGGACCACCGCTTTCTCCAGCAGTTGATTGGCCTTGCACAGCCTCAATATGATAGTCGAGAGCTTCCGGGGAGCGGGAAACAAACCCACGTTGAACTGCAGCAGCGAAAGTCCCCTGAACAACCGGTCCATATGAAGTCCTTCGAGAACGATCCTTCCGTTAACCACCTGCATGGTTTCAAACAAACCGTCGCCGTAGCGGAGAGCGCGGTTCGCCGGGCTGATCACACCGGCATCCCGGGATACAAGCTTACCATTATAAGAGAAGAAATTTCCCGGCATACAATAGTTACAGCAGGTTTTGATTTGGCACCAATATCATTATTTATCGTCTATGATGCCTGCTTTAATGGCATAACGTACCAGTCCGGCCATAGATTTTACCCCGAGTTTGGATTTGAGCTTATCCCTGATGGCTTCCACTGTTCGGGGGCTGAGCACTACTATATCAGCAATTTCCTTGGTGCTTTTTTCCTCACACATCAGCTTTAATATATGCTTCTCCTTATCGGTCAGCTTCACTTCCTGCGCGGTGAACGCATCGGAATTTCCTTTGTTTTTCAACCCGTCCAGCAAAGCCTTGTTGGTCATATCGTTGAAAAAGTATTCATTTTGATAACAGGTCCTGATCGCCTCATATATCACTTCAGAATCTGAATTTTTGGTGAGATAAGCATTGGCCCCCAGCTCCATCAGCTTCGAGATCATAGAATGTTCATTGTGCATTGTCAGCATTATGATCTTCAGATCGGGGTAGTTTTTTCTTAATTCGGGAAGCGTTTTTATGCCATCCATTATGGGCATTTGTATATCCAGCAATACAACATCCGGTTGCATATGTTTCAGCAGGTGCAGCAGTTGTTGTCCGTTATCTGCCTCACCGATCAGGCGAATATCTTTTTTGGTACTTAATGCTGTTTTCACTCCCGCTCTGTAAAGCACATGATCATCTGCTATAACAACTTTTACAGGGGTTACGAGTTCCAGTGGTTTCATCATTTAATTATATTGGTTCTGCATATGCGCAAATTCTCAAGGCGTTGCAAAGCCATTTGGAATTTACCATATATTTTTAATAAAGGTAGTATCAAATTCATAATCAGAAAACAAAATCGCCTACAAATCCGCTATTCCAGGGATAAATGGCAATATAGTTTTACTGTCAGCAATCATCTTCTTGTCATGATAACGCCGCAATGCTGTCGTACACACTACGCATAGCCTGTAGCACAACAGGCATGCATAGGTATAGTTTTTGGTCCGACGGTGTTTTTCCGGTATAACGTTACTGCATATCCCCGGTTATCCCAGGGTCCTCCCGGCACATTGTGGACAGACACTCAGCTACAGATCTCCGGGGTCGTATTATAACATAACAAGGTCATGATCAGTTGATCAGCCTGTTGCGCATTCCATACATCACCAGTCCGGCAATGGTTCTGGCTCCCACTTTCGATTTCATATTTTGCCGTACGGTTTCTATTGTGCGGGGGCTCAGGAAAACTTCTTTGGAAATTTCTTCGGTTGTTTTATCCTCTGCGATCAGCTTGAGAATACGCAGCTCTTTTTCCGAGAACGTAACGGGATTGGGGTAGTATTGCTTGATCTGCTTTTTGTGCTGCAGCTTCAGCAGCACGGCCTTATTCACCAGCTCGTTAAAATAGAAGTCGTCATTCATACAGGTAAGAATGGCATTGTATATTTCCTCCGGGTCGGTGTTTTTTGTCAGGTACGCATTCGCTCCCATTTCCATCATACGCGAGATCATTTCCTGGTCATCATACATAGTGAGTACAATGATCTTAATGTTCTCATATTCTTTGCGTATAAGAGAAATGGCATTAACGCCATCCATTTCCGGCATCCGGATATCCATCAATAATACATCCGGAAGCTTGATCCTCATCTTATGCATTAAATCCTTCCCGTTTTCTGCTTCCCAGATGATTTTCAGGTATTCTTTTCCACTCATTGCCATCCTAATTCCGTCTCTGAAAATTTTGTGGTCGTCAGCAATAGCTACCTTAATTTGATAGTCGTTGGTTGTCATGGGTAATCCTGATACTGGTTAAAATTCTGTTTTATCAAAGGTTAGCTATTTTTTCTTAAAAACGAACACGTACAATACAAGAGCAAATCCAGTAAATTTACTAAGTAAATTTTCCATAAAACTCGCATGGTTTTACAGGCATAGCTACGCAAGACAACCTGTAATTTTGCAGGAGGCTCTGTTTTTTTCCTAGAAACAGTACCCTGACCGGTAGTGACCGATAGTCCAATGCCAGGCCGCATCACGAAATTTCTTTTCAAGCCAGCATTTCAGGCAGCAATCGATAACAGGCAGCGAATATAGTAAATTTACTATGATTTAAAAGTATTTTTACTTTATTTTGATCTAATATTCAGCTCCTAATTCCGCCTGGAATACTGAGTCCGCCTGATTTTCGCTTATCATTTGTCAATTTATACCCGTCGCTCACCTGTTGTTATTGTTATGCAACCGAATGACTTTTGACATTAATCAATCCTTACGTTTTTAAAAACCACAAAACTTTTAACTATGACACAAAAAGAGACATTTGTGAAAAACCCTGGTATTTCACTGGCAGAAATCGGAGAACACATCGGCTTTGAAAAAGGAGCCAAAATGGTGAAAGACTACTATGATGCATTTGGGGAGAATTCCTGTCATTTTGTTGGCAGAAACATACTGCTGAAAATGCTTGAACAGCCTGATTGCGTGGGAATAAACATGTACAAAGCCTTAAACGATCAGGGAAACCCTACTTACGTTTTTGTAGGTGTTGACTCTACAGGTAAGGCTATTCTGGAATACACCGCTATAAACGACGGTGGCAGCCTGGCTAAAGAAATAGGGCTTGTGACCAACCGGTTTTCTAACAAGGACGGCTGGTGGTCCTGGGATTTCGAAGATATCGGAATTAATGTAAAATAAGCGAAAAGGGTGTAATTCAGGTTTCTTCAATAACATTTAAGTAGTTATATTTGAAGAAATCAACAGAATATATACGAACTTTTACGAAATATTGCTCTGGTCTCCGACCTAATACCCTTGATCCTATTTATTTTTCTGGCGAGAGCCCGAAGAAATCTGGGATTAAGGGTGTTTTTCGTTTCCATTCTGTATAGCCTTTTTCTTAATTTTTTTGTTCTGTCGAACCGGACCATCCGGGAGGAGTTTTACCTTACCACCCTGTCCATCACTACCATTATTGAATTTTTCTTATTCTCCTACCTTTTTTCCCGTATCCTGCAAAGTCTTTTCTTTCGCAGGGTTATTTACCTGATCACTGTTTTGGTGGGCATATACCTGGCGTATGAGTTCATAACCACTCCCCGTGATGCCTACGATCCCATCCCTTCCGTGGCCAGCTTCCTGATCATCCTTATCTATTGTATTATCTTCCTTTATGAAAAGATAACGGATACCAGTGTTCCTTATTTCTATTTTACTTCTACCTTTTGGGTAGTGGTGGCGATCATTGTGTATTGCGCGGGTACTTTCTTTGCATTGGTATATGCCAAGAGTTACCTCGAGAGCAAAAGCAAATCCGAGTATGATTTTATCCACGATTCTTTGTATATTATAAAAAATTTAATCCTGGTTATAGCGATATTTTCAACAGACAGTACTGCCACTAAACTAAACGGTGGAAGAAATACGTTAAATAAATATACCTGAACCCGAAATGAAAGCCCCTATGATCTTGTTGCAAACTGATGGTGGTATATCCGGTATTGTGCTGTTGGGTACAATGGGGATGCTTGCATTGGCCATCGGGATGATCATTTTCATCATTTTTCACCAGCGAAAGGTCATCCGATACCAGATGCAACTGCAGGAAATGGAAGAAGAGCAGCAAAAGCTGCTGCTGAACGCCTCTATCAGGTGGCAGGAGGAGGAAAGACAGCGGATCGCGGCTGACCTGCACGACGATGCCGGTCCGTTGTTGGCCACTGCCCGGCTATACCTGAATGAAAACCTGGTTCACCAGGATATTGACACCCAGCTGCAGAGCATTTATAACGCCAAGCAGATCATAGACGACACCATACAACTGATCAGGAATATTTCGCACAGCCTGATGCCGCCAACCCTGAAAAACTTCGGACTGGAGTCGGCAGTCAACGATCTTTTTCAAAAGATCAGCGGTTCGGGTATGTTAAATGCCAGTTGCCGTTTTCACGATTACAGGGAAAGGCTGCGCCCGGAACAAGAATTATTGATTTTTCGCGTTATACAGGAGCTGGTAAATAATATCCTGAAGCATAGCAGCGCCAGCTTTATCCATGTTACGCAAAACTATGACGATAAACGGTTTTTTATTCGCCTGCACCACGACGGTAAGGGGATCACACAAACCGATTTTGAGAAGCTGAACAAAAGTGCCGCAGGATTGGGGCTCAAAAATATTCAAAGCCGTGTAAAAGTACTGAGGGCAAGAATTGAATTTGAAAAAGATATCTCTAAAACCTATTTTAAAGTAACACTCGATATACCGGTTGAGAATATGGAGCTGATAGCATAAATTGAAGAGTGGAATAAACCGAAACACTATGAGCATTATCAGAGTTGCCATTGCGGATGACCACCAGCTATTCCGCAAAGGAGTCATCCTTTCGCTTCGGCCATACACCAACATAAAGTTTGTGCTGGAGGCGGAAAACGGCCAGGAATTACTGGATGGGATAGCGGCAGCCGACCCCCAGGTAGTGCTGATGGACCTGCGTATGCCCGTAAAAGATGGTATTGAAGCCACTAAAACGATCAGCAAAGAGTACCCCAATATTTACGTAATCGTATTGTCGATGTACGAGGATGAACGGTTTGTATCCCATCTTATGGAAAATGGCGCCAATGGGTACCTGTTGAAAAGCGCCGACCCTTCTGAAATAAAAAAAGCGATCGTGGAAGTAATGGCCAAAGGTTATTACCTCAACAACTTTGTGAACCGGGTACTGCTCAAAAAGTCTCATGTAAAGGCCCGCACCGCCCCCTCGCTGAACAATGAGATCGTCGTGAACGACAAAGAGCGGGAAGTGCTGCGTTTGCTGTGCATGGAATTTACCGCATCGGAAATTGCACAGAAGATGGAGATCAGCCCCCGTACCGTGGAAGCCATAAAAGACCGTCTGATGGAACGCTTCAACCTGAGAAACACTGCAGGACTGGTATTCTTTTCCGTTAAGAACAACCTTATCGACTGATCTTTGCCGGGCAGCTGGTAAATACCAGGCTATACGGTGTCTCCGACTTCATATCTCGTATGTTCCCCAGGGACTCCCGTCCCGGAAACTCCTATATTTATTTTTCTGCCGAAGGTAAATACCCCTTCCCCCGGTTTCATTTGTAAAGTTTGGCTATTTTAGTGGCTGACAAAATCAAGACCCATGCAAATGAAACCTTTTTTACTCTGCCTGTTATTTTTTTCATGCCTCCACACAATGGCCCAATCACCCGAAGCACAGCTCGCCGCCAGGGGCATACAACTTACGGAAGTGGGCAAACCGGTTGCCAATTATGTAAACGCCGTTCGTACCGGCAACCTGCTTTTCCTGGCCGGGAAAGGCCCTTCTGTAAACGGCGACTATATCAAAGGCAAGCTGGGTAAAGAGCTTACGGTTGAGCAGGGCTACAAAGCTGCCGAGATCACGGCCATTGCACAATTGTCTGTATTAAAGGCTGAACTGGGCGATCTCTCGAAAGTGAAACGCATTGTGAAAGTAAATGGTTATGTAAACAGCGAAAGCGACTTTTACAGTCAGCCCGCGGTAATCAACGGCTTTTCCGACCTGATGGTGTATGTATTCGGCGAAAAAGGAAAACATGCCCGCACAGCGTTGGGCACCAATACCCTGCCTTTTAACATGGCGGTTGAAGTGGAAATGATCGTAGAAGTAGAGGATTGATCCCGGCGATATTTTAAGCTGCGAATCAACGACCTGCAAAAGGTGCAGCGCCCGAACGATATTCAGTCAGGCGGTGACATGTAGATTCAATGACGATAAGTTGGTTGATCTTCTTATAGGAGATTGTATCAGGGCCCTATAGCTGAAGCGACAGTAATACTACAGCCTAATCAATTCCGCACGTTCGGGACCGAGGAATTGGGGTAATCCACCACGGCGGACACGTTATTCCCCGGCGCCCGCCCGAACGACGTTCAGTCGGGCGGGGCTTTTTGCTTTACTTTTCTCCAAAGAAACTAAATTACTTCTCAAACATACGAGTAACAGAAAAACAGGAGGGAGTTGTGCGTTAAAAGGAAGACCGCCTGCCCGAACGATGTTCAGTCGGGCGGGCGTTTACGGGGACAAAACAGTATTTCGCAGTGCGGCGTCTCCCAAAATTGAATCTACGTGTTGCTGAGGAGCAACTACGTAACAAACAGGCTCAGCAACAGCACCGCACATAGGCCCACGATAGCCACAATGGTTTCCATGATGGACCATGAACGTATGGTATCCTTAATGCTGAGGTTGAAATACTCTTTGAACAGCCAGAAGCCGCCATCATTTACGTGGGAAAACATAAGGCTGCCCGCGCCGATGGAGAGCACCATTAAATTAGGATCTACGCCGCTTTGTATCACCAGGGGGCCTATAATACCGGCCGTGGTAAGTCCTGCAACGGTAGCCGAACCGATGCACACCCGTATGATAGCGGCAATGATCCAGGCAGTGATCAGCGGATGCAGGGTGATCCCCTGCAACGAGTCTGCGATCTCCTGGTTTACACCGCTTACGGTGAGCACTTCTTTAAAGGATCCGGCACCGCCAATGATCAGCAGTATCATCGCTACATCTTTCACTGCGCTCTCATATGTGCCCGTGATCTTTTTCATGCTCATGCCAGTACCACGGCCCAGACTGAAGGTGGCAAACAGCAGTGCCACCAGCATCACGATCATCGGGTTGCCCCAAAAAGCAAGGTGGCTTTTTAAGGTGGGTGAATCTGAAATTGCCGGCAATATAGCTGTTACTATCAATAGAAAAACCGGCAGCAGGGAAGTGAACAAACTGTTTTGAATGCCGGGCAGCTTTTCTTCCGGAATAACAGCAGGTTGAAAGGTTTTCAACGGGTTTGCTTCTATATTTTTGAGCGTTTTGGCAAAAATGGGACCCGCTATAATAATAGCAGGCGTTGCCACCATTAGTCCGTATAGCAGGGTCAGCCCCATATCGGCATTGAATTGCTGTACCAGGGCAGCCGGTGCCGGGTGAGGCGGCAGGTAGCCATGCGTAACAGAAAGCGCGGAAAGCATGGGTATGCCGATGTAAACCGCGGGTAGCTTATACTGGTAAGAAATCGTAAAGATCAGGGGAACCATCAGCACAAAACCCACATTGTAGAACAAGGGTATGCCTATAATAAAGCCCGTTACCATCAGCGCCCATTGAATGTATTTTGTTCCCGCCCGCTTCATCAGGTAATCCGCTATCCGCTGCGCTGCGCCGCTTTCCGCTACCAGCTTACCCAGCATGGCGCCCATCACTATCACACCGGCGAGCGAGCCCAGGGTATCGCCCATTCCTTTTTCTACCGCTACCGCAAGCTTATCAAATGGTATGCCCAGCAGCCAGCCGGCAACCAGCGATACCAGAATGAACGATATAAATGTGTTGAGCTTACCCCAGGTGATGAGCAGGATCAGCAGGAGAATACAGCAGGCGATAATTATAAAAGTCATTCGGCAAAAATCATTAATGGATCAAACAGTCAGTTTCCATGGAGAGCGTATTTACCTTCGGTGAAAACTATTTTCATTGCGGCAAAATCAGAGATAAACAAATACCGCAATAAAAGTTCAACTTTTCGCAGGCGGGTGTCTCCATCCGCCCGTAGAGTTTGCTACCGGTCGGTGTCTCCACCGACCGGAAAACTTGCATAACGCAAAGATTTGAATACGCCCGTGGAAACTATCAGCTAATATAAATGATTAATTTTAGTATACCCGATTTAATGGTTACAATCGCCGGCATGGCAATGATTGGCCTTCCTGCAAAAACGGTAGTTGATGAAATGAGCAGCAATGATCAGCGTCACGGCCGGCAGCAACAACCAGAGATGGTACGCGTGAAACAGCTCTTTTAAGAGCAATAATGCGATACCGGCACTGAATATGATGATGGGCAGCCACCTGTGATGATGCTTTTTATACCCGTGGTACAGGGCAATCACCCCGATGACAAAAGCCAGGAATACCATGAACAGCTCAAAATACAAGTTGTGTATGATGTTGACACCCAGCACCGGCAGGCTGGTGAGCATCAGCGGGAGCACGGCGCAATGTATGGCACATGCCACAGAAGCAGTAATTCCAAGCGCATCATAGTTGATCCTGAACATCCTGTAAAAATTTGGGGAGCAAAGATAAGGGTTTTCTGCAACAAAGTTGCAATTGAGCTAAATCATGTAAAAATTAACAGGAAGGCGGAAAGGCGGTCGTACCTTTGTCTTATGAGCAAGACTACCTGGATATACCTCCTGTTTTTCCTCGCTTTGGTGGGAGGGTTCTATGTTTTTTTATTGAATATAATCGATACTTCAAAGTCTACACTCCCGGTTTTGAGCAATGTGAAGCCCTTTAGCTTTTTCCGGCAGGATGGAGAAACGGTTTCAGAAAAAGGAGTGGAAGGAAAAGTATATGTGACAGAGTATTTTTTCACTACCTGCCAGGGTATCTGTCCCAGGATGAATACCAATATGAAAAAAGTGTACGATGAGCTGAAGAACGAGCAGGATTTCATGATCCTGTCACATACGGTAGACCCCAAAAACGATTCCATCGGCAGGCTCCGGGTATATGCGGATTCGCTGGGCGCGAACGTGCAGAACTGGTGGTTCCTGACCGGCAGCAAAGAACAGTTGTATAAAGCAGCACGGGAAAGCTATGCGATAGACGATCCCAAGAATAACGCCGCCAATATTGAAGAAGATTTTCTGCATACCCAGTTTTTTGCCCTGGTGGATAAAGACAGGAGAGTAAGAGGGGTATATGATGGCTTGAAAAGTAAGGAGATCAAAAAGCTGATCTCGGATGCCAAAGAGCTGCTGCAGGAGGATTATACACAATAACCGGGTCACTGTACCAGGTATTAATATTCCCTTTATAAAGACCAGTGGCTGACAGAAAACCCTGCTGCAAAGTTTTTTCCCCACATCAACCCTGCCGCTCATGCACCCAATGCACAATAAAAATTACAGGATGATACACAAGCGGATAATCGTAAGAGTATTGACAGGGATATTGCTATTATCATGGGGAGTAAGCCATGCGCAGAAAATATCCGGGAAACCCAATGTGCTGCTGATATATACGGACGACCAGGGCACACTGGATATGAATGCTTATGGCGCTAAAGATATTCATACCCCTAATATGGACGAACTGGCTCGGCAGGGTGTAATGTTTACACAGTTTTATGCTGCTTCCCCTGTTTGCTCGCCTTCAAGAGCATCTTTAATGACCGGGCGGTACCCGCAAAATGCCGGTCTTCCCGGTAACGCCTCTTCTTCCAAAGGAGAACCCGGTATGCCGGGCGAACAGTTTACCATAGCCGAACTATTTAAATCGGCCGGCTATGCTACCGGGCATATCGGCAAATGGCATATGGGGTTCAGTACCGAAACCATGCCGAATGCACAGGGCTTTGACCATTCATTCGGACATATGGGCGGATGCATCGACAACTATTCCCACTTTTTTTACTGGAATGGCCCCAACCGTCATGACCTTTGGCGGAACGGAGAAGAAGTATGGGCCGATGGCCAGTATTTTCCTGACCTGATGGTAAATGAGTCAAAGCTGTTCCTGGAAAAAAACCGCAACCGGCCTTTTTTCCTTTATCTCGCCTTCAATTTACCGCATTACCCGCTGCAGGGAGAAGAAAAATGGCGGCAGCGTTATGCTGATCTGCCCGAGCCACGCAGGCAATATGCCGCAGCCGTTTCTACGGTAGATGAAAAGATCGGCATCATCATAAAAGAGCTGAAAAGGCTGGGATTGTATGAAGATACCATCATCGTTTTCCAATCAGATCATGGCCATTCGGAGGAGGAGCGTACGTTTGGCGGTGGCGGTTATGCCGGCGGCTACCGGGGTGCGAAGTTCAGCCTCTTCGAGGGAGGTATTCGCGTACCGGCAGTGATCAGTTGGCCCGCCGGCTTACCTAAAAACCAGGTGAGGCAGCAATTTGGAGCCAATGTGGATTGGATGCCTACACTGGCGGAACTCTGCAATATCAAAGTGTCGGTACCCGTTGACGGAAAAAGTTTACTCCCTGTCATCCTGCATGATAATAAAGATAATAATGAGCGGGTATTTTACTGGCAAATAGACCTGAGGGGTAGCCGCCAGTGGTGCGTACGCCAGGGACCCTGGAAATTATTATATAATCCCGTAGGCGGCGATTCAACCGAAATGGGAAAAGACAAATTTTTCCTGTCGAACCTTGAGCAAAATCCCGGTGAGGATCAAAACTTCGCCGACCGGAACCCGGCCATTGTGGAAAAGCTGAAGGGGTTGTATGAGCATTGGGTTAGATCCGCGGCTCCGACGGGAGGTGACAGGTAGGAACTCCGCCACCAATAAAAAGAGGTAAACTGTGGATCAAATGCCCGCAGATAGTTGTTCTACTTTGCCGGTTCAACTCATAAGCTGTCAGAAAAGGTGCAGCGCACCGTGAATATTTGTAGTAATATGGGATAGTTAGTATGGTGAGCCGCAGCGCGGCGAAATCAAAGTACTCCGGCAGCTCTTTATGCAGGCATTCCCTGGTATCCAAATAATCAAACCCGCAATAAAAAAGGTCACCCCTTACCGGAATAACCTCATTATGTTACCATACGCTTGTGCGCAGGGACTATTTCATTTTCTTGGCATCGTCCAGGAACTTGGCCAACCCGATATCCGTCAGCGGGTGCTTCAGCAGTCCCAGGATCGGCTCCAGCGGGCAGGTACAAACGTCTGCTCCCAATTCAGCAGCTCTTACAATATGCAGCGAGCTGCGGATCGATGCTGCCAGTATCTCTGTTTTGAATCCCTGCAGGGAGTATATCTGGGCAATCTGGCCGATCAGCTCCATACCATCCCAGTTACCGTCGTCAATTCTGCCTACGAACGGAGACACATAGGTGGCGCCGGCTTTTGCCGCGAGAATTGCCTGACCGGCGGAGAATACCAGTGTACAGTTGGTTTTGATACCGTTATCTGTAAACCATTTCAACGCTTTCACACCATCCTTTATCATGGGCACTTTTACAATAATATTCGGGTGTATGGCAGCCAGGGATTTACCCTCGGCAACGATGCCGTCAAAATCGGTGGAAAGTACTTCGGCGCTGATATCGCCATCCACCATCTCACAAATGGTTTTATAATGATTCCTGATCGCTTCTTCTCCCTTGATGCCTTCTTTTGCCATCAGGGATGGATTGGTAGTAACACCGTCCAGGATACCTAATTCATGTGCTTCCTTGATCTGGGCCAGGTTGGCCGTATCGATAAAAAATTTCATGTGTTTATTTTTTGCTCTTGGTAATGACTTGTTTACAAATTATAATAGCGAATATAAACGAATATTAAGAAATAAAAAGGCAAGTTACTTACATCGCACCGCTACAACCGCCTACCCTTGCTACCTTCCGGTCCTGGGGGAGTTCAGCAGGAGCTGGTCGTATAAGACTTGCCGCTGCAAAGATAGTAAATCTTTCGATGAGCAGACCTAACAGGTTTTAAAAACCTGTTAGGTCTCAATCTTTTTGCAGGCGGGTGGAGACACCCCGCCTGTAGAGCGCACTACCGGTCCGGTGTCCCCACCGACCGGAAAACTCGCGTTAATCTTCTTTGGAAACCCCGGCAAACTGCATTTCATAGAGCCGGGCATAGTGCCCGTCTTTTTCCAGCAATTCGGTATGGGTGCCGGCCTCTTTGATCTCTCCCCTGTCGAGCACCATTATTTTATTGGCTTTCCGGATGGTAGACAGGCGGTGGGCAATAATGATGGACGTTCTGCCTTCTATCAGCGTGTCTATCGCATGTTGTATCAATTGTTCACTTTCGGTGTCAATGGAAGATGTAGCTTCATCCAGGATCAAAATGGCAGGGTTGTACAGGAGCGCCCGGATAAAAGAAAGCAACTGTCGTTGGCCCAGCGACAGGGTGCTGCCCCTTTCCATCACATTATAATCGTAGTTGCCGGGTAGCTTCATAATAAAATCGTGCATGCCGATCAGTTTGGCAGCGTGTATCACTTCCTCCCGGGTGATAGATTCATTTCTGAGCGTCACATTGTCCATAATGGAACCGGAGAACAGGAATACATCCTGCAGCACAAAGCCAATTTTGCTGCGCAGCGCATGTAACCGGTATTCCTCGATATTTACGTCATCTATTTCAATGGCGCCTTTCTGAATATGATAGAGCCGGTTGATAAGACTGATGATGGAAGTTTTGCCACTGCCCGTATGACCTACAATGGCCAGCTTTTCGCCGGGTTGTATGGTAAAGGAAATATCCTTCAGCACATAATGATCATCGTTATAAGCGAACCATACATGCCTGAATGCCACCTTTCCTTCCACTTTGTCCGGGGCATAGGCGCCGTCTTTTACAATAGTATCATTGTTGTCCAGCACTTTAAATATCCGGTCGCTGGCTACCATACCCATCTGCAGCACGTTGAACTTATCCGCTATGAACCGCAGCGGCCGGAACAGCAGGTTTAGGTACAGCACAAAAGCGATCATGGTACCCACGGTGGCATCCCCGGCTATAGCCCCCCTGGCGCTCCACCATATCATCAGGCTCATGGCGATGGCCAGCATGATCTCTACAAAGGGAAAGAATATCGAGTAGGCAAAAATGGCGCGGATATTGGCATTGCGATGTTCGCGGTTGATCTTTTTGAACTTGGTATATTCCCTGTCTTCGGCGGCAAAAGCCTGCACGATCGGCATACCGGTGATATGCTCCTGCACAAAAGCATTCAATTGGGCCACCGCGTTCCGTACCCGCTGAAACGAAATATTTACACTGTTCCTGAACCAGCGGGTCACGATCACCAATACCGGTAAGATCAGCAGGCAGATCAATGTCAATTTCCAGTCGGTAGCGAACATCACCGCCAGGATGGCCACGATCGCCAGCAGGTCGGCAATAATGGAGATCAGCCCTTCCGCGAAAATATCGTTAACGGCTTCAATATCGTTGATGGTACGCGTAGTAAGGGTGCCGATGGGGGTTTTGTCAAACTGCGACAGGTTCAGGTGCAGTATTTTTTTATACACCGCGCTTCGTATATCCTTTACCACCGTTTGGCCCAGCCAGGAAGTGATAAAGGAAAAGTAAAACCGCATGGCAGTTTCCAGCAGCAGCAGTCCGATCTGTATAAAAGTGATGATAAGGAGGGCATTCATCAAACCGCCGCGGATGTATTTATCTACGGTTATTTGTATCAGCCAGGGCCGCACGGGGGATAAGACCGCTAAAAGAACGGCCAGCACTATGGACAGGATCAGGCTGGTTCTGTAGGGTGTTGCATAAGAAAAAACCCTTCTCAGCAATCTGAAATCAAAAATTTTTTTCGACGGAGCCTGTTCTGCCATAATGAAGGGGCAAAGGTACGTAAACTACGGGAACCGGTTAAAAGACGCCGGGAGCCCTTCGTCCACCTGGGGTATGGCGTAGCCGACCCCGGGCTAACAGATGCTAAAAACTCTGACGCGGGGTCCCCTCCGGGAGACCCCACTAGAACATAAGACCTTTCCCAGCCGAGTCTCTCAGTCTGGCTTTATGATGGAGTAGGAGGCCGTGGGTACTGGCTGAGGACCCGGCGCTATAAGAAGACGCCGGGTTCCCTCCGGGAGACATCGGCTGAGAACCGGCGGGAGGGCGGGGTGTCCGCACCCGCCAGATTGAGTTAGGAGATCTTCAATGGCGCCTTTCAATATATTTTCCCCTATAATTTTTGAGAAATTAGGAGGTTTTAGGAGAATAGTAATGCCAGACATCACATATTCCATTGACTTACAACGGCATCCAGCTTCAGAAACTCGCGGATAAAAATATGTCTTATCCCATTGTGCGTGTTTCCTTCAAACTGGTCGTATGAGACCACCAGTTTGGGATAATTATCTTTGATGTTTAGCAGGTTCCCGAATTCCCGGTCAATGGTAGACTGGTTTTCCAACCGAAGCGCCGCCTGTACATATAGCTTCTCTCCTCCGCTTTCACAAACAAAGTCTATCTCTTCAGCTTGTAGCACACCTACCTTTACGTCATAACCAAGAAAAAGCAGATGGTTGTAAACTATGTTTTCCAATAGCTTGCCTTTATCCTGTAAACGATATCCTGTAATAACATTACGGATCCCGGTATTCTCAAAATAGAACTTGCTGCCAATCTCAAATATCCGGCGACCGGCAATATCATAACGGCTTACTTCGTGAATAATGTATGCATTGGCCAGGTAGCCGGTGTATTGCAGGATTTGATTATGCGCCAACCTGATATGCTGAGACTTCAAAAAGTCACTGATACGTTTCGCTGAAAAAAGGCTGCCGATATTATCCGCCAGGAACATTATCAGCTTTTCCAGGAATTGAGTGTTTCGCAGGTTGTACCTACTTACCACATCACGAAATACAATAGTTGAATATACGCTATTCAGGTATTCGAATGCCTGGTCTGTTAAAGGCAGATTGATCAGATAAGGCAGTCCGCCGTATTTGATATACAACTCTAACGATTCATCATTATCCGTAAGATCATGAAAAGATAAGAATTCGTTATAAGAGAGACTGTAGATAGTAAACTCAACATATCGCCCGCTAAGGTAAGTGGCCAGTTCGCCCGAAAGGATCCTGGCATTGCTTCCTGTTATATAAAGATCATTATTCTCATCCAGCAAGAGTGACCGCAAAGCTTTCTCAAATTCCCGGATATCCTGTATTTCATCAATAAAAATAGCATTCCGGGTATCCCGTTTTAACTGAGTATGCACATAATCAATCAAACCTGGTGCATCCCTGATCATATCAAACTGAAAATCCTCCTTGTTAATGTAGATGATGTTGGTATCAGGGTCTTTCTCCCCGATCTCCTTCATCAATTGGTATAAGAGATAACTTTTGCCAACCCTTCGCTGTCCCGTGAGCACTTTTATAAGACTTTTACCTATAAAAGGGCTTATCCTCTGGAGATAATGATCTCTCCGGTGTATATTTTCTGGGATTTTCATAAAATATAAATATACTTACAATTTATTAATTTTTTTATAAAACTGTAAGTATAATTACAACTTTATATCCTGCACTTACAATTTCGTACTTATCTAATCTCCTAATTTTTGAGAAATTAGGAGATTAGCAGCGTCAAACACTGCATATTTCATTGATTTACAATATGTTTAAAAGACTACGAGTCCCCTGCGTCCACCTGGGGGTCTGGTGTAGCCGACCCCGGGCCAACACATGCTAAAAGCTCTGACGCGGGGTCCCCTCCGGGAGACCCCACTGGGACGTAAGGGGTGTCCGCACCCGCCAGATGGATACACGGATCAGTTGGTGAGGACACCAGACCGATAGGTTTCGTTTTGCATTTTACATCTTTAGCATATATGTTTGCCGTCTATTATGCATGATGATGTCAAGAAAAGGATAAAAGCCATTACGGGCGGCTCCATCGGGAACCTGGTGGAATGGTATGACTGGTATTGCTATTCGGCATTTGCCCTGTATTTTTCTCCGGTTTTTTTCCCGAACAGCGACCGCACGGCGCAACTGCTCAACGCTGCGGGCATATTTGCCGTGGGCTTCCTGATGCGGCCGATCGGCGGCTGGCTGTTTGGCAGCATCGCCGATAAAACCGGCAGGAAAAAAGCCATGACCCTCTCCATCCTGCTGATGTCGTTCGGATCCTTCCTGATCGCCTGCACGCCCACTTATGCAACCATCGGTGTGCTGGCGCCCGCCCTGCTGTTCATTGCCCGTCTGCTGCAGGGATTGAGCGTTGGCGGCGAATACGGCACTTCGGCTACCTATCTCAGTGAAATGGCTACCCCCCGCCGGCGCGGTTTCTATTCCAGCTTCCAGTATGTGACCCTGATCGGGGGACAACTGATCGCCCTGGGTATCCAGTTATTGCTGCAAAAAGTGCTGCTGACGGAAGAGCAGTTGCATGCCTGGGGCTGGCGGATACCTTTTGTTATCGGCGCCCTGCTGGCAGTGGTGGCACTGTATATCCGGCGCAACCTGGACGAAACAGATTCTTTTACTAAAGAGAATCTTCACAAAAAAAGCAAGGGAAGCATAAAAGAGCTGCTGAAGCACCCAAGGGCCATTATTACCGTAGTAGGGCTGACGCTGGGTGGTACGATCGCCTTTTATACCTATTCCATTTACATGCAGAAGTTCCTGGTGAATACGGTCGGCCTCAGCATCGACCAGAGCACCGTTATTTCCTTTTTCAGCCTCCTGTGCTTTGCGCTGCTACAGCCTATATTTGGACTATTATCCGATATGATCGGCCGAAAGCCCCTGCTGATCGGTTTTGGCGTGCTGGGTGTACTGTGCACCGTGCCGCTGCTTACTGCCATCAGCCGGGAAACAACGATGGGCGGCGCATTCCTGCTGATCATGTGCGGGCTGGCAATCGTCAGCGGGTACACTTCCATTAACGCCGTGGTTAAAGCAGAACTGTTCCCTTCGGAGATCAGGGCCCTGGGGGTGGGCCTGCCTTATGCCCTTACTACTGCCATTTTCGGGGGAACGGCCGAATTTGTCGCGTTGTGGTTCAAACAACAGGGCAACGAGAGCTGGTTTTACTGGTATGTCACCATTTGTATTTTCATATCGCTGCTGGTATACAGTTTCATGAAAGATACCCGAAAGCATTCGAAGATCATACACTAAAAACTGCTAATTCCTTCTTTTTTAGCCTGATATACAATATTTTCTAATTTTAGGCATTGTAAATAAAAAGGAAGGTTTGAAATTTCGGCTGCTTTTGATAGGAGTGTGCATGGTATGTGCGCAGTGGGTGTTTTCCCAACAGCCGGGTTCCAACCTGCGGAAAAAGATCATATCCACACAGTCCGACAGCCTGGTGCTGGATACGCTCAGCATTATCCCCGGCACTTTCTCCATCAAGGGTGTGGAACGGGAGATGTATCACCTGGACAATATTACTGCTACCCTGGTCTGGAAAACCAAACCGGAGGCAGCCGAAGTGATGATCTTTTACCGGGTTTTTCCCGGCAGGTTCCAACCGGTGCTGCAAAGGCTTCGTTTTGATAGTATCAGCAACCATTTTATTGCCGGCGCCACCATCAGCAGCCGGGATATTGTGCAGCAGTCCATTTTCGACTTCGGCAGCATCAATTATAACGGGAGCTTCGGAAGAGGACTTTCGTTTGGGAACCAGCAGGACGTGGTATTGAATTCCACATTGAACCTGCAGTTGTCCGGTTACCTGGCAGACAGCGTGCAGATATCTGCCGCCATCACCGACAGCAATATCCCCGTGCAACCGGACGGCAACACGCAAAACCTGAACGAGTTTGACAGGATATTCATCCAGTTCAAAAAAAACAACTGGCATTTTGATATCGGTGATATCGATATCCGGCAGCAACAGAGTTATTTCCTCAATTATTACGCCCGCCTGCAGGGCGCGGCATTCGGCCAGGAAACCCGGATCAGCGAGAAGGTCTCCAACAAGCTGCTGCTCAGCGGGGCCATGGCTAAAGGAAAGTTTACGCGCAACGTATTCCAGGGAATAGAAGGCAACCAGGGACCCTACCGGCTGCAAGGCCCCAACAACGAGCTGTTCTTTATTGTGCTGGCAGGTACGGAACGGGTATTCATTGATGGGGAACTGCTGCAGCGCGGTGAAGACCAGGATTATGTGATCAACTACAATACGGCGGAGCTGACGTTTACACCCCGGCGGATGATCACAAAAGATTCCCGTATCCAGGTAGAGTTCGGGTATGCAGACAGGAACTACCTGAACTCCCAGTTGTACCTGGCAGACGAAGCCAGGATCGGGAACAAGCTGACATTACGGGTATCCGCCTATTCCAATGCCGATGCTAAAAACTCTCCCATCAACCAGACGCTCAATCCCGAACAAAAACATTTTCTGAGCACCATAGGCGATAGCATACAAAATGCGCTATATCCTTCTCATATCCTGGATACCTTCTCTGTGAACAAGATCCTCTACAAACGGGTGGATACGGTGTATAATCTCACACAGCACGACTCAGCATTTGTTCATTCTGTCAACCAGCATGACACCCTGTATAACCTGGCATTTACCGAAGTGGGCTTCGGAAGGGGAAACTATGTGCTGGATCAGAACAACGCGGCCAATGGCAAGGTATTCAAATGGGTAGCGCCGGATGCTGATAACAATCCACAGGGAAGCTTTGAGCCGGTGGTGCTGCTGATAGCGCCCCGGAAGCAGCAACTGGTGAGCATCGGTGCCGACTATGCCGTTACGGAATATACCACCGTCAGCACCGAGCTGGCTATGAGCAATTTTAATATCAACAGCTACTCATCGATAGACAAAGCAGATGATGTGGGTTATGCCGGGAAAATTACGGTAACGGATACACGCCCTTTACAGAAAAGTATACCCGACAGGAAGCTCCAGATTTCAGCAGGCTATGAATGGGTGCAGCACCGGTTCAGGCCTATAGAGCGCCTGCGGTCCGTGGAGTTTTACAGGGATTGGGGCCTGCCGCTTACGATAACCGCTGCGGACGAAAATATCCTGCGGGCCGGACTGCAGTTGATGGAAAAAAACAATTCGGTTCAGTACAGGTTCGAGACCTATACCCGGAGCGACAACTACAGCGGCGTAAAAAACAGTATCGTACAAAGGGCCGATCACGGCACCTGGCATTTCAACAACCAGGTGCATATCACGTCTTTTAACATGATAGATCAGCGGGGTTATTACCTGCGTCCCATACTGGATGTGTCGAAAGATTTTCCTAAACTCGGTAATCACCGGGTAGGCGTGGGCTATACCCTCGATCACAACTATATAAAGTACAAAGAATACGATTCCCTCAACACCGGCAGCTTTTCCTTCGATATCTGGCAGGCATATATTAAATCGCCTGCAGAGAGACCCAATAAATGGGGCATCACCTGGTATACCCGGAGTGATAAATTTCCCTATGCCGGCAGCCTGCACCGTGCAGACAGGAGCAATAATATCAACTTCTCCACGGAGCTGATGAAAAACCCCCGGCACCAGATGCGCACCAATATCACCTACCGTAGCCTCCGGGTGCTGGATGAAAAAATAACCGGGCAGAAGGCGGAGGAAACCATTCTCGGAAGAGTAGAATACCTGGTGAATGAATGGAAGGGTTTACTCAACGGAAATGTATTATACGAAGTAGGAACCGGGCAGGAGCAAAAAAGGGACTTCACCTACATAGAGGTGCCGCCGGGGCAGGGAGAATATACCTGGATCGACTATAACAATAACGGCATCCCCGAGCTGAATGAATTTGAGATAGCGCAGTTTAAAGACCAGGCCAAATATATCCGGATCTTCACACCTACCAACGAATTTGTGAAAGCCAACTACCTGCAGTTCAATTATAGCTTTGTTCTCAATCCGCGGGCGGTGATCGATGTTAACCAGGCGCCGGGCTTTCAAAAATTCCTGGCACGACTGTATTTTCAAAGCAACCTGCAGGTGCATAAAAAAGCGATGTCCGGCAGCCTGGAGTTCAACCCTTTTGCGGTGCCGATGGAAGACACTTCGCTGATCCTGCTGAACCAGGTGTTCAGCAATACCCTTTCCTTCAACCGGTTCAGCAGCATATGGGGAATGGATATCAACAATATCCGCACAGACAACAAATCCTTTCTTACCTATGGCTACGAAAGCAGGGCGGTAAAAGACTGGAATATCAAAGGACGGTGGAATATCTCCCGCAACTTTTTGCTGGAGCTGGTCACCCGGCAGGGAACCAACAGCCTGACGACACCCGGGTTCGACAACCGCAATTATGATATCCACGCAACAGGCATCGAGCCGCGGCTCTCTTTTATACAGCGAACCGCCTTCAGGGTCATGGGAGGGTATCGCCACGATAATAAGAACAACACGGAAGGCCCCGAACGCGCTACCATCAACTCCGTGAACAGTGAAGTAAAGTATAATGTGTTATCGAATACTTCGGTTACTGCCAAATTCACTTACAGCCGTATAAAATATACCGATAAGGATAATGCCGATGTTGCCAATTCACCCGTTTCCTATATCATGCTCGACGCCTTGCTGCCG
Source organism: Chitinophagaceae bacterium (assembly GCA_037190885.1). GTDB lineage: Bacteria > Bacteroidota > Bacteroidia > Chitinophagales > Chitinophagaceae > Agriterribacter. Next base: position 222,017 of record JBBCJQ010000016.1, read on the forward strand.
GGCAAAAACTATTTATGGACGGTAGACCTTACCAAGCGGCTATCGTCTTTCCTGGAGCTGAATATTCAATACGAGGGAAGGAAGCCCGGCGAAACAAATATGATCCATGTAGGGCGGGCCTCCGTGAGGGCTCTATTTTAACCGCTTCAATGCCAGTCCGGCGCCCGGCGCCAGTGACATCATCCCGTCTTTTACTACAAACCCTCCTTCCACCAGGTCTTCAGCCAGGTCGAAACTGCCATCCAGGTCGATATATTTTGTGTGCCTGCAGGCAAAAGCGGCATGCAACGCGGCGGTAATACTTACGATGCTCTCATCATTACAACCCCAGAACAGGTCGGCGCCGGCCGGTTCGGCTACCGCTGCTATTTTGAAAGCGCCTTTTATGCCCCCGCATTTCATCAGCTTGATATTGTAGATACCGTACCGGTCTGCCTTACAGAGTGAAAAAGCAGATGCTGCGCCTTTAAGGGATTCATCCGCCGCCAGTATTTTTCTTTCCGCCTGCCCGAGCTGATCCAACGCGTGATCTTCTTCCGGCAGCAAAGGCTGCTCTATCAGTTCTACCGGTTGATACCGGGTAAGATGGAGGAAGCGGGTAAGATCGCTGAGGGTATAACCCGTGTTGGCATCCACGCGTATGGTAAAATAATTGCCGAACCGCTCCTGCAGTTTGATCACCTTCTCCGCGTCTGATTCAGGGTTTTGTCCGGTCTTCAGCTTCAGGATGCGGAAGCCGGCTGTTTTGAAGGCCGCCGCTTCTTCCAGGGTCTCCTGCAATCCCATGATCCCGATGGTAACGGAGGTCGGAAGCACATCGTGGTTTCGCCCGTAAAGATCTGCTATGGGCATACCCAGGTATTGCCCGAACGCATCGTGCAGAGCAATATCAACAGCCGCCAGCGTACCCGGCTTTCCCGGGAATTTTTCATCAACCGATCCGATCAGGTGATTAAACAAGCGTATATCCTTTCCCGTTATCCAGGGTATGATCTCCGTTTGCAGGTTGTGCAGGGTTTCGGCAGGCGTTTCTCCTACCACTTCCGGCGATGGATTGGCGGCGCCAATACCCGTGATCCCGTTTTCCAGTGTCAGTTCCAGGAAAACATTCTCTACGTCCTCTATCCGTTCCCGCGCGATCTCATATGGCTTTTTGAGCCGGAGGTTCCGTATGAACGCATTTGCAGCAACAATTTTCATCCGGTTATTTTTAGTTATTAATGTCTCATAGATAGCGCAGATAAACGCAGATTTTTTAAGTTATTTCTGCGAAAATCCGCTGGATATACATCATATCAATGTTCTTATCATCGGGATGATCTTTTCCACGCCCTGCTCCAGCGGCAGCAACACGGGCAGGTTCAGCTCTTTTTCGTATTGCTGCTGAAAGCCTTCTGCTTCGGGTAATGTGCAGTGTTCCGTGTTCAAGGCAATGGCGATCACTTTCGATCCGTATTTTTTTATCAATTCTATTTCGGAGCTGAGGGAAAGGATCTTTCCCAGTTCCGGGTGACCGTCATAATATACTCTTTTGGGTGCGTGCAGCAGTATCACTGACTTTGCGCCACCGGAGATCAGCATTTCCGATCCGCAGGGCCCGCTCGGGTTCCGCAGCGCCGCCTGTCCTTCAATGAAGATGATATCGGGATCGGTTTCCTTCACACATCGCATGATGGCATGCTCCAACTCACCGGACACAAAATCGTTGGGGGTGGCGTCCAGCACAAAGCCGTATTTCCCGCCCTGCAGCCAGCCGGTTTGTCCCGTATAGATCATCTCCGCACGGATGCCGGCAGCCTTGCAGGCGCTGACCAGGAACCGGGAGGTAGTGCGTTTACCGAGACCGCAGTCTGTACCCAATACCGCCACCACCGGTTTGGTGAGTGAGAGGATCTCCCCCGTCCAGAAATGGAGGTCTTTCATCTTGGGTGGTTTTCGTACATCCGTAAGGGTAACCTTATGTTCTTTGGCCAACGCCACGATGTCTTCCCGCTCAGACAACTGATCGTGCAAACCGTTCACGATATGCATTCCCTGCCGGATGGCTTCCTTTACTTCTTCCAACAGGCTGCCCGGAAATATACCGCCGGAAGTAGCCACTCCAACAATACAAACCCCTGCGCCGGCGGCCGCGGCAGCAGGCACTGTAGCAAAAACCGGTATACCCCGAAAGCGCCCGTCCAGCACCTCGCCGGCATCTTTGCCCGCGTTCTGATTATCCACTATCCCTGATATCTCGTACCGTTGGCTTTCCCGGATCAGCCCATGGGCGGTTTTGGCATCATCGGTCGCGAGGAATCCGTTCGTTAGTATCAACGCTTTGTCCATGCTTGTTTTTTGAAGGGCAAAAGTAGATAAATTGGGGAGGAAAATGCATCTTGTTACTGATACTGCTGATTACTGTTGGGAATATAAGAGCGGAGGTTCGCAAAAAAACTGTGTAGAAACGGTTATACAGGATAGTAAAAAGTGTTATAGAAGTAATAACCGTTGCAAATGAACGTTAAAGCATTGAAGGTCAACACCTGGGTAGTGATACTTACGAAAGTCTCATAAATTCAGGCGTTAGCACCAATTTTAAAATGGCACCAGAATGACAGAGCAAACTACAGAATTGACATTTCAAAAATCAAGCAGAAAAAGACGAATTGTGGCATTTGTGATTGACCATTTTGTATTGACTTTTTTAATGGTTTCAATTGTATTCCTTGCACTTGGTCCAAATTTTATGGACGACAATAATCCAGGCAAAATGACAGCAATAATGACTGCTGTTATGCTGCCTGGCTTTGTTTTGTATTTTGCAAAAGACAGTATAAAAGGGGTTAGTGTCGGGAAATGGATTATGGGAATTATGGTTCGTGACGACAACAACCAAAATGAAATTCCTTCATTCGGACGATTATTTTTACGAAACTTGCTAATTATCATCTGGCCTGTTGAGTTTATTGTTTTAGCAACAAACGACCAAAAGAAAAGACTTGGCGACAAAATTGTGCAAACGGTCGTTGTTAAAAATCTCAATAAGCCGACAAAACTTCCACGAATTATAGCTTTAATTGGTGTTGGAATTTCCTTTTTTGTTTTTGTACTTTTTACAGCAGGTAACGCTATGAAAAATTCAGATGCATATAAAATTACAGTAAGTGAAATTGAAAAAAATGAACAAATAATTTCAGAAACTGGTGGAATTAAAGGTTATGGAATGATGCCTACTGGAGGCATTAGTATTTCAAACGGACAAGGACAAGCACAACTTCAAATCAAAGTTTTAGGAATTAAAAAGGATTTGAACGTGAATGTTTATTTGGAAAAAGAACCAAATGGACAATGGGAAATAATAGAAATGCAGAAATAAAAACTGGTGCTAACACGGGTTTGGCGACAGGCTGTTCAAACAGGAGATTACCGCAAAGATTTCCCGCCCATCGCCAATGCGCAGGATTTTAGCTGTTATCTTTTTAAGTCACGCTACCAATTCCAATATGAAACTATCTGTATTACTTTTAATAATTGTTAGCCTTATAACTTCCTGCTCTTCCAATGACAGATCCGAAAACTTCACTCAGGTAGAAAGTACATTGAAAACACCTGCCGGGTCATGGTTAGGTGCCTGGGAGAGAAGACTATGGGGATACGGAGCAACATTGGAGATTTCGAATATCAAAAATGATTCTGTAGTGTTTTTGCTAATAGCACTCAACGGAGCACATGGAGGTGAACTTGAGGGAACAGCGGTTTTTAGGGATAGCATTGCAATATTTTATACCGCTACAGAATATGATACCTGCCTGATTGAATTTAAATTAATTGGTGATACGTCTATTATAATAGAGCAAAAGAAGGGACTGTGCTATGCGGGAATGGGAGTAACCTATGATGGAGAATATAAAAACTTACAGATACTACCCAAAGCAGAAGAAGAGACCTTGCTAAGCCTCGGAATATTTGAAACCGAAAAAGAAGACTCTCTTTTTAAAGTATTGGTCGGGGAAAACTACGCTCTATTTGTCTACTCTACACAAACAACATCCGAAGATGAAGACCTGGACGATTTACATTCGAAAGTCTATTCCTCCGGTGTAACCGGACTCTATACTATATCCGAAAATATAATTATGGTGGACTCGCTGAACAGTATGTGGGCCGCTGTGCTATACGAGGAAAAGGTCTATTATTTTACGAATAGCAGTAAATACAAAAAAGAGCTTCCCCAAACCATAGAAAACTGGCGACAAAGGTTTGATGATTATCCAATAGTTTTTAACTGATGATCTACGTGGGCGAAAGCCGTGGCAGATGCCAGTGCTTTGTCTGCAGATCACCTTGCCGCACACTTCCCTCCGACCCCGATCCCCCCAAACACAACCGCCCCGTCGGTACATTTCCGACAACATTGGAAGGCGTAATTCCCATAACTATCATAAATTTAGGTGTTGGCAATAACCAAATCAATTCCCTCAAAATGAATTTGAGAATTACTATAGCCATAGCGGCGACACTATGGCTCTCATTATGCAAGGCCCAAAACACCGACAGTATTGAAGCCAGGGCCGACTATGGTTCCACAATTGATGACATACAACTTTTAATGGAACTTGACAAAATAGACCTGTATAAAGTTCACTTTAAAAATGTTCATTCCCAAAACGGATACTTTCTGATAACATCCAAAGAATATTGGAATGGCATTGAAACAATATCCGACACACTATTATCCGCCGATTATGCTAAAAAATATTTTACTGTAGACAAAAACGATACTGCTGCCACATTTACGCTTATTACCAAACCGCTTAATGATAGCATAATTTTCAACTATAGATATTCAGGGCTGAGGGTAACACGAAAATACAAGCGGATAAACCGGGACGACTATAGTTTAAGGGATGGGATTATAACCGGTGAAGAATTCAGGAAAATCCCGGTAAACCAGACCATTCCTTTATTTGTGTATTCCCTGCCTTATGAGAACCCGGAACAGCCGGGATATAAATTCTACTGCGCTTTAACAGCCGACGGAGTTCCGCCTGAAAAATGGTGGGATAAATACAAAGTAGAACATTATATTGTTGTATCAATCAAAATTGTAGCCGACTAGCCTGGTTACAGCTAACAAATGGTCGGACAGAAATATATACTCACCTTCAGTTCACCAGCATGATTTTCATCGGTTAGACCTCCCTCTCTAATTTGACCGCCCTATTTACTCTTTGTATCCCAATCGGGAAATTCGTATTTTTGATGAACCCTGTGAACCAAAACAAATGACCGTGACAAATAAACTCAAAACCATTCCGCTTGACGAAATGATTGACAGGCATATGGGGAAGCGTGGAACCAAAAGGCGCGACGCATTTGAAAATGAGCTGCGAATTGACTTGCTGGGACAAGCCATCAGGCAGGCAAGACAGGAACGCAACCTGACGCAGGAGCAACTGGGCAACCTTGTAGGGGTACAAAAAGCCCAGATCTCAAAAATAGAGAATAGTGCAAAGAATGCTCGGTTTGAAACGATCCTGAAAGTGTTTGAGGCCCTGGACGCGAAAGTGAACTTCCAAGTAGAACTGAACAATAAAAGACCTGCTTACTGATCGATTCTGTGTTTTTTAATAAATAAGAGCGCGGTATCTGTGTAGAAACGACTATAAACGTTTATACACGGGTATTGAGCCGTATTGTGATTGTAGGACAAAAAACCTGTAATCATCACTTAATCAACCAACTAATGCTATTTGCGCAGCGGCTTTTATAGCGTATATTAGCGCAAATACAAACGTTGCATGCAATTAAACAGACACCCTAAAAATTATGAGCTACGACTTATTTTTCTACAAACGTAAAGACAGCGACCTTACAACCGACCAAATTGGAGAGTACCTCTCAAATAACTTGACACCCGTTAACGAGAATGGCAATCAATGGTTTTTTGAAAATGAAGATACAGAGGTCTATTACTCATTTGAGACAAATGATCCCGATGAAGAAGACGAGACAGAAGAATTGCCAGATAGTTTCAAAGATTTTGAGAATACAGGTATAGCCTTTAATTTAAATTTCATACGACCCAGTTTCTTTGGGCAGGAAGCATTCAGCTTTGTTGAGACTTTTATAAAAGAACTTGACATGTTCGTATTAAACCCACAAGGTGATAATGATTCTCCGACCAAACCAACCAAAGAATTTTTATTTGACAATTGGAATAAGACAAACATTTGGGCCTCAAAAGAGCATTTTGATGAAGAATCCTTATACTATCCAATTGACAAATCAAATAAAGTTTGGGAATATAATTACATGCGACACCAAATTCAAGATGAAATTGGAGAGGAGTATTTTGTATCAAAAAATTTCTTCTTTAAGGAGACACAGTCGAATAAAGTAGTTACACTTTCAATGTGGACTGAACATATACCCAATATCTTACCCATAACTGACTACTATTTATTGGGTAGAAAATATAAAAAACTATTCAAGACTGTTGAAGATATGGTTCTTCTAACGAGAAATGATTTTAGTTCAACATTTAGCAGCTACTTTGAACCATATACCGTTAGTGAGACAATAATAATTCATCCAAACAAAGCAGCGTCTATTGAAAAAGTCTTTAATAGCGTAAAATCAAATTTGAACTTTAAGAATCATTTAGAAAGAATTGCAGCCGATTCAATAACAAATGCGACAAGGGACGAATAACTGCATGCAATATTGGTATTGCCAATAGTGAGGCTGGACATTGGAGCAATCATCAGCAGTAATTCTGCTGTACTGCGGTTCGGGGCTTGACGAATAAAGCCCAGCTTTAGTTCTTAATATTTAACTTTATCAAAAAGTCAGGCAGCAATTCCGGACGGACGATTGTAAAGTTCCCCATCATCGGTAATATCTGTTCGTTACCAGTAATGCAGTCAGAAGCCATGCGAATCCAATCCTCAAAATCAAGCTGCTTTGGGTAATACTTTTTATTTCCCTTTAAAAATAGGGGCATTAAAAAAATCATAAACAGAAATCCCGATCTCTTTACAGAATTTATTCACTGTGAGAAGGAAAAATGAATGTCTACTCAACAAAAAATTCTTCCAATCCTACCTCCAAAGCAACCGCCAATTTAACAAGCGTAAGAAATTCAATATTTTTTTGCCCGTTTTCAATTCTGCTAATTTCCGTTCTATTGATTCCGGAGCTAATTTCCAGATCAAGTTGTGTCAGATTTTTCTGCTCCCGGAGTTTCCGGAGACGTGCGCCTAATAGGGCAATCTCCTGGTTGTATCGTTTTTCAAGTTTATTCACATTTTTAAGGTCGGGCAATGTTAAAAAAAATAAAGTGAGTTATACCTCACATTTCAAATTGTATTATTATATTTGTTGTAAGTAAGTTGAGCGCCACGCCTTTTTTGTGCTGGCGCCAGCATAAAACCTTATGTTATGACAGAAGCCGTTGCCGCACCTGCGCAAGACACTAACATCCATTTCAACGAAGCCCAGTGGTTGCAGGCCCTCTTCCTGCTGGCAGATACCGTTATAGATGCAGGTCGCAGGTAATTCCCCCAAAGGATTCGAAACTCTATACGGCAGCCACCATGGTCACACGCGTCCCCCAGGTCCCCCAACCGGCCGGCGCCAGTAGATGCCCCGGCTGCGCTGCGCTCCGCCCGGCATGACAATTCATAAAACAACAACCACATGGCAAACACCAGCAAACACACAAAAGACCCGTTCAAAACCCGCTCCTGGGTGGGCGAATGCATTACAGACCCTTGCCAGGTATTGGCGCATTTCTTTGCCGAAGCCCCGGTGCACGAGTTCCGCAGGCTGGTGAAAAAGCTGGTCAGTCACGCCGGCGGGGCGGGGGTGTACAAAGGAGCATCGCCCAGCGATGTACTGCTGTATAGCAGGCTCATCCGTTCGCTGATAAAAGCCGCCCATGCTTTAAAGGATAAGCACAGTCCTGTTATCATCAACGGGGATGATCTGTTTTCCGAAAAATACTACCGCAGTCATTATACCGGCGCCCATGCCTGGAACGAGTTCCCGCGCCACCTCTCCGAACAGGAGTACCGCGATCCCTACCGGGTGTTCAAAAGGTTTTTCAGGTACCGGGCGCTGCCCCAGTGGTTGCAATGCTGGGAGCGGGTGGTGCAGGGCGCACTCTGCGCTGATGATGCGCTGGCGCCCACAGCCCCGGTAGAACTGTACACTCACCTGGCAAAGCTGGTGGAAGCCGCGCACCTGGTGGATGTGAGGGAAGTGGTGCATGTGGGAGGGTGTTTGAAGGGAAGGTAGTCACAGGTCGCAAGAAGCAGGTTGCAGGTAATTCGTCCAACATTTGCCACTTTTTTCAATTTGCTGTCTTTTGTCTAATAAGCTTGCGGCGGAATATTGCATATTGGCGCAGGTTTGGTAGCACAGCCCGGTGCCTGGCCAGACCTGCGCTAGCTACTGTTTAAGCTGTTGTACTACTGTCGCTTCAGCTATAGAACCCTGATGCATTATCTCCTATAAAGAAATTCGCCAGGTTTAATGGACGCAGGTCTAGTGAAAATGTTGTAAGCCCCTCTCCGGTCGGCGCGGGGGTGGGGTGAGGCTAAAAGAAGCCGTAGAAGTCCGGAACCCTATTCTGCAACCACCCCGGTCGCACGTGTCCCTAACGTCCCTTGCCCATATTTCACGCAAAGCCGCGGAGAAGCGCCAAGACCGCAAACAGTTCCCTTTTTTTGAGCATCTTTCTTAGCTATCCTTTGCGCGAACCTTTGCGCCCTTTGCGTGAAACCCCCAAAACAAAAACACCCGGCAAGCCGGGTGTTCGTATATAAAAATATCACCGGGTCATCAGCTTTGATGTCTCTCCGGGGTCTGGCAGCGCCGACCCCGGAGGTATGGAACGCTGCATTACTTCCCCGATCGGCATCAGCTTATCATATGCTGCGCTACCGTTTTCATAAGTAACACCTGGCGGCCCAGGGTCGGCTACGCCAGACCCCGGGTGGACACTGTTGAAATTATAACGCTGCAGATGTAAAAAGCCCTAATTTCAAAAACCGGGAATAGTAAAAACCGGCAGAAAACACACCCATGACAATAAGTAAAGCCAAACTTCCGGACCAATCACTTTTGAAGACTGATTCAACGCCATACGACTATATTGACAGTTTTCAGGGATACTTCTTCGACAAAGACGGAACTGTTGACTCAACCAAAATCGGGAGATCATTTTTTGCGAGCGGACCGAAATGGGTTGACAAATTGTTTGCGTTTAGAAATAAACTGGCCGGACTTTTTGGACTAAAAACCGCCGGAAAGATCACAAACCGCCGGAAACTACCTGACAACTTTACATGCGAACGGGGTGACCAGTTCGGGCTTTTTAAAGTGTTTGATAAAACGAATAATGAAGTGATTCTGGGAGAAGACGATAAACATCTGAATTTCAGGGTTTCACTTTTTATTGACAAACAAGCTTACAATACAAAACAAAAGAAACTGATCATTTCGACCGCGATAAAATTTAATAATTGGTGGGGGCGGCTTTATTTCTTACCGGTTAGACCTTTTCATAAACTAATTGTGCCGGCAATGTTAAAAGGAATTATCAAAAACATTGAAAACTAACAAGCAACGATCCCTATTCCGTCAGCTTTACATACTCAATGGTATATTTTTTACCGATCGGGTACCGGGTCCTGACGGATTTCCGGAGCCCGTATCCGGCCAACACCACGGCGCCTGAAACGGCAATGGTCGTTGGGTCTATTCTATCCTTTTGTATCAGTCCGTTGACGGTGTGGAGAACCGCATAGACGGTTCCTCCAACGATAAACAACCCACCTCTCCTGATAACACCGAGCCCCGTAAAGGGTTTGGGTATGGCAGCAATTTCATTGTAATGAAAGCGCATATCGTATCTCGCTACCGTATCAGGAGCCGCCGTTCCCCAGTAGGTAGGCACCATTCTTACATCACTAAACGTCATAAAGATAGTATCATTCTGGATCCTGTTGATCATGCCATGGATGTGCGACCCGTTTTTGTGAATGAAATCCATGGGAACACCCTTGAAATAATTGGTAATAGTTCTGCCCCTCTTCTTAAAAGAGATAAAATCGCTCTGCTGGGCGGAAGTTCCGGTGCTTAGTAAGCAAAGGAAAAAGATAAACCATCCCGGTATACACCAAATTTTGCGAAAGGCTGTCAACCGGCGTATATACATGTTGCTGTGTTTGTGCAATAATATCATAACCGGTACAGACATGCTGCAAATACGTGAAAGGAAACCGTTAATGTAATACTAAAGTTAAAACGCTTTAGTTCATGCGGAGATATTCATTAAGCGTATTGATATACTGGCAGCCCTTTGCCGTCCTGGAACGAAGGTCTACAGCCAGCGTTTTCACCGCTTTCTGGATCTTTGCATCCTTTTGTTCCGGAAGGTGTCCGCAGCCGCTTACAGCGCTCAGCTCCAGCAGCTTGGATCTTACTTCACCCAGAAAGCCGCGGTGCATGAACAGCTTGTGCCATTCCACAAATTCGCCGGTGGTGCTTTCTATGATAGACAATGCTTTGGGTATTTCCGCCCGGCGCATTTCAAATGTTTTGTTCAATATTACGGATATCTGGTCTACGTCCAGCAGGGAAACGCCTTCGATATGGCTTACTTCGGGGTCTATACTTTTCGGAACGGAGAGGTCCAGCAGCAGCCGTTCTTTCCGCGTGGTAAAGAAGTCCGGTGAAAGGGTATAGGTATCTGCGGTGGTGCTTACGATCAGGATATCGCTTTCATCCGCGGCCGTCCTCAGTTGTTCGTAAGGTATGCTTTCCAGTCCGTGCGTGCTGGCAAAGTCCTCCGCCTTTTGTGGTGTACGGTTGGTGATCCGTACCCGGGCGCCGGGAAAATACTCGCAAATGTTTTTCGCCACATTACAGCCAAACTTACCCGCTCCCACCAGGAGGATATTTTTTTCCCGGATATCACAGATCTTTTCCTTCAGCACTTCTATGGCGGCATAGGCAACGGATACGGTTCCGGTGCTCAGCTTCGTTTCTGACTTGATCTTTTTAGACGCCTGCAGGGCAAAATTGATCAAGCGGTCGGCCAATGAACCCAGCAGGTTATTCTCCCGGGCATATTTCGCCGACTTTTTCAATTGCATCAGTATCTCATAGTCCCCGATTATCTGGGAATCGAGCCCGGAAGCCACTTTAAAAAGATGATGCACAGCCTGCATGCCTCCCAGCGTGTACCCATGCGCTGTAAACTCGTCCTGGCTGTTGCCGGACGCTTCGCACAGGATATTTACCAGGGTATCGGCTGCGCCCACGCCATATAATTCGGTACGATTGCAGGTGGAAAGTACCACCAGGTCGGTAATATTCCTTGAAACGGCCAGTTGGGTGATCTGCTCCAGCTTGTTGCTACAGATCGCAAAATTGCTACGGGTGGTCGTGTCGGCATTGTGATAATTGATGCCAATCACCGAAAACCGGTCAAGTCCGCTGCAAACATCATATGTGGAAGTAGGAACCATGGGAGGTGCAAATGTAATAGAGAACCTTTAACAGTGTATGGCTGGTTTGTCATAATATCGTCATTCCTGTCAGAAACGCAAAGAATCAGAAAATTACCTGATTTAGATCATATCGCGGGGGGTGGTTTCCGGGACTGAAGTCCCGGGAGAACACAAAATATCCGGTGTCGGAGACTCACGGATAACAGCTTAAAGGTTTCCGAACCCTGGTAAACCCGCTACGAAATCTCATGCAAACCAGATAAGGTTTGGAAACCTATTATTCCCGCATCAGATTCTCCGCGATCAACAGGTCTTCCGGCAGGGTGATCTTGATATTTCTTTTGTCGCCTTCTACCAGGTGAACGGCAAACCCTGCCGCTTCGGCTACGGTGGCTTCGTCCGTAAAGCTTTGCCGGTAAGGCTGGTCAAATGCTTTCAGGATAATGGCGCTCTGAAAGGTCTGAGGGGTTTGTACAGCCCGCAGCAGGTCCCTGTTCAGGGGCTGGGAGCCATTGGCGGTCAATACTCTTACACTATCCGTAACCGGTATGGCCGGTATGGCGCTGCCTTTTTCTTTTGCCTGCAGGTAACAGGATCGTATAAGGTCTGTACTGACGAGGCACCGGACACCGTCGTGCACAAAAACAATGGACTCTTCTTTTACCAGTTCCAACCCCTTTTTAACAGAGTCGAAGCGGGTTTTGCCGCCGGGTGCTATCTGTATCCTCCCGGCATCAGACGATTGCTCTGCCAGCACGTTCCCGTCCTCTACAAAATCCTCCGGCAATACCAGGATGACCTGCAGATCGCTGAAAGCTTTGAGAAATGCTTCCATTGTATAAAATAACACCGGCCTGTTGTGTAGCAGCAGGAACTGTTTAGGCGTCGCAGACTTCATCCGGCTGCCGCTGCCACCTGCTACGATCACTGCATATTTTTTCATAAAAAGTAAATATAGCTTATACACGCATAAGATATAAACCACCGTAGAACTACCGGGAAAAAAGATCCGGTATTTGTACCTTATTTTACCGGGGTCAGGTATTTTATTTTTACAGCTACAAAAATAAGAATACATGAATACAACAAAGAACATGATCGCAGGGCTGTTGATGATAGCCGGTTTCTCCGTTCATTACCCGGCAAAGGCACAACAGGACATACCGGCACAGGTAAGATCGGCAGCAGAAAGCAAAACCGGCGGCTATAAGATCACCCAGTGGGTTTCCGACCGGCAGGGTGGAAAATACATTGCAACGGTTTTGAACAAAGAAACCTTCAGGATCATCGAGATCGACACCAAAGGAAAATGGCTGAGAACATCGCAGGCCTTTCAGCCGGATAGCGTACCGGATATTATTATCCAGGCGCTTGCTGCATATGTAAAGGATGGATATGAGACCGATAATTATACACTTGTTGAAGATGCTGCTAAAGGCACCTATTACACGGTGGATCTTACTTCCGATGACGACGACACCACTTTATATCTTAGTACCGAAGGCAAGGTGATCAAAAAGGAGAAACGGTAAACAGTAAGATAAGCGCATCCTGAAAAGCCGAAAAGAGAGTGCCTGGTGGCCGGGCACTCTCTTAAAAAAAGTAAGCCATATCAAAAGCCGCTCTTTTTAGCGCTGAACTTTCCTTCTATCGTTACCACCCCGATCCTGTCGCCGACAGGTATGGAAAAATGACCTGCCATTCCCACGCTGAAAGTGCCCGATACCGTATTTTCATTGACGGTTTTCAACCGGATATAACCCGGACTGATCAAAAGCGCCTGCAGGCGTTCATTATACGTATGCGAATACATAGAAGTGCTATTGGGGACAACATATTGAAATGTATTTTCCCGGGCATTAAAAGGCATCCGGTTGTCATCACCTTTCCATTGTAAGGCAAAAGCGCCATTGTTATCCCTGCCGGTCAGCATATAGCCATCGCCGGTTGTAACCAGGGCGCCACTCATCCTCACCAGGTTGCCGCCATCTATCCTGAACTCAATATTACTGCCCATGATCTCAATATTGGAAACCAGTAATACCTGATGGCTACCGGCGTTAAGTTCCAGGCTTACCGCTACGGGATTGATCTGCGGTACAGTAGCAGGGGCAGTATACGTAGCTTTATTGCCTGCCGGGGCAAGTCTGCCGGCATTTCCCGAGACCGACCATTTTTTAATATATTTCGTTTCCAGGTCTACCTGCTCTCCTACCATCAAAGGCGTACCGTCAGGCGGCACCAACGGGGTAATATAACCGTTATCGGCAGTAGCCGCCGGCAATACCCTTACTGCCCTCAACTGCAATTGCTCATTAGGCTTAACCACATCCTGCAAAGGCAACAGGTACATCCATTGCATCAACGCCCAATCGCTGAAATGCCTGGTTTTTATGGTAACTTTTTTTTTGACGGTGTCTATTTCCGGCGAAGGCACATAACGCCAAAACTGATTTTCATCCTGATAAGTTACGCCGAGAAAATGCGGAGAAGACACGGGATATATGCCATAGTAGTCATTGTAGGAGAACTTCATTTCCACTTCTTTATTGAACGTTATGCCATGCGGTTGTAAGCGAAAACCATTTCCTACTCCGCCGGGATTGGTATTGCGGATCGTTTCGATACTTATTTCAGTGACCGCATCTAACGCACCTGCCGGAATAGTAAGCTCCAGGTCGCCATCCACGCTGGATAAACTCAGGCCCTCAGGGCCAACCAGCTTTTTTTCAATGCCATATCCTCCTTTGCCTACCGGATACGGCCTGGGTTTGAATTTTTCGTCCGGCACGTGGCTATTCTCTTTTCTACAGGAACTGAGGAAAAAAAGTAAACAAATACAAACGGCCAGGTAATTGATTTTTTGTAAGTGCATATGTATTGATTTAAACAAACGGGGGCAAATCTCAGCTTTTTGCACCTTGTAAAAATCAGTAGCATTACCCAATATAAATATCAGGCAGTTTTACGGTAACCGGCTAAACATACGTATTGCCACTCAAACAAATAACACAGGCACTCATACCTATACAGCACTGATATGACGAACAAAAACCGTTGCTTATCTAAATTTGTACGTTAACGATAATACGTTATTACTGTATGTTTAAAAGCAGTGGTAAGCCCATGACCCCCTATCGCCTTTTTATTGCCGGCCTCCTGTGGTGGGGGCTTTTAGCAGGTTATTACGATGCCTATTCGCAGCAACCCGGCGATTCTGCAAGGGTTTACCAGCTCATCGAAACAGCAAACAAAAAAGTTGCTGCCGGAGAAAAAGACTCCGCTGATCTTTACTTTAAGCAGTCGGGAGCGCTGGCGAAGGCAATTAAGTTTGATAACGGGTTTATCAGGTACACAGGCGACTATACCAACTTTCTATACCGGGAATTAAGATATGCGGAAGGATTAAAAATTGCCGAAGAACAGTTACAGAAAAGCATAGAGACCGGCAACAAAAATGCAGAAGCAAACGCATATAACAATATCGGCTTACTCTATTATGCCATGTCGATGATGACGAAAGCGGCCGATTATTATATTAAAGCGCTCAAAGGCTCAGAGCAATCAAACGACCTGTATAACCAGCGAAAATACCACACCAACCTTGCCTCATTGTTTATAGACATCAGGGATTATAAAAAAGGGCATTACTATGCGCAGAAAGGATATGAAATTGCAGGTTTGCTAAATGATTCTTCCTCCATTGCAAGAAGCCTGACCAACCTGATCGTAGTGGAAGTGCTTATGGAACGGCTGGAAGAGGCAAAAGCCCACTCCCTGCAATTGATAGACATCTGCGAAAAGAAACAGTACCAGGACCTGATAGTGGTAGGTTACATTAACCTGGGCGATATCTATATCAGGCAAAAGCAGTATGATAACAGTATTGAAGTATTGCAGTCGGCCGAGTCGAAGCTGCAATATGCTCCTCCCGGATATGATGCCTATGTTTACCATGGGCTGGCAAACGCTTTTAAAGAGCTCAAAAAATATACAATCGCCAACCGGTATTTTGAAAAATGTATGCTGAACGCCGCTGAAACGATGCCGCTGGCAGACTTAAAAGCCGTTTATCTCTTAGGTGCCGAATTAAAGGAGATCACAACCCATTATAAAGAAGCGCTGGATTTCAGAAAAAAATATCAACATGTAACCGATTCCCTGGCCAACGAAACCAGTCAGCAAACCATACAGGAAGTTGAAGCCAGGTACCAGACTTCCGTTAAAGAGCGGCAAATCACCGAACAGCAGCTTGCCATAGCCAACCATAACAACGAGATAACCCGGAAAAACAATCTCATACTCATTGCCTTGCTGGTGATCCTGTTGCTGCTGGCGTCCGGTATTATCCTTTTTATCACCTATCGTCAAAAAAACAGGGCGATGACCATGCAGCAGGAGGTAAGGTTGCTGGAAGCGCTGCTGGAGGGAGAGGAAAGAGAAAGGAACAGGACGGCAAAAGAACTGCATGATGCCGTGGCCAGTACCTTATCGGCGGCAAAGATGCAGGTCAATAAAATAAACGGCTTCAGCAACCTTGAATATGCCGAAAGCAAGGAAAAAACCCTGGCGCTTATTAATGCAGCAGTAAGGGAAGTAAGGAATATTTCACATAACATGGCGCCCAATATCCTGTTGGAAGAAGGGCTGGCCTATGCCATAGAAAGTTTCTGCAACAAAGCATCTAACAATAACCTGCATATCAGCACTTATTTTATTGGCGGGATCCCCGGGCTGGATGCTCAATATGCGCTGCTTATTTACAGGATCATACAGGAAGCGGTTAACAATATTATCAAACACGCCAGCGCTTCGGAAGCTGTTGTACAGCTAACGGCAAGCGACGGACAGCTCGATATTACCATAGAAGATGATGGAAAAGGTTTTGATGTAAATGCCGTAAGGAAGAACGGCATCGGCATTTCAAACCTTTTCCATCGTGTAAAGCTACTGGACGGCGCCTGCGAAATAAACTCCCGTATCGGCGAAGGAACCAGCATTTACATCAATATTCCCCTGGACAAAATTTATGCACCTGCTGCTATTCAAAGTCCTTTAATGCCTTCTTAAATTCCCTCAGTTCCTTATAGGTAATTCCCCACCCATCCGTGATCTTCCATACCATTTCGTTAAGGTAGTCGTATATTTTGATCCATTCCGGTATTACATAATCCGGCTCGTGCGCCTCCACCGGGTCCCAATGCCGTGTTACTTTTAGCCCTGGTTTGTCTTTTACCACTTCCAAAAACGCCTGTAGGTTGGGGTCGGAGGTCACCACAAACTGCCCGTAATTATTTCTTGATACCGGATAGTGGAGTTCTTCACCTTCATTATCATACCATGGCATAGAGCGGCGCTTATTGATGCAGAGCATGCCGACATAAATGGTCGTGGTATCCCGCCCTCCTCCTGTCCGTTCGGTAGGCGGCACGGGAATAAGATATTTCTCAATGGAAAGACCATTTTGCTTATCATGATCCATACTCACACCGATCAATCCCGGTGGAAGCTCCACGTACACCGGCGGGGTGCCCGGCATACGGTCGTTTACAAAATTGATATCTACGTAAAAAGCATTGGCATGGGCATACAGCTTTTCTATACCCGGGTCAAATTTTTTATGCGGCCGCTTTACTATTCGTATGCCATCGGGTAATGCCAATATATTTCCCAAAGGCATTTGGTCATTGTCTCCCAGACCGGGACTGTCCTTTGAAGACGCTATTGCGATCTCATCGTCATTTTTTTGCGGAAAATCGATATCGCTGTCATTCTTTTTACAAGCTGTCAAAAAAAACAGGCATACCAGCGGGAGTCTGAAAAAATTCATATTCATGATTGGTTATATTCTATTTTAAAACAATTATCACACTGACCATCGATCTGCGGCTCAAAATCAAATTCCAGTGCCGTTTCAAACACGTCATCCGTATTCCATTTACGAAGCTTTAAAGGGCTGCCGTTATAGCTGGCTGTGAGCTTATACCTTCCTATCGGCAGGTCTTTCAACTGGTACCCATCCGGCGCTTTCAGCGCCAGGGGGCCGGCTTCGGATCCGTCTATTAATCCGGACTGCGGGGTAAGCGTGAATTCAATATCGTTCGCGTTGATATAAAAGCCCGGGTAATGATCGATGGTGACCAATCCCCCGTAATGCCCGGATAGGGGATAAGCTTTTTCCCCGGTAAGCTTCCATGTAAAGTTCCGTACGGCGCCTTCGCCACCAAAACCAGCCTCGTTGTCGGGGTGAAGGTAGAATCTGTATTTTTTATCGTGAAAGGTCGTTTCGTACACCGCAAAAGCATACCATGAGCCGGTCGGAACTTTCAGGCTGTATTTGCCGGCGTTGTCGGTAGCGGCTATCAGGTTGGTGTTAAAAAACACACTGTTATCTATGATTATTTTTGTTCCGGGCAGGGGTGTTCCGCGGGCATTGGTAGCTACCCCGCTAACTGTACCTGTGCCACCTGCTCTCTCCTTACTGCAGCCTATGCTTACCAGCAGCATAACAAATAAAATCGTTCTCATGCCGCAAAATTATACCGGGTCACACTCCTGTATAAGCGTACCTGTACCCAAATAAAAATTAGGGTAGTACTACTGAGAACAGGCACTCCTGTTTTTCCTTAGTTTGTTCTATTAATTTATATTTGATAGTATGATGAGAATAGCTATTGCGGATGACCACCAGCTTATCCTGAACGGGCTGCAGGCCATGTTAAAGGGGGATACAGATTTTGAAATTGTATTTACCGCCACCAACGGGCAGGAGCTTTTAGGGTACCTGGAAAATGTAAGTGCCGATGTGCTGCTTTTAGACATTGCCCTCCCGGACAGCAACGGGATAGACCTGTGCAAGATTATTAAAAGCAGGTATCCGCATATAAAAATTGTTGCCCTCACTAACCACGATGAAACCGTGTACGTTAAAAAGATGATGAAAAGCGGGGCAGACGGCTATCTGCTGAAGGGAACCGATCAGGCGACCCTTATCGAAGCGCTTACCAAAGTGTTGAATGACGAACAGTTTATAGATGCGGCCATCAAAAAGAACATTTTGCAGGAAACCATTTCAGGTAAAAAATCGCATGCCCGCTTAAAGCTCACAAAAAGAGAAAGTGAAATACTGGCGTTGATCGCCAACGAATATTCCAACCAGGAGATCGCCGACAAGCTGTTTTTAAGTGTGAGAACGGTGGAGTCTCACCGGCTAAGCCTTAGTCAAAAGCTGAATGTAAAAAATACTGTTGGTCTCGTCAAGGAAGCGTACCTGCGCGGGCTTATTAGCTGACAGGATAAAATAACAAAAGCGCCCTACAAACCGTCTCCTGCCCGATTATAGATATCATCTATCAACCGATAGACATTCATTATTTCTTCCTATAGAACGAATGCTGTAATTTTGCACCATCTAACGGAATACCATTTTCGGTAAGCTCAGCCATAACAAGTTTGTAAAAAAAATCATATAAAATAAATCACATTTATTATGAGCACACATGTATTATCGGTAGGAAGTGTTTTTCCTGAATTTAAGAAGAAAGCGGTCGTATCAATTGAAAAAGACAGCGAGTTTATCGACATCACCCATACATATGCCACAGAAAAAGGTAAATGGACCGTGATGTTCTGGTGGCCCAAAGACTTTACGTTTGTTTGCCCCACAGAAATAGCGGAATTCAACAAAAAAGCTGCAGACTTTTCTGACAGGGATGCCGTGCTGATCGGCGCTTCCACAGACTCTGAGTTTGTACACCTGGCCTGGAGAAAAGACCACAAGGATCTGCGGGATCTGAAATTCCCCATGCTGGCCGATACCTCCAAATCGCTGGCAGAATCCTTGGGTATCTTAAGTGATGATGAAAAAGTTGCATACAGGGCTACTTTTATCATCGACCCGCAGGGAATTGTACGTTGGGTGAGTGTTTACGACCTGAATGTAGGGCGGAATGTACAGGAAGTGATCCGCGTGCTGGATGCATTACAAACGGATGAGCTGTGCCCCTGTAACTGGAATAAAGGCCAGAATACACTGACCCAGGAGCTGAGCCTGAACTAAGGGCAAAAGGAGTTTTGAATTTAGTGAACAAAAAAAGAAGAATATGTCAGAGACCATCGCTATACAAAATGAAACATTTGTAAATCTTATCAACGACCTGGGAATTGCAGACTATGAGCCCGGCTTTAATATGGAAGCTTTGCTGGCTGCAGACTCCCGGTATATCAAAGATCTGAAGATCAATACGGGAAACGCGTTGAACAATACGCAACACCTGAGCAGAAAGGAAGCATTGCTGCTGGCTTTGGCCGTGGCAGCCAACGAGAAGTTTGATATCCTGAAGAACAGTTTTGCCGCACAGGCGAAAGCTGAAGGGGCAACGGACGCTGAAGTGGCTGAAGTGGTGGCTATAACGTCGCTGATGAATACGAACAATGTATTTTACAGGTTCCGCCATTTTGCCAATAAGGATTTTTATAACAATCATCCTGCCGGCATCAAGATGAGCATCATGATGAACCCCATACTGGGTAAGGAGTTTTTCGAACTGGTGAGCCTGGCACTTTCTGCAGTCAACGGCTGCGAAATGTGTGTGAATTCGCATGAAGCCTCTGTATTACAGCATGGCAGCAGCGAATCCAGGGTATTTGAAGCCGTAAAATCTGCGGCAATTATCAAAGGACTGATCAGCGCACTGTCTTAGTTTCAAAGAGAAGAAAACATCCGAAACGGGGTCATTGGCCCCGTTTTTATTTGTACCATTTACAGCAATCCAGGGAGAATTACACATTCTTTCTTACACTTCACACAATAGTTTTCCACAACCCGGCGTTAAGGGTGTGGAATAACCAACGTTAGCTATTAGCCCCGTTTTTATCCAATACTCATTTTTTCCGCACCCCACTGAAAGCAGGCAACCCCTTTAGTTTGCAATTATCCGACCCTGTTATTTCTTAAACCCTAAAAAACAGTGTCTATGAAACTCAGTTTTACTACTATCAACGCTACACGCGATGTAGTTGCTTATCTCGCAGCGCTGGCTTACTTTACAGCTATCACCGTTTTTGCTGTTCTGTACGTCTGAACACATTATGAACAACCTTCGGGTGGCAACACCTGAAGGACTTGTTCCGGAAAAAGGCTGCGATATTCCCCATACCTTTTCATTCTCCAAACGGTTTTCCCGGAAAACCTGATCTTATTCCGTACTTTTCATATATTCTTCCAATAGCTTAAACGACTGCCGGTTGGCGTCTAACTGCAGCGCCTGCCTGATATCCTGTTTTTCGTGGCGGGTCAGGTGAAAATTCAGGGCTGCTCCCTTTTCTTTAGGTGGTGGAGTATAATAAAATATGAGCTTTTTGAAGGGGAAATCATAACCGGTTTCTGAAAAATGGACCATTTCCTCCTGGTAATAATCCTGCATTTTCATCCAGTTATTCTGCAGGGTAACGATAGGTTTGGTAAACAACCCGGTCAGGGTCTGGTCCACGTAGTTTTCGTTCCATTCCCCGGGGATCCGGTCGCGTATCTGCAGGAAAACCACACCGCCGGTATTTTCCGCGATCCAGTCGCTGAGCACGTTCAGCATTCTCAGGGTAGACTCCTGCCCGAAATTGTCGCGCATACCGCCGTCCATCACATCTATAACGGGTACGCTCGGAAGCCACACATTGGGCAAAACATACGGGAAAGTGGCATTGATCCGCAACACGGAAAGCAACCGCAGTCCCAGCGGATCCTGGTGCCTGAACATCGATGCAAAGTCTATTGCGTCCGGTTCCGAAGTAGCGGTATCCAGGTTTGTATCCCAGTTTCGCATCATAAAGCTGATAGGTTGGCTGCAGGTCATCAGCTTTCTGCCATCGCGGGTAATGACCGAGTTAAAGATCATCAGCGGCACTTTGGCATCAAACTCATCCCGGGCAATATCTTTGAGGGAATAGTCCAGGATCTTGCCGGTGTTGCGGTTAAACTGTTCTTCAAAAGCGTATCCTCTGTCTTTGGTATAGGTAAAATTGCCGGAGGTAAACTGTTGTGCCGGTGCAAAAATATCCCTTGTAACAAAGGAGGCAAAAAGTGAATTAAGGATGTCTTTGGAAATATTTTCCGCAAACAGGGTGTCCTTCAGGTTGACGTCGAGCCCTTTTTGCTTAAGCCGGTACAGCTCCCTGAAATAGGTGGCTCCCAACATGCCCCCGGAGGCGCCGTTTATGCAAAATACCTTACCCAGGAAATCACCCGAGAGGCTGTCCAGCTGCTGCAATACATTGAAGGTGAATGTGGCAGAGCGGGTGCCGCCACCGCTGACGTTCAGCACGTACAGCACCGGCTTTTCCTCCTTTTGCCTGGCTTTCCAGTTTTCAAGGATGGCGATCATGTTTTTTTTATCCGCCTCCATTTTTTCGGGAGAGCAGAGCTCCAGGATGGCTTTGCGGTTGTATTCCGGGCGGTATTCTTTATGCACGTAGTCAATGCCATAGGCTTTGTTACGGGGGTCTATCAGGTCTTTTTCGAATAATGTATTCAACAGCAGCCCCACGAGCACGATCACCGGGAAGGCCCAACTTCTCAGCCAAAAGCTCAGCGCCCCCGAGCCCGCTATTAATATGGAAAAAAACACCATGATGGCAGACGCTGCCGGAATAATAAACAGCGGACGGTCCATGAGCATCCCCAGGAATGCAAGGATCAGAAATGCCAGTATGATGGAAAAGACGGCCGCGAAATGGTGACGCTTAAAGACCATTTCGATAAATTCCTCGGAGTAGTGTGATACGTCCCTGGGCTTTTTCAGCTTAAAGCGGGTATTAAAAAACCAGTCAACCTTCAGCATCCCTCTTTCATGAAAATGCTTGCCTCCGATCCCAAATTGCTTGGCATAGGTTTCCGGGTCTCTCAGCACCGGCTCCATGGTACGCATCATGGTTTTTTCCGTCCGGAAAAAATAAAGGAAGGCAAGCACAATGGTAAGGGTCAGCCCGATCAGGAAACCAAAGATCAGCACCACTACCTCTCCAACACTGAACAGTTCCTTGTGCAGATCAAAATGGATCATTTTGACAATGTAAAAAACCAGAAAAAGGAGCGGTATCACCGCGTTGTTGGTGCAGTATTTAAGGAAAGGTTTGGAGGTGGTGGCCAGGAATTTGACCTGGTTACTGTGCAGGATAAAGGTCGTCACATTCCAGCTCATGATGAAAACGCCCGCTGCCATACCGGCAATGGCCATGCTGATACCATTCACTTCTCCCATATATTCCGGCGCCAGGAAAAGCGCATCCGCGCCGAAAGCGCTCATAAAGTTGCCGTTGATGGCACTTACGAGAATATACCAGAAAATAAGCAACACCTGGTAACGCCGCAAATGCAGTATGAACAACTGCACCGGCAGCGATTTGTAGAAGCCTGTCACATATTCCTTTAACGACGCAGTCATTTCTGCAATATAATGTTTTGAATACTAACGTAATAATATGAGCTAATAATATCAGGAGCCGATTTTTTATTGATAATGCAAAATTGTTGCCCTGCAAGGGAACTTATTAATACTTTTGGCGGGATAATAAATGCCATATCTCCAATCCGGAAACTATATGTCTTTTACACTCAATGAACTGCTTACGGTTACATTTACCCTGTTTGCCGTGATAGATATCGTAGGGTCGATACCCATTTTCATTTCTATCAAGCAAAAGGTGGGCGGCATAAACGAAGCCCGCGCAACGCTGATTGCCGGGCTACTGATGATCGCGTTCTTATATGCCGGGGAAAAGTTTCTGAGCATCCTGGGGCTGGACCTGAAGTCATTTGCCGTGGGCGGGTCTATTGTTATATTTATCCTGGGGCTGGAAATGGTGCTGGGCATGGAGTTTTTCAAGAGCGAAAAGGATGTAAAAGCCGCCACGCTGGTACCCATAGCCTTCCCGCTGATAGCGGGTTCGGGGACGCTTACCACCATTATTTCCCTGAAAGTGGGGTTTTCAGATGCAGCTATCCTGCTGGGGATCCTGTTGAACCTGGCGATCGTTTACCTGGTGTTGAAATCGCTCAATTTCATAGCCAGACTGCTCGGAAATGCCGGATTACTGGCGGTCCGCAAGTTCTTTGGTGTGATCCTGCTGGCCATTGCCGTAAAAATATTTGCTGAAAACGCGCAGGGACTGATCAAATAGGCAGCAACTACAAGACTTTTTCGCAGGCGGTGGAGACACCGACCGGACAACCCGAAGAAGTAGAAGATTTGGAATACACCCAAGACTTTCTTCGCCATCTTTGTACATTTCCCTAAATTCGCGTTTTTATTACCGGCCTCGTAGTACAATGGATAGTATAAGAGTTTCCGAAGCTCCAGATCCAGGTTCGATTCCTGGCGAGGCCACTGCTTCAGACCCCGCTATACAATACCAACATATCTTATACGTTATAGGGAAGGTGCATCTGCTGAAACGGCGATGTACAAAACGAGCATATGAATAAATACGTTGCTGTATTACTCTTCTACGGTATCAGTATTTTGGTCATTTTCATTCTTTCTAAGATCAGTCCCACCGCGCAGGATGGCGGTCCCGGGCTGGGTGATCTTGCATTTTTACTTTTTTGCCTCATCGTGGCGGGTTTGTTCATTTTCAATATTTACAGAGGATTCGCTGTTGACAGCAGCTTTTTTATCATAGCCGGCATACACCTGGTGGTGATTTTATACCTGCTTTATTTCCGTTTCCGGTAACTATTTCGCTTACTAAACCCTGCATATATCAAATCAGGAGCCGTAATGGCTCCTTTTTTGTGTTATACGGGCAGGCAATTTAGACAATCATGCTACCCGCGAAAAGCGAATAACCGGACAAATCAATTTTGCGAAGAAAATCCGGCGCTCTATATTTGCAGTCCTTTTGGGGAACTAGCTCAGTTGGCTAGAGCGCTTGCATGGCATGCAAGAGGTCAGGGGTTCGACTCCCCTGTTCTCCACAAACAAAGGGTCTGCTAATGGCAGACCTTTTTTATTTTCCAGGGGCTTGAAAAAATGCCGGCTTGTTTTGCTTACACACCTTATCCGCAGGCAACCACTTCTGGTTGATATAATAGTTTGCTGCCCATGAAAGCCTCCGGTTACGGCTGAATATCTTCAACACACGAAACCTTCAACAGTTTCATTCCTTTACTGAAATCGACCCGGTTAACATCTTCGAATACCATTTTTCCCTCTTTCTCCTCTAATACCCCATATCCCTCTGTGGCAGTGCTATCCCTGATTAAAAATATTACCTGTCTTGTTGAACGCCTGCCTTCTGACATAAAGGTATAGTCTGCCAGCAGCGTATCGCCCGATAATTTCCCTTCGATATCCCCGGTGTTTTTGTCCTTCTCATAGAAATTGTACAGGAGCGTACCTGTAACTACATTAGGGAAAGTTTCTACTTTTAGCTTTACTGTATCTCTGCCGGAGATATTTACATAACATGCCGTTTCAGGTATCTGAATAGTAGCCATGGAGGTATCTACGGCAGCTTTGTTTTCGTCATCTGTCTGCTTTGCATTATTGTTGCAGGCAACGGTAGCCAACAGGAATGAAAGACTCAGTATTGTTCTCAGATGTTGCATAGTTGAGTGTTTTCAAAAATATTATTAATAGATAGCGACAGAATTGTAAAGGTCAGACATTTCTCCACAGACCCGAGGCTTTTTTTGCAATAAAACTTTAAAGCCTTTTCTTTGCAAAACAGCATATATCATATATTCTGCTCTTTTAATGTGTATAACAACTAAAACGTAAAAATTACTTTATGAGCTTCATTTCAGACATACATGCCAGGCAAATACTCGACAGCCGCGGAAACCCGACAGTGGAAGTAGATGTGGTTACAGAAAATGGACTGGTAGGCCGTGCTGCCGTTCCTTCAGGGGCTTCCACCGGGAAGCACGAGGCGGTGGAACTGCGGGATGGTGATAAAACCGTTTACATGGGTAAAGGCGTATTAAAAGCGGTAGCCAATGTAAACGATATTATTGCAGATCAACTGATAGGACTGGATGTTACAAAACAGGCATATATAGACAACCTGCTGATAAAAATAGACGGTACGGAAAACAAAGCCAAGCTGGGCGCCAACGCGACACTGGCAGTTTCTATGGCCGTAGCCAAAGCAGCTGCACAGGAAAGCAACCTGCCGCTGTACCGCTACCTTGGCGGAGTAAATGCTACCGTATTGCCGATGCCTTTGATGAATATCCTGAACGGAGGGGTACATGCCGATAATAAGATTGATTTCCAGGAGTTTATGATCATACCAGTGGGCGCCCCCAGCTTTAGCGAGGGACTCCGCTGGGGCGTAGAGATATTTCACCACCTGAAGTCTGTGTTAAAAAAGAAGGGATACAGCACCAATGTAGGCGATGAAGGCGGCTTTGCACCCGATATCCAAAGCAACGAAGAAGCGATAGAAACCGTGCTGACAGCCATTGAAACCGCCGGCTATAAAGCGGGAGAGCAGGTAGCCATCGCAATGGACGCTGCCAGCACTGAAATGTATGACGAAGCAAAAGGCGAGTACAAGTTTTACAAAAGCAGCGGAAAGGTGATCAGCAGCGATGAAATGGTGGCTTACTGGACAGACTGGGTGAACAAATACCCCATTGTATCTATCGAAGACGGCATGGCAGAGGACGACTGGAAAGGATGGAAAAACCTGACAGATGCCATTGGCGCCAAATGCCAGCTCGTGGGAGACGATCTTTTTGTGACCAACGTAAAACGCCTGCAGGAAGGAATAGACAAAGGTATTGCCAACAGCATCCTGATCAAAGTAAACCAGATCGGTACCATTACAGAAACGATCAATGCGGTGCAGTTGGCGCAGGGTAGCGGTTATACCACTATTATGAGCCACCGGAGCGGAGAAACAGAAGACACTACTATAGCCGACCTGGCAGTAGCGCTGAACTGCGGACAGATCAAAACCGGTAGTGCTTCCAGAACAGACCGGCTGGCTAAATACAACCAGTTGATCCGGATCGAAGAAGCACTTGGAGAAAATGCGGTTTATCCGAAAGGAAAAATTAAATTTGGAAAATAATCTCACGGATTATGATGAAAAAAATACCGGCCTGGATAAAAAACAAATACACAATTGCGATAACCGCATTTGTGGTTTGGCTGGTATTTTTTGATCATAACGATCTTTTTACCCAGGTAGAAAGAACAAGGGAGCTGAAGCATCTTGAAAACGGAAAAAAATATTATTCGGGACAGATAGAAAATATCAGGGCAGAACTGGCGGAATTAGCGACTGATCCCGCCTCTTTGGAGAAGATAGCCAGGGAGAAATACATGATGAAAAAAGACAATGAAGACCTGTTTATCGTAAAGGAAAAAAAGTAGTTTTTTTTACAATAAAGTTCTCTGTGTCTCGTTTTAGTATGGTAAGTTTCATTCCCCTTCACCCATTGATGAACGCCGTATATAGTCCACAATATCCTCAAACCAATTTTAATCACTGAATTGATTTTCAATTCAAAACGGACGGAGTATGGATATCTACAAACATGAACTAATGATCAGGTTTCTCTATGGAGAGACTACGCCGGAAGAAACTTCTGCCATACAGCATGCACTGGATACAGATTGGACAATGCGTGAAAAGCTTGAATCGTTGAAATCTACGATGGAAGGGCTTGATAAAGTTAAATTCACCCCCCGCGAATCGGTGGTGCAATCACTTCTCAATTATGCCGGGCTTGGCAATGAGGTAGAGCATCATTGACTACAGGGATCCTGAGGCAATTCAGCTTATATTTTTCAGCTTGTACCTGCTTTCTTCGAGTAAGTCATCTACGAAGCTCCTGTACAATTCCGGTGTCTCCTGCTTAAAGGTATACGGAAAACGGGCAGCGTTCCTCAGCACATGATCTAATTCGAAGTCACGCTCTGCTACACTGTAAAAAATCTCATTTTCGTGTAACCGCCGGGCCAGGTATTCCTGCTCGGGCTGGCCGGGAGTGGGCACCAGTACCGCTTTTTTCCGGAGCTTTACCAGGTCCATTACAGACGTGTACCCGCTCCTGCAAATAACCAGGTCTGCTGCATTCAATGCATCGTTAAGCGCATCAGCAGTCAACAGGTCTGCAAAGGAGATATGGGCAGTGCCTTTTAACGGAGCGCCATAGGTGGTGCCTCTCACCAGCAATACTTTTCCCCGGAACCGGTCCAGGCTTTTCAGCAGCTTGTTCTCAAAGTCTGTGCGTGCAGGCTCGGGACCCGAAAGAACGATCAGCAGATCGTATTGTTTGGGCCGGGGCTTTCTTTCAACCCTGGATAAAGCTCCGATATAACGGCAATTGCCGGGCAGAGAGGTTGGATGAGATAATTCACCCGCCAGAGAACTGCCTGTTTCGTAATCCGGTATCCAGCAAACATCAAACCTGTTGATAAAGCGGTAGTTTATGTATCGCGCTATGATATCCGCCCATTTGCCCAGTCCGGTCTTTATCGCCAACTGGTGCGTTATAAATACGGTATAGGCACGGGTAGTATATAGTCCAAACCGGTTATCGCTGATCACTATATCAATGGGATGTTCTTTCAGCACCTGTTGCAACCACCGGTTTTCTTTTCTCACCGTAAACAGCAGCTTAGGCGCCTGTGTAAGCAGCTTCAGGCTGAAGCTGTGCTGCGCTTTCTGATAGCGGACCCGATACCCTTCCAGCGGTACCGCGGGCAGTTCCGGAAACTCCTGCCTGAGCAGCCTGAGCGTATCTCCTTCTCCAGCCAGCCATACCCGGCAATTGCATGCAAGTAATTGATTTATAATAGGAATGCACCGTGTTGCATGCCCCATTCCCCAATCCAGGGGCACCACCAGTACGTTAACGGTTTCAGAGCCTACAGGTTGCTGCAAAACTGATATAAGTTAATATTTAAAAACATTGTAAGCTAATACAATAAAATAATACTATTTTAGTTTAAATTTATGGTTATGAGAAAAAGAGGTTTTACAGTATTGATGTTGTTGGGACTTTTAATTGCCACAGCTTCCGGTTGCTCGGTGCTGAAAGGTAATCAGAAAGAGTGCGGATGCCCAAGTAAAAAGGGCATGGTTGGCTACTGATAAACCGGCTGACTGACAGAGACAAATCCCGAACATCCTATTTAAAGACATATTCTAAAATCCTATATAAAATGAAAACTTCAAATCGCGACCTGCTTGTACTCCTGAAAGATGAATCCATGAGTGACAAAGCCATAGAGCAAGAAGTTGAACAATTGAACGACCTGCTGTACATTGCTGAATCAGCAGAGAGTTTTTGTACAGCCAATGAACTTTTCGACCTGGAGAAGTTCAGGATTGTCAGGGATCAAAAAACACTGGTAGCTGTTATGCACCAGGAAGAGTTGAAGCCTTTCGCTTTTCTCTTTAACAAGAATTAATTTATCATTCACTTCTATACGCATTACCGGCTGTTAACAACTGCCGGTTTTTGTGTTTACTGTCCTTATCGTTTTTCCAGAACAAACACGCTTACGCCTGTTTCTTTTTCATTCAGCAATACTGTACGGCTCCATTGAAGGGTGGTAAAAGGCAATACCCGGTTGATAAACGATTTGGCAACCAGGCGTTGGGGCGTGCTGATAATGATAGTTGTTGCATGTTGCAGGAAATGTTCCACCAGCAATTGAAGTTCAGGAAATACAGCAGGGTCATAATTCACGTCACTCAATAACAGGGTATCAGGCCTCGGTGCTTTTGTTGCAGCTTTCCAATCCATTACAGCCGTGGTTACATTCAAAAGCCCCTGGTGCCGGGCGGTTTCTTCAACATAATACATCGCCTGTTGCTCCCTGTCTGTAATACACACCTGTTTAGCCTGCCGGGAGGCGAAGAGTCCCGGCAGACCCAAACCGGCGGCCAGCTCCAGCACCGTCTTATTACGAATATATTGCGGATGCTTCTGCAGAAAAAAGCACAGTCCCCAAGCTGCCGGCCAAA
The DNA here is from genome assembly GCA_037190885.1 of Chitinophagaceae bacterium. Classification (GTDB taxonomy): domain Bacteria; phylum Bacteroidota; class Bacteroidia; order Chitinophagales; family Chitinophagaceae; genus Agriterribacter. The sequence goes on from JBBCJQ010000016.1 coordinate 251,506, forward strand.
CCTGTGCCCAGTAGGCATCTTTAACAGCTGCACCGTATGTTTCCTGTATCGCGGCTTTGTCAGGTACATATATTTCCAATTGGGTATCGCCGATCGTGAATAATTGCATCCGGCAAAGGTCGGGAAAAAAGGAAATACGTTTTGAAGCCTAAGTTTTACCTTTGCACTCCTTTAAAATGCTATGCTAGACAAATTAGAAGCCATCAAAGCCCGTTTTGACCAATTGGGAATAGCGTTGACCAATCCCGAGATCGTTAGTGACAATAAGAAATTCACCGATGTAAGCAGGGAATACCGGAGTCTGGAGAAAGTGGTGCAGGCCTATAACGGGTACCGGAAGCTGCTGGATGATATTGCGTTCAGCCAGGAAGTGCTGCAGGGTGATGATGAAGAAATGAGGGGCATGGCCAAAGAAGAGCTGCCGGCACTGGAAGAGTTGAAAGAAAAAATGGAGGCGGAGATCCGCCAGATGCTGATACCCAAGGATCCGCAGGACGAAAAGAATGCCATCCTGGAGATCCGGGCCGGTACCGGGGGAGACGAAGCTTCACTTTTTGCCGGCGACCTGGTGCGTATGTACCTGCGCTACTGCGAGGGTAAGGGCTGGAAAACAGCCATCTTAAGTGAAAGCGAAGGCACCGTGGGCGGCTATAAAGAGGTGCAGATCGAAGTAACCGGCGAAGACGTATACGGAACGCTGAAGTTTGAAAGCGGTGTTCACCGCGTGCAACGGGTGCCCGATACCGAGGCCAGCGGAAGGGTACATACCAGCGCGGCCACCGTGGCCGTGATGCCCGAAGCGGAAGAGCTTGATTTTGAGCTGAGGGAAGCCGATGTAAAAATGGAAACCGCCCGAAGCGGGGGCGCCGGCGGACAGAATGTAAATAAGGTGGAAACCAAGGTAATGCTTACGCATATACCCACCGGCACCGTAGTGGTTTGCCAGACAGAAAGAAGCCAGTTGGCCAACCGCGAAAAAGCCATGCAGATGTTGCGCACACGCCTGTACGAAGAGCAGGTACGCAAGCAGGAAGAAGAAATAGCCCGTCACCGGAAAAGCCTGGTGAGCACCGGCGACCGCTCTGCCAAAATAAGGACTTACAATTTTCCCCAGGGACGCGTTACCGATCATCGCATCGGGCTGACGGCCTATAACCTGGATGAAGTGCTGAACGGTGACTTGCAGGAGTTTATAGATGCGCTGCAATTTGCCGAAAACGCGGAAAAGCTGGCGCAAGAAAATGCATAGTCCACACTTTCGCTATTTAATGATCCCCAAATCGGCAACTTATTTCTTATCGTCGCATAAGCCGGGTATATTTTTCAGTTTATAAAACAATTTTTTAATAATATGTCCGATATTTCAATCATTTTTATTGTTTTTGTCTGAAATATCAGTCATTTGAGGGGCAAAGAGTCAGGGGAATACCGGTCAATCAGAAGTGGCATAGTTCGCTGCTAAAACACCACTGCATACCCGGCCTTTTACAGGATGCTTCTCCATCTTATCTTTGTACCATGGTTCGGATTGGAAATATAGAATTACCGGATTGTCCGCTGCTGCTGGCGCCTATGGAGGATGTGAGTGATCCCCCCTTCCGGGCGGTATGCAAGGACAATGGGGCAGACCTGATGTACACGGAATTTATCTCCAGTGAGGGACTGATCCGGGATGCCATCAAAAGCCGCAAAAAGCTGGATATATTTGATTATGAACGCCCTGTAGGTATACAGATCTTTGGTGGTGATGAAGAAAGCCTGTCGCTGGCAGCTAAGATCGTGGATGTAACCCAGCCGGACCTGCTGGATATCAACTTCGGGTGCCCGGTAAAAAAGGTTGCTTTAAAAGGCGCCGGCGCCGGGGTGCTGAAAGATGTAGACCTCATGGTACGGTTAACTGCAGCGGTGGTGAAGTCCACCAGTCTGCCGGTAACGGTAAAAACCAGGCTGGGTTGGGACGATAATACCCTGAATATAGAAGAAGTGGCTGAACGCCTGCAGGACGTGGGCATCAAGGCCCTGGCCATTCATGGAAGGACCCGCACCCAGATGTATAAGGGAAACGCCGACTGGACCTTGATCGGTAAAGTGAAAAATAACCCCCGTATCACCATCCCCATATTCGGCAACGGAGATATCGATTCTGCCGAGAAAGCCCTGGAATACAGGAACCGTTATGGCGTTGACGGGATTATGATCGGGCGTGCCGCCATTGGCTACCCCTGGATCTTTAACGAGATCAAACATTATTTCCATACCGGTGAGCACGCATCCCCTCCCTCCCTGGAAGAGCGGATCGCCGTATGTCGCAAGCATGTGTACAAGTCGGTGGAGTGGAAAGGCCCCATCGTGGGCATCCTGGAAATGCGCCGGCATTATGCCAATTACCTGAAAGGATTGCCGGGCATCAAAGAATTCCGCCAGCGGCTGGTGGTGCTGAATACAATAGCCGAAATTGATGCTGTGCTGGATGAAGTATATGCACGCTATAAAGGGTATATTTTTGAGAAAACCGATATCGAGCTGATCAATTACCACGAAAAATGCCCGGTGAATTGAGAAACTTACTGTTTCAATAGCCAAAAACACCTATTTTTGCACCCCCAAAGCCGGCAGCGGCTTTGGACATATGGCGAGGTAGCTCAGCTGGTTAGAGCATCGGATTCATAACCCGAAGGTCGGCAGTTCAAGTCTGCTCCTCGCTACCAAAAAGTCCGTATTCATTACGGACTTTTTTATGACCTACACCGTCTACATATTATACAGTGACTCGTTCAACAAGCACTACACAGGGTTTACCTCTGACCTGGAATCTCGTCTATATTCCCATAAGTATGCTGGTAAAGGCTGGACGGCACGCTACCGCCCATGGCGTTTAATTTTCACGAGAGAATTTACCGCGAAGCGGGAGGCTATGGCATATGAAAAGTGGTTGAAAACAGGAGCGGGAAGAGATTTCATCAGACGACTGCCTCATTAGCATCGGATTCATATCCGCCGCGGCGGACGGCAGTTCCTCCGAAGCTTCGGAGCTGCTCCTCGCTACCAAAAAGTCCGTATTCATTACGGACTTTTTTATGACCTACACCGTCTACATGTTATACAACGACCGGTTAAATAAGCATTAAAACTGGAGAAAAAGATACCCAGGATTTACATTGAACCCCGTTGGGGTTCCAACAGAACTTGATATGTTACCCCCAACTTCGTTGGGGGCTATTCAAATTCTAGCCCTTCGGGCTTAGCCAGCTTTTCACTTTCCCCGCCGCTCCTTCAACACCCAATAAAGCCCTTTTATATTCGCTCGCCAGTCCGGCAACAGGAAGACCAGGACAATCTCTTCCAACAAGTCAAGGGCGGTAAAGGCTACAGCGATGTAAAAAAGCAAACGGCTGGGTTCGGGCAGAAAAAAGGCGGTGATCAAAAAAAAGCCCTGTAACACGGCCGCTATTTTGGCGAGCAGGGTATGAAAGCTGGTCATTTTCCGGTAACGCCGGAAAGCGGCGATCACCTGTACTGCAAAAAGAACCAGAAGCAGGACCACCCACCCGTATTCCCGGCTGATAAAATCATATTTAAATACAAACAGTCCTACGATACCCGCCAGTACGGTAAGGTCATCCCCGAGCGAATCCAGTCTTGCGCCGATAATACTGGTCACCTTAAACCGCCGGGCCAGGAAGCCGTCAATGGCATCCGTAAAAAAGCTCAATCCAAGCAGCCATTTGAACAGATCCGGTTGCCGGGTTATAATAAGAAAAAACAGCACCGGCGCCGAGAGCACCCGGTAAACCGTGACGGCATTAACGATATAATAACCGGCTTTTTTCATTTGTTGAACAGTACGCTGAAGTGAACGTGGGAATGGCGGATCACATGCGAATATACCAGATCATCCTCATATTGGAGCATTGCCAACACACTCCTCCTCAAACCCGGATTGGTATTGTCTTATAACTGCGTTGCCCGGGTAACATTTATTGCGCATGACTGTTCTGGAATCAATGGGGCAGTATCCACCTGCATCCCGAGACTTGCAACCTGCAACATTCCAACTTTGTCAAAAACCGGAATATCCGTAAATTGCTGCAGGCTTTTTAATTTTTATCTCCTGTGTTTGCCTGACTGGCCCGGTCTGTACTATATTTTTGTTGCTGGGCCCGGCGCAGCAACGCCGATGCTTGTTAAGTACAAAATAAACTCACCTATCCTTATCCCCCGCACCCTGAGAACTGCAGCCTGGCACCTTAACCATGTTCTAAATTTTTTTATATGCAGAAACGGTGCTTTGTAGTAATGGGTTTTGGAATCAAAACCGATCTCGCAACAGGGCGTAAATTAAATCTCGACAAGTCGTACCATGCGCTTATTAAGCCGGTGGTGGAAAGTAAGAACATAACCTGTGTGAGAGCTGATGAGATCAGGCACTCCGGGTCTATTGACCTGCAGATGTACCAGCAGTTGCTGTCGGCGGATATTGTGATCGCCGATCTTTCCACTGCCAATGTAAATGCCTTTTATGAGCTGGGGATCAGGCATGCATTAAAGCCCCGTACAACCATCATCGTATCCGAAGAGCTGCTGAGCTATCCCTTCGATCTCAACCATATTGTTATCAATAAATATACGCATCTGGGAGATAGTATAGATTATTTTGAAGTGCTGCGTTTTCAAAAGCTGCTTGCGGAAACCATTGATAAAGTGCTTGCCAGTGAAGATCCCGACAGTCCTGTATACACCTATCTTGACGGGTTAGTACCGCCTGCATTACAATCGGAAGCCAAAAAGATGGTGCAGCAGATAGATGATGCGCTTACTGCCCAAACAACAGGCGATGGCAATGCCGATGATCAGTCACTGGCTATAATCATCAGTCAGGGAGAAGACGCGTTGAGGAAAAAGAATTTTGAAGCCGCCAAAGCGTTGTTTGAAGCGGCGCTTCGTTTATCGGGCATAGATGGCGAAGCTGAACAGGTCAACAGTAATAATGCTTACCTGATGCAACGTTTGGCGCTCACTACTTACCAGGCGCGAAAGCCGGATTATGTTACATCGTTGTACAGGGCGCTGGAAATACTCGGCAAAATTGACCTGGCACGTACCAATGATCCGGAAACGGTAGCGCTTGCAGGCTCCATTGAAAAGCATTTGTTTGAAGAAAAGCAGGGAAACGGGCACCTTGACAAAGCCATACTTTTTTACCAGCGTGGTTACTACCTGTTGCACAACCGGCATAATGGCATAAACCTTGCCTACCTGCTGCACCTCCGCACCACTACTTCGCTTACACCTACACGTGATGATAAAACGGCGGACATGGTTTGGGCCAACCGCATCCGCCGGGAAGTGCTGGAGCTGTGCTCCCGGGATCTCGGGAAAATAGAAAAAATGGAAATACAGGCTACCCTGCCGGCAACCTCTGTAAGCGATGAGCAGGAAAACATTATCAATGAGCAAAAATTCTGGATTGCCGTAAACAAAGCCGAAGCGCATTACGGATTGGGAGAAATGCCGGAGTATGAAAAAGCTGCCGCCACCGCCCATTTGATAAAACATGAAGACTGGATGATGGAAAGCTTCAAACGTCAGTTGGAGAGGTTATCGTTGCTGGTAGATGCAAAAACGGTGCTTGTGTAAAAGCCCCTCCAGCTCCCCAAAGGGGAGTGCGAATCCTCCTCCGTAGCGGTGAGCAGTTTTTCTTTAATGACCTTTTGTTGGTTGCAGGCTGCAGTAATACTATGAAGCCGCGGTTGCGTCGCACTCTTGTACGGTTGGAGCGCTATTGGGCTGGGAGCCGTATTGAATTCGAAACTTGTCTCGCGTAGCGGGAGGTCTAACCAACTCGCAGAACCGAGCTACCATACCTGGGTCAGTGAAGGCTTCTTGCTATGGAGAAAGCACTAAAAATAAAAATAAACGCCCGTGCTTCTTTTTAAGGACTCTTCAAACAAACCAACTATTTTCTGAATAATTACAGTCCATTCGTTAGTAAACATTGCCTTTTGAGCATTTAGAGATTCAATTATTTTTAATATTTTTTCTTTCTCTAAGACCGAGTCATCTTCGAAGTCGTCGATTAAAGAACCAGCTATTTGATTGATCAATTCAAAAATGCCTTGTTTATACAAAAAGTAAAATTCCTCGTCGCTTAAGTATAATTCCAACAATTGCTGATCTGTTGCCTCATCACGTTCTAATAATTCTTGCGCAAGTCTGTCTTTTGGTACAACAATTACTCTCTGAACCATCCTAATCGTTTTTATTATTATCCAGGTTATTAAAAGTGTTACTCTTGCTGACGCAGGTTTGGTAGTGTAGCTATGCTTAGCCAGACCTCCTGCTTCGCACAACAGGTTGTGCTTCTCTTATCACTCTTTTACAATAGAAAACTAATGTAATCTTCCGAATAGCCTTTTCTGTCATAAATAAATCCAATTGCATGACCTTCTTTATGTAAACGTAGATACCTGCTATGCAGAATATCAAAAACACTGTTTCGAGAAATGTCACTGGTTAGTTGATCCAATCCGTATTCTTCCAAAAAATAACAATTATCGCGTGTCATTTGAATAGTGCAATTAACCCCTTCTCCATATTCGTTTTTGACACTCAAAATGATTATTCTATTACTTTCAAAAAGTTCTGCAAGGTTTCCCATGGGAACCTCAGAACTATCCCCTTTATTATCGATGTAGTTGCACAACACATTGTCCTCCTTACTCGAGTGAAGTAAAAATTCTTCATTTAAAAATTTTAACCAGTCCTCGAAAGATAGCTTGTTTGTTTCGGTTATGATCTTTGCGTATCCTAATGCCATCTTAATAAGATTTATGATTTTTATTGCTGGTGATAGTGTTGTGCATTGCGCTCCGTATCACCAATAACCTCTTGATTTTTTATTTCATTACCTTTTCAAAAGATATAACGGAAACGGTAAATTATTCCTTTTCAGATGGAGATATTTGATCTCCCGCGGACCAAACTGCCGGTTGAAAAAAGCAACACCCGGTATATCAGAACCTTCAAAGCGAAAGCTGCGGCCGGCTTCCATAACGGCACGGATGGCATGATCTGTCAGCAGGTAGAAGGCGCCGGTCTCTTTTCCTTTGGGGGTGGTGCCGCCCAACAACGAATAGGCATACCGGTCATCCTGCAGCACCAGGTAGAAGCCGATGATCTCCCCTGCTAACGATGCCGTGTACACGCCGGTATTGCCTTTCTGTAAGGTCAGTTCCGCTGCCTTCACCAGGTTTTGGTAGTCTTTATCTTTGATAGCGGCGTGTTGGCTCGCATAATACTGCTGATAGTGTTGTACTATAGTTGTTATGTCCGCATTGTCAGAAACAGTGACATTGTTCTGTAATGCTTTCTCCAGGCTGCGCCGGGCAAGGCGGCTGTAGTTCTTCCGGATCATTTCGTAGTCACCCGCATCAATGATAAGGTTGATTCTTTCGCGGGTCTGCAGCTTTTTATCTTTCAACTGCAGGATGCGGTTGCTTTCGTTGACATCAATATCCCAATAACGGAAGGTACCGGGTATCGCTTGCAAAAAATCATCGAAGCTGATGCCTGCGCCGGTTTGGCAAAACATACCCAACGATGCCGTGAACCAGGGCTGATAGAGATACCTGATGCCGTATTTCTGTTTCCAGGTCAGGGGCATTACGGCTTCGTAGTCGTTCCATACCAGTCCGCTCCAGTATACGGACATCGTATCCAGCCACCAGCTATGGGCATAGATCAGTCCATTGTCTGCCCGGGCGATGCATTCATCCCATTTTTCTACGTCGATCTCGTGCCGCTGCAGGTATCGTGGTTTATCGCTCATGGTGCGGAAAGCGGGAAAGCATTTGTTTAAAGCTGAAAGATGGTATATCCAGGCTGAACGAGATCCGTTGCCAGAAGTTGGTGTACATCTTAAAATAATCCCTGTACACGTTGCTGTAGAGCAGGGGTACATATACGTTCACCGTATTTTTCAGCAGCGACAACTGCAGTCCGGCATCAAACAGCAGGCGTGGCTGATCCGATTCCATCGCCCATGCATCACCGTAAGTGCCGAGGTCGGCAAACAATTTCACCGGCAACTTCGGGTGCAGGGTACTGTTCAGGTTCAGCGCCACCAGCCAGTTATCTGTGCGTCCGATCTTATTGCCCAGGAGGTCGGTACGTACCTTAAAGCCGCCATCGCGCATCATTATTTGCTGCGACATCCAGCCCCGGAACTCACTCCTGCCGAAAAAATAATTGGCATAGGCATAATCCTCCCTTCCGTTGGGACCCGTCATATTCAGGTGGTAGCGCGATACGCCATAGTTCCTGTCACCAAAATAAAAGAACTTACCGGCAAAGGCCCTGATGTCCAGTCCGCCGGCTTTCGGGTAGTTAAAGAAATAGTTACCGGTAAACGTCAGTCTTCCGAAATCCCGCGCACCTTCAAACTGCAGTTCGCCCTTATAAGGATACAGGGCACGGTGGTTAGCAGACACCAGCTTTATTTGTCCGAATGAGCGGGTGGCGCCCACGGCATCTACATGCATTTTTTGTTCGGCAGAATCGTATTGAAAACGAAAGTTCTCTTCTGGTAACAAGTAATACTTCAACCGCAGGTAGGTCTCACGGGTACTGCGGGCATCGCGTTCCTTCAGGTTCAGTTGCACCCAGGGCGCTATTTTTACAAAACCCAGCCGGGTAGTATGGTCGTCCGTGTCTGTAAATTCGTTGTAGGTGAATTTCGCTAAGTCCAGTCCGGCTTCCCAACTGTGCAAAAAGTTTTGTGGGTAGCCAGTATAAGAAACCCTCCCGATACCATCTATTGTTTTGCTACGGATGCCAAACATCGGCGCCAACACAAATTTCAACGGCGTGGGTGGCAACTGGTAATTGTGTACAACAAGTCCCGCCATCAGTCCGTCATAACGATTATACCCCAACGCAGGCCCCACACCGATCGTATGATAGCTTTCCGTGAGATCCGGTTTGCCGCCGATCACTACCCGCAGCTTCTTTTTGGGTACGGGTGTAAGCGGCCCGGTTGCGGATAGTAAACGAAAGATCCCTTCCGTAGACTGTCCGCTGATGCTGTCTGCCATGTGTTGCAGCGTCTCCGGGTAGGCGCTGCGGAACCGCCATTGCCGGCTGTATGCGCTTAATATTTCTTTCAATTGTGCCTCGCTGGTTTGCTTGCCGAGCAATGTCAGCCATCCGGCAGCCCTGGTGCGGGTTGACAACTGGTAGTTGATCGCCTGGTAGTCCTGTGCGGGCAGGTCTATGGGTTGGTCATTTCGCGTAGCCATCATAGTAGAAAGGGCTGCCCGTTCAATTTTTTCTTTTATGGTTTCGCCGTTCCGTTCACGATGGTAGGCCGCTGCATACCAGCTTGCCGGCCCGTTGCTCATCCAGGGATGTTGGCGTGGATTACCCGGCGCCAACTGTTCAAACCACATCCGCGACAATATTTCCGGAACATCCCGCTCATGCTTTACGCGGATGGCCCCGGCGTAAGTCTTGTTCCCGTCAAGACGAACGATATGCAGATCCTGGTAAGGATAGCCCGCTATGCTGCTGTCGTAATAGCGGAACGCATCCCTGGTTTTTTCCATGAGCTGCGCGGGCTTGTCACCGGGAAGATAATAGTAGTGGAGACCGATCTTATCGCCTGATGCTGTGCTGAGGGTATCCTGCGCCACCACCAGTCGTTTATCGGCCAGCCAGGAGAACCCATATCCCTGTTCCAATGAGAAACGCAGGGTTTTGAAAGCCGTGTCGGAAGGGGGCTGTAGATGCCGGATGGTCCTATACTGCCCGTTCTTCTGCCGGATCCGTTGTTTGGTGGGTGTCCAGTTGAAAGACGACCGTTGTTGTAACCATTGTTTTTCCTCATTGTTCTGCAGGTCGCCGGGCGCCACTACCACGTAGTTGACAGGTAGGGAAATGCTGACATCAAAAGATGCCGGGTTCGTATAGGGCCTTCCCTGCGCCAGCCAGGGCATCAGGTGCCAGCCCCTGCTGTCGTACACCGCCGGTTGCGGATACCATTGTATTACTTCATAAGATTGATCCCTGTGTCCGCCTTCGCCGAAATTGAACGGCAGTTGTACATGGAAGGGCGTTGTGATGAGCAACGTTTCTCCCGGCGCTATGGGTTGGGGCAGCAGCAGCTTAACGATATCCTGGTGTTCCTCGTGATCTTCCACCGGTATATGTTGTTCATTGATCCGGAAATCCAGTTGGTTGATATAGCCTCTTTGTTCCGGTGCGGAAAAATAGAAGCGGGTATCGCCGTTCTGCAGCGCCTGGTCGCTGTAAGCGGTACGGTCGTTCCGGAACGCATTGGCCCAGAGATGCATCCAGATAATATGCAGACTGTCCGGGGAGTGATTGGTGTACTCGATCCTGGCAAATCCATCCAGTGTATTCGTTTTATCGTTCAGGTGCACATCCAACCGGTATTTCAGGTGTTGCTGCCACCAGGGCTGCTGTGCACGGGAGGTACACGCCAGGAGAATACAAACAAATGCCGAATACAGCTTTTTCAAAAAAATGGATTTCTTCAAAAATAACGGAAATAGTGAACTCGGGGGTATGGGGCGTTGACAAATCCTCCCCCGCCACCCCGTCCTGCGGACACCCCTCCGGAGGAGGGGAATTGTTGATGATGCAGGTTGCAGCCCCCTCCCGAGGAGCTGACGATAAGAGGTTGGTAGAAAACTCCTCTTATCTGTGGAGATCCATTACGCACCAGCACAAACAGCGGGCTAATTGTCCCCCTTGGGAGGGGGTACCATGCCGCACTCTCATGAATCTTTGAGCGGGGGAGGATGGAAGATTCTCACTTCCCATACTAGTTCCTCCGCTACAGCACAATATTCTGCACCAGTTCACTCTTACCGGGGTAGTCGGTATTATAATGCAGTCCGCGGCTTTCCTGGCGGAACTGCGCCGATTTCACGATCAGGTATCCAACGGTAATCATATTGCGCAACTGGGCAAGCTGCGGCGACACTTCGGAGCTTTTGTACAGGTGCTCGGTCTCCAGGTGCAGCAGATCAAGACGACGCATGGCACGCTCCAGGCGCACATTCGTTCTCACGATCCCCACATAGTCGCTCATCAGTAATTGCAGTTCCTTGAGACTTTGCGTGATAAGGATCATTTCCTTGGGGGCGGTGGTGCCTTCGGCCCGCCAGTCGGGAATATTATCCATATTACGACCGCGGTGCGCACCCTGTTCTACAATGTTGCTGCTGTGCTCAAAGGCGCGGTGCGCCAGTACCATGGCTTCCAGCAGGGAGTTGCTGGCCAGGCGGTTGGCGCCATGCAAACCTGTGGAAGCGCACTCACCCGCAGCATAGAGATTGCGGATAGACGTGCAGCCCCATTCATCCGTTTTAATGCCGCCGCAGCTATAGTGCGCGGCCGGGGCCACCGGTATCATATCCTTCGACACATCAATGCCGATGGAAAGACATTTTTCGTTGATATTGGGAAAATGATGCAGGAATTTTTCCCTGTCCATGTGCCGGCAATCCAGCCATACATGTTCCGTACCGGCTACTTTCATTTCGTTGTCTATGGCGCGGGCAACAATATCCCTGGGAGCGAGGTCTTTCCGGCCGTCATATTTTTCCATGAAGGCAACGCCATCCATATCCCGCAGTATTGCGCCGTCTCCGCGCACGGCTTCCGTTATCAGGAAGGCCTGTCCTTTTACGCCCTGCTCATACAGGGCCGTGGGGTGAAACTGTATGAATTCCATGTTCTCGATCCTGCCCTTGGCGCGGTAGACCATGGCAACACCGTCGCCGGTGGCAATCACGGGATTGGTGCTGGTACGGTACACGGCGCCGTTACCACCGGTGGCCAGCAGCGTTACCGCCGACAATACTTTTTCCGTTCTCCTGGTGTTGAGGTTAAAAACATATACGCCGAAACACTCAATGTCGGGTGTGGCTTTGGTGACCAGGTATCCTAGGTGGTGCTGGGTAATGATGTCCAGCACAAAGCAATGGGTATTGATCTCGATATTGGGCTGGTGTTTTACCGCTTCCAGCAAAGCGCGTTCCATCTCCATGCCCGTAACGTCCTTGTAATGCAGGATGCGGAACTCGCTGTGTCCGCCTTCTTTTCCGAGGGTATAATTACCGCCGGCATCCTTATCGAAATTGGCGCCCCATTCAATGATCTCCCGTATCCGGTCTACGCCTTCCCTTACTACTATCTCCACCACTTTTTCATTGCAAAGTCCATCCCCGGCGATCAACGTATCCTCGATATGCTTTTCGAAGCTGTCGTTCACGGTATCCCATACCCCGGCAATGCCGCCCTGGGCGTATTTGGTATTGGTTTCCTCCGAATTGGCCTTGGTGAGCACCAGCACTTTTTTATCGGGGAATTGTTTAGCTACTTTCAGGGCATATGTCAATCCCGCGATCCCGGAACCTATGACCAAAAAATCTGTTTGCATTGTAATTTTTATAGTGGTGTAGATTAAACGTTTAAAAGTAAACGAATTATTTGAAATGGGATTGGGAGAAGCGGAAATTTGAATACGCGGGGTCGTTAGCCTCACCCCAACCTCCCGTATATCCGGGACAGGCTCTCTCCGACCGGAGATGGGCTAACAACATTTTCAATAGGACTTCGTCCATTAAACCTGGCGAATTTCTTTATAGGAGATAATGCATCAGGGTTCTATAGTTGAAGCGACAGTAGTACAACAGCTTAATCAATCCCAAACGTTAACGTTCGGGACGGGGAATTGGGGTAATTATTCCCCTGCTGGTTTTTATTACTCGTATGTTTGAAAAGTAATTTAGTTTCTTTGGAGAAAAAGGTAATGGAGACGGGAGAATTATTTTGTTAAAGGAAGTCAAATCCTTTATGACATTCCGGAAAAAGTTACAGTCCCCGTTTCCT
>JBBCJQ010000017.1:0-83154 GCA_037190885.1 Chitinophagaceae bacterium
TTCAGACCAGAAAACAACTTTAATCTCCAATTGTTTAAAACTTAAAAACACCCCCTGCTATCCAAAAATGCCTGTTTAACAACCGCAGATCCCCACCAGACAACAACCTTTTGTCAAGTAACAACTTTTACCGGACAACAGTGGTTCCGAACCCTATACGGAAGCCACCACGGTCACCCGCGTCCCTGGAGTCCCCCGAACCGGTGGTAGATGCCTCGGCTGCGCTGCGCTCCGCCCGGCATGACAATTCATAAAACAACAGCCACTATGTCAAACACCAACACTCGCAAACAAGCAAAAGACCCGTTCAAAACCCGCTCCTGGGTGAGCGAATGCCTTACAGACCCTTACCAGGTATTGGCACACTTCTTTGCCGAAGCCCCGGTGCATGAATTCCGCAGGCTGGTGAAGAAGCTGGTCAGTCATGCCGGCGGGGCGGGGGTGCACAAAGGAGCATCGCCCGGCGATGTGCTGCTGTACGGCAGGCTCATCCGCTCACTCATAAAAGCGGCCCATGCTTTAAAGGAAAAGCACAGTCCTGTTATCATCAACGGGGATGATCTGTTTTCCGGAAAATACTACCGCAGTCATTATGCCGGCGCCCGTGCCTGGAACGAGTTCCCGCGTCACCTCTCCGAAAAGGAGTACCGCGATCCCTACCGGGTGTTTAAAAAGTTTTTCAGGTACCAGGTGCTGCATCAGTGGTTACACTGCTGGGAGCAGGTGGTACAGGGCGCTCTCTGCCATGATGATGCGCTGGCGCCCCCAGCCCCGGTAGAACTGTACAGTCACCTGGCGAAGCTGGTAGAAGCCGCGCACCTGATGGATGTGAGAGAGGTTACAAATGTGGGTGGATGTTTGAAAGGGCGGGGGTAGTCGCAGGACACAGGTTGCAGGACGCAGGTAATTCTCGGTCACCCCGGTCACCAGTTTCCGATAACAGATGCATTATTTCCTATAAAAATGGACGAAGTCCCATTGAAAATGTTGTTAGCCCCTCTCCGGTCGGAGAGGGGTTGGGGTGAGGCTAAAGGAAGCCCGTAGAAGCGCGGAACCCTATACGTCCGCCACCCCGGTCACCCGTGTCCCCAACGTCCCCGCCTTTCACGCAAAGCCGCGATGAAGCGCGAAGACCGCAAAAGAAGCTCCCTTTTTCGAGCATCTTTCTTAGCTATCCTTTGCGCCAATCTTTGCGCCCTTTGCGTGACCCCCCCCAAAAAACGAAAACACCCGGCAAGCCGGGTGTTTGTATATAAAATATCACCGGGTCATCAGCTTGTGTGAAAAGCCGATAACTCGAATTCATCCAGGATGATCTCGTCTTGCTGAACCTTCTCATGCTGCTCATACCGGTTTTTGACCTTGGCTATATACTTCTGTTTGGCTATTTCTCCGCGAAAAGCGCCAATTAGAAATCCCGTTGCGACGGCAAACACCAATCCGATTTTTCTTTTCATCCCTTTCATAGCATTCAATTTATGAGTTCAACAATAGTATAGACAATATATAGACGAAAAACGCTGTATTATAGTTTAAAAATATTGCACTCTTTTTCCCTGTTTTTTGGCGTTCCAAAGATTCTTACCAAATATCAATCTCGAAACCAATTGTTACGGGTAAAATAGGAGTGATCTACAGATCAGTACACACAAAAAGCGGGATGCTTATATTAGTCAAACCCAATGCCAACTTCTGTAAAACGCTTTACAATACAGGTTATTTACTGTTAATTTTTAAAAAAAATGATGTGGGATCCGTATATCGCATAGAAAATGATTTCGTTCTTATAACAATGCAGACTAGTTTTGCCATATACCAACCCTTTTTCAAATTGATGAGATGTTTTTATTGCCTGTTTTTGCTGATCGGTCTTACGTCTTCTGCTCAACAAAAAAGCTATCCGCAAGGCTATTTCCGCAATCCACTCAATATTCCGCCTTCCCTTTCGGGGAACTTCGGTGAGCTGCGTTCCAACCACTACCATATGGGGCTCGACTTTAAAACCAATCGCGTGGAGAACCTCCCCGTACATGCGGCGGCAGACGGCCACGTGGTAAGGATAAAAGTGGAGCCCTTCGGGTATGGCAGGGCTGTTTATATCAAACATCCCAATGGTTTTACCACGCTGTATGCGCACCTCAACAAATTTTTCGATGCGCTGGAAAACTATGTAACGGAACAACAATATGCCCGTGAGTCCTGGGCGGTAGACCTGCCGATACCCGAAGACCTGTTTCCCGTAAAAAAGGGAGACGTGATCGCCCTCAGCGGTAATACCGGCGGCTCCATGGGGCCGCACCTGCATTTCGAGATCAGGACTACTGCCGAAGAAATAAACGTAAACCCGATGCTGTTCGGCTTCGGTATCCGGGACAATGTTCCGCCCACCGTACAACGCCTGGCCATCTACGATCGTACCCGGAGCGTGTATGAGCAGTCGCCCCGGATGGTGGCCGTGAAGAAAACACCGCAGGGTTATGTTACCACACCGGAGGTTATTACCGTATCCAGTCCCTCCGTAAGCCTGGCGGTGACCAGCTTTGATACGCATACGGGCTCCGCCAATCAGAATGGCATTTACGAAGGCATCCTGCGGCAAAACGGTAAGCAGGTCATCCGCTTTGTGATGGACAGCATCGCTTACGGCGCCACCCGGTATATGAACGCGCATATAGACTACAAGCTGAAATCCGGCGGTGGTCCGTACGTGCAGCACCTGTCGGAACTGCCCGGCTTTGTAGGCGGCATCTATAAACAAACCGGGGGCAATGGGGTGCTGGACCTGAAGGACGGCAAGACGCACGACATCGTGATAGAGACCAAAGACGCGGCCGGCAACACCGCTTCGCTGAAATTTAAAATTCAATTTAAAGGCCCGGCGGTAGCAGCGCCACCGCAGGCAGGACAGATGTTTTACCCACATATGCTGAATGTGGGCGACGGCAGCGAGGATGCGGAATTCTTTATCTCCGAAAGGGGATTATATGATTCGGTACGCATCAGCTATTCCAGGCGGGTATCCCTCCTGCAATCGGTGATATCAGCCATTCATACCATCGGCAACCCGGACATTCCCCTGCAGGAAGGACTGACCGTAAGGATAAAGCCCGTTTCCGGCATACCGGAGCAGGTGTTTGAACGCACCGTTATGCAGCGCTTTGCCGGTAATAAAAAAGAGGTGGTGAAGCCGGAATGGCAGCAGGGATGGGCCATGGCAAGGTTCCGGGAGTTCGGCAGCTTTCAACTGGTAGTGGATGAAACGCCACCGGAGATCATCCCGGTAGGGTTCCAGGACAGTGCCGACCTGAGCGCCGCCAAACGCATGGTGATAACGGTAAAAGACAACCTGGAGCGGGTGAAGAATTTCAGGGCTGAGCTGAACGGCCAATGGCTCCGGTTCACCAACGACAAAGGCAGGAATTTTATTTATATATTCGACGAAAGATGCCCGCCCGGTGAAAATGAGCTGAAAGTACGCGTAGAGGATGAGGCCGGTAATGTAACCGAAAAAACATTTATTTTTAAACGATGATAACGTTACAGGAAGGAGATAAGGCGCCGGCATTCTCGGGATTGGACCAGGACGGAAAGAAAGTGGCCCTGTCGGCTTTTAAAGGAAAAAAGGTAGTGCTGTATTTTTACCCGCAGGATAACACCCCCACCTGCACCGTTCAGGCCTGTAATTTGCGGGACAATTATGCGTTGCTGAAAAAGGAAGGTTTTGTGGTACTGGGTGTGAGTCCGGATACCGTGGAAAGCCATCTGAAGTTCGGTATCAAGCAAGAACTGCCGTTCACATTGATAGCAGACCCCCGGCATGCCATTATTGAGAAATACGGGGTATGGGGCGAGAAGCAATTATACGGCAGGAAGTATATGGGATTGCACCGTACCACGTTTGTAATAGATGAAAAGGGCGTTATCAGGAAAATATTCCTTCGCCCCAGAAGCAAGCAACATGCGGAGGAGATCATAAAAGCATGGAAAGAAGTCTCAAAAAAATAGCGATCGAAGAAGTTCGCATAAAAGAGCGCTCCTTCAGGGCAAGGATCGCCGCGCTGTGCCTGGGCGTGAACAACGTGGCTTTTACGCTGGGCAAAACCATTTACCTGCACAATGCCACCCGCCGGGAGTTTTTGCTGGACGAACGCTGGGTGAAACATGAATTAAAGCATGTGGAACAGTTCGGCCGGCACGGGTATATCGGCTTTATATGCAAATACGTGTTTGAAACGCTCCGCAAAGGGTATCGCAACAATAAATATGAAGTAGAAGCCCGGCATGCCGAAAAACTACCTGGCTACAGTATCACCAAAACAGCACCTACACATGTCGGCTAAAATTAAAAAACCTGCTAAAAAAACAGCGGTATCGCCAAAAGAACCCCTTCACTCAGACAGCGTGTCGTTTTTTGATTCGGTGTACGAGGTGGTACGCCTGGTGCCGAAAGGACGGGTTACCTCTTACGGCGCCATTGCGGCCTACCTGGGTACCAAATTATCCGCCCGCATGGTGGGCTGGGCCATGAATGCCGCCGGCAGCGCCGATCCGCCCGTACCTGCGCACCGGGTGGTCAACCGGATGGGCATGCTTTCAGGCAAAGCACATTTCCCGGAGCCGGGCCTGATGGAAAAGCTGCTGAAAAAAGAAGGGATAAAGGTAAAGAACGATACCATCGTCGATTTCCAAAAACTGTTCTGGGACCCCGCGAAAGAGCTGCTGTAAGAAGGGTGATCGCAGCTTCTTTTCCGATCGCAATGCGCCGAGCCCACAGCCAGTACTCTGTACCGACAGTGAAATATTTTCCCCGAAACAACATGATTTCCTATACCATTGTACAACCAGGCTGTGAGACGTCGGCTAGGAACTAACTTTTGATTTCCCAGCCGAGTCTCCCGAAGGGAACTCGACGTGACCATCCTGTCCGGCTATATTCTATTGCTAAAGTGGAAGATATGCAGCCTGGGTTTTTTCCGTTGTACCGTCCCTCTCTGAAGGAGAGGGATAAGAGGGTGAGGCTGGCATCAGAGTATCCCCCCTCCCTCAAACTGCAGGGAGAACATGATCATCCTGGAGCTCAGGCGGTCGATAACATTGGAGTACCGGAGCGTTGGATCCTTTGCGTGCACATTGTTCAGCCCCTGGCTGATCTTGATCTCGGGCGATACGATCACATATTTGCTGAAGAACTGGAACCCGATGCCTGCTTCCACGCCAAAATCGGTTTTGTTCACTTTCAGAAGGTTTTCCGAATTGGTGGTACCGGATTTGGATGCCAGGTCGTAATCAAATTTTACGCCCGCCAGTGTATATACCCTGAAATTGTTGATCCGGTCGCTTTTGAGTCGCACCTGCAAAGGAAAGCTCATGACGATGGATTCCACGTTCTGCGATTTGACCAGGGAGGTCTCTCCCGCTTCCGGGTATTTGAGGTCGTACCGGAACTTTTTTTCGCTGAAGATCAGGTTCAGCGGGTAAAACCGGATGTCCCAGCGATGATTGAGCTGCAGGTTGGCCAGAATACCGAGATGGATCCGTCCGCTGTTGAGTCCGTTCACCGCCTGGATGGTGTCCTGCATCAGGAAGCCCGGCGTATGCGAAATCCTGTAGTGAGAGGTATTATACCCCAGGATGATGCCGAAATAGTACAGCTTATCATCATGATTGGGAAGGTTATAGGGTTTCCCCAACTGCGCAAACGAGGATTTTGCACAAAAAACCACTATGATCAGTAGTATTACTTTGAGCCGCAATAAATGCTGCAGATACCCAGGCTTAATCTTTTGCATGACGTATGTTGGAAACCCACTTTTTTTAAAACATTTACAAATTCATTTCCATCTGGGAACTTCTTCATCGAATCGTTCAGGTACTTGTATGCTTTCTTGTTGTTGGAAACCATAGAAGCCATTTCCGGTGCAATGCGCCCCATGTAAAAATTGTAAAATTGTTCTATGCCTGGTATTTTGGGTTTTGAAAATTCTAAAACTAATAATTTGCTCCCGGGTTTCAGCACTCTTTTGATCTCGGTCAATCCCTGCTCAAGGTTCTCAAAGTTACGGACACCAAAACTCACAGTTACTGCATCAAACGTATTATCGGGAAAATTTATTGCTTCGCTGTCGCCGCTCTGCAGGTCAATATGCTGATCCAGTCCGGCTTTTAACACTTTTTCACGGCCTATTGCCAGCATCTTTTCCGAGATGTCTATGCCTACTATTTTGTCTGGTTTCAGCAACCCGTGCGCCATAATGGCTAGGTCAGCCGTTCCGGTCGCCACGTCCAGCATTACACGGGGATTATCCTTCTTCAGCATTTTCAACGCCTTTTTCCGCCAACTGATATCGATGCCTGCGGAAAGAAAGCGGTTCATGAAATCGTATTTGCCCGCCACCTGGTTGAACATTTCCGCTACCTGCTGCTTCTTGCTCAGCCCGGATTCATCGAAAGGCACTACGGTGTCATGATTATAATTCGCCATGCGTTGCAAATGTAGGCATTAATAAAAAGAATAGCACCCGGGGCTAAAATTTAGGATAGTTTTAAGCCGGCTTTTTACCGCTTACATACAGGTTGTCTTTTATGAAAAAGCGGTAGGGCAACAGGGCATGATCCCCGGCATAATCCACGCCAATACGGGGCCCGGCAATGATCTGCGACTTTTTTACCCGGAAGCTGTCATCGGCTATGTATATGCTGTCTTCCAGCAGATTCCACCCGGTATGCTTTGTGTTCAGACCCAGTGATTTGGCTACATTGCCGGGACCGGAGCCCAGGTTTTTCCCTGCATAGGAGATATTCCGTCTTTGCAGCATATGATCGATGCCCGCAACGGGCTCCATCGCTCTTATCAGCACAGCATTCGGGGTACCTGCTTTGTTGGTAACCACGTTAAAAAGATGGTGTATACCATAGCAGAGGTATACATATGCATGCCCGGGTTCCCCGTACATTACTTCTGTCCGGTTGGTGCGCCGGTCGTTCCAGGCGTGAGAGGCCCTGTCCACCACCCCGTTATAGGCTTCGGTCTCTACAATGCGCCCCGATGTAATGATACCATCGATATCCGTTACCAGTAGTTTTCCCAACAGCTCCTTTGCGATAAGGGTTACCGAACTGCGATTATAAAAATCATAGGGGAGTTTATTCATAATTTTTTTTTATGTTTGGTTATCGAACAGGACTTCTGCGGGCATATTTCAATTTTTCGCAGGCGGGTAAAGACACCCGCCGGTAGAGCGCACTACCGGTCGGTACCCGCCCGAACGACGCAGTCGGGCAGGTCTCCATCGACCGGAAACCTGCACAAAGCGAAGATTTGGAATATACCCGGTTCTGCATACAAGTTTATTTAATTCCACGTAAAACTGTTGCTTTTGCTCAAGGAGATCATTATAGCCGTACAATCTTATTTTAAAGCACATCAGTTTATAAAAGCAAACAGGTTATGGAAATGGATCATCATCCCGGGTATCATATACGCCATTTTGTTTGCCACCGGGTTGTACTTCTTCGGTAAAAGCGCCAGTTTCGTAATAGAATTCCTGAGCGTTAAGATCGGGCTGAAAGCCTGGGTAGACAATGCGCACAGCCGCGTGCTGGGTTTCTTCTTTGCGCTGGGTGGTATTATGGTGTGGCTGATCCTGCTGCTGATGTATTTCTCCTGGTTCAAGTATATGTGGCTGATCATCGGGTCGCCTATTTTTGGATACCTGAGTGAGAAAACGGAATCGATCATCGAAGGAAAGGAGTTTCCTTTCCGTTTTGCGGACCTGTGGAAAAGCATGAAGAGGGGCATATCCCTGGCGTTTCGCAACCTGTTCTGGCAAACGGTATATTCTATCGCGCTGCTGTTACTTTCGTTTATTCCCGTGGTGGGCTGGATCAGTCCTTTGTTCGCTTTATTTACAGAGTGCTATTATTTCGGTTTCTCCATGCTGGACTACAGTTGCGAACGGCAAAAGCTCACCGCCCACCAAAGCATAGAGTTCATCGGCATTCACAAAGGACTTTCCGTCGGCAACGGGCTGGTATTTTACGTGATGCATGCCCTGCCGGTGCTGGGCTGGGTGCTGGCGCCTGCTTATGCCGTTATTGCCGCGACGCTTAGCCTGTATAAGCTCCGGGAAGAAGTGGTTTGAATGTGTGTTGAATTCGCCGCGGCGGAAATTATGGGGCTGACCAAAAAGCCCGTTGAACGTCTTTGCGAGGGAGGAACGACCGAAGCAATCTCATTGGATGATAAAGATTTAAACATTTGAGATTGCTTCACTCTGATGCGGACTTTTTACACCTCCGGGGTCGCTGCGCAGACCCCGGAGTGACATCCGTCCACCCGGGGTCTGGCGTAGCCGACCCCGGGATTGCCGAAGCGGATGCGGAAAATGACGGAGATATCTGGATGCGAAACGTTGCGTGTCCCCACGTACCGCATATGATAGCCCCCCTACCGGCTGTTGGCTTCAAATACCCTGATAAAATTGCCGCCCATGATCTTGCGGATATCCGTTTCGGAGTAGCCGCGCTGCAGGAGTCCCTGTGTTATTTTAGGAAAATCCTGTACGCCATTGATGCCCTTCGGCATGGATTCAATACCATCCATGTCTGCCCCGATGCCTACATGATCCACCCCTACCAGCTTCACGATATAATCTATATGGTCCAGTATCATCGAAAAAGGCGGACGGATATCTTCAAATTCCCCGGGATATTTTTTGGCGATCCATTGCGAAATGGCATAATCCGCCATGTTCAGGTTTTTTAATGAATCCTGTTCTGCTTTCCTGCGGGCAAAAACTTCTCTCCTTCGCTTTAAATAGTTCGGATCGAGGAACCCGGAGTAAAAATTCACCTGTATCACACCGCCATTTTTGGCCACCGCTTTTATCTGGTCGTCTTTTACGTTTCTCGGCACCGGGCACAATTTGTACACGCTGCTATGTGACAGTATCACCGGCTTTGTGGTGATGGCAATGGCATCCCAGAATGTTTTTTCGCCCACATGCGAGAGGTCTACCATCATGCCCAGCTCGTTCATTTTTGCTACCACAGACCTCCCGAAATCCGATAACCCTTTCTGAACAGCTTCTCCCGCCGCTTCATCTTTGGCGGAGCTGGCCCACGAAACGGAATTGTTCCAGGTGAGCGTCAGGTAACGGGTGCCCCTGTTAAATAAGGCTTCCAGGTTTTCCAGGCTCTCTTCTATCATGTGCCCGCCTTCCACGCCGATCATGCAGCCCAGCTTTTTTTCATCAACCGCGCGGCGCAGCTCTTCCGGCGTTGTTACCATCATCATCTTGTCGGGGTTGCGGCCAACGATCGCGTAGAGGGAATCAATTTCGATATTGGCGAATTTATAGGCCGTATCCTTCCCGAACTTCTCATCGCAAAACACGGAAAATACCTGGATGTCGATCCCACCCTTTTTGAACCTCGCCAGGTCGGAATGCGTTTTACCCAGCAGGTTTTTCTCAATGCTCAACCCTTCCATGGTAGCGGTAGAAAGCACATCGTTGTGCGTGTCTATTACGATCGCGTTGTCATGAATTTTTTTGTACTGCTGCGCCTGTATGCTCATACAACCCATCAACAGGAGCGCCGCAATGCTAAAAACCTTCTTATGCATATTTTTGATTGTAGTCATTAAATATAAACCGGCATTAATCTTCTTTAGAACCTTTTTCGCCCACAAACCAATGTTCCTTATCCTTAAAGAGCACGTTAAAAGTGGTTAGCGTACCGTATATGCGGGTAATATATTGCTGCAGGTTCACCTTGTCTTCATCGGTCAGCTTTTTATGCGCATTGATCTGCTGTTCCATTACCCGCAGGCGATCGCGCAGCATCACTATTTTGTGAAAAAACACATCAATGGGTACTTCTTTGGCTTTTTGCGAACGGTCTGCCGGCTGCAGCAGCATGGTGCCGCCCAGCCACCTTTCTCCCAGCGAAACCACTTCGCTGTTGCCGTTCCATAACCGGAGTATTTTCAGCAGCGATCTTTCCACATCCGAAATGGTTTCCACCTCAGCCGACACGTTCTCGGCTATGATCTCATCCAGGTTGGGATCCGTTTTATCGACCTCCTTAACGCCGTGATGAATAAACGAAATAATATAGGTAGTATATTTAACAGCTACAATAACACCGGGCCCATAGTGTGTGTGCTGCAGTCTGGTGCCGGGCCCTAATTTGAGTTGCTCTTCCATGGCTTTAGATTTTGGTGATCCGGATCTTATTGGCTCGATTCGGTTGCTAAGGTCGCATTTTATTTTCACCCCGGAGAAGACGGCTCAGGTTTTTCTCCGGACTCAGCCAAACAGGAATCCCTGTCGGAAATTTTACCTCCGGTGCATATGGTAAATGAAAATCAGCATGACATGTCTTTCAGGATATGGGTGTTGTCATGCAGAAGAATATAGTTTTCATTTAACACTCTGTTAATAATGTATACTGTCGAAAACAAAACTTGCTATGTATAATAATTTTTTTTACTTTCAATAAATTGATCGATAATGTAAGCAGGCAATCCCTGTAGTCTATATAGCCACGACGAAACAGGCTTACCGGATGATCGTGGGGAAATGCTTTTTTTAACACAGTAAAGCTTAATGTATGAAAAAGTTCTTCATTCTATTCTTCGTTCTGTCAATTGGGTTTGCTAATTACGGCGCTTCCCAGGAATTGCTTGTTGGCAAAATTGTAGACGACCAGATTGAAATGACCCACAGCAAAACAAAACTGCTTGACGCGTACAATACGAATCTTTTTAAAATGTCCAGGGTAGATGGGCAGTTTACAGATGTGAATATTATTGCGTTGGAGAACAATGCGTTTTACCTTGTTTTCACAGGGGAGTTGTATAAATCTACCTTTGAAATAAAACAGAAAGGAACGGATCTATATGCGTTGGGCGGTATTTCCTACACAACAAGCGATTGCACATCAGAGCCGGCGGGATGTGTTCCCTCTGAAGCATTACCAACCAAATGCCAGGAAAAATGTATTAAGGTCGTATTAACGCATCAGGTTGACGGTTTGGGTATGCTTCATCCGATTAATTGGAATTATAAGAAACCCTCTTTATAAATCGGGTGTCCGCTCTATATCCAACTCAATACCATCCTCTTTTCCGGAAGAGATATAACATAAACAGGGGTATCACCAGCATGGCAAATACGGAAATATAGAAGCCCCATTTGTTGTGCAGCAGGGGTATGGCGTCGAAGTTCATCCCGAAAATACCGCCGATCACCGTTGCAGGCGCCATCAGGCAGGTTACGATCGCCATCACTTTCATCACCTCGTTCATCCGCAGGTTTACGTTGTTGATGTAGATATCCTGCATATTCATCATCATATCGCGATAGTTCTCGGTAAAATCATAGGCCTGCACAATATGATCGTATACGTCCTTGAAATACTTGGTGGTACGGTCTTCTAGCAGGTCGCTTTCGCTCCGGATGAACCCGTTTACCAGTTCCCGTACCGGCGCAATGTTCCGTTTGAGAACGATCAGTTCCTTACGTAGTTGGGCGATGCGCGCCAGCGACCGGGTATTGCTGTTGTGGATCACTTCCTCTTCCAGGTGTTCAATTTCATCCCCCAGTTTTTCCATCACAATAAAATAATTGTCCACGATCAGGTCCAGCATGGTATAGCACAGGTAGTCGGCGCCGCGTTGCCGCAGCTTACTGTTTGATTTCAGCCTGCTCCTCAGCGGATCAAATACATCACGGGAAGCGTCTTCCTGGAAGCTGATCACGAAATCATTACCGAGGGCGATACTTATCTGTTCGGTCTCCACCGTTTTGGTTGTATCGTTGAAATACAGCATGTTCAACAGGCAAAACAGGATACCTTCCACTTCGTCCATTTTGGGACGTTGTCCCACGCTCAGGATGTCTTCTGTCAGCAGGGTATGAATGCCATACTCCGTACATATGGTTTCAACATCCGTTTTGCGCAGCCCGTCAATATTGATCCAGGTGATGCGGTTGTTGTTCCTGAAGGAGAGGCCATCGCTGATGACACTCAGCTCCTGTTCGTTTACGTATTCTGCATTATAGTCGAAGGCATATGCCCGCACTTCCTTTGCTTCCTCCCTTTTGGGTAAAATGGTAGGATTGATATGAAATATCTCTCTTGTACGCTGAGTGCCAAAAAGCGACGCCAGGGGCGTGGCCAGCGGTATATAGCGAAGGTATTTTTTCTTCCACATGCGGAATCATTTTAAAAAGATTGACCGGCAAATGGCTGCCGGTCAATTCAAATTAATTCCTACCTTTTTTCCCTGCTTACAGTAGCTTCGAGGGAAGCGATGTCACGATCGAACATATAGAAGCCTCCTTTGTCGTCTCCTATCAGCTTCAGCTTGTCGATCACTCTCCTCGCCAGGGCCTCTTCTTCTATCTGTTCGCTTACATACCACTGCAGGAAATTATGCGTGGTATAATCTTTTTCCTTCAGGCAGATATCCACCAGCTTGTTGATCTCTTCGCTCACATGGATCTCATGGTTCAGCACCTGTTCGAATAAGGGACGCACACCTTTGTATTTCAGAGAGGGTTGCGATAAAGCAGGGATGATGCCATGTCCGCCGCGTTCATTAATGAACTTTACCAGCTTCAGCATGTGCACCCGCTCTTCATCCGAGTGTGTGTACAGGAAATCGGATATGCCGTTGTATCCTTCCACCTCTGCCCAGCTTGCCATGGCAAGATATATTTGAGATGATTCAGCTTCCAGCAAAACCTGCTGGTTCAGCGCTTTTTCAATTTTAGTTGAGATCATAGTCATTAAAATTTAATGTTCAAAATAATTTGGTGGCCCGAAAGTACTGAAGTTTGAATATCCGTGTTGTCATTTTATTGATCAGGACAGGTCCATCACAGGCTTATTCTGCAGTATTTTTTCAATTTCTTCTATTACACCGGTATCCAACAACCGGGCCACATCGAGTGCTTTGAGGTTTTCGAGCAACTGTTCTTTTTTGGTGGCTCCCAGTATGGTGGTGGTTACATTGGGGTTATGGATGGTCCAGGCAATGGCCAACGATGCCAGCGATACACCGAGCTTTTTGGACAGGGCGCCCAGTTGCTGCACTTTTTCTATTTTTTCTTTTTGCAGCCACCGGTCCTTCAGCCAGTCGAAGCCCTCGATCGCCAGCCTGGAGCCTTCGGGTATGCCGTCGTTATATTTTCCTGTAAGGAATCCGGCAGCCAGGGGACTCCAGATGGTGGTGCCCAGCCCTACATTACGAAAAACGGGAAGGTAATCCATCTCCATCCTGTACCGTTCAAACATATTATACTGAGGCTGCTCCATGGCAGGGCCTATCAGCTTGTATTCCTGTGCAGCCCGGTGTGCTTCCATTATTTCGGCGCCACTCCACTGGCTGGTGCCCCAATACAGTATCTTACCCTGCTGGATCAGGTGGTTCATGGTCCAGACCACTTCTTCTATAGGCACTGCCGGGTCGGGCCGGTGACAGAAAAACAGGTCCAGGTAGTCCAGTTGCAGGCGTTGCAGCGCTTCATTACAGGCTTCCACCAGGTGCTTTCGGCTCAGTCCGGTTTGATTGGGTTTATTGTTTTTTCCGCGCCAGCCAAAATAAGCTTTGGAAGAGACCACATAAGAGGTTCTGTCCCAGTTTTTTCTTTTCAATACCCTTCCCATCAGCTTTTCACTTTCACCCAGTGCGTACACTTCCGCATTATCAAAAAAATTAATGCCGTTGTCATATGCCAAACCCATCAGCAGGTCTGCCTGGCTATCGTCTACCTGTTTATGAAATGTTACCCAGCTGCCATAGGACAATACGCTCAACTGAAGTCCTGTTTTTCCCATTTTACGGTATTCCATACAAAAGAGTTAAATTGTAAAAAAATCGGTTCAAATGTAAGCCATTTGCCGCAGCATGATGATGAAGCCGGACCCTCAAATAAGAGAAAATCTCCAAGTTTTTCCTTTTCTTTGTAAACAGGGGTATTGCATTTGAAGCAAAAAATTTATTTTAGCAATTAATTGAGGTATAAACAGGATGAGTTACGAGATAAAACAAGAAGGTAAGTTTAAATATATCGAAGAAGGTTCCGGAGAAACGTTGATCTTGTTGCATGGTCTTTTCGGTGCCCTGAGCAACTTCGAACCCCTGATTGAGTATTTTCGCAGGCACTACAGGGTGGTGGTTCCCGTATTACCCCTGCTGGAACTGGATTTGCTGCATACATCGGTGGGGGGAATAGAGAAGTTCGTGCATAAGTTCATAGAGCTGAAGCAATATAAAAATGTTCACCTGCTGGGTAACTCTCTGGGAGGACATGTTGCATTGCTGCATATACTGAAGCACCCGGAAAATATAAAGTCGTTAATATTGACCGGTAGCTCCGGCCTGTTCGAAAACGGTATGGGAGACACCTATCCCAAACGCGGCGATTATGAGTATATTAAAAAGAAAACCGCGCTTACCTTTTACGATCCGGCCATGGCAACCAAGGAGCTGGTGGATGAAGTATTTGAAATAACATCCAACCGGTTAAAAGTCATTAAAATAATAGCCCTGGCCAAAAGCGCCATTCGCAACAACCTGGGTGAAGAACTGAAAGAGATCAGGCAGCCTACCCTGCTGGTATGGGGAAACAACGATACCATTACCCCGCCTTTTGTGGGGAAGGAGTTCAACAAACTGATCCCAAATAGTGAATTACATTTTATAGATAAGTGCGGTCATGCACCGATGATGGAGGTGCCGGAGGAATTTAACAAGATTTTACACGAGTTTCTTACAAAATTAAATGAGCCGGCCACCGTTACCAGTTAACTTGCGTATATAAGTCAAAGACATTTTGAATGTTTGCGGGACAACTCATATCGAACAGCATACCTTTTTTACACCTGAGTGATACGGTTGGAACGGCATTACAGGAGATGAATGATTTCCATGTGTCTCACCTGCCTGTAGCGGATGATAATAAATACCTGGGACTGACCAGCGAAGAGATGCTGCTGGATACGGATGAAAACACCCTGCTGGAAGAATTAAAAGTGAGCTTACCCCAGCCCTTTGTCAGGCAAAACGATTCCTTTCTGCTGGCGGTGCGGGTAGCAAAAAATATGCACCTGTCTGTGGTGCCGGTCGTGTCGGAACAATACGAGCTGTTGGGCGCTATCAGCGAAGACGAGCTTTTTACACAACTGGCCGGTTTTTGCGGAATTGATGAAAATGGAGGTATCATTATACTGGAGATGGAGAAAAGCGACTTTTCCGCCGGTGAGTTAAACAGACTTGTGGAATCTAACGATGCTTATATCACACAATTAAATACACACCTGGATGCTGTAAATCAGCTTCTTATAGTATCCCTCCGCATAAACAAGGCCGAGATATCGGATATAATATCCACGCTGCAACGTCACGAATACACAATCAGGTATTATTTTGGAGAAGAACTCTATCAGAATGAGCTCCAGAGCAATCTTAACCACCTGATGAATTATCTTAACATTTAATTCGTTAAGGAGGCAATAGATTCGGCGCAGATTCGATTTAACTGTAAAAAACTAAAACTGTGACCCCTTGCTAAGGAACTGATGGCGAAGCTGTACAAATACTTGTTGTTAGTGGCGTTCTTGTTTTCGTGTTTTGAGATAGTTGCCCAGGAAACAGAAAGGGAAGATGAGCCGGTATATGAAGATGCTGATATTCTTAAAACTTCATATCTGGTAGTACGGGATATCATTATTACGGGCAACAAAGTGACCCGCCCCTATATCATTTCCCGGGAAGTGCCGGTCAGGAAAGGAGGAAAATACTCTATATCCGCCATACTCAGAAGCATACCCGAAGCGAGGAAGAACCTTATGAATTCCGGGCTTTTTATTGATGTGGCAACCGACTTTGACCGGTGGGTGAACGACTCGATCGATATTGTTATAGACGTAAAGGAAAGATGGTATTACTTTCCCGTACCCTATTTCAACCCGGTGGACCGTAATTTCAATGTGTGGATCAAGGATTACAATGCCAGTCTTTCACGGGTAAATTACGGGCTTAAATTTATCGCCAACAATGTAAGCGGAAGAAATGATAAGCTCAACATCTGGCTGCTGACAGGTTATTCCAGACAAATAGTGCTCAATTACAATGCGCCCAACTTCGACCGTTCACTGAAGAACGGGATCGTCCTGGATTTTCTCTTCGCACAGAATAAAGAACTGAATTATGATACGGAGAATAATAAGCAGCTTTTCTATAAGAACGACCAGGAGTTTGTAACGGACCACCTGCGGGTAGGGGTCGGATATAGCCACCGGGAAGGATACATCAAAAGGCATAGCGTCCGGCTCTCCTATAATATCATTCGCATCAACGATTCGATATTACACCAAAACCCTGATTACTTTGGCAACCAGAGCAAAAGAGCGGCGTTCCCCGAATTGCACTATCAATACCAGGATTTTGACCTCAACTATATACCCTATCCCACCAAAGGGTTTATGTGGGAAGTGGGTTTCCGGAAACGGGGTTTTACAAAGGTGATGAACCTGTGGGAGTTTACCGCCAGGACCGGAGCCTATCGGGAACTGTCTCCCAAATACTTTTTTTCAACCCAAAGCTTCGCCAATTTGAAGCTGCCTCTTGAACAACCGTTTTATAACCGGAATTTGCTGGGCTATGGCAGCCTTTTCCTGAGAGGACTGGAGAACTATGTTGTGGATGGTACCGCTTCGCTGGTGAACAAAGCCACTTTCTCAAGGGAAGTATGGCGACCAAGCCTTAATACCGGCCTGAAATCGCGCTCTTACCGCATCATTCCCTTCCGGTTCTACGCCAAGGTATATGGAGATGTCGGGTATGCATACAGCAAAAATCTGCCGGGTATCAATGTCTTAAACAACAGGCTTTTGTATTCGGGAGGCGCCGGTATTGATATTGTTTCTATTTATGATGCGGTGATTTCTTTGGAATACAGTTTTAACCAATTAGGGCAAAAGGGGTTATTTTTGGAGGGTCGCCTTGGCTTCTAAATCCGGGGTACCTGAAAATCATGAAAGTTGCAATATATAGCCGGGGCGGTGAATCTGTAAAGTACGAAGATCTCCTGTTGTTGCTGGCGGCCCTGGAAAAACATAAAGCTGCCTCCATCATTTACCAGGACTATTTTGACCAGGTAAAGCATTTGTTCCCGGAAAATGCATACGAGACCTTTAGCGATTCATCCGACCTGGACGAGAGCTTTGACTGCCTCATCAGCATGGGAGGAGACGGCACCATACTGGATACACTCACCCTCATAAAAGATACGGGCATCCCGGTAGTGGGCATCAACCTGGGCAGGCTGGGATTTTTAACCGAAATAGGTAAAACAGAGCTGGAGAATGCGATAGACACCCTGGCCCAGAGAACCTATATCATTGATAAACGGAGTCTTATACACGTAGATGCCAGTGTACCCCTGTTTGGAGATACACCTTTCGCGCTGAACGAATTCGCCATTCATAAAAGAGATACTTCCTCCATGATCAAGATCCACACCTACCTGAACGGTGAATTTTTGAATACGTATTGGGCGGATGGACTGATAGTTGCAACACCTACCGGCTCAACCGGCTATTCGCTGAGCTGTAATGGCCCGGTAGTTTTTCCCGAATCCAACAGCTTTATCATTACCCCTGTGGCGCCCCATAACCTGAATGTAAGACCCATCATCATTTCAGATACCAATATTGTGTCATTTGAAATTGAAGGACGCGCAGATCAATACATATGCGCCCTCGACTCACGCAAGGAGATCGTAGGCAGGGAAGTGCAGATAGCCATCAAAAAAGAACGCTTTTCTTTCAACCTGGTGAGACTGCACGAAAACAGCTTTTTACAAACATTGCGCAACAAACTGTCGTGGGGACTGGACACCCGGAACTGATTTGGCGACATGCGGGTTGGGAACCCTCTTTGTTGAGAGCCTTCGGATAAAACTTATAATAATAAATAGTCAAATATTTGTTCATCTGAAATCTGTCAAATATTTAATATTTCATTAAAATAGGGCAATATAACATGGAGATTAACTGTTAAACTTGTACTTTGCATTACTAAAAATCCGGGCTATAGAGGATATTTACGTTAAATTCCATTTAATGAGGAAATTACTAGCACTGCTGATCCTGGTGGCGGTATACGTACCCGTTAATGCACAAATAGCGGATGGTGTGGTTCAGGAAGGAGAGTTTGGCGTTACCGTTGGTGCCGCCCACTACTTTGGAGACCTGAATACCAGGGCGCAGCTCAACCGTCCCAAGCCTGCGGTGGGTGTTTTCTTTCGCAAGCAGTTTGGAGAATATATAGCCGCCCGCCTGGGATTGCACTATGCTCAATTGGGATATTCTGATATTTACAGCGATAATGAATTTCAAAAGCGACGCAACCTGAGCTTTAATACGAACATGTGGGAAGCGACCATCCAGGGCGATTTCAACTTTATGCGTTTTGTTCCGGGTGAGCCGGGATTTGGCTTCACACCATATGTAACCCTGGGTATCGGCGCATTCAATTACGATCCCTATGCATACCTTGCCGGCAGAAAATATTTCCTGCGGCCGCTGGGCACAGAAGGACAGGGATCGGCAGTGTATCCCGGCAGCAGACCCTATAGCGCTGTAGCCCTGTGTTTTCCACTGGGTATGGGCATAAAATACAATGTAGCTCCTAATATCAATCTTTCATTTGAGGTAGCTTACCGCTTTACCAACACCGATTACCTGGATGATGTGAGCGGTTACTATGCACCTGATGCTTTTGCCCAAACGCTCCCGGACAATACACCTACCGCCTGGTATTTGCTGCAGGACAGGTCCTACGAAACCGGCGACGGTATCAGGATCGGGACCAAAGGAAGACAAAGAGGTTTTAATAAGCAGCTGGACGCCTACGTGGTAGCTGAGGTAGGACTGGCATTTACGCTCACTTCTTACAGGTGCCCCTCTGTAAATTGATCACTAACTTTGCTGCCATTAAACTTTTAATAATATTGAGTTTTGCAGCCAATAGCAGAGTTCTTCTCTGGTAAGGACTATATAAACGATTTCAAAAAGTTCGTTACCGGTCAGTATCTTACAAAGGGATTGCGCATCACCATCGGCGCGCTGCTCCCGGCATTCATCCTGTATAAATACGGGTGGCTTACTATAGCCATTGCCATGCCCCTGGGAGCCCTGATGGTAAGCCTTACCGATTCTCCCGGCCCCATTCACCACAGGCGAAACGGCATGCTTATCAGCAATGGCATCAACTTCCTGGTGGCGCTGCTCATCGGGTTTACAAGACATTACCCCTGGTTGCTGGCAGTAGAGCTTACCGTGCTGAGCTTTTTTCTTTCGCTCATATCCGTGTACGGCAACAGGGCCGGCGCTATCGGATTGATCGCCGTTATTGTAATGGTGATCAACATTGATGTGCATAAGGAAGAGCGGGTATTGCAGGATGCCCTGTTCATGCTTGCCGGCGGCATATGGTATATGTTGCTCAGCCTGCTGCTTTACTCGCTCCGCCCTTATAAGCTGATCGAACAGGCATTGGGCGAATGTATTATCGCCACCGGCTCCTACATCAGGGTGAAGGCCAAGCTCTATAAGCAGGGTGCATCCTATGATGAAGTATATGATGAGCTGCTGCCCATACAGGTTACGATCCACAACCAGCAGGAGCAACTGCGCGAAATGCTCTTCAAGGCCAGGGGGTTTACAAAAGACTCTACCACCAAGGGACGCATCCTGCTGATGATGTTCCTGGATTCGGTTGACCTGTTTGAGCATGTAATGACTTCGCAACAGAATTACAAATTCCTGCACCGGTATTTTGATGGCGGAGATCTGCTGGAGCGGTTCCGGTTGCTGATCGTTGAGACAGGAAACGAACTGGACAAAATCGGGCTGGTGGTGCAAAGCGGTATCCATTACCGTGGGAAGCGGGAACTGGATGATATGATAAGGGAGACGGAGGAATACTTTGTCACCTACCGCGATAGCAATATCAGTCCTGCCAATATAGAGGGGTATATAGCTCTTCGTCATGTATTGAACTCCATCAAGGAGATCGCCATCAGGATCAACAAGCTGCACCGGTATGCCACTTACAGCAGCGAGGTAAGCAAAGAAGCCGGCCCGGAGCCGGATGTTTCGGGCTTTGTTTCCCGGCAGGAGGTGGACCCCAAATTGCTGCTGGAAAACTTAACGCTGGAATCGAATGTATTCCGGCATGCACTCCGTGTCAGCCTTTGTATGCTCATGGGGTTCCTGATAGCCCAGTTGTTCCCCTTTGGTCACAGCTACTGGATATTGCTGACCGTTGTCACCATCCTCAAGCCCGCTTACAGCATCAGTAAGCAAAGGAACGCGCACAGGCTTACCGGCACGCTGGCGGGTGTTGGTATCGGTTTTTTACTGCTCTATTTTATTCATAACGAATCGGTATTGTTTGCGTGCATGGCCGTTTCCATGGTAATAGGGTATTCCTTCCTGCAGATACGTTATATGGTCAGCGTGATCGGGATCACCCTGTATGTGCTGATCTCGTTTCACTTTTTCCATGCGGCAGACTTTCAGTCCCTGGCACATGACCGGGTGATCGATACCCTGATAGGGTCTGCCCTGGCATTTACCAGCAGCCTGCTTTTTTTACCCAAATGGGAGTATGATCAGATAGACAACCCGATAAAAAAGCTGATGGAGACCAACCTGCGCTATTTTACAGTGGTCAGCCAGGCCTTTTATGGTGTGCAGCCTGACATGCTGCAGTATAAGGTCTGCCGCAAGGATGCCTATGTTGCACTGGCCAACCTTTCAGACGCGTTTCAACGCCTGCTGTCCGAGCCGAAGAACAAGGCCCGGCACCCTGAGCTCCTGCATCAACTGGTGGTGAGCAATCATATGTTGACCTCACACATAGCCAGCCTGGGTGTTTACTCTCAACTGCTGGCGCCCCGGTATCACTCTGAAGCATTTAAGCCGGTGGTGCGGCTTATAGAGAAAAAAATGCAGTCCACCATCAATATACTGTCTGGAGAAGAGGATATTACCGGAGAAACAAAGGAAGGCAATGAATTCATTACCATACGGGATTGGGTGCAAACCCTGCTGAAACAAAGGCTGACAGAGCTGGAGCAGGGAATAAAAAGCGAGGTTCGCAAACAACTGTCAGGGTTTAAGACCATCACAGATCAGTTTGAGATGATCAATACCATTACAATAGATATGAGTAATATCCTGAAAAAGATGAAAACGGTGTAGTTTTTGCTGTTTTTTTTATTTTATATCAAAACATTTTAACCAAATCCCGGGCTGCCGGCGCAATTTGCCCGTAACCGGCTGATTACCACGAAAGCAGGTGGTATGACCCGGTTCTTTTGAGGCAGGGTAAATGGTTGCATAAATTACAATATGATATCAATAACCCCGTTTATAAAAAGACTTCAAAATCCGTATCATGAAAATCCGTAACCTGACAGAGAAAACTGTCTTTCTATTACTGCTTTTGCCTGCTATCATTGCGGCTACTGTAAACAAAAAGGCCACTCCTCCTGTTTTACCGTTAATGGTGTATTATCTGCCGGAAGATCTGAAGGTAGAGTCGAAAGAAATGTTTGCAGGAAGGCTGTATGAGTCCACCGGGTTGAAAGACCTCGGGCTTCAAAAAGAAGTGCTGGACCTGGCTTTGAAAGGCTTCAGCAAACTTGCAGGTTCCGGAAAGCTTAATAATGACAGCCTTTTAACCATCGTGGATTTTTCGAAGTCTTCAAAAGAAAAGCGATTGTATGTGATTGATCTGAAAAACGTGGCCTTACGGTTCAACACCCGGGTGGCGCACGGTAAAAATTCCGGACTGGAATATGCCCGGCATTTTTCCAATGTGATGGCATCCAACAAAAGCAGCCTTGGATTTTACATCACTCAAAATTCTTATGTCGGATCCAACGGCTATTCCATGCGTTTACAGGGTGTTGAGAAAAATATAAATGACAAAGCCCTGACCCGGAACATAGTGGTGCATGGAGCGGAATATGCCAATGACAACTACCTCCGGTCACACGGTATGCTGGGCAGAAGCTTTGGTTGCCCTGCTTTACCCACCAAAGACAATAAAGCGGTAATTGATGTTATAAAAAACGGCTCCTGCTTTTTTATATATAATTCAGACGAAAAATATTTTAAACAGTCTACAGTTCTAAACGGTTAAGGTGACATTAAGAATGGTTAAGGTAAACCCGGTTCAGTAAATGATACCGGGTTTTAATATATAATACGGTTACCTGCGCGTTCTGCCGATCACCAGGCTCAGCTTAAGCATCACCGAAAAATATGCATCATTTCTTTTACTGCTGCCCCGTATAGCCCCGGGTGCTGCAGTGTATTGTACATTCAACCCCGCGCGCCGGTCATACAGCGCCGCCGCCAGACCGGCGCCGGGTGCATCCAGGTAGTTGCCGAATAAAGCCGGATGGATGTAAGTGGTGCTCACATCATCCAGGTAATCCGTGGTAGTAATACGGTGCAGTATTTCCAGCTTCAGGTTAAACAGGGCAGACAGCTCGTATTTCAGACCAATGCCAACCGGAAAGTTCACCTGTGTCAGCGTATATGGCTTCCTGTCCGGGTATTCGTGAAAGCCCTGCCCTTCTGTTCTCAAAGGCCGCAGGTCTATCCAGATACCATTGAGGTTTGCCTGCGGGTTGAAGTAGAAAAGTCCGACGCCGCCCATCATGTACGGGGCAAAACGAGGTGCACCCTCGTGACCCGCTGTAAAAAGCATTGCCAGCGGAAACCATTCCGTTATAACCAGCAACTCCAGTACCGTGCTCCTGAAATGCAGGTTACGCAGGTAACGCATGCGGGCTTCCGACGCATCGTCTTTTAATATGTTGTCATTGGCATATAAGGTGCCGGCATTCAGATCAAGCCGTATACCGGTTTTATAACGATAGATCAGCCCGGCGCCGAAACCGGCGGTCAAACGTGTATGACCGATATTAAGGTCTTTGATGAATCCTTTTCCGGGGCCGCTTCTGCCACCCAGGTCGGTAAGACAGTTCATGCCGCCTGCAGAAACATTTAGTTCATATAACAGGTCTTTATCGTAGTACCTGTTGTTGTAAAAATAAGATTGCGGGGATGCCGTATGGGCAATAATAAGCACGCTGCCCAGCAGTGCGATTAGCCTGGTGTTCATGTTGATAAGGTTTAATGCTACCATCAAGGTACAAAAATTACCGTAACCGGGGCGCGAAATACACGAATATTGGGTTCAAACCCTGTCTATGGGCAGCGGGAACATAATATAGGGTCCGGAACCACTGTTGTCCGGGAAAAATCTGTCTGATATAACATGATGCCCGACGGAGTTATTTGAAGATGCCGAATATAAAACCAGTATAGGATGAAAGAGAGCAACCTTATTGACCTTAATAATATACCTATGCAGTAAGCTCACCTTATTACCTTCAGCGGTACCCATGGATCATCCCCACCATTCCGCCTGGATTTTGGAAATCAGCTTATCTGTACATGTTGCAAATACCATGGATGTAAGAAAAGATAAATGGTTAATAAGGTAATAAGGTGGAACGACGGTCCTGGTGGCCGGTTACTAATGTAATAAGGTTTTTAAAATTCCGAACCCTTTTGCCAAAGAGCCTCAGCAAACTATAGCCAGCAGGCAAAAAGCAACTCTAAAAACGCGGGCAGCGGGGAATATCTTTGGTGGAGCTGCCGGTTCCTAAAAAATCCCGGTATGCCAGGGAAAACTCAAATCCGCCCCTTCCCTGGCTGGCGGTGCGCAGTTGCGAAATATTCATGTCGTAACTGAACCCTAAAGAAAACCGGTTGTAATCCAGCTTTATCACGGGAATGATGGCGTCGTTCCACCGTAAAAAGGTACCCAGGTGCAGCAGGTAGTTTGGGTGCGTCATATCATCCAGCTTGCGGGAATACATAGCGCCGCCTATTACCTGGTGCACGCGCCCGGCAACCGTCCCCTGCAGACTGGCATCAGCAGAAAGAGTGATATACGCCATTTCGCCCATGGTGGTTCTCAGCCCCGCGGAGGCTACCCATTTGGGAAAATGCTGTATGTTCCTGTAAAATGCGCTGGCCGGCTTATTGAAGTGGTGATATGCCAGGCCCACATAATAATTATTGTCTTTGCTGTTCCCCAAAGAGGCATTGTAGCTCAGTCCAACCCCTGCATCAAAATAAGCATAGTTATTCCCGAACGACTCCCCATCCGGTAAAGAGCCGTTGTAGCCAAAGCCGTCTATATACTGGTTGTTGGTGGTTACTTTAGAACGGTCCAGCCTGCGGGAAACCATCCCTCCCATAAATCCCAGCGAAAGGTAGCTGTTGGTAGCATCGCTTAACGACTTGTGGTAGTTGAGCACCGGCATCAGGTGCGTGGTGGTAAGTGCTACCGTGCCTGCCCTGTCCATCATCATTTGCAATCCGGCCGTCAAAAAGTCGTTGCTGTTACCCACCGGGAATTTATACTCCCCGTTCAAAGAGGCAGTCTGGTAAGGCGTTGTTACGCTGGCCCACTGGTTGCGATATACGGTCTGTACACGTACATCTCCTTCAAATATACCTGCCAGAGCAGGGTTCCGGAGTATGGGTGTTTCGAAATACTGCGAAAAATGCAGATCCTGCCCCTGCACGGTCACCGCCGCAGCGCCAACCAACAGGGTCAGCCAGCTACAGATCTTTTTTACTGTTTTTCGCATCTTACACACCGGTTATCTTATCAAAGTTATATTACCCTTAAAAGGAATGACCGTTGCATTGTCGCATACAAATTCAATCACGTATACATATGCGTCTGACGGCAGCGGTTGTCCTCTCATTTTTCCATCCCAGCCTGAAGAGGGATCATTTGCCATAAAATTTTTCCGTTCAAATACCAGTTGTCCCCAGCGGTTGAATACCCGCATAGACTGTACCCTGGCCAGTCCGCGTCCCCTGGGATAAAACACATCATTCATTCCATCGCCATTGGGAGAAAAGGTATTGGGAACAAAATAGTTCTCATTGGTACAAACCACACTCACGGTTACTTCAGCCGTAGCAGTGCAGGTATTGTTATCCGTGGCCGTCACCGTATAGGTTTGTGTAAATTGGGGCCGTGCCACGGGATGTGGGCAGTCCGTACAGCTCAACCCACCGGGCGGCGTCCAGGCATAGCTTACCACACCGGGACTATAAGTAACCGGCAATTCCACTTCGTTGCTGACAATGATCTGCGCAGACTGGGTAGCAACTACAGGTAGGGGGGCTACTTCCAGGGAGTGAACGGCATTGCCGGTACATCCCAGGAAATTAGCAGCAGAGACAGCAATATTATAAGTACCGGGATTGGGGTACTGAATGGCATTATTCTGCGCGGCAGATGTTCTGCCGTCACCAAAGTTCCAGCTCCAGTGAATAGCCGTATCCGGATAAGCGAGGTTACCGTTAAGGTTTAGCAGTCTTTCGGCACAGGTCATATCTTCCAGAGAGATCACCGGTTGCGGGGTGCGGGGAACCCGCACGGTATCCGTATAGGTTTGCGTACACCCGCTTCGGGTAGTAGCCGTCAGCGAAACGGGGTATAAGCCCGGACCATCATAAGTGAATGTATAAGGATCTCTTATGGTGATATCAGTACCCGTTCCGAAATTCCACACCCAGGAGGTGACCGGTTCGCTGCTCACCGTAAAATTGGTGGCCGATACCGTGCCGGCATCGCAAAAACTTCTTCTGTCCAGGTTGAATGCCGGCACTGCGCCCCGGATATCAATAAGGTGCGGACCGTTAACGGTACTCTGGCAACCCACTGCATCCTGCAGGAAAACGGAAGGGCGATAGGTCCTTGGGTAATCATACGTGTGCTGCAAGCTGTTCTCCCCGGATGAGTCTACCGCACCGTCACCGAAATTGAACCGGTAACGGGTATCGGGCGGTACTTCAAACAGGAAGTTTACCGTATGCTCATTGCAGTAGAAGGGATCAACACTATAATCGAACCGGGTAAAGGAATTAGGATTATAAACATTTACCGTAAACGCGGCCGTATCTGCGCAGCCACCGCCATAGCCGTAGGCAAGTAACCGAACGTTATAGCTTCCGTAATCGTCATAAAAATGCCTTACAACACCTGCATCCTGGGTGGAGTGGAAGGTATCGCCAAACTCCCAGTACAATGACGAATAATTTTGTGAGCTGTGCATAAATTTCGCCTCAAGCAGAGGGCATATAGAAGTGCTGTCTTCCACATCAAAAGCGGCTACCGGCGGAATTGCCTCAATATAGTCTGTCCGCACCAGGGAATCCCGGCATCCAATATCATCTGTAGCCAATAATTTCACTGTATACAGACCCGCATCAAAAGCATGGGTGGGCGTGGTTTCTGTTGAGGTTTGGCTGTCTCCAAAATCCCAGCTGTATGTCAGGCCGGTTCCCTGTGACGTATTCTGAAAGATCAACGGCGTGCCGGGGCAAAACCTGGTATCGTTTGCCGAAAAAGAAGCCGTAGGTCCGCTGATGCGGATCGTGCTGCTTGCAGCATTTTCATCCACGCAGCCGGCTATATCTGTAACGGATAGACGAACTACATAACTGCCGGTATCTGTATACCGGTGACTGAACGGACCTGCGTTCAGCGTCTGCGTAGCGCCATCTCCAAAATCCCAGGTCCAGGTGGCAATGCCCACATCCGATACGGAAGCATCGTTAAAGCTCACCGGGTTATCACGACAGCCGGCCAAAACCGCCGGTGAAAATGCGGCGGTAGGCCCCGTAACCTTTACGTATTGTGTACTCTGTACCGTACATCCGGAATGGTCCCGTACATACAACGTCACCGGGATATCGCCATCGGTATGAAAGGCAGTGTCCATTATCTTATCACCTGTAAAAGCCGGGTTACCTCCCCAGGACCACCGGAAGTCCCGCACATGAATGCTCTCCTCGGTGGCCGTGAATGTCACAGCTTCGTGCTTGCATAAAATATCCCTGGAAAGCGTAAATGTGCTATCCAGCGGCGTAAGATCGATATTGCGGCTGACCCTGCTGGTGCAGGTTCCGCTGGTAAGCTCCAGCAGGATGGTGTAATCTCCTGTTGCAGCATACACATGTGGTGCGGGAATGGCCAGATCGGACCCGGTACCATCGCCGAAATCCCACCGGTAGCTTATGCCGGCATCCACCATAGAGCTGTCTGAAAGGGTTACTGCCAGGCGGTTGTCGCAATCCAGTACAAACCCGAAGTTGGCGGCCGGGGCCTCCAGGGTCAGCAGGTTATTTTTTGTTACGGGCGCCGAAGGACAGCCGTTGTGAACTGCCGCCAGTGTTGCTCCTACAGATCCGAAATCAGAAAAGCGGTGTTCGTATCCGGCAACGGGTGCGGCAACGGTATCACCATCGCTGAAAACCCAGATCCATTCAGTGACGGCTCCTGTTGCCGTAGCTTCAAACCGCACCGGGTCCGAAGCACAGACACCGCTGCCTACAGCAGTAAAATCCACGTCAACGGGTGGGGTTCCCGAAACGATCCGCAGGTTGCGGGAGAGTGTACAGCCACCGGTGGTGACCACTGTCAGGCTGACATCAAAAATACCTGCTCCCGAATAATGGTGTGCAGGAGTTGCCGCAGTACTGGTATTTCCGTCGCCAAAATCCCAGTGGTAGGAGGCTATAGCGGGTAATACGTTGCCGCTGGCCGTAAAGTTAACATTGCCCAGCGGCGCACACCCGCTTGTCCTCGAACTGCTTATATCCAGGGAAGGCGCCGTTATGCGGACAACGTTGGCTTTCGTGACCGTATTCTGACAGCCGCCTGCAGTTGTAATGGTCAGCGACACGGTATAGTTACCGGCATTGGTATACGTATGTGAGGGGTTTTCCGCGACAGCAACATTTCCATCACCGAAATCCCATTGCCAGCTTACCGCAGAAGAAGCATTGCTTTGAAAATCTACAGGGTACGAAGGTCCGCAGCCAAAGTTATTAATCGAAGTAAAATCAACCGGTGGGGCGCCCGTTACCACTATCGTTCTTATAACAGAGTCTGTACAATTGGCAAAGCGGTTTACAAGGGTTACCTGGTACACACCGGCAGCCGGGTATCTTTTTACAGGGCTTTCCTCGGTTGCAGAGCCACTGCCATCACCAAACCGCCAGTTAAAAGTGACAACTCCTGCTTCTGAAGTATTTTGAAAAGTAACAGGCTGGTTGATGCACACTGTATCGGGATGGGTAAACCCGGTAACGAAAGAACGTATGGTCACCGGCAGGGTAGACTGGCTGCTACAGCCAAAGCTGCTGCTGGTGGTGAGTGTTACATTATGATTGCCGCCTGCATCGAAAATATGGGACGGATTGCGCGCAGTATCCGTATGCCCGTCACCGAAATCCCAGAGATAGGATAAGGTTCCGGGCCCGGAAGACGCGTTGGCAAAGGGTATGGAAAACGGTCCATTGCAGCTCGCAGGCGGCGTATAGCTGAAATCGGACGCTATGCCGCTGACCACACGTATGTAGCGCGAAACGACCCTGCGCGCAGAGCAGCCGGTGCTGCTGGTAACAGCTAAGGATACGTTGTACCACCCCGCTGCGGCATAGGTGTGGGCGGGGTTCTCCGCTGTAGATGTATTCCCGTCACCGAAATCCCATGCCCAGCTTTCAATGGTACCGGCCCCGGCAGTAGCCGTTCCGGTAAATTGCACCCGGGCAGGCAGGCAGGCGGTTGTAATATCCGCTGAAAAGTTTACGGAAGGAGAAGGAAAGACCGTAATATAGTCCGTTCTTGTTACAGCGTTCACACCATTTGCATTCCGCACAACAAGAGTAACGGTATAAACCCCCGGCCGGGTTAAGGAGATCGTAGGGTTTTGTTGGTTGGATAGCTGCTGCTGTGTACCGTCATCCAATTCCCAGTTCCAATGGGTAGGGTTTCCTGAAGACTCATCTGTAAACCTTACGGAAAGGGGCGCACAACCTGAAAGCACACTGGCCGAAAAACCAGCCGATGGCGTTTGTCCCACAGATTGCATTACAATGCCCAGCAAAATAAGGTGAAGAATGATGCCTTTTTTCAAACAATCTATTTTATAACAGGGGATCAGGATTCCTGGTCAAAACTATTGCATTTTCTGATAAAGGGGTAAAAATCCCGCCATCATTACATCCGTTGGTTATTTTCAAAAAGGAAGAGGATCCGTACACCTAAAAATACGCAAAGGAGGGTCAATCAGTTGGTTTTTTGACCAGTTTCAGGTAAACATTTTTGGATTCGTCAACCGGGATGGCTTCCACCAGCCTGGGAGTATTATTGATAACTCTGAATTTTTCATTCAGCCTGATAAGGGGCATGGTTGATACGGGAAAGTGCGACTCAATGGTTCTTGCGGTAAGGTCGGCAGACCAGGTGCCCTTCAGCTCGCCGGAGGCGGTAATGGCGTACACCTTATTATCCTCGGTAAACTGAAATTCGTAGCCTTCAAAAGCAGCCGTTTCATTCTCCTCTTCCCGGGTATAGATATCCACCAGCCAGCGCCCATTGGTCATGGCGTTCATCAAAAAACGCTTTCCCAGGTCTTCCTTTATTTTTTGACAACCCAATTGCAATAGGGTCATAACCAGCAGCAATCCTGCCGGCAGGTAGCGGAAAACATTATATGGGCGTTTGATAAACAAGCTTATACTTTTCAGATATATAGCGCTGAAAATGACTAAACTCTAACGGTTGCCCGGTTATTTTATTGCACAATTTTTCGCTGGTATACCGTCTTCCATAACGGTATACGTTGTCTTTCAGCCAGTAATGTATATCTGAAAAATCACCCATTTCCGTTTTTTCGTCTGTGTCCTGTTTTTTTAACGTTTGAAAAAACTGCGCCGCGTATAAGCTTCCCAGTGTATACGTAGGGAAGTAGCCAAAGCTTCCGTGGCTCCAGTGGATATCCTGCAGGCAACCCCGTTTATCGTCAGGTACATCCACGCCCAGCATCTCTTTATACATCATGTTCCAGTATGCGGGCAGGTCTTTCACATGCAGGCTGCCGTCTATCAGCTTTTTCTCGATCTCAAATCGTATGATAACGTGAAAATGATAGGTCAGCTCATCTGCTTCTGTCCGGATAAGCGAGGGCTGCACTATATTTATCGCGGCAAACAGTTGGTGGGCGTCAACATTTGCCAGCGCAGGGAAATACTTTTTTGCTACCGGCATGAGATGCTTTATAAAGGGCAGGCTACGGCCGATACAGTTTTCCCATAAGCGGCTCTGCGATTCGTGTATGCCCAGGGAGCAGAACTCTCCCAGGGGTAACCCATACTGGTCGGGGGGTAGCCCCTGCTCATAGAGAGCATGCCCTCCTTCGTGCAGACAGCTCCATGTCATAGACGAAAAATCGTTTTCATCGATCCGGGTGGTTACCCGCACATCCCGGCAATTAAAGTTGGTAGTAAACGGGTGTTCGGAAATATCCTGCCGCCCGGCTTCAAAATCAAAGCCCATCAGCTGCAGCATCTCCAGCCCGAACTTCCACTGCGCATCCTTATCAAAATGCTGATGAAGGAAACCGGTGTCAGGCGCCGGCTTTTCCATCACTTCCGCCAGCATGTTTTTCAGCAGTGGCTTGAGCTGCCCGAACAGACCGTCCAGCCAGGAAACGGTCGCTCCTTTTTCAAACTCGTTAAGCAATGCATCATAAGGATGCTCTTTGAAGCCGAGCAGTTGTGTTTCTTCCCGCTTCAGCACGAGAAGGTCATTGAGAGGCTTTTCAAATACCGCAAAGCTGTTTTCCCTCCGGGCGCTTATCCATGCATGATAGGCAGCGCTGGTAGCTTCAGACATTTTACGAACAAAAGACGAAGGGTATTTTTCATTCTTCCTGTAGTCTTCCAGCGTAAGCTGCACATTACGCAGTTGATCAGGAGTAAGCGATTTGTCTTCTGCAAGCTCCTGTAATAGCTCTCCGAAGGAAGGTTTTACGAACAGTTCATGCGCCAGTTCGCTGAGCGTTGCCAGTTGCTGTCCCCTGAAAGATGCTCCTTTGGGCGGCAGGTAGGTTTCCTGGTCCCATTGTAAAACCGCGGCCGCATATTTTACATCCGCTATCCTGTACATGTAGTCTTTATATTCCTGGTATTTGTTGTCCGGCATATTTATAATTATCAATGGTTAATGGTTAATGGATCTCTCTTTATTAATTAACCATTCTTAATATTGGTTTTGACTGTTATAATAATAGACGTAATAAGCCTGATGATTTCAACAGCTTCATTATTCAGTGATTCAAATTATTCATTTGTCAGATAATCAGTCGCCTGCAAAAGCTCCAGCCAATAAATAGTTTCATTGATCTCTTTTTGGGCAATACTCATTTTGTGCTTAAAATCAATTTTTGATTCAGCGTGTTCTGCCTCACGAACCATTGCACAAACGCTTGTTCCCGAGCGAAGTAATTGCTTAGATAAAACAAATTCTTTTTTCTGGTCATAAAAATATTGATACAGCTTCACTATACGAACTGCAAACCCAAAGTTTTGGTTTTAACTATATTCTCTTTCATAATTACCAATTGTTAATGGTGCCGCTTCTCTTCATTAACCATTTATCATTTATAACAAACAAAAAACTGCAATTGCGCAGCCCTTTGGTTTGCGGCAATTGCAGTAATTAGATCTTTACGTGCTTTTTTAGTCTCCCCAGATCTCGCCTTTTCCTTCCAACCATTCTTTCACGGAAGCTGTGGTAACAGATTTAGGTCTTTCTATTGCCAGCCCCAGCGCCCTGTCCCAGCAAAGACTGGCCAACACACCCAGGGAGCGGCTTACGCCAAACAGTACGGTATAAAACTCATATTCTACCAGCCCGTAGTGCACCAGTAAGGCCCCGCTGTGCGCGTCTACATTTGGCCAGGGATTTTTTACCTTGCCCAGTCCTTTTAATATTTCCGGCACTACCTCATATACACGCCAGAC
Source organism: Chitinophagaceae bacterium (assembly GCA_037190885.1). Taxonomy (GTDB): domain Bacteria; phylum Bacteroidota; class Bacteroidia; order Chitinophagales; family Chitinophagaceae; genus Agriterribacter. The sequence goes on from JBBCJQ010000017.1 coordinate 32,005, forward strand.
CACATTTACCAACGCATCGTCTGCCATATGTTTTTTGCCAAACTCCATCTGGGCTTCAAACCGGGGATCTGTTTTACGCAATACGGCATGTCCATATCCCGGCACCACTTTTCCTTCATTCAGCGTTTTCCTTACATATCCTTCAATTTGCTCTTTCGACGGGAGCTCTGTACCCAGCTCTTCCCGCATTTCAAATATCCACTTGATCACCTCCTGGTTGGCCAAACCGTGCAGCGGACCAGCCAACCCGTTCATACCTGCGGCAAATGACAAATAGGGATCGCTCAGCGCAGAACCCACCAGGTGGGTAGCATGCGCGGATACATTTCCTCCTTCGTGGTCGGCATGGATGGTCATATACAAACGCATCAGCTCCTTAAAGCTTTCGTCTCCGAAGCCCAGCATGTGCGCGAAGTTGCCGGACCAGTCCTGCAGGCCATCCGGCTGAACATGCGTATCATCTTTGTATTTTCTCCTGTAGATATACGCTGCAACTCTCGGCAAACGGGCGATCAGCGTCATGGTGTCGTCGAACACCGCGTCCCAATAATCTTTTTTATTGATCCCTTCCGCGTATTTGCGGGCAAAAATGCTTTCGGTCTGCAATGCCATTACTCCCACCACAAACAGGGTCATAGGATGGGTATGCTTCGGAAGAGCATCTATGGCGTCGAAAACATGCTTGGGCACATGCGACCGGCGCTGCCAGGAGTTGGTGATCTCCGCAACGTCTTCTTCAGTGGGTAATTCGCCGATCAGCATCAGGTAAAACAGTCCTTCCGGTAACGGCTCGGATCCGCCGGGTGCTTTGGGTAATTTTTGTTGTAATTCCGGGATGGAATATCCCCTGAAACGTATCCCTTCCTGCGCGTCCAAAATAGATGTTTCGGTCACAAGACCCGTCATTCCCCTCATCCCCTGGTAAATTTGAGAGAGCTGCACTTCTCCTATCACTTTGTTGCCATGCTCCTGCAGCATCTTTTTTATTTCCGCTGATAACTCTTCTGCCTTTGCTTTAAACCGTTCCTTGATATTAGCCATATTATATTGAGTTCCTTTTCGGTTAAAGAATGCGCTAAAGTTAACCAAAACAGGTATAAGAGCCTTGAAAAAAAGAGGTTTTCAGGTATTATTTTTCCTATATCACTATTTGGGGGCCCGCCTGTACAAATAATAGGTAAGTATGCCGAAAATAACGTTGGGCAGCCAGGCAGCGATCAGAGGTGGCAGGTCGCCTTTCACACTGAATATGGTTGAAAACCTGTCGAAGAGAATGAAGACGGCAGCAATGGCAAAGCCGGCCGCCAGGTGAATGCCGCTGCCGCCACGGATCTTCCGCGAAGCCAGGATAGCGCCAATCAATGTCAGTATCACCACCGTAACAGGTGTAGCATCCCTGCGGTACAGCTCCACTTCCATGTCATTGATATCTTCCGCGCCCCGCAATCGTTCCATCGCGATCATATCACGCAGCTCTGGTGTGGTTAATCTTGTTTTGACATATTCATCCTTTTTGAGGTCGTCCGGTGTAAAGTGCAGATCCAGCCGGCGGATGGTATCCCGTTTCACTTCCTCCTCTATACCATCCATGGTCCGTTCTATGATGCCGTTCAACTTCCATTTACGGACACTGGTATCCCACGAAATATTATCGGCCCTTAAATTGTACACGACCTTGTTGTCCTGCAGGCGGTCCATAAAAAAGCCGGAGCCGCTTCTCGCAACGGTGTCATAGTAACGGATGCCGCAATAGGAAAAAGAGTCTATACGCATATAGATAGCCGAGCGGTAGCTGTTCCCTCCCCTGTCTCCCTTGGTATACCTGAGCTCAAAATCCGTTCGTATGGCATTGGCCTGGGGAACGATACTCCGGTTGCCATACCATAACATGGCTCCCAACAAAATGCCTCCGAAAATAAAAGGCCGTAAGAACCGGTTAAAGCTGGTGCCGCTGGCCAGAATAGCGATCACCTCGGAACGGTTGGCCAAGCGGGATGTGAAAAAAATGACCGCGATAAAAGTAAACAGCGGAAAAAGAAAGGATACGATAAAAGGAACAAAACCCACATAGTAATTCCGCATTACAAAGTCTGCCGATAGCTTTGCCCGGGCGAAATCATCTGTTTTTTCACTAATGTCAACCACCACGGATATGGCGGTAAACAGGATGATGCAGAAGAAAAAGGTGAGAATAAAGTGTTTAAGGATGTACCAGTCTATTTTTTTCATTCTGCCAGTTATGAGACTGCTGCAAAAGTAATTCAAAACTCTAAAAACAACTTCGTATCTTTCTGTTATGAACAACCTTCACAATAGTTTCAGAAATTTTTCCCTGCTGGCCCTTATTGGTTTTGGTAGCTTTCTGCCCGGAGTTTTACGGGCTCAGGAAGCAGATATGGAGTTATACGAACGTCAATTGTTTTTACAGGGGGATGATACCCTTGCCTGCCGCATTTTGTCGCCCACACATTTTTCCCAGGACAAAAAATATCCGCTGCTGGTGTTTCTTCATGGTTCGGGAGAAAGGGGAGATGATAATGAGTCGCAATTGAAATGGGGTGGAGATCTCTTCCTGGATTCTGCCAACCGCGAAAATTTTCCGGCGATCGTGGTGTTCCCCCAATGCCCCAAAGACTCCTCCTGGAGTGTACGCATCCGGAAAAGGGACAGCGCCGGACAGTTCAGCTTCCCGGTGGATGTGCCGCCCGGTAAACCTTTGCAGTTGGTAATGAGCTTTATTGATACCCTGATCAACAGCGGCATTGTAGATACCGACCGGATCTACATCGGTGGACTATCGATGGGCGGTTTTGGCACGTTTGAAATATTGTGGAGAAGACCGGGGTTATTCGCAGCTGCGTTTCCCATTTGCGGAGGAGGGAACCCGCAAAGCGTCGGGCGTTATGGTAAAGATTTTCCTATCTGGGTTTTCCATGGTGATGATGATAAGGTAGTAACGCCGGAAAACTCGCGGGTAATGGTGGAAGCGCTCAAAAAAACAGGCGCCAAAGTGAAATATACGGAATACCCGGGTGTGGGGCATGATAGCTGGATCAATGCATTTGCCGAGCCGGAACTGCTGTCGTGGCTTTTTTCTCAAAAGAAGCCGTAGCGGATAATAATAAAATGACTGAAAACTTCGCTATACCACAACCATTCAGAACCGAACCCTTCCGACTCAAAGCGCATTCAGTACATCCCCGTTGATGCTGACAGGGTATTTCTTCCTCAGCTTTTGCTGCCATTTTTTATCCAGGTGCAACTGGTAGTCGTTTATAACAAACCCACGTGCCTCGGGAAAAGTCTTGGGCGCACCACCGGGTATCCGGGAGATTATGTATAACAGGCTGTAAGGACCGTCATCATTTTGGTCAGATAATACAGAAAGGCTGTTTTCCGGCATGCTGCTGTTATAGCCCGGTACAAAGGCTGTTTCAAAACGGGAAGAGTCGGCTATGATATTTCCATCGGTATTTTGCGTAAAGGTTCTCCAGTTGCGGACAAAGGCCCCCGGGTCTGATTGGATATCCTCAGCAGAGCTCTTATCAATTGCAGTGAATAAAACAGCATTAATACTTTCTCCCCAGGTATATTTCGAGCGGTTCTGCTTGTAATACCGGGTCAGCTTTTTTTCATCATCCGCACCCCTGTTCCACACCTCCCGGCCCATGACTTCGAAGAACAGGTTGCCTTCCTCAAATTCCTTTAACTGCTTACGGAAGGATGGACTATACAGCTCCAGGTTATCCCTGTAGTATTTTTTTACCGTAACGGTCGTATAGTGTTTCATCAATGTTGCATAGGGGATGGGGGAACCCGCGCGATAATTATTCCGGATCGTATTGATATAATCCACCCAGTCTGTAATCGTCCTGGTTTCGTTGCCAACGGCAAATATGGCCGTAGCCGGGGTGATCTTTGGCGGAAGCGTGTATCCATCCTTGTTTATTATACCGTCGGTGATCTCCCATAGCAGGTTGTCGTTTTCAAACAGGTCTTTATAACCCACCACCGCCAGTATCCTTTTTTCTTCCTGCTCGTTGGATATCCGGATGCGGGGATCGTTCATTACCTGCGGCTTATACTCCGCTACGGCACGGAGACTGTCCGTAGTCACGGGCACATGGCTTTCCCGTTTCACAATATGAATACCATAGGTCGTTTCCACCGGCTTTGTAAACTCACCGTCACGGGTAAGCGCCGTTACCGCTGTTTCAAAATCAGGGTCATAGCGGCCGATCCTGAAGGCTGGGTTCAAAGCGCCACCTGTCGTAGCGGCGTTGTAATCGGAGCTATGCTGCCTGGCCAGGAGGTCGAAGCCGGCGCCGGATTGAAGGGCTTTGTACAGGGAATCGGCTCTTGCCCGCAAAACCTGCTTTTCTCCCTGTGTAACGCCGGGTGGAAAAGCCAGCAATATCTGGGCGCCTTTTATGGTACCAAAGGCAGGTCGTTCATCTGTTTTGAGCAGTATATGATAACCGCCTTTGCTTTTGTAAGGTGCAGAGAACTGTCCCTTTTCCAGGGTATATGCAATGTTCTCCAGGTGGTAGGGAAGCGAGAAAACGGTAATAAAGCCGATATCCCCCCTGTTTGTTTTTACAGAAGGATCTCCTGAAAACTGCAGGGCGGTTTCAGAAAAACCCGCACCGCCCAGCAGCGTATTGTAGGCGTCCGTTATTTTTTTATAAGCAGCAACGGTATCCTCCGGCTCCGGATCTATATAGCTGTTGGGTATTACATATGCATCGCTGAACGGGATAAAAATATGTGAAAGACGGATATCCCGCAGGCTACGCGTGTAGGCTTCCGCACAAAGCGCCTGCACCGCGCTGTCAGCAACCAGGTGATCGTCCAGCACCTGCCGTTTGTAATTTTCCAGCTCATATTTCAGGAAGGGAAGCGTATCCAGGCGCATATCGCGTGCCGCCTGCACTTTCAGCTTAAAGGGAATATAAAACTGCTCCAGGTATTCCCGTTTTGCCTGCAGACTCTTGTCTTCCGGGTTGTTTTTATTAAATGCGGCCAGGAACTCCTCTTTGTCTACCGCATAACTTCCTTTCTTTCCATAGGTAAATAATGTTTGGGCACATACCATTTGCCCCAGCAACAGGATAATGATCGAAGCCAGCATCTTTTTCATCCTTGTATATTTCTGTTTGGTCTGATGGATCTCAGGATGACCTACTTTCCCTGAAATTTCAGTTGCAGTATGTCATTCATCTGGTCCGGGTTGAGCTTTTTCGCGATAATATTTTTGTCTTTGTCAAGCAGGTACAGCACCGGTGTCTGGTACACATCAAACAGTTGCTTATAGCCCGGGCGCCCGGCATCGTAATCTGCCTGTGTCACTTCCGGCAACTGGTGCACATGGATCCAGTCCTTAATATTATTCTCCCGTATAAATTTCAGCCAGGCGGGTTTTCCGCCATCGGTCATTACCCCATATACCTGTACTCCTTTGCTTTTCCACCGTGCATGAAAAAGGGAATCCACTTTGGGCACTTCTGTCTGACAATGACCGCAGGTGGGATCCCAGAAACAGACAACCGTATAGGGCGCATTTACACTATACAGGTTCCGGGGTTTACCGAGCGTATCCACCATTTTCATATCCGCAGCCTTGCCGCCGATCTGGTTGGCCATCAGGCTGTAAGCCCTGTCAAACACCACTTTTTTATACTTATCGTTCAGCCAGTAATCCGCTTTCCCGGGAGCATAGTACTTTTCAAACAGGTTCAGGAACACAGCGTCCTGCCCCATGTACTCGGGGTTGATATACCTTTCGGTAAGGGTAGACAGGATGACCTTGAACATTTCCTTGTTGGATTCCGATGCATCTACGATCCTGATGGCTTCTTTGCTCAGGCTGTCGGCCTGCTGCGGCAATACGGTGCTGAAATATCTTTTTAGCCTGGGCTCAAATACCGGTGTGCGTGCCAGGCGCTCATCGGCAAATGATACACCATCCCAGAAATGCTGCCTGTAATACTGGTAAGCATAGGCGGAATCATACTTACCGCCGGGATGTAAGGATGCATCCGGTATTCTGGGCTCTCTCAACACGTTAAAAATAGCCGACAGCAAATGATCGGGGTGCTCCCGCAAAAATGATTCGCGGTATTGCTGCGTTTCGTTGTTCAGCCGGGTCATTTCTTCCCTTTTTTTTGCGGCATCCGCTGCGCCCGGGTTTTCCGTCAACTGCTTTTGTATTTCCTGGATGGCCTTTCCTTTTTCCTGGGCGATCTTCTGGTATTGCTGAAACAGCGTGTTGTCGGGTGAGCCGGTAAAATGCGTGTTGGTGATGATATCGGTGGTATCCGATACTACGGAAAAATGCTGTTGCTGATCGATCAGCATTTCAAACCAGCCGTTCTTTGCCGGGAAAATAACCATGTACACACCGCCCATCAGCTTGTCTTTACCGCTGAACACGGCTTCGCTTTTGTCATTGATAGCGGCGGAGTCTATAATATATTGCTTGCTGCCGAAGTGATGCCCCAGGTACAAAAACCCATTGGTAAAAGGTTTCACTGTAACTTTTATCTGGTACCCTTCCTGTGCGAAAGTGAAAAAAAGCAGGAAGAAGAATCCTGTTGTTAATAAGCCTCTCTTCATTTTAATACTTTTCCCGGTATGCTGCAAAACTATTTAAAATGAGTTTGTTATATGCTTAATTAACGAATCGTTTCCGGTTTTGTTGAGTGGAGGATTAACTTTTGGTAAAAAATGTCGAAGTTTTCGTTGAATTCGCCGCTGCTGCAATCTATCCTTCACCATTCAATTCCGTATATAACCATTAAGAAGTTAAGAAAATTAAGTAACCCAATTAATTACCTTAACTTCTTAATGGTTTGCTTATGCTCACGCAGGCTCCGGTTGGTTATACGCTCCTGAACTGCTTCAGGAAACGCACGTCGTTCTCGCTGAACAGGCGGATGTCTTTGATGCCGTATTTCAGCATAGCCGGGCGTTCCACTCCCATTCCAAAGGCAAAACCGGTATATTTTTCCGGGTCTATGTTACAATGCTCAAGCACTTTGGGGTGCACCATGCCGCAGCCCAGTATCTCCAGCCAGCCGGTATGCTTGCACACATTGCAGCCGGCTCCTTTGCACAACTGGCAACTGATGTCCATTTCGGCGCTGGGCTCCGTAAAGGGAAAATAACTGGGGCGGAACCGTATTTTCACGTCATCGCCATACATTTCCTGTACAAAGAAATACAGCGTTTGCTTCAGGTCGGCAAAGGATACGTTTTCATCGATATATAAACCCTCTACCTGGTGGAAAAAGCAATGGCTCCTGGCGCTGATGGTTTCGTTTCGGTATACGCGGCCGGGGCAGATAATGCGCAGGGGAATAGTGCCTTTTTCCATTTCCCTGATCTGGATATTACTGGTGTGGGTACGCAGCAGCCAGGCCGGATCGGTGGATATATAAAATGTATCCTGCATATCCCTTGCCGGGTGGTGTTCTGCAATATTGAGGGCGGTAAAATTGTGCCAGTCGTCTTCTATTTCGGGACCTTCCGCCACGGCAAAGCCCAGTCGTTGAAAAATAGATACGATACGGTTGCGCATGGTGCTGATGGGGTGCCGGGTACCAATGGGTATGGCATCTCCGGGAAGGCTCAGGTCTATAGCAGGACCTGCGGCCTGTGCGGTTTCATCTTCACCGGCCTCTTTTAGCGCATTGTACCTGGCTTCGGTAAACTGCTTGAATTCATTCAGTATCTGTCCGAATTCTTTTTTCCTGTCAGCAGGCACATTCTTCATTTCGCCCATCAGGCTTTTCACCAGTCCTTTGGTGCCCAGATAGGTGATCCTGAACTTCTCCGCGCCTTCCGCGCCGGGGACATTATATGCTTCAATTTCGCTACGATATGCTTCCAGTTGCGCTAACAATTGCTCCATTTCGCGAAGATAGGAACGTATATGATATAAACTTCCTGTTTATCGGGGGTAAGCCCGCAGACTCCGCACTACCCTGCCCAACCTTCCCTGTCCAGGCTCCGGTAGTGTATCGCTTCCGCCAGGTGGTGCGGTTCAATGGTTTGGCTTTTGTCCAGGTCGGCAATGGTCCTCGAAACCTTCAGTATACGGTCGTAAGCCCTGGCGGAAAGATTCAGCTTATCCATAGCCGTTTTCAGCAACGATTGTCCGGCAGCATCTATATGGCATATTTCTTTCAGCACTTTGCTGCTCATTTGTGCGTTACAGTAGGTACCTCCATTTTGTGCAAACCGCTCTCCCTGGATCTCCCTTGCCTTTATAACCCGTTCCCGTATGGCAGCGGAGTCTTCGGTGTTTTGCTGCATTGCCAGGGCCGAAAAAGGTACAGGCGTCACTTCCACATGCAGGTCTATCCTGTCCAGCAACGGACCGGAGACCTTATTGAGGTATTTTTGAACGGCGCCCGGCCCACAGGTACATTCTTTTTCGGGGTGGTTATAGAAGCCGCAGGGGCAGGGGTTCATGGAAGCGATCAGCATAAAGCTGGCAGGGAAATCCACTGCGATCTTTGCACGCGATATGGTCACTCGGCGCTCTTCCATAGGCTGCCGCATCACTTCCAGTACGGTCCGTTTGAACTCGGGCAACTCGTCCAGGAACAGCACGCCGTTGTGCGCCAGGGAGATCTCACCAGGCTGGGGTACACCGCCCCCTCCTACCAGGGCGGCATCAGACACGGTATGATGAGGCGACCGGAAAGGCCGCCGCGCTATCAGCGTGGTATTGGAAGGAAGCTTACCCGCCACGCTGTGTATCTTGGTCGTTTCAAGCGCTTCCTGGAGGGTAAGCGGCGGTAAAATGGAAGGAAGCCGCTTTGCCAGCATGGTTTTACCTGCTCCCGGAGGGCCGATCAGTATGGCGTTGTGACCGCCTGCTGCCGTAATTTCCAAAGCCCGCTTGATATTCTCCTGTCCTTTGACATCACTGAAATCGATTTCAAAATCATATTGCGATTCATAAAAAGATTCCCTTGCATTGACCACCACCGGCTGCAGGCTGTCTTCCTTCTTAAAAAATTCTATCACTTCTTTGATATGGGAAACGCCATACACCTTCAGGTCGCTTACAATACCCGCCTCCCTGCTGTTCTGCATGGGTACTATCAACCCTTTAAAGGATTCTTTGCGGGCAGTAATGGCAATGGGCAATGCACCTTTGACGGGCTGAACAGTACCATCAAGACTCAGCTCTCCCATGATAACATAATCGCTAAGCTTTTCAGCATTGGGCAACTGCCCGCTGGCCCCCATAATGCAAAGCGCAATCGGAAGATCGAACGCGCTGCCGCTTTTTTTAATATCAGCCGGCGCCAGGTTGACGATCACTTTGGTGCGGGGCATATAATGCCCCATACTTTTGAGCGTGCTTTCAATACGATGTTCGCTTTCTTTTACGGCGTTGTCCGGTAATCCTACCATATAAAAATACTGACCGCCGGTAACATTTACTTCGATGGAGATCGTGAGGGCTTCCACGCCATAGACGGCGCTTCCGAAAGTTTTTACAAGCATAGGCTAAGGTTAGACCCCCAAGTTACTGAAATAGTAGCATATAACGGCAGGCAGGCATAAAGAAGGCGTATTTACCTGCAGTGAGAAAGCTCAAATTTTTGCAGGCGGTTGAGGCACCAACCGGAAGGTTTGCATAAAGCGACAATTATACCCCGGTAAATGCGCTGCACCATTTTTAAAAGAATAACGCACCGCAGGAAAGTCCCGAAAAAGAGGAAGGGAGTATGATTACTCCCCTCGATCCCTAATCCCTAAACCCTGGAAAAAAATGTACGCTATATATGAATAGTCAGATTATATTATTGATATAGTCATGTTTTCAGAAATTGTGCCAAAAGTTGATTATATGCACAAAAAATTCTGTTAACCCGCCTGTATGGGTATATATACGATGTATGTACTGGTTGTTACCCCGGTTCCGTAATTTATTTTTTATCCCGGGAAAAGAAGTTATTAAGCATTCGGCTAATATTATGCTACGGCGTTTTTGAAAATCGTATCATAGCACTGCTGCCCTCTGTACTTTCCAGCCTGGCTTCATACCGTTTTCCCGCTACCCAGGCGATCATAAATGAAGTATTGGGCGGGATGGAGCCGAGGTTTTCGGCAACCATTACGAGTTCGTTGGTATGCTGCAGTTCATCCATAGAAAGTTTTACAACAAACGGCTTATCCGTTAAAAAAATATGCTGATGGATCAGCTTTTGATTCAGGAACAATGAAATGGAGTCCCCGTCTATTTCAGCATTGTCATAAAAATGCAGCTCAATCGAATCTCCCGACAACGGTATCTCCATCACCGGCACTTTATGCCGTTGTGCAAATTTTTCTTCTATGGTCAACGGTCGCAGCGGCAGCTCTTTAGGCTCTTCTGCCGGCAGCGGCTCCGGAACGGTACGTGTAAACACCGGTACTGCCGTTTGTTTCGGTTGCCGTTCAGCTGGTGTGACCACTGGAGAATGTCCCCGACGGGCAATCATTTCCACACTATCTATGTAATAAGGGTTATTACTTCCGACGGTATAATTTTCAATTACATGATCCCATTCATCCCGGAAGACGGGACTGTTTACTTTTTTGATATGCACTTCGCCCTTCGAACTTTCTTCATCATCCCGACTGCTGCAGTGTCCATCCAGCTTCATAATGCCCACACCGGGACAATTAAAATCAGCTCTCGAGATCAGCTCCATTTTTCCGGGGCTGGCGATGGATATCCTGCTGAGGTTTTCATCCAGCAGCTCATCATCCCACCAGACAGCTTCGTTATTGATCCCGTCAAAATATCCTTTGATGCTATACCGCCTGTAGTTGGCAGCAGATTGATAATAATAAGCGGTGCCGGTAAGGCTGTCTCCTTTCAGGATGATCTTTACCTCCACTTTCTGCTTATTGATCCTGCCCTGCCACACACCGGTTATCATTTGAGAGGAAGCTGTATGACAGCAAAAAATAAATATAGCGATCGGCAACAGGTATGGTATACGAAAAATCTGTTTCAAGAACCCGGTTTTAGTGAAAACGTTCCATAAAAGCGATTATTTTACCGAAACGGCAGAATGCCATCTAAGATAGCGGGTTTTTAACCCCTTGTTCAGCAAGCCGCTGTTATAATAGATTTAATTAACTGGGTCTTCACAAACGCCTATAAGATTACACTGGAGGTGCTTCTCCCCGGGGTCGGCTGCGCCAGACCCCAGATGGAAGAGAGTCGTCACCCTGGGGTCTGCGTAGCGACCCCGGGGGACTCGAAGCAATGGTTCCGAAGCCTATATTCGCCGGAAATGACCGATATCACGGATATTTGCTGCTGATTTGGAAAATATTCACACCATACTGAAATCGTACTGGGGATACGACTCGTTCCGTCCCCTCCAGGAAGATATCATTCGTGCGGTGCTGGAAGGAAAAGACACATTGGCTATTATGCCTACCGGGGGCGGTAAGTCTGTTTGCTTCCAGGTGCCGGCTATTGCCATGCCCGGCATCTGCCTGGTGGTAACACCCCTCATCGCGTTGATGAAAGACCAGGTAGAAAACCTGCGTCAGCGGAACCTTCCGTCTTTGTTCATTCACTCCGGGATGAATTTCGGGGAAGTGAAAAATGCCCTCAACAGTGCGAGGCATGGCGGGTACAAATTCCTGTATGTTTCTCCTGAAAGACTGCAAACCGACCTTTTCAATGAATATTTACCGGCGCTCCCCATTAACCTGATCGCGGTGGATGAAGCACATTGTATATCCCAATGGGGCTACGATTTTCGCCCGGCTTACCTGCAGATCGCCGGTGTGCGGGATGAAAAGCCGGATGTGCCCGTGCTGGCATTGACCGCTTCGGCTACCCTGATGGTGCAGCAGGATATCTGCGGGAAGCTGCAGTTCAGGCAGCCGAAGTTATTTCAGCAATCGTACGAAAGGGCGAACCTGTCCTATAGCGTGTTTAATGTGGAGGTGAAGATCAACAAGCTGCTGGAGATCGTGAAAAAAGTGCCGGGATCGGGCATTGTATATTGCCGCAGCCGGAGGCGAACCGTCGAAATTGCCTCCCTGCTGCAGCTGCACGGGATAAGCGCTGATCATTATCATGCGGGATTGCCCCACGAAGAAAGGAATACCAGGCAGGAAAGCTGGATACGGAATGATACCCGTATGATCGTCTGCACCAATGCTTTCGGAATGGGAATTGACAAGCCGGATGTTCGTCTGGTAGTGCATTTTGATATACCGGATTGTGTTGAAAATTATTACCAGGAAGCCGGGCGCGCAGGCAGGGATGGAGAAAAGGCCTACGCGGTATTGCTTTACAAAGACGAAGATCTTACAGATCTGAAACAACTGCCGGAAAGCAGGTTCCCGTCGTTACCGGAGATCAGGAAGGTGTACCAGGCGCTGGTGAATTACCTGCAATTGCCCACAGGCAGCGGCGAGCGGAAGTATTTCGATTTTGACCTGGAAGATTTTTCAAAGAAATTCCGGTTGTCTCCCATGCTCACCATGTATGCGCTCAAAGCGCTGGAACAGGAATCTGTCATACACTATACCGATCAACTATTTGCTCCTTCCACCGTAATGTTTACCTGCAGCAGGGACTACCTGCAACAGGTAGAGGGGGCCAACCCGTTGTTTGAAGCCTGTATCAAATTTTTGCTTCGTTCTTATGGCGGCATCCTGGATGTGCCGGTTCCCGTGAACGAAAAAGTGATGGCGAAAGCTTTGCGGAAAGATATTACGGAAGTGCGCACAGTGCTTACCCGCCTGCAAGCCATGGCGGTGATCGCTTATCAGCCACAAAAGGAAAAACCGCAGGTGCAGTTTTTGTCAGCCAGGATCGCAGCGGAAGACCTTGTGATCAACCTGGATAATTATGCCAAAAGGAAGCAGGTACTGGCCGGCCAGGTAGCGGCCATGACCACTTATGCCGGGTATGAGGCCTGCCGGGCGTGGTTTATCGGCAACTATTTCAATGACCACCAATTAAAGCCCTGCGGTATTTGCGACAACTGCCTGCGCAGTAAAAAAACCGGGCTTACGAAAGAAGAATTCAATGCGATGTACCGGATCGTTATGACCTCTCTTTCCGAAAAGAGCCTGGATATCCGGGAATTATTGTCAGCTTCGGACACCAACGATGTAAACAAGCTCTGGAAAGTGGTGGATCACTTGCTATCTGAGGGTTTGCTTGAGATGGAAGCAGGAGTGGAACCGGCAAAGTTGCGGGCAAAAAAAAAGGGCCAAGGATAAAAATCCAGCCCGTTTTAAAATCCAATATCCTATGAAAAACCGAGACAAAGATAATAATATGAAAAGGGTAGCCAATACCCTTTTAGTGGTATTTTTAATATGTGTTTTTTTAATATACTTAAAACCAGGTATTTTTTTTCTTTCGGGTCTTACCGCCCAGGCCCAAGGCACCCAACAGGCTCCTGGTAATAATGGGGATAGCGGTGCGCTGCACCTGCTTTACAACGGGGTTATCCAGTACTTTTTCCATGGGAGACTGTTCCTTCCCGGCTTTTTCCCGCGTTTTCTGGGGTGGGGCATTTTGCGCCGCCTCTTCCAGTTTGGCCGTTAATATTTCGTAAGCGCTTTCGTTGTCAATGGTTTGCGCATATTTTCGAGCGAGGGGCGATTTTCCGGTAATGGCATCGATTTCAGTATCCGTCAGGATATCCATACGCGATCTCGGGGATACCAGCATGGTATGCACCAGCGGTGTGGGTATACCCTTTTCGTTCAGCAATGTTACCAGCGCTTCACCGATACCCAGTTGGGTGATCAGTTCGTTTACCTTATAGTAAGCTGTTTCCGGGTAGTTTTCTGCAGCCTGCTTAATGGTTTTCCGGTCTGCGGCCGTAAATGCCCGCAGCGCATGCTGTATCTTCAGTCCCAGTTGACTTAATACGGATGCCGGTACATCCTGCGGGTTCTGGGTACAGAAAAAGATGCCGACCCCCTTGGAACGGATCAGCTTGATAACGGTTTCAATCTGCTGCAACAGGGCATTGGATGCTTCCTGGAACACCAGGTGCGCTTCGTCAATAAATAAGATCAGCTTTGGCTTGTCCATATCACCCGCTTCCGGCAGCACGGCATACAGCTCGGCCAGCAATTGCAGCATGAAGGTAGAGAACAGCTTGGGACGGTTTTGCATATCCGTTACCCGCAACACATTCACAACGCCCCTGCCATCATCGCTGATCCGCATCAGGTCGTCTATATCAAAGGATGGCTCACCAAAAAAAATATCGGCACCCTGCTGCTGCAATTCAATCACTTTGCGTAGAATGGTACCGGTGCTGGTGGTAGCTATTTTGCCATATTCTTTTTCCAGTTCAGTCTTTCCCTCGTTGCTGATATATTGCAATGTTTTGGTCAGGTCTTTCAGGTCCAGCAACGGTATTTTGTGATCGTCGCAGTATTTGAAGAGCATGGCCACCAGCCCCTGCTGGGTATCATTGAGTCCCAGTATTTTCGAGATCAGTATGGGTCCGAACTCACTAACGGTGGCGCGCAGCCGTACACCTTTTTCTTCGCTCAGGCTCATCAGCTCCACCGGGTAAGCGGAAGGGCTGTATTCCAGCCTCATTTTTTCATACCGTTCCGAAATGATCTTGTTCATGCTTCCCCCGGCGGCAATTCCGCTAAGGTCGCCTTTGATATCCATCATCAGCACCGGTATGCTGGCATCGCTCAACCCTTCGGCAAGCACCTGCAGGGTTTTGGTTTTACCGGTTCCGGTAGCGCCCGCTATCAGCCCGTGCCGGTTCATCGTTTTGAAAGGAAGCTTCACATAGGTGCCGGGTAGCACTTCTCCGTTCAGCATAGCGCCTCCCAGGATGTAAGATTCCCCTTTAAATGCATACCCGTTTTCGATACTTTCTGTAAAAGTGTTTTTATCAGGCATAGACCACAATTTTAAGGGAAAGATATTTCTTTTTTTCTTTAATGACACAAGCGCGATGCCCGGGTGCATTTCCTCTCCCCGGGGTCGGTTATGCCAGACCCAAGTTGGGCCACTTTCGTGGTCTGGCAGCGCCGACCCCGAAGAGGCAGGAAGGTTTGGCCGATGGCAAATAAAAAAGGGCTGGATAGAAATCCGCCCCGCTTTTTAATCCAATATCCTATGAAAAACCTGATACAAGGTTAGTGCTATTATTGTATGTATTTTTATTACATCTAGCAAACAGCATAAAATTCGAGCAATTGGCGCGATAGCGCTTATAAAAAGATTTTCCTCCTGTCATAACAGAGATTGATATATTTATTATTTAATATGCGAGGTATCGCATTACATGTATTATCTTTGCCATGTTTAGAAATTTTGTTCGTTCTGTAAACGATCCTTTCAGCCCGGCTGAACATAAAATTTCACATCATTATGGCAGTATTACACAATCGCATCTCACAAAAGGAGCTGAAGCAGCGCCTGTTTGAAGAAAAAGAACCCCGCATCACCATTTCCTTTTACCGGTATTTTTCCATTACCGATCCTCATTCGTTCAGGGACAGCCTGTATAAAAAGCTTGATGTGCTAAAGGTTTTCGGCCGCATTTATGTTGCCGCCGAAGGCATCAACGCGCAAATCAGCGTGCCGGAAAGTAATTTCGGCACCTTACAGCAATGCCTGGAGGAAACGGAAGGGCTTTCAAAACTTCGTTTGAACGTAGCCGTTGATGACGACGGAAAATCATTTTGGGTGCTGAAGATCAAAGTGAGGGAAAAAATTGTGGCAGACGGAATTGAAGACAAAAGCTTTGACGTCAATAAAAAAGGACATTACCTCAGCGCAATAGAAATGAATGAGCTGTGCAGCGATCCGGAAACCATCATCCTGGATATGCGTAATCATTATGAATATGAAGTGGGGCATTTTGACCGTGCGGTTGAGATCCCCAGCGATACCTTCCGCGAGCAATTACCGATGGCGGTAGAAATGATGAAGGAGCATAAGGACAAAAATATTGTGATGTATTGTACGGGCGGTATCCGTTGCGAAAAAGCAAGCGCTTACATGCTTCATCACGGGTTCAACAAAGTAAGGCACCTGGAGGGTGGTATCATTAATTATGCAACACAAATCAGGGATCTGGGACTTGAAAGCCGGTTTATCGGAAAGAACTTCGTGTTTGACAACCGCCTGGGTGAGCGCATCACGGAAGATGTGATCGCACAATGTCACCAGTGCGGCAAACCCTGCGATACCCATACCAATTGCAAGAACGACGGTTGCCACCTGCTGTTTATACAATGCCCCGAATGTGCGGAACAATACAACGGATGCTGCAGCAAGGCCTGCAGCGATATGTATCTGCTACCGGAAGAAGCGCAAAAGGAAATGCGAAAGGGCATTGATAAAGGACAGCATATTTTCAATAAGGCGAAAGCGCGCCTGCGCCCCCGTAAGGAATACATCCGGCAAAAGCTGGAACAGGAGTCAACAGATTAACCGGTCATACCTTTAGCCATGTGGGAATCAGACAAGAATGGTTTTGCCGCTTACCTGCAGCTTGAAAAATCGCTGAGCGCCCATTCCATAGCTGCCTACCTGGGTGATATTGAAAAGCTAACGCAGTTCCTGCAGGTGCACAACTCGCTGAAACCTCCCCGGGACATTGAGCTGAAAGACCTGCAGCAATTTGTAAAATGGCTCACCGAATTGAATATGACGCCTGCTTCCCAGGCGAGGATCATCTCGGGCATCAGGGCTTTTTATAAATACTGCCAGGTGGAGGGCCTTACAGACAACGACCCTACCACACTGCTGGAGGCCCCCAAACTAAAGAGGGTATTGCCGGATATATTGAGTTATGAAGAAATTGAGCTGATCATCAGCCGGATAGACCTCAGCAAGCGGGAAGGCGAACGAAACCGGGCGATTATTGAAACCATGTATAGTTGCGGCTTGCGGGTGAGTGAGCTGGTGAACCTTCGGCTATCGCAGTTTTACCCGGATGCCGGCTTTATACGGGTGACCGGCAAAGGGGATAAGGAACGGCTGATACCCATCGGCCAGCATGCTATTAAATATATAAGTATATATGTAGAAACAATAAGAAGACCGGGCCCTGTACAAAAAGGGGAAGAAGATATTCTTTTCCTGAACAGGCGGGGAAAACGGCTGACCAGGGTAATGATCTTTCTGATGATCAGGGAACTCGTAACCCGGGCCGGCATCAATAAGGCGATATCTCCCCATACGTTCCGGCATTCCTTTGCCACCCACCTTGTGGAAGGCGGGGCCGACCTCCGGGCGGTGCAGGAAATGCTGGGGCACGAAAGCATTACCACTACTGAAATATATACCCATCTCGATCGTGAATACCTCCGGGCTACCCTGCACCAGTTTCACCCTGCTTTTGCCCGCTAAACCGCTTTCCCGGGCAATAAACCGGGAATTACAATTTGTTAACAAAAAAAGTGGCGTTCCCACGTAACAAAGTTTCAAAGACGCCGTTATATGCGTGAAATTTTGAAAATTCTGTTCTTTGAATAATTTCTATAGATGACCGATTGACAAGTGTTAAAAGAAGCTGAAATCTTGAAAATTCTGCTTCTGTTTTAGATAAAATTCAAAAAATCGATCTTTCAAAGTTTGCTGATATGAAAAAAGGCCGTACATTTGCGGCGACAGAACGAACCTGATTAAACCCTTGCTTGTCCGCGACTCAAAAAAGTCTCACCGTCTTTAAGAAGTTTTCTTCGGGCGCTAAATTTAAAACTTCAGATCAGGTCCAAAATCAAAAAATCTAACGGTTCGGATTGGTTAAAAAAACCAGCCAAAAACAAAAATGACCATTCATCATGATACAAGACCAAACAAGATACTATGTATTGCATAGTAGTTGATTTAAGAAGTATCTTTGTATGGCAAACAAATAACAAGGACTATAAAACACAATAAAATGAAAACCCAACGTGAAATGGATTCGAAGGCAGGAACCAGTAAAAATGAAATCAGGACACAACTGAAAAAAATGATCAGCAAATCTGCCTCATCGTTGCTGATAGCAATGGCAGGCTTTGGCATGATGTCTTTCGATCTGCAGGATGAAAGGATCAGCCATGCGGATACCAATGTAAATACCAACACAGAACTGGCATACGTGGATACTGAATGCTGCGCTGCAGAAACAATAAAACCTTCTAAAACTGTAATCGGCCCTAAAAAAGCGACTATCAGCTTTAATGCAAGCAAAACCGAAGTATATAAAGCTGATGCAGAACATGCACGTAATTTTGCGGCAGAAGAGAAAGAAAGAAGAGTATGGAGCATGAACCTGGCAAGCAGCCGTGCAAAGGCTGACAACGAGGCTGTGTTCAATTTCAGGATGAGCACGCTCTATCCTGAAGTAAATACCGCTGCCGATGCCGATGCGCAAATGATCAGGATGTTTGGAGAAGATCTGTTACAGCAATCAGCCAGGCTGGCTATTGCCAACGCAGATGCGGAAGCACACAACAAATTCCGGGAAGAAAACTTCTCTATCACGCTGCAGTATGCAACAGCAGATGCCGATGCCGGTATGCTGAAAATGTTTGAAGATGCTATCTTCCCTTACATCACTTATCCTTCAGCAGCAGCCATTGCAAGCGCAGATGCGGAAGTGATGAGCAACCAGGAAGCTTCTGTAAAAAACGCTACAATAGCAATAAAGTAATTTGCAGTTTAGAACTGTAAGTGTTGGTTTTGGTTATGGCTTTTGATTAAAAGGGTTGTCCCGAAAGGGCAGCCCTTTTTTTGTAAAATGGTAAGACACGTAAGACCGTAAGAAAAATACAGCCGTCTTACCCTCTTACGGTCTTGCCATTTTACTGTCTTACAATATCTGCTCCAGCTCTTTCAGGGAATAAATGGTATGGGTGGCGTTTGCCGTCTGCACGGTTTTTTTGTGATTCACAAATACCTGGTCTATGCCCGCGTTCTGTGCACCTTTTATATCCGCTTCCAGGTCGTCGCCGATCATGATGCTGTGGTGCGGCTGTGCACCGGTTTTCTCAAAGGCGTACTCAAATATTTCCTTATGGGGTTTCAGGCTGTTGCTGGCCTCAGAGGTTATCACCTGCTTAAAATAGCCGGCCAGACCGGAATATTTCAACTTATTATGCTGCACCGTTTCAAAGCCGTTGGTGATCAGGTGAAGCTGGTAGCCCTTTGCAGATAAAAGATCCAGTATCTCTTTGGTATGGGGAAACAATATGGTTCGGGTGGGCAGCAGATCCAAAAAACGGGTATCCATGGTTTTAGCCAGGTTTTCGTTCGCAACTTTAAAATCCAGCAATGTCAGACGCATCCTTTTTAACCGCAGCTCATCCCGCCTGATAAAGCCCTTCCGGTAGCGGTCCCACAGCCTGTCGTTATGATAATTGTAGCGGTCAAAAAAAAGCATAAAATCCGTTATACCGAGCGCAGATAAGTTCAGGTCGGTATGCAATTCCCGCAGCGTAAGCTTCGCATTGGATTCAAAATCCCAGAGCGTATGGTCGAGGTCGAAAAACAGGTGCCGGTATTTCATTGCAGACAGGTGAACGGCAAAGGTAAGGAGAACCGTAAAATGCGGGGAGCGGAATACAACCAAAACAGGGTTATCACCGACAATATATTCTGACAGGCCCAATCCATGACTTTTGTATCTTCAACATTCATTAACACACATCTATGAACGCTTTTGTCCAGATGCTGAAAAATCCCCTGAAGTTCAGGCTCTTCCTGCTAACCAAGCTCCCCAGTGCCCTGTTTTCGGGTGTAAGGATAAAGTCCATGACGGAAGAAAAATGCGTGGTCACAGTTCCTTACAAATGGTTTTCCAAAAACCCTTTCCGGTCCACGTATTTTGCCTGTCTGGCTATGGCTGCGGAGATGAGTACCGGCGCCCTGGTGATGGCGCACGTTTACAGGCGTAAACCTTCGGTATCTATGCTCGTTACAGAAATGACAGCAGAATACTACAAAAAAGCCACAGGCATCACCACTTTTGTTTGTAAGGATGGCAGAGCCCTGAAGGATGCCGTGGAAGAAGTGATAGAAATGAACGGCTCGAGTGCCATTACCGTAAAAACGACCGGTACCAACAGTAAAGGAGAGCTGGTTGCGGAGTTCAGCTTTACCTGGTCGCTGAAAGTGCGGGGCACCTGATCGCACCGGCAGCTGAAATGTGCGCTGAAAAAGGATAGCGGGTGGCTGTGCGCAAAATTTTAGCTGACTTATGCCTTATAATTCTATATTTGCCAAATTCAATTATTTTTGGTCTTATGAAGTTCATCGTTTCGTCATCAGCTTTATTGAAACAATTGCAGCATATCAGTGGAATTGTGAGTGCTAATACGGTGTTGCCTATACTGGAAGACTTTTTGTTTGAAATTGAGAAAAACCGTTTGACGGTAGTGGCAACAGACCTGGAAACAGTTATGAAAATTCATATGGATATAGAGTCCCGGGAAAGCGGGAAGATCTGTATCCCGGCCAAGATCCTGATAGATTCGCTTAAGAACCTGCCGGACCAGCCTTTGACGTTTACTATTGAAAAGAATTTCGGCATTGAAATTACCAGCGATAACGGTAAGTATAAGGTAATGGGCGAAAACCCCGATAACTTTCCCAAAGAACCCGAGACCAAGGATGCCAGCCAGTTTACCATGGCATCCTCTACCCTGGTAACGGCTATCAATAAAACCCTGTTTGCCGTAAGTAACGATGACCTCCGTCCCGCAATGACCGGCGTTTACTTTGAGCTGGATAAAAAGTCCATCACTTTTGTGGCTACCGACGCGCACCGGCTGGTGCGGTATCGCAAAACAGATGTAAGCTGTCCTGAAAAGCATTCTTTTATTGTCCCCAGAAAACCGCTGAACCTGCTGAAAAGCGCTTTGCCGGATAATAACGATGAACTGAAAATCTCCTATAACGACAACCACCTGTTCGTGGATCATGGCAAAACAGAGCTGGTATGCCGCCTGATAGATGCCCGGTTTCCCGATTACAAAGTGGTAATACCGGCGGAAAACCCCTATAAAATGACGGTTAACCGCCAGGACTTCCAGAATGCCCTGAAACGGGTAAGCGTCTTCAGTAACAAAAGCACCAACCAGGTGGCGCTGACCATCAGCGGCGCCGAACTGCAGCTGGCTGCCCAGGATGTGGACTTCAGCTTTGAAGGTAATGAAAGAATGAGCTGTTCCTATGACGGGGAAGATATCCAGATCGCTTTCAATGCCAAATTTCTCGTAGAGTTGCTGGGCGCCACTTCCAGCCCGGAAGTGATCATGGAGCTGTCCACTCCCTCCAAAGCCGGTATCATTGTACCCGTGGAGAAAGAAGAAACGGAAGATCTGCTGATGCTGGCCATGCCGCTGATGCTGAACCAGTAAAACGGTCCGTTATGAATCTTGTGCCCGTCCGGAGTTTCGATAACTATATAGAAGCGAATATTCTGCTGGGCAAGCTCCAAAATGAAGATATTCCCTGTTTTTTGCGGGATGAGTTTACCGTTACCATCGATCCCATACTGACCAATGCCCTGGGTGGCATCAAGCTGGTAGTGCCGGAAGACCAGGTATGGAAAGCACGTAAGCTGATAGAGCAGTTTGACCGGGAGCGGAAGGAACAACTGGTATGCCCTGTATGCGGGTCGCTGGAAGTGGAATATGTCAGCAATCCCGCCAGGTCGGGCAACTGGCTGAGCAATATCATTTCATACCTTTTTTCAGGATACAGCGTTAGTATTAAAAAAGCATATCATTGCTTTCACTGCGGTAATGATTTTGACGATTTAACGTAAAAATTAAAACAGGGGTTTCCCGAACGCCGGAAAATCTTCGTAACTTTTAATTTCTTATGGAAAGCTTCTTGTCATATTGGGAAAATATCTCCAGTGCAGACCGGGTGCTGATCCTGATGGGCGGCATGATATTTTTCTGGCTTCTGGAAGGATATTATCCCCTCTTCCGGTTCTCCTTCAAAAGATATAAGCATGCTGGGGTAAACCTGGTGTTTTTAGCCTGCACCCTCGTCCTGAATGTCATTTTCGGCTATACTACCATCAAGATCTGTGAATGGACCCAAGTCCATAACTGGGGCATACTGCACTGGCTGAACCTGCCGGTCTGGGCATCTGTGCTGCTGGCGCTGTTCTTGCTCGATTTTTTTTCCCAGTATGCGCCGCACTACCTGATGCATAAGGTGAAATTCATGTGGAAGTTCCATATGGTGCACCACAGCGATACCAAGGTAGATGTTACCACCGGTACGCGCCATCATCCCGGGGAGTGGCTGTTCCGCGAGTTCACTACTATCATAGGGATACTGGTGCTGGGCATACCGATCTCCTACTACTTTATTTATCGCAGCGCCGCCGGGCTGTTCACGCACTTTAATCATGCCAATATCAGAATGCCCGTATGGCTGGACAAACCGATCAGCTGGATCTTTGTATCACCCAATATGCACAAGGTGCACCATCACTTTGAACGCCCGCTGACAGATAAGAATTTTTCTAATATATTTTCTCTGTGGGACAGGATCTTCGGAACCTTCGCTTATGAAGATCTTGATAAGTTGAAATATGGTCTGGATGTGCTGGATGACAAAGACGATGAGGATATCACCTACCAGTTTAAACTTCCTTTTGACAAATCAGTCAAAACAGATTATTGATCAACTGCCTATCTTTGGAAAAAATTACCATGAGAATTGTTGCCATGATCCCTGCACGGTATGCTGCTTCGCGGTTTCCGGGGAAACTGATGAAGAAGCTGGGTGATAAAACCATTATCCGGCATACATACGATAATACGGCGGATACAGGCCTCTTTGACGAAGTGTGGGTAGTAACCGACAGCGATGTTATTTACAATGAGATAACGTCTAACGGCGGTAAAGCAAAAATGAGTGTGCAGGAGCATGAAAGCGGCAGTGACCGCATAGCAGAGGCTATACGGGATATGGACCTGGATGTGATCATCAACGTACAGGGTGATACTCCATTTGTGCAAAAAAAGCCGCTGCAGCAATTGATCAGCCTGTTTGAGGATAAGGAAGTGCAGGTTGGATCCATGATGCGGGCCATCATGGAAAAGGCTCAGGTGGAAAACCCCAATATCGTAAAGGTGGTTGTGAATAATAATATGAACTCGCTGCTCTTCAGCAGGAGCGTGATCCCTTACCCGCGGAATACAGATGCAGCGATCACTCACTACGAGCACGTGGGTATATACGGGTTTACCAAAAAAGCACTGCTACAGTTTACCCAATGGCCTATTACTCCGTTGGAAGACGCTGAAAAAATTGAGTGTCTCCGTTTCCTCGAACACGGTATTCCGCTTCGTATGACGGTTGTTGACTTTGAAGGCGTGGGTATTGATACACCGGAAGATCTGCAAAGAGCCGCCGCATTTCTGTAAAAGCATGACGATCAAAGAAAGGTATAAGTTTATTTTAGAATGGTTCCAACAGCATATTCCCAATGCGGAAACCGAGTTGATATATGATAATCCTTATCAGTTACTGGTAGCCGTTATCCTGTCTGCCCAGTGTACAGATAAACGGGTGAACCTGACAACACCGGCTATTTTTGAAAAATACCCGGACCCTGAGGCACTGTCCCGCGCAGGCTTCGAGGAGCTTTTTCCCCTGATCAAAAGCATTTCTTACCCCAACAACAAAACCAGGCACCTGATCGGCATGGCCAACATGCTGCAGGAGAAGTATGGGGGAGAGGTTCCCTTAACAGTAACAGAGCTGGTAGAGTTACCGGGGGTGGGCAGAAAGACTGCGAATGTGATCACATCCGTTATAGATCAGCAGCCCAATATGGCGGTAGACACCCATGTGTTCCGGGTATCCGCAAGGCTTGGACTGACCCGCAATGCCAAAACACCTTTGGCGGCCGAGAAACAACTGATAAAACATATTCCCAGGGAAATGGTACACAAGGCCCATCACTGGCTGATCCTTCACGGGCGGTACACATGCCTGGCCCGGAATCCCAAATGCGGGGAATGCGGCTTACGGGCGGTTTGCCTTTATTATAAGAAACATGTAGCCGCCTAAAGAATGCTGCGCAGGGCCTGGTCCAGGTCTGCGATGATATACTCCGGCTCTTCCAGTCCTACATACAAACGGATCATCCGCTGTTCTTTTTTTGAAGCATCATACCTTTTTTCCGGTACAATCGCGCAGCCGGGAATGATCAGTGATTCATAGGCGCCCCAGCTCACAGCCATGTGTATATGCCGCAGGTTTTCGCTGAATCTGACAATGTTGTATATGGAATCTGTTTTGATGAAAAAAGAGATGAGCCCGCAGGCGCCGGTCATTTGTTTTTTCGCCAGCTCCAGTTGCGGAAAATCTTCGTCCATCGTAAAAATGACAGACTCCACCTGTGTGTGTTGCTTCAGGAACTGCAACACGACACGGGTGTTGTTCGAGATCTTTTCCAGCCGGACCGGTAAGGTTCGCAATCCCCTCAGCAACAGCCAGGCGTTAAAGGGAGATATCCCGTTGCCGGCCGTACAGAATTCCCCGTCAAAAATTTTCCGCATCATGGCCGTGGTACCGCAAAGCACCCCGGCTACCACATCGCTATGTCCGCCGATATACTTGGTGGCAGACTGCAGCGTAATATCGATGCCCATAACAATGGGGCGCTGGTATAACGGTGTGCAATAGCTGTTGTCGCAGATGGTAAGAATACCTTTTTCTTTTGCAAGGACAGCCACCGCTTCCAGGTCCTGCAGTTGGTAGTACCAGGAATTGGGCGACTCCAGGTAAATGATAGTGGTATTGGGCTGTATGGCTTTCCGGAAGTTTTCAACATCCGTACCATCTATATAGGTAGTGGTGACGCCGAACCGGGGCAGGATATCATTAAAAAGCTTTTGTGCCCAGAAATACGGCTTATGGACCGAAATGATATGGTCGCCGGCTTTTACGTTGGCCATTACCGCCGCATATATGGCGGATGAGCCACTGTTAAATACCAGGCAGTCTTCCGCCCCGTCCAGCGCTGCCAGCTTTTTCCGTAGTATATCCACCGTAGGGTTATGCCCGCGCGTATAAATATAACCGTTGTATTCGTCGTAAAACAGGTTGCGCAGCTCCGCTACGGTGTTGACAACAAAGTTGCTGGTCTGCATAATGGGAGGAGCCACCGCATTAAAATATTTTTCGCGTTCTTCTCCCAGCTCGTTTATGATGTATGAAATATCCATTCAGGCCTTTTATCCCTTGCAAAGTTAATGGCTAGTACGGGTAATACATTAAAGAGGTCTTCATCCAGTAAGCAACCAGGAGCGTTATCAGAATTGGAATTAATACCAGCCACTTATTAAGATTGTATTTCTTTTGGGCCACATACGTTCCTAACGCTGCGCCGGGAAACAGCCAATAAAGAAACCAGTCTCCCGCATGTTGGAGCAAAACGGGTCCTAAAAAATATGCCACTACCCATAATACATTGATATTGCCCTTCGGAATTTTGGCATTTTTTCCAAATTCCTTATCTAAAACAGCCGACACAATTTTTAACGAAATATAAAGCAGTGCGAACGCAAGCAGCCACCACATCAACTTGTCACCAAAGGAGATCAATACGCCATTGGTTCCAAGGATGCTAACAACGGCCGTACGGCCGAGACCCCAGAATAAGCCGGCACCCAACCCGTACATGGCTGCTCTTTTTATAAAATTCACGGTTGGAAAAACGATGCGTACCTGAACCGGTATCTGAATTTGCTCATACGGTGTAACAGCAATAATACTCAGTTGATAGGTTTTGTTCTTTATGAGCCTGAAAACATCAATGTTCAGTTGGAAGTCGGCCCGGGTTTGCTGGCTATAGCTGTTAAGCGTTATTTTTTGTGCAGATAAACTGATTCCCTCAATTGCAGGGTTCAACTGCAGGAACACTGAAGTGAAGCCCGGCATACCCAGGGTAATTGAAATATTATGCGAGACATTTGCGGCGCCTTCTACTGATAACAACTGGATGGATGGCTGATCGAAGCTGATCCTTGGGGCCGGCATCTCTTTGGAGAGTGTCTGAACCAGCGTCTGGGTCGCTGCCAAAGACCTGTCCTGGTCCGTATACCATCCGGCCTGTACAACGGGCTCAAACAACTGGTTGTACCTGTCGATCAGGTTATTTTCTCCAATGGTTGCAAACCAGGCAGGGATATTACTATTCTGAATATTTGAGGTCGCAAGCGGCCACAAGCTGAAATCCTGTACCAGGGCTTTACCGAGTGTTTCAGGACTATCAACACGGAGCGATCCAAGATAAAACGGATAACTATCCTTTATCTGGTAGATAAATGTGAGGAAACCGGGAGTGGTATTTCCCAGGTCCTTTAAGCTGATCGCTGTTACCGCGTCTGTTTCCTCTATCCAGGTCTGCAGATGTCCCCTCCGGAATAATTCATCTGCCTTCCAGAAACCTTCAGCATCTTTGGTAGCCTCATCCAGCAGGTCCTGAATACTATAAAACATGGCTCCCCTGAAACGGAAAGGCAACTCACGGTTAAGGTTATAGACGATCCTGAGATACCTCAGATCTTCATTGGGTGTTTCCTCAATTATTCTTTCATAGAATGCGGTCTTTGAATCATCCCTGGTTAAGGCCATCACTGCCTGGGGTAAAAAATTGATATTCCTGAACCTTGAATAAGCCGTTTCCATATTGTCAAAAGAAACCCTGCCCATTTCTTCCAAAGAAGATACTTCGCTTCCCAGCCAGCTTACGGTACTAAGTACCGGGTCCTGTTTTCCTTTTTGACGCCAGATATTTTTTAACAGGTCTTCTTTCTGGGGTTTGCTTCTTATCTCAAACTCCTCTGTTTTTAAAATGCCCAGTAAAAAATTCCTCACCTCGCTGCCTGATAAACCATTTTCAACACCCGCAGCCAATAGTTTGTCTGCCTTATTAGGGGTAAGCTCACCATCTGCCAGTGCCACTTCTACCAGTCCCCGGATTTTATCTATCCCGGATTTTATTCGTTTACCGTTTATTTCATCAAAATAAAGGTTGATACCTTCCCGCGATTTTAATTTATTGTATGCATCCTGCAGCTTTTTTGCAGCGCCGTTGATCCTGTCTTCCCCATAAGTCTGTTTAAATTTCTCCCGGCTCCCGGAAGCCAGTGCCAGGTAGTTTTTTTGCCAGAAAGCAGCAAGCAGGTCATAATTGCCCTTTGCCATTTCAGGTGTTATACTGTTTACCTGTGCATAATCCAGGTATAGTATTTCAAAGGGATTATCACTGTCTATATTTTTCCACCACCGGACTATCTTCTCTGGCAGTTCCTTCAATCCACCTTCCCTGGTAGTGCGTTTTATATTTTCCATGTAATCCTCGGCAATACTGCCGGTCTCCCCTCCGTTACCCCGTATAAAACCGTCTTCCGGCATATCTCCGCCTTTGATAAAATCGTCTGCCATAGTGTTCGTTTATAGTCTGATTTCTATTTTGTCTACCTGCGCTTTCAGTTCAGCAATATCAATATCAGCTTCATCAGATACGATCTTTAATGTAGAAGTAGTTCCGTTGCTTTCCACATCGGCGCGGATCATACCATTAATATCAACAGATAGCTTTACGGTTACTTCCCCTTCGGGATTCCTGAGATGGAGCTTACCACGCAATGTGCAAAACTCCGGGTTTTCATCACCTTCTCCTTCATATACCTTCAATATGGCATCGGCTTCTGCCCTGAATTTCTCCGAAACAGTTACCGGTAACTGGCTGTTATTCTTTATCAGGTGCTTTACAATATCCCGTCCGTTGGAAAACACTTCAATACCTACTGATTTGGAACAAATGTCTATTACTTTATTTCTGTTCCGGCTGAACAGGGCTGCGCCCTGCGCTATCGCTTTGTCGAAATCGTACCCCGGAATGATGCGGACTGCTTTTCCGGATACCTGCTCCAGCATTTTTGGTACCATCGGCATTCTTGACGCCCCTCCTGCCAGTACGACCTCATCTATATCATTCCACCCGAGTCCGGCCTCCAGTAAAGCAGCAGACAGGATGGCCTTACAAAGACTTAATTTATCCTGCGCTCTTTCTTCAAAATAAAAATATTCCTGGTCTGCCTCCGGCACCTCAATAATCAGATCGTCGCTACCGGCCGTTCTCTCCCGGTAAAGTGTCACGTCGATCGACTCTCCCGAAGCATAGATCGTAGTGCTGAATTCCTGTTCATTGCTCAGGTGAAACTTTGCCTCCAACGCCAGCTTTTGTATCTCCCAACCCATATCATCCGGAACTTCCTGTCCGGTATTTTCTTCAAATACGGTATAGAAATGCCTTTCAATAATGCTATCCCAATCCCTGCCTCCCAGCTTATTGGCGCCTTTGGTCACCCGCGCAACGGCTTCTCCGTTATTCACCTCCAGCACAGTAACATCAAAAGTGCCGCCGCCCAGGTCGAATACCAGTATTTTCTGAGGTTCATTTAACCGCACCCCGTAAGTAATGGCGGCAGCCGTGGGTTCATTTACAATAGCTACCACATCAAAGCCGGCCGCAATGCCCGCTAACCTGGTCTGATCCCTGTGCCTGTCGTGAAAATAAGCGGGTACTGTGATAACAGCAGGTATTACCACCGTATCAAATTTTTCGTCCTGGGGGATAATTCCTTTTCGCCGGAAATGGTTGAAAGCCTCCATCCGCAGCTTTTTCAGTAAAATGGCAGACAATCCGCAGGCTTTGAAATCATATTGATTAATGATATAACGATTGGGAATTTCCTCTCCTATATCTCTCTTAAAAAATTCAAAAACAGGCGCGTTGGCCTGCAGCTTTCTGTCGTTGGCCTTCTTGCCCACATAGGCAATTTTCCCATCGCACCATACTACAGAAGGCGTTGTTTCCTGTCCGTCACTGTTTGGGATGATCACCGGTAAACCGTTTTCGTCTATATAGCTTACACAGGAAAATGTGGTACCTAAATCTATTCCTACTGTCGGTATCATTTCATTTTATGACTTAAAATATCCAGGAGATATCTTACTTCCATGATAAACACCGGTTCTATGCTTCTTTCTCCCGGCTTTTCTGCAGCCTGTACGGCCACATCGTTCCTGATCCTTTGCTTTATGGCCAGCTTTTCTTCCGGCGACAATGTTATCTGGGAGTCCTCCGGAAAAAGTCCCAGCGCCTTACCGATATAATTCACCAGGTATATAAACCGATCCAGCTGCGTTAGTTCCGTTGCGGAAAACTGCGAACTACCTCCTGAAAAAAATGTATACTTATTGATAAGTTCGTAGTGTTGTATGGTTTGACCATTCACAACCACCTTTTCTCCAACCACCAGGCTGTCCTGAAACTTCACACTGGTTGCATCTTCTTCTTCAGGATCCGGAACAATGATCTCATCAGGCTGATGATGTGCTACAACAATGTCCGTCATTTCATCAGGCACCCGTATAACGTCTCCCGGATCACCACCTGACCGCCCGATAATGGCGGAAGTCATCACCACAATACCACCGGAAGCTTCATCTTTATGACCCGGCGATTGCACCTGCCCGACGATGGCGGGTTTAAATGCCTTGTCGCCGATGTTTTTATCGATGATGGCATTGCTGAAAATACTGTTCAGGAATTTAGAGGCAATACCATTTTTTTCGTGGCGTCCGAAGTCTATCCAGTTGATAAATTTCGCTGCGTTGCCACCCCAGTGAAGCTTGACACCGTTTTCCTTTACCTTCTTTGAAAACGATTTACCCAGGTAGTCGTCCAGTGCTATACAAAGGTGCGCCGCATAAAACGCCAGCGCGCCAAACTTAATTGCCAGCATTCTTCTCAACCAGGGAATGTCCTTGTTGTTGGCATTGGCTATCAGGTTGGCTGAGATTTCCTTTTCCTCACTGCGCAGCACATAGTTGAGGCGGGAAGAGAATAACTGGTCCTTGTCCAGCACTTCGTTAAGCGCATCCACAGCTCCTGCAGAAAAAAGAAGGTTCCGGACCCTGGCATTGTTTTTAAGAAGCCTGGCGATGTCTTTTCCGGATAGTTTCACCGATGCATCCAAAGTGATCTTGTTGTCATACCAGATGCTGTAATCACAGGTGCCGCCACCCACATCAATACAGATGGAACCATCTGTTTTATTGGCACGACTGACAATATCCGGAATAATATATTCGCTGGAGAAATATTCGCCTGCAGAGATCCCTTCTGTTACAAACGTGGGTTCAATATTTATGGTAAACTTCCCGTTTTCGTTTGTGTTTACGGTATAGATATGCTGTGAATGTCCCTCTTTGTTCATCTTTTTACTATCCGCATAAATAAATTCACCGGGCTTCACTTCTTCATCGCTTCCCTTTGCTTCGTGTATAAATGCCTGCAGGGTATCTGTCCAGCCCAGCTTATAGATCCTGATGCGTTCGCTGGTAAATGATTTGGGATAAGAACAACGGAATTCAATATTTCCTACTCTTTCCTGGATCAGGTCTATCATCAGTAAAAATATCAATGACTTCAGGTAGGAGTTGAGCTTATTCGTATCGTCATCCCATTTGATATTAGAATACACATTATCGGGATAACGGCTGTCATTCGGGAAAAACAGGAAATGATCCAGCAGCATATTTTCCGTTACGCCGGCCTTGAACACCCGCAGCGTAGTGGGAATAGGCAGCCCCTGGTCTTCTGCCGGCACAAAGAACAATTGCGTGAACTTTGTTCTTTTGGGTTCATCGGCATTGAGTACCGAACGGAGATAGCGTGAAAATGCAAAATTCCATTTGGATGCATGTCCGTTGCTGTACTTAAAAATATTGGTATTGGATGTTCCCAGGTCTATGCCTACCAGGCAGTCACCATTAAAAGGTTTTGTTTCTATGTCCGGGTTTTTTCCCAGCAATACAACACCAAATGGTTGCTCTCCAGCCTCCTTTGCTCTCAGCAGAATGCCTTCGGGAAAAGCATTGTAGCCGGAGATCTTCACGATCTCCGCCCTGTCGCGGTATTCGTTCGTTTCATTCTTTTGCTCCTTCCTGACAACTGTTATGTTCTTCTCGAAATGCAAAGGTTCCATCACGAGGGCATCGGTATCTGAGCACAACATAAAATACTGACACCAGAAGTCGCCGAGATAATTGGGGAAGATCTCCAGCACAGGAATGTCTGTTTCCACAATCTGCCCTTCACCGGTATTGGTAATAGAGTTCTTCAGGCGGTACACTTTTTTTACCTCCACATGACGCCCGCCTTTAAGGGGTAATTTAAACGTGAATGTGACCTTACCCTCAGACTCGGTATACCGGGGTTGCAGCTTTTCTTCAATATCTACGGGGCTGAAAAACCGGAGAATTTCTTTTCTGAAAGGAAGAACATACTGGGTGTTTCCTGCATTCAGAAATTTTTCCTTGCTGTTTAATATATGCCCGCTTCTTGCTCTTAAAAGTGTGTCTGATAAAAAGTACAGCTCCGGACGGATCCAGATCGCATCATCCTTAGACAGGTCTATGCGGTTGATGATCGTGCCGGAGGGGGCATTAAAAACAGTATTGATCAGTTGGGATATGTTTTTTTCTATCCCCGCCGGGCGGATGGGGTGCCATAAGATCCTGTCCTGCGCCAGTTGTTTTTCATCTATAACAACAATCTCTTTATACGCCGTGTTATTGCGTACAAACTGTAATGCATATTCGGATTTGTTTCCATCGGCATTCCCTTTGTTGCTTTTAACAAGCGGCGTAAGAACCGACTTATAAATAGCGTAGCTGTTGATAAACGGCGCATGTGCCGCAAGCTCAATCGGCTCCTCGGCCATTTTGACCGTTTCTATGTCAATCAGGTTGCTGGCACTATACCCAAACTCCTGCTTGATCTCTGAAAGCCAGCTGTCCAATTGTTTGTTGATCTCCCTCGAGTACCGGTTGTCTCCGGTATTATCCCGCTCGGTAAGGGCATATTTGTTGAATTCTTTAATAAACCACTCCAGCCATTCTCCCACCAGGTCCAATCCTTCGGTTTTACCGGGCGGTTTCAAAAAGCCATCATCATCTTTCAGAGAAAACCTGATCTTTCTGAATTCCTTATTATAGTCTGCCGATGTATACACCAACGTTGCCGGAGAGAAAGCCCCGATAGGAATATTATCAAACTTGATGAGTAGAAAGTCTGTCCAGTTATAGGCAGGTCCGTTTTTTTGAAGTTTTACCCCTCTGGGAGCAAGGTTCTTCAAAGCCGTGCCAAAGCTGTCGTTGTTAAGCTCCACAGGCGTTACCGAAAGATTGCCAAAGTCGGGGTTTACTTTATGCAGTGCCAGCAGGCTCAGCAGCCCCCGCCATTCCTGCACTACCCGCTTTCTGAGCGGGTGCTTTTCGGAGGTAAACGCTCCTAAGAAAGTAAGCGGCCTGGCATAAATATCCGGTATAGACGAAACACCGCGTGTTTGTGCTGTCTCATCCACTTCTATACCGTCACTCATTCCCTGAATAATCTGCCGGTCTTTGTTATCCCAAAGTGCATCATGCGCCGGTTCGCTGATGCTGGCACCCGGCACCAGCCTGGGGAGAAATAAATGTTTTATGGCCATATCACATGCAGATTAACTATTCACTAAATTTTTTCTGTTAAATGAAGAAGAGAGACTGTAAAAAATATTCAGATATTTACTCCCCGCTGTCATTGCATCACTCTGGATCAAAGCATCTTTTTGCTCCGCCGTTCTGAACTTATTAAAGTTATGCTTTGGAGCATCGCTCCGGGTCCGGATAACCTCCCCGATAAATGCGGGTGATGCTTCCGGGTCTCTCAAACTAAGCTTCTTATTGGAGGGGATGGGTTCAGCCAGTATTTTACTGCTGTCCACCAGCTTCACCTTATCTCCGTCATCAAGAGAACAGATCCAGTAGAGAAAACTGCTTAAAAAGCTATCTGCTATTACATACAGCTCATTGTTATCCTGATGACGTGGGTTATATATGGCAGATTCCTCTTTGAAGTTCTTCCTGAAATTTTCTGCATACCAGGTTTCATCAGATGTCTGCTTATGTGTTTTTGCCAGTATATTCTTTCCGAACGTCAGGAATGAATAGGCGAAGATGGTGAAGTCTGCCAGACGATCCCTGAATTGCCTGGCATTGGATAACAGGGCATCGCTGTTCCTGCTGATCGGGAATGAAGTCCAGTCTATAACAGGGCTTTCCCGGCTGGCTATGAAATATTTAGGATCTGTTGTTGCCTCTTTCGGCTGATCAAAAAAATCAAAAGAAGCGAGCGCGCTGGCAATTTCAATATAATGTGGCTTGTTTTCCTGCTCGGAGCTGCCGGTGCTGAATTTACCGACATTCTGCGAAAGGGAGTCGCCTATGAAATAGTACTGGTCGAAGCCCAGTTGCTTATCGTTGTAATACTGCAGCGCTGCTTTGGTAGCAACCGGAAAGTCGCTGTTGGTAACAAACATCGGTTCTTTTTCTTCTCCGTCTGCATTGAAGCTGAAATAGGGAAGCACCAATGCTCCGCCTAACAAGATCCGGCTTTTACCTTCGCCAAGCTTTGCATGCATGGCTTCATTGTATTTGAGCAGGGGCAGCGAACCCAGTGTGGGAAATCCCGCGGCTCCTGTTCCGCCAAATATCGATCCTACGACAAACACCCGTAGTTCATTTTCACCAAAGGTTTCAATACCGTCCCAGAGCAACTTAAAAGGATACTCATTCATAGGCGGGTCAGACATTACCACCGATCCGATGGAGGGATGCCCGCGGAAGCCTCTTTCCAGGTCCGTCCCCAATTCTGCATCTGTAAACAAAACATTCGCCAGGTTGGCAAGCTCCGGGTTATTCTTCTTTAAATTGTCGTAATTGATGTATTTACCCAGCGTGGAGTGTTTTTCTTCAAATATGCTCCATACAAAAGGTTCATTCCCGGGTGGAATAACGATCTCTGTCCTGAACGACGGGTTGTTACCCGTTCTCTCGAAAAGAGACCGCATTTTTGTGTAGCGGGTGATCAATGATTTGGTCCTGGTAAGGTTCCCGTTCCCTTCATCCGGGTCAATTAAAAAGATGTGCAGCTTATCGGGTCCCAGACCTGCCGCGCAAAGATTCACTACAGACTCAACAACTCTGGAACCGGTGCCCCCGATCCCTATTAATACATTTTTAGACATTGGTTCAGAATTTTATCTACCAAAGGGAATATATTTCACAATACGTGGTGACATCAGGTAAGTTGTTACCCAGAACAATACCAACGTCAGTACAAACAAAACGCCAAAATAGCTACCGAACCATCTGGATTCTATTCCTTCGGTCATATTCATTACCACAATAACAACCGTCAATGCAGCGGCAAATACGATCTGCATCAGAAACAGCAGTCTCCATTTTGTTTTTGCCCTGGGAAGCTCACCAGCCACCTTTTCCTGGCTGCCATAATAAAACCAATAGCAGGCGCAGATAATAGAAAGTAATACCCCTATTCCAAAAATGAGGCGAAGCTCTCCCGCAAGCACAACCGGATCCTTTTCGGCAAGGTTAGGACTCTCTGAAAGTTGGGCGCCCATTAAAATGGCAAATATTACCCACAAAACTGCACCAAGTGTAATAGTGAGCACATAGTTGATCGGACTCTTGTTCATAAAAATGACGGTTATTTTTTTTCGAGGTGTATAAAAAATTTGGCGATTTGCGGCTGCCGGGTAGTATTGAAAACCGTAGAAACAGATGAGAGCATTTTTTCGAGGTTAAGGGTCTTGTTTTCGTTCACTCCCTGCGCATAGGTATCTGTATTCACTTCATTTACCCATGCCGGCATTTTTTGCGAAACCGTATTATCCAGTGAAAGGTATATCGCATAAGAATAGTTTCCTTTAGGATCATTGTTGGTGAGCTTTATCATCCCGGTTATTTCGTTGCCGTTCTGCACCATCTCTGTAATCTGAATATCGTTGCTGGCGATAGTGGAATCTCCGGTTTTCACATTTTTTTTGAAAGCAGTAACCTTTATGTTTTCCGGAGCTATTGCCGGTGTAAAGCCGGATAATTTTGTTTTCAGGGTCAGATCCAGCTCTGCTTCCAGTTCCTTTTTTTCCGTACTGAATCCAAATACTGTCCCATGCTCCTTTAAACGACCAATCTTTCCCTGATTGTTATTGACGGTTCTGTTTTTTTTGTTTTTAGCCAATGTTACTTCGTAGGATTCAACCGGGTGATCAGTGAACAAAAGCAATTGTTCATTATTGACATAAGGCTTTGCCTTTAACGATGCAAAGAGGCGGGAGATATTCTGTTTGTCCGCAAATATTAAAACATATACCGGGCGGTCGCCGTTCACTTTTACAGCGGGGCTGACATCGCCTACTATACCATTAAAAGAGCTGGTTAAACCTATAATGCCGATTTCCACCTCAGGATTCTTTTTTATGCAACTGTCTTTTATAGCGTTTACCACCAGGTTCACATCACTGTTGTTATAAAAGAAATCAGTAATCAATACACTCACACGGGAAGCATCTGTTGTTTGCAATGCACCGGCAAAATTGGTTTGTGTGCTCAATTGCGGATCGCTGTATATAACAGGTGAGTTTTTACCCGTAACAAATTCGGCTCTGGAAATAGGTACAACGGTACGGCCATACTTAAAAAATTGTAAGTCAGTTTCCTTCCAGGTATTTTGACAAACCGCTTCAATATCATCGATCAGGTTGCTGAAGTTCGTATTATTTGCCGAAGCATATCCTTTCATGGAGGTGGTTACATCAAGATATACATCTACTTCTATCTTCTCAGCACCTTTACCCGTGATTCCGGTTATTTCTTCTTTTGAATAGTTCCATAGATCAGCCTGGGGGGCCTGCGAATCGCTGGTGCCACATGCGCTAAAAAAAACTGCTACAGCCGTCCATACGCAAACTGAATATCTGAGCTTTGATATCAAAGCTGCGTGGTGACAGGGTTTGGTCTTTATTTCCATGACTGATTGATTGTGAGGAATTCCGGATTGTAAATATAAGTGATATCGATTAATGAAATATATGGAACTTTTGAAGATCCGGGCTAAAGAAATCACAGATTGTTAATGTGATCTTAAGAACAGTGTACCTTTGCCGGAAAATAAAAAATGAGTACAGAAGCCGGATGGAATGATGAACTGGAGAATGGCGACGGCGCCGAAGAACGCTATGAACGCATGGCCTTTGTGGTAGACAAAGGCCAGGAACCTGTACGCATTGATAAATTCCTGATCACAAAGATAGAAGGGGGTACCCGCAACAAGCTGCAGCAGGGTATTGAGAAAGGTTTTGTGCTGGTAAACGATAAACCGGTGAGATCCAACTACAAAATAAAGCCGGGCGATACGGTTGTCATGTATTCTGATACTTCTCCTGAATCTACCGAGATCGTGCCGGAACCAATGGAATTCAATTTTGTTCATGAAGATGCGGATGTGATCGTGATCAATAAGCCGCCCGGCATGGTGGTGCACCCGGGCTGCGGTAATTATTCGGGAACGGTAGTGAACGGTATTTCCTGGCACCTGCAGCAGCAAAATCCGGAACTCTCGGAAGACAGCCTGCCCCGCTTCGGATTGGTTCACCGGATCGATAAGAACACCAGCGGACTGCTGGTGCTGGCTAAAAATGAAAAAGCTTCCCTGAAGCTGGCATCCCAGTTTGCAGAACATACCGTTGAAAGAAAATATGTAGCCCTGGTTTGGGGCGACCTGCCGGAGGATGACGGTACCATCATAGCCCATGTGGGCCGGCACCAGCGGTTTCGCAAGATCATGGATGCCTACCCGGATGGGGATCACGGAAAAGAAGCGGTTACGCATTATCATGTCATTGAAAGGTTTGGTTATGTTACACTGGTGGAATGCCGGCTGGAAACAGGACGTACCCACCAGATCCGGGTGCATATGCAGCACATCGGTCACCCGTTGTTCAACGATGATACTTATGGAGGCGACCGAATTGTAAAAGGGACTGTCTTTACAAAATACAGACAGTTTGTAGACAATTGCTTTGCGTTATGTCCCCGTCATGCGCTACATGCGCAGACCCTGGGGTTTGTTCATCCCGTCACCGGTAAAAAAATGTTGTTCGAAAGCGAGTTGCCGGAAGATATGAAAGCGGTTATAGAAAAATGGAGGCGGTATACAGCGGCAAAGGGGATGGAAGTGGAATAGAAATAAGTGGACAGTAGTAAGTGACAAGATGGAATCCCGGATCGCTTACATAATGAACAAAGAATGGAAGGACGCGAATTTGCTGCATTATTTTCTATACTAACCTGGAGCATTGTTTACCCTGCATCCGTTTATTTCATCGGGCATCATTCCCGGAAAATGGAGAAGCACTACCGGGAAGGCGCTGATTTTTTTCATTAGTATCCCTGCTTTTGGTCGGTGTCATGTACCGGGTTGGTGGAATAATAGAAAAAGGAACCGAGGTATCCTGGGGCTGTTATGTAACAGATTTTTGGATAGGTAGCGCTGCTGTATGGGGTATTATCTCCTTTGTATTGACATTAATATTGATCGTTGCGATATCTGATCTCCAAATACTTGGATTTAAAAATCGCCTGAATGTTTTGTTCGGTTACCACCTTACGTTGATAACCTACCCGTTTATCATGATCATCATCTCCGGAACATTGATACCCGTTATAGCAAGCTCCTTACACGGCATTGATGGAAGTTGCTGGTAGCAAGCTCGAGGTTTTGCTTCTCCGCAATCTTCTATGCCATGCTTTGCGCGACAGGTAAGGGACGCTGCGATGAGTGAATGGTTTGTTTAGGATAATTATTTACATTATTTGTATATAGTTATTTATCAATTTATTGTAATTGGAATCTTCCGGTAGTTTATATCGGCACGACAGGGGGTAGCCTTAAAACAAACGTACGCCCAACGCCAGGCTCAAGGTTTCAAAATCCTGGTCAACGATCTTTGTGCGGTTGAACACATTGGTATAGGAGAATTGAACGCTCCATCGCTGGTTGCCGGTGAAATAAACGCCAATGGCAGGTTTGATCCCCACAAAAAAATTTTCATTTATATAACCAGGCCCACCCGCAAAAGAAATATACAGGTGTTCAATGGGATGGAAGGAAGCGCCGGCAAAACCATTCACCACATACCGGATAGAATTATCGTCCCAGGTGCCATCCGGATTTTGCTTAAGCACATCTTTACCAACAATGAGCTTATCACCTGTTATTTCCAGGACAGGTTTGAACTTTGTTCCCGTATTCAACGCCAACCGGGCGCCCATGCCAAACAGCCATTCGTTATTCACTTTATTATAATCATTCAAGGTGCGGCTGTGGTTGGCCAAGAGGGTCATGGAAACCTTTTTCCGGAACTGTGCGAAACCGGCGCTACAGAGCAAACAACAAAGCAGGGTAGTGAGTATGAGTTTCATAACAGGAATGATTGCATATTATCCCTCAAACGTTGCGCATATGTGTACAGTCATTGCACGATTTTGCCTGTTTGGTTTGCAGTTCATAAAACCAGTGCTTCCGGCTCAGGGTATACATGTTTTTGAGCTTAATGCGCCCCTGAAATGAGCTGTATCCCGATCACTTGTAATACCCTGTCTTTTCGATCTCCTGCTGCACCGAATCCGGCACCAGGTAACGGATGGATTTACCTTCTTTCACCATATTGCGGATAGCGGTGGCTGATATCTGCAGCAAAGGTGCATCCAGTACCGTAACCATCTCTCCCAGGTTTTCTATGGCAAAGCTCGGCCGGTTGTACACAAACAGGGGGTAGTTTTTCATAATAACGGTTGCGTTTTTCCAGCGGGGAAGGTTTTGATAGCTGTCGCTGCCCATGATAACAGAAAACCGGTGCGCGGGATATTTCTCCGCCAGGTAGGTCAGGGTATCTACCGTATAAGAGGGGCGGGGGAGATGAAATTCGATATCGGAGGCTTTCAGGTCGTCTTCTCCTTCAATAGCCAGTCTTACCAGGTGGAGGCGCTGGTACTCATTCAGCAAACCGGCAGATTCTTTGAACGGGTTTTGCGGGGTAACCACAAACCAGACCTGGTCGAGATCTGTATGCTGCACAATGTATTTTGCAATGATCAGGTGCCCGGTATGAACAGGATTGAAAGAACCGAAATACAAGCCGATATTCATCAAAACAATTTAGGAAAATGACCTATTCTACCCAGATATGCGCTGCCTCATCCAGTCGCAAACTTAACTGATATCCGGCTACCGACACGGAAATAGGGTCTCCCAGGGGGGCTTTTTTTTCTACTGTCACCTTTTCACCGGGAATAAAGCCCATTTCCATCAGCTTCAAAAAGTAGTCGCTTTCCGCCACTTCCTTTACGACCACGGTGACGCCGGTAGCTGTTTCAGAGAGTTTTTTCATATTGTATAAAAACTTTGTATTGCTATGATCCTTATCCGGCATTCCTCAACCGGGATATCGACAAAACTATGCTATGAATGGCAAATCTATTCCTAGTTTTACACTTTCAATTTCGAAATTCGGAAATCCCAATCATGGCTGATATCAGGTTCTTTTTTGCAGACGTTACGATCAGGGTGCCGGAAAGGCGGCGTCTCAGAGAGTTTATTGAAGCTATCATTACCCGGAAAGGTAAAAAACCGGGTTCTCTTAACTACATTTTTTGCTCGGATGAATACCTGCTGAACATCAACAGGCAATACCTGCAGCACGATTATTACACCGATATCATCACTTTTGACCTTGACAGCGACCCTAAGCTGGTAACCGGAGAAATATATATCAGTGCAGACAGGGTAAGGGAAAACGCCAAAAGCTTTGGCAGCACCATCAACCACGAATTACACAGGATCATGTTTCACGGAATATTACATCTATGCGGCTACAAGGATAAGTTAAAAGCTGAAAAATTAGCAATGACAAGAGAAGAAGACCGTTTATTGAAATTATATTTCATCAAAAAATGATGTTCCACGTGAAACGTTTCACCTTCCTGTTTATTATATGCAGTCTTGGTTTTTACCTAAACGCAAATGCCCAGGGTTATATCAGCCTGGTGGATAAAGATTTCATTCATACCCACGAAAAAAAGCAGGACATACTCACGGGTCTGGATACCATAGCAGCCTATCACTCCCTTCCCGAAACTGAAAAGGAAGCATTGTACTGGATCAATTTGGTCCGTATCTATCCCAAACAATTCAAAACGGACATCGTATTGCCCTTTCTTGAGCAGTTCCCGGAAGTAAAAAGCAGCTATTCCCAATCCCTCATAACCGATCTCAACAAAGCCACACCGGCGGGACTAGTGATACCCCAAAGCAAATTGAATAAAATAGCCCATGCGCATGCCAAAGACCTGGGCGGTAGCGGGCATCATATCAGCCACAATTCTTCCAAAGGAGCCAGCTTTCAGCAACGTATGAATGACGGGGGCATCTTCAGTTGTGTTTCCGAAAACATTTATGAAGGGAAAAGCCGGGCACTGGAAAGTGTCCTCTTCCTGCTCATAGACAATGGCGTACCCAACCTGGGGCACAGGAAGAATATACTGGATAAAAACATGCATTCGGTGGGCATCGCTTTTTACCCTATCAAAGGCAAAAAGGATATGTATTACTCCGTTCAAAACTTCTATTGCGGTGATCCTTTCTAATGTTCCACGTGAAACTATGTGGTGTTCTCACCTTAATTTTGCAGCATGTTTCCAACATATGATGTAATAGTAGTAGGCGCCGGACATGCAGGATGTGAGGCAGCAGCAGCGGCAGCCAATATGGGCAGCAAAACCCTGCTGGTCACCATGAACATGCAAACCATCGCCCAAATGAGCTGTAACCCTGCCATGGGGGGTATAGCAAAAGGACAGATCGTAAGAGAGATAGATGCCATGGGCGGTTATTCCGGTATTGTCACCGATCTTTCCATGATACAGTTCCGCATGCTGAACCGCTCCAAAGGACCCGCTATGTGGAGCCCGAGAACACAAAACGACCGCATGCTGTTTTCCCTGAAATGGAGAGAGATGCTGGAGAATACCCCCAACCTCGATTTTTACCAGGATATGGTAAAAGGACTTTTGATAAAAGATAACAGATGTGTGGGTGTTATCACCGGCATGGGACATGAGATAAAAGCACGATCAGTGGTTCTTACCAACGGTACTTTCCTGAACGGCATCATTCACATAGGTGAAAAAAGATTCGGTGGCGGGAGAGTGGCAGAAAAGGCAGCTACCGGTATTACCGAACAACTGGTGGAACTGGGGTTTGAAAGCGACCGGCTGAAAACAGGCACACCACCCCGGATAGACGGAAGAAGCCTGGATTATTCCAGGATGGAGGAACAAAAAGGAGACGAGGAAATTTCCGGCTTCAGCTTTACCGATACCGATAAAATAAAACCCGGACAACAAAGAAGCTGCTGGATCACCTATACCAACCAGGTGGTGCACGATACATTAAAAACAGGCTTTGACAGAAGTCCTATGTATGCCGGCAGGATAGAAGGAGTGGGACCCAGGTATTGCCCAAGTATTGAAGACAAAATAAACCGGTTTGCAGAAAAAGAACGGCATCAGCTATTTGTGGAACCGGAAGGATGGAATACCGTGGAGATCTACGTAAACGGATTCTCTACATCATTGCCGGAAGAAGTACAATACGAAGCACTGAAAAAGATACCGGGCTTTGAAAACTGCAAAATGTTCCGCCCGGGATATGCTATAGAATACGATTATTTTCCGCCTACTCAACTGACCTATACCCTGGAAACAAAATTGATCAGCCACCTGTTTTTTGCGGGGCAGATCAATGGCACCACCGGCTACGAAGAAGCCGCCTGCCAGGGACTGATTGCCGGTATGAATGCACACCAGCGATCACACGAAAAAGAAACCTTCACGCTGAAAAGAAGCGATGCCTATATCGGTGTGCTGATCGATGACCTCATCAATAAGGGGACCGAAGAACCCTACCGGATGTTTACCAGCCGGGCAGAATTCAGGACCCTGCTGCGGCAGGATAATGCTGATCTCCGGCTCACCCGGAAATCATATGAAGCCGGACTGGCTTCAGAAGAAAGATTTGAAGCGTTAAAAAAGAAAGAAGCGGTCATTGAACATATTAATAATTTTATTAATTCAATAACGCTTGAACCAAGAGAAGTCAACCACTACCTGCAGTCGCTCGATTCTGCCCCGCTTACCCAAAAACAGAAAGCTTCACAGCTGCTACTGCGTCCCTCCGTTTATATCAATGAATTTATCGCCGCCGTACCCAAACTGGCAGCACTCGGTTCCCATACCAGGGAAGAACTCGAACAGGCGGAGATACAAACCAAATACAATGTGTATATAGAGAAGGAAAAAGAACTGGTAGCTAAAATGTCCAGGCTTGAAAATCTTCCTATCCCGGAAAACTTCAATTACGACAAAATACCAGCCATTTCTGCGGAAGCCAGACAAAAATTCAATAAAATAAAACCGGTCACCCTCGGACAGGCTTCCCGGATATCCGGCGTGAACCCCAGTGATGTACAGATCCTGATGGTCTATATGGGCAGATAGCGCCGTTATACGGGCATTTACAATCCCAGTTGAGCACTGATGTCCAGCATCCGGCGGATGGGCTTAAATGCTTCCTTTCGCAGCTCTTCGTCCATTGTCAGCTCCGGTGCCTCGTATTCCATGCATAAATAAAGTTTTTCAAGGGTATTCAACTTCATATGCGGGCAATCATTACAGGCACAACTGTTATCCGGCGGTGCAGGAATGAACAATTTATCCGGGGAATCTTTTTGCATCTGGTGTAGGATGCCGGTCTCTGTAGCTACAATGAATGCTGCAGAAGCATCCGTTTTAGTGAACTTCAGAAGTTGTGTGGTAGATCCTATATAATCAGCCAGCTCCAGCACAGCATCTTCACACTCGGGGTGTGCTATCACCTTTGCCTCCGGATGTCTCAGCTTCAGTTTGGTGATCTTCTCCCGGCTGAAAATTTCGTGCACCATACAGGCGCCATCCCATAAGACCATGTTGCGCCCGGTTTGTTTATTGATAAACGCTCCCAGGTTTTTATCCGGTGCAAAAATGATTGGCTGCTCTTTCGGCAGGCTTTCCACGATCTGTTTCGCATTTGAAGAAGTGCAGATAATATCGCTCAGCGCTTTTATACCGGCAGAACAGTTGATATAAGAAATTACAATATGATCTGGGTACTGCTCCTTAAATTTTTTAAACAGGTGCGGCGGCGCCGAATCCGATAAAGAACAACCGGCTTTCAGATCGGGCAGCAATACTTTCTTATCCGGGTTCAGTATCTTGGCTGTTTCAGCCATAAAGTGAACACCGGCAAAAACAATGATGTCTGCCGTGGTTTTCTCCGCCTGCTGCGCCAGTCCCAGGCTATCGCCTATATAATCGGCCACATCCTGTATATCCCCATCCTGGTAATAATGCGCCAGCACCACAGCGTTCTTTTCTTTCTTCAGCCTTTCTATCTCTTTGAACAGGTCCAGTTCCACATCAACATCAATATCCAGAAAGCCGACCTGCTCCACATTTTTTTTTGCTTCATCAATGTTAATTACTGCCATAGTATTTAATATTATTTATTATTTATTTAAAAGCCCTATTACTATTACCCCTGTGAATTTGGGGATATGTTCTTTTCCGCTTCTCTTGGCAAAGTTAAAACTAAAGCTTTATTCACGTCATTGCACATAAAATTCACACAGGCGGATGCAATCGGGCCAAAGAAAAGAGCGGCTAATCCACAACCGTTGATAAATAATGAACGGGGAGAAGAAAAGCTATATGCGCATAAAAAAAGCTGTGGGTAAAAAGGGACTAACCTGCACAATAAGAAACTATTTTTTGAAAGAGGAATTTTTTGGAGAATAAAAAATAATTCTTTCGGCTATTTACCAACAGGAAAAGATAAACAACCCATCGGTTTTTAACATTTGGTAATGACTACCCACATAACTCTGTGGACTATTATAAAACGAAAAACCGGGAATGGAAATTGTATGAGCAGACACCGGAGAATTCACAAAAGCAATGCAATAGGGAAGCCGCTTTCGCCTGCTT
The DNA here is from genome assembly GCA_037190885.1 of Chitinophagaceae bacterium. Classification (GTDB taxonomy): domain Bacteria; phylum Bacteroidota; class Bacteroidia; order Chitinophagales; family Chitinophagaceae; genus Agriterribacter. The sequence goes on from JBBCJQ010000017.1 coordinate 76,070, forward strand.
TTCCACAATTTGTTGATAAACATTTATTACCCTATTTTTGCCGTCCATTAAAATTACATTAGAAATTATATGTCTATTATTCAGACGATCCGCGACAAAGCCGCCATCTTTGTGTTCACGATAATCGGCCTCAGCCTTATCGGATTTCTTGTTCAGGATGCTTTTGTCGGAAGAACCACTGGTTTTTTCAGCTCAAACGAAACCACGGTAGGAAAGATAAACGGTGTGTCGATAGACCGGGAGGAATATGACAACCGGGTAAGGAACCGTGAGGCACAATACCAGCAAGCCGGCTATAAGCTGGATGGCGCTACCCGGCAGCAGGTATATGAAGAAATATGGAATGCCCTGGTGGGGAAAGAACTGGTGGAAGGCGAAGCAAAAAAGCTGGGACTGGCATTTACTTCCAAAGAGTTTTCCGACCTGCTGTTCAGCGACAATGCGCCACCCGAATTCAAGCAGCAGTTTACCGATCCGAACACAGGTATATATAATATAGAAGCAGCCCGGAATGCTTTCAGAACCCTTCAACGTTCCAAAGACCCGGAACAGATCCGCCAGGTAAATGAGCAGCTCATAGAGCCGATCATATTTTCACAGTTACAGAATAAGTTGCTGGAGCTGTATTCCGGCGGTGTGTATGTTCCGAAATGGTTGCTTGAAAAACAGCAAAAGGAAAATGAGCAGTTGGCTGATATTTCTTATGTGAATTTGTCTTACATCACGGTTCCCGACTCTTCGGTGAAAGTATCGGATGCCGTTATCAATGAATATATCCAGCAGCATAAAGAGCAGTTCAAACAGCAAAGAAGCAAAAGCATTGCGTATGTAACATTTGACGCTTCTGCCAACGCAAAAGACAGCGCCGACCTGCTGGCAAGAATTGACGCACTGAAACCCCAGTTTGCGGAAGCAAAGGATCCGGGCATTTTCGTGACCAGGAACGGTACCAAATCGCCTTTCTTTGACGGTTATATCAACCGCAGCCGGATCCAGGTGCCCCAAAAAGATTCTATACTGGCTTTACCTATCGGAGAAGTGTATGGTCCTTACTATGACGGAAATGCCATCGCCCTGGCCCGGGTGATCGACAGCAAGGTATTGCCGGATTCTGTAAAAGCACGGCATATATTGATAGCTACTACCGATCTGCAAACCGGTCAGCCTCTTATGGAAGACTCCGTGGCGAAAAACAGGATCGATAGCATACAAAGGGCTATAGCCAGCGGCAGTGCTTCATTTGAAACTATGGTGATCCAGTACTCCGATGATGCAGGATCCAAGCAGCAATTCGGCGACCTTGGCTATTTTGCCAACGGCCAGATGGTAAAAGAGTTCAACGATTTTTGCTTTGAAGGAAAAAAAGGAGACAAAGGTGTAGTAAAGACCCAATTCGGTTATCACTATATAGAAGTAGAAGACCAGAAAAATTTTGAGCAGGCTTATAAAATAGCTTATCTCAGCAAAAATATAGAGCCCAGCCGGGAAACAGATGAAGCAGCCGAAGCGGCCGCTACCCGGTTTGCCTCTGCCGCCAGGAATCCACAGTTATTTGATGAAACCGTAAAAGCGGAGAACCTGGACAGAAGGGTAGCAGAGAACATCAGGGAAATGGATTATCAGTTACCCGGACTCGGTGTATCACGTTCCTTTATCAAATGGGTATATGAGAATAAGACCGGAACAGTTTCCGAACCTCTTTCCGTGGGTGATCAATACGTGGTAGCGGTTGTAACCGGCGAAAAGCCCGAGGGATTGCAATCGGCATCTGAATTGACTACCCGCATACTGGTAGAACCCATATTAAGGGAAAAGGAAAAAGCCAAACAACTGATCGCCAAGCTGGGTACCTATAATACACTGGAAGAAGCCGCACAAAAGGCCGGCGAAGAAGTAAGAACATTGGATAGTCTTCGTTTTTCAGACAGTTTTAAGCCGGGCATCGGCAACGAACCGAAACTGATCGGCGCCGCGTTCTTTAAAGACAATGAATCCAAGCCGTCCCAACCCATTGCAGGCAATGGTGGCTTATATGTGGTACAGACAAAAATAACTCCCCGGGAAGGAGCTGATACAACAGACCTGGAGGCGCAAAAGAGAACCATGATCATGCAGATGAAACAAATGCAGGGTTATAATATGCTGGATGCGTTGCGGCAAAGCGCTGAGATAAAAGACAACAGGCTGAAAGCCGGGTATTAATAGAGTGCCTGCGGGCATCAAATAAAAAATGGATGGGATAGCCCATCCATTTTTTTATTATCCTGACATGTAGGCCAATTGGGGACAGGGGACATGTGCGTCGCAGAATATGTTCTTTCACTCGTCCTGCAGGAACGATAGGTTTTTGTAGCAAAAAATAAAACAGGAAATCCTGCGTACCATGGGGACGCTACGTGATCACCTGGAATACAAAACAGAAATCTCTCATGAATGCATAAGCTGCGAAGATTGCGTGGAGATAAATAACCAGGTGAGTGGGTGTCCCGAAACCTTTCCTCACGTTCCGTTTGAGCGTCAATTATCGCTAGTCTGAATTTTTTGAGATCTCAGTTCCTGAAGCCCTTTTGTAAATGATAGCAAAGCAACGTCCATGTGGTCTAGGTAGCTAAAAATCCGACTTTTAAATTCCAATCCCTTTATTTTTTCATTTTGTAACGCGGCTGTTAAATCTTTCACTGGTTTAACAGACCATGTCGAATCCTCCAATTCACCTACACTTAAAAATAGTCCTAATTCCTTGTCATTATTAGCAAGCAGTCCGGGCAATTTGTTTAAGTAAAAGTCGTTGTACCACAAAGTCGGACTTGCTGAAACAAAATATTTAAAATCGTTTGATTGAGTATTTGTTTGGTGAAGTAAACTGTATAAGGTAAAATATCCACCAAATGAATGCCCCAACAAAGTTCTGTCCGCAATATCGGTTCTATAATCAGCATCAATTTTTGGTAATAATTCTTTTGTTATATAGTCATGGAAATGTTGTCCCCCACCACTAGCATTAATTTCGTCAGAAGGTATTGCCTCAGGAAAAAGATAGTCCCTTACTCTCAAAGAGTCCATTAAACGAAAAGTTTTATAACCGATAGCAACTACAATCAAGGGGTCTAAAAGCGCTGTTGTTTCATATTGGTGAGCAATTGACGACATCATCGGGAAGAAAAAATTTCCGTCAATGAGTACCAAAGTCGGATATTTTTTGTCCGGATTGTCACTGTACTCTTTAGGGATTTGTACATCTATATAAAATGTGTCTTTCACGAAAGTAGAATACTGAGAAAACTGTTGCTGTAAATCAGATGCTTCTTTCTTGTTATTGTCAGCCGATGTGCATGCTGTGAAAATAATAACAAACCAAAGGAAAAAGTATTTCAATTGCGCCATGGGCTTTGGTTTTATTTTCTCGACCGGGTCTTCCGCAGAAGACCCGGTGCCTTTTGGTCCTGCAGCTCCATCGGGATGCTACGTGGATGATTCTCTTATGAAGGTATAAGCCGCGGAGTTGCGTGTGGGGAACACGCAACAGGGCGATGGTCGTCACTCCCCGTTTATCTGCGGAAGCGTGATCCAGTTGAACCCGTCCCTGGCAATAAGGGCTTCCGCATCTTCCGGTCCCCATGAACCGGGTGCATAATTCGGGAAATCCTCCGCCTGCCGGTTTTGCCAGGCCTCCTGTATAGGCATAATGATCTTCCAGGCAGCTTCTACCTGGTCAACCCGCATAAACAACGTGGCATTACCTTCCATTACATCCAGCAGCAGCGTTTCATATGCCTCCGGCTCGTGCTCATCGTATGCTTCATCATACTTGAACACCATATCCACGGGACTTAACACCAGGTTTTGACCCGGACGTTTTGCCTGGAACCGCAGGCGGATATCCATCTCCGGCTGTATGCTGATCGTCAGCCGGTTGGGTCTCCAGCTATCCGCGGCCTCCGGCGGAAAAGCATAGTTCGGCGCCGGCCTGAACTGGATATTGATGATGGTGCTTTTGGCATTCATACGTTTGCCGGTGCGGATATAAAAAGGAACATCCTGCCAGCGCCAGTTATCGATATAGAATTTTACGGCGGCGAAAGTTTCCACACCGGAGTCGGCATCCACGTTTTTTTCCTGCCGGTACCCGGACACTTTTTCTCCCTGTATCCAGCCTTCCCCGTATTGGCCCCTTACCGCGTAATCCTGTACTTCAGAAGATTTTATTTTGCGGATGGCATTCAGCACATCCACTTTTTTGTTGCGGATCTCATTTGCATCGAAGGATACGGGCGCTTCCATGCCGATCATGCATACCAACTGCAGGATATGGTTCTGCACCATATCACGGAGCGCGCCGGAATTTTCGTAAAATGCCCCCCTGTTCTCCGACCCCACTGTTTCGGAAGCGGTGATCTGTACATGCTCTATATAATTCCTGTTCCAGATAGGTTCAAATAATGCGTTGGCAAACCGGAGAGCCAGGATGTTCTGCACGGTTTCCTTACCCAGGTAGTGATCGATCCGGAATATCTGGTTCTCATCAAACATGCTGCTCAGCAGGGCATTCAGTTCGCGGGCGCTCTCCAGGTCGTGGCCGAAGGGTTTTTCCACCACTATGCGCGTACACTTGGTATCGGCGCATATATTCAGCGGACCCAGTTTGCTGGCAATGCCCGGCACCAGTTGCGGCGCCACCGCCAGGTAAAAAATTACGTTCGGATGCTCGCCGTATTCCTTTTCCTTTTCTTTCACCACCTCCGAAATGGCAGAATAGGCTTCGGCGTTTTCGGCGTCCATCTGGAGATAGGTGACGTGTTGGGAAAAGTCTTTCCATTTTCCGTTGAATTCATCTTTGCGGCGCGAAAACTTTTTAATACCGTCCAGCAGCCGTTCCCGGTAGTTTTCATCGGTATAAGCGGTTCTGCCTATACCAACGATATCAAACTTTTCGGGCATCCAGTCATCAAGAAACAAATTATATAAAGCAGGACTTAGCTTCCGGAGATTTAAATCTCCGCTTCCGCCAAAAATAAAAATCAGGGAGGCGGATGGGCGTTTATGAACTTGCATATCGATAAATGCTAGAATTAAAAATTAAATTATTGCCAGCTGGCATGAAAAACTCCCTCTTCATCGACACGTTGAAATGTATGTGCGCCAAAGAAATCACGTTGTGCCTGTATGAGATTGGTCGGCATGGTCTCACTCCTGTAAGCGTCAAAATAGCCCAGGGAAACACTCAGACCTGCTGCCGGTATACCGGCGCTTACGGCTGTTGCGAGGAACTTACGGATATTGGTCTCACAGGATCTTACCAATCCGGCAATACCGCTATCCAGCAGGATATTAGGCAGAGACGGGTTGGCAGTGTATGCTTTGTAGTAATCTTCCAGTAAAGTAGAGCGGATGATACAACCGCCTCTCCAGATCTTCACTACCTGGGGCAATGGTATTTCCAGGTTGTATTCCTTAGAAGCTTCATGCAGCAGGGCAAGACCCTGTGCATAGCTGATGAGGGTACCAAACAGTAAAGCATCTTTCGCCTGCGCTACAATGGCTTCCTTGGTAACACCGTTGATTTTTGTGCCGCCGTTGTATATTGCAGCAGCTTCTCCTCTTTCTTTTTTAATAGCGGAAAGGCTCCGCATGCTAACAGCTATGTCAATAGTAGGGATAGAAATGCCCAGGTCCATGGCATCCTGCGATGTCCATTTACCGGTACCTTTGGATCCTGCTTTATCCAGGATAACGTCTACCAGTTCTTTGCCTGTTTTATCATCCTTTTTTGCAAGGATATCACGGGTAATTTCCACCAGGAAAGACTGCAGCTGTCCTTCGTTCCACTCTTTAAAAATTTCATGCAGCTCGGCATTGCTCAATCCGTATCCGCGGTGGAGCACATCATATACCTCGCTGATCAGTTGCATAATACCGTATTCTATACCATTATGCACCATTTTTACGTAATGTCCGGCTGCGCCGTTGCCCAGGTAGGCCACGCAGGGTTCGCCGCCTACTTTGGCAGATACGGCTTCCAGCATAGGCTGTACATGAGGATAGGCTTCTTTGTCGCCGCCAGGCATAATGCTGGGACCGCGCCGGGCGCCTTCTTCTCCACCGGAAACACCTACGCCCATAAAATGCAGGCCTTTTTCCTGCATCGCTTTGGTACGCCTGTTGGTATCTGTATAGTGGGAGTTCCCACCGTCAATTATAATATCGCCTTTATCCAATAACGGTACCAGCTCGTCCAGCACCGCGTCCACAGCTTTACCTGCCTGCACCAGCATCATGATCCGGCGGGGTGTCTTCAGTTCTTTTACCATCAGCGAAAGGTCTGAAGTGCCTTTAATGGTAGTGCCGGGCACCATTTCAGCTTCCAGATCTGTTACTTTTGACGGGCTCCGGTTGTAGCCTATTACTGCAAAGCCGTGATCGGCCATATTTAACAAGAGGTTGCGGCCCATAACGCCCAACCCTATCAATCCGAAATCAAATAATTGATCAGCCATATTTTTTTAATATAAGATGAAAAAGGACTGCGAATTTAAGCTATTTCACCTCTTCAAAATCAATGTATTCTCCCGCAGGAGAAGATTTATTGCCTGCTTTCGCTGATGGATGGGGAGAATCGGGCTGAAAAGACGAAGAATTTTGCCGCATTTGCTCCTGCATGCGTTGCTGCATCTCGTCTACCTGCTTTTTAAACTGGCGCCCGACTCTTACGAGCGGAATTATAAAACGGATAAACCTGTACAGAAAGTAGATAAGAAGTATGTAAAAAATATATTTCATCGTTGGTTCCAAAGATAGCGTTTTTTGCAGCAGCATCTGAACAGGAGATGTTAAAGCTTGGCAGCCAAAAAGGGTTCGGAACCCTCCTGTCTACGCGGGGTCTGGCGCAGCCGACCCCGGGGGATAAAAACGGTACGTGGGGACATGTACCGGGGCGCCTGGTCACCAGGGTTCGGAACCATTAGTGTCCGGTAAAAATTTTTAAAAATAGATGAAACCCGCTCTGGACGTGTGTTTAGACGTTTTTCAGTCAGCGAGGGCCTGCGATAAGGAAAACGAGGCCAGTAAAGGCTTTTGATACTTTCCCC
>JBBCJQ010000018.1:0-226215 GCA_037190885.1 Chitinophagaceae bacterium
CCGGTAAAAATTTTTAAAAATAGATGAAACCCGCTCTGGACGTGTGTTTAGACGTTTTTCAGTCAGCGAGGGCCTGCGATAAGGAAAACGAGGCCAGTAAAGGCTTTTGATACTTTCCCCGGACAACAGTGGTTCGGAACCCTGACAGCGGGTTTCAGAAAATGCAACAGGTTGGCTCCTTTATGCGCAAAGGGACTGCTTCACCCCCGAACGTTACGTTTGGGGCGGATGATCGTCATTGCGAGCCGCCCTTATGCAAATCTGGACTAAGAAAATGTTGTGGCGGGCGAAGCAATCCCTATGGATGCCCACCCCTGTGCAGGTTGCAGCAGGGGCAGTTACGAAGCGAGGACATTCTCGGGGGACTGCTTTGCCGCAACGATGACCCGTCACCAATTAATCACCTCCGCGGCGCGCAGTGACGGGCCGAGGGTCAGGCGAAGCAATTCCTATGGATGCACACCCCGCGCAACAATGCATTCATCCTGTATTTCGTTTTCCCAGCAGGGTACCCTGCGTCTTTTACACGTATAACGCCGGGTCCAAAGCCAGTGTCCCCTGCGTCTTGCGACTTGAGTCTTGCAACTTCCCATTAACCATTAACCCTTATCCATTAACAATTGATTGTGTATCTTCATTTCAAAAGGATTGCTGATGTCTACAAAGTATATTTTGGCCCTCGACCAGGGAACTACCAGTTCCCGGGCGATCATTTTCGATAAGAAAGGATCTGTTATAGGTATAGCGCAAAAAGAGTTCCGGCAGATATTTCCCAAACCGGGATGGGTGGAGCACGACCCCAACGAAATATGGAGCACCCAGTTGGGGGTGGCCGCCGAAGTGATCTCCAAAACCGGGCTGTCTGCGGAAAATATAGCTGCCATCGGCATCACCAACCAGCGGGAAACCACGGTGGTATGGGAACGGAGCACCGGGAAGCCGGTGTATAATGCCATCGTCTGGCAGGACCGCCGTACCGCCGCTTACTGCGATTCGCTGAAAAAAGAGGGTAAGGGCAAGCTGATCCAGGAAAAGACCGGGCTGGTCATTGATGCCTATTTTTCAGCCACCAAGGTGAAATGGATACTGGACAATGTGGAGGGCGCCCGTAAAAAAGCACAGAACGGTGAGCTCTGTTTCGGGACCATTGACTCCTGGCTGCTCTGGAAGCTTACCAATGGTAAGGTGCACGCCACCGATGTGTCCAATGCCTCCCGTACCATGCTGCTGAATATCCACACCGGGCAGTGGGACGGCGAGCTGGAAAAGCTGTTTGACATCCCCGGGAATATGCTGCCACAGGTAAGAAGCAATAGCGAAGTATACGGCGAGACGGACAATATTATCAGCGCCTACCATATCCCTATTGCTTCGCTGGCCGGCGACCAGCAATCCGCCCTGTTCGGGCAAATGTGCATACAGCCCGGTATGATCAAAAATACCTATGGCACGGGTTGCTTTATGCTGATGAATACCGGTGAAAAAGCAGTGCCTTCGCAAAACAACCTGCTCACCACCATTGCCTGGAAGCTGAACGGCATTACCCATTATGCCCTGGAGGGCAGCGTGTTCATTGCCGGCGCCGTGGTGCAATGGCTGCGGGACGGGCTGGGCATTATCAAATCATCGGCCGATGTGGAAGCCCTGGCGCTGAAGGCGGAAGACAATGATGGCGTATACTTTGTTCCTGCTTTTGCTGGGCTTGGCGCTCCGTACTGGAACCAGCATGTGCGGGGCACCATAGTGGGTATGACGCGGGGTACTACCGCGGCCCATATAGCCAGGGCATCTATTGAAAGTATTGCCTACCAGACCATGGATGTATTAAAAGCCATGCAGGCAGATGCCGGCATTGATATCCGGGAGTTGCGGGTAGACGGCGGCGCTACCGCCAATGATCTGCTGATGCAGTTTCAGAGCGATATGCTGAATACCCGCGTGGTGCGGCCGGAGATCACCGAAACAACGGCACTCGGCGCCGCGTATCTTGCCGGACTGGCCGTTGGATACTGGAAAGATACAGATGACATACACGCTCAATGGAAAGTCAATAAAGCGTTCTCTCCCCAAATGCCCGAAGTGACCCGCAATAAGCTGGCAAAAGACTGGGCAAGGGCGGTGAAAGCAGCGCAGGCCTGGGCGGAGTAGGAGGCAAGTAGCAAGTGGGAAGTAATAAGTAGTTAGACACAGGACTCAAGTCTCAGGTTGCAGGACGCAGGTGGTATAGTGCTTCTTAGGTAGCCAATCCTTACGAAGAAATAACTGGTGCAAGCGTCCACTTGTGCTATTCAGGGGTGTCCGGGGTTGGGAAGAGAACCACGAGGTCTCGGGCACGTATCTGAGCAAAATGTAGAAAGCGGAAGACATTTCAATTCTAGACGCCGTCAACTTCAGGGGCGACGACAAGTTCATTTATCAGGATTTGTGTTTATTTTCAACGAGTATTAAACCCTGGTGATTGTGGGTAGACCGAATTTATTTCCATATCTATGCAAAGATGCCAGATGTTAGCACTTATTGCAGGAAGACAAAGCAACAATGAGAAAGTATAATAGAAAAATATCCATTGACACCTTAAAACTACTTTTGGCAAGGAGTGGAAATCAATGTGCCTTTTCAGGTTGTTCACACCCAATCTTTGACGATAACAATATATTTATTGCTCAACTATGCCATATTGAAGCGGTGTCACCCAATGGGCAACGCTATAATCCAAGCAAAACAGACGAGGAAATAAACTCCTACGACAATCTCATGTTTCTGTGTTATCGCCACCATAAAGTAACCGATGATGTCGACTTATATCCAGTACAAAAGCTAAGGCAAATAAAAAATGAGCACGAAGCAAAATTTAAGGAGACTGCATACAATTATCCACGCGAAGTTTTGCTCAACTTAGAAAGAGAAATTAATAATTATTGGACACGTGTTGACAAAATACATTCTGAACACATAACTCCTGAGTTTTCTGTTCCTATTAATATAAATAGCGATATACTCTCATTGATAACTGATATAAATGAAAATCTTAAAAGTTTGACAGAAGTTAATTCGGTATTGATGAGCGAAAGTGAGGCAATGCATTTTGAATTTGTTCATTTAGCAATGCCAAATTTATTAACTAGAATTAGGGTTGCCATTGAGCAAATAGAAATTAGATATTTAGAAGAGTTAATTCTTAAAGAACCTGACAATAGAAAACTGAAAGAAAAACTTAATGAACTTCGTAAAAATTTTGAAAGTGTAGCTAAATATGCAAGTCTTGCAGACTGATTAAACAACATGTGTTACAAATTTCAACGATCATAAAAACTAAATAGCTTACACATTCACCAACTCTGCCAAACTCACTTCCAGCGCCTGTGAAATTTCGTAGAGAGAGAATATGGTGGTATTGACTTTTCCGTTTTCAATTTTCTCAATTGCCTGGCGGTCTTTATTACAGGCTCTTGCCAGATCAGCCTGGCTCCATCCTTTTTCCTTCCGGAGTTCAATGATGCGTTGTCCTATTTTTTTCTGAAGTTGCTCTTTTTTCATCGGAAGACAAACTTACTTCCCCGTAGACACCAACAGTTCCCTGATATCCACCTTTAAAAATTTCGATATCGCGTAGAGCGTTTCAACAGAGGGCTGTACTTCATTCGTACACCAGCGGGAAACGGTGGATTCGGTTTTGCCCAGGTGGGCGGCTAAATCCTTGCTGCTTTTGTTCCTGTCTGCCAGGACAGCTTTGATGCGGTTTAATGGAAGTTTTAACACAAAATGCTGATTTATTGCTGTTGAATGCAAATATCATAAAATATAAAGACCTGAAAATCACCTTGAAACGACAATAAATTATATTTTCATGCATAAATATTTCCATAATAATATTATTTATTATAATTTAGTGTAAATAAATTGTAGTTATGGAGCAAGAAAAACACGTTCAAAAAGGCAAAGAGCGATCGTTGAAGATCCATACCCGGTATTTCAACCGTGTCAACTCATGGTGTCCTGCCGCAATCCCCGAGATCAGGTTATGCGGAAAATGGTTGCAGGATATCGGTTTTGGGCAGGGTCAGACCATTAAAGTGCAGCCGGAAGAGAATAAGATAACCATTACTGTTGATGAAGCGCACCCGGAAGAATAAATATGACGGTTCCTGCTGGGCGCATTTCAAATTTTAGCAAATGGGAATACAACCGGCCGGCATAGGCAGCGACTGGCATATCCCCCGCTGGCGGGGGTTGAAGCTTCGAATTGGAGCAAACTTACACCTGAGGGGGTGGATTGTATCTGCTTCATGGAAAGCGAGTTTCTTCCATCCTCCCCCCTTCGAAATTGCTAATGATGCAGGTTGCAGCCCCCTCCAGAGGGGGACATAAAACTGGCTGATGATAAGAGCTTTGAGAATGAAATAGTCAAACTACCGTTGCTAACCGGAAGGACGGAAATTTCGTAAATTTAGAAGGTGAAAAAACAGCAGAAAATGGATGAAAAAGACTTTGTCTTCATCAATAAACCTTTGAGTGACAAGGAGGACAAAGCATTTAGCGAATTTTTGAAAAACCGGAAGAAGAAACCCCGGCAGACAAAAGCCGCAACAAAAAAGAAAAAATTTCAAAACCATTAAGGAGTTAAGGAAATTAAGCAAAAGCCTTAATGCACCTTAACTCCTTAATGGTTACAAAGTTCAGAGCTCCCTGCGACCCGTCCTACCCCGTCGATCCGTAATTCTGTGCCGGCTGCAATGACGCAACAGGTCGTTTGCCCAGTTCACGCATAAACCGGTAGTGCGAAGCGATGGCGCCGCCCAGTGTAGGGAAGTAGTTATACTGCAGCCCGAATTCTTCGCAGGTACGCTTTACGATCTTGCTGATCTCGGGATAGTGTACATGGCTGATCCGGGGGAAGAGGTGATGCTCGATCTGGAAATTCAGACCGCCTGCAAACCAGGATACCAGCTTGCTTTTAGCCGCAAAATTGGCGGTGGTCTTCACCTGGTGGATCGCCCATTCGTTCTCGATCTTCTTTGGCTCCATGCCGGCTACCTCAAACTCAGCGTGTTCTACTACGTGTGCTAGTTGGAAGGTCAATGCCAGGGTGAGTCCGAGTACAAAATGCATGGTAAGAAATCCTACCAGCCAGGGTTGCCATCCCAGTAACATGATCGGGATCACAATGGTCAGTGCAACGTAAATAAGCTTTGATATCCAGAACACCAGGTGCTCTTTGATATCCATAGGTTTCAACGGCGTGGTGTAAACCTTGCGCGTTACATATTTGATGTAATCTGTAATGAACAGCAGGAACAGCGATGTAAACCCGTACAGGAAGAACATGTAGTTATGCTGGTACTTATGGATCGGGTACCATTTCTGCGTGGAGCATTCCCGCATAAAAGGACGATTGTTGATATCATCATCAATACCGTCAATATTGGTATACGTATGGTGTACGATATTATGCTTCAGCTTCCAGAAAAAAGCATTGCCCCCGAGTGCATTCATGCTTAAGCCCATCACCTCGTTTACCCATCCTTTGGTGGAATAGCTGCCGTGGCAGGCATCGTGCATCACGTTAAAGCCGATGCTGGCCAGCGTAAAGCCAAACAGTCCGCTTAACGATATACCCGCCCATGCCGGCATCGGTACAAAAAGCAGCGAAAGGTATATCAGTGCGGCGGCCGGTATGAGGATAATGGACTTGGTATATAATTTCCAGTTGCCTGTTTTGCGAAGGCTATTTTCTTCAAAATACCGGTCTACGTTTGTCTTTAATGCATTAAAGAAAACCCGGTTTTTGTTGTTAAATGTAACTTTATACATCTGTCTTATTGGTTTTATCAGCACCTCGCGTACGAATGCCTGCTGTCAAAATTAATTAACGGTTTTTTGGGAAAAATATGAGCACTCAGTAAAAAATCTTGGTTTGTGTGCCGGTTCGAGTCTTTAGTGAGGACATGCAAAGGTAACAAATATCGATGAATGAATAAATAAGGACTGACAAAAATCAGGCCCACGGCTAATTCATTTTAAAAGGTACAATCATATCAAATACCGGGATCCTGACGTCAAACTGCTTGCGGGTAACAATATTTTCCATGGCATACGTACCATACATTTTGCCCATCTCCGTACGCAGGTTACAGCCGCTTACGTATTGGTATTGATCGCCGGGATTGATCTGGGGTTGCACACCCACTACTCCTTCTCCTTCTACTTCCCGTTGCGTTCCGTTACTGTCAAAAATATGCCAGTGACGCCTCAAAAGCCTTACCGGAAAAGGGTTATTATTCTGGAGTGTAATGCGATAAGCAAACATAAACTCTCCATTAACAGGGTTACTGTAGTCCGGTTGGTAAAAAGTTTCTACCGTTACAGTTACGCCTTCGGTTACCTTAGAAGCCATTGAATGCCGATTTCGCTAAAAATAGCAAAAAACATTGATAGCGCTGGTAAATAATCATGAATATTTTAACGTTAATTGTATTTGGGGTTAACTTTGTCATGGTTTCGTAACGAAAGCCTGCCTTGTTAAAAAATCCACAAAATTTTACATTTTATGAACCCGGATAACAGGTGTTCACCGGCAGTGATCGGAAAAGAGCATTTATTAGCCGGTTCAATTTAAAAACGGTAACAAATGAAAATTGCAATAGCTAAAGGAGATGGTATAGGTCCCGAAATTATGGATGCCACCTTGCGGGTGTTTCAGGCCGCCAGGGTTCCCCTTGATTACGAAATTGTAGAAATGGGAAAATGGGTATTTGACAAAGGCTTTTCAAACGGAATGACCCCTGAGGCGCAGCAGGCCATTGAATCCCTCGGTTTGCTTTTCAAAGGCCCAATGGAAACGCCCAAGGGAAAGGGAGTAAAGAGCATCAATGTTACCGCCCGCAAAACCTGGAATACCTATGCAAACAAGCGTGTTTTCCAGACTTTGCATGGCGTGGATACTGTATTCTCCAGGGCCGGCATCCCGATAGACATCACCATTGTGAGAGAAAATATTGAAGACACCTATGGCGGTATTGAACATATGCTTACGCATGACGTAGCGCTCAGCCGCCGCTTTATCACCCGCCCGGGAAGCATGCAGGTGATCCGCTATGCTTTTTTGATGGCGCGCCAGAAAAAGGCGAAGAGGATCACCTGTGGCCATAAGGCAAATATCATGAAGATCACTGATGGACTGTTCCTGGAATGTTTTTATGAAGTAGCCAGGGAGTTTCCCGACCTGAAAGCCGATGATGTGATCGTGGATGACCTGTGTATGAAGCTGGTTACCCGCCCGGACCTGTTTGATGTGGTAGTGCTTACCAACCTGCAGGGTGATATCGTGTCCGATCTTTGTGCGGGACTGGTAGGGGGACTTGGTTTTGCGCCTTCTGCAAACGTGGGTGACCACATCTCCATATTTGAAGCCGTACATGGAACCGCGCCGGATATTGCCGGTAAAAATATTGCCAACCCCACGGCGCTTATACTGAGCGGTATCTCTATGCTGCGACACGTTGGACTGACAGAAAATGCAGCTATAATTGAGAACGCCCTGTTATATACACTTGAAAGCGGCGTGCACACCGGTGATTTCGGCGATAAATCCACACCGTCCGTAAACACCACTGAATTTGCAGACGCTATCATCAGCAACCTGGGTAAGCAGCCTGTTACCAATGCCAAGCCCATTGTGCCCAACCAGCCCGGAACACCCTCACCGTTCAGGCTGATGCAAAACGCGATGATGGAATCCACTGAAGAAATAAATGAAAGCATTGTAGGGGTAGACCTGTTTATTGAAAGCAACGAGCTGCCGCAGTCCATCGCCTTCAAATGCCAGCGGCATGCGGGGGTGAAGTTTAAGCTGGTAAATATCAGCAACCGCGGTACGCAGGTATGGCCCACCGGCTCTGTATACACCAATCTTGTGAACGCTTACAACGTTCGTTTTGAATCGCTGGATGGAGAACCGTTGAACCAGCAGGATATTCTCGGTCTATATATCAGCATGAGCGGTAATTTTAAAATATGCTCTTCTGAGTTGCTGAATATGTGGGGTGATAAAAAGGCATATAGTCTTGCACAGGGACAATAATAGTGCATCGTAACGGTATTGTATGAACGCTATGCGGAGTCTCCGGACTCCGCATTTTTTATGTTCTTCCGGGACTTCCGTCCCGGGGAAATGTGGCTCCGGATGTGTTTCCTTCGCTGGCGGGTGAGGACACCCGCCAGTAGAGCCCCCCGGAAAACCGGATACAAATTGGACATTTAGCCTCCGGTCTTATTCACGGATCCTCTTCTTAATTTTTCCTCCTCTCTCCCATTAAAGCCTGCTTTACTATTTCCTTTCTCTGTTTGGAAACGGGCAGTTCTGTTCCATTTTCCAAAAGCACTCCAACCCCATTTTCTTTGGTAATGCTCTTTACAAAAGATGTATTGATGAGAAAAGAATTATGACAGCGTACAAATCCATAATCCGCTAATAATTCTTCATACTCAAACAGGGGCTTGGAGATAATTAATTTTTCCCCGCCTGAAAGATAAAAAGCGGTATAGTTGTTTTTTGCTTCGCAATACATGATCTCTGCAGGACGTACAAAGCGGGTTTCTTTGGCAGAGGGAAGCGCAATTTTATGATTTTTCGCTTCATCTTTTTGTTGCAGAAAATGGAGCAAATTATCCAGTTGCCGGTTTCTCTTTTTCTGCTGCATCTTACCTGTAGCTCTTTCCACGGCTTCTTTCAGGTCGGATACCACAACAGGCTTTAGCAGATAATCAATAGCGGAAAAGCGGATAGCCTGAATACCATATTTATCAAAAGCTGTAACAAAAATAATTTCAAAGCCCGGATGGGGAATGGACTGTAACAGTTCAAAGCCGTTTGTACCCGGCATCTGTATGTCGAGAAACAGCAGTTCTGGTTGATGAGATAAAATAAGCGTTTTTGCCGTGTCGGCATTGTCGGCCGTAGCCACAATTTCTACCGAAGGGCAATGTTCCAGGATTATCCTTTGAAGATTACTGATATTATTCCACTCATCATCTACAATTATTGCACGCATAATGGTAAGTTAAGCAAATAGTATTATCAAAGCCAGTCTTTAAAAGCGACCTTTGCTGTTGTTTTATTGGCACGATTGCTTGTAAACGACAATAAAATATGCATCTCCTGCCGCTTCAATACGGCTATTCTTTCTTTAACCAGCTTCAGACCTAATCCTGTGCCGGTTTTATCTTCACTAAAGCCCTTCCCGTTGTCTGTTATTTCAATCACGAGGTCTTTTCCCTGCTGGTATATATTTATCTGTAAAAGCCCGTTTTGTTGCAAAGGGGCGATGCCGTGTTTAATAGCGTTCTCAATCAGTGGCTGAATCAGCAACGCAGGGATACTGATATTGCCAGGAGCTATATGTTCTTCTATCCGTTGCTCATAGCTGAACCGGAAACGAAGCTTTTCCAGCCGGATATAGCTGTTCAATGTCTGCAATTCAACAGAAAGTGGCACCATTTCCTTTTCATTATTATACAGCGAGTGTCGCAACAGATTGCTAAATTCAGTAAGATACAGGTCGGCGCTTTGCTTGTCGTGATGCACCAGGTGCTGTATGGAACCCAAAGCATTGAACATGAAATGTGGATTCAACTGTGACTGGATAGCCTGCAGTTCCAGTCGGTTCTTTTTCGCACGTTCTTCCGCTCGTTTTACTCTGGTCCTGAAAAATAAAAAGAGCACAAGCGTGGTAAGAATTATGCTTGCCAGTATGGGCCAAAGTGGCGAGTCTTTCCAATCGGGCAATACTTCAAAATCATATACAAATGCCGGCGCCCCATCCACGGGATACCTGACCTGTAATTTATGCTTGCCAGGGGCTACATTTTCTAGTAGTATAGAAGGATTAAATGCAAGCGGAGTGAGTATCCAATCCCTTTGATCGTCTAATCTATATTGCAGGTTATCAAAATAATCATGGCGATATAAACCACCGAAATGTTCAAATACAAAAAAGATTGAGTTTTCATTTTTTGTAAAGATGTTTTTAATGTTTTTTTCGTCCAGTCTGATCGCTTCGCGGTACCAGAGGCTCGGGTGAGTTTGCTCTTTATCAAAATCAACATTATCGTGATACCGCAGGCTGGGATTAGCCAACTTTTGATTGATGATTGCCGTGTCTGTTCTGAGTCCTATTAATTTAGGTGGAGGGAATTGAAACAGGATTTTAAATATAACCAATTCACGGCCAGGTTTATTCTTTTTATCCCAGATGAATAATTCAAGCCCGTATATAAAGGGGTTAAACGGAAATATATTGTAGTGTTCCTGTTGTGCTCCATCCATAATGATAAGCGTATCTATGCTTTCACCCATAAGGTTAGGAGCATTGATCCCTCCGAATACTGACCCTTTGATACCCACACCCAATGTTTCACTATTTCTATAAGCAAACAGCACCTTTTTCCGGGGATCATTAATATATATCTCATACAGGCTGTCGTTGATCCTTTTGAATGTATTATTTACATTCGACTGTGTTGCAAATTGGCGATAGTGTAAGCCGATCGTATCTTTTATATTAGAATGGACCAAAAAAATATTGATGTTTTCATACTCATTTTCTTTGGGGAGCACACTTGTTACATCCCCGGCGTCTACAGTGAGATTTTTTTTATTGTCAGTCCCATCAATGGATATTGACAGAAAACCACTTGGCGTTTCCATGCCTCCTTTTATCCTTCCCTGAGCAGTTGAATTTGTGTTCAGGGAGACCAGGGTGATAAGAAGCGCAAAAACCTTATACCAACCGGGAAGTCGTAATACTGTATTGATGGACGCCATATACTTTTTCACCATTTTATTGAGCAGGATTTTATGCAGACAGGGGTTTGTGATCTGCTGACTTTACAATGCTCTGCTCAACTTGTATAAAACCCAATGCAAGCGGTAATTATTTTTCTTCAATTAGTGTCTCCAAACGGGTTAAAAAATTCTCATCATCGTACCCAATAAGGATGTCGACAATTATACCTTCTTTATTAATTAAAAAAGATGTAGGCATTGCCTGAACATTATATTGTGTCTTTATTTTGCCATTTTCTCCTTTTAAGTCAGATACATTGGTCCAATGAATATTGTCAACTTTACTTGCTTGTAACCAGTCAGTTTTATTTTTGTCCATTGAAAAGCTGACTATAGAAATCTTATCCTTAATTCGATTATACTCCTTACTAACCTTTTTATTCTGTAACCTACATGGCCCACACCCGGCACTCCAAAAGTCTAACAAAATATAATGGCCTTTGAGAGAAGACAATTTAAATGAAGTGCCATCCAATGTCTGTGCATCAAAGTCAATGAACTGCTTCCCTTTTTCTGCAAGCTCGCCATTTACGAAAATCATCAATGCCCGTGCTTTAGCGGTTGATTTTAGCTCCTCGCTCAACTGCGAAAGAAGGGTGTTAATAGTATCTTTTCCAATCCGTTGCCTATTGCGATAAATGATATCTATACCTAGAAAAGAGTTGGGGTGACGTTTCCCAAACTCTACATATAAATTATGAGATCTTGTCTGAGCTTCATTAAATATTTTTATCAATCGCTTTTTATCATCATTGTCAGAATATAAGTTGTTGGTAAGACTGTCATAAGCTGCGAGGAAAATCTTATCAAATGTATATTGTGTTGAGGTCAATTCATTTTGCAAATCTTGTTCTTTACCCCCTTTAATAACAGCATTTAACCGCATCTGATCAATACGTGATTTAAATGTCATTTGTGTATTTTCTACCTGGATGGTTGCTGTTTCATTTTGACATCTTACCCAACATATAGTCGGAATTTCAACATAACCCCGAAAAATAAAATTTCCCTGAAAGGTTACAGCAGAATCCAATGTGGTTTGTCCATCCAGATCATACAAATATACTTTTGTTCCATTGTCTATTCCGTCAATGTGTCCTTTAATTTCAAAGCCTTTTAAGTTATTCTGTTGTACATAGGTAAAACCGTTTTGTCCTGTTGCATTGTTGGTGAAAAATAAAATCAAAAGAAGGATTTGCATTCTGATCATATGTATGATTTTGATCGGTCAAAGTTCCGGAACGATACTGGCGTGTAAGGGGAGGAATGTGTAACTGATATCGTTGCTTGTGTATCCGGCTCTGTATATTATGCTATGCGGAGCCTTCAGACTCCGATTTTCTATGTTCTTCCGGGACTTCCGTCCCTGGGAAATGTGGCTCCGGACGTGTTTCCTTCGCTGGCGGGCGTCCTCACCCGCCAGTACAGCCCCTACCGGCCGGTGTCTCCACCGATCACACTTGAATTTCGATTTCCGTAAAATTCCTAACTTCAACGGAAGAAAGCGCTAAATCGCCGGATATGAAAGCTGCCATTCAAAAATCAGCCATACCCCAGGAAAAGATCTTTGTGGCAAAAGAGCTGCAGGAAAAACATTTCGATCCCACCTGGCATAGTCACAGGGAATACCAGTTGTTTGTAGTGCTGGAAGGGACCGGTACGAGGTTTATCGGCAATACCGTAAAGTCATTTGCCGCGGGCGATATCACCTTCCTGGGCCCGGGCGTGCCCCATTTATGGCGCAGCGATGCTTCTTATTTTAAAAAAAGCAGCCGGTTGCGGACGCACGGGCTTGTGATCTACTTCAGGGAGGGGTTTATCGGCGACCTGCTCGACAAGGAAGAAATGCAGCAGATACGCGCGCTGTTTAAAAAAGCGGTGCGCGGTATCGAGTATCCGCCGGGGATGGCCAACCTTATTGTAGAAAGCATACGCGAACTGATCCGCACCCACGGCACCGCCAGCCTGATCGGTTTATTGCAGATACTGGACACATTATCCGTAGCCCGTGACTTTCACCTGCTGCACAACGAAACCTACAGCTACAAGCTGAATGAATCCGAAACCCAGCGCATCAATATTGTTTACAACTATGCGGCGCAACACTTTCAAAACAATATAACGCTGGAGCAGGTAGCAAAGCTGCTCAATATGACACCCACTTCTTTCAGCCGCTATTTCAAAATGAAAACCAGCAAATCCTTTTCCGACTTTCTGAGCGAATTGCGCATCAGGCATGCCTGTAAACTGCTGGTAGAGGATGACCGTAAAAGCATCAGCCAGATCAGCAATGTCTGCGGCTTCAACACCCTGTCCAATTTCAACCGGCAGTTTAAGGTCTTCATGCAAATGACGCCCCGCGAATACAGGGAGCAATTCACGGCACTATGATATTTTTTCCCCTTTTTAGCCATAAAATAGCCTGATTGGACAAAAAACAGTCAGAATTGGGCATAATATTACATCAAACCATTTATTATTCCTGTTAACTTAGCCCACTGGTTTTTCTACCGGTAAAACAAAGCTTGCACATGGGCGCATTGGATGTACAATTGGGTGTCAGTACCTGGCTATGGACCTCTCCTTTTACAACGGATAAGGCCCGGGACCTATTCAAAAAGATCAGGGATTTGGGATTCTCGATGGTGGAAATACCCGTGGAAGACCCCGTGGATATTGATACCGCGACCGTACGGTCGCTGCTGGACGAATTTGATCTGGAGGTAGCTGTTTGCGGCGCTTTTAGCACAGAAAGGGATATTGCGTCCGATAATATCGTCCTGCAGCAAACAGGCATGCAGTATATTCAGGATTGCATTCGGATCGCTTCTGAGCTGGGCGCTGAAATTTTTATGGGCCCCCTGTATGCGGCCGTTGGCAAAGCCCGTATGGTAAGCGATGAGCAACGAAAGACAGAATGGGAGCGCTCGGTACACAACCTGCTGAAGGTATCAAAGATCGCGGAAGCGGCCGGCATAACCCTGGCGATAGAACCCCTGAACCGCTTTGAATCGGATATGATCAACACGGCTGCCGATGCCGTACGGATGGTGAAAGACGTCAATCACTCCTCTTTGAAAATAGCGCTGGATGGCTTTCATATGAGTCTTGAGGAAAGAAGCATGGAGGAAGCATTCGTTACCGCCGGTGACCTGCTGGCACATGTGCAGGTGGCGGAAAACTACCGGGGTACGCCCGGCACCGGTCAAACCGATTGGGCTTCGTGGAAAAGAGGACTGGAAAAAATCCGGTATAAAGGCGCTGTCAGCATCGAGAGCTTTACGCCGGAAAATCAATCCCTGGCAGGCGCTGTTTGTATCTGGAGAAAGCTGGCGGAAAGCCAGGATGCCTTTGCCCGGGACGGGCTGGCCTTTTTGAAACGATTATTACAACAGCAGGCTATCCCGAAATCATTAAATCTCGAAACCGTAAACCGTAAATCGTAAATCATACATCGCAAATCATAAATCAAAACGCATATGTCTTCAAAAAAAATCAACGTTGCTATCGTTGGGTTGGGCTTTGGAGCGGAATTCATTCCCATTTACCAGCGCCACCCCCATGCCAATATGTACGCTATCTGCCAGCGCAACAAAGAAAAGATGGATGCTATCGGTGATGAGTTTGGAATCGACAAAAGATATACGGACTACGATGAACTGCTGAAGGATCCGGGCGTAGATGCAGTACATATCAATACGCCGATCCCGGATCATGCTATACAATCCATAAAGGCATTAAAGGCCGGCAAGCACGTAGCCTGTACGGTGCCTATGGCCACTACCGTAGAAGAATGCAAACAGATTGTGGACCTCGTAAAACAGACCGGGCTTACCTACATGATGATGGAGACCGTGGTATATGCCCGCGAGTTCCTGTTTATGAAAGAGCTGTATGAAAAAGGAGAGCTCGGTAAGGTACAATTCCTGAAAGCCAGTCACCAGCAGGATATGGACGGATGGCCCAACTATTGGCCGGGGCTGCCTCCTATGTACTACGCCACGCACTGCGTAGGTCCTGTGTTGGGTTTAACCAGGGACGAGGCGGAATATGTTTCCTGCTTTGCCTCCGGTACCATACGCGAAGAGCTCCACAAGTATTATAATTCTCCGTATGCTGTAGAAAGCACACATATCAAGTTCCGGAACTCTGATCTGAGCGCCTATGTGTACCGCTCCCTCTTTGATACCGCCCGGCAGTACCGTGAAAGCTTTGAAGTATATGGATCTAAGAAATCCGTGGAATGGCCGCTGATAGAAGGCAGACCGCTGGTGGTGCATACGGCTAAAAAGCCGGAACCTGAGATCCCGGAAGAAGTAGAATCGCCCGATTACGCGCACCTGCTGCCGGAGCCTATCCAGCGTTTTACTACCAGGGGTGTATATGATGAAGACGACCACCAGCATCTTTCGTTTACCCAGGGAGCGGGTCATGGCGGATCGCATCCTCACCTGGTGCATGAGTTTGTAAGCGCGCTGGTGGACAAACGGGAACCTTTTCCCAATGCAAGGCAATCGGCCAACATCACCTGTGTAGGTATCCTGGCACACGAAAGCGCACAGCAGGGCGGTGTAATTATCAAACTGCCGGAATTTACACTATCCTGATCATACAGCTACTAATACTTAGGTAACATGCGACAACTCATAAAACATAACGTGACGCTTTTGGCCATATGTGCCTTTTTTACACTGCTGCTATCATGTGGCGAACAACAGCAGGCGTTCAAAGACGATCAGCCCC
Source organism: Chitinophagaceae bacterium (assembly GCA_037190885.1). Classification (GTDB taxonomy): domain Bacteria; phylum Bacteroidota; class Bacteroidia; order Chitinophagales; family Chitinophagaceae; genus Agriterribacter. Next base: position 15,587 of record JBBCJQ010000018.1, read on the forward strand.
GCCGGCTGGAACTGTTGTTCCTCGGACACAAGAGCAAGCACCACGATTCGGAGCAACTGGCGGAAATACTGATGCAGGAATATTTTAAGAAGGGGATCAATATCAGCTATACCACCAACCCGGACGATATGCTGGACGATGACTTTACATTGTATGACGGGCTGATCCTGTATGCCAACCACGACAGCATCACGCCGGAACAGAATACCGCTTTGCTGAATTTTGTGTCCTCCGGCAAAGGGTTTATTCCGTTGCATTGCGCTTCGTGGTGCTTCCGGAACTCGGATGAAGCGGTGAAGCTGATCGGCGGACAGTTTAAAACACATGGATATGATTCCTTTCCCGCGGTACTCGTAAAGCCGGAACACCCGGTATTGAAAGAAGTGCCTGCTTTTGAAACGGAAGATGAAACCTATGTGCACGATAAGCTGGCAGATGATATCGAGGTATTGACGGAAAGAGTGGAAGGCGATCACCGGGAGCCTTATACCTGGGTGAAAAGCCATGGAAAGGGAAGAGTGTTTTATACAGCTTACGGACATAATGAAAAGACCTTTTTAAATCCCGGTTTTCAGCAATTGGTATACAATGGTATCCTTTGGGCGGTGGGCGACCACGCAGCGGGTTTGCATGCCGCTTATACAATGCCCGAAACGGTATATGAAGATGCCAAAATACCCAACTACGAAAAGAAAGACCCGCCACCGAAATTCCAGCACCCGCTAACGCCTGAGGAATCGATGAAAATGATACAGGTGCCTGTAGGCTTCGAGCTGAAGCTGTTTGCTTCGGAGCCGGATATTATAAAGCCCATTCACATGGCATGGGATGAAAGAGGACGGTTATGGGTAGCCGAAACGGTAGACTACCCCAATATGGTACGGGAAAATAAAAAAGAAGGAAGAGACCGCATCCAGATACTGGAAGATACGGACGGGGACGGCAGGGCGGACAAGTTCACTGTATTTGCAGACAGCCTGAATATTCCGACCAGCTTCGTGTTTGTGAATGGCGGTATCGTGGTATCACAGGCACCGGATTTCCTCTTCCTGAAAGATACGGATGGAGACGACAAGGCAGACATCAGGGAAACCATATCAACCGGATGGGGTGTATTCGACACCCATGCAGGTCCCTCCAATCTCCGGTGGGGTCCCGACAACAGGATATGGGGCACCGTTGGGTATTCAGGATTTAGGACGCTGGTAGGCACAGACACCGTTAACTACAGCCAGGGGATATGGGCGCTTACCCCGGACGGCAGGTCTTTTGAGTGGCTGGGCAATACAACCAATAATACCTGGGGACTGGGTTTTTCCGAAGACTACGACGCTTTTGTTTCCACCGCCAATAACACCCACAGCGCTGCGCTGGTAGTGCCCAAACGTTATCTGGAAAAAGCTTCCCTTACAAACGAAACCGGCATAGAAAAAATTGAAAGCCACTACCGGATGCATGTGGCTACCAAGAACCTGCGCCAGGTAGATGTGCACAATGGGTTTACCTCCGCCGCCGGGCATAGCTTATATACCGCCAGGAAATTTCCAAAGTCTTACTGGAACCGGGTAGCATTTGTAACAGAGCCTACCGGAAGGGTTATTCATAAGAATATCATTGAGCGAGATGGCGCCGGGTTTAAGGAAGGCGAGGACGGCTGGAACTTTGTTACCAGCGCCGATGAATGGTTTGGTCCCGTACAGGCGGAAGTAGGACCCGACGGAAATGTATGGTTCCTGGATTGGTACAATTTCATCATTCAGCACAACCCCACGCCGGAAGGGTTTGATAACGGAAAAGGAAATGCGCATATCAATCCTTTGAGGGATTCTGCAAAAGGAAGAATTTATTGGGTGCAGCCCAAACAATCCAAAAAAGCAATGCCGCTTCGGCTGGATAAAAAGGATAAAAAAGGATTGATAAAGGCCTTGAGCAACGACAATATGTTCTGGCGTACTACCGCTCAGCGGCTGTTGGTGGAGAACGGGGACGCTTCGGTGATACCGGACCTGGTAAAGCTGGTAAACAATACATCTGTTGACGAAATAGGGCTGAACCCGGCCGCTGTGCATGCGCTATGGACACTTCACGGGCTTAATGCATTCGAAAACGATAAGAGTGCTTTTGATGCTGCTGTAAAGGCGTTGCACCATCCATCCGTTGGCGTGCGGAAAACCGCCATACAGGTGATCCCCGCAACAGAAGAAGTTGCAAAAGACTTTTTGGCAAAAGGCCTGTTTGAAGATGACGACCTGCAGGTGATGCTGCAATCTATTTTGAAAAGCTGTGATTTTCCTGCATCTGACGAATTAGGTAAAAAGCTGTTCGACCTGTCCAGCAAACAATCCGCTGCTTCCGAAGACAGATGGATACAAAAAGCATTGTATGTAGCTTCCAGGGCGCAATATGACGGCTATATGAAAGCCATAGAAGCGGCAGGGCTTAACCTGCAGCCGGAGCTGGGAAAAGCGCAGTTGATCCATCGCATTTTACTGGGCAATAAAATAGACCAGATAGCGGTATCGAAAGGCAGCACCATCTGGGGCAACCAGCTACCTGATTTTTCCCGGAAGGAAATATATATATCCGGTAATGTGGGGCTCAGACCAGATACCGAAGGTCCCCTGGTGGCGCAGGGCAACGGTACTAACGGGTATGCCCTGTACGTGGATAAAAACAGGAATCTCTTCTACCAGGTAAACCAGAGCGGGAAATCAACTGTTATCCGTTCCGCAGCGCCTGTTGCCGCTAAGTTCTCTTTTGTCATTACCCTGCTGAAAGACGGCACTATGCAGTTGGTCATTGATGACCAGCCTGCCATAACGGGTAAAGCAAGAGGCCTGTTCAGTGTGGCATTAAGAAGCAATGGTCTGCGGTTCGGTCAGGACAGGTGGTCCGGTGGTGCAGACAAGCCGGGCAACTATCCCAATAATGCATCTTTGGGTGAGCTGGATTTTACGGGAAGGGTAGAAACCCTGTTTGCTGAATCCGCCACTATTGACCTGGGCAAACCGGACCAGGTGATCGTGTTAAAAACCGTTCAGCATGAAATGAAGTTCGCGCAGGAAGAGCTGAGGACAAAAGCAGGAACGGTTCTGGAGATCGTTCTGGATAATATAGACTTTATGCAGCATAACTTTTTGCTGCTTACACCCGGCAGCACGGAAAAAGTAGGACTTGCGGCCGATAAAATGGCGGAAAGTCCTGACGGGCTCAAGCTTGAATACATCCCTCAATTGCCGGAAGTATTGTACGCTACGCCGCTGGTCAACCCCGATGCCAAATTCAGCCTGAAATTCAGGGTGCCGGATATACCGGGGAAATACCCGTATATCTGTTCCTATCCCGGTCACTGGAGGATCATGAAAGGAGTGTTGATCGTTGAACGATAAAATAAAAACGGATCAATGAATATAGGGCCGGTAATGTAATATTACCGGCTTTTTTTATTTATTCTTTACTATTATACCGCATCAAATGCTTCCGGGTATTTCACTATTCCGGTTACTCCTTTAAGTCCGTCCGGTACCAGCTCAAGCGCCATAAAAACGTTTGACGGTACGTCATAAGGGGACCGGATATTCCATTGTTGCGCGGGTGCAAAACCAAACCTGGGATAATAATGTGCATGTCCCAAGACAATGATCGAAGTATACCCGGATGCCCGCGCCCTGTTAAGTCCCGCTGCAACCAGTTGTGCGCCGATACCTTTCCCCTGGAACGCAGGTAGAACCGCCATTGGCGCAAGTGCCAGGCTTTCAAATTCGTTATGGTGTTTATCTGTAATGATGATCTTTGAAAAGAGAATGTGTCCGACCAGCTGATTATCAATAGCAGCGACCAGCGAAAGTTCCGGTACAAATGCACTGCTGTCGCGCAAAAGGTCAACCAGCCTGGCTTCGTTTTCCTGGCCGAATGCCATGCGGTTTATTTCGTGAACATCTTCTTTGTCCTCGGTATTTTCCTGCCTGATATTTATTTTCATTTTCAGATGGCTTGTTGTTTTAAACAGGGGATAATGATATCTCTTCCTTAAGCATAAAACCTGATACAAAGAAGGTGCTGCGGAGAATCCAAAAGATGCTTATGACTTTTTACGGTTGTTTTTCCGGGATGACTTTGCTTTGTCATTAAAGTTCAGGCAGAGATCGATCCAAAACGCAAGATCCTTTTTATGCCTGCAACCACCTGAATCAACATAACAATAGCCTTTATATACCCTGCCCTTCATTATCATCGGCAAAAAGCCTTTTCTTTCGGATAGTTCTTCTGTCAGGGCCGGATCAAAACGACACATTAGCCCATCGTCAGTGACATTCACGCACATTTTGCCGTTGACCATAAATGCTAATCCGCCGAACATTGTTTTTTCTTCCACGTCAATGCCCTTTACATCTGCCAGGTATTCCCTGACACGGTTTGCAAGATCATTATCGTATGCCATAAAAAAGCATTTGAGTTAAAAAACGAATGATATACTGTGTTAAACTTAAACCATTAAGAGATTAAGGTACATTAAGGCGTAAGCTTAATTTCCTTAACACCTTAATGGTTTTTAATGATACTCCCGGGTAATGTTTTCATATTCCGCTGCCAGCTTATCAAGAAAAACAAACAGCTTTTCGTTCATTTCCCTGAAATCATAACCGAGGATATCGTCCGGCTTTTGCACAAATTTGTGTACCGTATTGTTTGTCAGAAAATCTTCTTCCTCCGCAACCAGCAGTGCCGCTACCTCCTGCGTAAGCTCCATGTGGCATTGAAATCCATACACCAGGTTTGAATAAGCAACAATTTGTCTCGGGCAACCGGTACTTGTTGCCAGTACTCTGCTGCCGGCGGTCAGCCCGGGCATATCGCTATGCCAATGTCCGGCAGGCAATGATGCGCCGAAAGAAGCCAGCTTTTCATCTTTTATACCGTGTGCTGTAAGCTGTATCGGGAAAACACCTATTTCCTTCTCGGGGCTGTGTTCAAATTTTGCACCCAGTGCATTGCCAATGAGTTGAGCGCCCAGGCAAACGCCTATTACGGCTTTTCCTCCCCGGATACATTTTTGTATAAATACTATCTCGGCTTTTGCGTCAAAATGAGAGCATTCTTCTTTTGTTGTATCCGGACTTTGTGGTCCGCCCATTACGATCAGCAAATCAATATCTTCCTCCGTTGCAGGCAGAGGGTCATGTTCATGCACCTTTGAAAAACGGATAGTATGCCCTCTTTCTTTTGCCCATTCCAGGTAAGCGCCGGGCGCTTCAAAATCTTCGTGTTGTATAAAATGTACGTTCATTTCTTCTTTTGAGAGGCTGTTTCTTCCCGGGACTTCTTTTTAGCAAAAGTGCCGGAAAACTCGCACCGTAGGCCCCGGTAGTTTCCGCAGGCCTGCTCCTCCCGCAATGTAACGCCGTTTTTCCCGAAAGTCATTTCCAGTATACAGGCATTACCTGTTTGCCGGAACTGCGCCACATTGGGCTTGATCCAGGTGGCTTCACCCCTTATTTCTCCCGAGCACTCTTCTCCCCTGTCAAAATGAATAAAGAATAAAGACTTCCTTTCATTTTCCGCATCTCTTATGGACACAAAGTTCTTTTTGTCCTTTATATAGTCGCCTGAATGCTCGTGGGTCTGGGGCAGCGTGTCAATGGGATTATACACTTCTTCGGGGATCACCGGTTCATTTGACTCTATCTTTATCAAAAGAAAACCGCCTGCGTCACTGTACATGTATTCATGCAGCTTATAATACTGTGCAATACCGGCGGCAAGGGTGGTTTCCGATGTGGTGATGGTGAGCCTTTTGCTTACGCTGCCACGAATCGATTTTCTGCGGTCACGGTTATTCCGGACAAGGGGCATTGAAACGGTAAAAATATTGTCTTTATTAAAAACCGTTATATAGCCGATCTGGTGCTCCTGCGTAGCGGCTTTGATCAATACAAAGGTTTTCTCTTTATCAGTTATTTTTCCCAGCGCGTAAAACTTGGGGACTGCTTTCCCAAAATCCTTTTGATACATGGAATCCGGTACAAATTGCGAGAGCACTTTATGATCGATCAGCAATGAATCCGACAGCTTTCTGTTGATCTGTGTGTCGGCCATAGCATACGGCAGTGTCAGCTCCTGGAAAAAGTCTATAAAATCATTCACGGTAACAGCTTCGTCACCGGTCATGCTTTTTTTGCCGCTTTTGCATGCACCCAGCAGCAAAACAACCATTCCACAGAGTAACAATTTTTTCATATAATGCATTTCAGGATGTAAAATAGAAAATTTTATTTTTTCAGCCGCTTGTAAAAATATCAATGTGAAGATCAGGGTTTCAGGTCGCTTTTTTGCCACCCGTAGTATGCTAAAACGGGGGATGGGGAAGACCCCGGGTGTAAGTATCGTGTAGACATATGCCGCAGGATTGATATGTTTATGATAAAAATGGTTGATAAGAACGGCAGGGTACTATTGGGAATTGAACAAATAACATAATCGCTGTGCCTGTAAGCATAAGGAAATCATGAACCTATTATAAAGGAGAGTATTCCAACTCTTAGCGCTATGCAAATTTTCCGGTCAGTGAGACGAACGGTAGCGGGCTCCTGCGAAAATTTAACTTTTTCACCGAAGGAAAATATGCCCTTAAAAGAGTAAGTACTTTTTTATACATTTGTTATTGAATATTTCTGTTATCGAATATGTCCTGCCATGGCTATGCTCAGTGATGAAGCCCTTTTTTTTCAGATAAAACAGCACAGCACAGATGCTTTTAATGAACTGTATAACAGGTACTGGCTTGTTCTTTTTAAAAGTGCCTATAAGCGGTTGCAGGACAGAGACGCCTGCTGCGATATACTCCAGGATATTTTTGCTGATCTATGGAATAAAAGAGAGACCAGGGAGATAGGTAATATTGCCGCTTACCTGCATACGGCGGTGAGAAATAAAGTGTATACCCTGCTATCCGAGGGGCGGGCCGGCAGTTATTTTGTGCAGCCTTTTGAGAATATGGTAAGTGCTGCCGGCGCCGACAGTAATTTTAACCAGAAAGAGATTAATCACCTCCTGCAGCTCTGGATGCAGACCCTTCCTGAAAAAAGGAGGGAGATCTTTCGGCTCAGGTATTACGAGGGAGCGTCTACCCGGCAGATCAGCGAACATTTGAATATCTCACAAAAAACGGTACAGAACCAGTTGTTGTTGGCCTTCAGGGATCTACGGCTTCATATATCCCACTACCTGGCTGCTACCGGTACGCTTATTGTTTTACACCCGGATATTTTGTTCTGATCAAAAAAAAATTGTCGATCATTTTGGGAGATTTTCCTTTTTTTCAGACTATACAGGTATAAAGCCATGTGAATGTCTGAAAAGAATCAGCGTAAATACCTGCAGCAGCTTGCCAGAAAAGTATTGGCCGGCAAGGCCACGGAAGAGGAAAAGCTTTTTCTCGAAGAATATTACAATGCTTTTGAAGATCACGCTGATATACAGGCTGAGCTGACGGCAGATGAGCTGCAAAATTTACAGCAGGCTGTTTTGCAGCAGATCCATAACCGGATCATGGTGCACGAAATGCCCCGGCGCCCGTGGTATAAGAGATGGCGTCAAATGGCGGCAGCAGCCGTATTGTTGCTGGCAGTAGGCACAACCATACCCTTTCTTATAAATAAAAAGGATGCTGCCGGGCCAACAGACCTGTCCCGGACAGCAGCGGCTGATGTGTTGCCGGGTGGTAACAAGGCAACACTGACGCTTCATGACGGCGCTACGATCGTACTGGATGAGATGGGGGAGGATTCCCTGGTAAAACAGGATGCTATCCAGGTGCGTAAAACTGCCGACGGACAACTGGTCTACACGGTTGCCGACAATCCTTCATCCACTGCAGCGGTCGCGTACAACACGGTTACAACCCCCAGGGGCGGGCAATACCAGGTGGTATTACCCGATGGTACCAGGGTCTGGCTGAATGCCGCTTCATCCATTCATTTTCCTACCCGTTTTACACAGCAGCAACGGAGCGTTTCCATAACAGGTGAAGTATATTTCGAGGTATCCCATAAGCCTTCGCGGCCCTTTGTTGTGACAGCAGGTGAAACAACCGTTCAGGTACTGGGTACCCATTTTAACGTGATGGCTTATCCCGATGAAACGGTTGTCAAAACAACCCTGGCCGAAGGATCGGTAAAAATAGCCCATAACGGCAGATCGGCGCTGCTCCGTCCCGGTGAACAGATACAGGTGAACGAACGGCGCTTTGAGGTACAGCCGGTAGATGTAGAGGCGGAGCTTGCCTGGAAAAACGGCTTGTTTAATTTTAAGGAAGAAGGTATTGAGACCGTGATGCGGCAGGTTGAAAGATGGTATGATATAAACGTTCGATACGAGGGGATATTACCGGAAAAACAATTTACCGGAAAAGTATCCCGGTCCGTAACCCTTTCGGAACTGATGGAAATACTGAGCTTCTATGATGACATGAAATGCCTGATAGATGGTAATACCGTTACCATCAGGCAATACCAGCCAAACTAATTCTTAACCAAAATTTTTGTCGAATGGATTAAAGAAAACGAAAGCTCTGAAAACCGGGAAGTGATTGGACCCACTTCCCGGGCATAAGGAGCGATAACCTGCATTAAGATTTTAAACCCCTTACATTTCATCTAACAATTGCAAAAGTATGATTTCTAAACTAAAAGGAAAGCATACGGCCAAGCCGTGTATTTCCCGTATTGTCCTGGCTATGAAATTGACTGCTGTTTTTTTGATTGCTGCTGTTTTACAGGTAAGTGCAAAAGGGTACGGCCAGCAACTTACCATCAACGAAGAGGATATTGCAGTACCCCGGTTGCTACAGATTATTGAAAAGCAGACCAGCTATCATTTTTTGTATGATAATCTCCAGTTGAAAGATATTACCATAAAGAGGGTAGCACTTACCAACGCTACCGTTAAGCAGGTGCTGGACGAAAGCTTCAGGGGGTTACCCCTCAGTTATAAAATAGTAAAGAAAACAATTGTTGTAAAACGAAATAGCGAAGCAGCACCTTCGCTACCGGCTGTTGCAACAGTGCCTGTGAGGCAAAGCATCGAGATAAGCGGGCGGGTCATGAACCCGGAGGGTGAACCGCTTCCGGATGTGAGCGTCGTGGTAAAGGGCAGTGCGGGCGGCACTACTACTGATGTCAACGGGAACTATTCCATATCGGTGCCGGATGCATCCGCCGTATTGATCTTTTCTTATGTAGGTTTTGAAGGACAGGAGATAGCGGTCGGCAGCGAGACCACTATCAATGTAGTGCTGAGCCCGGTGGCAGGCTCTTTGGGAGATGTAGTTGTAGTGGCATTCGGTAAACAAAAGAAGATATCGGTAACCGGCGCCATTGCTTCCATACAAACAAAGGAGATCAAACAAAGCCCTGCTGCTAATCTTGCCGTTACGCTGGCCGGGCGATTACCGGGTTTGACTGCGTTGCAGAGAAGCGGCGAGCCGGGGCGCGATGCTACTGCCCTGTTTTTAAGAGGAATGGGCACATTGAATGGTACTGCGCCTATCATCCTTGTAGATGGTGTGGAGCGGGAGATGACGTATATAGATCCCAATGAAGTGGAAAATGTGACCATATTAAAGGATGCATCCTCTACCGCTTTATTTGGTGTACGGGGTGCCAACGGTGTAATACTGGTGACCACCAAAAGGGGAAACAGTGGCAAGCCATCCATAGGCCTTATCTATGAATACGGGATGCAAGGATTTACCCGGTCGCCATCTATGTTGAACTCTTACGATTGGGCCCGGCTGAAGAATGAAGCCTGGGCAAACGATAATCCCGGCGTTGATCCGAATGACCCGGTGAACCAACCCCCCTATTCGGAATATGCACTGGACAGGTTCATGTACCAGGAATATCCCGAAGCATACCCGAACACCAACTGGCAGAAAATGCTGTTCAATGAATATGTGCCGCAGAAACGGTATAACCTGAACCTTTCCGGTGGCAGCGAATATGTGCAGTATTTTGTGAATGTAGGATTTCTGGACCAGGGCGGGCAATGGAAAATAAGTCCGGATGTAACAGACTATGACCCTGCCGGTTTTCTGAAGCGTTATAATTTTCGTTCCAACATCGATGCTAAATTGAATAAGGACGGAACCCTCAGTACCTTTTTAAATGCCGCCGGTTATTTTGAAAGGGTGAACTCACCCAATGCCAATACAGATGAGATTTTTCGCAGGACATATGCTTTTTTCCCGGTGGTATTGCCTGGTCCCCTGACCCCGGACGGCGAAGTGCTGATCGGCCCCGGCAATTACAACGAGTCTCCATGGGCGATGATCAACAGGAGCGGCTATCGCCAGGAAACCCGTAATAACATTACGGCATCCTGGGGATTGAAGCAGGATTTCGGCTTTCTGACAGAGGGCCTTTCGGCAAAATTCATGGCATCTTTCGATACCCGGACCATCTATTCATTGACAGCGGGAAAAAATTACCAGCGCTGGATACAGATCATAGATCCCAATACGCCCAATCATGAAGGGATGGACAGCATACAGTACTCCCGGGTGTTGCTGGATGCGGAAAATACCCCGCTAAGTATCGGCAGCGGATCCAACTTTCAATCCTTCTTCAATTTTCAGTTTACGGTTGATTATAACCGTATATTCAAACAAAAGCATTCTTTTACCGGGTTGCTGCTTGCCCAGCAGGAAACAAGGGTATTGCCCAATGATCGTTTGCCTTATAACCTGAGAGGTATTTCCTTCAGGGCGTCTTACGGCTACGACAACAGGTATCTCCTGGAATTTAATGCGGGTTACAATGGATCTGAGCAATTTGCCAGGGGGAGAAGGTATGGGTTCTTTCCTACGATCTCCGGTGGATGGGTGATATCCAATGAAGATTTTTTAGCACAGCATAAAGTGATCTCACTGCTGAAGATCCGGGCTTCCTACGGACGTGTGGGCAGTGACAGGTTAGGTTCAAGGCGGTTCCTGTATATGGACGATATACAGCGTGCAGGCGGGGGCGGTTTTAGCCCTTCGCTGGGAAGAGGGGGGCTGATCGCCGAAAACTATATTGGTAATCCCAATATACAATGGGAGGTTGCTAAAAAGGCGAATGTCGGACTGGAACTGGGACTTTTTAACGACCTCAACCTTGTGATAGATCTATTCAGGGAAAGAAGGGATAATATCCTGATCAGCCGTCAAACCATACCTATGCTCTATGGCATTGAAACGGGAAGGATGGGACCGGTGAATATGGGTATTGTGGAAAATAAGGGATATGAAATTGAGCTGAACTATCGTAAGGCCATTAACCGCAACTGGTCCGTTCTGTCAAAGCTCAATTTCAACTTTGCCCGCAACAGGGTATTGTTTTCGGATGAACTGCAATACCCGGAAGACTATGCTTACAGGTACCGGCAGACAGGATACCGGCTTGGACAGGTGTTCGGGTACAGGCTCCGGGATGGTTATTATGCCAGCTATGATGAGATCGCAGGAGAGGGTTTGAATTATGTAGGGTATACCGTAAGACCCGGTGACTTTAAATATGTTGATGTCAACAACGATAAGATCATTGATGAACGCGATATGGTGCCTATCGGTTATTCCGCCATTCCTGAATACACCTTTGGGGGCGCTTTCAGCATTACCTACAAAAACTTTGATGTTTCCTTCCTGCTGCAGGGAAATTTAAACGTATCCCAGCCGCTGTCCGGTTACGGCACCATGAGCACATCCGATTTCAGGGACAGGCATTTGTATGCCTGGACGCCCGAACGCGCCGCGAACGGCGATAAAATATTATATCCCAGGCTCACTACCGGTGGTAGTGTCAGCGAACGTGATTTCAACGAGTTCTTTATTGAAGACCGCAGCTTTATGCGCTTGAAAAATGCCGAGATCGGCTACCGGCTGCCTGAAAAATGGGTACGCAAGATCGGCAGCAATGAAGTGCGTTTTTATGCAAACGGGTTTAACCTGATCACCTGGGACCGGATGCGTACAAAAGACTTTGATCCTGAAGTAAACAACTCACTCAGCTATCCTGTTTACCGGGTATTTAACAGTGGTGTGCATATCACATTTTGATTAACCTTTTACTCGAACAAAATGAAACGTATAACACTCAGTATATTTTGCCTTGTTACGCTGCTCATCAGCAGTTGTAAAAACGATCCGCTGGATATCATGCCCGATGGACGTATAACACTGGACCAGGTTTTTTCAGACGAAATGATGGCCTCGGAATATGTGAACACCATTTATGCTAACCTGAATCATTACGGAACAGCATACGATTACTGGACGATGCTGGCCGGTTATTCTGATGAAGCGCATGACAATGATTTTCCGCAGGATATGGGACGTGCCCCGTCACGCTGGTACAATGGTGAATTGAGACCCAACTGGAACCCGATGGATATCCCGGGGTCTGTAGGCAGCAACGATCCCGCATCCAATGGTAACTATTACAGGAAAGCATGGCAGGGAATCCGGCAGACCAATATTTTTCTGGCAAATATTGAAAAGACGGAATATGCAAACCCTAATACGAAATCACGCCTGATAGCCGAAGTAAAAACACTGCGTGCTTTCTTTTACCTGGAACTGATCAAGATGTATGGGGGAATGCCTGTAGTGGACAAGCCGTTCACCGAGGATTTCAATTTTGAAACATTACCCCGGCAGTCTTTTAAGGAATGTGTTGATTTTATAAAGCTGAACTGCGATGAAGCGATCGCCGAGGTAAATTTTCCATGGCGGATCGCTACCGAACCGGAGCGGGGGCGTTTTACAAAAGCGGTGGCACATGTTGTCCGTTCGCAGGCGCTCCTGTTCAGCGCCAGTCCTTTATGGAATGCGGAAGGTGAAGAAAGCCGCTGGGCCGTGGCAGCTGACCATTCAAAACAGTCGCTGGAAGCGCTTACGGGTGCCGGTTACCAGCTATACCCGGAATACGAGGCCTATTTTTACGGGCGGTCTGACCTGAGCCCCAATCCCGGAGATAAAGAGACGATCTATGAGATCAAACCCTACCGGGCACACGAGTTCAGTCACCTCATGTTCAGGATGCATGCCATACCTACCCTGGGCGGAGACAAGGCCGGCTGCAGTCCTTCCCAGGAGCTGGTAGACGCCTATGATATGGCGAATGGTGAAATTCCCATCCCGGGCTACCAGGATGAGGATCACCTGCAGCCTGTTATCAATACGGCATCAGGCTATGATGAAGCACATCCTTACCTGAATCGTGACCCCCGGTTTTATGCGACAGTCTGGTATAATAATGCGTATTACGGTGAGATCAACGGTCAGCCGTACCGTATACAATCTTATCTGGGAGGCGCCGACGGTATTTCCAATATCATGCAACGTACCCGGAATGGTTACTATCTCAGGAAATTTCGGAACCCTGCCCAGCTGGATCCCAATACGGGTACTGCATTGTTCAAAAAATACCGGTTGGGTGAGATATACCTGAACTATGCAGAAGCAGCCAACGAAGCTTACGGACCTACCCCGGAAGTGTACAATGCTGTCAATACGGTCAGGGAAAGGGTAGGTATGCCGCACCTGCCGCAAGGGTTGAGCAAAGAGCAGATGCGAGAGCGCATCCGGAGAGAACGCAGGGTGGAGCTGGCGTTTGAAGAGCACAGGATATGGGATGTAAGACGCTGGAAGATCCTCAGCGAGACCGATAAGCTTACTACCGGTATAGAATGGACGAAAGTAGGCGAGGACCAGTTCACGGGGAAAAGGATCGTGGCAGGGAGAAGAAAAAGCTGGACGGATAATCACCTGATCATCCCGATACCCCTGAGCGAGCTGATACTGATGCCGATGTGGGAGCAAAATCCCGGTTGGTAGATGACGGTATCTCCTTATTGTTCACGTTAGAAATGAAAATATATGTTGATCAAGCATCATAAAATTATTACACTGCTTGTTGCCGTTGTTGCAACGATAGCCGCCTGTAAAAAGGATGATAACAAACTCCCGGTAAACAATGCCCCTATCCCCAGGATACTGGAGCTGGCGCCGGAGAATGCCGGGCCCGGAGACCGTTTGCTTATAAAGGGCCTGAATTTTTCTTCCGATCCTGAAAAGAATATTGTGCGCTTCAATCAAACAGTGGTGGAAGCGGTGGCCACCAGCGACACTGCCATAGAGGTGATCGTTCCGGATCTGGTAACCACCACGGCAGGGGTTACTGTCAGAAGCAATGGAAAGATATCCAACAGGAAGAATCTCAGCCTGGTACAGGTGAAGAAGTTTACAGATGATTTTGACCGGGATGATGTGAATGTAGTGGATAACTCGGTGATACCTAACCCTATTGGAGAAAACTGGGAGATCATAATGGGAAGGTTTGGGTTGGAAGATCAACGCCTGGCAACGCATGAGGGAGGAGTCCAGACTTATATGCTGTACCGGCATCCGGAAGCAGATATGCGGTCAGGTGATGGAAGCTTTTTCAGGCTTACAGCGGAGGTGGCTGTTTCTGCCGGATCTTTCGGGGGTATTATTTTTAACGCGCAGGAAGATGGTAAGCGGTTTTATGTATTACGCATCAATGGCAGTATGCTGCAGTTGCTAAAAACAGGCAACAACGGACTGGATGATTGGGCCGCTATCATGATCAATAGTGATTTTGAAGGAATGTCGGCGGATGATGTGCTGAAAATAGAAGCGTCTTCTTCCACGGCCGGTCAGGTCATCCTGAAAGTCACAAATCTTAGTACCAACGGGGTGGTGCTGGAACAGACCGTGGAAGATCCGGACCCATATACAGGCGGTGTTCCCGGCTTTTATTATTTTGGACTGGCAAACCCGGTGAATATCTTTTTTGACAACTTCTCCCTGGAGATACAGTAAAATCAGCAAACAGCAGCAGCCTGTGTGAATGACTCATGTGTTGCTGCTGTTATAAATATCCCGATATGAAATTTTTTCTTTTGATTTCAGGCTGCATAATGCTCGCGGCCTGCGGCAGTAAACTGAATACCGCTACAGTTCATGAACCGGAAGCCCCAACCCCGGTTTCATTGTTCATAGATAATAATTTTGAAACAGGATTTTATTTAAAGGGAGATGTGAGCGGAACACCTTCTGCAGGAGAGTCTTTATACCCTTTTGGTAAAAAAGGGGACAAGCCTGCCTGGGAGCTGGCGGAATGGGCCAGTAAATACCTGTTACATCAAAGCGATATGATCGAAAAAGACGGAGTTAAGTTGTATGAAAATGAGGGGAAGCTGCTCTCGTTTGCACGGGAAGGCAATACAACAAAGATCCGTATGGATGTAAAAGCGTCGGCTGAATACGATCATCCCCGTAAGAGCGGAGAAGCGTGGCCCCATCTGCTGATCGAACAGGAGTTTGTTGAAAAGCCCTTCCTGAAAGACATGGAGAAGCTCTTTCTGCATTTTGAAGGACGGCTGGTAGAATGCATTTCCAGGATACCGGAAGGTAGTTTTGATCCCGGGCTGCACAGTGCACAGTTCCAGGTTTTTATGGTAGTGCAAAACGGCAACACCAGTTCTCCCGCATACGGAGATTACCTGTGGTTCGGCGTACCTTTTTACGACTACCGCTATAAAAAGCAATCCGTATATGCTGCCCGGGATGTGGGTAAAGGCGATGCTACCGGAAAATTCATTTACAGTTTGGGAACAGAGGATTATACGGATGGCAGCTTTCATGACGGTGAATGGATCAAAGTTGAAAAAGACCTGAAACCCTTTATGATAAAAGCTGTCAGCATTGCGCAGGAAAGAGGTTATTTAACAGGTACCACGTTGGATGAACTCAGGGTAGTGGGAATGAACCTTGGTTGGGAAGTGCCGGGCACTTTTGATGCAGGATTTGAATTCAAAGGCTTCGATCTGAAATATATACCCGTAAAAAAATAATAAGCGGATGCAGGTAAAACGATTCCGGCCGGTAGTTGTTGCCGTTATCAGCATTTTGTTCGTTGCATGCGGTAAAAAAAATGATCCGGGAGAAGAAAACCCTCCACCGGGTCCTGTTGTGTACACCGGACTGTTCAGGGATACCTTATATAAAAACGGTTTTACACTCGGTCATGTGGAGGATGGAACGCCGGGAGTAGCCGCTATTTTGACGTACGGGGGTACCACTGCTGATAATCCTGTGTGGAGCATCGGGCAATGGAACAACTATAACAACAACCTGAAAGAGGCCTCTTTTACAGGGACAGCACCCGCTTATGCATATGAGACAGCGCACGGGACCGCATTACGGGTGAATACGCAGGAGGGCAGCGTTCAACTGGAGCTGAATACAACATCTGAGTATGGTCATAGCGAGGTCTGTCCCGTGAACCCCCGGCGGGCCACAGACAAGTGGCCTCACCTGTTACTTGCCTGCGATCTGCTACAGGAACAGGTGCTGAAAATAGCTGGTAAACAGGAAATTCTGATGGATATCGATTTCACGATTGACGGGATAGCGGATGAAATACCTGCGGGCACTTACGATCCGGATCTACATGCAGCGCAGTTTCAATGGTTCATTACGGTGCAGAACAGGAATATGCAGGATGATGGGTTTGGCGAGTATTTTTGGTTCGGACTGAGCTTTTATGACACAAGACATGAATTTTCCCCGCATTATTCGGCGCAGGATGGCAATACCACGGGTATGTTTATTTATATGCCTGATATGAAAGACTTGCTGGCAACCACAGGTAAGACTGAGATAGGGAAAGATATGCGTCTTTCGGTAAACGTATTGCCGGTGATAGAGACAGCGTTTGAAGTGGCAAAAAGCCGTGGGTACATGCAAAAAACGGAGAAGGGAGACCTGCACATTGCGTCTACGAATGTTGGCTGGGAAGTGCCCGGTACCTATAATGTAGCCGCTACCATCAGGAAGCTGAATATCCGTTACCGTTAGAAGCGTATTGGGATAGCATGGCTTATTTGTCTATATTACTTAATAAATTATAAATTCGGGTATGCATAACAGAATCCTGACCGCCATTTTCCTCCTGGTTACATTATCGGACCAGTCTTCCCTTGCCCAGGACAGCAACCCCGCCCGGGAACCTTATGTGAACCTGCAGGACTATCTGCAACCCTTCTGGAAAGCGGATACCATTTACAGCGAGGCGGTGCAGCCGGTCAGGAACGGTGATAACGTTGCTGAGGGGCGATTGCTCTTTGAAGCAAAGAAAATACTTTCCGTAAAAGATACTTACCTGCAGAAAGAATACAAAAAGAACAGGGACTGGACATACAGGGACGGTAAAATCGTGCTCACTCCCAATAGTTCCATACCCTATTTTACCAGGGAAGAGCTGCTGTTTAAAGAAAAAAAGGAGGGTATTTCTTTACCGTCCAAAACCGATGGCTATCATGTATTGTTCAGTGAGCAGGGATTGTTGCAGTCCCGGCAACTGGCCGTAACCTATATAAAGAAGAAGAAAAGCTCCTGGCAGGGAAAGATACCGGTATTCGAAGAAAAGCTCTTACCAAATACCATTTCCAAACTAAAAGCCGCCCGGTCGCTGCACATTGTTTTTTACGGAAACAGTATTGAAGCAGGTGCAAATTCCAGTATTACCCTGAACCAATCCCCTTTTTTACCTACCTGGCCTGAGATGGTGGTGCTTGATCTGCGTGCCCACTATTCCGGAACAATAACATATAAGAACAGATCAAAAGGTGGCATGCTGGCTAAATGGGGACTGGAAAATGCGGATTCGCTGCTGAATCCTGAAAACCCGGATCTGGTTGTCATTGGCTTTGGTATGAATGACGGCACTTTTAAAGTGAAGCCGGAAATTTTTATTGAGCAGATACAGGGTATTATGCAGACCGTGAGATCCGTAAATCCCTCCTGCGAATTCATTGTGGTAGCGACCATGCTTGCCAACCCCGAAGCCATTCACAGCCAGGTGCAGAAAGAATACCTGCAGCCGGTGTTGGGTCTGGAAACCACCGGCGTTGCCGTTGCAGATATGACCTCGGTGCACGAAGCCTTGCTGCGGCGCAAAGCCTACCAGGATATGACCGGGAATAATATCAACCATCCCAATGATTACCTGGCACGATGGTACACGCAGGTGATAAACGCCCTGCTGATACCGCGGTAAGCGCCCTTCAGGGGACGGGGGCAGCGGCTTACCGGGCCCCGGAGGACTTATGCGACCCTGGTTGCTATTTCCGGAGCCCAGGGTCGCACAGGTCCCAAATGTTCCCTGAAGAAGCAATATGATTATTATTGGTAAATTGAGGTGTTGCTGGTGATAGTAACAAATAGATTATACCTAAATAATCTTCATTAAAAAAAATGGAATTTCAGTAAGCTCAGACTTTAAATTACACATTCCTTCACATTATTTAACGATAGGCTCACATGGGTACATGTCACGAATGAAAAATACACCGTCAAATACCCTGTTCCATTGGGCCTCGTAGTTTTGATGGTATCGGTTATTCACTATCGCCCCTGACAGATTAAAGTTTCTATTCCACATAGGATATTCTATATTGAATTTCCTAAAATCTACATAGGCATATTGATACGCTTTAGGTATCCAATTTTCAAAACTCTGGGGTTTAGGTCGGGGGATTTTTTGATGTGGTCGGGAAGGGTACAGGCGACCGTAAGTTCCCTGATAAGATGTAAACCCTATTATATAGGTATCTTTCTCATTATCTCCCATTTTCGTAAAAACTGTTCCCATAGTTTTTGCTTCATTAAAAAACGTTACCGGGTAATGACCGGAGTACTTAGAAATATGATGGTTATGCGCCCATACAATGATCTTTTGATCAGGGTATTTCACTTTCGCGATCCATTCCAGGTTTACCGCCATCTGGCTGTCCCGGGCATTTGTTATTCCATAGTAGTCATTTTTTTCCAGTGAATACATTTTATATAAACTTAGCATGTTGTCCACTACTCTCACCCAGAATTCATCCGCATTAGGTATTTCCAATAGTTCCTTTTTTATTGATATCAGGTAGTCTTTGCAGTGATTATTTTGTTCTTCGCTTCCCTGGACGTACATACATCCTGCTTTTAGCTGCGGGCTGATCTCTTCGTTATAATTTGTCCGTAATGTTATAGGCAACTTTTCAGAGCGGACCACGCTATCCAGGTTGCCTACTATCGAAATATGCATTTGGTTATCAAAACCTGTAATTATTAAAGGAGACCCTGCATCATACTGGTTGGGGATATACTCCCTGAAAAGGGGTTGACAACTGACACAATGTGTCCATGAAGGAGTTACGCTTTTATCGATCAGGGAATCGATTTCCGATTTACCTGCTATCTTTTTATAACCATGATTCAAAACCCCAAAGTCGCTCTCAAACGCAAGAACATTAAACCCTTTTTGCTCATGGAGATATTTGATCAGCCTTGTCTTGGCTAAAAACGTAGGCGCATCCCCGTGATCCTGTTCCCCCAGCATTACAATCCTTGCGTCTCCTATAGCTTCTCCTATAGGTGCAAGATCTGTGTAATCGGTGGCATCCGGCTCAATTGTATTGATAGCAATTGAGGATTCGGAAATGTATTTTTTTATATCATCCTGGCCGTTGACATAAAGCCCTGATAACAATACAAAACATATTGATATTACTGCTTTCATAGAATAAATTTCGCAATTTATTTTATATGCTTTCCGCTCTCCCGCAAAAACTACCCTTTTGGGTAGTCCTGTGTATATATTTCTTCAGGTAATTCGGCTCATGGGAGTTGGTACACTATAAACGCTTTGCACATCCTGCAATTCAACTGACCACCGGGGCACAATGGCACGAAGTATCACAAAGGAAGTGTATTGTGCAACCTCATGCCCTGGCGACTTTGTGTTTTTTTGTTAGCTACGGAGATAACAAGTCTCCTGGAACTTGTATCCTGCAAGCTGTACATGGTACGAGCGCGATATGCCAGTTCCGGGAAATAACCCGGGTGCCATAAGTGAGACGCCTGTTATAGAACGCTCTTTGATAAAGTCTCCGGTTTTTTAAAAAACTGTTCCCCCCTCTCCCCCGGAGAGGGCTGGGGTGAGGCTCCGGGAAGCTCCTTCCTCCCCTTTAGGGGACGGGGCGGGGGATGGGGGAGTTTGCTTACATTTGCTAAAACAGATAAAACCAGATGGCTAATTTTCAGTTTCCGGGGCAAACAGCTTTTTATAAAGGGAAAGTAAGGGATGTATACACAATAGATGATAAGCTGGTAATGATCGCGAGCGACCGTATTTCGGCCTTTGACGTGATATTGCCGCGTCCTATTCCTTTTAAGGGACAGGTGCTCAACCAGATAGCGGCGCAGATGCTGGAAGCCACCAAAGATATTTGTCCCAACTGGCTGGAAGCCGTACCCGTAGCCAATGTATCGATAGGTAAGAAATGCCAACCGTTCCCACTGGAAATGGTCGTTCGCGGTAACCTGACGGGCCATGCCTGGCGAACCTATAGCAGCGGAAAAAGAACATTGTGCGGCGTGGCATTGCCGGAAGGAATGAAAGAAAACGACTATTTCCCGGAACCGATCATCACACCGGCTACCAAAGCGGAGCAGGGCCACGATGAAGATATATCCAAAGAAGAAATAATAGCAAAAGGACTGGCCACAGAAAAAGAATGGGAGACACTGGCAGGCTATACCCTTCAGCTTTTTGAAAGAGGAAAAGCAATCGCTGCCAGACAGGGACTCATTCTCGTGGACACCAAATATGAGTTTGGGAAGATCGGAGACGAAATATACCTGATGGATGAGATCCACACACCTGATTCCTCCCGGTATTTTTATGCGGAAGGTTTTGAAGAAAGACAAAAGTCTGGTGAAAAGCAGCAACAACTGAGCAAGGAGTTTGTACGGGAATGGCTGATCGAAAATGATTTTATGGGAAAAGAGGGACAAACCGTGCCTGCCATGAGTGATGAATGGGTGCTCACCATCAGCAACCGGTATATTGAATTGTATGAGAAGGTTACGGGAAAAACCTTTGTGCCTGAACAGTGCACAGACCAGGAACGCTACGACAGAATAGTGGCGGCCCTTTAACAATTGAAATCCTAATACATGCATATCATGAAACAATTCCTCTTCTCTTGTGGCATTGCTTTATTCACTTATTCATGCAGCAGCAATATGACAAAAACAACGACAGAATATTACCTCGTAACGGGTACCTATACGGGCGAAAAAAGTAAGGGTATATATGTACATACTTTCAATACGGAAGATGGCAGATTTAAAGAAGTAAGCCATGTAGAAGTCTCTAACCCGACTTTCCTGGCAGTGTCAGCAGATGAAAAGTTTGTTTACGCGGTCAGCGAAGATTCGGACAATGATAATGGCGGACAACTGAATGCCTATGCTTTTGATAAGCAAACAGGAACGTTGCAGTTTTTAAACAGGCAGCTAACGGCCGGCGACAGTCCCTGTCATGTGGATATTGATAAGACCGGTAAATGGGTGGCAGTGGGAAATTATAGCAGCGGCACATTAGCTGTGTTGCCTGTACTGGAGGATGGAAAGCTGGGGGCCGCAGTAACGGTGGTACGCCATACAGGTACGGGCGCCAATCCCAACCGGCAGGAAAAGCCGCATGTGCATTGTAATATCTTTTCGAAGGATAACAAGTGGCTGTTTTCTGCAGACCTCGGTATCGACAAAGTAATGATATATGCTTTCGATGAAAACACCGGCGCCTTAACGGCCGGCGAACAGCCGTTTGAAAAATCGCAGGATGGCAGGGGACCAAGACATATCACTTTTCACCCCAACAATAAATTTGCCTACCTGGTAGAAGAGCTGGGCGGATCGGTAACGGCTTACGAATATGCGGACGGCAGGCTGAAAACCATACAGAACATTCCCTCTGTTCAACCGGAGGACACTTCTTTTATCGGCAGCGCGGATATCCATGTATCCGCCGATGGCAAATTCCTGTATGCGTCCAATCGCGGTGGTTTTAATACCATTGCCATGTACAGCATCGATCAGTCAACGGGTTTACTCACATTGGTGGGACATCAGCCTTCCGGTGGTGACATTCCAAGGAACTTTACCATCGATCCTTCCGGAAAATTCCTGCTGGCCGGCAACCAGGAGTCGGATTACATCAGCATTTTCAGACGGGATGAAAACACGGGGTTGTTGACAGAAACAACGGCCCGGATACCCGTGGGAAAGCCTGTTTGTCTGAAATGGATCAGTAAGTGAATCTCTTTCTGTGTCATTCCGATCCCGCGTAGCGGGAGCGGAATCTACTGACCATAAACGATTCTTCCTTACGCTTCATCTCCCACAGCCGTGTTGATAAAGTATAAAAGCGGTTGAATGGCGGCAAAGGATTTGACGATTTTTTTCAGCAGGTCTTTTGAGGTAAGCTCCGCATCACTGACCGGCTGCATGGCCACCCAGCTTTTCAGCTTCAGGTATTCTGCAGCCGGATTGTCTTTGTCATATCCCCTGGGAACATTGGTCAATGCAATACCCGGCTCTTCTGTATCCAGTCCGTTGTACACAGCTTTGAACTTTGCCGACCCGATGATCTTTTTGAAATCTGCCCAGTTGTAGTCTATCTCCTGCCGGATCTTCCTGGTTTCGTCTGGCATGGGCATCCAGATGCCGCCACCGGTAAAGCTGTTACCCGGCTCCAGGTGAAAATAATAACCGGCATATATTGACTTTTTACCACCCCGGTTCATGCTGGCGGCAAAGTTTTTCTTATACGGCACTTTATTCTTACTGAAACGGATATCCCGGTTGATGCGAAACATGCAGTCTTTGGCCGCCAGGTGTGCGATCTGCGGATCAGCTTTGCCATGCACGGCGATCAGTTGGTCTATGAATGCTGCAAAATCTGTCCTTGCCTCCTGGTAGGCTGTCCTGTTAGCGTCAAACCAGGGCTTGTTATTATTCTTTGCCAGCTTTTTCAGGAAGCTGACAGTGGATGGTTGTATCATGTGCCAAAGATAACGGATATCGTGACAGCGGTTTGTCAGGATACCATAATGCAATTTGAGTTTTCGCAGGAAAAGTCTTTATCTTGTACCCCCCAAACCAACTATATATTAACTAATCAAATATTTGTGATGAAAAAAGCTTTTATTCTATTGTCGTTTTTTGCAGGCAGCGTTGCTGCATACAGCCAGGGCTGGCAACCGGTAAAAGGAAAAATTCAATCGGAATGGGCTGAAAAAGTAGATCCCGCAAACCCGCTGCCGGAGTACCCCCGTCCCCAGCTGACCCGTAGCGACAACTGGATGAACCTGAACGGCATATGGGAGTATAGCATTTTACCGCGACAGGATGTGGAGGAATTTCCTTCCGGATCCCAGGGAAATATCCTGGTACCGTTTGCTATAGAGTCTGCTCTGTCAGGTGTGGGTAAAGAGGTGGGGAAAGATAATGTGCTCTGGTACAAACGAACAGTAGATATACCGCTTTCTTACAGGAAGGGACGGGTGCTGTTACATTTCGGTGCGGTAGACTGGGCAGCCGATATATTTGTGAATGGTAAAAAAGCAGGCAGCCACGAAGGTGGGTATGATCCCTTCTCGTTCGATATTTCTGACCTGCTGAAGAAAGGAACCAAACAGGATATTGCAGTACGTGTATGGGATCCCTCCGATGAAGGTCCCCAGCCGAGAGGCAAGCAGGTGAACAAGCCGCACGGCATCTGGTACACACCGGTAACCGGCATCTGGCAAACCGTTTGGGTGGAAGCTGTTCCAGATACCTACATCGCTTCTACACGCCAGACCCCGGATATTGACAACGGCACACTGAGCCTGGGCGTAAACGTACAGCATTTGCGGCCCGGCGACCAGATAAAGGTAACGGCCTTTGACGGCCCACAGCAGGTGGCAGAACAGCTGGCAGACGAAAACACAGCCATCAGCCTTTCTATCCCAAATGCAAAGCTGTGGTCCCCGGCTTCCCCGTTCCTGTATGACCTGAAAATTGCGGTTATCCGTAAAGGTAAGACAATAGATGAGGTGGGAAGCTATTTTGCCATGCGCAAATCTTCCATGGCAAAAGATCAGCACGGCATCCAGCGCATGTTGCTGAATAATGCGTTTTTGTTCCAGTATGGTCCGCTCGACCAGGGATGGTGGCCCGACGGACTGTACACGGCGCCGACAGACGAAGCGCTGAAATTTGATATCGTTAAGACCAAAGAGCTTGGCTTTAACATGATCCGTAAGCATGTAAAAGTAGAACCGGCCCGCTGGTACTATCATTGCGATAAGCTGGGCATACTGGTATGGCAGGATATGCCGAGCGGCGATATGGGAGGCAATGCATGGGATATGCGGCTAGGCCAGGTAACCGGCAGACAAATGGATAAGGACCGTACGCCCGCTTCTGAGGCCATCTTCCGGAAAGAGTGGAAAGCTATTATGGATGCGCTCCATAACTATCCTTCCATTGTGGCATGGGTGCCTTTCAATGAAGCCTGGGGACAGTTCAAAACAAAAGAGATCACCGACTGGACCATACAGATGGATCCGTCCAGGCTGGTAAATGCCGCCAGCGGCGGAAACTTCTTCCACAATACCGGGCATATTCTTGATATCCATCACTATGCCGATCCCCAAATGCCCGATCCGGCAGTATATGGTGAACGCCAGGCGCTGGTACTGGGAGAATTCGGTGGACTTGGCCTACCGGTGGAAGGACATACCTGGCAGGATAAGGACAACTGGGGGTACCAGAGCTTTAAGAACAGCGATGAAATGTTTATCAGGTATGAAGAGTTCATCAACCGGATCCCGAAAATGATCCAAATGGGACTGTCTGCAGCCATATACACACAAACGACTGACGTAGAGATTGAGACCAACGGGTTCTTTACTTACGACAGGAAAGTGTTGAAATTTCCCTTACAGAAAACACAGCAGGTACACAGGCAACTGTATAGTCCCTCGCTGGTGAACATGAAATAACCTGCAAATGTGACCTTTAACGATTGTAACAAAGCATCTTCTTCCCCTGTTTGGAAAAAGATGCCTTGTTGGTTTGTAAATAGATGTCGTATGAAGAAAAGATATATCCTGGTAACGGGTTTCCTGGTGTTGGGGTGGTTGTCAAACCAGGCGTATGCCCAGACATTTACCAATCCTCTTTTACCTGCCGGTGCAGACCCTTTTTCTTTTTATAAAGACGGTTATTACTATTATACCCATACGCTGGGTAACCGCATCGGCTTATGGAAAACAAAATCGATTGCCGGACTGGCGACTGCCGAACACAAAATTATTTATACCCCGCCGCCCGGTACTATGTGGTCAAAATCGCTGTGGGCGCCGGAGGTTCATTTCATCCACGGCAAATGGTATATATACTATGCTGCAGACGATGGCAAAAATGAGAACCATCGTATGTATGTGCTGGAAAATGCGAATGCAGATCCCATGGAAGGCGAATGGACCTTTAAAGGAAAAATAGCCGACCCTTCGGATAAATGGGCAATAGATGGGAATGTATTTGAATACAAAAAGCAGTTGTATATGATATGGAGCGGTTGGGAAGGCGATGTGAACGGGCAACAAAATATATACATTGCAAAAATGAAAAACCCCTGGACAATAGAAGGAGAGAGGGTGTGCATTGCCCGGCCCACTTACGATTGGGAAACGCATGGCGCGCTGAATGATCCCAATAACCCGCCACAGGTAAATGTAAATGAAGGTCCCCAGTTTTTAATGCACAAAAACAAGTTGTTCATTGTTTTTTCCGCCAGTGGCTGCTGGACGGATCACTATGCGCTGGGATTGCTGTCATTTACCGGCAGGGATAATTTACTGGATAGTACGGCCTGGAAGAAAAAGCCGGTGCCTGTTTTCTCTACATCTGTGGAAAATGGCGTATATGCGCCGGGGCACAACTCGTTTTTTACATCACCGGATGACAAAGAGAACTGGATACTATACCATGCCAACAGCGGACCGGGCCAGGGATGCGGTGGAAGACGTTCTCCCCGCGCACAGCGATTTACCTGGAACGAACAGGGCGAGCCGGTATTTGGCGAACCGGTAGCGCCGGGCGTTGTATTACCGGTGCCATCGGAAAAATAACCGGGTTATCCGGCAGTTTTTGCTATGAGGCTTTTGGTGAGTACCTTACACTGCCGTTGTCCATATCAACCAGCTAAAATGAAGATGGGAACATATAATATTGAAAAACTGACAAAACAATTCAGGGACATATACAATGAAACGCCCAAACTCTTTCGTTCTCCCGGGCGGATCAATATTATCGGTGAGCATACGGACTATAACGATGGGTTTGTACTGCCGGCTGCGATAGACCAGGCGGCATATGTGGCCGTCACCCGGCGGAACGACAACGAGGTAAAGCTTTACTCCGTTTCATTTGATGAGCACTTTTCCTGTACAACCGGTACACTGGAACGGCGGGGCACCTGGACGGATTATGTGTTGGGGGTGGCAGACCAACTGGTGAAGAACAATTACCCTGTAGGCGGGTTCAACCTGGTGCTGGACGGAGACATTATGATCGGTGCCGGGCTGTCTTCTTCTGCTGCAGTAGAGTGCAGCGTGATATACGCCCTGAATGAGCTTTTTGACCTGGGGCTGGAGAGAATGGACCTGGTGAAGCTTGCCCAGCTATCTGAGCACGAGTTTGCAGGCGTTAAATGCGGTATCATGGACCAGTTTGCTTCCGTTTTCGGAAAAAAAGGGAACGCGGTGAGGCTGGACTGCAGGAGCCTGGCATTCGAATATGTGCCCCTGGACCTGAAAGGGTATAAGATCGTATTGCTGAACAGCAATGTGAAACATTCGCTTGCCGGCTCTGAATATAATACACGGCGCGGGCAATGTGAGCAGGGAGTAGTCTGGGTGGCCGCGGGCGAACCGGGCATCAGCTCCATGCGGGATGTGACATTACAACAGCTTGATCAATATGTAAAGCCGAAAGATGAACTGATATACCGGCGGTGTAAATACGTGATCGAAGAAAACGAACGGCTGCTGCGCGCCTGCAACGATATGCAGCAGGGTAATATGGTAGGACTGGGCAGGCATATGTTTGGCTCACACCGTGGGCTAAGCGAAGATTACGAAGTAAGCTGCCGGGAGCTTGACTGGCTGGTAGGCTTCGTAAAAGACAACCCGTCGGTTATAGGTTCCCGTATGATGGGCGGCGGGTTTGGAGGCTGTACCATCAATCTCGTACAGGAAGACGCGATTGATGCCCTGGTAGAAGAGGTGGCCGGCTTGTATAAGGCGGAAAACGGGCTGGACCTGGAAGCCTATGTTGTGCAAACCGCCGATGGAACCGGCGCTATGGACCAGTGACCCCGGGCGAAGCGTCGCGGGTTATATCCCGGTGATAATGATGAAAGTATTTTCTCCTGCTTTCCAGGATCTCATAAAATAAAACAATACATAATGAAAAAACTGTTCTTGCCGCTGCTCTGTATGGCCGCTTTATTGCTGCAAAATTGCGCCACCGGAACAAATGATAAACAAACAGGCGCCGAACCCGGAACGGACAACAAAGTAAGGGCGCTTTGGACAAAGGAGGAAGCCAACGCCTGGTATGCGAAACAAGACTGGCTGGTAGGTTGCAATTTTTTACCCTCTACCGCTATTAACCAATTGGAAATGTGGCAGGCGGAAACCTTTGATACGGTTACTATCAACCGTGAGCTTGGATGGGCTGCCGGTATCGGCATGAATACGGTACGCGTTTACCTGCACGACCTGTTGTATGAGCAGGACGCAGAGGGCTTTTTAGGGCGGATAGAACTGTTTTTGCAGATAGCGGCCAGGCACGGCATCCGGCCCCTGTTCGTATTGTTTGATTCCGTTTGGGATCCCTTCCCGGAATTGGGAAAGCAGCGTGATCCACAACCGGGTGTACATAATTCCGGATGGGTGCAAAACCCGGGAAAGGACGTTTTGCTGGACAGCACACAATATCCCCGCCTGGAAAAATATACGAAAGGGGTTATAGCGAAGCTTTCCGCAGACGACCGCATCCTCGGCTGGGATCTATGGAATGAACCGGAGAATATGAACAATGATCACTACAGGAAGATGGAACCTGCCAATAAGCCGGACCTGGTGCTGGCATTGCTGAAAGAAGTATATGTATGGGCGCGTTCGGTAAGTCCGCAACAGCCGTTAACGGTCGGGCTTTGGTCCGGCGACTGGTCTTCGCATGAAACATTGAAGCCGATAGAGCAACTGATGGTGACCGAGAGCGATATTATTTCTTTCCATAACTACAGCGACGCTGCCAGCTTTGAAAAGAATATAACAGAACTGCAGCGATATGGCCGGCCGATACTTTGCACCGAATATATGGCCCGCGGCAACAACAGCACTTTCGAAGGGTCGCTGCCTGTTGCCAAAACACACAATGTAGGTGCGTATAACTGGGGCCTGGTGGATGGCAAATCCCAGACAAAATATGCATGGGATAGCTGGAAGAAAGCGTATAGCGGAGAGCCGCCCATATGGTTTCATGATATCTTTCACCGGGATGGAACACCTTACAAACAGGAAGAGGTGGACCTGATCAAAAAGCTGACAGGCAGATAGCGTAAATACAACCCGGCGAGCTGAGGATGTATCTACCGGCGGGTGGAGACAATTGGAGCCACCCGCCAGCAGAGAAAGACACCGGGTTGCCCTTCGGGAGACCCGCCCGAACAATGTTCAGTCGGGCGGGCATCGGCTGGGAAATCAGCCTCACCCCTGCCCCTCTCCCGCCTGACCGGACGGGGAGAGGGGTGCCCCCTCCGAACGTTCGGAGCCAGGAGTGTTTATAAAATGTAGCAGGCTAGAGAGGTATTTTAATTACAAAATACCTGTACGGCTATATTCTATTCCTAAAGTGGAAGATATACAGCCTGGGTTCTTTCGGTTGTACCGTCCCTCTCCGAAGGAGAGGGATAAGAGGGTGAGGCGGATCATATTTTATTGTTTACTTTACAGTATGGATAATTTCGAAATCGCAGATGCATTCTCTTTGCTCTCAAAGCTGATGGACATTCATGGAGAAAACAGCTTTAAGGTGAAATCCTATGCCAATGCGGCCTACACGATCGAGAAGCTGCCCGCCCAACTCGCAGACCTGCCGAAAGAAAAGATATTTTCTATAAAAGGGATCGGTGAGGCCACCGGTAAAAAGATCATAGAAATGATGGAAACCGGTAAGTTATCTGTGCTGGAGGACTATATAGCGAAAACGCCGCCCGGCGTTATAGAAATACTGCTGAACATCAAGGGGCTCGGGGCAAAAAAGATCGCGGTGATCTGGAAGGAAATGGGACTGGAAAGCATCGGGGAATTGTTATATGCCTGTAATGAAAACAGGCTCTCACTGTTCAAGGGCTTTGGAGAAAAGACCCAGAAGAACGTAAAGGAAAACATAGAGTTCTACCAGCGGAGCCAGGGAAATTTTCTGTATGCCCAGGCAGAAGCATCGGCTCTTGTCCTTCAGGATCACCTGAAGAAAGCGCTTCCGGTATACCGGTTCCAGCTTACGGGCGCCTTCAGAAGGCAGATGGAAACCCTGCATGCGATGGAATGGGTAACTACGGCGGATATTTCGGAGCTTTCCGCTTTTTTGAGCACTCTCGGCTACAAAGTAATGGAAACCACAGATACTTATACCAGCTTTGACAGCGAAGGCAGCATCCGCCTGGTATTTTACTTAAGCACCGCCGAAAATTTCGGAAGTGTCCTGTTCCAGACCAGCTGTTCTGGTGAGTTTATGAGCGAATGGGACAGCAGGTTCCCTTCCTCAAAATTATACACGGTGGAAGAAGAAATTTTTGCCGATGCCCGGGTTCACTATATTGAGCCTTGCCGCCGGGAGTTTCCGGCCATTATCCCGGAAGCGCAGCAGCAGGCGCTCCCCGTATTTATACAACCTTCTGACATAAAAGGGGTTATACACAGCCACAGCAACTGGAGCGACGGCGGGTATTCTATTGAAGAGATGGCGCGGGCCGCCATGGCACAGGGCTACGAGTACCTGGTGATCAGCGACCACAGCCGGTCTGCATTCTATGCCAACGGTTTACAGGAAGAGCGGCTGAAAGAGCAGCACGCATATATTGATACCCTCAATGAAAAGCTGAAGCCATTTAAGATCTTTAAAAGCATAGAATCGGATATCCTGAACGACGGCAGTCTTGATTACGACGATGCCGTGCTGGCCACTTTTGACCTTGTGATCGCATCCATACATTCCAATCTTAAAATGACGGAAGAAAAGGCAATGCTCCGGCTCCTGCAGGCCATCAACAATCCTTATACGACCATCCTCGGTCATATGACGGGGCGGTTGCTGCTCAGCCGGGGCGGTTATCCCGTGGATCATGCAAAAATAACGGAAGCCTGCATCGCTAATAATGTTGCCATAGAATTGAACGCACACCCGCGCCGGCTGGATATTGACTGGCGTTTTATCGATTCCGTGCTTCAGCAGGGAGGTCTCATTTCCATTGACCCCGACGCGCATTCCATTGAAGGCTACGGCGATATCCGTTATGGCGTGCTGGCTGCCCAAAAAGCCGGGGTGCAGCCAGCGCAAAACCTTAGCAGCTACAGCCTTCAGCAGCTTGAGCAGTACCTTCAGCAGCGAAAACAATTGAAAGGGATCTGAGCGGCTGTTCACTAAGTTTTTGTTCTGAATACTAAGTATTGCTGCTGATTACCGGATAAATGGACAAGATTGCAGGTATTTTACTATGTAATCATACACCAGAATTGCCGGCTTGCCCTGTTATGGCATAAGCCGTTAAACTCCATCCCTGATCTTGTTGAGTGGTTTATACATCAGAATTGCAATCATATTTTTTGCAGTCACCGCTGGCAGCGTGATCCCCGGTGTATTTGCCCAGGACAGGGTTTTTCATGTGCAGTTGTATAACAATTCCACTCTTCCCGCGGCCAATATCAGCAATGTTACCAGGGATGGAAAGGGTTTTTTATGGATCCAGCACCGCCGCCAGGTAGAGCGCTTTGATGGCAGAACCACCCGCGTGTTTGACCTGGGCGTACACCTGGAACATATGATCTGTGACAGCAAAAACCGCGTATGGGTTTCTTCGCGCAACAAGGTATTTTTCCTGGAAGAAGGAAAAACCGGGTTTGAGGAAGTTACCCTGGCGGCTGACAACGCCGGTTACAGGCTGGGTCCGCTGCTGGAAATGTCCGGCAGCATACTGCTGATGACCGACCAGGGGATCCTGCGGTTCCAGGATTCCACAGGGTACTTCGAAAAAGCATTCACAGACATCGTTGTTTCCTACCCATACAGCATACGGCTGTTTGCGGAAAAAGACGGATACCTTTTTTTCCGTAATAATACCCGGATCTTCCGGTACCATGCCATCAGCGGGCAGCTCGACAGCCTCCCCAATACAGAGGCCTATAAGCTGCACCCCGTCACCGGTGACAGTGCGCTGGTAAGCAGCTGGACCAATAAAAGCTATTGGTATAACTTCAGGAACAAAACGGTCATACAGGCATTCCTGCCGGAAAAAGAAAGCTTTGATGTAAGAAGCATGGCGGCATACAAGCCGAACCACTTCCTGCTGGCCTGCCGCGAAGGCGTATTTGAATATGACGGTGAAACAGCCACTTACAACAAGCTCCGTTTTATGCTGGACGGCAGGGAGATAGCAACAAGTGAATATGCGCTCAGCATTTTCGCGGATAATGACGGGTATGCCTGGCTGGCTACCATAGACGGCATTGCCCGCTTTTCCTTCAGATATGAAACCGTGGGACTGGCCAGGTTCAGGCAGCCAAACGATAACAGCCAGGGCGGCATTGATAATGTACGAAAGATAACAGGAGATGAGAAGGGTAAGCTCTGGATGGCTACTGCCAATGGGTTTTTATGCTGGGACTTTCTTCACAACAGGCAGGAGATGTTCCTGCCTTCCGAAACTTCCATAAAACATCCCTCCATAAAAGCCATTGCCTATGACGGCAGGAATGTGATACTGGGACCAACCGATTCCGGCCTCTGGATCTTTAACCCGGAAAGCAAACGATACAGCAGGCCGTTATACCCCGATGACACCATACAGAAACAAATTGAACGGGATTTTATAGACGATATCCTTACACTCAGCAACGGGGATCACCTGGTGCTGGGAAGAGATAACCTGTACAGGCTGAACGGGACAACTTATACGCTGACAACGGTTGACATTCCCGTAGCAAAGGAAAATACGAATTGTGCTTACCAGGGCAGGGATGGCATCATATGGCTGACCACCAACCGGGGACTGCATTGCCTGGACGCGGATGCGAATTTCCTGGCAACGGTTCCGCTTCCTTTTGAGGACAAATATATCAGCAGCGGCTATGTGCTGGAAGATGGCCGGTTTGTTTTTGCTACCAACTATGGCGTATATATCGCCGGGTATTCCGATAAGGGAGTTTCGGTGAATAAGTTTGCTACCGCGTTCGACAGCATATTCCTCAGTACCATTTTCTTTGACCACAATAATATATTTTGGGCCACAGCAGAAAACGGCATCTACCGGTACGATCCTGTCAGCCAGAAGCTGAACCTGTTTGATCATTACGATAACGTGCAGGTGCATGGATTTAATGACAACAACTGGTACAGGAACAAACAGGGAGTGATTTTTCTAGGTGGGCGCAACGGTGTATCTTATTTCACCCCCGAAAAGCTGCTGCCGGTGGATGAGAAGCTAACGGTATACCTTACCGGCGTTACCAATAAAGGCAACGATTTCCGTTATAACAGCACAACCGGTAAAAATGTGCTGAATTATTCGCATAAGGCGACACTGTATGCCGAGTTCATTTCACCCTATTTCAGCAATCCTGACAAAGTAAAATATCGCTTCCGCCTGAAAGGATTTGAAGATAAATGGACGGTCATCGGCAATACCAATGTATTGCAGTTCACTTCGCTTCCGCCGGGCAATTACACCCTGAATATACAGGCCACGATCAACGGTATTGATTGGGTAGATGCCCAAAACAGCTTTTCCTTCTATATCCGGCCGCCGT
The DNA here is from genome assembly GCA_037190885.1 of Chitinophagaceae bacterium. Lineage (GTDB taxonomy): Bacteria > Bacteroidota > Bacteroidia > Chitinophagales > Chitinophagaceae > Agriterribacter. The sequence continues at coordinate 48,629 of JBBCJQ010000018.1, forward strand.
TTTGGCTTACCTGGTGGTTCATCTCTGGCTTTATCCTCCTGACCGGCTTTATCATCTGGAAGGTGCTGCGGATCAGGAACAGGCAGCTGGCAGAGCAAAAGGAAAAAATAGAAGCAGAACAGGCCATCAATTATTTTGCCACCAGCCTGCAGGAAACCAGTTCCATAAAAGAAATTCTATGGGATGTGGCCCGGAACTGCATCAGCCGGCTCCGGTTTGAAGATTGCGTGATCTACCTGGTAGACTACGAAAAGCAAGTGCTGGTACAAAAAGCCGCTTTCGGCCCCAAAATGGAAGAAGACGGCACCATCAAAGACCCCATCAGTATTCCGCTGGGGAAGGGGATTACCGGGTATGTGGCCGTTACCGGGCAACCGGAGATAATAGATGACACCACAAAGGACGAACGGTATATAGTAGACGATGCCATGCGGTATTCAGAAATCGCCGTTCCTATTACACACAAAGGCGAAGTGCTCGGGATTATAGATTGTGAGCATTCCAGGAAAGGCTTTTTTACCCGCCACCATCTCTCTATTTTAACCACCATTGCCTCTCTCTGTGCCAATAAGATCGTAAAAGCAAATGCGGAGGCCGAAAAACAAAAAGCGGAACAGGTACTGCTGCAGACCCAGAAGAAAATGGCCGATGTGGAAATGCTGGCGCTGAGGGCGCAGATGAACCCGCATTTTATTTTTAACTGTCTTAATTCTATAAACCGGTATATTGTTAAAAGCGACCAGGCAACCGCTTCGCTCTACCTTACCAGGTTTGCCAAGCTGATCCGGCTGATACTGGATAACTCCAACAGTAAATCCATTACCCTGGCCAACGAAATGGAAGCATTGATGCTATATATTGAGATGGAACTGATCCGGTTTGAGAACCGGTTCTCGTATATTGTTTCCATAGAAGAAGATGTAAATACCGGCAATATTTTTGTACCTCCGTTGATCATTCAGCCATATGTAGAAAATGCCATATGGCATGGCTTGTTGCACAAAAAAACGGCCGGCGAATTGAAGATCAGGATAGCAATGGCCTCCGAGTGCCTTTTGCAGTGTGTGATAGAGGACAACGGTATCGGAAGAGCTAAAGCCAAAGAATTGCGGAGCAAATCCGTTGCGACCAAAAAGTCGCTGGGCATGAAGCTGACGGAAGACAGGCTGGCATTACTGGCCAAACATTCGCAGGCGGAAGCGACCATTGAGGTCGAAGATATAAGAACCGAGAATGATGAAGCCGCAGGCACGAAAGTGATCATCAACATTCCGGTAGATTGCTAAATAAGTAAACTTATGACGATGATAAAGAGTATTATAATTGACGACGAACAAAACGCGCTGGAGATGATGGAATGGCTGATAAAAACCTATACCCCGCAGGTACAGGTATTGGCCATGTGCAACTCGGCGGAACAGGGAATGGAGGCGATCAGGAAATACAGACCCGATGTTGTTTTCCTGGATATTGAAATGCCGAAAATGAACGGTTTTGATATGCTGGAACAATTTGACAACCTGTTTTTTGAAGTGGTGTTTTGTACCGCGTATGACCAGTTTGCACTGAAAGCGTTTAAATACAGCGCATTGAACTACCTGCTGAAACCCGTTGATCCGGACGACCTGAAAGCAACCATCAAAAGGCTGGAAGATAAAAAGTCTATTCCTACCCGTGAGCAGCTTACCCTGCTGCTGCAGAATATACAGTTACGCGACAAGCATACACCGCTTCGGATCGCTCTTACCACGAACGACGGGTTAATATTTGTCGCCACAAGCGATATTATATACTGTGAGGCCGAAAGCAATTATACCAACGTTATCCTGGCCAACGGAAGAAAGATCCTGGTATCAAAGGTATTGAAAGAGATTGACGAAGCTCTCAGCGGCCCCGACTTCTACAGGGTGCACAGCTCTTACCTGATCAATATCAACCACATCAAAAAGTTTGTGCGCAGCGACGGAGGTTATATCATTATGGATAATGATGCCAACATCAACATTTCCCGCAGCCGCCGGCAGGAGTTCATGGAACTCTTCTCCCGGTTTTAGTTAACAAACACCTTAACAATTCGGTAATATTCCTGTTGGAGATAATAGACCCGGCTCTCTTAAACCCTTTACCAGAAAGGGTTTAAGAGATTTATTCAACGGTTTACTATCAAATTATCAGTAAAACAATGGTTTGTTTACCGGTACCGGTCAACTTATCTTTGTTATATCAGATCAAAACAACCGCCTGCTTCACTTAACGACCTTGTTTCATCCTGCGATTGTCTTACGCATATCCCGATTGTTTCGCTTAAAAATTTTTTGTACACTTTAAAACTCAATTTTTATGAAATCAATCAATGTAACCCCTGCTAAAGCGCTGATCCTTTCACTGGTTATTGCGTTTACATCGTTAACTGCAATCGCAGACACCCGTGAAAAAAACAAAGAAAATACCATTCCTGTTGAGCTCAGCTACATCGGAAGTGTTAATCAAAGCCCTGTTTTTCAGCTCGACCTGGTGAACGAGTCCGGTGAAAAATTATACATCTCTGTCAGGAACCATTCAGGGGATGTTTTATATACCACCAGCTTTAAAGGAAAAAACTTCAGCAAAAAAATCAGGTTTGATAATGCGGATATTTCCGACCTGCAGTTGAAACTGGTGATCAGTTCAAAAACAAAATCTGAAACACAAAATTTTCATATCACGCAGCACAACAGGGTTATTGAAGAAATAACTGTTGGAAAATTATAAGAACAGGTTTTTTAATTTTACGGAAAGAGCCGCCCCTGAGGGAGGCTTTTTCTTTTTATGAAATAATACTACGTATATACCACATATCGGGTGTCCATAACAGAAGGGTAGCTTCTACCCGCTTTGGGGTAGCTTTCTTTGGGGTATTATTGCTAAATTTGTATTTACATATTTTGAAAATGTTTCCGGCAACATCAACGGTCATTGCAAATATTCATGAATACAATTTCAGTCTGCATAGTAGAAGATAATAATGATATCCGCCAGGCATTGGAGCAGATCATTTCCATGTCCAGCGGATATGCTCTCCTGGGTTCTTTTCCCAGTGCAGAAGCAGCGCTTGTGGGCCTGCCGGAGTTGAAGCCCGGTGTTGTATTGATGGATATCAACCTGGGAGGAATGAGCGGCATTGAATGTGTGAAGCAACTGAAGCCGGAACACCCGGATATACTGTTCATGATGTGTACGGTGTATGAAGAAGATGAAAAAATATTTGAAGCGTTGGCTGCCGGCGCAAACGGATACATTCTGAAAAAAACCGCGCCTTCCAAGCTGCTGGAAGCCATCCGTGAGCTGGCCGATGGCGGTGCACCCATGAGCAGCCAGATAGCCAGGAAGGTGGTGGCGGCTTTCCAGGGCAAAAGCAATGCTTCTACCGATGCACAACTGGATACGCTTTCCAACCGCGAGCTGGAGATACTGGAACTGCTGGCGAAAGGAATGCTCTATAAAGAAATTTCGGCCAGGCTGGGCATTGCCCAGGAAACAGTAAGAAAGCATGTATATCATATATACGAAAAGCTCCACGTCAACAACCGTGTAGAAGCCGTTAACAAATATTACGGCCGGTAAAGCCCTCTTTTTATTATTACTGAAACATTTGCCATCTTTGTCCTTCTTCTCACTAAAGAAGGGAGCTTATGCGCAAGTTATTTGTAATTATTTCTGCTATTGTATGTATTACCACCCTGTTGCTGTCCATTTACCTGGATGGCAAATGGTACCCGTTTTTTGTCATAGCAGCTTTCTTTACGGGGATGGGCTACTATGATATGTTCCAGAAAAAGCATTCCATCATGCGGATCTACCCGCTGTTTGGAAGATTGCGCTATTTTATGGAAGATATCCGTCCGAAAGTGTACCAGTATTTTATTGAATCGGATATCGACGGACGCCCGGTAAACCGCATCGACAGAAGCACTATTTACCAGCGGGCCAAGCAGCAAAATGACACTATGCCTTTTGGTACCCAGCTGGATGTATATGCGGAGGGATATGAATGGATGAGTCATTCCATTGTACCGAAAGACTTTCATACCATGGACCATGATCCCCGGGTGATCGTCGGCAACAAAGATTGCACGCAACCCTATTCGTGCAGCATATTCAATGTATCGGCCATGAGCTTCGGTGCGCTGAGCGCGAACGCCATTGAAGCCCTGAACGGCGGCGCCAAGATCGGCAATTTTGCCCACAATACCGGTGAGGGCGGGCTCAGCCCGTTTCATCTGAAACCCGGCGGAGATATTATCTGGCAGATCGGGACCGGCTATTTCGGCTGCCGGGATGAAGAAGGCAATTTTAATGAGGCGTTGTTCGCGGAAAAAGCACAACTGCCGAATGTGAAAATGATAGAGCTGAAAATTTCACAGGGCGCCAAACCCGGACACGGCGGCATACTGCCGGCGGCAAAAAATACCGAAGAGATCGCTGCCATCAGGCACGTAAAGCCCCATACTACCATTGCTTCGCCGCCCTATCATTCGGCCTTTCATACACCGAATGAAATGATCCTCTTCCTCCAGAAGCTGCGAACCCTTAGCGGCGGCAAGCCGGTAGGCTTCAAGCTTTGCATCGGCATTAAAGCCGAGTTCATCGCTATCTGCAAGGCCATGACAGCATTGGATATCTACCCGGATTTTATTACCATAGACGGTGCGGAAGGGGGTACCGGTGCTGCGCCCCAGGAGTTTTCCAACTATGTAGGCGCTCCGTTGCTGGACGGACTGGCATTTGTGCAGAACATCCTGGTAGGAATGGACATCAGGAAACACATGAAGCTATTTGCCAGCGGAAAAGTATTCACGGGCTTTCATATGGCAAGGGCCGTGGCCCTGGGTGCCGATGCGTGTTATACTGCCCGTGCCATGATGATGGCCCTGGGCTGTATCCAGGCCCTGCTATGCAACACCAACAAATGTCCTGCCGGTGTAGCTACGCAGGATCCGTCACTGACCGTAGGACTGGTGGTGGTGGATAAAAAGGTAAGGGTAGCCAACTATCACCGGGCTACCGTTAAGAGCTTTGTGGAACTGCTGGGTGCGGCAGGGCTGGATGATATGCGCAGGCTCACCCGTTCGCATATCTACCGGAGAAGTTCCCTGAACGAGATGGTTACTTTTGAAGAAATTTTTCCATCTCTCAAGCCGGGTTCGTTTCTGCGGGGGGAAATACCGGAGAAATACAGCAGAGACCTGGAAAGGGCAAATGCAGATCGCTGGTCGTAAGCAGCTTCTGTTAGTCGGGCAGCACTTTCACCATGATGTCTTTAAAGTACACCACGCTCTTGGGGTCGTGTGCCTGCAGGGCAAATGTGCCTCCTGTTATCAGGCGCAAAGGGTGGTTTTCCCTTTTTACGTCACATGGCTCTGTATAGTCTACCACTACGTTGTCATTGATCTTGATAATGACCCTCTTGCCTTCCACCTTGATATACTCCGTATACCATTCGTTGTCTTTAGCATAGGTTTCTCTCACATCGGATATATTGTACAGGCTGCCGGTCCTTCTCCAGTCGGTATGCGAATTGTTTACCTGTACTTCGTATCCTCTTTCCGGCCATCCCCTTTCCTGGTAGCTGGTATGAAAATAGATACCGGAATTGGAGCCCGGCAGGGTTTTCACCTGCGCTTTGAACTCGAAATTTTTAAAAATGCGCTTGTTAACAGGACCGTCATAATACAGGTGCGCTACCGGTCCGTTCACTTTAATGGCGCCGTCTTCGATGCTAAAGCTGGAGGCGTTGTTCCCCACCTTCCAGTGCTCCAGGGTGCCGTTAAATAATGAAACCCATTCATCGTCCTGGGCATGGGTGCTGCATGCCAGCAAATGTAATCCGGTAAATAGCAGAAACAAAGCCTTTTTCATCCGTATATATTTTTTGTGTTTAATGATCTGATTCCCCCAGGGGGTTCCCAGGACATTTATATTGAAAACTACAATATTAATTTGTGAGAGCCATATTTTTTGTGTCTATACCTGCAACGTATTAATAATAATGTGAAAGTCCCGGGTCTTGTATCATTATCACAAGGTACTGACGGGCACAGCATGGATGTTTTTGCCGAATCCACCCAATGCCTGATCTCCGGTATAAAGTACTGCCTTTCTGCGAAACCGCTTCCCGGCAAGCGCCGAAAGACGCCGGGCCCCTTTCAGGAGGTCCGGTTTTGAATAGAGCTTTTATAATAAATCATTGATACATAATACAATATGCAGATTTTGTCATAAAACCATACTTTATGTGGTAAAATCTGTGTCATTAGATGGAAAGATCTGTGACTTTTAGCCGGTGGCACACAAGTTCGGGTCGTGCGCCATGAAACCTGCTACTTGTGTCTGCCTGCATCTTGCGACTTGCAACTTGCGTCTTAACTCTTATATTTGCAGCCGTTCTTTACAGATCATTTCCGGGTTGGCAGGGTAATACCTGATAGGAAAAAGGAACTGCGTGTAAATCGCAGGCTGTTGCGCAACTGTAATCCCCGCCTGGCGGGGGAAGCCAGATACTTACCCGGGAATGAAGACCCATGCTTTCGCAATTTGAAGCAGTCGTCAGGATAAAGGCATTGTCCGGACAGGTTCCGCACCTGAACGGGGAAACCGTGCCTGCGCCACACTTTTCATTTCCGAAAGCATACACATTCAAAACGTAAAGGGCAATAATTCAATTATTGTTTCAAAAAAAGTTTTATGCGTATGCTAAAAAACAACCTTGGCTATCCCCGCGTAGGAGCCAAAAGAGAATTAAAAAAGGCCTGCGAACAATACTGGGCAGGCAGTATCACCAAACAACAGTTATCGGTAACTGCAAAACAGTTGCAGGAAGCCCATTGGAAGCTACAGGCTGATGCCGGCATTGATCTCATCCCCTGCAATGACTTTAGCTTTTACGACCAGGTGCTGGATATGTCGCTGCTGCTGGGCGCTGTTCCCCAACGGTATGCGCCGGTGGTGACCGATGTAAAGGAAAACACGGAGCTGGACCTGTACTTTGCCATGGCCCGTGGTTACCAGAAAAACGGTCTCGATATCCCTGCAATGGAAATGACCAAATGGTTTGACACCAACTACCATTACATTGTACCTGAGTTTACCGAAGACCAGGAATTTAAGATCCTTTCTACCAAAGTATTCCAGGAGTTTGAGGCGGCGAAGCAAACACTGAAAAAAACACCGAAAGCTGTACTGATAGGGCCGGTTACCTACCTGCTGCTGGGCAAGGAGAAATCACAAAATGCTTCTTTCCACCGGATAGACCTGATCAAAAAGCTGGTGCCGGTATATGTAAAGATCATACAAAGACTGGAGGCTGAACATGGTGCGCAGTGGATCCAACTGGACGAACCCTTCCTGGCGCTTGACCTTTCTGAAAAGGAAAAGCAGGCATTTGAGTATGCTTATAACGAGATCCGCAGCAAATGTCCAAACGTAAAGCTGCTGCTGGCAACCTATTTTGAGGGGCTGCGGGACAATGCTTCGCTTGCCGCGGGTCTCCCGGTTTGTGCGCTTCATCTTGACCTGGTACGGGCGCCGGGTCAACTGGATGAGATCCTCCCGTTAGTGCCTGCTAAGCTCAGTCTTTCCCTGGGCGTCATAGACGGCAGGAATATCTGGAAAAACGACTACAAAAAATCACTCGACCAAATTGAAAAAGCGGTCGCAGCATTGGGCAGTGATCGGGTAATGATTGCTCCGTCCTGCTCGTTGCTGCACACTCCTTTCGACCTGGACCTGGAAACAGCGATAGAACCGGAGATCAAAAACTGGATGGCGTTTGCCAAACAAAAGCTCAGCGAAGTGAACGATCTCTATGAAATAGCCAACGGTAATACAGCGGCGCTGGCGGCAAACGAAGAGGCTATTGAAAGCAGGAGGCAATCAGCACGCATACACAAGCCGGATGTGAAAAAACGGGTGGCGGCATTAACAGATGCCGACGACAGAAGGAAAAGCAGCTTTGCAGAACGCCAGGCACTGCAGTTGCAGAAATTCAACCTGCCGCTTTTCCCCACCACTACCATCGGATCCTTTCCCCAGACAGATGATATCCGCCAGTTAAGGGCCAAATGGAAGAAAAAAGAGCTGACCGATGAGCAGTATGAAACTGCGTTGGAAAAAGCCACCATCGATGCTATCCGCTGGCAGGAAGAAGCCGGTTTGGACGTACTGGTGCACGGAGAGTTTGAACGCAATGATATGGTGGAGTATTTCGGAGAACAACTGGATGGATTCCTGTTCACCAAAAACGGCTGGGTGCAGAGCTACGGCAGCCGTTGTGTTAAGCCGCCTGTCATTTATGGCGATGTAAGCAGACCTGCAGATATGACTGTTCGCTGGAGCGTATTCGCACAAAAGAATACGGATCACCTGATGAAAGGCATGCTCACAGGCCCGGTCACCATCCTGCAATGGTCTTTTGTGCGGGACGATCAACCCCGCTCCGAAACCACCAACCAGATAGCGTTAGCAATAAGAGATGAAGTGGTAGCGCTGGAAAAAGCCGGTATACAGGTGATACAGATCGATGAGCCTGCTATACGGGAAGGGCTGCCGCTGCGCAAAGCTGACAGGGATGCTTACCTGCAGTGGGCTGTGAAAGCGTTCCGGATATCCGCATCCGGCGTGGCAGATGAAACACAGATCCATACGCATATGTGTTACAGTGAATTCAATGACATCATTGAGCACATTGCCGCCATGGACGCCGATGTGATCACCATTGAGACCAGCAGGTCGCAGATGGAGCTGATCGATGCTTTTGTTGATTTTAAATACCCCAATGAGATCGGGCCGGGTGTGTACGATATTCATTCGCCGCGGGTACCCACCTCCGGGGAAATGTATGCCCTGCTGGAAAAAGCGGCCAGGCATATTCCGGCCAGAAACCTGTGGGTAAACCCGGATTGCGGTTTGAAAACCCGTAAATGGGAAGAAACAAAACGGGCATTGCAGAACATGGTGGAAGCAGCTAAAATGGCAAGGGAGAAAATAGCGGTTCCTTCCTAAGTCATGCTAATTGTCCCGCAGATGATCGCAAAAAATATTGCTTATCTGCGCAAATCAGCGCCATCTGCGGGAAACTGTTGAACTAAACTTCCGGATGAGGCAGGCGTAAAGTTTGCCTCATTTTCGTGTATGTTGAGCACTATCGGTCGGTACCCGTCCAGGTACTTTGCGTTCGGGCGGGGTTTTCAGTAGAAAATTCCGAGCGAGCGACAAAGCTCAAATTTACGAAAAGGTGTCGAACGGGAACGTTCGACCCGCCTGACGCAAAACCCTTGTTGGCGGTTCTGCTTTTTCCGTTACGTTCATTCGTTTCTTTTAACAGCTCTGATACACATAAAGGAAGGAAATTCATTCAGTTCCTTGTAGTGTCTTGGGTCTAACTGCTCAAACTCTTTTGTTGGTTTTGGTTCTACCAATTTGTCAATGAGAAATCCGTTATCAGTCAATGGTGTAATACATTCATTTAAAGGTCTTCTGAAACTATTTACTTCAACTGGTCGTCCGAAACCTTTCCAGGTGCATTTCACATTTTCAATGTTAAAATAGTTTTTAGATTTGAAAAAGTTATAGTCAAAAAATGGATGCTCAATTGATATCACAAGGGTTCCATTGCTTTTTAAAACTCTATGAAATTCTTTTATCGTGAAAGTCCAATCTTCAATATAATGAAGTGCTAATGCACATAAAACAATGTCGCAAGAATTATCTGCTACCATATAAAAAGGGTTAGAAAAATCGTGGACGAAAAATTCGCCTTTACCGTCATTTCTAACGATTGCCAATTCTATCATTTTAGGACTAATGTCAAAACCTTTAACTGTCGCCCCTTTGTCAATTAAAATTTCAGCATATTTTCCGGGTCCGCAAGCTGCGTCAAGAATTATTTTTCCGTTTACATCAGGTAATAATTGAAGAGTGTTTGGTCTGTCGTAATATGCGTTGTGAGGTTTTTCGTCTATAAGTTCGTTATACTTATCAGCCATTTCCTCATACGCAGAAATTATCTTTTCTTTAATCATTTTATTGTTGTTATGATGTCGTTTTAAGCTGAAAGATAACGTCATTCGAATTGGTGATGGACTGGATTTTTATCATTACCGTTGATACGAAGAACAAATGTTGAATTTTGCACTTCCGTTGATACGAAGCCGTTCAGCCCGCCTATTGCCAATACGGTGTTAGTGGCAGTTTAATTGAATGAACTTGTTATATTTATTTTAATATAGTTGCTTGTTTCTTCCAGTGTTGTTGTTATTACCGCTCCGTTTAAAGTAAAATAAAAATATAGATTATTAATCTTACATAGCTGATTAAAATGTAAAACAAACTCATTCTCATTCCTAAGGGTTGCCTTTAAAGCAACAGGAAGTTGCAATGTTGTATCTAATCCTATTGCGTAGTTATTTTCACTAAGTAAAAACGGGTATTTTTCTTTTGTACCCTTTTTATAAAAAGTAACGTTTCCTCTTTCTTTTGAAATAAAATCAAACTGTAGTGAATCAATTTCAGTAATGTTTTCTTCAAAAACTATGGTTCTTTTATCTAATTTTCGGATTAAGTTTTGATTAGTTGTAGCTGCCTCAAATGAAGGGGCTGACGCAATTTCCTTAATTGTTGTTTTTAGTTTACGGTAATTATCAGCATTATTTGACAGCGCTTGGTCGGACTCCATAGCGTCAAAAATATATTTACCAATCATTGCCTGGTCAAATTGTCCGCCCAACATTATTACAACCAGATTCTTTGAAGGAATGACAGCAATAATCTGTTCCCCTCTGCCTATAGCTTCGCTATAACCACCTAACTGCTCATGTATCCACCAACCATAGCCATATCCTTTTTCATCTTGTAATGTACTGACTGTTTTTAAAGACTTTGTAATCCATTGTTCTGAAACAACTTGTTTTCTTTGCCATTTGCCTTTGTCTAAGACCAATTGACCGATTTTAGCCATGTCTGTAGGATGTAGAAATAAGTCGCCCCAGCCATGATGTATCCCTTTATTATTGGCCAGCCATTTTGTGTTTTTAATTTTCAATTCACGGAATAAATATTTCTTTGCAAAGTCATGTGGAGTCAGCTTTGTACTTCTGAAAATAATTTCTCCCAATAAATAAAAGTTGTTGCTGCAGTAAGAAAAACTGTCTCCCGGCTTGGATGTCATAGGCATATTAAAAATGAAGTTTACCCAATCATTCGTTTTCCGCATATCCCTTAGGGCTTTTTCTCCTTCATTAATATTACAATCAAAACCGGAAAGCATGGTTAGTAAATCTTTTATTGTCAAAAAACTCAATTGTTGATTACTTACATTGATTTCCGGGAAGAATCTGAGAACGGGTTCATTCTCGTCTTTTATAAATCCTTTGTCGATAGCAATCCCGATTAAAAGGGAAACGACACTTTTTGTTACTGAAGCTACATCATGTGTATATTTTGAAGTGTAAGGGTAAATGTCCGCATCTAGTACGGTTTGTTTGTTTCTAATGATGGTGACATGGTGTATATTTTGGTTGGTGTTTCTTATGAAATGCATCATGCTGTCTAACACCAACGAATTCATCCCCTGGTGTTCTGGTGTACTGGCGGGGAAAGTTTTTAACATTTTGCTTGTTTGTCCATTTGAATTAAAACAAACTGTCAAAAAGAATAAGAGTGCTAAGACTGAGATTTTTAAATTTTTCATGATTCTAAATTGCCGCTAACGGAAAATGCATTGGCGAAGTGGCGGATAAGTTGAACCGAAAGTTCAATTTATCAGGAACGGAGCCGATGTGTTTTCACAGAAGCTAACTTACAAATAAAAAGCGAATGTGAAACACATCCGGCGGTGAAAAAGTACAAAAGTTGAGTTTAGCACTTAACCCGCCATTTTGCCAATGCGATGTTACCTGCTGTTTTTTTCTTTCAGTCGTTCGATTTCTTTTGTCAGCGTTTGTTTTTCCGTCTTGGATTTTGTCAGCCCGATTGCTTGTTCGTAATGATAAATTGCTTTGTCAAAGTTTGTGTCAGCATACAAGTAACCTAACAATTCGTGATAATAATTGCTGACTGTCAATTTTAATTTTTCGGCTTCGGGAATTGCTTTGTCGTGTCCAAAAACTTTGGCAAATGCAAATGTCCTGTTCAGCGCTGTTATAGGTGAATACTCAATAAGAATAAGTTGGTTATAAAGCTGTAAAATATGTTGCCATTTGTTTTGGTCTGTCGGTGTCGTATGCCAATACGCAATACCTGCTTCCAAATGATATTTTGAAGCTTCGTTGCCGTTGCAAGCGTTTACCAAAAAGTAATTTCCTTTTTCAATCAGCGTTTTGTCCCACAAGCTTTTGTTTTGTTCGTCAAACAAAACGGCTTCGCCTTTGTCGTTTGTTCTTGCTTCAAGTCGTGAACTTTGAAAGCATATTAAAGCAAGTAAAGCGTTTGTTTGCGGTGTGTTTGTATAGTCGTTGTCAGTTAAGATTAGCGTTAGTCTTACGGCTTCCGAACAAAAGTCTTTTCTGATTTGCTGATTGTTTGTTTTGGAAAAATAACCTTCGTTAAACAGCAAATACAATGTTTTCAAAACCGTGTCTAACCGCGATTTTATTTCCGTTTCGCTTAATGTTTTGATTTGAAAATTGTCGTTACGAAGATTTGTTCTGGCTCGTAACAGCCGCTTTTTTATCGTTTCTGTTTTTGTCAAAAAAGCGTTAGCGATTTCTTCAACGCTGAAACCGCAAAGAATTTGAAGTGCCAAACAAATTTGACTTTCGGTTGAATTTGTTGGATTGCAAATCGCAAAAATCATTGCCAACTGACTGTCCGAAATATTTTGATTGCTAAACTCAAAATTTTGTTTGGTTTCAAGTTCGGTTGGTTTTATGGCTTCTTTGATTTGCATTTCAAAAACGGAAATGTGTTTGAGATAATCTTTGGCTTTGTTTTTAGCAACTGCATAAAGCCACGCTGTCGGATTTTCGGGTATTCCGTTTATTGCCCAATGTTCTGATGCTTTTAGAAATGTATCGCTGGCAATATCTTCGGCAATTTCAATATGCTTTAAGCCAAAATGACGGCATAAAACAGCCGTCATTTTCGTATATTCCTGTCGGAATAAATGAGGTAAAAGTTCGTTATGTGATTTTGGGTTAATCACGTTTTAAAACTTCTCTAACTTCAATGTTTCCACCAACTTGGTCAAAAATCGGATTACCTTTTGCCATTTCAATCGCTTCATCAATAGTTTCCGCTTTTACAACAATGTAACCGCTAATAAATTCTTTGATTTCGGTGTAAGGTCCGTCCGTTACTACGTTGTTAGGTTTCACGGTTTTCGCACTTCCCGGAATTGGTAAAAGTGTGTTTCCTTTGTCCACCAACTTGTTTTGTGAAGCAATACCTGCTAACCAATTCATACGTTCCTGCATTTGTTCAGGCGATGGTTTGAAGTCGGCAATGTCTTTCAGTCTGAAAATTAACGCAAATTCTTTCATTGTTTTAAAATTTTATTGTTCGACTTAATGACGATTGACTTTTCAAGTCGGGGACAAATTTCGTGATTTTTCTCTGGACGTGAGTTTTGGTAAAATTGCAGGTAACGGTTCGCGGCTTGGCGTTCGGGCGGGAAAGTCCACAGGAACTTTCACAGTTGAACGTCAGACCGCCTGACGCAAAACCCTTGTTAGCAGCTGGCATTCTATCTTGCTGCATTTCTTTTCGCTATAAATTTGTCATACGCTTCTTGTCCGTCAAAGCAATTTGTCCCACGTTTTGTTATGAATTTTGTTTTAAGCCAAACTTGTATTTGACTTGTGATTTTTTCAAACTGCTCAGGTTTGTCCTTCACGTTTCCTTTGTCAAGATATTGATTACAGAAATTTATGTAATACAAAAGACCATAACCCATCATTACGAAAGGTGCTGTCAGTTGTATTATTTCATCCTTTCTCCAAATCCCTTCTTTTAAATACACTCCATTGTCATCAGTCAGTTTAATATAGCCAGTCGTGTCAAGTTCATTAGCTGAAAAATAGAAGTTTAGGTATCTATGATTAACCGTGATTATTTGAATTGCTTTGTCAAAGGAAACTTTTTCAAATCTTCTTTTATTTTCTGGATGTTGAGAAAACCAACAGTAAACATTTAACTTCAAGTCGAAGAAAATGAACTTCAAAAAGTCACTTAGGTTGTCGCCTGACCAATAACTTGTCAATTCCTTGAACTTATATTTAATGTTTGGTTTTTCACAATAAGTAATCGGATTTTCAATTAGTTCATCTGTTGGAGAATAATCAATGTCTATTGAAATTGGCTTGGAAACTTTATTACATTCTGTACAAGTTGTTATAATTCTTATTTCCCTGATGTCATCCGTCCCCTGTCTTGGTTTATAATTAAATGCCACATAAAACCATTCGTTTTTACAGCTACATTTTTTCTTTTTAGGATACTCGTTTTGTATCAAGTCATACCAATAGTCTACACTGTCAAGAATAAGATAGTTTTCTTCATTTTTAGTTGTCAAAAGTCCAACTCCATCGTCTTTAAGCAAACGAACTTGAAATTCATTTGCTCCGTTTTCTGTCGATATATTTTTAGTCGCTTCTTGTTTCACGGTCTCTGTCTATGCTTGCAGCTAACGAACAGGGCTTTGTGCAGGTTGGGAAATAGAATTCCGTCTGCCCGTAACCGAAGTTGATAATTGCAATATTGCTGATGTTTTATTCATAAGCCAAATTTATAACGTCCTGCTGGAACTGAAGCCAAATTGAAAAACAAAAGTTGAGGTTTATTCCGTCTACCCAACTTGCACAAAACCCAATGTTGTGCGTTCGTACTTTGGTATATATAGTCAAATCACCCGCTTCACCAAAGGAATTTTTCGAATTAGCCCAACAAGCATATAGGAAAATACAACACTTAAAATGCAGGCAATAATATATTTAATAGTGGGTTTAAGCGTTAAAGATTCCAGGATAATAGTAACACTAACTACAACAGCAGAATGAAAAATATAAACTCCGTATCTGTTTTCTCTCATTATTGATAATATAAAATTTGTAAAGTTGAGTTTTTGCTTAAATAGATGAAGGAAAAAACCAGAGAAACCAATACACAAAAAGGTTTGGGCAAATGAAAGAGAAACTGATTCCCATGTAATGCCCGAAACAAATTTATTAACTATAGGCGGATACTTTGAAAGAAGATAAATAATCACACAAAAGTAAGTGGCTGCAATAAGTGAGATGGGAAACCATGTTATTGCCACCTTTCTGGAAAGGTCATCAAGCCAATGCTTTCTGAATACTAATAGTCCGATTGCATACATGAAAATGTAAGGAGTGATATTGGAAAACTCTATACCAATAAAATTTTGTCCAAGTGGAAAAAATTGTCGCACTATGATTGTAAGACCACTGCAAAGAAGAATAACTGTCAATATATTTATATGTGTGGGGATATTATCTGATAGACATTTTGAAATTGAAAAATGAGGTTTTATAAATTTCCAATAGCAAATATATACTAACTCAAAAGTTATCAACACCAGAATAAACCACGCATGAGAAGTATACGGGTTAGTGTTTTGTTGTAATACATAACTAAACCATGACAATTGAGTTGACCTATTATGGATTTCAATATAATATAAAATACTCGGGGCAAGAATAATCATTACAAATAATAACGGTATCACCAGGCGAATTAATCTTGCTTTTATAAATTTGGATACCCCTTTTTTCTCTAATGAAGGAATTGTTAAAAAAGCGGAAATGAAAAAGAAAAGGCTCATTGAAAATGAGGCCTCGAGTCCAGTTAAGGCAGAAAGGAAAATTTGAATTGTGCCAGTTAGTTTTTCAGATGTAACATAGCACCAGCCGCCCATTGTCCCATAACCAATACTAACATGATGGAGTACAACCAGAACGGATAAGAATATCATAAGATTATCTAAATAATAAAGTCGCTTCATTAGCTACATCTGATTTGGTATTATAAATAAATGTCTTGATAGGGGATTTGTATGTATGCGGCACAACGGTTCTGGGATTGGCGTAGTGTCTGCATTTTAGCACTGTCTTTAATTAGAGTTACTATCGTTCAATTTAGCACAAATATTCAATAGAAATCCGTCACCCGCCATTACGCCAAGCCCTTGTTGGTGGCTGTGCTTTTGTGTGTTGCTTCTGTTTATTTTTTGTTTGCATTGCCGTTAATTATCATCTTGTCAATAACTCTCTATTTAATGAGCTTAGTTGGGCTATTGCATCTATAATCGTCTTTGACATAGTTCCATCTTTGATAAAACGAACTACGTCCGCCTTGTATAAATCTCTGATTTTAATTTTCTTTTCGTTGTACTCTTTGAAATACTCAAAGAAGTCTATTTTGTCAAAATACTTCATCACTTGGTCAAAGTCAAAATAGTTTTGGCTAATACCCGGGAATCTCCTTTTGATTACAAAGTCATATCCTTGCCTTTCAAGTCGTCCTTTGCTAAAAAACATTTTGAAAAAATCTTCAAGAAATTCTTTGACTTGTAAATCCGATTTCTTGGTGTTAAAACTGTCCTTTTTGAAAGCCCATTTAAACTTATCATCAGTCGTGCAATTCTGAAAATTGCTTTCGCCTATTAAAAGTTTTTTATTGGAATCGTGCTCTAAATTCAAGAGATAACAATTTAAAAAGAAAGTCTGTTCGTTAAATGTGCAATTCCAAAATGATTGATAACCGTCAATGTAGCAGTCCTTCAAAGTCAGATTTGAAAAATCAAACCTTATCGTTTCTTCACTGCTGTGCATTCCAATTATTTGCATTCCCTTAATTTCATTTCCTCCTCCACCAAAAAGAGCATGTAACAATCCCGTATTGTTTATGATGTTGCTGGACTTCTTTTTAATATTTGCGGCAAGGCATATGTTGAACAATCCTGAAATGGTTTTTCTTTTCGTTAAAGCATCTATTTTTTCATCTGCTAAAATTTGGCTTATTAAGTCAGAGCATTGTAGAAGATTATTTTCATCCCATTCTATAAGCCTATCTCGTATATCGTTAATCATTCCTGAACCATACCAACAATTTTCTGAAATTATTTTCAAAAAATCTTCTGAAGCAGCATTATAATTCCCGTCAAGTGTAAGATGTCTTGAAACATAAATGCTTTTGAAGTAGTCGGCAAAGAAATCATATTTAAAATTGATTGTTTTGTTTCGGACTTGAATAAATGGATGTGATTTGAATGCTTCAATACTTGTTTTATTAACAGGTTTTCCTAAAGCATCAATTAACTCTTTTGAAAAGTTGTCCATACTAATTACACCTCTTCGTTTGATTGACCAATAAGAAAAGAATTTTACTTGGTCATCAATTCCAATTTGTTCTACTCTTAATCTTTCTCTGTAACAAATTCGGTAAATGATATAATCATTTTTTACTTCTTTTTCTAAAATGTCTGATTCAAAAGTAGTGTCGGCTTTTATGATTTCTTGGTCGGATTCAATAATGGAACGAACAACGTCCAAAACGTATGGGTGAAAAAAATATTCACCACTATCTTGGAACTTAAATTCTTCTGCAATCTTTAAACTCTTACTAACCTTTCGCTCGTCATTTTTGAAACTTTTTTGGAAGAACTTTTTCGTTTGCTCTTGATTGAAAGGAAGAAGTTCTACGGTCTTTATTTCATCTGAACTAAACTTAGAAACTTCCCAAAAATATGACCTGCATGTAAGGATTATTTTCCCGTTACCAATTTGAGAAGTGGATTCTATTATTGAATTTAAAAACTCGTCAACATTGAAGTCAGTTACTTTAGAAATTACCTCATCAAGTCCGTCAATAATTAGTAAAAAATTACCTGCATCAAGGTTTATTCTAAACAAATCTTCGCTTAATTTCTCATAAGATGAACCCGACAAATCATGTAGTGATTCGTAGAAATTATAAACATTGATGTTTTGGTAATTTCTTCTTCTTTTTATGAGTTCTGTTTTAATTTCCCCCGAATCAATAAAAAGAACGGATGATTTGGGATTTATCTTTATGAACTTATCAGCTATAAATTGAGCAAAAGTCGTCTTCCCGATTCCGCCTTCTCCTTTTAGAACCATTATTGGTTCATTTTCGTGGGATAGCCAATCTGTAAAAAAATCTGTTGTATCAAATGTTTGATTGTTTATCTCAAATGAAGGAACTATAAAATTGGGGATATCTAAAAAGTTGTCGTCTGCTTTGCTAACAATATTTTTAGGAGTGCAATGGTCTCTTATAAACTCATCAATGTAAAAAATATTTAAAGGCTTAAACTTATCGTTTATGTTTTTCTTTCTTTTTTCTGGGTCAACTTGATGTTTTTCTTTCGCTAAGAAAATGATTAAATTCTTTCCCGAAAAAATTTCTGAATGATTAGTTTTTAAACGGTCTAAAGTTTGTTTTTGATTTATTCCTTCAAACAAATACAGATAAAATGTTGCCTTTTTTTGAACACTATCAAACTCTTGGTAGAGTTGATAGCCTATTCTTTGTGCTTTTTCTCCCTCTTTTAATCCATACTCGCCTTTTAATTCAAAATTTCCGTTTTTCTTGTAGTTATTCAAAGCACAGATAAAATCTGTATAGCCTTTAATTTGTCTATCATCAATAATTTCGTTATTGACTATTTTGAAAATAAACTCTCCATTTTTGTGATTGGGGTCTATCATTGGCGCACCTTGCGGTGCTTGAAGTTTGTTTTGGGCAAATCTATCTTTTACAAACTCTATAATTTTTCCTACACGCAAATCTTCATTTGCTTCTTTTAAACAAGTAAGAATACTTTCAGCAAAAAAACTGTTTTCGCCCGCGGAACCGTCATAGGTTAGATTTTGCCCTGATGTCAACGCAATTCTTGAAGAAAACGAAGCATAGTCAGCGGTTGCTTTTGGAGTTTGTCTGTTCAGGATTGACCATGAAAAACAGCAGTCCGAAATCAAGAAAACATGCTTTGCTTTTATTTGCTGTATAAAAGTATGTATTGTTTCGTTGGGCAACCATGTAGTATAATCTTCACTTGCTCCTTCCTGTGGAATCCAAAATCCTCTATCCGTTGTCTTCTCTAAACCTCCATGTCCTGAGAAGTAAATTACAATGTTGTCTTTCCCGTCAAGTGTCTTTATGTATCCCTTAAAGGCATCTTGTATTTTTTTGTTTGTTGCCTCGTCATCATACAATTCGTAAATTTTTGATTCTTCAAAATCGTATTTCTCAAGTAAAACACTTTTGAAGTCAGTTAAGTCTCTTACACAAGAATTTAGTTGTGTGTGATGGTTGTATTTGTCTATGCCAATTAAAAAGAGGTGATTCATTGCAAAAGCGTTCTATTTATATCTATTCAAAATTCATGTCGTTTGTTTGATGTTTGCACGGTTGCTGTTAGCATTGCCACCAACGTTCGAGTATTTGCGAAAACAGGGAATTCATTGATTGTCCAGCCCGGTACAAATGCCCATTTGAAAATATGTTGTTTAAGTTAAGAACTAAAGCTAAGCATTGAACGTCGAGCCCGAACTGCTGCTGATGCTTGGAGATAGCTGATGTTACATTGTCCAGCCTTGCTTTTGCAAATACAATGTTAGCGGTAGTTGTTTTACGTGAACATTTTATATGCAGTAAAAGATTCACCTGCTTTTGTCACTGACTCTAGCATTTCAAATTTTGTTTTCGGGTGTTTATCGTTTATCAAATTATATAAAATATTGTTTAAGATAACTTCATTTGATTTCCCGGCACTGCATACTCTATTAGCCCAAACAATTGTATCACCAATAGCAAACAGGTGTCCTTCAATTTCTTTATATTCTATTTTTCCGATGTCTGCACCGATTGTTAGACCTGATGAACCTAACGGCAATTTTCTAATTGCCTTTGTCCAATTAGAAAAATGGTCTATTGCGAAATCCATAATTTCTTTATTGCATTTTATGAAACAATCAATGAAGTCCTTGCCGGCTTTTTTACAAACTTCTTCATTGAAATATGCTAAGAAACCATCTCCTGTAAATTTGTCGAAAATGCCATAGTTGTCTTTTATTATTTTCCTCGATGTTTGAGTAAACTCTATAATTCTATCTCTAAAAAAATCTGCTGAAGGACTATAGGTCATAAGGTCTTGTGATTTCCGAATGTCGCCAACTACGGCTATTGTCTTAGAATTTGACAATTCCGATTCTAGATTATCTGGAATAGTTTTTAGGATATGGTGAGGCAAATGGGCACCCCAACGTATTCTAGATTTTGTAAATCTTGTTTCACCTGATGACCAAACTATCGGAATTTTTATACCTGGACTAACTTTTCGTAGTAGGTATATTTTAAGTCCCATTGTTAAATGTGATAATTGAAAGTTGCTTTCAAATATTCCTTCATAGGGAAGTTTATGCTTGTTTCTTGTCCATATTTCAAGGCGATTGAGTATGCCTTCAATTAATTCAGTGTTATCGTTACTATCCAGTGTTAGTTGCTTTGAATTAAATATTTTTTTGTCCGTTTTGAAAATTTCATATAAATGGCTTATTAATTCTTTTGTGACGTCTTTGCATTGTGTCGAGTAGATTTCCCCTTCAGATAAGGAGCAAAATGTCCAAAAGGTTTCGAAAGATTGTAAAAGAATTAAAGCTTTTGTGTAGTCACTTTTTTTCATCGTGAGGTTGTTTTACAATTACCGCTAACGCATAAATTTATGTTATAAAGCGCAATAATCATAATTTATAAACAGCTATAAATTAAACAATTCGTGTTATACATTTTATATTGTTTATAACGCCAATACAACTTTCCATACCCGTGTATAAACGTTTATAGTCGTTTCTACACGGCTCGCCTAGTTAGAATTTCTACCTCTGGCGGTGTTATCACGTGCAGACACCGACCGGAAAATGGTAATAGGGAAAAACTGTCACCCGAATTTCGCAGATGATCACAGAAACATCATATTTCAGCGAAAGCCAGCCCCCCGTCCGCAGGAAATTTGGCATGCATTTTCACATGCCATGGTAAAATCTGTGTCATTTGGTGGAAAGATCTGTGATACTTAATGGTAAATTTGTGATTTCCCGGCTGCAAGCACAAGCTGTACTCCCTGCAACCTGCGACCGGCGTCTTGTATCCTGCGACCTGCAACCTGGATCTCAAAACTTGCCTCATTTTTGCTTATGTTTGGGGTCATTTTAAACAAATGACACCCTCATGAAGAAGTTATTAGTACTGGTTTGCATAGGATTTTCAGTTTACACACAGGCCCAGAAACTGAATCCCAAACCATTTGCAAAAGAGATCACAGCACAGGGGCTGAAAGAACAATTATATATTATTGCCGGGCCGGAAATGGAAGGAAGAGGCACAGCTACAGAAGGGGAGCGCAGGGCGGCCGCTTATATCCAAAGCCAGTTTGAAAAAGCCGGGGTGCTGCCGGGATTCAACGGTTCCTACCAGATGCCTTTCCCGGTGTATGTGGATTCTTTGATCAGGATGTCGCTGGCGGTGAATGGTAAATCGTTTGTGCCGGGTAAGGATATTGAAGGTAACATATCGGCGTTGCATACGGCTTCCTATCGTTTTTCCGAAGTAGTATTTGCCGGGTTTGGCGTAAGCAACCAAACCCGCGATGATTATAAAGACCTGGATGTAAAGGGCAAGCTGGTGCTGGTATTGTCTGCCAGCCTGGCCAAAGATCTTCCGGAAGAACAAAGAAGTAAGATCAACCTGTTCATGCAGCAGGATGCTGCCGAGCGTAGAGGTGCTGCCGCGTTGCTGGTGGTGGATACAAAGATCAAAGATGTGCCGGCTACCGGCAACATGTACGCTAACCCTTACAAAACAAATTACCGGATCAATACCTTCATCGTTTCCGAAGCAGTGGGCAATGCCATTGCCGGCGGACCACTAACGGTAGGCGAACCCCAAATATTGACCGCTAAGCTGGATCTCGACTTTTTGAAGCAGCCGGTGGAGCTGAAAAGCTATAATGTGCTGGGACTGGTGGAAGGCTCCGACCTGAAGGATGAATATGTGGTGCTGACCGCGCACTACGATCATATGGGCGCCAAAGACGGGAAAATATGGTTTGGCGCGGACGATGACGGCTCCGGTACCGTAACGGTAATAGAAATAGCAAAAGCATTCGCAAAAGCAAAAGCAGCCGGTAAGGGCCCCAGGAGAACCATCCTGTTCATGACCGTAAGCGGTGAAGAAAGAGGATTATGGGGCTCTGCCTATTACGGTGAAAACCCGGTGTACCCATTGGAAAAAACGACTGTGAACCTGAACATCGATATGATCGGAAGAATAGATCCGGACAGGGCAAAAAAGGATTCGATGAACTATGTTTACATTGTAGGAGATGATAAGCTGAGCTCTGACCTGAAGCCGATCAGCGAGGATATCAATAAAAAATATACAAAGCTGGGTCTTGACTATAAATTCAACGACCCGCAGGATCCGATGCGGATATATTACCGCAGCGATCATTACAACTTCGCCAAACATGGCGTGCCCATCATATTTTATTTCAGCGGACTGCATCCCGATTATCACCAGCCAACCGATACGCCGGACAAGATCAACTATCCCCTGATGCACAAAAGAGCCCTGCTGGTGTATTACACTGCCTGGGAAATGGCCAACAGGGATGAAATGCTGAAGCGTGATATTCCGTTGAACTGATTGAATTGCTGTAAGCAATTATCTTCATGTATGCCACCAGGGTTCCCGGGTGGCATACATGTTTGTACAGGATGGTTAAATGAAATAAATGGCTAACTTACAGGTTATCCAGTTTTTGATCCATATCTGTAACGATATTACTGTGCCATGTATAATGAAATTGCAGAAGAAAGGCTGATATTGCTGCTCAAGGAGGATGATCGGGCTGCTTTTGATGAAATATATTCCAGGTATTGGGAGCCGCTTTCCATCGCAGCGGTAAAAATCACCGGGTCCTTTGATGATGCCTGTGACATTGTGCAGGACGTTTTTGTTAAGATCTGGAAGAATAGAAGAGAACTGACTATCATTTACCTGAAAGGTTACCTGTTCAGAAGTGTTCGCAATGGCTGTATAAAGCATATCCAGCAATCTTCCCGGACCGCAGAATTTCTTCAGTCTTTCAGTATTTTCTATAACAATATGCAGGCGCAGTCTGCAAATCTGCCCGAGGCCAGGGAACTGCAGGCTATTTTGGAAGCGGCAGTATCAGCGTTACCCCACAAGATGCAGGAAGTATATATGTTGAGCAGGAACCAAAATCTGTCTTACAAAGAGATTGCAACACGGCTGAACATTGCTGAAACGACCGTTAAAAAGCAGGTCAGCAATGCACTAAAACATATCAGGACAGAAGTTAAACGTGCTCAGGTGCTCCTGGTATTTCTCATACTCCTCAGCCTTTAGAGCCCCGGACTTCCATTTTTTTATTTTCTGCCTACTACCGATCGTCGTTTTCGGGATCGTACTATTATAACCTCATTTAAATGAATGAAGAAGAAGCCAGGGATATTCTTGAACGATACAAAAACGGTAATTGTACGAGTGAGGAAAAAGCAATGGTAGAGTTGTGGCTGTCGTCACTGGAAGACAAAGGCCGGGAATGGACGGTAAAAGAACGCGAATTGTTTCAGAAGAAACTAAAGGCGGGTATTGATAGCAGGATAGGCGATCGCGGAGTTAGGCGATCCTTTCCGGGAAAGCAGATACTCCGGGTAGCTATGGTGCTGCTTATTGTGACTTCAGGCCTGGTAGCCTATTATTTTTTTACGAAGCAAGCTGGAAATATTCAGCCGGAAATAAGCGAAGCCGAAACCGTTGTTAATGATATTGAGCCGGGTGTTAACGGAGCGATCCTCACCCTGGCTAATGGTGAAAAGCTGGTGCTCGATAGTGCGGGAAACGGGACCCTGGCTGTGCAGTCTAATATAAATGTTCTTAACATAGACGGACAGCTCATATACGAAGGTGATGTGTCTGATGCCGGAGCAACTACCTATAATACCGTTTCCACTCCCCGTGCCAGGCAGTTCAGGCTGCAGTTATCAGACGGAACGAAAGTATGGCTAAACGCCGGGTCCTATATTAAGTATCCCGTACAATTCGGATCTGAAGCCAGACGGGTTGAAGTTTCCGGAGAAGTGTTCTTTGAAGTAACAACGGTTTTAGATACAAAGGGCAAAAGAATACCTTTTTGGGTAGATATAATAACAGAGGGCACTGCCGGTGGAGTAATAGAAGTAACGGGTACCCAGTTTAATGTAAATGCCTACAGTGACGATATGCCGTTGAAAACCACCCTGGTGGAAGGAGGTATCCGGTACAGCAAGGGGAAAATCTCCCGGGTGGTTTTGCCTGGAGAACAGATCCAACTGAATCAGGAAGGAACTGTCAGAGTAGTAAGGAATGTGAATGTAGATGCTGAAGTTGCCTGGAAGAACGGATACTTTACCTATGATAGAACAGATATACAGGTAGTAATGAAACAACTGGAACGGTGGTATGACATAGAAATAGAGTATAAAAACGGAAAGGTGCCAAACGAAAAGTACTGGGGGGATATTGAGCGGAATGCTACGCTTTCCGACGTATTGAAAATTCTTGAATTAAGTGGCGTCAAATTTAAACTGGATGGAAAAAAACTGATTGTTACCGGTAGCTGAAAGCTGACCACATAAGATAACGGGTTACAAACAAATCAGGAAGTGTTGGAGCCACTTCCTGAATAAAAAGTCTGGGAACCCGAATAATGCTGATTATTCTTCCCCGCAAGGGGCAGGTATTCTTTAACCCAAACTAAAACAAAGTTATGAATTTAGGCATTCTTTGCGGACCCCATTTTACAGCGGGGGTCTTCAATTACAAACGGTTGCTTATGCAAGTTAAACTGACTGTTATCTTCATCGCTGTCTGCTGCCTGCAGGTAAGCGCGAATGGATTTTCGCAGAATGTGACGCTTTCGGGAACCAACTTACCCTTAAAAAAGGTTTTCTCCGAAATTAAAAGGCAAACAGGTTATGCGGTATTTTGTAATTACAAAATACTGGAAACCGCCCAACGGGTAAATGTAAATGTGAAAAATGAGCCGCTTGAAAAGCTGCTGTCACAAACCCTCCACACACAATCTCTTGATTACAATATCGTTGGAAAAACGATTGTAGTTGAAAAGCTGAAAGAGGTCCCTGTCGCCAGGGAGGCGGTGGAACAGGAGGAAAAGCTTCCCCCCCCTGTAGAAATACAAGGAAGGATAACCGACAGGGATGGCAATCCTTTGCCGGGTGTTTCGGTTGCCCTGTCAGGTACTTCCACGGGCACTACTTCGGATAATGACGGGCGTTTTTCACTTACGATACCAGAAATCCGGGATGCAGTACTGGAAATATCCAGTATCGGGTTTGTTTCCCAGAAAATTACCCTTCAGCAACAAACCGATATTACCATAGTGCTGGAGCCCGATATTTCAGGTATGGATGATATTGTGGTAGTAGGGTATGGTACACAGAAAAAAACGGACCTTACCGGTTCTGTAGCTTCCGTTGATGGAAAAGAGGTCGTGAAATCTTCCGCAACCAATATCACCAATTCCCTTGCCGGGCGGCTGCCCGGTATCACTGCTGTGAATGGTAACGGGAAGCCGGGAAGCGGTTCTCAAATCACGATCAGGGGTGTGAGTACTTTTGGAGATAACAGTGCCCTGATAGTGGTGGACGGTATCGTAAGGAGCTTTGACCAGATCGATCCAAACGAAATAGAAAGCATCTCTATTTTGAAAGATGCTTCCGCTACTGCTGTGTATGGGTCCAGGGCTGCCAATGGCGTCATTCTCGTGACTACCAAGCGTGGAAAATCCGGTAAGCCGACCATTTCATATAATGGATTTGCCGGTATACAAAACCCCACCATCTATCCAAAGCTGATGAGTGGTCCGGAATATGCCCAAACCAAAAATATAGCCCGTCAGAATATGGGGTTACCTCCCGCCTACACCGATGAAGAAATGCAGGATATTTTACAGGGCAGGGTACAGGAACAGGACTGGTATGACCTTACCCTGAATAAAAGGGCATTTCAAACCCAGCAAAATATAAGTGTGAATGGAGGAACGGATGCCATTAAATATTTTATGTCGGCCGGGTATATGCATCAGGATGGTCTGTACGATAATCTCAACTACAAAAGGTATACCGTACGGTCAAATGTTGATGCCCGTATCAATAAAAATTTCAACGTATCACTCGATATAGACGCAAGCCGCAGAGACAATAACGGCAGCGGATACTCCCCGGAAGCCATATTCAGCGATATCATGGCAGCCTATCCTTATGACAGGTTATATAACCCGGACGGAACTGTTTTCTACACCCGTGAACAACACCCGGTGGAGGAGATCAAAACAGGATATCAAAGGGGACGATCTGACATTTTTCAGGCAACGATTTCGGCCAGGCATGAGTTGCCTTTTATAGAAGGATTATATCTGCTGGGTCGGGCTTCGTTTGGACAGGATGCCTACACTTCAAAAATTTACCAGGTACCCATTCTCATGAACCGACAGGATGATGATGGCAATACTCTCGAAATTTATCCTTATGGCGGATGGAACGGTAAAACGGCCCTGACCGAACAATACAGTGACTATAATACAACCACACTGAACCTAAGCTTAAACTATAAGCGGGAATTTGGGGACCATGAAGTGGGTGGCATCGTGCTGGTGGAGCAATTCGATGCAAGATCAAAAAATTTCAGCGGATTCAGAACCAATTTTCCTGCCAACGGGCTCGATGAGCTGTTATATGGGGGACAGGTACAGAAAGATGCGAACGGCAGTTCCTTTACGGATGGCAGGCGCAGCTTTGTTGGCAGGCTGCAGTATGCTTATAAAGACAGGTATCTCCTGGAAGGTTCGTTCCGTTCAGACGGATCTGTGGCATTTCCAACCAGCAATAAGTACGGAAACTTCCCGGCAATATCCGCAGGGTGGAAACTATCGGAAGAATCTTTTTTCAGGAATAGTGAAGGGCTCGATTTTATTGATAACCTGAAGCTCAGGGCTTCATATGGATTGGTAGGAAATGACAGAAATGTTTATTCCGGAAGAGTGCCCACATTTCAGTATCAGCAGGTATATAACCTGTCTTCAACCATTATTTCGGGATCAAATGCTTACGCCAGCATTACCCCCGGTGTACTTCCCAACCCGAACGTAACCTGGGAGAGCGCCGCTATTGCAAATGTAGGACTGGATGGTTCTATGTGGAGCCGGCTTTTTTCCTTCGAGCTGGATTTCTTCTATAAAAGAACGTCCAACATTCTGCTGAGCAGGATACGGTCCGTTCCGGGCACAATCGGAGCCCAGCTTCCTGCTGAGAACTATGCGAAAGTGGATAATAAAGGCTTTGAAGTAGCACTCATCCATCAAAATAATATCAACAGCCTGAACTATTTTGTAAAAGCCAACCTGGGCTTTGCACAAAGTAAGGTGGTGTTGCTGGATGAGCCCGCCAATATCCCGGATTACCTGTTGCAAACAGGAAGACCCCTGAACTTCATCGTCGGGTACAAAGCATTGGGCTTTTTTCAGACAGACGAGGAGGTAACCGATTATTATCCCCAGTTCAACGGTGGGCAAAAGGCCGGCGATGTAAAATATGCAGATATCAACGGAGATAAAGTGATCGATGCGAATGACCGTACCATCATTTCAATGGATAACAATATTCCCAAGCTGCTGGGCGGGCTTTCATTCGGAGGGTCTTACAAAGGTTTCGATCTGAATGTACTTTTCCAGGGTGCTACCCGGATGAAAAAAATGATGTACGGAAGGTCCCGGACTTTCTTTAATGGAGGCTCGCACAACAACTTCCGGGACCTGCTGGACTACTGGACGCCGGAGAACAGGGATGCAAAATACCCCAGGCCCTGGGAAAACCAGCATCCCAACAATTCACAGGAATCCAGCCTGTATCTCAGGGATGCCAGCTACCTGCGCCTACGCTCCATTGATCTCGGCTATACATTGCCGAAACATATCAGTCAAAAAGTAGGAGCCCAGCTGCTACGGGTCTATTTTTCTGGTACTAATATTTTCATTTTTGATAAAATGAAAATGTTTGATCCGGAGATAGAAAACACGGATGGCGCCTATTATCCGCAACAACGTACGCTCAACCTGGGCATTAATCTCTCGTTTTAAAACATTGAGGCCATGAAAAAATTGAATCTTACTATATCGTTACTGGTTTTTCTCGGTTTTCTGACTATCTCGTGTAATAAGAGTTTCCTGGACAGGGAAGCCACTACATCTATTCCCGAAGAGGCGGTATTTGATGATCCCGCCCTGATACAGCTTTTTGTCAATCGTATGTATGCCGATGTCCCGGCATTTGACCATGACTTATACGACAACATTACTGACGAATCCAGGAACTTCTGGGGCGGAGCACCCAGGAACGTGGTACAGGGACAATGGTTTGCAGACAACAATCCTATGGACTACTGGGCATACGACCAGGTAAGGAGAACCAATATGTTTCTTGCGAATGTAGATGAATCCGCCCTGGAAGGAGATGAAAAAACGATCCTTACCGGCCAGGTGAAATTTCTCCGTGCCAAGCTGTATTTTGATATGGTGAAAAGATACGGCGGCGTTCCTGTTATTACAACTCCCCAAACGTTGGAAGACGATCTGTTTGTTGCCAGGGCAAGCACCGACGAAACGTTTGCTTTTATTGTGAAAGAGCTGGAAGAGGCCATTGAGCTGCTGCCGGAATCATATGGCGACCGCTCTGTTGATGTAGGCAAAATAAACAGGCATTCCGCCAAAGCTTTCCTGGGCAGGATACAGCTTTTCTGGGCGAGCGCTTTATACAACCCTACTAACGACGTTGGCCGGTGGCAGGCTGCGGCTGCAACAAATAAAGAGGTAATAGAAAGTAATGTGTATAAGCTGCACCCGGATTTCAGGAGGATCATGCTCGACAAGAACAATGAAGAAGAGATTTTTAGCGTACAGTTCCTGAAAACCCTGAGAGAGCATGGCTGGGATTCCTGGGCTATGCCGGACTCACGGTCAAGACAGGATGCTTCACGCCGTTCTCCCGTACAGGAACTGGTGGACGCATTTGAAATGAAAAACGGAAAAAGCATCACTGATCCCACCTCGGGATACAACCCTGCTGACCCGTATGTTAACAGGGATCCGAGGTTTGATGCAACACTCATCGTAAACGGTTCCGTATTTGGCTTCCAGGGGTTACCGGTATACACATATGTGGGGGGAGAAGATGGTATCAATATTCCTTACCAGACAGTGACAGGTTACCTGATGAGAAAAGGCACAGATGAGTCGAACCAGGATTACTATGGGGGTGTTGGTAGCGATCAGAACTGGCAGGAACTAAGATATGCAGAGGTGCTGTTAAACTATGCCGAGGCACAAAATGAAGCACTCAGCACTCCCGATGCAAGCGTGTATAAAGCTGTTGAAGATATCCGCCAAAGGGCAGGATTAGATCCGTATCAATTACCCGCGGGACTTACCAAAGAGCAGATGAGGGAGAAAATAAGGCATGAACGATATATCGAGTTGTCTTTCGAGCAGAAGCGGTATTGGGACCTGCGAAGGTGGAAGATTGCCGGAGATGTGCTCAATGGAAAACAATTCGGCGCTATGTATATTACAAGGGTAGCCGAAAATAGCTATACATATG
The DNA here is from genome assembly GCA_037190885.1 of Chitinophagaceae bacterium. Taxonomy (GTDB): domain Bacteria; phylum Bacteroidota; class Bacteroidia; order Chitinophagales; family Chitinophagaceae; genus Agriterribacter. Next base: position 78,379 of record JBBCJQ010000018.1, read on the forward strand.
AGGTAAAGCCGGTTGATGGCGTTCCCTGTATTTTCCAGGAAAAGATGTACTTTATGCCAATACCTCAAAGGGAAATGGAAAAAAATCCTAATCTCACACAAAATGAAGGTTGGTAATATTTGTAAATTGACAGCGCGTTTTAAAACACGCTGTCAATTTTTTTCTTAACCGAAACACCGGGAAGACAGATCAGAAAATAAATTCCAAACAATTTGCCAAACATGTTCCTTAAGCTGTATATTATTAAGCCGGTTTTTTTTCTAATATCATTTATTACACTGTTATCTTCCTGTTCCAACAATGAACCGGAGGTCGTTTATGAGCTAAACCCGGGAGCCGGCAGCAGCATCGTCATTATAGGTAACACATTTGCGGAGCGGCTGCAGTACTATAACTACCTCGAACCTTTGCTGTACAGAAGCTTTCCGGACAGGAACCTTACTGTCAGGAACCTGGGCTGGAGCGCGGATGAGATCAATATGCGGTCCCGTCCACTAAACTTTCCCACACAGGATGAGCTGCTGGCGGACCATAACGCAGACATCATAATTGCCTGTTATGGCTTGAACGAAGCATTTAAAGGGCCGGACAGCCTGGATGCATTTAAAGCACAGCTCACTGCCTACCTGCAACATTTGCAGCACCAGCAATATAACGGTAAAACACAGCCGCAGGTCATCCTGGTTTCACCGGTAGCCCATGAGAAGATGGGAGGATTTCTACCTGATCCCGCTGAACATAACCAAAACCTTGCGTTATACACCAGAAGCATGCAACACGTAGCGACAGAGCTGGGCATCCCATTTATCAACCTGTTTAAAGCAACCCAAAGACTTCAGCAGGGTAAGGAAAAGATCACCATCAATGGTATCCACCTCAACGAAGCCGGGTATAAAGCTGTTAGTGAAGGAATAGCAAAATCGCTGGGGTTACCGGTTTCGGTCTGGCAGGAGGATGACCGGCACCTGCACAACCTTAAGAAAATAATTGACCGGAAAAACCGGCAATTCTTTTACCTGTACAGGGCGGTCAACAGCGAGTACATCGTAGGTCGGAGAAAGGAGCCCTGGGTGCAGCCTGCCGGCGGCCCCATTTCCTATCCGAAGGAATTTGCGAAGCTGGGCAATATGGTATTGCGCCTGGACAGCATTGTATGGAAACAAAGCGTGGCGGATGATCCGGAGAATTTTGTGCACAGCAACAACATACTGAATGATACGATACAGTTCACAGCATTGGATAAGGTCAATCTGAAAAGACCTTCCACCGAACAGTTCACATTACCTGAAGGATTTGAGATCAACCTGTTTGCATCGGAGGTGGATTTTTCACTGACCAACCCCGTTACAATCACGTTTGATCCACAGGGCAGGATGTGGGTGGCGGATATGTCGTCCTATCCCCAGTATCTGCCCGGCGCACAGCCCAATGATAGGATACTGATCCTGGAGGATACCGACGGGGATGGTGTTGCAGACCAAGAAACGGTGTTTGCAGACAGTCTGTATATGCCCACCGGCATGGAACTCGGTAACGGTGGCGTATACGTGTCGCAGCCGCCGGATCTCTGGTTTATGAAAGACACGGATGGAGATGGGAAAGCGGATGAAAAAGAGATCATATTGCACGGGTTCGGCACGGAAGACGTGCATCATACCCTGGACACTCATACCTGGGGACCGGATGGCGCATTATACTGGCACAGCGGTACCTTCCTGCATTCGCAGGTAGAAACACCCTGGGGCCCGCAACGCAGCGACTACGGCGCTACCTGGCGCTTTGAACCGCTGACGCATAAGCTGGAACCTTATGTGTCTTACCCATACGCCAACCCCTGGGGACATGTGTTCCTGAGAAACGGCACCCAGATCATCAGCGATGTATCGACAGGTATGAACTACTTTGCACCACCCCTGACCGTAGCCACAGAATACCCGGTGAAGCATACCGGGATGAGGGACTTCCTGACCTCTGCCGGCAAGCCCAAAACCTGCGGAACGGAGATCATTTCCAGCCGGCATTTCCCGGATGCGCTGCAGGGCAATATATTGTTCAACACATTTGTCGGCACGTTGGGTACCCAACAACATCGTATATACGAAAGTGGTAGCGGTATCGTAGCACAGGAAATAGAACCCTTGCTGCAATCAAAAGATCCCAACTTCCGGCCGGTAGATCTGCAATTTGGTCCTGACGGTGCCCTGTATATTGTAGACTGGTATAACCCGATCATCAACCATGGCGAACGGGCATTACGGGATCCGCTCCGCGATCATACCCACGGCAGGATATGGCGGATCACGTATAAACACAAAGACAGGCTGGAGCCGGTGGATCTTACAAAATTACCTGTTGATAAGCTGCTGGATCAATTAAAGGAGTACGAAGACAGAGTACGCTACAGGGTTAGAACGCAATTAAGACAAATGGATGCCGCAACGGTATTACCGGCGGTGGATAAATGGCTGACATCACTGGACAAAAAGGATTCTCTTTACGATCAGCATCACCTGGAAGCGCTTTGGGTATACCAGCAGTTCAATCAACCCAATCGGGCATTACTGGAGGAATTGTTGAATAGCAGTCATGATCATATCCGGACAGCCGCCACAAGGGTGTTGTTCTTCTGGCGGGATCATATTAAAAACACGGAGGAAAAGCTGATCGCGATTTCCAAAGACAGTTCCCTGAAAGTGAGGCTGCAGGCAGTTATTTCGCTGAGTTATTTTACAACGGAACGGTCTGTGACTGCCCTGCTGGATGCCGCCATGCTGCAGACAGATTACTATATTGACTATGCGCTGAAAGAATCGTTCCGCTACCTGAAGCCTGTCTGGTGGAATATGTTTAAAAAAGACAATCACTATCTGGCTGATCAGCCGGCAAAAGCTGCCCGGTTGCTTGGTTCGCTGGCAGACGAAAAAGAACTGAAGGTGCCCGGTTTTATTACCGATGATCCGGAATGGCCGAAATACGGCTGGCAGGCGCTTACGGATAAGGATTATGATGAACTGAAAGATAATATTGCCGTGGCATCCTTCAGAAAAGACTGGTTGGCGGCAGTGGAAGCAGCAAAGCAGGACAACCGGACCCCGGAGGAAAAAGGAAAGGCACTTATTGCCGGCTCAGATTGTGTTGCCTGTCATAAAGAGCATGATAAACTGGTGGGACCGGCTTACGTGGAGATAGCTAAAAAATATGGGGACAAAGATATCCCGCAACTGGTGAAAAAGATAGTAGAAGGCGGATCGGGTGTATGGGGCGATATTCCCATGACGCCGCATCCCGGTATGGAAAAAGCCGATGTGGAAACGATGGTGCGGTATATACTTTCTATCAAATAATACCCGGTAAAGAGGCGGGTAATTTATTGGAGTATTCTTGACCGGACGGGAACGTGGTATCTCAGTATTTTTACTTCTTTGCAACTGCGGCATTTATTCCACAAATATTTTTCGGCAGGGTGGCCTGCTTGCTCCTGTTCTTTATTATACATTTACACCCCCAAATAACAGGTAATGTATAATAATGAACAGACTCAGCAACTGCAGGCGGCGACCACGACATTTTTGCAGCAGGCTAAAGACGGTACGCTGACAGCGGAGCTTTTGGAACCCCTTCGCGATGTATTGCGTTTTCATGAGTACCGGTATTATGTATTGAATAATCCCCTGATCGCCGATGGCGAATATGATACGCTGTACAAGACACTTGAAAAGCTGGAGCTACAGCAACCGGATCTCATTACGCCCGACTCGCCTACACAAAGGGTGGCCAAAGGACTTACAAAAGATTTTCCCAAGGTGCAGCACCTGGTACCCATGCTTTCGCTGGATAACTCCTACAACCCGGAAGACCTGCTGGACTTTGACCGGAAAGCCCGGGAGTTGAGCGGGCTGGAGGAAGTTGAATATTGTGTGGAACCCAAGTTTGACGGCGCCAGCATTTCTTTGATATATGACAATGACATGCTGGTTCGCGGTGCCACCCGTGGTGATGGCGTTACAGGGGATGATATTACTATCAATATCCGGCAGATCAGGTCTGTACCCCTGTCAGCCAGGTTTTCGCAGTATGGCATACAACAGATCGAGATCCGCGGTGAGGTACTGATGAACAAGAAGAATTTCAACGCGTATAATGACGCACAGGAACAGGCCGGGCTGGAAAGGCTGGCCAATCCCAGGAATGCTGCGGCCGGCTCTCTCAGGATAAAGGATCCCAAGGAGGTCAGCCGCAGGAACCTGGAAGCGTTTTTATACCACGTAAGTGAAGTAACGCTGCTGCCGGAAGCACAGTCGGAAAGCCTGCTTACCCACAGTGGTACCCTGGAAATGTTGTGGAACCTGGGATTTCGCAGCCCGGCAAAGGAGAAAAAAGTATTCAAAGGCATACAGGATGTGATACGTTATTGCGAAGCATTTGAAAAGCGGCGCGATGACCTGTTATACGAAATAGATGGTATGGTAGTGAAAGTGAATCAACTGGAGGTACAGGAAAAGCTGGGCATGACCTCACATCATCCACGGTGGGCCATCGCGTTCAAGTTCAAGGCCCGGCAGGCTACCAGCAGGCTGATCGGTGTGGAATTCCAGGTAGGCAGGACCGGCGCTGTAACCCCGGTGGCTAAAATAGACCCGGTGAACGTAGGTGGTGTAACGGTGGGCAGTATTTCTGTTCATAATGAAGAGTACATCAAAGAAAAGGACCTGCAACTGGGCGATACCGTATTGATAGAACGCTCGGGCGATGTGATCCCGCAGGTGGTAAAATCGTTCCCTGAATTGCGTAACGGCAGTGAACAGCCTATTATTTTTCCCACCCGCTGCCCTGTTTGCGGGCACCCGCTGGTGAAGCAGGAAGACGAAGCTGTTTGGAGGTGTAATAACAGCAATGGCTGCGAAGCACAGATCGTGGAGCGTATCGTTCATTTCAACAGCAAGGACGCCATGGACATCCGCGGGCTGGGAGACGCCATCGTAAGAAAGCTGTACGCGCTGCGGTTACTGGAGGACATTCCCGGTATATACACGCTCCCTTTTGACGACATACAAAAGCTGGAAGGGTTTGGCGCCAGGAGTGTGGCCAACCTGCAGGCAGCCATTGAAGCCTCTAAAAAACAGCCGCTTTACCGTCTTATATATGCGCTTGGTATACGTTTTGTAGGAGAGAATACGTCCAAGGTGTTGGCTAACAGTATCGGCAACTTATATGAGCTGAAGGACTTTACTGTAGAAAAATTACAGGAACTGGAGGATATTGGTCCGAAAGTTGCCAATAGTATTTACCAGTTTTTCCGTGTGGAGCAAAACATAGCCTTGCTGAAAAGGCTCGAAGAGCTGGGACTTCAATTCAATAACACTAAAAAAGACCTGGTAAGCGGGGGGAACTTCTCAGGACTGACATTTCTATTCACCGGAACTTTGAACCATTTGAAACGGAGTGAGGCCGAAGCCCTGGTAGAGCTAAACGGGGGGAAAATTGTAGGAAGTGTGAGCAGTAAGCTGCACTACCTCGTGGTAGGTGAAGACGCCGGTTCAAAACTGGAAAAAGCGAAAAAGATCGGGACGGTCAAGATCATCAGTGAAAACGAGTTTCTGCAGATGGCTAACCGGGATGTGGAGCAGGTGTAAAAAATAATTTGGTTTCTTCAGCAAGTCTTTGAATTAATAAAAAAGATTATTTATTACATTTATAGAACCTAAAAACATCCATATGATAAAAAAGACTCCTAATGAAGTCTGGAAGCCATTACAATTTCCAGGGTGGAAGGATCTCCGGAAAAAATATGCCGTATCAAACCAGGGCCGGGTTGCCAGCTATTCCGATGCCGTATTGGAAGACGGGCAACTGCTGAACGGCTCTTTGACTACGGGATACAGAAGCCTCAACCTCCACAGACCCGGCAACAAGGGAACCCTGTATATTCACCGCGAAATTGCCCGCGCCTTTCTCTCCAAGCCTTCGCCCAAACATCGTTATGTGATCCATCTTAACTTTGATAAGACGGATAACAGGGCCAACAATCTTAAATGGGCCACGCTGAACGAAGTAACGGAGCACCAGCAAAAAAGTCCGGCAAAAATCGCGTATAAAAAAATACAGGCTAATCGCACCACCGGGTTGAAGCTGAAAGCCGCCCAGGTAAGCGCTATTAAAAAGGCTATTGCTAATCCCAAAAGAAAGCTTACTTATAAACAGCTTGCCGAGAAGTATAATGTAAGCGAGATGACTTTGTACCGGATCAAGAGCGGGGAAAACTGGTCACATATCAGCTAAACCATCTGCCGGAAATGAACGGGCCCGATGCTGATAGCCACCGGGCTTTTTCTATATGCTGCTGTATATTATTCACTACCGGCCCGGATTATAATTTACAAAGCCAGTAACTTGCAGGCCAGCAGCGATACAATGGATCAACGTCAACTTTTTTTACAACATGTCGCCCAGACATCTTCGGCACCCCTGGCGCTGGAGATAGTAAAGGCGGAGGGGATAACCCTGATAGATGCATACGGCAAAAAATACATTGACCTTATAGCGGGTATCAGTGTCTGTAATATCGGGCACCGTCACCCTAAAGTGGTAGCGGCCATCAAAAAACAGGCAGACCAGTACCTTCACCTGCTGGTATACGGCGAACTGGTGCAGACGCCTCAGGTGGCTTATGCGCACTTGCTGGTGCAGCATCTGCCGGTATCGCTTAACTCGGTTTATTTCACCAATTCCGGTGCAGAAGCCGTGGAAGGTGCCATGAAGCTGAGCAAACGCGTTACGGGACGTACGGAGATCATTGCATTCAACCAGTCCTACCATGGTTCCACACAGGGCGCCCTCAGCATTATAGGAGACGAATACTGGCGCAATGCATATCGTCCGTTGCTACCCGGTATCCTGCATACCGATCATAATACTGCGGAAAGCCTCAGTTTAATTACATCAAAAACGGCTTGTGTGATCGCCGAGACCGTGCAGGCTGAAAGGGGCATATACAAGCCATCGCCGGAATGGATGCAGGCCCTGAGAAAGAAGTGTGATGAAACCGGTGCCCTGCTGGTGCTGGATGAGATACAGGTGGGTTTCGGGCGGAGCGGTTCGTTGTGGGGCTTTGAGCAGTATGGTATTGTTCCCGATATACTGCTGTTGGGAAAAGCCCTGGGGGGTGGGTTACCCCTGGGTGCTTTTGTGGCAGACAGAAACCTGATGCAGCGCCTCACGGAGAACCCTGTGCTGGGACATATCACTACCTTTGGAGGACACCCGCTGAGCTGTGCCGCCGGATTGGCCGCTATGGAAGCCCTGCTGGCTGAAGAAATGATACAGGACGTAAGGCGGAAAGAGCTGTTGTTCCTGGATAGGCTTCACCACCCTGCTATCAGGGAGGTGAGATCAGCCGGGTTGCTGCTAGCCCTGGAGTTTGACGATTTTGAAACGAATAAAAAAATAATAGACCATTGCATAGCCACCGGTGTTTTAACAGACTGGTTTTTATTTGCACCGCAATGTATGCGCATCGCTCCTCCCCTGAACATAACGGATGAGGAGATCACAGCAGCCTGTAGCCTTATACTAAATGCGGTCGAAAAAGTCATCGGAAAAAAATGACCTGTCATGGATAATAAAGAGATCATAACAAAATTCTATTCCAGTTTTCAGCAACTGGATGCCGCGGGTATGAATGCCTGTTATGCGGATGAAATTGTTTTCAGCGACCCGGTATTTTTGATACTGAAAGACGATGAGGTAAGGGCCATGTGGGAAATGTTATGTAAAAATGCCAGAAAATTTTCACTGAAATTTTCGGACATAGAAATAATAGATGAAGAATACGCTACCTGTAAGTGGCAGGCTACTTATCTGTTTTCCGGTACCCGCAGGATGGTGACCAATCACGTAAAAGCATATATGCGCATACAAAACGGAAAGATCACTGAGCACAGTGATGCATTCCGGCTAAGCACCTGGATCGGTAAAGCCCTGGGCTGGAAGGGCTTATTGTTCGGCTGGACCGGCTACATGAAAAAAGCGGTGCAGACCAGGGCTAAGAGAAGCCTGCTGCACTATATGGAACAGCACCCTTAAAAAATTGCTCCTGTTGGGGCGTTTTCCGGGATGCAGTCCCGGGAAAATAAGAGATACGAAGCCGAAGACCTCGTATAGTGCCCGGTAACACGAAGGTTTATTTGATGAAACGGATGTTAAACGGGTATCTGTATTTCTTTCCTTCGCTTGTCCGCACCGTTGCTATAATAACAAATATCCACCCGACGATCAACACCGGCCAGATTAGCAGCAGCCCGATGATGGTAATAGCCAGTATAATGCAGGCAAGGGTAAGTGTTATCTGGAAGTTCAGTGATTCCTTTGCCTGGTCGGCTATATATGCTGATTCATCCTTTTTGATCAGGTAGATCACGAGCGGTGCAATAAACCCGATTACGATCGTGAGGATATGCGACAGGATCGCCATTGTTTTTTCATCGCTGGTAGGCGGTACAACCGGCTCTTCGAAAATAGAGTTTTGGTCCATAGCATGAATTTAGATTGGAAATATACTTAATAAGAAGAAGTTTTACAACTTTTTCTAACCGGCTATTCCCCGGTTTTATTGAATAGCCGAACCATGTACCGGTGGTCTCCTATGAAGTCGATACTGAAATTTCGTGTGTCGGGCGGCTCCCTGTCGGTTATTTTTTTCACCTGGTGAAGCTCAATACTTGCATGATTTGCCCGGAACCAGGCGATCAGTTGCTTCGCGAAAGCTATCGTCTCCGGCGCATCTTCATGATATAATACGATCTCGGCGTATTCAGGAACCATCAGGTCAATATACCGTAAATCTTCCTCACTGATCCCGAATTGGCTTTGTACAGTTGAAACCTGTTCATTTTCATTCATGGTATCTTTTGCGATCCTCTCATTGCCGGGGGGATACGCACAGCCGGACACAAATAAACAGATGAGAATAACAGGCGTAAGCTTGTGGAAAGCCATAGTCCAAACATACATAAATCCGCCGGACTGCGACAGAAATTTCCTGAATTTTAAAGTTTGAGAGGCATGTATGGTGTATAGGGCAAAACGACTCATACTCTCATCCAGGTCACATTTTCCTTTAGGCACTATGACATCATGCAAACGGATTGCAGAAGAAAATTGGGGCAATCAAACAAGAATGACGGTAAGTTTTGTTTAGCCCAAAATCGTACATTTGACCGGGTGAGCCTTTCATACCCTTTATGTACGGGAATAATCCGAAGACCCTGTGCCCTGCAGCCGTTTTCAAACCTATCTACATGAGCAGAAGTATTCAGCTTTTATTAATCAACTTTGCATGCTTTACGCTTACGCTTTCCTTTTTAACGCCACTATTAAATAGTGGAGACGATGCCTACTGTCTTTATCTAATGTCCGGGGGCTTTGGGGGAACTCCCACCGAATTGATGACCTACAATCATGTGCTGCATCCAATTATTACTCTTTGTATCAAGAAACTATTTATCGCCTTTCCATACATTAATTGGTATGGGTTTATGCTGGCAGCATTCCATTTTTTTGCAACATCAGTTATACTGATACAACTGTATAGAGCAAGGCCCTTTAATACAGTTATATTGATATATATGGTTTTCTTCATTGTTTTTGAAATCCCCTTTTTATTAAGCATTAATTTTACCAATACAAGCGTAGTTATAACACTTGCGGCGCTTGCAACCCTTTTCCGGGGCTCTGTCCGGGGAAAGCCATTTGGTGTATACTATCTGATACCTGTCGCACTATTTACAATAGCCGGTCTTTTTCGTATTCATATTATTATTCCTTTAATTGGAGTGGTGTTACCATTTTTGCTTGGTAATGTAAAAGGACGCCTCCCAGTTCTTTTGACGCTTGGAGTTGCGGCAGGAATGATAGTATTCTTTAACAAATTGCACGAACTGTATTACTCCGGTAAAAAAGCAGGCTGGCAGCAGGATGAACGGTATCGACAGACGTTGTATAAATTTTATAATGACGCTCAATTATTTGAAGTCGGATCAAAGCAATGGGAAACGGAAATAGCGCTTATAAAGAATGGATTGATCCTGGATACTTCTTACCTTAATTCTCAAAAGTTATCAATTATATATACAGACCTTCATAGGAAAAAAAGTTTTTTTTCTACATTACTATCGCCGTCGGTTAAGTGGCTGTTTGTTAACAACAGAATATTTATTCTTACTGCATTTCTCCTATTCTTGTATGTAAGTGTCAAATCCAGGCTGCAGATATTTTTTTCTTTGCTATTGCTGACGATCGGGCTGTCATTTTTAATAACTCAGCTTAAGCTTCCACACTATATCCTTCCTGCAGGTATAGCCGCTATTTTCGTTGTGGCCGGTGTAGAAAGCAATTTGAGTAAATATGGCTTTATTAAGCTCCTGCCTGTTATATTCCTGATTTTTTGGGGATTGGTCAGGGTTTCAAAAGAAAATAAAATAAATCTTGCCAGGAACAGTCTGTTTATCAATGCCGCAAACGAAGCTAAAAGCAGCGATCATATTTTTTTAGTCCAGGACAATAACTTCCCGATAGACTATATCGGCGCTTTTGACTCTCCGGTGAGATACAAGCTTCCGAATATCATTTGGGGATCGTTTGATTTCAACAGCGAGATCTTGTCCGATAACAATATTAATAAGATAAGTGATATTGTCTTTTTGCCAAACTTACTGGTTTGGGGAAAGCCGGTGCCCGGACTTCTTGATTATTTAGAGGAAATGACAGGGACAAAGCTTGCTTTTTCTGAGCCGTTGCAGGAGTTCAGGTATGGAGAAGTCAGAAGGATTCGGATAATGAACCCCTGATTGCGTGCTCCCGTGAAGTTATTCAACCCCGGGTGGGCAGGCTGAAAGCATAAAAAATGCCCAACAAGAACTGAGCATTTTTTTATTGTGGTTTTATGTATTACTACTCCAGGATGATCTTTCCTTTTTCTTCGCCGCCGATCAGCTCTACGCTGCGGTTGATAAAGTTGATCAGGCTGTTTCCTTTCAGCAAGCCCTGCGACAATAAGGCAAGATCCGCCAGGTTATGCACTATTTTTTCTTTTTGCTGTGCATCCGGTTCACTTAGTATCTTCTGGTAAACAGGATGGTTACCGTTAACAGTAAGCGACACTTCATCCGGCATATTTGCGTAAAAGCTGGTCATGGGGCCGCCTACGCCCGCCATATCTTTCATGCGGCGCATAAACTCCGGGCGGGTAGCCACTACCGGTGGTGCCTCCCTGCTGAGCCCTTTCACGTCAACGGTTACATTGATATCCTGTACCTTGATGTTGAACAGCTCCTTGAGCGTATCTATATCGGCTGCCGACAAAACGGAATCTGCCGATTCCTGCTTGTCGATCAGGTTGTCGACAATATCGGCATCCACTCTTGAGAAAGTTACATTTTCCCATTTGTGCTCCACCTGGTTGATGAAGGCCGCGTCGATCAGCGTTTCCATTTTTACCACTATATATCCTTTGGCCTTTGCCTGCTGGATATAAGCATCCTGCTGTATGGGATTGGTCGTATATAACACCACCAGTTTGCCATCCTTATTTTTTTGCAGGGTTTCAGCTGCCATCCTGTACTCTTCCAGGGTATAGAATTTTTCGCCGTCTGTATCCTCAAACAGATGGAATTTGTTTGCCCGCTCAAAAAACTTATCGTCGGTCATCATACCGTATTTTACAAACAGCCCGATGTGCTCCCATTTTTCTTCAAACGCTTTTCTTTCTTTGTTGAAGATCTCTTCCAGCTTATCCGCCACTTTTTTAGTGATATGGTTGTTGATCTTCTTCACGTTGGGATCACCCTGCAGGTAGCTGCGGCTTACATTCAACGGAATGTCGGGAGAATCGATCACCCCCTGCAGCAGCATCAGGAATTCAGGTACGATATCTTTCACTTCCTCGGTCACAAACACCTGGTTGCTGTACAATTGTATCTTGTCTTTTTGTATTTCGTAGCTCTGTTTGATCTTTGGAAAATACAGGATACCGGTGAGGTTGAACGGATAATCCACATTCAGGTGGATCCAGAACAGGGGCGTTTCGTTATAAGGATATAATTCTTTATAGAAGTTCTGATAATCTTCGATGGTCAGCTCAGATGGTTTTTTGGTCCATGCGGGTGTAGTATTATTGATCTGTTTTTCTTCAAAGAAGACAGGTACCGGCAGGAACTTACAGAATTTCTCCAGTATTTCGCGTATGCGGTGCGGCTCCAGGAATTCTTTGCTTTCTTCATTAATATGGAGTATGATGTCGGTTCCCCTGTCGGCTTTCTCCGTTTCTTCCAGGGTAAATGCCGGGCTGCCGTCGCATTCCCATTTCACGGCAGGTGCATCATTATAAGACTTTGTAATGACCGTTACCTTGTCGCTTACCATAAAGGAGGAATAGAAGCCCAGCCCGAAATGCCCGATGATATTGGCTTCGTTTTGTCCCTTATATTTTTCCAGGAACTCTTCCGCGCCGCTGAAAGCTACCTGGTTCAGGTATTTGTCTACCTCTCCGGCCGTCATACCTACTCCTTTATCGGAGATAGTGAGCGTTTTGGCATCAGCGTCAATTTTGATATCGATCCGCAATTCTCCCAGGTCTCCTTTGGCTTCGCCTATGGACGACAGGGTTTTCAGCTTCTGTGTGGCATCCACCGCATTGCTCACCAGTTCGCGTAAAAAGATATCGTGCTCGCTGTACAGGAACTTTTTAATGATCGGGAAGATGTTTTCGGTTTGCACCCGGATGTTTCCTTTTTGCATAATGTATTTTTATTATAATATTATAATTAAATGTACTGTGTTATTTCAAATAAAGTGCCAGTACATCATTACATGACAGGATGTCAACTTATTTTTTGTCATCCCGGTTCCTAGCTAGGGTTCGGAACCCTGCTCCTGGATTAAATGTCTGCAGGCAGCGTTCCAACGACAGGTGGAGACACCGGCCAGCAGAAGCTGAACGATTGGGGAACAGGTGTCAGGGCAGTTGTCTGATTCCCCTTGCAGTTATGCATCCATAAATGACATGTGGGGATACGTGTCGGGGCGCCAACCGCCTCCCCCCACGCAACTTTACTCCCCCGTATAGCTATGCATCTATACCATCCCGTGGCGATAATTATACGTTGATTATTATCAAGTTAGGATAATATATTGTTATAAGACTGCAACTCAGTTTTTCCGGTCGGTGGGGACACCGACCGGAAGTTCCGCTACAGATGTGTCGTCACCTGCTGCCCAGTGAAAATTAAACTATCTTATCACAGGTAAACGTGCCCAAAATAGATATCTCAGATACAATAAAATCTATTACCTTTGCACCCCATATTTAAAAACCAAAAATTCAGGGTAATGAACAATTATGAATTGATGGTGATTTTTACCCCTGTTCTGAGCGAAGACGAATATAAAGCAGCTCAGAAAAAATACACAGACCTGATTACCGAAGCCGGTGGTCAGATCGTGCATTCCAACCCCTGGGGGCTGAAATCACTGGCGTATCCCATCCAGAAAAAGACCACGGGTATTTACTGGGTGCTGGAATATACTGCGCCATCCAGCTTCAATGAACCCTTCAAGGTTCAACTGTTACGCGACGAGCAGGTGCTCCGTCATATGGTAACAAAATTAGACAAGTATGCCGTTATTTACAATGACAGGAAAAAGAACGGCATAAATTACAAAAACGAAAATGCGGAGGTAGAATAACATGGCAAAGGCTAATGAAATCAAATACCTTACGGCTATCAAAACTGAGAAGCCCCGGAAGAAATTCTGCCGCTTTAAGAAGTACGGTATTAAATATATCGACTACAAGGACGTTGAGTTTTTAAAGAAATTTCTGAATGAGCAGGGTAAAATGTTGCCCCGCCGTATTACCGGTAACTCTTTGAAATATCAGCGCAAAGTATCTGCGGCCATTAAAAAGGCCCGTCAAATGGCGTTATTGCCTTATGTAACTGATCTTTTAAAGTAAGGAGGTAATTATGGAAGTAATCTTAATAAAAGACGTTGATAATTTAGGCTCCGCCAACGAAAAAGTAAAGGTAAAAAGCGGTTATGCCCGTAACTACCTCATTCCCCAGAAATTTGCTATCGAGGCTTCTCCTACCAACCTGAAACAACTGGATGAAAAGCTGAAGCAGATCAGGAAAAAGGAAGAGCAGTTGCTGGCTGAGATCAACCAGGTGATAACCAAGCTGAATGAGAGCGCTATTACCATCGGAGCAAAAACCGGCACTTCCGGAAAGATTTTCGGAAGCGTTACTACCGTGCAGATCGCACGCGCCATCCGCGACCAGAAAGGGTATGATATCGACCGTCGTCGTATTCACATCCTGGACGAAGTAAAGGAACTGGGCAGTCACAAAGCCAAAATAGATTTTGGTAACGGAACTGAAACAGAACTGAGCTTTGAAGTGGTGGCAGAGTAAGTAAAACTACTTATGCCTGGAGGAGAATTATCTTCATATTCAGGTTTATGACCATATTATGGCATTGGCAGCGTGCTGCCGGTGCCATATTTTATATGTATATTTTTGTTCTATTAATATGGAATGCATTATCTTCACTATATGAAGTAATGTTCATTAGTTCTATTCTGGCTGGTTTACGCGGCTAACCTCCGGTTTTCAGATCATTGTAGCAACTAGATTCCCATTACTGAGTTAATTTCATTTTTTATTTAAATTTTAGTTACAATGAATCTGTATGTAGGCAACCTCTCATGGAATATGACAGAGGACGACCTGAGAAATTTGTTTGAGCAGTACGGTACTGTATCATCCATCAAGATCGTAAAAGATCGGGAAACCGGAAGAAGCAAAGGGTTCGGTTTTGTAGAAATGGAAAACGATACCGAAGCCCAGAATGCACTGAGCAGCCTGTACGATCAGGAAGTGCAGGGCAGAAAGATCGTTATCAACGAAGCTCAGGAAAGGCCGGCGAAACCCGGTGGAGGTGGCTTTAAAAAGCGCGGCTTCGGCGGTGGTGGCGGCGGATACAACAAAGGCGGTGGCGGTGGATACCGCGATCGCGACCGTGGCGGGTACAACAAAAGAGACTATAACAACGACTATTAATATTTTTCGCTGTTGAAGTAGGTAAGTTCCGGTAAATGCCGGAACTTTTTATTTGCGCTTACCCTAAAAGAATTGATAATAAAATGCAAGACTGGTGGTGGTGTTCTGCGGGAACAGGTATGCACTGCCTGTTTCAGGCATCCTGCCTGTAGCATCCATCACCAGGATGGTTGACATGCTGTAGTCTGCAGCAAGCCCGGTCTGGTCCCTTACGACAGCTTCGCTGATACTTTCATGGCTCCTGTTGGGAAGCCCGGCGAGTAAATAATTCTGGGAAGCGTTATCCGTCGTCCAGATATAATCCGGGTAGCCGGCATAGGTGTACTGTGTAGTGGAGATCAATACTACGTGTCCGTTAACAGTACCTATGGTCGAAAATACTTCGGTTGACTCCACGTTACCTGCGGCATTGTGGTCAAAGGTTTCCCGGCGGGCCAGGAGGTAGCCGGCGCCATCCTTATATCTGAACCGCTCATTTTTCACCATATTGCCATTGCTGTAAGAGAACGCTATGCTGTCTCTTAAATGGGTGCCGGAAGAATGCCGGGTCGCTATTGCATAGTCGTATTCCATGCCGGTGGCATCAGGGTAGTGCACGTCCACATTCACTGTTTCGCTATCATCCAGGCCTTTATATACAACGGTGGTAATGCGACCCTGCGCGTCTCTTGAAAACTGGGTATTGGTGTAATATGTTTCGCCGGCAGATCTGCCGGTGGTCACTTCTGAAGCAAGACGAAGCTGCTGGTCATACCCGTACTCAGTGATCAGGGTATCGTTGCCCGTTACCGCTACGGTTGTGACAATTCTGAAAGGCCTGTTGGAAGTATCTGTGTCAAAATGAAGTTCCTTCTGGCAGGAAGTTGCCAAAACGATCAGCAATACCACCCCTATACGAACGGGATTCGTCATACGGTACAAAAATTGATTTAAAAAATTAAAGCTCCAATAAGCTTTTCACAGGATCTTTTCCCATCAGCAGCAAAGCCGGGTTTTCAAGCAGTTCTTTCACCCGTACCAGGAAACTTACAGACTCCCGTCCGTCGATGATCCGGTGGTCGTAGCTTAAGGCTACATACATCATGGGCCTGATCACTACCTGTCCGTTAACAGCCATTGGTCTTTCCTGGATCTTGTGCATACCTAAGATGGCACTTTGAGGCAGGTTTATTATAGGAGTGCTCATCAGAGAGCCAAATACACCGCCATTGGTAATGGTAAATGTCCCGCCCTGCAATTCATCCATGCTAAGCTTGTTATCTCTTGCTTTGGCAGCCAGCTCAATCACTTTTTTCTCAATATCCGCCATGCTCAGACTTTCCACATTACGTATCACCGGCACGGTCAACCCCCTGGGAGTGCTCACCGCGATGCTGATATCTGCATAATCGTGATACACCAGTTCCTCTCCATCAATATAAGCATTTACGGCAGGCCATTCAGACAGGGCTATGGCACAGGCTTTTGCAAAAAAGCTCATAAACCCAAGTCCCACACCGTGTATTTCTTTGAATTTATCCTTGTACAATTTGCGTGCATCCATCACTGCCGTCATGTCCACCTCGTTAAAAGTGGTAAGCATCGCAGTGGTATTCTTGGACTCTACCAGCCTTCTGCTGATGGTTTTACGCAGGTTGGTCATTTTTTCACGGCGCACATTCCTGCTGCCCAATGCCTGTCCGTCAAATGCCTTTTTACCCGGATTTTCGAGGGCTGCCATCACATCTCCCTTCACGATCCTGCCTGCGCTGCCGCTGGCGGTAATGCTTTTCGGGTCGATCTTTTTATCCGCGATAATAGCCGCGGCCACAGGGGTAGCTTTTACCTCAGGCTGTGGTTGTGGCTGTTCTGCAGGTTTTACCTGTTCTGCCGTTTTTGTTTCTGCTTTGACGGCCGGGGCCTCATCCGGTACCGCCACATCCGTGTCGATAACCGCTGCCACATCTCCTATTTTTATTACATCACCCTCTCCTGCATTCACCGAAAGCCTGCCCGCTTCTATAGCGTTTAGTTCAAAAGTGGCTTTTTCACTTTCCAGTTCCGCCAGCACCTCGTCTCTTTTTACCAGGTCCCCGTCTTTTTTCAGCCACTTCAACAGCGTTACCTCGCTGATCGACTCACCGATGGTGGGTACCACCACTTCCAGCTTGCCCTTACCCGCCGCCTTTGCTTCTCCTGAAGATACCGGTGTTGCCGGCGTTACTGCTTCTTCCACTGCCGGCGCCTCTTCTTTTACGGTTTTTTCTTCAGTAGCGTTGGGTTGCGCTGCAGTTTCGTCTATAGTAGCTAATACGGTCCCGATGGCGATAGTATCGCCTTCGTTGGCTTTGGTTGTTAATATGCCCGCTTTTTCAGCATTGACCTCAATGGTGGCCTTTTCGCTTTCCAGTTCTGCTATTACTTCATCCCTTTCTACATAGTCCCCGTTTGATTTTACCCATTTGATCAGGGTTACTTCACTGATAGATTCTCCAACTGCCGGCACCTTAATATCGATCATATGTTGCTGTTTATTACTGAAAATGTAGCTCCAAAATTAAATTGAAAATGCTGTATCTACAATTTCTTTCTGTTCCTGTGCGTGTACTTTCACAAACCCTGTAGAAGGCGCGGCGCTGCTTTCCCTGCTGATCACCCCGTAATTGATCTCGGGCTGCCCGTAAAGCCTGAGCCCGGAGTTGAGATTCATCTGCAAAAACGAGGCGGCACCCATATTTAAAGGCTCTTCCTGTACCCAATACCAGATAGCCCTTTTATACTTTGCATATAATTCGGAAAGCTGCCTGTAAGGCAGGGGATATAGCTGCTCCAGACGGATGATAGCAACATCGCTCCTGTTTTCCTTCTGCTGCTTATCCGCCAGGTCAAAGTACACTTTACCGCTGCAGAACAATACCTTTTTAACCTGGCTTTCATCTTTCACGAACGGGTCGTCAAACACTTCGCGGAACCTGCCCCGGGTAAAATCTTCTGCCAGCGAATAGCTGCCGGTATGGCGCAGGTTGGCTTTGGGTGAAAAATTGATCAGCGGCTTACGGAACGGCCAGGCGAGCTGACGCCGCAATGCATGAAAGAAGTTAACCGCTGTGGTAATATTGGTGACTACAATATTCAACTGAGCGCACATCTGCAAAAACCTCTCCATCCTGCCGGAACTGTGTTCCGGCCCCTGTCCTTCATATCCATGTGGCAGCAACATCACCAGCCCGTTCATACGGTTCCATTTTTCTTCCCCGGCTACAATAAACTGGTCGATCATAGGTTGCGCCACGTTGCAGAAATCGCCAAACTGGGCTTCCCAAACCACCAGGGCATTGGGATTGGCCAGTGCAAACCCGTATTCAAAGCCCAGTACGCCATACTCACTTAAGTGCGAGTTGAATATCCTGTATTTACCTGTTGCACCCGGTATGCGGCTCAGGCGATTGTATTGCTCATCCGTTTTTTCGCCATACAGTACCGCATGACGGTGCGAAAAGGTACCTCTTCTAACGTCCTGTCCGCTCATTCTTACGTCGTTCCCCTCCAGCAGAATGCTGCCGTATGCAAGCAATTCCGCGGTGGCCCAATCCAGCTTTTTCTCCGTATCGAACAGCTTTATTTTATCCTGGAGTATTTTTTCCACTTTTTTGAGGGGGGTGAATCCCTCAGGCCACTTCATCATGGCGTCAAAAACGGTGGTGAATTGTTCCTGCGTAATGGCGGTTACCGGCGATTGATCGAAATCCTTGTCCTGGGCTCTGCGCAGCTGTTTCCACCATTTATCAGGTTGCTGGTAGGTATAAGGCAGCGGGTTTTGCTTCACTTCATCCAGGCGGTCCTGCAGGTCATCCCAGAACTTCTTTTCCATTGCTTTTGCCAGTTCCCTTGCTTCGGGCTCCCCGTGCTTCAGCAGGTAGTTTATATACACTTCCCGAGGGTTGGGGTGCTTGTCGATCAGGTAGTATAAGGTAGGTTGTGTAAACTTAGGATCGTCTCCTTCGTTGTGACCGTGCTTTCTGTAACATACCATGTCAATGAATACATCCGAATGAAACTCCTTTCGGAAACGGGCTGCTATTTCGGCGCATTTTACCACCGCTTCCGGGTCATCGCCATTTACATGGAGCACCGGGGCCTGTACCATGGCAGCCAGCGAGGTGCAGTAGTCGGAACTGCGGGCATCGTCAAAATCAGTGGTAAACCCAATCTGGTTATTGATCACAAAATGGATGGTGCCACCGGTATAATACCCCTGCAGCTTGCACATCTGCAGCACTTCATATACAATACCCTGTCCTGCTATGGATGCATCTCCATGTATGAGGATCGGCAACACTTTATCGTAATTGGCTTCATGCAAAATATTCGCCCTGCCCCTTGCAAACCCCACTACCACCGGATCAACCGCCTCCAGGTGAGAGGGGTTAGGCATCAGCTTCACCAGCATGGTATTACCATCGGGTGTTCGCACTTCGCTACCGAAGCCAAGGTGATATTTTACATCCCCGCTTCCCATGGTCTGGTCCACTTTCCCCGTTCCCTCAAACTCACTGAATATCTGCTCATAAGTCTTGCCCATGATATTGGCCAAAATATTCAGCCGTCCGCGATGCGCCATACCGATCACCACTTCCTGCACGTCAAACTCGGCGGCTTTGTTGATGATAGCGTCCAGGGCCGGGATCGTGGTCTCGCCTCCTTCCAGCGAAAACCGTTTCTGACCGATGTACTTGGTATGCAGGAACTTTTCGAACATGACGCCCTGGTTCAGCTTTTCCAGGATGCGTTCTTTCTTTTTGAGGTCCAGCGGATTGGTGAAATTTCTCTCCATTTCCCTTGTCAGCCAGTCCACTTTTACCTGGTCGCTGATGTATTTGAACTCTATACCTACTTTGGAGGCATAGCAGGCGGTCAGGTGCTCAAGGATCTTTCGCAGCGTGGTAGTGCCCAGTCCTATCAGGTTGCCGGCAAAATAGTTTTTATCCATGTCTGCCTCGGTAAACCCGAAAAAGTTGAGATTCAGGTTGGCATTCCTGTCCTTGCGCTTACGGATGGGGTTGGTGTCGGCGATCAGGTGTCCTTTGTTTCTGTAGCCCAGTATCAGCCGGTAGGCGCCCAGCTCTTTTTTCCAGTCCACACCGTCTGTGGTAGTGAAGGTAGCTGCTTTGGTGTCCGTTCCTTCCCCGTTTATCTGCACATTGGTATTGGCCTTGCCATTGCCTACGGCAAAATCAAATCCTTCAAAAAATTTCTTAAATTCCGGATCTACACTGTTGGGGTCTTTCACAAAGTTCCGATACAGGTTATCTATATAATCAGGGTCGGAACCGGTGATATATGAAAAATCGTTCATGGAGATATGTCATTTGAAATGGTATACAAACGTACAGCATTTTGCTGATATCAGGGCTTAAATAGCTGTCAAAAACAGCCAGTTACAATAATCCCCGACCCCCTTTTAACGCAGGATACGGCTAATAATTTTCCGGGGTTTACACTATTTGTCTGTAACGGCTGCCACCGGCAAGTTTCTGTCAATACCTATTATATTTTCGGATAAATTTGGTTATTATTAAAGACAGTACTACCTTTGTCGTCCAAAAAAATAACAATGGCCAATCATAAAGCTACAAAAAAGGACGTGCGGCAGGCGGCAAAGCGCAGGGAGAGAAATAAATACAATGGCAAAACCACCCGTAATGCCATCAGGGATCTGAAAACCCTGACTGAAAAAAAGGCAGCCGGTGAAAAACTGCCTGCGGTAGAAAGCATGATTGATAAGCTGGCAAAAACAGGCGTGATCCATAAGAACAAAGCAGCGCACCTGAAAAGCAAGCTGGCAAAAAGAGTGAATACACTGGCGTAGGCCTTCAAATAATTGATATAAAAAAAGCATTCCTGCAGGAATGCTTTTTTTATTGTGTAGCCGGGACCGGTCATTCTTTGCCCTGTACCACCACCACAATTTCTCCCTTCACCGTTTTGGATCTGAAATGGTCGCAAACTTCCCTTAATGTACCTCTTTTGTTTTCTTCGAACTTTTTGGTCAGCTCACGGCTGACGCTGCAGGGTCGGTCGGCGCCAAAATAAGTGATGCACTCTTCCAGGGTTTTTACCAGCCGTACGGGCGACTCATAAAACACGATGGTACGTTCTTCTTCCGCCAGCTTTTTAAAAAGGGTCTGTCTTCCTTTTTTGAGGGGTAAAAAGCCCTCAAAGCAAAACCGGTTGATGGGCAGCCCGCTGTTTACCAGGGCCGGCACAAAAGCCGTAGCGCCGGGCAGGCATTCTACCTGTATATTTTGCCGGACACATTCGCGTACCAATAAAAAAGCGGGGTCGGAAATGCCCGGGGTACCCGCGTCCGTTAGCAGGGCCATTTTTTTGCCCTGCAGCATTTGCTCCGCCAGGTGATGCACTACTTTATGCTCGTTGTGCTGATGGTAGGCTGTCAGCGGTTTTTGTATGTTATAATGTCTTAGCAAAACAGAGGAGGTGCGGGTGTCTTCCGCCAGTATCAGGTCCACCTTTTGCAAAGTGTCTATGGCGCGAAAACTGATATCGGACAGGTTGCCGATAGGAGACGGAACAATATACAGGGCTGTTCCATTTTCCGGAAGCTCCGGACTGTCTTCCGTAACTGCTATGGTATCCAAAGTAAAAGGCTTATTATGCCGGTGTGACCGTTATTTCAAACTGCTCCATTACCTGGTTGGCCAGCAGCTTTTTAGAAGCTTCTTCCGCAATGGACCTGGCTGCTGCCTCGGATGCCGCTTCTACCTGCAGGGTGATATGTTTGCCTATCCGCACATCTTCAATGCTTTTTAATCCCAGGTTTTTCAACCCGCTCAATACGGCTTTACCCTGTGGATCCAGCAATTCTTTCAGGGGCATTACATTAATATGTACAGCGTAGGTCATGCTATCTTATTTTTGAAGAGCAAAGATAACAGAATGTAGCTTACAAATATGAGGGGTATCGCCGCCCATTGAAAAACCAGTATCAATACCAGGGCTACGACTACCAGCACCAGTTTGGGCATATTGCCATTTAGCGTCCGGTCTTTGAACTTCATGCTCATAACAGGAATATCGGACACCATAAGGTAGCACAAAACAAACACCAGGGCATACCAGATCCACTTGTTCAAAAACAGGTCGATGACCTGCGGATTTTCTGTGCTCCAGAATACCAATGGCAGTGAGGCCACCAGCAGCCCTGCTGCCGGTGTAGGCACACCACGGAAGGAGTAAGTCTGCTTATCGTCAATATTAAATTTGGCCAAACGCCAGGCAGCGGCGCAGGGTATCAGCAATGCCGGGTATAGCCAGGCAGCAGCAGCATCCAGCCCGTCTTCCTGCCTTGCCACGGATAACCGCAGGAACTGGTAAACGATCATGCCCGGCGCCACGCCAAAGCTCACCACGTCTGCCAGGGAATCCAGTTGTTTCCCCATCTCAGATTGTGCGTTGAAAAGCCGGGCTACAAACCCGTCCAGGAAGTCTACCACGGCCGCCAGTCCGATGAACAGCGATGCCAGGTATATTTGCTCCGGCATGCTCATCATTTGCCCGCCTGCTTCTGTGCTCACAAGCGTGATGCCGCTCTGCAGGATCACGATGATGGCCAGGCAGCCGAAAAATAGATTCAACAGTGTAAATAAGTTAGGGATATGTTTCATTGTCTGCTATCTGTTGTGCTTTGGTTAAGGCTGTCTGCCTATTTCTTCATAAGTGCTTCAATTTCTTCCACCGTGATGGGAATATTTTTCATCAGGTCTTTATTCCCGTTTTTGGTGATCCAGAAGTTGTTTTCGATACGTACTCCCATTTGCTCCTCTTCAATATAAATGCCCGGCTCTATCGTAAATACATTGCCTGCCTGTACCGGTTGCGTGCGAAGACCTATATCGTGCACATCAATACCCAGGTGGTGCGAAATGCCATGATACAGGTATTTGCGAAATGCCCGGTTACTTTTATCTTCATTCTTCACGTCGGCTTTTGTCAGCAATCCGATTTTGATAAATTGTTTGGTGGCTTCTTCGCCCACTTTTTCTGTATAGTCTGCCAGGATAATGCCCGGTTTTAAAATGGAAGCGGCGTAATGATGCAAATGCAAACAGGCATTATACACTTCTTTTTGCCTTTTTGTAAACTTACCGTTTACCGGTACGGTGCGGGTCAGGTCTGCGCAGTAGCCGCCATACTCGGCGCCAAAATCCATCAGCACCAGCTCTCCGTCTTTACACTCCTGGTTGTTAAAAACATAGTGAAGGGTTCTGGCCCTGTCGCCGCTGGCGATGATAGAGCTGTAGGCGGCGCCCGTTGCCCGGTTGCGCAGGAACTCATAGTATATCTCTGCCTCAATTTCATACTCATTTATTCCCGGCCGGATGGTTTTCAGCAGCTTCCTGAAAGCTATTTCCGTAATATCAATTGCCTGCTGTATCACGCCTACCTCTTCCGCTGTTTTTACCGACCGCAACGCTTTAATGATCTGTGCGCTTCTCCTGTATTGATGCAGCGGATAACGTTGTCGCATATCCGCTATATAACGATAATCCCTTACCGGGTAGTAGCCGCTTTTCCTGTCATTTTCGTTGGTATTCAGATAAATAGTATCGGCAACATGTATCCACATCTGCAGCAGGGCTTCCAGCGAGTCGAGCCATATGATGGTTTTAATGCCTGAAATGGCCGTTGCCTCTTCGGCGCGCAGCCGTTTACCATCCCATTTTTCTTTCAGCTCATTGGGTCGCACCAGCACCAGCACTTCCCTGTATTGTTTATCCGGATTATCCGGAAAAAGGATCAGCATGGTATCTTCCTGGTTGATGCCCGTCAGCCAGTAGAGGTCGGAGTTTTGCTTAAACCTGTACAGTGCGTCGCCGTTAGAGGGTATCTCATCGTTGCTGTTGAAGATCGCGATGGCATTCTTTTCCATCCGCCCGGTAAACCGCTTCCTGTTTTGTATAAAAATATCCTGCGATAGTGGTAAATATTTCATCGAAATTCCTTTTTGGATCTGATCAGTCACGACAGCCGGCGGATACCTGCAATTGATCAAATTCGTATGACTATGTGGCTGAAAAATAATGCAATATCAGTATTATATGGCGCATCGCAAAACCATATATTTGTCCATTGCACAGGATAAATATCCATTGAACACAATTAGGAGCATTTAATATATAAACCTGTCCTACATTTGTATTTACCTATTTTATCAGACAAAACTTCCCATGGGAATTATTGATATTCAGATTCCTGCATCGATTGCACGCAGACTGAAGTTGCCGGGGTCGCTCGTCAGGCAACAGAACCGTGTTTTAAAGAGACTGCTCAGGAAGGCAAAAAATACTGAGTTCGGGCAGACGTATCACTTTGATACCATCCTGTTGCAGAAGAACATAGCCCATGCGTTCCGGGAAACTGTTCCGGTATTTGATTATGATAAGATCTATGAGCAATGGTGGCATAAGACACTCGAAGGCAAACCGGATGTGTGTTGGCCGGGCAGGATAAAATATTTTGCCCTGAGCTCAGGTACCTCGGGCTCCGCCAGCAAACATATTCCCATCACCAACGACCTGCTGAGAGGCAACCGTATGATCATGATCAAGCAGCTGCTGAGCCTGCGCAATTACGAAAATATCCGGGTGAAATCTATCCGTAAAGGATGGCTGATGCTGGGCGGTAGTACGGAGCTGCAGGAAGGACCCGGTTATTATGCCGGAGACCTGAGTGGTATTACGGCGCAAAAAGTTCCATTCTGGTTTACCCCTTTTTACAAACCTGGCAAAAAAATTGCCCGTACCCGCGACTGGAATGAAAAATTAGATGAAATAGTGGATATAGCACCGGAATGGGATATAGGATTTGTTGTAGGTGTTCCGGCATGGATACAGATGTGCATGGAAATGATCATTGAGCGCTATAAGCTCAACAACATTCATGAGCTGTGGCCCAACCTGGCTTTTTATGTGCACGGAGGGGTAGCGTTCGATCCGTACAAAAAGGGGTTTGAAAAGCTGCTGGGAAAACCGATCCAGTATATAGAAACCTACCTGGCTTCCGAAGGGTTTATCGCCTACCAGGAGAGGCAATCCGAAAAAGGGATGAAGCTTTGCACAGGGCAGCATATTTTCCTGGAGTTTGTTCCTTTTAACAGTCAGAATTTCGATACTGCCGGCAATATGCTCGATGACCCGGAAACACTGTTGATAAACGAAGTGGAAGAGGGTAAGGATTATGCCATCCTGCTCAGCACATCGGCCGGGGCATGGCGATACCTCATTGGCGATACGATCCGCTTTAGCTGTAAAGAAAGAGCAGAGATCATCATCACCGGGCGAACCAAGCACTTCCTGAGCCTGGTTGGCGAGCATCTGAGTGTTGACAATATGAACAAGGCTATTCAACTGACCGGGCAACAAATGAATATTTCCATTCCCGAATTCACGGTGGCAGGTATTCCGCATGACTCTTTTTTTGCTCATCATTGGTATGTGGCCTGCAACACGGCAGTAGAAACAGATGAATTAAGGACCAATATTGATAACCACCTGAAGCAATTGAATGATGACTATGCAGTGGAGCGGAAAAGCGCGCTGAAGGATGTGTCCGTAACCGTATTGCCGGAAAAAAAGTTCATGGACTTTATGAAATCCAAAGGTAAGTTCGGAGGGCAGCACAAATTTCCAAGGGTAATGAAGGGCGAAATGCTGGAGGACTGGAAGAATTTTATCAACTGTGACAAATGATAAACCCGGACTGTAGAGCCCGGGTCAATACATTGAAATCTTCAAAGGTGTGCAAGTAAGGTTGTTAATTCTTAAGGTACATTTGGATGATTTCTGGTGTTTTTGACAAGGAATTGGATTGTTGGGTTTTCAGGTTAGAATTAATCTTTCTCAAAGGGTTTGGGTTAGGGATCGGGTTTCTAAAGGGTGCGTTTTGTTTTTAAAAGGATCTGGATATCTGTTTGCTTTTGACATAACAAAGATGGTCATTACATCCCTTTGTTTAAACTTAATTCGGTTATATGCTTCTTTTCTTCGACTTACGGGAAAAAACCTTCGATAAGTGATCTTTTGAGGGCATGTTTTTTAAAAGACGCCGTGTCCCCTTCGGAATAGTATATCTTCCTCTTTGACAATAGAATATAGCCGGACAGTTATGCAATTAAACTGCTACATTTTATAAACGCTCCCCGCTCCGAACGTTCGGAGGGGGCACCCCTCTCCGCAGCGGGGAGAGGGGCAGGGGGTGAGGCTACTCTGGTCTTATTTTCCGGCGACTCTCCTTGGTTTGGGCGTCCCGCTTTTTTTGTTCCAGCCGTTTTTGCCTGGCGGCGGCGGACGGTTTACGGGGGATTCTTTTTTTAGGTACTACCAGGGCGCGGTTGATCAGCTCATTCATTTTTTTAATTACCAAATGTTTATTGGCCAGTTGGGTTCTTTCTTCCTGCGCCTTCACCAGTAATTCTCCTTCGGCGTTGATACGGTTACCGAGCTTTTCGGTTACCAGCAATTTTTGTTCCGGCGTTAATAAGGTGGAGTTGGCGATATTAAAATAGGCTTCCACCATGGTTTCCACCTTGTTTACATTTTGCCCGCCTTTACCACCGCTCCGGGCGGTTTTAAAAGTCAGCTCTATACGTACATCAACGAGATCCATACATAATGTTTTATGTGTAAATCACTTCTTTCACTGCCAGTGCATCGTCAAACACCACCAGCTCCGCCGCATAGCCCGGCTCGATCTTTCCATAGCGGATTTCTGACCGGAGCAGGCCGGCCGGGTAGGTGGATGCCATCCGTAAGGCCTCTTCCAGGGAAATACCGGCCCACATTACAGCATTTTTTACCGATTGCATCATCGTAAGCGCCGATCCTGATAAGGTACCGTCCGGCAGCGTATAGCGATCCCCGGTAAATACGTGCTGATAGCCGCCCTCGTTGCAGGTGGTAACGGCATCGGTGATAAAGAACAGCCGGTTGCCCATGATCTGCTTGCTGATCTTTAACGATACAAAATCCACGTGTATGCCGTCGGCAACAACACTGGCTTTTACGTGGGAGTTATTATAAATGGCGCCTACCAGTCCCGGTTCGCGACTCTGGAAGGGAGACATAGCGTTAAATAAGTGTGTGGCGGCCGGGATGCCAAGGGCAAATCCCTTTTGTGCTTCGGCATAAGTGGCGTTGCTGTGCCCCGCCGACACAATAATGCCATTGTCTGTTAGCATATGGATGATCCTGTCATCACACATCTCCGGCGCCAGGGTCATCATTTTCAACACACCCTGTCCTTTTTCCAGCAGCATGGCTATTTCCGCTTCGGTTGGCCTTTTGATGTATTGTTCTATATGGGCTCCTTTTTTGGCGGGGTTCATATAGGGCCCCTCAAGGTGCAGTCCCAGCAGACCCTGTCCTCCCTGCTGCCAGTAGCTCCGCACGGCCTCCATACCTTCCAGGAATATTGCTATACTGTTGGTTGCCATGGTGATCATAAACTGCGAGCAACCACCCGCCAGGCAATAGGCGTAAGTGTCTGCAATAGCCGCTGTATCCGGTTTTGCGGAGAACAGCCTGTTGTTTGCCCCGTAGATCTGTAGATCAATGAAAGCAGGCGCTATATTCAATCCGCCCAGGTTGTGCAGAACACCGGCACCGGCAGCTTCCTCCTCCGCTACAATATCAACGATGGTATGGTTCCGGACAACGATGGCTTTCCCGGTCAGCATATCCGACCCGGTATATATACTGGCATTGGTATAAACGGTACAATTTTCCATGAATTCTATTTTATCCTTCCAGCAAAAAGTGATCTCCGTCCTTCCAGAATGGGAACTTCGACCTGGTTTCTTCCAAAACTTTTTTATCTAATATGGCCGTATATACATCTTCGGTTCCTTCTTTGTGATACAATATATTCCCCTGCGGATCAATGATCATCGAATCTCCGCCGTGATAGATATTATTGGCGTCATTGCCTACCCGGTTCACTCCCACCACGTAACATTGATTTTCTATGGCTCTTGCCTGCAACAGCGTTTTCCAGGCCAGGTTCCGCCGCTGCGGCCAGTTGGCCACATATATCAGCAGATCATATTCAGGTTGATCATGAGCTGACTGGCGGGCCCACACCGGGAACCGCAGATCGTAACATACCTGCAGGTTCACCTTCCATTTTTTTACGGAGGCTATCAGCCGCTTGTTGCCGGGTGTATAGTATTCATCCTCTCCTGCGTAGGAAAACAGGTGACGTTTGTCGTAGTATCCGTAAGTGCCGTTGGGGAGCATCCAGATGAGCCGGTTATAGTATTGCCCGTTTTCGGCTATGATAATGCTGCCGGTGAGGATGATCCGTTGCTTTGACGAGAGCTCTTTCATCCACTGTACCGTTTCCCCTTTCATGGTTTCGGCAAGCGGCTCCGGGTTCATACTGAATCCTGTGCTGAACATTTCGGGTAATATCACCACTTCAGTTTCCGCCACAGCTTCAATTTTTGCCTGCAGCATTTCCAGGTTAGACTTCTTGTCTTCCCAGAAAAGATCGGTTTGAATAATGGTTACAGAAAGTGTAGACATATGTCGGGCTTCATTCGTACCCGCAAGCTAAGCTATTTGAGGCATTTTACACTATACCGGCATCGTTGATGAAGTTGACAAGCGCCGCTGTATTTTTGAGATTCAGCTTTTTCAGAATATTATGCCGGTGTACTTCCACTGTTTTCAGGGTGATATTTAATTGTGCGGCAATTTCTTTGGAGGATTGCCCCTGTTTGATGAGATCAATGATCTCCATTTCCCTCAGCGATAAGAGGTTGGAACCCGTTGCCCGCCTGTCTTCCGCCGTTTGTTCAGCCATATTTACCTCGCTGCAAATATATGTGTTGCCGTTTGCCACCTCGGAAATGGCGGCTATCATTTCTTCCTGCGATGAGTTTTTGGTGATATATCCTGAGGCTCCTACCTGTAGCATTTTTTTGGCATAGGCAGCCTGGGAGTGCATGGAAACACCTATTACTTTAGAGTCCGGAGACACCCTCCTGATCTCTTTGGTAGCTTCAAATCCATTCATTTGGCTCATGTTGATGTCCATCAGGATGATATCCGGGTGGATCTCTGCTGATATCTCTACCGCGGCTTTGCCGTTATCGGTTTGGGCGATCACTGAAAAATGAGGGTCGCTGTTGAGAATATATGACCAGGTTTCCCTGAGAAGCTTGTGATCATCCACTATCAGGATAGTAATTTTCTTTTCTAACGGTATGTGCAGATGCATCGGATAAGGTTTTATAGTTAAAAAACTAAATACGGAACAAACTCGGGGGTGAATTTCGGTAGGCATTGGCGAACCCTGTTAAAAATTCGCCGTTATAAGGTCTAACAATATTAGTAAATATTGCTTATAGATCGCGCAATATTTTTTTAATTGCCGGGGAAACAACTTATTAACGATCAATACGCATTAAAATTGTAAAATGAGGAAAATGAGTTCTTCAAATTCGCCGGAGCAATAGTTTTTAGTATTTTGCATTTCGTTTACACTTAATTAAATAATTAAATCTATGTCTTCACACACTCATCAGGAAGAAACAAAAACGGGAACCTGGTTCAACCCGGGTTATTTTGCGTTGGCCGCCTTTCTATTGATCTTATATATCGTAAAAGGCTGCGGCAGCTCGCATGGCGAAGAGCAGGTAAAAATCGGTGAGCATGCGGTTGCAGAACCGGTAGCTGCCACATCCCCTGCGCGTGAGTCTTTAAAAGTAAAACTGCCCGATGGTGTGGAGCTGGACGCATACAAAGGTGGGATAGAGGACCGGTTGGTGGCCTACCTCAATTCATCGGAACCCATTTCCAAAGAAAAATGGTTTGACTTTGATGACCTGAATTTCGAAACAGGCAGCGCTACCATTTCCGCTGCATCAGAAAAGCAGGTACAGAATATTGCAGCGATCCTGAAAGCTTTCCCTGCGGTAAATATCAAGATCGGCGGATACACGGACAATACAGGCGATTCTGCGACGAATGTGAAACTGTCACAGCAAAGGGCGGATGCGGTAACCGACCGGCTGAAAGCTACTGCGGCCAACCAAATGGCGCCGGCGGAAGGATATGGTCCCAATCATTTTGTGGCGCCCAACGATACGGAAGAAAACAAAAGGAAGAACCGCCGTATTTCCATTAACGTAAGAGCGAAATAATCAAAGCGGCAGTTTCGACCCGGAGAGACCGGTGCCGGTAAACCGAATGACGTGGTGCACCGGTTGAAGCGCTTAACGTGCCTGGCCACATCGCGGATGCCGTTATTATTCTAATTGGCTGATGAAACGCAAGCAATTTTTATCTTCTGCTTTTGCCGGGTTATTACCCACCCTGGCAAGCGCACTACCTGTTGAAGATCTTCAGCAGCCGATGATCATTCCACCTGCCCTGAAAAAAGGAGATATGATCGGGATTACCTCACCGGCAGGTTTTATTGCCCGCGAGGAGCTGATGCCGGCTATACGACAACTTGAAGCCTGGGGTTTTACGGTAAAGCTGGGCACTGCTGTTGGAAAACGAGATTACAGCTTCGGGGGAACTGATGAGGAAAGAGCCCTGGATTTTCAGCAGATGATAAATGACCCGGAGATAAAGGCGGTTATGTGTGCCCGTGGAGGCTATGGCATCGTAAGGATCATAGACCGGATCAATTTTTCACGATTGGCCACCCAGCCAAAATGGATCATCGGGTTTAGCGATGCTACGGTATTCCATTGTCATATCAACGGGAATTTCCGGGTGGCAACCCTGCATTCCAAAATGTGTAACAGCTTTCCCAAAGACCCGGCTGTTGCAGATGTCGTTCAGCGGGATACAATTGCTTCCATCAAAGATGCCCTTACAGGGATAAAAATGAAATATACGGCACCGGCCAGCGAAAAAAACAGAACCGGTATTACGGAAGCTGCCCTCGCAGGCGGAAACCTGAAAACCATTGAAACCCTTGCCGGAACAAAATCGGAGATCAAAACCGCCGGAAAGATACTCTTCGTGGAAGATACCGGGGAATACCTGTATAGCCTTGACCGTATGTTCTGGAACCTGAAAAGAACAGGTAAGCTGGCACAGTTGAAAGGACTGATAATAGGTGGCTTTACCATCCGGCCGGATGATCCGGGGGAGGAGTTTGGCAGGACTTTGCAGGATATTGTGCTTGAGAAAGTGCGGGAGTATGACTACCCGGTTTGTTTTGATTTTCCTGTCGGTCACCAGCGAAACAACTATGCGCTGAAATGCGGGACGCCGCATCGCCTGAGCATTACTAAAAACGGTGTTGAACTAACTGAAATTTAATTGAAATGCTGAAACTGCCACCCTCCCTCCAAAAAGGCGATACCATCGGAATAACCTGCCCTGCCGGCTATATGGCTGCGGAAAAAGTGGAAACCTGTATTAGCACCCTGGAGCGTTGGGGGTATAGGATAAAAACCGGTAAGACCGTCGGCGGCAGATCCCGTACATACTTTTCGGGAACAGATGAAGAACGCCTGGCAGATTTCCAGGATCTGCTGGATGACGATTCCGTAAAGGCGATTTTGTGTGCCCGCGGCGGCTATGGCGTGAGCAGGATAATAGATGCCATCGATTTCAGGCGGTTCAGGAAGAAGCCGAAATGGATCATAGGCTTCAGCGATATCACCGTGCTGCATGCACATATCAATACAAAGCATAAGATCGCTACGCTGCATGCTCCTATGGCTGCCGCTTTTAACGGCAACGGGTTTAAAAGCCGGTATGTAATATCGCTCCGCGATGCGCTGCAGGGCGAAAAGGCGCATTATAGCTGCGCCGCGCATAAGCTGAATACTACCGGGCAGACCCGTGGTCAACTGGCAGGGGGTAACCTGGCATT
Source organism: Chitinophagaceae bacterium (assembly GCA_037190885.1). Taxonomy (GTDB): domain Bacteria; phylum Bacteroidota; class Bacteroidia; order Chitinophagales; family Chitinophagaceae; genus Agriterribacter. The sequence goes on from JBBCJQ010000018.1 coordinate 110,388, forward strand.
GCTGACGCATCTGATTGGCTCACCCTCCGGGATCGATACCCGTGGTAAAATACTCTTCATTGAGGATGTGGGAGAATACCTCTATTCCACCGACCGGATGCTGCAGCAAATGAAACGCAGCGGCAAGCTGAAGCACCTGGCAGGCTTGGTGGTCGGCGGTTTTTCGGATATGAAAGATACGGAGCGGCCTTTTGGGAAGACCGTTTTTGAAGTGGTCCGGGAACTGGTGGCTGAATACCGGTACCCGGTGTGCATGAATTTTCCCGTAAGCCATACCCCCAGAAATTACGCGTTGAAATGCGGCGCAGACTACACATTGAAAGTGGAAAAGAACAGGGTTTCGCTGGTTGAGATCGGTTAATGGCATCTCCCGAAACATCATTCCTGGTAAATAAACTACAAGCCTGGCGCAAGTGTTCGGCTTGCCGATCACTTGTACCGGAAAAATTAACCCTGATTGTATCAGGGCACCAGTATCTACAACCCGGACGCAGTCCGGTAGAATCAGAAGGCAACAAGTCTTCCGAAGGAAGACTTGCGCCAGCATGGTATTCTGGTCCCAACGGCAGGTCGGGAGAGATCTAATGACCGTAAACGGGATTGCTTCGGTCATTCCTCCCTCGCAAAGACGTTCCATACATTCGAAAGACTTCTTTTCATCCTACGCGGAACGTTCGGAAGAGATGTTTCATTCACCACAGAACCGATCGTCAGTAAAACCTTCCGATCAGCGAATGATCCACAATCGTTCTTTTAATTTGCTGCGGATTGATAATGCCCTGTTTTGCATATACGATCTTTCCACCCGGTTCTACGATAATGGTATAGGGAAGTCCGCCCGCCCATTTTTTATCAATGGCATCTATCAGCGCGTACTTGTCTTTATCGGTAAAAATGTAATTGGTACCTGAAGCCTGTTGTGTGTTCAGGAACTTCAGCGCTTTTTCTTTCCGGTGCTCCTCATCGGCACTGATGCTGATAAACTCAAAATCACGATCCCGGAACATCCGGTAGATGGTGATGAAATCGGGAAACTCCCGGATGCAGGGGCCGCACCAGGTAGCCCATACATTGATCAGCCGCAGTTTGTCCGAGCTGTTCTTTAAAAGCTCTTTCACACCTTCCGTATTGATCTCTTCCAGTGTTACCGGTTCTTTTGCCCATTCTGCGGCCAGCTTTTCCTTATAGCTGCTTTTTTCCGCCCACTTGACGGAACATCCGAATACTTTGGTAGTGGGCTCTTTTACTTCCTTACCGGCCAGCAGCGATTCAATCGCATCGATCGTATTAAAGTTATTCGGCGTTTTAGCCGGGTTTTCCACGTCGTCTATACGGCCCTGGTACCGAAGTTTGCGATCAGCATCAAAAATAAATACGTGTGGGGTGGCTACCGGACCATAGGCCCTGGAAATTTCCTGGCTGTCGCCGTCATACAGGTAAGTGAAGTTGAAGTTTTTTTCTTTGGCCCGTATTTTCATTTCTTCAAAGGAGTCATTCAGATCTGAGTAACCCAGCTCATTGAGTGTAATGGAATTGGGGTCATTGGGACTGATGGCCACCACGGCAACGCCTTTATTCCTGTAATCGTTGGTCAGCTTGATGATCCTGTCTTCGTAAGCCTGTGCAGTAGGACAGTGGTTGCAGGTAAAGACAATAACCAGTATTTTACTGTCCCTGAACGAGGCAAGTGTATAAGTTTTGTCATCCACCCCCTTCAGTGAAAAATCGGGCGCTTTTGCATTGAGCGCCAGGATCGGCAATTCCTGGGCGGCGGAAAAGATCGGGCATATACCTGCGAGCAACCAAAGGAAACCCAGTAGGAAAAAAGTGTGATTCTTTTTCATAACTGATCGTTTGTAAGATTCCGGTGGTTAACAAAGATAAGGTACGGGTAACCGAATCGTGCTTCAAATGCAGAAAGAAAATAATTTGAAATTGACTATTTTCTGCGTTACCTTCGCAACCTCGTAAACAGCAATGACACAGTACCATCAGGTCATATCATCTTTTTCGGTGACTGCTCCGGTTACCATTATTACCACCATTATTACCCTCGTGTGAGGGTAAAAGTTTTGCATATAATCCACTGGGCTGTAATAGCTGTAAGGTCTGAAAAGGTTGATTTTGGTATTTCATTCTAAGTAAAATATTCTCAAATACATACATATGCAGGTTTTGAAATTTGGCGGTACTTCGGTCGGGAGCGCTGACAATATTAAGCGGGTAATAACTATCGTAAAAGAAAGGCTGCAAAAAGATAAAACCCTGGTGGTGGTGTCTGCACTGGGAGGTACTACTGATGCCCTGATCAATGCCGGGAACCTGGCTTCCGGAGGCGATGAATCCTTCAGGGAAGAATTGCAGAAAATAGAGCACCGCCACCTTGAGGCGGTCAAACAACTGATACCGGTCCAGCAGCAGAGCAGCGTGCTGAGTCTGGTCAAAAAGATCTGTAACGAAATTGAAGATGTATGCAACGGCGCTTTCTTGCTCAATGAACTTTCCGTAAGGACCAAAGACCGTATTGTGAGTTTTGGAGAGTTGCTGTCATCGCAGATAATAGCCGCCGCATTCAACAGCGCGGGAGTGCCTGCTGCCTGGAAAGACAGCCGCCAGTTGATCCTCACCAACAGCAATTTTGGTAATGCCGTTGTAAATGCTTCGGAAACAAAAAACAATATTAAAGAATTTGTAGCTGACTGTGAACAGGACCTTGTGTTGTTACCCGGCTTTATAGCCGCCAATGCGCAGGGAGAAACGACTACGCTCGGCAGGGGTGGATCGGATTATACGGCTGCTCTACTGGCCGCTTCCCTGAAGGCCTCCATACTGGAAATATGGACGGATGTATCAGGTATGATGACAGCCGACCCCCGGTGGGTAAGCGGTGCCAAAGTGATCCCCGCCATCTCGTACCAGGAAGCAATGGAGCTGTCGCATTTTGGCGCCAAAGTGTTATATCCTCCTACCATTCAGCCGGTACTGGGCAAAGGTATTCCGCTCGTGATCAAAAATACTTTTGCGCCTGATGATCCCGGAACATTTATCGGGAAAGATGTTGCCTCCAACGGTAATCCCGTGAGGGGGATATCCAGCATCAGCAATATAGCCCTGCTGAGCCTGGAAGGAAGCGGCATGGTGGGTGTACCGGGATTTTCCAAAAGGCTGTTTGAAGCCCTGTCGCTGGCAGGTATCAATGTTATCCTGATCACACAGGGTTCCTCCGAGCATTCTATTTGCGTAGGAGTAGAAGCGCACAATGCCATCCGTGCCAAGGAAGTAATTGATGCCGCTTTTGCCGATGAGATCAAAATGGAAAGAGTATTTCCCTTGCGGGTAGAAACAGAGTTGTCCATCGTGGCGCTGGTCGGCGAAAATATGAAAAGTCTGCCGGGCATCAGCGGAAAGATGTTCGGCGTATTGGGAAGAAACGGGGTGAATGTAAGGGCCATCGCGCAGGGCTCTTCCGAAAGGAATATCTCCGCAGTGGTATCCACGAGGGATGTGAGAAAAGCCATCAACGTGCTGCATGAGGAGTTTTTTGAGACCACCAGTAAGCAAATCCATCTTTTCGTTGCAGGTGTAGGGAATGTAGGAAGCAAGCTGCTGCAGCAGTTGCAGCAACAGGCTGCCTGGCTGTCCAGCGACCTTCGCCTGAATATAAAAGTGGTAGGCTTATCCAACAGCCGTAAGATAGTGATCAATGATGGCGGGATAGATCTGGACAACTGGCGGGAGGCGCTGGAGAATGGAGAAACCCTTACACTGCAGGAGTATGTGAATACCATCATCAGTAAAAACTTCCGTAATTCTATTTTTGTAGATATCACAGCCAGTGACGCGGTTGCGGCTGTTTACGATCAGTTGCTGCAGAAGAGCATATCGGTTGTAGCATGCAATAAGGTGGCATCCTCTTCTTCGTATGCTTATTACAGGAAGCTGAAAGATCTTTCCCGGACCTATAACTGCCAGTATTTATTCGAGACCAATGTGGGCGCTGCCCTGCCTGTTATCGGCACCCTGAATGACCTGATGCGCAGTGGGGACAGGATACACCGGATAGAGGCGGTGTTAAGCGGTACGCTCAATTTTGTGTTCAATAACTATGACGGCTCCCGCAGCTTTGCAACGGTGGTAAAGCAGGCGCAGGAGGAAGGATATACAGAGCCGGATCCAAGACTGGATCTGAGCGGAAAGGATGTGATGCGTAAGATCATGATATTGGCGCGCGAGTCAGGCGCGCACCTGGAAATGGAAGATATCACCTGCAACGGATTCCTGCCGGAGAGTTGCATGGAAGGAGATGTGCCCGCTTTTTATAAGGAAATGGAAAAACAGGAAGCGCATTTCAGAAGCCTGTACGATAAAGCGGTCGCAGAAGGCAGTAAGCTTAAATTTGTGGCGGGGTTCGAAGACGGAAAGGCTTCGGTAGGGCTGCAGCACATTGCTCCCCAGCACGACCTGTATCACCTGTATGGTAAGGATAATGTGGTGCTGTTTTATACGGAGCGTTATCCTGAGCAGCCATTGGTAATAAAGGGTGCAGGTGCTGGCGCAGAGGTAACTGCTTCAGGAGTATTTGCGGATATTATCAGGGCTACTGCATTTTAGATGTAGTAATGAAGAAGATTATTATTGTAAAAAGTAAATCAGCAATACCAGGTATATGTCTGTTGATATGGTAAAAGAAGGATGTTTTTTGACGGATGATGTGATCGATATGGCGGTTACAACTGCCATGGGCAGGGATTGCACCATACACGCACCCGGTACGGTAGCCAATATGGTTTGCGGGTTTGATGTGCTGGGACTGGCGGTAACCGACCCCTATGATATAATGACGGTGCGGTTGATTGATAAGCCTAAGGTAGTCATACACAATGTGGATAGCTACGGACTGCCGACGATGCCGGAAAAAAATGTAGCCGGCGTTGTGTTGCTGGAAGTGATCCGCCAGCTGGGAGGCAAAGCAGGTTTTGACGTTACCATAGAAAAAAAGATAAAACCCGGGAGCGGTGTGGGTTCCAGTGCGGCAAGCGCGGCAGGTGCGGTAGTGGCTGCCGATATATTATTGGGGAATATTTTTTCCAAACCGGAATTGGTGCAGATGGCCATGTTGGGTGAAAAGCTGGCTTCCGGCGTAAAGCATGCGGATAATATAGCGCCCTGTATTTACGGTGGCGTCACCCTGATCAGGAGCATTCATCCGCTGGACATCATCAGCGTGCCTTCCCCACCCCTGTATGTTACATTGGTGCATCCGCAAATTGAAGTGCGTACGGAAGATGCCAGGCAGATACTGAAAAAGCAGATCCTGCTGAAAGACGCTATCCGCCAGTGGGGGAATATAGCCGGGCTGGTTACGGGCTTAATGAAATCTGATTACGATCTCATCAGCCGGTCGCTGGAAGATGTGCTGATCGAACCGGTCAGAAGCATCCTGATACCGGCATTTGCCGAAGTAAAGAAGAGAAGCCTGGAAGCGGGGGCATTGGGTGGTGGCATATCGGGGTCCGGACCATCCATATTCATGCTGAGCCGCGACGAAGCCACCGCACAGCAGGTGGTGCAGGAGATGAAAGATATTTATACGAAAGCGGGAATAGAATACCATACCTATATCACCACGGTGAACATGGATGGTTGTACCGTAATACACTAACACAGCTTATCTGAAAATGAAATATTACAGCCTCAATAAACAATCTCCTCCGGTAGATTTTAAAACAGCAACGATCAAAGGACAGGCGCCTGATAAAGGGTTATACTTCCCGGAGACCCTGCCGGTATTGCCGGAAGCCTGGTTAAACGATATCGGGAATAAATCCAACGAAGAAATTGCCTTTGATGTCATCAGCCCTTATGTAGACGATGAGATCCCGGAAAATGAATTAAGGAGGATTGTAAAAGAGACGATCGACTTTCCCATACCGTTGGTAAAGGTGAAAGACCATATCTTTTCCCTGGAGCTTTTTCATGGTCCTACCCTGGCATTCAAGGATGTGGGCGCCCGTTTTATGAGCCGGTGCCTCGGTTATTTTGCAAAAGAAAGAAGCGAGAAAGTGACGGTGCTGGTAGCCACCTCCGGGGACACGGGCGGTGCTGTTGCCAATGGTTTTTATGGTGTGGACGGTGTGGATGTGGTGATACTGTATCCATCAGGTAAAGTAAGCTCCGTGCAGGAAAAGCAACTGACCACGCTGGGTAAAAACATACGCGCTATAGAGGTAGAAGGTACATTTGATGACTGCCAGCAAATGGTGAAGCAGGCTTTTGCCGATGAATCACTCTCCGGCCAAAAATTCCTGACTTCGGCCAACTCCATCAATGTGGCCCGTTGGCTGCCACAGCAATTTTATTATTTCTTTGCCTGGAAGCAATGGGCTGATAAAAATAATCCACCGGTGATCTGCGTTCCGAGCGGTAATTTCGGGAATATCTGCGCCGGTATGCTGGCTCAGATATCCGGGCTGCCGGTACAGCATTTTATTGCCGCCTGCAATGCCAACGATGTGGTACCGCGTTATCTGCTCAATGAAAAATACGATGTGAAACCCGCTGTTGCTACTATATCCAATGCAATGGATGTAGGCAACCCCAGCAATTTTGTGCGGGTAATGCAGCTTTTCAACAACAATTTCATCGACCTTACAAAAATGTTATCCGGTTATACTATCAGTGATGAGGAAACACGGCAAACGATACAGGCTGTGAAGGCTGAGACCGGTTACCTGGCAGACCCGCATGGTGCGGTGGCCTACCTGGCTTTGGAACGGTACCTGGCCGAACATCCCGGGCAAAAAGGATTGTTTGTGGAAACGGCGCACCCGGTTAAGTTTTACGATGTGGTAGAGCCGGTGATCAATGAAAAAGTTGAGATCCCCGAATCCATTGCGGGTATCCTGCACCTGCCGAAGCAATCTACGGTTATCAAACCGGACTATACCATACTAAAAGAGTATTTGCTGTCGTAGCAAATACTCTCTTTTTATTTTGAGGAGATATGCAGGTACTACCTGCCTTCCACCTTTTGTATCGCTTTTTCCGCCCTGTTGAAAGCAGTTTTTACCTTATAGTTATACCATTTGTCTTTCAACAGTTTGCGCATGGCATTGTCGAAGTTGCGGGTGATCACCAGGTTGCTGAAACCGGTAACCCTGTCCATTGCGGATGATAAAGCCCTTACGCTTACAGAATATCCCCCGGTTACATACTGGATATAGTGCCAGTAGCCGGCGGGCATAAATATGGTTTCACCAAAGCTGATGGTGCAATCCCACCCGTTGGCATACTTCAGTGCAGGGTACTTTTCAAAGTCCATGTTTTTCATGTCACCGATGCCATGGAAGTTATAGGGAAGCTTATAAAGGAAAGGCGAAGCTTCGTTAGGGAACAGGGTTACCCTTTTCTGACCATGGAACTGGGTCAGGAACACATGCGACATATCGATGTCGTAGTGGTTGCGGGTGCTGGAGCCTCCGCCACCAAAGAACATTAAAGGCAGCCAGGTAAGAATATTGTCGGTTACCTTATTGAACTGGAGCTGCTTTCTCAGTTCGGGCTTTTCGATCAAAAGATTAAACAAAAAAAGGCGGGATTCCGTCGGCTCTCTCTGGATGAGGTCCAGGTATTCTGAAAACTTCATCTTTGCCATCGGGGCGCTATGCACCATATCAGGATGGGCATTTTCGCTACCATGTACCGGAACAATGAGATCGCCTGCAACTTCTTTGAAGTAGTCATAGTTCCAAAGTTCCAGGGCGGGGCCTTTTACAAAATCTTTGAGGATTACGGGAGTCTTGGTTTTCACATATTTTTCAACAAACTCCTCTTTTGTCAAACCCTCTACTCGTTCAATGGATTGTAAATTCATATGTTGACCGCAGATTTTAGCATGCCAATGGCAGGCAATAAGTTAATAATGTAAAACTACCCTTAATGTTTATTTTCAATAATTAAAAATTACAATATGTAATTTAAAAAATCTATCTCCAATAAACAAAATTATGACTTTTGGATATACAGCGTTTGTTTAATCCGGAACATTTTAACAGTCCGGTTTCGGTTTTAGTCAGTTGCTTTTCCTTTAAAGATTTTTTTAACAGCCCTGCCCAGCTTGTTCAGGTTATCTATCTGGTCCTGCATAGGGGTTAAAGTGATACTTTCTGATTGAATACCAGCTTCCTGCTTTTGTTCGGGGTATAACAGCACCAGGTTGTTTTTGGGGAATTGTTTGATAAGTTTTGAGGGTAAGGCTTCCATATAGGAATGGTGGGAAATAGTTCCGTTCCTGGCGCTTACCACTATCAGCAGGTCGCTGCTGCTGATCTCTTTTGTAAGTGTGGGGAGGTGCTCAGGCTCTTCAAAGCGCATAAAACCCAGGTCGATGCTTGTTTTGTTTTTCTGTATTTCCTTTTTAAATGCTTCCTGCGAGGACGGGGCGCCGCAAACAACCATTTTGGAGCCGGCTTGTTTGGAAAGGGTGGTAAGCCTTTTTATCCAGTGTGAAAAGCCGATCTCAAACTCCGCATTTTTGGTTAAGAAGATAAATGTTTTTCTGGTGGTGCTGATGGGGTGTTGCAAACGGCATACGAACACCGTTTCCCATACCGTTTCCAACACGTTTTGAGTGGTAGTACCAAAAAGTGTGTTAAAAAAATAACCGGTAGTGGTGCTGTTTTTGTCAGACCACCCGATCACCACGTCAGAAATAAGCATTTCCTTTACCGCGCGGGTAATGCCGTTCACAACGTTGAGGTCTACCCTGGTGACGGGGAAAACCTTGGTTTCGGTTTCCGCACCATGCCTGATGGCGCTTTCCATATTTTTGTTGTTTTGCACCACTTTTTCCTTTACACCATCTTCGTCCTGCATCACCGTCAGCATATATACGGGTGTTTTCTGCTGGGAAGCATTCAGCATGACGGCGAAGTCGAGCAGATCCCGGTTGCCTTCTTCATTTACAGGGATCAATATCCGCTCCTGTATATTGATGACGCTGGGAATGTCAACAGAGTCAATAACCGCCAGCTTTTTGCCGGCGTTGGCAGTAACGAATGAGCCAACCATACAGGTGACAAGTATCAGGATAATGGTGCCATTCAGCACATGTTCATCAACAAAGCCCAGGTTGTACCCGATCAGTATCACGGCAATGGTGGCCGCGGCATGCGATGTGCTCAGCCCGAATATGATATTACGCTGCACCACGCTGTAACGGAATATCTTTTGTGTCAGGAAAGCCGCGATCCATTTGCTGGAGAGTGCCATGGCAGTAAGCGTTCCCGCTATAAAAAGTGCGGTATTGCCTTTCAGCAACACTTTGAGATCTACCAGCATGCCCACGCTTATCAGGAAAAATGGAATGAATATGGCATTGCCTACAAACTCTATCCTGCTCATCAGCGATGAGGCATGCGGTATCAACTGGTTAAGCGCCAAACCTGCCAGGAAGGCGCCGATTATGCCTTCCACACCTGCCAGCTCAGCCATAAAAGCGGCCAGGAATACCATCGCCAGCACAAATACAAAGTGACTGATGCTGTCGTCTTTCAGTTTTTTGAAGAACCACCTGCCGATAACGGGAAAGCCCCATAAAATGGCAGCCGAAAAAATAATGAACGAGCCGGCAAGCTTCAGAAAGAACATCCGGGTCAGCTCTCCATCTGCCGAGCCGCTGAGTACTGCCAGTATCAACAATACCGCTGTATCGGTGATAATGGTGCCGCCCACGGTAATGGTTACCGCTTCATTTTTGGTAACCCCCATACGGCTTACCAGCGGGTAAGCCACCAGCGTATGTGTGGCGAACATGCTTGCCACCAGTAATGAGCCGGTTTCCGTGAAAGCCAGCACATGCCGGCACAGGAGATAACCCAATGACAGCGGCACAATAAACGTGAGAAATCCAAAAACAAGGCTTTTGTAGCGGTTTCGCTTAAATTCCGCCAGGTCAAGTTCCAGTCCGGCAATGAACATGATGTATAAAAGCCCGGCGTTGCCAAACAGGTCAATGCTTCCCTTGGCTACCAGGTTGAAGCCGTGGTCGCCAATCATCATGCCCGCTATAATAAGCCCTACGATCCCGGGAATACGGAGCTTGCGCAGCACAATAGGGGCAAGTAATATGATGAAAAGAACAATGACAAAAATGGGGATCGGGTCGCTCAGGGGAAATGTTATTCCTTTAAGTAATGTCATATTTTCTCCATCTTACCGGTTTGGTCTACAGATAATTGCATCAAAAATACAAAATTGTGGACGGGCAATGCCCCCTATCACCGCCTGTTCATTAATATTTGTTTAAACTACTGCGTAAAATCACGGTTTTTTGAGGTAAATCCGGAAGAATTTCCGGCTAAATATTATTTTTGACCTGTAATTGTTACAGTATTAACAATATCATTACTATGGCAAAAACAGATACACTGGTATATGAGGAGGTGGATACACTTGTACTGACGGAGAAACCCTACCAGTTGATAGTGTGGAATGATGAAGTAAACACCTTTGAATGGGTGATTGAAACATTGGAGGAAGTTTGTGGACACAGCCATGAACAGGCGGAACAATGCGCCTATATTATCCATTTCAAGGGAAAGTATGCGGTGAAAGAAGGGGAATATGAAGAGCTGAAGCCGCAGTGCGATGCCATAACCGAACGGGGTATCGGCGCCACCATTGAAGTGCCGGCCGGTTAAGATCAATATTTTTCTTCCTGGAACATATCCGCTGCAATCCCGTCTGCAAACAGTTTCCCTTCGTCCGTCAGCTTCAGAAAATTATCCTGTACTACCAGCCTGGACGGGGAATAAGACTTTGCTATATCAAGGATCCTGTCGCTGACCCCGTTGCCGAACCGTGCTGCCACCAGGTCCAGGCTGATGCCTTCCATTGTGCGGAGAGCGGTCATGATATATTCATTCACTTTTTGGGTAGCGGTGAGCACTTCCTTTTCAGCAGGAATGATATCCTGCTGCAGTGACCGGATGTACCTGCTGTTGTTTGCAATATTCCAGTAACGGGTATCCTTACCGTCAAACGAGTGAGCTGCCGGTCCGAGGCCATAATACGGCTTTCCCTTCCAGTAAGAGCTGTTGTGCCGGCTTCTTTTCCCGGGCAATGAAAAGTTCGATATCTCGTAATGCTCATACCCGTACTTCTTGAGCCAGCTCATCAGCAAAAGGAATTGTCTTGCCTGCTGATCCGGGTCAATATCCGTCCGCTGCTTTTTACGTATCTGGTGATGCAGTATGGTAGACGGCTCCACCGTAAGGGCGTAGCAACTGACGTGGGGCACTTTCAATGCCACCAGCTTATATACGTTTTCGTGCCATTCTTCATCTGTCAGGCCGGGGATGCCGTATATCAGGTCGGCACTGATATTACGGATGCCTGATGCCTGTGCCAGCGTTATGCTGTCCACCGCCTGTGCAGCATTGTGTGCCCGGTGCATCCACTGCAGGTCCCGTTCGTAAAAAGACTGGATGCCAATGCTCAGCCGGTTGATGCCGGCCTGCTTCCATCTTACCGGTTGCGCCGCATCTATATCATCGGGGTTGGCCTCCAGCGTTATTTCCGCCTCTTCCGCCATAGGGAATTTTTTATACAGTGCGGACATAATGGACTGCAGCTCTTTTTCATCCAGTATGCTCGGCGTACCGCCGCCGAAGTAAATGGTTTCTATGACCGGGTTTCCGCTAAATAAAGGCGTTAAGCGGATTTCCTTCAATAAAGCAGCTATTAAATCGTTTTTCTGCTTCAGGGAGGTAGAGAAATGGAAATTGCAATAGGTGCAGGCTTGTTTACAGAACGGAATATGAATATAAATACCGGCCAAAAGATATGCGTTTTTTAATTTATGCTATTAGATTTGTTGATAATGAGTAGGCTTTACTGCTTTCTGGGGGTGTTTTGCTGGGGGCTTTCATTGTCGGTAAGTGCTCAGCAAAAGTATGAATTAAAGTATGTTTTTGAAGGTAAAGATACCGGCTTTCCCGCGGAATCATTGGGATTGCAAACGGCGTTTTCCGGTAAGGAGACCTGCAGCCGGTATGTAAACGGGATAGCCGGGCTGCTGCGGTCAAAAGGATATATCACTGCATCCCTGGATAGCGTTGCATACGATTCCCTCTCGGCAACAGCGTGGGTGTATCCAGGAGGGGTATATCAATGGACAGGCATCAACACAGACAGCGCAGACAAAAAAGCTTTGTCTGCCGTAGGCTGGAACAGCAAGGCATTTACTGGTGCCGGGGTAGATTTCCAAACTATCAACGCCTGGCAGGAACGCCTGCTCCAATACTTTGAAAACAACGGGCATCCGTTTGCCCAGGTAAGGTTAGATAGCCTGATAATTGACGAAGATAAATTGCAGGCAAAGCTGGTAACCGTAAAAGGCCCTTCGTACAAAATAGACAGCATACGGGTATATGGCAGGGCCAAAATATCAAACTATTTCCTGCAACAATACCTGGGTATTACGGACGGCTCTCCTTATAAAAAGTTGAAGCTGCAGACGGTAAGTCAAAGGCTCCTGGAGCTCCCCTACCTGAGAGAGACGCAGCCCTGGGATATTTCAATGCTGGGCACCGGCTCTGTACTGAACCTGTACCTCGATCCAAAGAAAAGCAGCCAGGCAGATGTCATCCTGGGCTTTTTGCCGGCCACCGGTGAGCCGGGCCGTACCAAAATGCAACTGACGGGCGAAGCCAATATCAATCTGAAAAACGCTTTGGGAAGTGGTGAGACCATTGGTGTGAACTGGCAGCAGATCCAGGTGCAGTCACCCAGGCTCCATCTCTTATATGAACAGCCTTATATATTCAGGACGCCGTTTGGAATTGATTTCAATTTTGATCTGCTGAAAAAAGATTCTTCCTTTCTGAACCTGAATGCGTTGTTTGGTGTCCAGTATTTCTCTTCCGGGAAACAAAGCGGAAAACTGTTTATCCAGTCGCTTTTCACGAATGTGCTGCCGGCGGGTACAGATACGGCTATTATAAAATCGACGAAAAGATTACCGGCGTTTATCGATGTCAGCACCACCAACCTGGGTATCAATTACCGGTTTATCAATACCGATTATCGTTTTAATCCTCGCAAAGGAAGTGACTGGAGTGTCACCGCGTCGGCAGGTATCCGGCGGATCAAACGGAATAACGCGATACTGGGGCTCACAAAGGATGCCGCGGGTAATGATTTTGATTTTTCATCCCTGTACGATACGCTTCCGTTGCGGACATATGTCATGCGGCTGAATGCTTCCGGCGCCCAATATATCAGGGTGGGAAGCCAGTCGGTCATAAAAACGGCTGTTAATGGAGGATGGATATTTGCCCCCGGCATTTTCAGGAATGAAATGCACCAGATAGGAGGGTATAAATTACTGAGAGGGTTTGATGAGGAAAGCATTTTTGCGACCGGTTATGGGGTGCTGACCGCGGAATACCGCTATTTCATTGGTCTCAACTCCTATTTCTTCGGGTTTACGGATGGGGCCTGGGTTAACAGCCGGATGTATCACCAAAGCCGGAAAAGCGACAATACCTTCCTGGGTTTTGGACTGGGAATGGCTTTTGAAACCCGGGCGGGTATATTCAACCTCAGCTATGCGGTGGGTAAACGGGATGATGTTCCGCTGAATTTCCGGCAGGCGAAGATACATTTCGGATTAGTGAGCCTCTTTTAAAATATAATACACCCTCAATGAGTTATAGTGACAGTATTCAGATAATTTTGCAAGGTAAATCCGGTATAGTTGAAAAGATTACTGTTTTTTTTGATTTTGTTTGTAACCGGAGTGCCGGTTTGGGCACAGGATGATTCCCTGCGTGTGCCGCCACCGGTAGATACGATTCTTCCGGTTTCAACGGTTGATACCCTGGTCGATACAACTAAAAAAATACAACCACCCCCCACCAGAAGAGATACATCCACCGGAAGAGATACCACAGCTCCGGCAACGGTGGTTCCGCCTCCCCGTCCGAGGGTTCAGCAGCCGGATACTTCCGTTTCAGTTGCGGCAGCACCATCCGTTAATGAGGCATTACGGGATACGCTCCCGGCAGCGGATAGTATATCTGTTGCGGTGCCGGTGACTGTTTACGGGGATTACGTGTCGGATTATATCAGTGAGCACCCCTATTTTAATGCCGTGGGCGAGGCCCTGAATATGCCTTCCCGCCCGTTTTTTCCACCGGACAAGGATACGCTTTTCTATATGTTATGCGGTTTGCTGTTGTTCCTGGCTTCGTTGAGAATGGGCTTTCCCAGGTATTTCCAGTATCTTTTTACTGCTTTCTGGCGCCCCGCTTTCCGGCAGGCGCAAACCCGGGATCACTTGCAGGAAGCAGGTGCTTCGGGGCTCGTTTTTAACATATTTTTTGTTCTGAGCCTCGGGTTATTCTCCTGCCTTGTCATTCTTTACCTGAAGCCGGATATAGCCAACCCGTTGCTGTTATTTGCTTTTTGCGTGTTGGGCATGCTGGTTTTGTATAGCGGGAAATACCTGATTTTCAAGCTTACCGGCTGGATGTTCGGGCGCGGGGAAATTGTGAGCACCTACCTGTTTATTGTATTGCTTATAAATAAGGTGCTGGCTGTTTTGCTGATACCATTTTTGCTGATTCTTGCGTTTTCAGATCTTGAATTGCAGCAAATAGCGTTTACCATCTCGTTAATTTTAGTGGTGGTTCTGTTTATGTACCGGTATATGCTGACTTTCACGGGTTTGCGTAACGACCTAAAAATTAGCGCGTTACACCTGGCGTTGTTCGTATTGGGTTTTGAAATTATACCTGTATTGCTGATTTACCGGGGCTTAGTGCAATTCTTTGAAAGAAGTTTGTAAATTTGCAGACCATTATTGCCAACTAAAGATAAACATATACTGAAAATTGGATGAAATGGCAGGAAACCGAGTGAGTACTTTAAACAGTAAGAAAATCCTCATTACCCAACCTCGTCCCGAATCGGACAAGTCTCCTTACTTTGAACTTGCCAAGAAACATGGCGTTCACCTGGAGTTTTTCCCATTTATCACCCTGGAAGGAGTACAGGCAAAGGATTTCAGGAAGCAGAAAATTGATATTACCCAGTTCAGCGCGGTCATTTTTACCAGCCGTCATGGTATCGATCATTTTTTCCGCATGTGCGAAGAGTTGAAAATTGCGATATCCCAGGATACAAAATATTTCTGTATCACCGAAGCGGTGGCGCTGTATCTTCAAAAATTTATTCTTTACAGAAAGCGCAAGGTATTCTATGGTGCAGACGGGTCCAACAAGAGCCTCTTTGATGTAATAAGTAAACACAAAGAGAATGAGAAGTTCCTGTACCCCTGTTCTGAAAACCAGCAGGACAATGATATTGTCAACTGGCTGAAGTCGAACAGCTGTGAGTTTGATACGCCTTTTATGTACCGGACCATCAATACTGACGTAAAATCGGTATTGTCGAAATCAGAATTCGACATCATCTGTTTTTTTACACCCAGCGGTGTAAAAAGCCTGTTTGACAATCTGCCAAAGTATGAGCAGAACGGCACTAAAATAGGGGCTTTCGGCATTAATACGTTTAAAGCAGTGGAAGAAGCCGGGCTGACACTACATATAAAAGCGCCGGCACCTGAAACACCCTCCATGGTGGCGGCACTTGAGAAATATTTCGCGGAGCAGAAAAAATAATTCTGCGAAATTTGCTGCATGGCAGCTTACTCCAATCATCTTGTTCACGAAACAAGTCCCTACCTCTTACAGCATGCACACAACCCCGTGGAATGGTATCCCTGGGGAGAAACAGCATTGAATAAGGCATTACGGGAAGATAAACCCATACTCGTAAGCATAGGGTATGCAGCTTGCCATTGGTGTCATGTAATGGAAAGAGAAAGCTTTGAAGATAAAGACACTGCGGATTTCATGAATGAGCATTTTGTGAATATCAAGATCGACCGGGAGGAGCGGCCCGACCTGGATCATATATATATGAGCGCCGTACAGATGCTGACGGGAGCAGGCGGCTGGCCGCTGAATGTGTTCCTGACACCCCAAAAGAAGCCTTTTTACGGCGGCACCTATTTTCCCCCGCAACCCATACACAACCGCCCCTCCTGGAAACAGGTATTGATGGGGGTAGCAGAAGCTTTTTACGAAAGGCGGGACAAGCTGGAGGACAGCGCTGAAAGCCTGACCGGTCAATTGATGAAAGCTGCCGGTTACGGGCTCACAGAAACGACGGCCCCGTCATCCGACACACCTGATATCATTTACCATAATATCATGCAGTCTGCAGATACCGTTCACGGCGGTTTTGGAGGTGCACCCAAATTTCCGCAGGTCTTTGCCATTCAATACCTGCTCAAATATTATTACTATAACAATACACCGGGAGCGCTGAACCAGGCGTTGCTGAGCCTGGATAAGATGATATATGGGGGTATTTACGACCAGCTGGCGGGTGGGTTTGCCCGTTATGCTACAGATGCTGAGTGGCTGGTGCCCCATTTCGAGAAGATGTTGTACGACAACGCCCTGATGCTGCAGGTGCTGTGCGAAGCCTTCCAGTTGACCGGTAACCCGCTGTATAAGAGAATAATAGCGGATACCATCGGGTTTGTTCAAAGGGAAATGATGAGCCCGGAAGGAGGGTTCTATGCTGCGCTTGATGCAGACAGCGAAGGAGTGGAGGGAAAGTATTATGTGTGGGATAAAAGAGATATAGATCAACTGCTGGGAACAGATGCCCCGGTATTTTGCCGGTTCTACGATGTAACCGATGAAGGGAACTGGGAGCATACCAATATTCTGAATATACGCAAACCTGTTCCGGATTTTGCCCGGGATGAAGGAATAGAAGAGCAGGTGCTTGAAGATATATTACAAAAAGGGAGAGCCTGTTTAGCGAGGGAAAGAGATAAAAGAGTACGTCCGTTGCTGGATGATAAAATATTGCTCAGCTGGAATGCATTGATGAATACGGGTTGTTCCATGGCATATGCAGCTACCGGGGAAGAGCATTACCTGGCGCTGGCAGAAAAGAATATGCGATTTATTTTTAATGCTTTTGGCGGAGAAACCTGGAAGCATGGCTATAAGAACGGGGCAGCTTCTAATCCTGCATTTCTGGATGACTATGCCAATCTTATTGAGGCGCTGATTCATTTACAGGAAGTTACCGGTAACCAGGACTACCTGTTCCGGGCAAAGGAGCTCACAGAACTGGCGCTGGCAGACTTTTATGATGCCGGTACCGGCTTATTTTACTTCACCCGTAAAGATCAACAAGATGTTATATTTCGCACCAAAGAGATCTATGACGGATCTACGCCCTCCGGCAATGCAACTATGGCCCTAAATTTGCGATGCTTGTCGTTGATTTTTGATAATAACGAGTGGAATAACATAAGTGAAAAAATGCTGGGTTCAATGCTGAATATGGTGACACGATACCCCACCTCTTTTGGCAAATGGGCGGGTATGGTAACGGGTTTGGTGTATGGGAAAAGTGAGATAGCAATTGTAGGCAGTCAATATAAGCAATTAAGTAAGGAAGTGCTGGCAAATTATCTTCCAGACAGGGTTTTACAGTCTTCGGGTGGTGATCATTCTTTTTTTCCGTTATTACAAAACAGGCTAATACCTCATAAAACCAACATCTATTTATGTAAGGGTTATGCCTGCCAAAAACCGGTTACCAGTGTTGCCGGATTGCTGGAATTACTGGACAGGTGAGCGGCGTCTCCGGTGAGGAAAAAACACAATATCTCCCAAACAGTGCCGTTTATTATTCCATGTTTAAGGACATTTAACCGATAAGCTAAAAAAAGTTTAATATTAGCAATTGATAAATGATAAATCAATATTTCGTTTATATTTGTCCATATACCCTTTAAGCTATTATTATGAAAATGAAAGGCCGTTTACTCAACCTCTCAATCGTTGCAGCGCTGACTATAGCTGTAGCAAGTTGTGGTAAGTCGAAATCCTCCAAATCCCCCGATTTTAAGGGACAGTTACTTGGCGTGGCGCCGGGAGGTAAGTATTCTTTGCCCAAACCGCATGGTATGGTTTATATTCCCCAGGGAACTTTCCATATGGGTCCCAGTGACGAGGATATAAATTATGCATTCACATCCCGCAACAGGCAGATCACCATCAATGGTTTCTGGATGGATGAAACCGAAATTACAAATAACGAATATCGTCAGTTTGTATACTGGGTGCGCGACTCGATTGCCGGTGATAAACTGGGCTACAAATCCAAGGATGGTAATAGCCTTGACTGGAAAAAGATCCAGACGCTTCAGTGGGGAGATCCCAAAACAATGGAGCAACTGGATGCGATGATCGTATCTCCCGATAACAGGATATTCGGGAAAAAAGAAATAGATGCGAACAAGTTGATTTTCCACTCAGAAACGTTTGACTATGCGGAAGC
Source organism: Chitinophagaceae bacterium (assembly GCA_037190885.1). Lineage (GTDB taxonomy): Bacteria > Bacteroidota > Bacteroidia > Chitinophagales > Chitinophagaceae > Agriterribacter. The sequence continues at coordinate 128,826 of JBBCJQ010000018.1, forward strand.
GGTTAAAAAGGAAAATGCCGGTCAGGTTCGGTCTAAATTTATCATAAAAAAAGACACACCTATATATCCCGATACATTGGTATGGATCAGAGACTTCTCTTATTCTTATAATGAGCCGATGTCTAAAAGATATTTCACTCACCCGGCTTTCGGCAACTACCCTGTAGTGGGTGTAAACTGGAAGCAGGCGGTAGCCTTCTGTGAGTGGAGAACCAAATTCCTGAACAGCTACCTGGAAGAGCAGAAAAGAACTCAGGAATCTGATTTCAGGCTGCCTACCGAAGCTGAGTGGGAATATGCAGCAAGGGGCGGTCGTTCCCAGGCGCCTTATCCCTGGGGTGGCTACTACCTGAGAAACAAGAAAGGCTGCCTGCTCGCAAACTTCAAGCCCGGGCGCGGTAACTATGCAGAAGACGGCGGATTATACCCCGTACGCGCAGATGCCTATTGGCCGAATGATTTCGGTTTGTACAATATGGCAGGAAACGTTGCAGAGTGGACATCTTCATTCTTCTACGAAGGAGCCTACAACTTTCAGCATGATATGAACCCTGACATTCGCTGGAACGCAAAAGACAGTGATCCTCCCCGTATGAAACGTAAGGTGCTGAGAGGTGGTAGCTGGAAAGATGTGGGATATTTTCTTCAGACAAGTGCGCGCACTTACGAATACCAGGACACTGCCAAATCTTATATTGGTTTCCGTTGTGTAATTGACCTTCCGCCTTCCGGTAAACGCGGCAGATAAACGGCAGGTTACTTACCGAAGTAAAATTGAAAAATAATTTAACCATACTAAAAACTAATTATGCTTTGTAAGGAGGCAAATCCACCCTTTACATTGTATGATCATTACCTTTTGAAATCTAAAACAGAAAAACCCTATTAAACAAAACAAAAAATCTCTTTATGGCAGGCACAAACAAATCCACAGAAAGACTCGTTAACGTACTGGTGTGCGTAGGCGCTGCAGTTGTAATTTTCGGCGCATGGGCTAAAATCCTTCACAAGTCTTTTGCCGACATCATGCTTACTGTTGGTCTTTTAACAGAAGCAGTGATATTCCTGATTTATGCATTCTTACCCCCTCCCGGTGGTGAAATGAAAGAAATTGCTGAATCCCTTAAAGGTGGTGTTGGTGTTGCCGGTGGCAATCCTGCATTAGCCTCTATGGATAAAATGTTACAGGATGCGTCTATAACCCCCGCTAACCTGCAAAGGCTGGGCGAAAATTTTGGTAAGCTGGGTGTTACCGTAGAAAAAATGGCTGATATCGCCGATGTTACATCTGTAACGTCCGATTTTACAGCTAAAACAAAAGACGCTACCCAAGCCCTGATACAGGTAAAAGAAGCATATGCCGGTGCCGCAAACACCGCAAAAAGCTTTAACGATGCGGCTGAAACCAGCAAGCAGTTCCACGATCAGGTACAGGTGCTGACCAAAAACCTGTCTTCATTAAATACTGTTTACGAATTAGAGTTACAGGATACCAACAATCACCTGAAGGCCATGAACGGTTTCTACAGCAACTTGGCGCAGGCTTCACAAAGCATGCAGGGAAGCGTGGAAGACGCTAAAAAAGCACAGGAGCAAATTGGCCTGCTGGCTAAAAACCTGGGTAACCTGAACAATGTATATGGTAATATGCTGGCAGCAATGCAGGGCAGATAATGATCAGTACAGTGGATTGAAAAACTCAATCCATTTTTTAAACCTTGATTCGTAAACAAACACATTAAATCCTGAAAAATCATGGCACTACCTAAAGAGCCACGGCAGAAGATGATCAATATGATGTATTTGGTGCTTACAGCATTGCTGGCGCTGAATGTGTCTGCCGAGATCATCAACGCCTTTAAAACAGTTGATAACAGCCTGTTGAAATCCAACAGCACGTTAACGGCATCTTCAGATGCCATATATAAAGGGTTTGCCGAAAGCCTGGAAGACCCCAAAACCCGCGAAAAAGCAGCCCAATGGAAACCGAAAGCCGACGAGGTAAAAAAGCTTTCCGATGACATGACGGCCTATATCGAAAATCTTAAAACAAGGTTGAAAGAAGAGAGCCAGTATAATGAGGAAACCGGTGAAGGTATCAGTAACCTGGATGCACCCACCCGTTTGATGGATACGCAGGGCGAAGGTGAAAAGCTGCGCCTGGCGCTGGAAAAGTTCAAAAGCGACCTTACAGCGGTAGATCCCGAAGTGGCGCAGGAACTGCAGGGGTTGCCCATCGACATTGAGAAGCCTAAGTCTTCTACCGGTAAAAGTGATGAGAGCCAGTCCTGGACTGCCGCATACTTCCACATGACACCCACTATTGCAGCGATGACCATCCTGAGTAAATTTCAGAATGATGTAAAAAATTCAGAAAACAAGATGGTGGCCAAGCTGTTCGAAAAAGTAGGTGGTGTGGTATTCAAGCTGGATAAGTTTGAACCCATGGTAGCAGCCAACGCTACCTACCTGATGCCCGGAGAACAGGTTGAATTAAAAGCCGGTTTGGGCGCCTTTAACTCCTCAGTGAAACCCGAAGTGTTGATCAACGGTAAATCTGTACCTGTAAGCGACAACGGGGTGGCTGAAGTAAAAATGCCTGCCGGTGCTTCCGGAGCGCATAAATTAAATATTGAGATCAAATACCTGGATCCTAACACAGGTGAAGCCAAAAGCATCTCAAAACCGTTTGAATATACCGTGGGTCAGCCCTCAGGTGTTGCGGTAATGCCTACTAAAATGAACGTCTTATATGTAGGAGTTGAGAATCCTTTAAGCATCACTGCAGGTGCAGGTAGCGAAAAAGTATCTGCCGTTATCAGTAATGGTTCTATCAGCAAATCCGCCGGAAGTAACTATATCGCAAAACCGACCACACCCGGTGAAGCTACTGTGGATGTACGTGTAGACGGTAAATCAGTTGGTAAAGTAGCCTTCCGTGTAAAATACCTGCCTAACCCTAATGCCTACGTAGGTCAGTTTGAGGGTGGACAGGTGCCTACAGCCCAGTTTAAAGCAATGGGCGGCGTACGGGCTGCTATCGAGTCTGAGTTTGATGCAAAATATGTTGTACAAAGCTACACTATTGCAGATCTGAGTGCAGCAGATTATAACCCTGTGTCTAATAACGGGGCAATTTGGACGGGAAATGCTAAAGGCCTGGTTGATAACCTGAAGCCCGGAAGAGGGGTATATATTGATAATATTAAAGCAAAAGGACCGGATGGCAGAACGATCACACTGAAGCCACTGTCATTCATTTTAAGATAATAACCCTTTGAGAACAGCGTTTATCATTTGTTTAGTTTAACACTTTTTGATATGAAATGGAAATCCGCAAAATATGCTTTGTTGTTGATGGCTTTCGGTTTGACGCTCAATACGGTTGATGCGCAAACCACCCGGCAAAAGAATACCCGGTCCACCACAACCAAGAAGCCTGCTGCTAAAAAGCCGGCAACGGCCCAGAAAACGCAGGCTGCCGTAGCCGATGCCAGCCTGGGTGCTGCCAAGCAGGATACAACACCGATTGTGGTGCAAAAGCAGGATCCGTTAAAGATGGACACCATCAGGAAGTCCCTCCGCAACGATCATGCGATTGAAAAGAACCTGGTGAAGGAGCGTACACCGCTGCCTTATGAGCATATCCGTGAGGATGACGCCATTTACAGAGAAAAGGTGTGGCGTGAAATTGATATCCGCGAAAAGATCAACCAGCCTTTCCGCTACTCTGCGGACGAGGATAACGGTAACCAACGGTTTATCGCCATCCTGCTGAACGTGATCAAGAGCGGTGAAGTGGTGGCGTTTGACGCTTCCGTAGATGATCGTTTTACGACGCCGATGACTGTGGAGCAAATCGGTGCAAAACTGGCCGGCGGATGTGACACTATCATGGTACCGGACCTGGAAAAAGATCCTGATTTGTCCATAGGAATTATGAAGACTGAGAGAGTGTGCGAAGAGTTTGATATGGATGCTATCGTAAAGTTCAGGATCAAGGAAGAGTGGGTATTTGATAAGGAGTCTTCCCGGATGTTCGTAAGGATACTGGGTATCGCTCCGATCAAAACATACCTCAACAAGGTAACCGGCGATGTGATCGGTGAGTCTCCTATCTTCTACGTGTACTATCCTGATATGCGCCCCTCCCTGGCTAAGTACGAGGTATATAACGGAAGGAACTTTGGTGCCCGCATGAGTTGGGAAGAACTTTTTGAAAGCCGTTTCTTCGGAAGCTATATTGTAAAATCTACGCTGGATAATCCTCATGACCAGTTCCTGAAAACATACGTTAAAGACGATATTTTGAGGTTGCTGGAAGGTGAAAATATCAAGAATAAGATTTTCAATTACGAGCAAGATCTCTGGGAATACTAGAACCTGTCAATCATATTGATCAAAAAAGCCGCCCCGGAACATCTGGGGCGGCTTTTTTGATGCCACTTTATTTGTGTGATTTTCCTGTGGCGATCTGTTCCTTGAAAACTACAGCTTCGAAGGACGCCCCATTTTCTTTGCTATATAATTATCAACGGAGATTGGACCGCCTCCTTCAAAAAAGAAGAAGATCAACATTAGCAAAGTCACTATAGAGAACAACAGCTCCTGCAGGTTACCGCCACCCCAGTTAATAAAAATAACCGCGAATGCTATTACCGGTATCAGCAGCAGGGTAGTGGCTCTCGTAAACAAGCCGATCACAATAAAAGTCCCTCCCAGCAGGTGCAGCCAGGTAACTACCAGGCTCAGCCATTCGGGATAATCTGAGAAAAATGTAGAGGAAATGAGGTTGTGCAGTAATACGCTGTCGCGCATGAAACTGATGGCTTTTAAAAACAGGGTTAATCCGAGTGCCACTCTGAAAACAATCAACCACCAGGGATGGTTAACCGCACTCCACCTGTTTATTCGTTCTAACGTTCCCATAGTATATTATTTTGAGTTAAAAAATAGTTACTCCCAGGGGTGTATTAGTTTCCTGTCGGTGGAGACACCGACCGGTAGTGCTCTCTCTACAGGCGGGTGGAGACATCCGCCTGCGAAAAATACGCCCCTTCCAGGGTGGTCGGGTCAACGAATGATCCATGCAGTGAACAATGCCTTATACAAAGTTTACGAAAAATAAGCCGGAATAGCAAACCGCTGCCTGAACACTCACTGTTTTAACTATTAACAGCGCCTGTTTCTCCCAAAATGCCCGTAAAACAGGAGAAAAAGAAATTGTAAAAACCGGGGATTTTAACTACTGTGATCAGCGATGATACGCCATTCGCCGTTGATGTTGCGAAACAACAGCGTAAAATGACCGGAGAGGTCACCCACCGTGCGGGTGAGATAGAATTTACCTACCATATAATAATATTCTGAGGAAAGCTTTTTGAGGTGAACAATGGTAAACTTCAGCTTACCCATTTGTTCCCTGTCCGGGTAGCTTTTTTTGTAACGCTCCAATGTGTTGTCATACCCGTAAACAATGCCCTTGCTGCCAATGAACATTACAGAATCGTTTTTCCAGTATCCCTTTACAAAATTATCCAGGTCGCCCTGGTTCCAGTATTGTTCCTGGTCGCTCATAATTTTTTGGATGGCTTTTTCATCTGCGTTCTGGGTAAATCCCGCAAAGCTGCAAACCAAAGCAAGTCCTGTCAGGATCAATGTGCTATATCGCATAACAATTTAATTTATCCTATTGATGGTGTAATTGTGGCCAAACCACAACTCTTCGCCTATTCTTATTAAAGGCGATTGATTACATTTGACATATGAAGTTACTGAAGTTTATCTTCCTTTGTTTGGCTGCGGTTCCCCGTGTGTCCGGGCAGGTTACAGATACGGTTCCCTCCCTATCGGAAGTGGTAATTAAAGGGTACGAATCCAACCGCCGGTTGCTGGAAGTGCCGGTGGCAGTAAGTGTTGTGGGGCAGAGAGAGATGCAGCGATTCTCACCGGTCTCCCTGTTGCCTTCATTAAACGTAGTGCCGGGGGTGCGTATGGAAGAACGTTCTCCCGGAAGCTACCGCCTGAGCATCCGGGGAAGCTTGCTCCGGTCACCATTCGGGGTGCGTAATATTAAAGTGTACTGGAATGATATCCCCTTTACGGACGCCGGCGGCAACAGCTACTTTAACCTGCTGGATCAATCCGGAATGCGTCAGGTGGAAATACTGAAGGGACCGGGCGGCAGCCTGTATGGTGCAAATACCGGCGGCGTTGTGTTGCTGCATACCAATGAAGAGCTGCTTCAGGATGAGCCTGCTCACCGGGGAAGCCTGCAGCTCACCGGGGGCTCCTTTGGATTGTTTGGCGAAAATGCCCAATGGAAATACCATAATAAAAATTTCAGCTCATCTTTCAATCAAAGTCACCTGCAGTCCGACGGCTATCGCGACAATACGAAGATGCGCCGGGATGTGTTACAATGGAACGGGACCGCCCTGTTGAACAGCCGCAATCAATTGAACTGGGTGGCATTGTATGCGGATATGTTTTACCAGACGCCGGGGGGACTCACTGCAGAGCAGATGGAGGAAAACCCCAGGCAGGCCCGGCCCGGTGTACAGGAACTGAAAGTGGGTATTTATAATAAAACGCTGTTGACCGGTGTAAGCAACGAATTCCGGATCAACGACAAGTGGAGCCAGGTTACGTCCCTGGTATTTTCCTACACAGATTTCAAAAACCCGTTTCTTGCCAACTTTGAAACGAGGGCTGAAACCAACCCCGGGTTGCGGAGCAAAATAACATACCGGGAAGACCTGGGCAGGCATAGCCTGAAATTTTCGGCGGGCCTGGAGTGGACATATAATTACAGTGTTATTAACAACTACGGGAACCGGCAGGGAGTGCGGGACACCGTACAGTATAAAGACCGGATAAGCGCATCACAAGTATATCCCTTTTTACAGGGTGAATGGTGGGTGGACAACAGGTTCCAGGTGCAGGCAGGTGTCAGCAGCAACTTTTACAACTTCACCTATCGCAGACCTACGGATGCTGATGACAACAAAAAAAGCAAGCAGCTTAAAGAGCAACTGCTGCCACGGGTAGCCGCTTTGTATCGTATCAGCAACAGCTTGTCGGTGTATGGTTCGGTTGCGAAAGGGTTTTCTCCGCCCACAGTTTCGGAAATAAGACCCTCGGAAGGAAGCATCCACAGCGATCTGCAGGCGGAGTTCGGATGGAACAGGGAAATCGGCTTCAAAGGACATGCTTTTAATGGCAGATGGCAGTTTGATGTTACGGCTTTTGACTTCGGACTAAGGGATGCTATCGTAGTAAGGCGTACGGACGCGGGGGCAGATTATTTTGTAAATGCCGGAAGTACCAGCCAGAAAGGGTTGGAGATATATACCGATTACCTGCTGATAAAGAACAGCAACCGGTTTGTCGGGAACATAAAAATATGGGGAAGCGCAGCCATCAATGACTTCAGGTTCAAAAAATACGAAATGGAGAATGCCCAGGGACTTCACGACTATTCCGGGAACCGGTTGACTGGTGTGGCAAGACAAATTGCTTCCTTCGGTGCTGACATTTTCTCCCGCCCCGGACTTTACCTGAACGCATCTTTCAGCTATACATCCGGCATGCCGTTGAATGATGCCAATACTTTCTTTGCAGATAACTATCGCTTATTAAATGTTAAGCTGGGCTGGAGTAAAAAACTGGAAAGCCTGACATTAAACCTGTTTGCGGGCATGGACAACGGGTTGAATCAATTGTATAGTCTCGGCAACGACCTGAATGCTTTCGGCAACCGCTTCTTCAACCCCGCGCCGGCGCGGAATTACTTTGGCGGGGTGGCGGTGAGCTTTTAGGAGGATATCTCCCGGGGAATGGTGATCTGCACTTCGGTGCCTTCGCCGATCGTACTTTTTATTTTTATGTTGCCGTGTAATAGCTGCAGGTAGCGTTTTATGATCGGCAATCCCAGACCTGTACCCTGTATATTCGACGCATTTTTGCTCCGGAAAAAAGTATCGAACAGGTATGGGATATCTTCCTCCGGTATGCCGATCCCCCTGTCTTTTATGGAAATATGCAGCGTATCGTCGCTATTGACCACCTGCATATGGATCGGTTGGTCTTCCCCCGAAAACTTAATAGCATTCGATAAAAGATTCAGCAGGGTAACCTTCAGCACTCTCTTGTCCGTATTAAAGTTATCTTTCCCCTGGTAGTCAAAAATAATGGTTTGTCCATTTTTTGCCTGTACCCTCATTTCATCTACTATTTCTTCCACGAAATCTTTCGGCGCAAACTCAACCGGGTTAAAACCGATCTTGTTTTCTTCCAGCTTGCCGAGAGAAAGAAAGTCTTCCAGCAATTCATTCATATGGTTCACAGCATCCTTGATACGGATTAAATGTTTTTCCCGTTTTTTTTCATCTTCGGTAAGCGGGTATTTCGACACCAGCGTGGCAGAAGAAAGGATCGTGCTAAGGGGAGTCCGGAACTCATGGGATGCCATGGATACAAACCGGCTTTTCAGCTCGTTGAGCTGCTTCTCCTTTTTCAGAGCCTCGTTCAGTTCCTCCTGCGACTGCTCCAGCTTTTCCAGGGCGTCTTTTAGAATTGCCGTCCTTTCTTCCACTTTGGCTTCCAGTTGCGTATTGAGCAGCTGCACCTCCTGTGTAATGGCTTCCAGTTCCATTTGCTTCTGTCGTATGCTTTTCTCCGTATCTTTTCGTGCGGTAATATCTACCACAAATGCGATGACGTACTGTTCCTGGTTTTGGTGGTAATGGCTCAGGCTTACTTCTACCGGGAACTCTGTTCCGTTTTTTCGTACGGCGTACAGGTCCCTTCCGGAGCCCATGGTGCGGTTGGAAGGATTCTGATAAAACTCTTTCCGCAATGTCGTATGATGAGGATAGAACTTTTTTGGGATCAGTACTTCTATGGGCTTTCCGATCAGTTCGTGCGAATCGTAGCCGAATATCTGCTCTGCCGACGGGTTGGCCAGCACAATGGTTCCTGATCCGTCGGTAAGTACGATGCCTTCTGTAGCATTTTCAAACAGGGATGTCATATGCGTGCGGTCAAACTGCAGGTGCACCAGCAGTGATTTGATATACCAGGCCAGCAGGGTAGCAGAAAACAGCAGCAGGATAATAAACAAATTTTCAGTCGTCCGGATCATATCGCCGGTCTGATACTGGTGTATCACCGGGTATATGATCGCTAGCGCGATGCTTAATGCACCGGCAATAATGGTAGAATAGGCATGCCGGATGAATATGGTCAGAAAAATGGCTATCAGCAATCCCGAACTTATGATGGAATGCCCGGGAAACTGGTAGCCCAGGAGTGTGGTTACTATAAAGATGATGGTGGCATATATGGCAGCCCTGGAGCTGTTTAACGTAAACATATCCCAAAAATAGTAAAGGAACCGATGTGCTCCGCTACGCAGGCATATTTGCCCCGTAGTTATGGCTTCACCATTTTTTATATTATTTTCACCAGAACATAGAGAGGCTACCGTATTTATAAATAATCAATATATTTAGAAAACATTAAAAAGCCGCAGTTATGTTATCCAGACGATTATTGCTGAAGAAAACGCTGATGCTCTCTGCCCTGCTCCAGACGCCGGTATTCCGGAACCTGATGGCAGCACCCCGGCGTACACATTTTAAGATCGGAGCATGCGATTGGTCGATAGGCAAAGGCAGCAATATAGAAGCTTTTGATGTGGCCCGGCAGATAGGGCTGGAAGGCATTATGGTGGATATGGGCTCCGCAGACAACAACCTGCATATAAGAAAGACAGATATCCAGCAGGCATATCTAAAAGCTTCGGCCGCCTCCGGCATAGCCATTACCAGCCTGGCAATGGGAGTGTATAACAGGGTTCCTTTTCACAGCGATAACCGAACCGAAGAGTGGGTAACCGGGTCCATTGATGCTACCAAAAACCTGGGGGTGCAGGTGTTGCTCCTGGCCTTTTTTAATGCCAGCGACCTGCGAAACGACAATGCCAGGAAAAAAACCGTTGTTGATATCCTGAAAAAACTGACACCGTATGCGGAGAAGCAGGGTGTCATCCTGGGCATTGAATCGTACCTGGACGCAAAGGAGCATATGGAGATCATTGATAAAGTGGGATCGGGCAACCTGAAAGTGTATTATGACTTCAGGAATACCCAGGATGCAGGGCATGATACCATAGTGGAGTTTAAAAAGTTGAAAAAAGAAATGATCTGTGAGCTGCATATGAAGGAAAACGGTTCCCTGCTCGAAGGCGGCACCCTGGATTGGGAAGCCATCAGCGACGCTATATATGAAACCGGCTATACCGGCAATCACTGGATGCAGATAGAAGGCGCTATACCATCCGGCGCCGATATTGTTACCAGCTACCGGAAAAACCTCAGCTACCTGCGAAGCTTATTCTCTTAACCGTTATAATGTATGCGCGAATGCGATCCAATCTTGTTATCTGTGCAGTCTGCATCTGTATCTTTCTTGCCTGTAACGAAAAAAACAAATCTGCCATCAGCGAAGATCTGTATGTGCCGGATGACCTGGAAGTAACCCTATGGGCAACCACACCGTTATTGTACAATCCTACAAATATGGACGTTGATGCCAAAGGAAGGATATGGGTAACTGAAGCGGTAAACTATCGCAAGTTCAATAACACGAATCCCAATTTCAAGACAAATGCCGCCGGCGACAGGGTCATCATACTGGAAGATACGGACAATGACGGGGTTGCCGACTCTGTTAAAGTGTTTGTACAGGACAGCCTGCTGGTATCGCCCATGGGAATAGCCGTGATCGGTAATAAGGTAGTGGTTTCCTGCACACCCAATATCATTGTATATACAGATGAGGATGGCGATGATGTGCCGGATAAAACAGAGATATTCCTGACCGGTTTTGGCGGAACAGACCATGATCATTCCCTGCATGCATTACTGACCGGTCCCGATGGGAAATGGCATTTTAATGTAGGTAATGCAGGTCCGCATATGGTTACCGATAAGTCTGGCTGGACGCTGCGGTCGGGCAGTATGTACACAGGTGGCACACCCTATAACACAAAAAATGAGGGCAACCTGAAGAGTGACGACGGCAGAGTATGGGTAGGTGGTTTGGCCCTGCGCATCAACCCGGATGGAACAGGGCTGAAAGTGCAGGGGCATAATTTCAGGAACGCCTATGAGCTGACAATGGATTCGCGGGGTAACTACTGGCAAAATGACAACGATGATGAAGTGGCGGCCTGCCGCGTGTCCTGGCTGATGGAAGGCGGCAACGCCGGCTTTTTCAGTAAAGACGGTACCCGTTCCTGGCAGGCAGATCAACGGCCCGACCAGGAGATATTTACAGCCCACTGGCACCAGGAAGACCCCGGTGTAATGCCCATAGGTGACCGGAGTGGAGCAGGTTCACCCACCGGTATTGTATTGAATGAAGGCGACGGACTCGGAGAAAAATACCGCGGTATGCTGCTGAGTGCAGACGCCGGCAGGAATGTTATTTTCGGATATACGCCCCGGAGAGAAAAATCGGGCTGGCTCCCTGGTGACAGAACGAATTTTATTACCTCAGTACAGGAGGATAATGCCTTATATGTATGGAACGATACCGCCTTCGCTAACCGGAAAGAAAACTGGTTTCGCCCCAGCGATGTAGCCATAGGAACCGACGGCGCCGTGTATGTGGCCGACTGGTATGATCCCGTGGTAGGCGGGCACCAGACCCACGATTCACTGGCCTATGGCAGGATATACCGGATAGCGCCCAGGAAAAAAAAGCTGCGCGCACCTGTTATCAACCTGGAAACCACCGAAGGACAGATAGAAGCTTTTCGCAACCCCGCCATCCATGTCAGGCACCTGGGTTACCTGGCGCTTCAAAAGCAGGGTGATGCCGTAGCAGATAAGGTAGCGGCATTGCTGAAGGACAAAAATCCTTATATACGCGCAAGGGCCACCTGGCTGCTGACGGCACTGGGAGACCAGGGCAGGAAAAAAGTGGAAGACCTGCTGAAAGACCCGGACGATGATACGCGTGCCGTTGCTTTCCGTGCACTGCGGGTATACGTAAACGATATATTTCCTTATATAGACCAGTTGAAGGCGGATCCCTCTTCTTATGTAAGAAGAGAAGTAGCCCTGGCATTGCAGTACCTGCCATTTGAAAACACCCGGAGCATATATCTTGATATCATCCGGCAATATGAAGGAGATGACCGCTGGTACCTGAATGCCGTAAGCCAGGGATTGCAGGGGCATGAGGAGGACATATACTCCGATATCAAACAACTGCTGGCCCCTGGATCGAGACCTTCTGACTGGAATGATAAAATGACGGACTGGGCCTGGGAACTGCACCCGGTGGCTGCCCTGGAAGACCTGATGGCAAGGGGAACCAACCCGGACCTGTCGCTTGCAGAAAGACGAAAAGCCATCACTGCCATTGCCTTTATCAAAGACCGGAAGGCGGCGGAAGCTATGTTAGCTATCAGCCGATCAGACCTGCCGGATGCGGCGGAACAGGCGAATTACTGGCTGGTGTTCCGGCAGGGCAACGACTGGTTTGATTTGCTGAACTGGAAAAATATCGGGCTGAATACCGCTTATGAACGAAAAGCGGCAGCTATCAGGGCCCGCATGCAGGCTATTTTTGATCAAAACCTTCCGTTGGTGACACGCGAAAGGCGACTGAAACAGATCGCAGCGGATTCTGTCGGTGGGCAACTGCTGATAGCGCTGGCAGCGGAGAATAAATTTCCACAGGACCTGGTGCCGGTAATGGAAGAAGCAATTTTTAATAATCCCGATGTGACCGTTCGGGTGCAGGCCGGTAATTATTTTAAGCAGGCCGGCGCCGAAAAGACCTTCAGCATTGCAGATATAGCCGCTCTGACCGGCGATGCAGCAGCAGGTAAAATGGTATTTACCGGGTTTTGCGCTTCCTGTCATAAAGTGGGGGCAGCAGGAATGGACATCGGACCGGCGCTGACCAATATCCGGAAAAAATTTGACAAAACAGGCCTGCTGGATGCTATCATTTATCCAAGTGCGGCTATACTACTGGGTTATGAAGCCTGGCTGATCAATACCAAAGACGGAACGGCTTATTTCGGATTCCTGGTGAGTGAAAACAAACAGACCATTACCATCAAAGATGTAACGGGACAATTGCACACCATACCGGTAGACAATATCACCACGCGGAAGAAGCAGGAGAAAAGCCTGATGCCGGAGCCGGTGGTTGCGGGTATGTCGGAACAGCAACTGGCAGATGTAGCCGCTTATTTATTGACCCCCAATCCCTAGAGAAGGGGTTCCAATCTTCCAAAGGTTGGAACCCCTTATATTTGCGGTATATCATAAATAAGCCAACGTGTCACTAAGGACTGTACAGGTTACCAATTATATCACACCGCTCAGGGAAGGAGGATCGCTGCCTGCGATCGTAGAAGCCGATGACGGCTTCATGTACGCGTTGAAATTCAGGGGTGCCGGCCAGGGGGTGAAAGCCCTGATAGCAGATGTGATCGGTGCGGAAACGGCGCGGGTATTGGGGTTCAAAGTGCCGGAACTGGTATACGCTATCGTAGATGAAGCATTCGGCAGAACAGAGCCTGACGAGGAAATACAGGACCTGCTGAAAGCCAGCACAGGACTGAATCTTGGTGTACACTATCTGTCAGGTGCCATCAATTATGACCCTGCAGTCAATCCACTCGATCCGCTGCTGGCCAGTAAAATAGTATGGCTGGACTGTCTGCTGATGAATGTAGACCGCACAGCCCGAAATACCAATATGCTGATGTGGCACAAAGAGTTATGGCTGATAGACCATGGAGCAGCATTGTATTTTCATCACAACTGGCACCACTGGAAAGAAACTGCAGACAAGCCGTTTATCCAGGTACGGGATCATGTTCTGTTGCCCCGGGCAACAAAGCTGGATGAAGCCGATGCCATACTGAAGCCGGTATTGACCGAAGAACGCCTGAACGATATTGTTGCACTCATTCCCGATGACTGGCTGCCGGGAACCGGTCCGGAAGGGCCTCCCGCGCAACAACGCTCGGTGTACACACAGTTTCTGTCAACAAGGTTATCCCATTCTTCCATTTTTGTAAACGAAGCCAAACATGCAGCAACACTTATTTGAATATGCGGTGGTGCGCATTGTGCCCAGGGTACAGCGGGAAGAATTCATCAATACCGGCATTATCCTCTATTGCAAAAAAGAAAAATATCTCAAAACAAAATTCACGCTCAACGAACAGCGGGTAGTATGCTTTTGCGATCAGACCGATCTGGGTGAGGTGCGGCAACACCTGCTGTCCTTTGAAAAAATAGCGGCAGGCGCGGCAGATGGCGGACCCATTGCAAAGCTGGATATGGCTTCCCGCTTTCGCTGGCTGACAGCCGTACGCAGCACCATCATCCAGTCTTCAAAAGTGCATGTGGGCTTTTCCTGGAATCTGGATGAAACCCTGGAACGATTGCATGCGCAACTGGTGTTGTGATCAACCTGCTTCCGTACAGGATTGCAATGACCGTATATGATTCCGGGAACTTACGTATTCCGGATGCTGGTCTGCCGTGTTTCGGCTATCAATACTTCACATCGTTTCAACGCTTTTTCAAAACTATCTGTAACATTGGCTTTGCCGATGGCGAACAATAGCCGTGCATCTTTCAGCTCCTGCATCACCTGCCCGCTCTGTACTTCACTCAGCAATAGCCTGGTTCCTCTTTTTTTAGTATCATTATATACGTCACGGATGACTTTGATGCCGGTAGCATCTATAATGGGCACATGCAGCATCCTGATGATCAGAAATTCCGGAGGATCTTTAATGAATTTTATGGCATCCCTGAATTTATAAGCTGCTCCAAAGAACAGCGGACCGGTTATTTCGAAGACCTCTGCTTCCGGTGGGATCTTATGTTCGCCTTCAAGGACGATCGCCCCTTCTTTCCCTTTTTTGACAACATGCACGCGACTGGATTGTATCATCTGCCGTAAAAATAAAAGGACAGCAATTACCATTCCTATCTCTATTGCAACCGTTATGTCAACAAGTACGGTCAGTATAAAAGTAATAAGCAAAACAGCGACATCACTTTTTGGACCTTTCAACATGCTGGCAAAATGTTGCCACTCGCTCATATTGTAGGCTACTACCACCAGAATCCCCGCAAGCGTAGCCATCGGGATCAGGGCCGCCCATTTACCCACAAATAAAATGATCAGTAGTAACACCACCGCATGTACCATGCCTGCAACAGGGGTACGGCCGCCGTTTTTGATGTTGGTAGCCGTACGGGCGATGGCGCCGGTAGCCGGAATGCCCCCGAAGATTGACGAAAATATATTGGCTGCGCCCTGTCCCACCAGCTCTATATTTGACTTGTGGTTGTGCCCGGTCATCCCATCTGCCACTACTGCGGAAAGCAGGGATTCTATGCCGCATAAAAGGGCTATGGTAAAAGCAGGCTGTATCAGATTTTTGACCGTATCAAAATCAAGATCAGGGAAAACAGGCGCCGGAAGACCGGAAGGTATTTCACCGAAACGGCTGCCGATCGTTTCAACCGGCAGAGCCAGCAGGTGTGCAGCGGAAGTAGTAACGATGATGGACACCAATGACCCCGGGATCTTAGAGGTGATTCTTGGCCAGAGCAACACTATCGCCACTGTTGCTACAGATAACAATACGGCATAAAGGTTAATGGAGGACAAGTGATGAAAATAAGCAACCCACTTCTCAAAAAAACCTGCCGGCACAGTCATATCCAGCCCGAGAAAATCCTTGATCTGCAACGAAAAGATAATAAGGGCAATGCCACTGGTAAAGCCAATAATGAGGGGATAAGGAATATATTTAATGACAGAACCCAGTCTTGCAAAGCCCATCAGCACCAGCATCACACCTGCAATAAAGGTGGCTATGATCAACCCGTTGATACCGTATTGCTGTACGATACCATACACAATTACAATAAAAGCGCCGGTAGGTCCGCCAATTTGTACGGTGGATCCTCCCAGGGCCGAAATAATGAATCCTGCTATTACTGCCGTATAGAGTCCTTTTTCGGGTGATACCCCGGAGGCAATGCCAAAGGCAATAGCCAGGGGTAATGCCACAACTCCTACAATAATGCCTGCCATTACATCTCTTAAAAACTGCTGCCGGCTATAGTTCTTAAGGGTATCAAATAATATTGGTCTGAACATCATATCTTAACCCAGAATTTCAAAGTCTCATGCCTGCTGGAATTAACGACATGATAACCGGGCGGCACTTCGTCCTCCAGGCTGTGATAGGTTACCAGGCGGGTACCTGCAGGTTTCTTATCCAGTTGCTTAAAAAGGTAACGGGTATAGTAGTTGTATAGCTCGGCAGAATAGTCGATGCTGTCGTCTATTTTGTCCGTGCCTGTAAGATTTTCGTAAAAAGAGTTATAGAAATAGAAATGATCGTATTGATCGAAATCCACCTGCGTGAAATTGCTGCACATAAACTTCACATTGTGAAGCCCTATCAGATCCCGGGTTTCATTCGCGAGCTGCACAAGCTGTTCCCTTTGCTCCACTCCCACAAAACTGGACCTTGGGTGGAAGTAGCCGCCGGCAATACAAAACTTTCCCACCCCGCTGCCGATATCCAGTATGGCAACCTCCTCGTTGTTGGCCAGGAACTGTGCAGACTCCATGGCTATCAGCAGGGGTGTCCAGTGCCTGCGCGAAAGCTTCTGCACGTATTCCGGGTACACCTTGTTCAGTTCCGCATCGCTGCTGAAGGTAATGTCGGTATTCATACTGCAAAACTATTACGGGAATGATGATAAAGCGGTAAATATTATCACTGCAAAAAGTAATATTTATCAATTTATTATGCGCTACATTTGAGCCGTGAGCATAAAAGACATCTTCCCGATCGAGAAATGGGATTTCAAAAGTCAATCTATCCTGCAGGGACTGCCGGCGGAAGATTTTGCTATGCTCACAGCCAACCAGACCGAACAGGTGTACCTGAAAGGAGAAGTTGTTTTCAGGGAGGGAGCGTTTCCCTCCGGGATATTTTTCATTAAGTCAGGAAAAGTAAAAAAATATAAAGTAAATGAAACCGGTAAGGAGCATATTATTTATGTTGCCAACACGGGTGAGTTGATCGGATACTCCTCGGTGCTGGCGGATGACCGGTATACAGACTCAGCCGCGGCGCTGGAGAAAAGTATTGTGAGCTTTATTCCGAAAGAAGACTTTTTGAAAACCCTTCAGCTTTCTGAAGGGCTTAGCCGCCAATTACTGAAAACCCTTAGCCATGAATTTGCCGTAATGGCAAACAGCATTTCCCTGTTTTCTCAAAAATCAGTCCGGGAGAGAACAGCACTGCAGTTGGTGGTGCTTCGCGAAAAATATAAAACCGGTAATGCGGCTTTGGTGGAGATCAATATGAGCCGGGATGACCTGGCCAGCCTGGTAGGCACGGCCCGCGAAAACGTGGTGCGGGTATTGAGTGAATTCAGGGATAAGGGATATCTTACTACACAGGGTAGAAAAATAATAGTTACCGATGTGAAGTCCCTTATCAGGATTGCCAATTATCATTGAGCCGGATTGGGCGGCAGCTATAAATGCAGGTAATAGCTTTTCAGTAAATCACTGAAGGGGTCCGTATAGTTACCGGAGGCATCCCGGATCGTCATTTCGTGCATGGTTATTGTTCTGGGCTTATTTCCTGAAAACAGCAGAATGCTCCTGAAAAAATTGTGGCCGGGTGTTTGTCTCACTTCCAGGTGTTCAAGAGGAAAAAATCCTTTTGCCGCGGCAAGCTGTATGCAGGTTTGTGTTTTAGAATGCGGCAGGAGAATGCCAAAGCACCCATCGTCTGCCAGCAGGCCGGCTATTGCTGTTATCAGCTTTTCCAGTGTCAGGGATGTATCATGCAGCGCCATATTCTTCCGGGCATCAGGCGACTTCAATTCATTTTCATAAAAGGGAGGATTGGTAATAATAAAATCGAACCGGTGAACAGGCTTATATTCTAATACATCGCCATGTATGGGATGGATATTATCCTTCCAGGGACTTGCTTCAATGTTCTGCTTCATTTGCCGGAAGGCATCATCATCCTTTTCAATAACATACAGTTGCGCCGGCATGTATTGCGCGAGCATCAGGCTCAGCAAACCGGTGCCGCCCCCGATATCAAGTATCTTTTCTGCCGTTAATCTTTTAGCTGCAAACCAGGCGCCCAGCAAACAGGCCTCCGTTGTTACCTTCATGGCACACTGATCCTGGAAAACGGTAAACGATTTGAACCGGAAAAAAGGGTTTGGCATATTGCAATATTAAGCCTTCACCCGGAAATCAGCAGCAGATAATACATGAGATGACCTTATCCTTCCGGTGCAGATGGCCATTACATCCCTTCCCCGCAATATCTCCTCCTGCAGAGCCTTGCTGCCCGGGCGAGGAACAGGCGATAAGCATCATTTCAAATAATGCTTTCGAAAACTGTGCTCAGCCAGCTTCTGTTTTCTATAACGCTGCGATCAATCCCATTTAAAAAAGGCTGGAAGTATTATAGGAAAATTAAAGGCTGTACGAGGGGATGTTGAAAGAAAAAGATGAAATAACTGAAAGACCGGAGCGTTTGCTGGAGAAGAAGCAGGAAAAAATGCTTTGATTTAAATACAAACGAGAACAGCAAAACTTACGCAACGTGCCTTGCATGATACGTTGCCGGAGTGAGGGTCCACCGTCACTGCGCGCCGCGATGCTCATCCATTGGTAACGAATCACCTATGCGGCAAAGCAGTTCCTGAGGATCACCACGCTTAACAACCCTGCGTCAAAGATCATCTGGCAGGAACGAGGGTTATCTACCGTCGGAGAAGGTTAAGAGCATATGGTATCCGAAGTTTGCAAACTTCGGACAGCAGGTAAATATGCGGGAATACCAGGTTTAACGGATCATAACAAAGAGAGGCACAGTTTTTGTTTGACATGCGACACAAAACCTGTCCGTTGTTTACAATAGTATCATGAGATGATCTTATCCTCCCGGTGCAGATGGTCATAGCCTTATCACAAGTGAATTTTTTATAATTATAAACGGGTGAAATAAATTAGAACGCTGTTCATTAAAACAGAGAGAGTCCGTACTCTATGTTAGTTTTAAGGAAAGAAAGTGGATGATAGAACTTTTTATCGTCCATTTTTCTTTTACGCTATGTAGCAATTTTCCTGTAACACCTTACTAAAACGATAGTTGCATTTCAAAACAGTTTTGATAAACAACCATTGCATTTGAATATCGTTTCTTACAGGTACATCTATAGGGGAAAAGCAGTAAGGTCTCTATCAGTCTGATCACCTGTCCCTGAATATTTTGAGGTGCTGACCGGATTTGAACCGGTGTATCGGCTTTTGCAGAGCCGTGCCTCACCACTCGGCCACAGCACCATACATATTTGTTTATCTGAACTATATTAACTGGAAAATAGACTGCTTAGGCGCACATGCAACATCGTGGCATTGAATTGTATGACCGGGAAATCTTTATAGAGCGAAAATAAACAAAATAATTAGTCTATCAAATTTGTAGACTAATTATTTTGTACTATTGCCACCGGGGATCAGTTATATATACGAGTGGGAGATAAAAAAACCGGTGGTTTTTTCCACCGGTTCTGCAATATATTCTGAAACGATCTTATACTTCCACGGCGCCTTCTGCCAGCACCGATACCTTATTGTTCAGGACTTCCGCAAAACCGCCTGTAATAGTGAAGGTGGCAGTAACGGTCGTTTTGTCCTTCAATATCTTCAATGTTCCCTCTTTCAGGGCGCTTACCAGCGGCGCATGCTTGTCCAGCACTTCAAACGAACCGCTGATACCCGGCAGTTGTACCCCGTACACTTCACCACTGTACAATTTGCGCTCCGGTGTTAATATTTCCAGTTCCATCCAGTATTGATTTTGCTGTTAACCTTTCGCCGCTTCCAGCAGTTTTTTACCTTTTTCGATCGCGTCTTCAATAGTACCTACCAGGTTGAAAGCCGCTTCCGGGTAGTCATCCACTTCACCATCCATGATCATGTTGAAGCCCCTGATGGCGTCTTCTATGCTTACGAATACCCCTTTCAGACCGGTAAACTGCTCTGCCACGTGGAATGGCTGAGACAGAAAACGCTGTACTTTACGGGCACGGAATACGGTGCTTCTGTCTTCATCGCTCAACTCGTCCATACCCAGGATGTTGATAATATCCTGCAGTTCCTTATAACGTTGTAAGATCAGCTTCACGCGGTTGGCACAGTTATAGTGTGCATCACCCACGATCTGCGGAGTCAGGATCCTGGAAGTGGAATCCAGCGGATCCACAGCAGGATAGATACCGAGGTCGGCAATTTTACGGCTCAATACCGTAGTAGCATCCAGGTGGGCAAATGTTGTTGCCGGCGCCGGATCGGTAAGGTCATCCGCAGGTACATATACCGCTTGTACGGAAGTGATAGAACCGTTTTTGGTAGAAGTGATTCTTTCCTGCATCAGTCCCATCTCTGTTGCCAGCGTAGGCTGGTAACCGGCTGCGGAAGGCATACGTCCCAGCAGGGCAGATACCTCGGAACCTGCCTGGGTGAAACGGAAGATATTATCCACGAAGAAAAGAATGTCGCGACCCTGGCCGGTGCCATCGCCATCGCGGTAATATTCCGCAACGGTAAGTCCGCTCAGTGCTACCCGTGCACGCGCTCCGGGAGGTTCGTTCATCTGTCCGAATACAAAAGTAGCTTTAGAGTCTTTCAGCTTTTCCAGGTCCACTTTGCTCAGGTCCCATCCGCCTTCTTCCATGCTGTGCTTGAAATCATCTCCATAGGACATGATGCCTGCTTCGATCATTTCACGCAACAGGTCATTTCCTTCACGGGTACGCTCGCCCACGCCGGCAAATACTGAAATACCACCATATCCCTTTGCAATATTATTGATCAGTTCCTGGATCAGTACGGTTTTACCCACACCGGCGCCACCAAACAGCCCGATTTTACCACCTTTCGCATAAGGCTCAATCAGGTCGATCACTTTGATACCCGTAAACAGCACCTCTGTGGATACGCTCAGGTTTTCAAAAGCAGGAGGCATGGCGTGAATAGGACGACCATTTGTTTTATCTACCGCAGGCAAACCATCGATCGGGTCACCGGTTACGTTAAACAGCCTTCCCTTGATGCCCTCGCCGGTAGGCATGGCAATCGCTTTCCCGGTATCCACCACTTCCATTCCTCTTACCAGTCCCTCGGTGCCATCCATTGCAATGGTACGTACACTGTCTTCTCCCAGGTGCTGCTGCACTTCCAGTACCAGTTTTTCACCGGATTCACGTTTCAGTTCCAGCGCATTGTACAGCTCCGGTAATTGTCCTTCAAATTGCACGTCTATGACGGCTCCGATAATTTGCTTGATTTTACCCTTGATAGGCATATATTAAAATATTTTAAGGTATGTGGGCAATAGTGCGGCAAAGGTAAGGGTAAGCCAAATATCGTCCAATTCGTAGGAACAGTATTTTAAAAATATGACAGAAATCGGGGAATTCTTTTTCCTTACGGGTGCACGCCTGTGTTCGGCAGCCGTGCTTTTATTTGTAATTTTGCCATATGAGCGAAGCAATCATAAACCGGGTAGCGGAAAGTGGTATTGTCACTATCGATCTGAAGGAATATTATCCGCAGGGAGAGATCGTGGTATTTGATATTAAAAACTACCTGTTCCGGGAACTGATCCTGAAAGAAAAGGATTTCCGTGAGGCATTGAAAAATACAGACTGGAGCATATATGATGGTAAAAACCTGGCCATTACCAATACTGCCGATGCCATCATTCCCATGTGGGCCTATATGCTGGTGGCTACCCACGCCGGACCTTACGCAAGGGCAATTTTTTTTGGTTCTGAAAAAGAGCTTATCCAATCCAGTATGCTGGAAAAAATAGCCGCCTTATCGCCGGATGAATATGCCGGCAAAAGAATTGTTATTAAGGGCTGCGGAGATGCCACCATTCCGGAGGGAGCCTACGTGGCCATCACCCAAAAGCTGCGCCCGGTGGTAAAAAGTCTCATGTTTGGGGAGCCCTGCAGTACGGTGCCGGTATATAAGATGCCGCGGTAAAATAGCCGGGTGACTGTGTCGTTTTTCTACAGTCAGGATAACGCTTATGGCGCATAATTGAAAATTACACTCTTTTGTCTACAAACGGGTTATGCCGATGACACAACAACATATCCTAAATATCCGGTGGTATTTTATATAGCGGAGAAACTGAACTGTAAGCGTTTCATTCGTCCACCCGGGGTCTGGCAGAGCCGACCCCCAGTGGACAGTTTTTTCCGACTGCGAAAACCCGGAACAGTAGCTCAAAAACCTTATTACCTTATCTGCAGATGCACATATGGGGCTGACCAAAAAGGTCGTCATTGGCAACGAAGTGAAGCAATCTCAAATATTTAAACCTTTATTAATCAAAGAGATTGCTTCGGTCGTTCCTCCCTCGCAAAGACGTTCCACGAGCTTTTTGGTCAGCCCCTACCTGTTTGTAGCAAAAATGCCAAAGATTTTATTTGCCCGCTGCGGCGGGCTACCCTCAACCTGACAAGGGTTTTCCGCAAGCCATTTCACCTGCGCCTGAAGCTATACAGCGCCTTTTTTCCATTCGTTGTTTACGATGCGCCAGATATTCAGCGGGTTGCTGTTCTTAAGGGCATCAGGCAGCATACTGTCTTTGAATCCCTGGAAGCAGACCGGGCGCACCCAGCGTTTGATGGCAGTGGTGCCGACAGATGTATACCTCCCATCGGTGGTGGAAGGAAAAGGACCGCCATGCACCATGCTGGCGCACACTTCCACCCCGGTAGGTACATCATTCAATATGATCCTGCCTGCCAGTGTGGTTTGCAGCGCTATAATATCGTCGTTGGTTTCTATATCCTTATCTGTTGCCATCACGGTGGTGGTCAACTGCCCGTGCAATGCGCTCAGCACTTCTTTCAGTTGCTCTTTGCTGTCGCACACCACCACCAGCGAATAGGGGCCAAACACTTCTTCCCTGAAACGGGGATTGCCGAGAAAAGTGGCGGCCGCTACTTTGGCCACTGTCGGGAAGGCTTCTTCTGCCGCGGGTTGTTTTCCCGACTGGGCTACTTTTTCAATTCCCTTTTGCGCCAGGGCGTTCTCCAGCCCTTTGGCATAGGATGCATGTATACCCGTATGCAGCATTTTTTGCGGTATCACCTGCTCAATTTCTTTACCCAGCCCGGCTATAAAGTCATCCAGGGCTGCGCTCTTTACCGCCAGCAGCAAGCCTGGATTGGTACAAAACTGGCCCATACCGAGGGTGATGGAGGCAGCATAACTTTTTGCAATGGCAGCCCCGTTATGCTGCAGCGCATCTTCCAGCAACACCACCGGATTGATGCTGCTCATTTCAGCAAAAACAGGTATGGGACGTTCTCTTTTATTGGCGAGATCCCACAGGGCTGTGCCGCCGTTGAATGATCCGGTGAAACCCACGCCTGCGGTAAAGGGGTGCTGCACCAATGCCGCTCCGACCGTGCTGCCGGCGCCGAGCACATGCTGCACGGTAAAAGGATGAACGCCGGTTGCGTCGATCGCTTTTTTGATAGCGTCAAATACCAGTTGAGAGGTTTTTGCATGTGCTGAATGTCCTTTGATGACAACAGTGGAGCCGGAGGCCAACGCGCTGGCCGTATCGCCGCCTGCCGTAGAAAAGGCAAACGGAAAATTGCTGGCGCCAAATACCACTACCGGTCCTACCGGCAGCAGCATTTTGCGGGTATCCGGCTTTGGCGGTGTCCTGTCCTTATCTGCCGTATCAATCGCAGCCTCCACCCAGCTTCCTTCTTCTACCAGGTTGGCAAACAGCTTCAATTGATTGGTTGTACGGGTCAGTTCCCCGTTCAACCGTGGCAATGGCAGGTTGGTCTCTTCGTTTGCTATGGTCACCAATGCTTCGCGACCGGCCTCAATCTGTTCAGCTATTGCTCTTAAAAAAGATGCTTTTTGTGCGCCCGACAGGACTTTGTAGCTATCAAATGCCGCCCGGGCATTCAGCATAATTATTTCAATTTCATTCATCAGCTTGGAATTATTCGCTTTTATGAGAAAAATACGATGGTTATCTACTCAATCTGTTTGCAGGCTTCAAAATTACCAACTTTGCTGTATTAACCGGCGCATATATTAACCGATATTACACGGGTTTTAACGGGCCGCGGGGCGGGAAACAAAATGAGCGAGTACCACTCCGGCAGCCACAGCAGCATTTAGGGATTCGGCCTTCCCTTTCCGGGGTATCGTGATTGTATGGGTAGAAAAAGCCAGCAGCTCTTCCCGGACGCCCCTGGATTCATTGCCGATCAGCAGAGCTATATTCTTTTCAGGCGTGCATTCATACAGGCTTTCTCCGTTTAAGGTGGTGGCATATACAGGAGTATTGCTATGATGCCGGCACCAGTCCGCCAGCTCTGCATATTCCACCTTCACCCGCAGGATGCTGCCCATGGTTGACTGGATGACTTTTGAATTATATACATCCGCAGTGGCATGACTGCACACTATATGGCTGACGCCGAACCAATCTGCCGTACGGATGATCGTGCCCAGGTTACCCGGATCCTGGATGTCATCGAGCAATAATGTAATCCCGGCATCGTTTGAAGAGGGATAGGACAATTGCTGCACCACTACCAGCACCTGGTTGGGAGTAGACAATGCTGATATTTTTTCCAGTTCAAACAGCTCTATGGGATATATGCTGCCCTCATCAACGTGCTTCAGTAACGCCGCGTTATTATTTAACCAGCTTTTAACTGCATACACGCCTTTTATCAACGCAGGTACACCGGTTAAAAGCTCTGCCGCTACTTTGGGTCCTTCGGCAACGAAGACGCCGTGCGCATCTCTAAATTTTTTGTGGTATAAACTTTGAATATATTTGACACTGGATTTGCTGAGCATCCTGTATTGATTATGCCTGTTTCAACAACGAAAATACATTCTTCTTCTATCAAGTACTTTTTTTTTGTTCTGCTTTCCGTCCTGTTCTTTTCTTCCTGCACCATCGTCAGAAAATATCAGCCCAACAAACCTTTTGTTTACAAAAATTCCATAAAAATAAAAGGTGATCTGCGGGGCATCAACACCCGGGAGCTGAGATCAAGGCTGGCGAGCCAGATTGAAGACAGTGTGAAGCCGGTATACAAAAGCGTGATGTTCATCCGGAATATCATGACCGGCCCTGCCGTATTTGACAGCAGCTATGTGAAACAGACGATGATGAACATGAATAACCTGCTGCACAATATCGGCTACTATCGCGGCAGCGTATCGGCCGACTGGGACACGATCATCAGCAGAAAGAAACCCGACCAGCACCGGTTAAGTGTACGCTACCATGTAGAAACCGGTAAACCGTTCCTGATCGATTCAATAAATTATGTGTTTACGGATACTGCCCTGCAGCGGATCAACGACGCCAACCTCGACAAATCCCTGTTAAAAAAGTCCACCCGTTATAACCGGCAACTGATAGATGAGGAGCTCAACCGGTTGATTGAGCTTTTTAAAGATCACGGCTACTACAATATCAACCGAGAGATCGTAAGGGCACAACTGGATACCATTGATGTTTCGTTGATAGACGTTTCCCTTGACCCGTTTGAGCAACTGGCGCGCCAGCTGGAGGCAGGCAAAAGAATGGAACAGCCGACCATCAGTATCTCTGTATTGCAGATACCGGTCAAAGATTCCACTGTTGTACAAAAATATAATATAGGCAATGTCAATATATTTCCGGATCTGCCGCCGGAATTGACGCCGGGTCGTTCCGGTGTAGCTCCTGTGCGCCACGATGGTTACAATATTTTCAGCCGGTACGATCTATTCAAGCCTTCCTTTTTGACACAGCGGGTGTTGTTAAAGCCGGGCGATCTGTATCGTGTATCCAATTATAACCGTACCATGCTGAAGTATAACAGGATTGAAGCCTGGCAAAGCGTAAATATCAACAGTCGTTTATCGGACTCCTCTAAAACCGTTGACTTTTTTATACGGATGGTGCCTGCGCGTAAATATTTTTTCTCAGTCGATTTTGAGGGATCCAGTATCCTTACGGCACAGGACCAGATATTCAGTGCTGGTAATAAGGGACTGGCACTGAACTTTAATTTCAAAAACAGGAATTTTGCAAAACGGGCACTCCAACTGGAAAATGTGCTCCGGACCGGTATTGAATTCACCAATTTCGACCGGATACTTTCTTCGGAGATCGGGTTGAGGAACCGTTTGATCTTCCCTACATTGCTGATCCCGTTTTTCGACCCGGAAGCGCAACGCGACTTTCTCAATGCAAAAACATATCTCAGCCTGGATGCTTCCTATATAGATCGCCACCAGTTTTATAAGATCAACACCCTTAACGCCTATCTCGGCTATGAGTTTCAGCGAAAGGCAAATGAAACCTGGCAGGTTCGTTTTCCCAATGTGGAATACACGAGGATCTACGATAAGGATGTAGGCTTCAACCAGTTGATCAGCGATTATCCCCTGCTTGAGTACTCTTACAACGACGGGTTGATCATTGGTAGCAACGCTACCTATACAAGGCGTTTCGGCTCCGCCAGCCCGATAGTATTCAGTATGCTGAAGGTATATGCGGAGGAGTCCGGGCTGATAACGGGAGCCCTGTTGAAAAACCTGACAGCGTCGGGGCAGCCGCTATCCAACCTGTATCGTTTTATTAAGCTCAGCGCGGATTATCGCCGGTATTACAATATGCAGAAAACCTCCTGGGCTTTCAGGGTGTTTGGCGGGTATGGCATTGCATTCGAAACAGAATCCCGCAAAGGAGAAGTGTCCCTGCCGTTTTTCAGGCAGTTTTTTAGCGGTGGTCCTAACAGTATGCGGGGATGGCACCTGCGGAAACTGGGACCCGGATCCAGCATTTTTTATGATACGGTACGGTTCAGAACTTACACAACAGACCCGCCGGCGGTTATTGAAAAAAGATACGATGACCGTTATGCGGATATTCAACTGGAAGCGAATGTTGAATACCGGTTTGATATTTTCCCGGTATACGGCTACTGGTTGAAAGGTGCCTTGTTTACGGATATCGGGAATGTCTGGATAAGAAGGTCAGACCAACCGGAGTTTGCAGACGGTGTGTTTAAACTAAACAGGCTATATACCGATATAGCAGTTGCCGGCGGGGGAGGGCTGCGCCTGGACTTCAAGTTCTTCCTGCTGCGGTTCGACCTGGGTTGGCGCCTGAAAGACCCGCTCTATGCGTCCAACGGACATGCGTCTGAAGGCGGATGGTTTGTTCAATCCAATATGAAGACCCCCACTTTTCAGTTCGGGATAGGGTATCCTTTTTAATATCCGGATAATATCGTTCAAAAACCTGTCAGGAAGTTATTAATGACTTTTATCCGCTGATACTAAATTTGTAACGATTTACGATACAACGATAAACAAGCCACTATGAGACAGCTCAGCCTTTACATCATAACCTTACTGTTTTTGATAACTGTCCTGCCGGTAAGCGCCCAGTTTTCTGTCAGTGAAAACAAACGGTTTTTATTGAAAGACGGAAAAGCTTTTTTTTGGTTGGGAGATACTGCCTGGGAGTTGTTTCACAGGCTCAGTAAGAAAGAAACCGACCAATACCTGGAACACAGGGCCAGCCAGGGATTTACCGTTATCCAGGCGGTGGTGCTGGCTGAGATCGACGGACTGACCGTTCCCAATGCGGAAGGGGAAATCCCGCTCCGGGACAACAACCCGGAAAGACCGAACGAAAAATATTTTGAGCATGTGGACTATGTGATCGACAAGGCGCAGTCGCTCGGTTTGAACATAGGGCTGCTGCCTACCTGGGGCGATAAGGTGTATAAAGACAGTTGGGGAGCCGGACCTGAAATATTCAATGAGCACAATGTGGCGGTATATGCCGGATGGCTGGCGAAGCGTTATGCCGGTAAAAAGAATATCATATGGATCACCGGTGGCGACCGGAACCCAAGGGGCGAACAGGATATTGCTATCTGGCGGGCGATGGGAAACGCCATTATGAAGGCAACCAATAATAAAGCGGTCATTACTTTTCATCCGCAACCTTCAACGTTGGGTTCAGCACAGTGGTTTCATAAGGATCCGTGGCTGAGCTTCAATATGTTTCAAACAGGCCACTGCCGCAACGGAGACAGCTATGAAAAGGTATTGACTGCCTACCATCTTGAACCGGTAAAACCGGTAATAGACGGAGAGCCGATCTACGAAGACCACCCGGTGTGTTTCAATGCAAAAGACCTCGGCACCTCCAATGCTTACGATGTACGCCGGTCTGCTTACCTGGCCCTGTTTGCCGGCGCATTTGGTCATACTTATGGTTGCCATGGAATATGGCAGATGTATTCTGACAGGGTTACTCCCGTAAATAATCCGCATGTATACTGGCACGAGGCCCTGGACCTGCCCGGCGCCGGGCAAATGAGATATGTGCGGCAACTGATGGAGTCAAGACCCATGCTGGACCGCGTACCGGATCAGTCGATCATCAAAGAAAACGACTATCCCTCCGCCGAAAGGATACAGGCTACCAGGGGTAAGGATTATATGTTTATTTATGCTGCCACGGGAAAACCTTTTACCGTACTGCCCGGCAAGATCAGCGGCTCCCGGCTGAAAGCCCATTGGTATAATCCCAAAGATGGCACAAAGAAGGAAGCGGGCAGCGTATCCAACAGCGAAGAAAACCGTTTTCAACCGCCATCCTCAGGTTATGGACATGATTGGGTACTGGTATTGGATGCCGTATTGTAGCGGGCGTATCGACGTGCTTTCCATTTTCCGGGATGATGATAACGTTATTATGACCACCGTCAGATCACCATCAGGCTGCAGCCCCTGATATCGCTGTTGTCTACCCGCCCCAGCACTTCAAAGCTTCCGTCGGGGTATAGTCTGCCCGCATCCCCGGTGGCGATAAAAGAAACGGAATAGATATTCGCCAGGTCTATTACATTGATGATGCCGCTGGTGGGTACAGAAACTCCGGAAATGATATCAAAAGGATCATCTTCGCTCCGCAATACCACTTTCATCCAGGGCGGGCAATAATACCGCCCATCCTTTTTTGCATAGGCCTGCGACAGGAGTTCCGTCATGCCGTACTCGGAATGAACAGCCGGTATGCCAAAGGCGTCCTTCAAGAGAGCATGCACTTCCTCGCGTACCAGTTCCTTTCTTCTTCCCTTCATACCCCCGGTTTCCATAATAATGGTATGCCGCAGCGACAGGGGAAAGGATGCGGCAAAATCGAGCAGCGCAAAAGTGACGCCGATCAGTAATGTTGGCTGCCGGTCGTTTTCAAGTGTTTTCAGGGTATTTGCCAGTTGTCCGTAATCATGCAGGTAAAACCCGCTTCGCGGATGACCGCTTTTTTTGATCAGCGTATCCACCATCAATGTCAGGGAAGAGTGCTGGCGTTCCAGGTAGGAAGGTAACAGACCCAATATGCAGTACTGTTCGGGCTTACCATAAAACAATTCAAACGCCCTGGTAAAACTTTCCGTATATACAGCAGGGTCTTTGATGAAGTGTTTACTGTTCACTGTTTGAGTGGTTCCGCTGCTTTCAAATACCAGCGCCGGATCAAAGCCGGTAGTGGTAACCTTTTGTGTTTTAAAGAAAGAAATGGGTAAAAAGGGGATTTGCGTGATATTTTCGGGTAGCCCGGTGTCTTTGCGTACCAGTTCAGCATACCGCCGGTAAACCGGGTTGTGTGTTATTTGAAATTGATATAGCTCAATCGCCAGGCTGTCGAAGCCGGAAATGTTAAAATCAAATATCCTTTGGGTTATGTCGTTATGGTCGGGTATTTTATTCAAATGGAATATTTACATTTGTTTTAATCAATAAATGAGATTCAGATGAAAAAGTTTGGCGGGTTAGTTATACTGGTGCTTTTTCTGGTTTCCTGTGGCAAAGATACGGTCGGATCAAGACCTTCACTAAAAGTTACCGATATTAGCGGTAACTATCTGCCGCTGCCTACTACCGGTCAGGCCTATACTTTATATGTTACCCTGGAATATATGGCGCCGGACGGGGACCTGGCTACACTTCCGATCACGGTAGAAAAGTTGTCTTCTTCCGATTCATTATGTCTCGACCCCACTCAACCCAGACCGATCATGATTGACAGTAGCGGAACCTTATTTGCTTTTCCGCTGGATCTGCCTGCTACCGAAAATCAGAAAGGTGAAATTGTCCTGAAGCTGACAGAAAGAGAGTTTGTGAGAAATACATGCAGCGCACTGGATACGCTGGAGCAGGCGGTATTCAGGTTTTGGTTCAGAGACCGGGCCGGCAATGTATCAGATACCGCTGTAACAGGGCCTATTACCATAGAAAAGCGTTCATGATTTGCCGGAATGTACCTGTTATTCCTCCTCGTCTTTCCACGCCTGTTTTTTCAGTATGGCTCCGTCAAGCCATTTTAATTTTCTTTTACGGTAAACAGGCTCGTATTCGTATTCAAAAAAGGTTTCGATAAAGCGTGGACTCACATACAGGAAGTATACGTCGCGGGGATGGTGCAGCAGTGAATCTTCCAGGTTGTCCAGGAACCCGGTAATGATATTG
This sequence comes from Chitinophagaceae bacterium, assembly GCA_037190885.1. GTDB lineage: Bacteria > Bacteroidota > Bacteroidia > Chitinophagales > Chitinophagaceae > Agriterribacter. Next base: position 159,549 of record JBBCJQ010000018.1, read on the forward strand.
TTTGTGAAGGGGTTGAACATGAAAAAGACAGTGTCTTCCGGCTGTATGGAGTAATCCAGTACATTGGCGCATATCACCGAATAATCAAACCTGCGTTTACGGCTGAGGGTTTCCATATTGTGTGTTGCTTCCGCGCATACTTCCTCTGCAAAATCAATCCCTTTGATGTTTTTGAATCCATAGTGGGCTGCCACCACCATCGCCCTTCCTTTTCCACAGCCGAGGTCCACAAAATTGCCCGGGGTAACAAGAGTCGTCATTTTTTCCAGCAGCTTCTCCAATATATAATAATTGGCCGCCTCATAGCGGGAAGAGTGCCGGGTATCCCCGTTGCGGATAGTGAGGTCTTTTAACTCTGCCGGTCGGGAAGTGCTGATACCGTATTTCTTTTCACCTCTTACTTCGTGGCGAAGCAGGAAAAAGGCGAGCCGGGGATCCCAGTTCGAGGCAAAATACCAAAAAAGTCGTATGTATTCAATCCATTTTTTCAAGGCTGATGGGTTCTAAGGTCAATTACTTTCAGTTGCAGATTTTTTTCTCCGTTCCATTCGTTTTCATCTATGCCGAATACGATGTCTACGGGTTGCTGGTTTTGCAGCAGCCCAAACTTTCCTGCCAGGTTGAAACCAATGCCGTGCATAACGGTATTTCCCTGTCTTACAGAGAACCGGATATGCTGCTCTTTTACCAGTTTTGAATACCCGGTGTCCGTTACATGCCTGCACAAAAATACAGGACGCAGGTTATCGGGGCCAAACGGCTCCATCTGCGTAATGATATTATAGAACGAGGGACTGATATCCGTTAGCGATATTTCGGCGTCAATTTCCAGTACGGGTGTCAGCAATGCATCCGGAATGGTGGATGCCACTATGGACTCAAACTCCTTGCTGAAAGCTTCTACTTTTTCGGGCAGCAGGGTCATGCCGGCTGCGGCAAAATGACCGCCATAACCCAGCAGGTGACTCCGGCAGGCATGGATGGCTTCGTAGAGATTAAAGCCGGGTACGCTGCGGGCGCTGCCGGCCACTATATCACCGCTTTGTGTTAATACCACGGTAGGTCTGAAATATTTCTCGATCAGCCGGGAAGCCACAATGCCCACCACCCCCTTGTGCCAGTGCTTCTGGTACACAACCGTTGTTTTGCGGTTCACGAGCATTTCATCAGCCCCGATCAGTTCCAGCGCTTCTTCCGTGATATTGGTGTCCGCTTCTTTCCTGCTGTCATTGTCATTGTGAAGGTAACCGGCATACTCCAGCGCCTTCAGGTGATCTTTTTCTATGAACAGTTGCACAGCTTTCCGGGCATCATCCATCCGCCCTGCCGCGTTTACCCTGGGTGCTATTACGAATACCAGGCTACTGATATTAACGGTTGCATTCCTGAGCCCGCTAAGCTCCATCAGGGCTTTAATGCCCGGCGAGGGATTTTCGTTTACCTGTTTTACACCGTAGTAAGCAATGATCCGGTTTTCGCCGGTGATGGGTACAATGTCTGCGGCAATGGCAACAGCAGAGAGATCCAGGTAGCGGTAATAGCTTTCTTCGGGCAGGTTAAAGTGGTTGGCAAGCGCCGTTATCAGCTTAAACCCCACACCACAACCGCATAATTCCTTATAGGGATAGTGACAGCCCGGTTGTTTGGGGTTTAAAATGGCGGCAGCCGGCGGCAGCACGGCATCCGGAAGGTGATGATCACAAACAATAAAATCTATCCCGAGATCGCGGGCATAGGTGATCAGGTCCACTGATTTAATTCCACAGTCAAGCGAAATGATCAAAGTGATGCCCTGCTCATATGCAAGATCAATCCCCCGCTTCGAAACGCCATAGCCTTCCCGGTAACGATGCGGAATGTAGAAGTCGATCTTATCTTCCATATATACCTGCCGCAGAAACTGGTACATACAGGATACAGCAGTGGTGCCATCCACATCGTAGTCGCCGAATACCAGGATCCTTTCCTGCTGATCAAAGGCCTGCAATATGCGCGTTACGGCCCTGCCTATGTCTTTCATCAGGTAGGGATCGTGCAATTGGGTCAACTGCGGGCGAAAGAAATCCTTCGCCTGTTCAAAGCTGCATATACCTCTTTGTGCCAGTAACCTGCACAATATGGGATGTATTTTCAGCGACTGGTGCAGAGCATCCGTCTCTTTGGTATACAGACCTTTTAACTGCCATTTTTTTTCCATGCCAACCATTTTCTGAATAAATAGTAGCCGGGGTATGGCGCCAGTGGCTCCCCGGAGTTGTTAATCAGTGCTTCCTGTCGGTGGTATAGTTCACCAACTCTTCCAGGGCTGTCCGGGTGTCAGAAGGTTCAAACTCATGCAGCAGCGCAATGGCCTTATCCCGGTACTCTTCCATCTTTTGTATGCCGTATTGTATGCCGCCGGCTTTTCTCACCTCTTCAATTACGTAATTCACTTTTGCCTTGATACGATTCTGGTTTTTGAGGATATATATCAACTCCCTTCTTTTGGCACGGTCGATATTATTCAGGGTATGAATGAGGGGTATCGTGAGCTTTTTTTCCTTGATATCGTTGCCGGTAGGCTTGCCGATCGCGTCTGTGCCATAGTCAAACAGGTCATCTTTTATCTGGAAAGCAATACCGGTGTATTCTCCGAATTGCCTGAATTTTTCCGCTATTTCATCGTTCTCGCAGGCAGACCATGCGCCGGCGGAGCAGGCGGATGCGAGCAGAGAGGCTGTTTTGGTTTTGATGATCTCAAAATAAATATCTTCTTTCAGGTTGAGACCCCTCGCTTTTTCTATCTGCAACAGTTCCCCTTCACTCATCTTCCTGACCGCGTCTGACAATATGTGCAGTATCCGGTAGTCGCCACCGCCGAGAGAAAGGAGGAGACCCTTACTTAACAGGTAGTCTCCCACCAATACGGATATTTTAGACTTCCACAGGGCATAGGTGGAGAAAAAACCCCTTCTTTCATAGGATTCATCCACCACATCATCGTGCACCAGGCTGGCGGTATGCAGCAGTTCCACCAGGGAAGCGGCCCGGTAGGTGGCGTCATTGATGCCTCCTGTCATTTTTGCACAAAGCAGAACAAACATGGGGCGGAGCTGTTTTCCCTTTCTCCGTACGATATATTGCATAATGCGGTCGAGCAATGGTACATTACTTTTTACAGATGCTTTGAACCGGGATTCAAATATCTTCAACTCCTGTGCTATGATCCTTTTTGCTGTATCCATTTTTATAGGGGCAACCACAAATGTAATATGCTGTGCCTATCAAACAAATGCAATTTAGCAGTGTAATTTATTATTTCTAAAAAATTTGATATTTTACTAGCATTCAATACATTTGCATTAGTTTTGGCCGATACCTTATTCATTTACTAATTCATATATCACTCTTATGACAACCAAAAAGGTATTTTTTCTAGTAAGCTTTCTGGTTTCGCTGAGTATAAGCACGTTTGCTCAGGAAAATACCGGAAGTTACGACTATAGAGATTCATCACTGATCCCATCCAAGCGGCTTGGTCAGCACAATGAATTTATGAATAACCAATACCATTTCCCCGCGAAGCCGCGGGATCAATGGGAGCTTGGTATCAAAGTGGGTAACTTTCACGTAAATGGTGATGTGCCAGCCCAATTACCTATGCCGGGTTTTGCAGCCCATGTAAGAAAATCGCTGGGATATGTATTTTCTTTGAGAGCTGAATACCTGTATGGTATCGGACGGGGGGTAAGCTGGAAAGCCCGTACTTCAGGGTTTGCACAGCATTGGACTGACGCAGGGTACGGCGCACCGGGCACAAGGGTTTTCGACAATTACAGAACCACCGTTCAGGACCTGTCCATACAGGCTGTTGCCAGTTTGAACAGTATCCGGTTCCATAAAGGCTCCACTAAGTTTTTAGTGTATGCGCTTGCCGGAGTGGGTGCAACGATTTACGAGACAAAAACCAATGTGGTTACCGATGCCGGCGCTTTACATAATTTCTCCGGTATTGCTTCAAATGTTTATAAAGACCGCCGCCAGACCATCAGGGATGTAAAAGATGTGCTGGACGCCGGAAGCTACACTACGGACGCCGAGAATTACGGACCCTCCGGTCCCCGCCTGTTCGGACAAACGGTAAAGGTTTCAAGAACGGTAGGACTGGGCATTACCTATAAGCTGAGCGAAAGGGTAAATCTTGCGCTTGAAGACCGTATTACTTTTATCGGTGATGATTTGCTGGACGGTGTTCGCTGGCAGAATGTAGCCACTACAGGTAATAATGTAATGACTACCAAGGATGATACGTATAACTACCTGAGCCTGGGCGTCAATATTAACTTAGGAAACCGTTCTAAAAGAACAGAACCGCTTTGGTGGCTCAACCCGCTTGACTATGGTTACAGCGAGCTGAATTCTCCAAAGCATATGAAACTTCCCAAGCCGGTATTGGATGACTCTGATGGCGACGGTGTACCGGATCAGTTTGACATGGAGCCCAACACACCTGCCGGAGCGCCGGTTGACAGTCATGGTGTAAGCCGTGATACTGATGGCGATGGCGTACCTGACTACAAAGACAAAGAACTGATCACACCTACTATTTGCCAACCGGTTGACGCTGATGGTGTTGGTAAGTGTCCGTGCCCTGATGAGTCCTGCTTTGAAGGGTATAACCTGAGAAGAGGCAGCAACTGTGGAATCGGCGACCTGCCTAATATTACCTTTAACCCGAGAAGTTACCAGGCAGGAAGAGATGCGGAAGCAGTGCTGGCAAGCGTAGCTGACAGGCTGCGTCAAAACCCGGATTGTAAGATCGTGGTAACCAGCTATACCTGCGAGCCTTCCAAGTCTTCACAGCAGCTGAGCTGGGATCGTGTAAATACTGTTATCAACTTCCTGGTTGAAAAGCAGGGTATCAGCGCCGACAGGCTGATATTCAAATACGGAGAATCCGGCGGTGATTGCAACACTGTGGATCTGCGGGTAGCTGAAACAGGTGACGAAGGTCCGAATACGGTACCAGCGCCACATCCGAACTTAAGGAGAAGATAGGATTTTATCGGAATATTTAAAAAGCCGGGCTGCAAAACCCGGCTTTTATTATTAATATCTTGCTAAAACAGTAGTATTTATAGGGAGCTATTGTTAAATAATTTACATTTGTCCGCCTGATTATGAAACTGTTTAAGTATTTAGCCGTCATTCTTATTGCCGCGATATCTTTCTCATCCTGCTCGAAGTTTGCTAAAGTGATGAAAAGCAAGGACTACGAGTATAAGCTGAAAATGGCGGACCAGTACTTTGTGAAAAAGAAATACCGGTTTGCGCAGGAATTGTATAACGACCTGTTTCCTGTTTTTAAGGGCTCCAACCGGTTTGAAGATATTCACTACAAATTTGCCTACTGTGCATACTATTTAAAGGATTATATCAGTGCAGAAGCACAGTTTAAGAGTTTTCTGGACTATTTTCCCAACAGCCCGAAGGCCGAAGAGATAGATTTTATGCATGCCCTTTGTTTTTTCAAACAGTCTCCCCGGTACGAGTTGGATCAAACCAACACCATTAAGGCGATGGGCCAATTGCAAACTTTTATCAATACACACCCTGGATCGGAACGTAACAAGGAAGCCCGGGACATTATCGAGGAATGTTATAGCAAATTGATACACAAAGACTACAAAAGTGCGGAATTATATTATAATTTAGGTCAATATAAGGCGGCAGTGGTTAGTTTTGCAACCGTGTTATCTACCTATCCGGATGCACCCAATGCGGATGAGATCAAGCTTTGGGTGGTAAGATCGCAATACAGGTACGCTTCCCTGAGCGAAATAACCAGGCAAACTGAACGTTTTAACCAGGTGATCAATGAGGTGGAAGATTTCCAGGATCGTTTCCCTGAAAGTAAATATTTAAAAGAAGCAGAACGTTTTCTATCTTTGTCCCAGAATAATATTAAAATGATTTCTCAATGAGCAGATTAAGAAAGCAATGGAGCAGTAATACCGCCAATGTAGTGGAAACCCGGAACGTGGTGGATATTAAGCATAAAACAGGTAACCTGTACGAGTCCATCTCCATAATAGCCAAAAGAGCTAACCAGATCAATATTGCTTTAAAGGAAGAATTGCATAATAAGCTGGAGGAGTTTGCCAGTCATACAGACAGCCTGGAAGAGATCCATGAAAACAAGGAGCAGATTGAAATCTCAAAGGCTTACGAAAAAATGCCCAACCCCGCGTTGCTGGCCACCCAGGAGTTTTTTGAGGATAAGATCTACTTCCGCAAGAACGATAACGATTTATTTAGTTAGTTTAAGATTAATATAAAGTTTTCAAATGCGGCAAGCTACCATTGCCGCTTTTTGTATTTTTAAGAAATGCTGTTAACAGGCAGAAAAATAATGGTTGGTATCACCGGCAGTATCGCAGCTTATAAGTCTGCCCTGCTGGTTCGTGCCCTGGTAAAGGAAGGGGCCGAGGTAAGGGTATTGATGACCGCCGCTGCCAAAGACTTTATATCGCCGCTCACACTATCAACCCTGTCTAAAAACGCTGTATTGTCGGAAATTTTTGAGGAAGATGAATGGGCTAACCATGTGATGCTGGGCCGCTGGGCCGACCTGATGGTAGTGGCGCCATTGAGCTGCAATACACTGGCAAAGATGGCTAACGGTTTGTGTGACAATCTTTTATTGAGCGTTTACTTATCTGCTACCTGCCCGGTGGCCGTGGCGCCTGCCATGGATGAGGACATGTGGCGCCATCCCTCTACAAAGCAGAACATCTCGCTGCTGGCATCCCGGGGTAACCTGGTGATACCCGTAGAAAACGGAGAGCTGGCAAGCGGCTTAACCGGGGAAGGACGAATGGCGGAACCGGAAACCATTGTTCAATTCATAAAGGATTACCTGGGTAACAGGCTTACTCTCAGTGGGAAAAAAGCCCTGGTGACTGCCGGACCTACATACGAACACCTTGATCCCGTGCGTTTTATAGGTAATCACTCCAGTGGTAAAATGGGGGTTGCCATTGCCCGGGAACTGGCAGCCAGGGGTGCGGAAGTACACCTGGTACTGGGCCCTGTAAGTACCGCGTTTGATCTGTCAGGGCTGAATGTGACAAGGGTGCAGACGGCAGCCGAAATGTACAGGACGTGTACGGAAGGGTTTGGAGCAGTGGATATTGCCGTGATGTCGGCAGCGGTAGCAGATTATACCCCGGAAGACTATTCTGATCAGAAGATAAAAAAATCGGAAAGCGATCTTACGGTTCGTCTGACCAGGACAAAGGATATTTTGAAAAGCCTCGGTGCTGTCAAGACGGACCGGCAGGTGTTGGTGGGCTTTGCACTGGAGACCGGTAACGAGGAAGCGAATGCTTTGCAAAAGCTGGCGTCCAAGAATGCAGATATGATCGTGTTGAACTCCCTCAACGATAAAGATGCGGGATTCGGGCTCGATACAAATAAGATAACCATATTTGACAGGAAGGGAAAAAAGCTGGTTTTTGACGCCAAAGCCAAATCAGCGGTGGCAAAAGATATTGTTGATTGCATAACCCGATATGCCAATGCGTAAACTCATTTTTTTTGTAGTGTGTTTAGTCGCCGGCAAATTTGGCCAGACACAGGAGTTGAATGCCAGGGTGACGGTAGTGGCTGGTCAGGTAAGCAGCACGGTAGACAAAAAAGTTTTTCAAACCCTGCAGACCGCCTTAACGAACTTCCTGAACGGGCGCAGGTGGACCAACGACACCTATGCCCAAAATGAAAAAATTGTCTGCAATTTTCTTCTGAACCTGACGGAGGGCGGTGAACCCAATGTGTACCGTGCCATGCTGGGCATACAGGCAGGCAGACCGATCTATAACAGCACTTATATGTCCCCCATATTGAACTTCCAGGATAATGATGTTACTTTCAAATATGTGGAGTTTCAGCAATTGGATTTTAACGAGAACAATGTAGCGGGTTCAGATGCCCTGGTGTCTAACCTGACAGCGGTAATAGGGTTTTATGTAAACATAATCCTGGGACTGGATTATGATTCGTTTTCACCAAGGGGGGGAGATCCTTATTTCAAGAAAGCGCAGATCATTGCCGGTGCGGCGCCTGATGGCAGGAATATAACCGGCTGGAAAGCTTTTGACGGACAGCGCAACCGCTACTGGCTGGCGGAAAACTTCAACAACAGCCGCTACACGTTGCTGCACGATGCTTATTACACCTACTACCGTCTCGGGTTGGATAAAATGTACGAAGATGAGAACGAAGCACGACAGCAGGTGTTGAATGCTTTAAACGCTTTGAACACCTTAAATACCGACAACAGGAACCTGATGGGGCTTTATGTCTTTTTCCTGGGAAAGTCGGATGAACTGGTAAAGATGTTTAAAAAATCCCCCCCACAGGAAAAGGTCCAGGCATCTGAGCTACTGCAACGGCTGGATATTTCCAATGCCAATAAATACAAGGACGAATTGAAATGAGGAAATGGATGATGATACTATTGACGGTATGCGTTGTGTTGTCTTGTAAAGACAATAACCGTGTGCCCAAAAATATCATTCAACCTGACGAGATGGGCAAGGTGCTTTTTGCCCTGAATATGGCGGAAGAATTTGTAAACGCATATGTGGCAAAGGACAGCTTCCGGAATAAGGAGCAGGAGCTGCAAAAGGAATACCAGAAAGTGTTTCTTTTATACAAGGTAACAAAAGAAGATTTTGAGAAAAGCTACGAATTCTACAAAATACGTCCCGACATATTTAAGGTGATGCTGGATACACTGGATGCGCGGGGGCAAAGAAGAAGGGTGGAGCTGTATCAGCCTTTGGATCAATAAGTCGGATTTCTGCTTTGATTTGACATATCATAACAACGGGTCCCTTGCCGGGTACTCGTTTGGAAATTCCTTTAATCGTCATTCCGATCCCGCGCAACGGGAGAGGAATAAGATAAGGGCAGGATGTCATTGGCATCCCGCCATAGGGTGGGAGAGAAATCTAACGATCATAAAAGTCTTTCCTAAATGAGCTACTCTACATCGTCGGCAGATTTCTCCTCCTCCTTCGTTGGACGCATCGAAATGATGACAAAATGAAGGTTTCTCCACTCACTGCATTCCGTTCCGTTGAAATGACACGTACGCGGGTGAGGATTTCTCTTGTCTTATCCTGTCGCCCGGTTGCCTTCCCCATGCAATCTCCGCAACGTCCCGCGCTGCTGCTTTTAGCGTATGCCAGTCATTGCGATCACCTTCAGGGGAACCTAATACATTTCTTATAGGAACTAATCCTGGAATTGATCTATATCCTGCCAGGGAATCGTATTGTCTTCTGCAATAAAATTGGAAACGTTAAAGAAACGGGCCAATGCATTTTCCGGGTTTGGCTGTAATCTGCTGTTGGCCGTTGCCGCCAGGCAAATACCGTTGGCGTTCCGGTACAGTATGGCGAAAGTGCCGGGTAAGCTCCCCCACCAGAACCACTCCGGGCCTTCCACAACCCAGCCGCAACCGAAATTCCATCCAAAACCTTTGCTGGCAGGGGTGCCAGCAGCCATGATCTTAATGGTCTGCGGACTCAGGATATCCGGCCTCGTATCCGAACTGTCAACCGCAGTTGCAAAACGTAACAGATCTTCCGGTGTGCTCAACCATCCCATTGCCCCGGCCGCCCTTGGAATGTCCATACCATATACATAGGGCGCGTCGCCTGATTGACCGAGATAATACACTTCTTTGGTCAGCCTGTCTGCCTCTTTTGAACCTGCAATTACCGATTGCTTTGCTCCCACTTTGTTCCATATCTCTTCATTCACATATTGCGTATAAGCCTTGCTGCTTACCTTTTCGATGATCTTTTCCAGGAGCATGTAACCAAAGTTGCTATATGCAAACGCGGTACCCGGCTTTTTGGTCAGCGAAAGGTTGTTCAATGTCCAGCTGATAGCTGCCGTGGCATCCATGTTTATGTCAAAGAAAGCCGGATCATTATCCTGTCCCCAGCCGCCGATGGTATGGTGAAGCAGGTCGCTCACTGTCACGTCGGTAACGTAGGTCTTATAGGGCTGTGTACCGTATGTTGTGCCAAGAAGGGTGCCGGCACCAAATATCTTGTCATCCATTTTTACCTTCCCCTCCTGTACCAGCTTCATCACTGCAGCCGAAGTGATCAGCTTGCTGACGCTGGCGATACGGAACTGTGATTCAGTGGAGACAGGCGTGTACGGGCTCTGCCCGCCTGATGTGGCTGCACCATAGCCTTTGCTGTATACCAGCTTGCCGTTTTTGCTGATCGCCAAAGAAAAACCCGGCATATTGTTTTGGAGCATCCATTGGTCTACACGGCTGTCTATAACGCCAATATCTTCCTGGCGAACGGGTGGAGGATCTTTGTCAGGGTCTTCATCGTTTTTTTTACAACCTGACAGGGTAATAAAAAGCGTAAGCGCCAAAAAACCTTTTAAAGCGAATGTTCTTCCTTGCATAATGATATTTGTTTCTACGGTATATCGGGTGAGAAGACAAAAGGTTATCATGCTGCCTGGTTTTTTTAGAAGTTGCGGAGATATAAAAACGATCTTCTGCTAAGAATTGCCGTTTATCATCTGTATTTATTTGTGTTTGAGTTAAATTTGTCACCTAAATAGCCGATATGTATCAAACCCTGCTTACCAGGAATGAAGGTGGTATTTATTATATCACCATTAACCGTCCGGAAAAACTGAATGCGCTGAATAAGACGGTGATAGAAGAGCTGGGCGCTGCGATGGACGATGTATACCATAATCCCGGTATTAAAGTGGTGATCCTGAACGGCGCCGGTGAAAAAGCATTTGTGGCTGGGGCCGATATCAGCGAATTTCAGCAACTGGACGCAAAAGGCGGCCGCGACCTGGCTGCCAGGGGACAGCAGCTCGTATTTGATAAAATTGAACGGTCTCCCAAACCGGTGATCGCCGCGGTAAACGGGTTTGCGCTTGGCGGAGGATGCGAGCTGGCGATGGCCTGCCATTTCCGGCTGGCAGGCAATAATGCAAAATTCGGACAGCCGGAGGTAAACCTGGGATTGATCCCCGGATACGGCGGCACACAACGGCTTACACATCTGATCGGCAAAGGACGCGCCCTGGAACTGCTGATGACCGGCGCTATGATAGATGCGGAAACGGCGTTCCGGTATGGCCTGGTAAATTACAATCTTCCTTTTGCCGGGTTGTTGCCCAAAGCAACTGAGCTGGCCAAACTGATCATGACGAAGGCGCCGCTGGCAGTGGCCGGCTGTATTGCAGCGGTCAACGCTGTATTTGACAATGATAAAAACGGATATGAGCTGGAAATAGCTACATTTGGCGACCTGTTTGATACAGAGGATGCCAAGGAAGGTGCAAGAGCTTTCGTGGAAAAAAGAAAACCTGTTTTTAAAGGACAATAACGATCATACATACTTAAAAGTATTATTCATATTATGGAATACAGAATAGAAAAAGACACCATGGGCGAGGTGAAAGTGCCTGCTGAAGCCTATTTTGGGGCACAAACACAAAGAAGCATCGACAACTTTAAAATAGCCCAGGATATCAACCGTATGCCCAAAGAGATCATCAGGGCTTTCGCTTACCTGAAGAAGGCAGCGGCTATCACGAACCAGGAGGCCGGCGTGTTGCCGGCGGAAAAAGCAGCGCTGATCGGTAAGGCAAGCGATGAAATACTGCAGGGCAAGCTGGATGAGTATTTCCCGTTGGTAGTATGGCAGACCGGCAGCGGTACCCAAAGTAATATGAATGTGAACGAGGTGATCGCCTATCGCGGGCACGTATTGAATGGCGGTAAATTAACCGATAAGGAAAAGTTCCTTCATCCGAATGATGATGTCAATAAATCGCAGTCCAGTAACGATACTTTCCCCACCGCAATGCACATAGCGGCTTATAAAATACTGATGGAAGTGACCATTCCCGGTATAGAAAAGCTGCGTGATACCCTGGCGGAAAAAAGCAAACAGTTTATGGAGGTGGTAAAGATAGGCAGGACCCATTTTATGGACGCCACCCCATTAACGTTGGGGCAGGAGTTCAGCGGGTATGTATCACAGTTGGATCATGGTATAAAAGCCATTAAGAATACGCTGCCGCACCTGAGTGAGCTGGCCCTGGGTGGCACGGCTGTGGGAACCGGTATTAATACACCGCCGGGTTATGCCGAGAATGTTGCCAAGCACATTGCTTCCCTGACAGGGTTGCCTTTTATAAGCGCGGCCAACAAGTTTGAGGCGCTGGCTGCCCACGACGCCATTGTAGAAACGCATGGTGCTCTGAAAACCGTGGCGGTAAGCCTGATGAAAATCGCCAACGATATCAGGATGTTATCCAGTGGTCCACGCAGTGGTATCGGCGAAATATTTATTCCGGACAATGAGCCCGGATCTTCTATCATGCCCGGCAAAGTGAACCCTACCCAATGTGAAGCCCTGACCATGATCGCTGCCCAGGTGCTGGGAAATGATGTGACGATCAATATTGGAGGCGCTACCGGGCATTTTGAGCTGAATGTGTTCAAGCCGGTCATGATCTACAATTTCCTGCACAGCGCCCGCCTGATAGGCGACGGCTGCGTGAGCTTCAATGATAAATGTGCTGTGGGGATAGCGCCGATAGAAGCGAACATTAAAAAACATGTAGACAATTCGTTGATGCTGGTAACGGCCCTCAATACCAAAATAGGGTATTACAAAGCCGCCGAAATTGCGCAGAAAGCGCATAAGGAAGGTACTACCCTGAAGGAAATGGCCGTAAAGCTCGGATACCTTACCCCAGAAGAGTTTGATGAATGGGTGGTGCCGGCAAAAATGGTGGGTAAAATTTAAAAAGATCATGTCAGAACAAGTTATAGAATTGTTGCGTAAACACCGGTTGAGCGTAACGGACAGCAGGACGAGGATACTGTCCCTGTTCCTGCAGTCGGAGGCTGCGCTGGCGCATCATGATATTGATCTGAAAACAAAAGAAAAGTTTGACAGGGTAACGGTGTACCGTACCCTGCAAACCTTTATGGACAAAGGAATTATTCATACCATACCTACAAGCGATAATACCGTTAAATATGCGCTTTGCAAAGACAACTGTGAAGAAGGGCACCATCACGACGATCATGTGCATTTTATTTGTTCCGTTTGCGGTGTCACCAGTTGTCTGGAGGTGCATGTTCCGCAGGTAAAGCTGCCGCGGGGTTATAAAAGCGGGCAAACGGAAGTTGTCATAAGCGGCATTTGCAGGGAATGTAATCAATAGCGCCACATCATGTTTGTAAGCGACAGTGATTTAAAGCTGACATACGGAGTAGATCTGCAGATAGGCAAATGCCTGGTAGACCGGAGGGTGCCTGCCGGTAACCTGTACTGGAAAGAGCGGCACCTGTATATACCTCCCATGATCGGTTACCTGTTCATTCCTGTATATATGGATCTGCAGTATCGTTTGGGAATTCCCCGTGACACGCTTCTTTCAGAAGAGCACCTGGCCTTTGTGGAATCCATTCTGCACAGCGCTGCCAAAGAGGAATTTTCGATGATCACGCCGGAAGAGCATATTCGGGAATGTTTGGAGCTGAGCCGGGCGGTGAGTAAAAATGAACCATATCTGCAGCAGCTTACTTATTATTTTGCAGGCAATCGTGAAAAAGTGGAACATTGGCCCGGGAACCGGTTGCAGGCATTGAACCGCGGTGACGCCTACCTGTTCACCCTGAGCTATTTCGATGTTTCGCCGGATGTGCTACAGGCAATGTTAAAAGCCTGGCGGGCCTTCATTGACTATTACCTGGTGCTGGACGACCTCGAAGACCTGGATGCAGATTACACCAAAGGCGATGAAAACAGTCTGTTGGAATCGGGGATACATCGTGCGGCCGACAGCATGAAAGCCATTTTACAGCAAAGCTATGCAGCGTTAGATCCGGTTAACCCGGTGCTGTCTAACCGTATCGACCACGAGATCAACAAGACAAAAATTGATGCCACCATCGCGGCGTTTATAAAGAAGAGAAGCCTGTAGGTTCTATTTTAGCAGTTCACCGGCTACTTCAAGACTACGGAATATCCTTACTTTTACGGTATCTACCTTTTCTTTTTCTTTGGTGTAGAAGGCCAGCATTTCCGCTTCTGTTTCACCTGCAGCATCCGGGTCAAATTCCCTCATCCATATGTTCATCAGCTCTTCTGCATGGTCCAGGTCTTTTGCTGCCGTTTCCAGCGCTGTTACTGCCGAGGTATCAGTATCTTTCAGTCCTTTTATGGAGTCGGCCCGCTGTTGCAGCAGTTTTTTATATCGAACGATCTCACCCATTCTTGCCATGGCCACATCATGCCCTTCCATTACCGACCTGTACAGGCTGTCCGAGCTGGTAACCGGAATGGCGGCATTATTGGCGGAGGGTTCTTTGGCACCATCACCACAGCCGGATAACAGGATCGTAAGCAGGAATAAGTGAACAAGTCCTTTCATGTGTTATTTTTTGAGCAAAGGTACAGCATATACAATACCGGAATCTGTTATGTCGCGTTCAAATATAGCGTGATAAATTAATTTGGAAATACTAAAAATATTAGTATTTTTATACTAAATATTTTATCAAATAAAAATATGAACTATGTCTCCGGTGAATCATTTTGCGGGATACCGGGTTAATGAATACCTGCTGGTATTGCAGCCCGGTGAAGAGCTTGAAAGAAAAATACAGCATGTAAAAGAAGACTTCGCGGACAAATACGAAGCAGATCAGGCAAGATGGGGAAGACCGCATATTACCCTGGCCAGCTTTGTGCAGTATGAGATGACAGAACAAAGGCTGTTATCCAGGTTGAACGCCATAGCGATGGGGTCCCCGCCTTTTAAAGTGGAGCTGAAGGATTACGGAAGCTTTCCTTCCCACACTATTTACATCAATATTGTTTCAAAGCTGCCGGTTCAGCACCTGGTGAAAGCTATCCGTTCCGGGGCGCAACGGCTGATGAAGCTGAATGATGAGCATAAGCCTCATTTTATAATGGAACCGCACCTCACTATTGCCCGCAAGCTCGTGCCCTGGCAATATGAAAAGGGCTGGCTTGAATACAGTCACCGGCAGTTCACCGGGCGGTTTATTGCAGATGCTATGTTGTTGCTGAAAAGAAGGAAAGGAGATAAAGCTTACCAGATAGCACAGCGGTTGGCGTTTCAGAACTTACCGGTAATGACGAAGCAGGCGGAGTTGTTTTAAAACTAAGAGCGGCGTATGAACCCACTAAGCCACGGAGTCACAAAGGAACACGACGAAAACCCTTAGTGATACCTGTTGTCTTGGAGCCCTCGTGGTTCAAAGAGAAAAGAACCACTAAGTCACGAGGACATTAAGGGGCACGATGTAAACCCTTTGTGAGCCTTTGTGCCTTAGAGCCCTTGTGGTTCAAAGAAAGAAAACAGCCATTGTTAAACTAAAAATAAATACAGCCATGACAAACACTTATCAATCACTGCCAGCCGAAGAGGAATCTATTGCCAGGCAACTTGTAAATATTGCTTTTACCATTCATAAAACACTGGGACCCGGGTTATTGGAGAGCGTATACCAGAAATGCTTCTGTCACGAATTGAAAAAAAGGAATATACCCTTTACAAGACAGCAGATGGTTGATATACTATATGATGGAATTGTACTGGATGAAGGGCTGAGGAATCGATATCCTGGTGAATGATAAGATAGCTGTAGAGCTAAAAGCACAGGATAATTATCATCCTGTCTGGGAAGCTCAGTTGCTGATCTTCCTGAAATTAACAGGTAACCGCCTCGGGTTCCTGTTTAATTTTCACGTACCCCTGATGAAAGAGGGAATAAAACGAATGATACTATGAGCAAGAAATTACAACAGGATCACTATAAAGTATCCTCCAGGGATAAGGAAGAAGCTGAACAATACCTGCATGGCAGGGGTGCGCAGTTCAATACAAAAAACAGGTTCCTGAAAGATGAGATCACCCGCGAGCACATTGAGGGTATAGACGACTGGACGGAGACCAACACACCTACGCAATACATAGAGCAGCTGGCAAAAACTATTGTAAACAAAGTAGACAGTCCGGATGTGGGGATGGCGTACAGCATGAATCCTTACGCGGGATGTGAGCATGGCTGTATCTACTGTTATGCACGCAACGTACATGAATACTGGGGATACAGTGCGGGACTGGATTTTGAGAGAAAGATCGTTGTGAAAATGAATGCGCCGCAACTGCTCAGGAAGCAATTTACACATCCCAAGTGGGATGTGATGCCCATTATGCTGAGCGGCAACACGGACTGCTATCAGCCCGCCGAACAAAAATACCGGTTGACGCGGGGGCTGCTGCAGGTATGCAACGAATATAATCACCCGGTGGGCATTCTTACCAAAAACGCATGGATCATCAAAGACAAGGATGTGTTGCAGGAACTGGCGCAGAAAAGGCTGGTGACAGCGATGGTATCCATAACCTCATTCAACGAAGAGCTGCGCCGCGTGATGGAGCCGCGTACGGCTACAGCCGTTCAACGGTTGCGGGTAATTGAAGAGCTCAGCAATGCGGGGATCACCATGGGTATTATGATGGGACCTATGATACCGGGACTCAATGATCATGAAATGCAGCGGATCATGAAATCGGCGGCGGATGCCGGCGCTACCTTCACCGCTTATACTTTCATCCGGCTGAATGGTGCCATCAAGTTCCTGTTCCATGACTGGCTGTATAAAAATTTCCCTGACAGGGCGGATAAAGTATGGCATCTGGTAGAGCAAAGCCACGACGGTAAGGTGAACGATACCCGCTGGGGTTTACGCATGCGGGGTGAGGGCGCTATTGCCGATATGATCGCACAGCAGTACAAAAAATACGGTAAGATGTATCATATGAACGAGGGCAGGCAGGGACTGGATACCACCATTTTCAGGCGCCCGGTGCAGCAGGGAAGATTGTTTTGAGATACATTGCTTTGCCGGGATGTTTATTAATATGCTTTTGTAGCAGATTGTCATATTCTTTGATTTTGTCCTTTCTGTCTGTCATTGTATAGTGGCTGAATTAATGGCATGTGACGGTTTAGGGCCTGGCGTTCGGGTGGGAAATCGAAGCTCAACAGTCGAGTTTACACATCAGCCCGCCTGACGCTAAACCCTTGTTAGTGGCCGTGGCTTTTTGTAGTTCGCTGTTTGCCGTTTTTCAGTTAAACGACTGTCTGAACTCCAAAGGCGAAAGTTTTGTCTTTGTCTTGAAAAGTTTGCTGAATGACTGTGAATGTTCAAAACCCAATTCATACGCAATTTCACTTACTGAAAGATTTGTCGTAGATAGTTTTTCTTTGGCTTTATCAATAAGTTTGTCGTGAATGTGTTGCTGTGTGCTTTGTCCTGTCAGCACTTTGAGTAAACCACTTAAATATTTTGCCGATACGTTTAGATTGTTTGCGATGTATTGAACTGTCGGCAAACCTTTGGTTACTAAATCTTCGTTGTTGAAATAGTTGGTAAGCAAATTTTCTAATCGGTCAAGGATTTGATGATTTGATTTTTGTCTTGTTAGAAACTGACGATTGTAAAAACGTTCGGAATAATTGAGCAGTGTTTCAATATACGAAATAATAATGTTTTGGCTAAACTTATCAATATTGCTGTGGTATTCGTGCCGAATGTTTTGAATGATATTGTTGAGAGTTGCTTCTTCTTTATCGGAAAGCCATAATGCCTCATTTACCGAATAATCAAAAAACTCGTATTGTTTGATTGTTTTTGCAAGTGAAATATTCCAAAGAAAGTCAGGGTGGATTAGTAAAATCCAACCTGAACGTTCTTGATTTATTATCTCATTCGGATTATGTTCAATTCTTAAAACCTGATTTGGCGACATAAAATACATTACGCCCTCGTCAAAGTCGTATTGCTGTTGCCCGTAAAACATTTTTCCTACACCTCTTTTCATCGAAATCGTGTAGAAATCGAATATCATACCTACTGAATTTTCGCTTGTGAACTGTTTGAGTTTCGCATAGTCCACAATGCTTATTAGTGGGTGTTCGGGCTGTGGCAAATCATTAAACCGATGATATTCGGTAATGGTTTTAAATCGTATTGGCTTTGAATTGTCCATAATGCAAATTTACATTTTAAATGGCTTGTCCGCCCGAAACTTCAATGCGTTGTGCATTTATCCAACGTGCATCATCGGTACATAAAAACGCCACAACTCCGCCAATATCGTCAGGTAAACCAACACGACCAAGAGCCGTAATGCCTGCAATGTAATCGTTCAAGTCTTTTGTATCACGAACTACGCCACCGCCAAAATCGGTTTCGATTGCTCCCGGTGCAACAGAATTTGCACGGATTTTTCTTGCTCCAAGTTCTTTTGCAAGATAAACTGTAAACACTTCGATTGCTCCTTTCATTGAAGCATAAACCGAATAATTTGGCAATGCGAAACGCACAAGTCCTGTTGAAACATTTATAATTCCGCCTCCGTCATTAAGGAATGGCAATGACTTTTGTGTCAAGAAAACTACGCCTTTGTAATGAATGTTTACGGTGTCGTCTAATTGTTCTTCGGTAACTTCCTGTATTGGTGCATACAGCGATGTTCCTGCGTTGTTAATCAAGAAATCAAAATTCGGACTTCCTGTTTCTTTTTGCAAATATTCAGTTACTTGTTTGATGAAATTATCAAACGAACTCACTTTTCTTGTGTCTAACTGAAAAGCATCTGCTTTTTGTCCAAGCGACTGAATTTCCGAAACAATTTTTTCTGCTTCGTCTTTGCTTGAATTGTAGGTAAGAACTACGTCAATACCTCTTTTAGCAATGGCTAACGCCATATTTTTACCAAGCCCACGGCTACCACCTGTAACCAATGCGATTTTTGTTTTTGTACTCATTTCATTATACTTTTTTGTTAATGCAAAGGTTGGCACAATTCAAAAAACAGATGTAGCCAAAAGTCAGATTGTTGTAGCCAAAAAGGAAAATGTCAAAATAATTTTGGGTGGTGGGTGGGCTTTGGTCTTTTTTTTCGTGTCGTTGTCAGGTGTCTGCCTGTCGGTTGAGTGTCGCCGTGCCATTGCCACTAACGGTTCGGTATCTCCGCCAGGCAGGTATTTTTAGCACTACTGCTCAATAGAAATACCATAGTTCAAATTTAGAAAAAAATTTCATAGTAGCACGTCAGCCCGCTTTCGGCAATACCTTGTTACCTGCTGTTATTTTTTTATTCGTCATTTTGCTTCAAGTATTTTGTCGGGACATTGTCTGTCAACCAAACGCCATTGTCTGAAATGAAAAACTGAAAATTGTTGTTATACATTTGTTCAGAAAGCACTTTGAAAACAAATGGTTTTCCGTGTCGTTGTCCAATCTTGATTGCCGTTTCAATGTCGCTACTTAAATGAACGTGTTGCCTGCTCTGTTTTTTAAGTCCTGTATCTAAAATAGATTGAACAGATTTTTCTCCTGTTCCGTGAAATAAAATCCTTGGGGGCTTTTGGTTTATGTAACCTAATTCAATTTCTAGTGAATGACCTTGACTTGCTCTTATTTTGTCAAGTGTATCATTAAATGCAAATCTCTTTTTGGAATTTGTCGCCACAATATAATTAAGAATTTCTCTGTCAAACCGTATTCCGTATTTGTTTGCTTTTTCAATTAATTCATTTACATAAACCCAACCATTTTGATCAAGTTGGATGCCGATTGTTTCAGGTTGGTGTCGTAATACCAAACTTAAAAACTTGCTTATATGTGTCAGTTTCTGTTTGTCGCTAATCATTTCCAATAACTCATTAAATAACTTTCTATTTGCTTTCTGTCTGCCAAATCTATTAGTTCGGAACTATTCCAGTCAATTAATACCAATTCATAAGCTTCTCCCAATTCATAAAGGGTTTCTAATATTTTACTGAAATGTTCGGTTGAAGTAATTAGTGATACTGAAATCCAAATATTTTTCACGAACTCGTCTTTACAGTCGTAGAAATAATTAAAGCAAGGTAAAAAAAATGCGTTCGAAGTAGAGTTTGAACACTCGATAATTGAATATCCGTCATAGCGAATTTGCTGTGCTTTTTCAAACCCCTTTTCAGCGAGTAAATCTTCAAAAGCATCTATTCTAAATTCTTTATTTATGGTTGGAAAAGGTAAATCTTCTCTACCAAAAATGTCGGTAAAACCATTATCTGTTCTTGTTTTTTCTGTAAACTCGTCAATCAGTTTAATTGATTGTCTGATATGCTCATTGTTTTTTCGAGGAACTATCTCAATTTGACAATAGTCGTCTTCCCAAAATGAAGGGAAACTTTCGTCCTCCATTTTATTTTTTGTTTTTCGTCCAAAGATTTTGTCAAATAGTCCCATGGTCTTTTGTGGTATGTCGCTCTATAATAGCAGGTAACACCTAAATTTATGACACTTTTTCAAATTAAGTGTACAAAGCAGACATTGACTATTAATGACTTATCGTTCGCCGAGAAAATTGTTGTTACGGCAATACAACTTTACATCCGTGTATAAACGTTTATAGTCGTTTCTACACGGATCTACTACCGGCCGGGTGATATATATGTCTACCGGTTGACGGATTACCCGGGCAATGTGGGTTAACGCGATGCGAACGGTTACCGTTTGCCGAGTTCGATCACTTCACAGTTTTTCATATCAGCGCCATCTATGTCCAGGCGTATAATGGTGCGAACCTTATGCCAGCCTTCTTTACCGGCTGCACCGGGGTTGATGTGCAGGCACTGTAATTTTTCATCAAACATCACTTTCAGAATATGAGAATGACCGCTGATGAACAGCCGGCTACCTTTGCTGATGATCTCATCTTTTACTTTCGGGGCGTAGCGACCAGGGTAGCCACCGATGTGCTGCATAAACACCGGTACCTGCTCTACGGTGAAATGTAGCTTTTCCGGGTACATGGAATAGATATCGTAGCCGTCTATATTCCCGTAAACACCTTTCAGGGGCCTGAAGGCAGCTAATTTTTCCGCAATTGATTTATTGCCGAAATCACCGGCATGCCATATTTCATCGCAGCTTTCAAAATGGGTGAAAACATTTTCGTCCAGGTAACTATGCGTATCTGAAATGATCCCGATCTTTTTCATAAAAAAATAAACCCCTGCGTATAACAGGGGTTTAAAATTATCGCTTCTTTTTTATTTCACTTCTTCAAACTCAGCATCGGTTACATTATCACCGGCAGCCGCTCCCTGCGTATCCTGCTGGGGATTGCCCTCGGTACCTGCAGTAGCGCCGGCTTGCTGCGCTTTGTATATTTCTTCAGATGCCGCGGTCCAGGCAGTGTTCAGCTCGGCCATGGAAGTATCAATAGCCGCCACATCCTGTTGCTTATGCGCATCTTTCAGCTTGGTCAATGCACTTTCGATAGCACCTTTCTTGTCGGCAGGGATCTTGTCTCCAAACTCTTTTACCTGTTTTTCTGTCTGGAAGATCAGGCTGTCTGCCTGGTTGATCTTATCCACTTTTTCCCTTGCCTCTTTGTCAGCCGCTTCGTTGGCCCTGGCTTCTGCCTTCATTTTTTCCACTTCGTCTTTGCTCAGTCCGCTGCCGGCTTCAATCCTGATCTTTTGCTCTTTGCCGGTTCCTTTATCCTTTGCGGTTACGTTTAAGATACCGTTGGCGTCAATATCAAAGATCACCTCGATCTGCGGAACGCCGCGCGGAGCCGGGGGGATACCATCCAGGTTGAACATACCCAGGCTTTTATTCTGGGAAGACATCGGTCTTTCTCCCTGCAATACATGTATCTGTACGCCCGGCTGGTTATCGGAAGCCGTAGAGAACACTTCTGACTTTTTGGTAGGGATGGTAGTATTGGAATCGATCAGGCGGGTCATTACGCCCCCCATTGTTTCGATACCCAAAGACAGCGGTGTTACGTCCAGCAGCAGCACATCTTTTACTTCGCCGGTCAATACCGCACCCTGGATAGCAGCGCCAATAGCCACCACTTCATCAGGGTTAACACCCTTGTTAGGCTTTTTGCCAAAGAATTTTTCCACTATCTCCTGCACCTTGGGTATACGGGTACTACCGCCGACCAGTATTACCTCATCGATCTGAGAGGTAGAGATGCCGGCATCTTTAAGCGCCTGTTCGCAGGGTTTCAGGCATCTTTCAAACAGGCTGTCCGCAAGCTGCTCAAATTTGGCCCGGCTCAATTTCTTCACCAGGTGCTTGGGTACGCCATCCACCGCTGTTATATAAGGCAGGTTGATCTCCGTTTCGCTGGAGGAAGACAATTCGACCTTGGCTTTTTCAGCAGATTCTTTTAAACGCTGCAAAGCCATCGGGTCTTTCCTCAGGTCAATATTTTCATCGCTTTTGAACTCGTCGGCCAGCCAGTCAATGATCACTTTATCGAAATCATCACCACCCAGGTGCGTGTCTCCGTTGGTAGATTTTACTTCAAATACCCCGTCTCCCAGTTCGAGGATGGAAATATCGAAAGTACCGCCACCCAGGTCAAAAACTGCTATTTTTTCATCTTTATGCTTTTTATCAAGCCCATAAGCCAGTGCGGCAGCCGTTGGTTCGTTCACAATACGGCGAACGGTCAATCCTGCGATCTCGCCTGCTTCCTTGGTAGCCTGGCGCTGCGCATCATTGAAGTAAGCCGGCACGGTAATAACGGCCTCGGTTACTTCCTGCCCCAGGTAATCTTCGGCGGTCTTCTTCATTTTCTGAAGAGTCATTGCCGAAATTTCCTGCGGGGTATATAAACGGCCATCTATGTCTATCCGAACTGTATTATTGTCACCTTTTACCACTTTATAGCTCCAGTGCTTTATTTCTTCTGACACTTCATCAAAGCGACGTCCCATAAAGCGTTTAACCGAAGTAATGGTGTTTACCGGGTTGGTAATGGCCTGGCGTTTGGCAGGATCGCCTACTTTGCGTTCTCCGTTTTTCAGAAAAGCCACCACGGAAGGCGTGGTTCTTCTGCCTTCATCGTTGGCGATCACAACCGGTTCGTTGCCTTCCATTACAGCAACACAACTGTTTGTTGTACCTAAGTCTATGCCTATTATTTTTCCCATATTATTTATTTATTATACTTTTTACTGTAAGATTTATGTAATAGCTAATTGTCAAGCTTTATGCCACGCGTGAAAAAAGTGAAAAATTGGCAGTAATAAACAATGTTTTCTGCAAAAGCCGCTGCAGGCACAATATTATATTTATTTTTTAATTAATAAGTTTGTTCGGCAGCATTTACCTCTGATGGAAAAATTCAAATCCTGGCAGGTGAGCCCTCCGGACTTAAATCAACAGCTATGATACCTCACTGACCGGAAAATTTGTGTAGAACGAAAACCTAAAATACACCCGTTAATTCTTATTACAGTTCGTAATTTTAGCGGATGATCAAAGTTTTGATAAACACAACCCTTTGCAAATCAGCGGTATTTTTGGTACTTTCTGTGCTTTCCCTGGTTTCCTGCTCAAAAAAGATCATCCCGGAAAAACCGGTACTGAGCAAGGCCGGTTTTGCGACTGACACCCTGCCGTTGAGTGAGATTGATATACCCCTGCAGATCAATTTAAAGCCATTCTACGCTATGGCGGAAAAGAATGTGCAAACTATTTATGCTTCACCGGGATGGCCGCACGATTTTGTAGTGGATAACTGCGATACAAGGTACATGTACCGCTTCAAAAGAGGTCCATTCAATATAAGCAGCAATGGCAGCACCGTCAACTTCGGCTTTACAGGCAGTTATATTATTGCCGGTTCGCAGCGCATTTGCAGCGGCACCGGCAGCAACCGGGTGCCGGTCACCCCGTGGTCTCCTTCCTGTACCTGCGGACTTAAGGAGGGCGAACGGAGGGTGGAAGTGGGGTACAGGGCTTTTTTGCGCCTGCGGAATAATTACGATATAGCCGTGATCATGCAACGGCTGGAGCCCAGGGCGCTTGATAAATGCACCCTCTGCTTTTGGGGTCAGGATATTACAGACATTGTCATGGGACAGTTGAAGCAGGAACTGGATATTGCGGGGAGAGGGGTCCAGGATTCTATCAACAGGCTGAACCTTCGCCCGCAATTCCAGCAGTTATGGAACATGCTGAATACCAATATCCCCTTGTATGACCTGGGGTACCTGAAAATAAACCCGGAAAAAATAAGGCTGAGTACCCTGTATATCAAAGACGATACCCTCAACATTTCGGCGGGCATATCCGCCCGGCCACGCATCAGCTCCCGGAGAGAAGCTGAAATACAAACCCTGGTGCCGGATATCAGCGATTTCCGGCAACGAAGTGGTTTTTCCATCTATTCGGATGCAATCATGAACTACGACTCGTTAAGCCGGATACTGAACCGGGAAATGTATAAAAAGCGGATAGACATGGAAAAAACAGGTAAATACGTGATCGTGGAAAACTGTGAGTTGTACGGGGTAGGAAGCGAAAAGCTGGTATGTAAGCTGCAGTTTTCAGGGTCGGCTACCGGTGAACTATATCTGACCGGAAAGCCCGTGTACGAGAAAGAAACGGAACACCTGGTGATAAAAGACCTGGAATATGACCTCAATACCCGTAATGCGCTGCTCCGGACCGCCCGGTGGCTGTTCAACAGGAGGATCATCAATGAGCTCAATAAATACGCGGTTTTTAATATCTCTGAACATTCTGCTGCGTTGCTGGTAACCCTGCACGAGCAAATGAACAGGAACTGGAACAATGGAGTGCGAACTGCCGGTAATATAAACCGCCTGCAACTGGTGGATATGTATCCGGGGGAGGATAACCTGGTGCTCCGCTTTCATACGAGGGGAGAGCTGAGCGTTGCAATAGGCTCCTTTTGAGGCATTTGATTTTTAAGTCACGTCAACCAACCCGTTTTTGATGGCAAAAATGACCAGCCCGATCCGGGATTTGATCTTCAACCTTTCAAAAAGGGCATTGCGGTGATCTTCCACCCGCCGGGTGCTTACAAACATTTTTTCGGCTATTTCTTTGTAAGACAGATCGGTGCAGCACCATTGCAGGAACTCTTTTTCTTTGTCCGTAAGTGTGAATTCATCGGGCAGCTCCGTATTCCTGTTTAGCCCGCCTACGATCTTGCCCGATATCAGCTCGGAAATATAGAAGTTTTTTTCAACGACGGATTCAAGGGCCAGCTTCAGCTCTTCCGGCTCGGCGGTTTTCATGATATAGCCTTTGGCGCCGAGCTTCAGCATACGGATAATGGTATTTTCGTCGCTGTACATGGATAGCGCCAGCACTTTTATCTGCGGGTAGTATTTATACAGCCATTCGGCTGTTTCATAACCGTTCATGCCCGGCATATTTACGTCCAGTAATATGATATCCGGCAACATTTTCTGTTTGATCTTTTCTTTCAGCTCCTTTCCGTTCTCCGCTTCAAAGTATACATAGAAATTTTCGAATGAGTCGATAAGCTTTGCCAATGCGTTTCTCAGCAATGTATGGTCATCTACCACTGCAACCGCCGTTTTTTTTGATTTATCCATACTTACGGGTTTTACAAATCACTTTCTATAGGCAGTTCCATTGTCACTAAAGTGCCCTTACCGGGCGCACTGTTAAAAGCAAGGTTGGCACCAATTAATTTTGACCTGTTTAGTATGCTTTTCAGTCCAACGCCGTTTAACGGCGAAGTAGAGTTTTTCTTCTCTTCCAGGCTAAAGCCCGTTCCGTCGTCCTGCACGGATAACCTGAAAAGGGTTTCAGAGCTGTAGTCGAGCCGGATGGTCAGCTGCCTGGCGTTTGCGTGTTTCAGTGTATTGTTGACGAGTTCCTGAAAAATACGAAATATAAATACTTCTTTCTGCTCATTAAGCCTGTATTCTGCTCCCTGCACATTAAAGCTGACCGCTATCAGCCCGGTTTTTTTCAGGGTTTCCAGCTCAAAATTAATGGATTCGGATAAACCGATTTGAGCGATGCGGTCTGTATGAAGCCCTTTCGTGAGGTCCGCCAGGTCGTAAATGGCCTTGTTCAGCACCTCTTTTATGTGTTGAAGGGGGGCATGCGCCTCATCCGTGGGTTTTACGGGGAGTATGGCCAGCGACAGCTTTACCACGGAAAGCACCTGCCCGATATTGTCGTGTAGCTCCTGGGCGATGGATTTGAGTGTTTGCTCCTGGATCTCCAGTTGCGATTTTAACACTTCCTGGTCGTATTCTTCCTTTAACCGTATCAGTTCCTGCGCCTGCCTGTGCTGTTTTCGTTGGTACAGGAATAGGATGGTGACTATAAAACCCACAAGAACCAAAGCCAGTAAACCGCCGATTACCGTTATAAAGAGAATTTCCTGATTTTGATCCTGCATAAAAAAGCAATCATAAAGGATGAATATAATAAAATATTAAGAACGGATGACAGGTGTAACAAATAGAAGATGATCTTATTTGATGGACTATAAAAAGCGTTGATGAGTGTGAACAGGGGAAAGCTGCAGCTATAAAAAAATAATAATCCCGAAACTATCCAAAAAGAAGGTTCACGGGCAAGGTTAATGGACTTTTCTGACCGGAAAAGCTCATAAAAATAGTAGATGGCAGCCAGCACAATCAGCAAGCTACCCAGGGCAACCGTTAATGTAAGATATCGTGTTCCTTTTTGTATAAGATATTTATTGAGCATTACAACCACTGGGAATAGAACAGCAGCCAGTTGTAAACACTTTCGTATAGGTACTTTCATTATGATCTGGCTGAGTACCCATAAATAGAAAATGATCTCTACCGTGCTTGATATATTATAAAGCTCAATATTTGACTGTCCTTTATAAGCCAGTTGTACGGCTGTATATTCCGTTATGAAAACAAAAGCAAGATTTGGGGGAAACAAACGAAGATACAGTGGTTGACCTTTTGGAAAGTACACGGTCATACTTGCGAGTAATGAGAAAAAAATGGATAATATGTATATATCGTTGAACATTTTTTACATATAACTCAGACAACATAAAGATATTGTAATCAAAAACATTCATAGTTATATTTAATAAAAAAGGTACCGGTTTTCCGGTACCTTTTGCCATTTATATCAAATCCAGATTATATAATTACCATTCCTTCCGCTTTGTTGACAATTGCCGTTCCTATTTCGGGATTATCAACATCCTTTGAACCGGGGGGGGGAGGGCAGATTGGCGGGCAGATACGGCCCGTATTGTATGCCAGGATCTCTGTGCCGGATTTTCCCTGGATATAAATATCCCTTTGTGCCAGCCCGTTATTCTGCTCCTTACTTTTGGTAGCTACCATCACAATCGTTTGCCGGCCGGCATAGGCCGGGTTTTCAATATAATTTTCCGGGTATACTGCGAAGCAGAACTTTATACCATCGCCCCCGTGCTCTTTGGCGGTATGGAGGAACTCTTCCAGTTCTTCAATACTGTGCCAAACGGTTAACGAATCTTCTTTACCGATCCTGGAGGAGTTGTGCGCCCATCTTTCCTGTTTGTAAGTTCTGATCAGTGTGTCTACATGTTTAGTTGAAACATACTTTCCTGCTTTTA
This sequence comes from Chitinophagaceae bacterium, assembly GCA_037190885.1. GTDB lineage: Bacteria > Bacteroidota > Bacteroidia > Chitinophagales > Chitinophagaceae > Agriterribacter. The sequence continues at coordinate 187,116 of JBBCJQ010000018.1, forward strand.
GGGTTTTTTTCTCAATTGTAAGCATAACATAAGTGGTTTAAAGTGTGAGTGATCATTTACGACCTAAAAGTAGAAGGATATTAAATGAAAAATAATAGCTAATTCTCTGCAATTCATTCGATTATGAATTAACAGTATTTATATATTGATAAACATCAACGATAATGAGGGTTTGTGGCCAATAACTACCGTTAAAAAAGCCTGAAAAAACCGTTTTTTACCCCCTTTTTACTACCGCTAAAAAACAGCGAAATGCTACCGTTAAAAAACGGGGATAAATACCGTTGTGTTTTTTGGAAGGTGTAGTGTGTTTTATCTGAAATTAGCAACAGCTTAATTCATCTTGAGAGAGCCAATATGATATTGGCAGTTCTGCTTACAACGTCCGATATTCCGCATATATTATTCTTGCCTGCGTGTTGATACACTAAACCTTATCTATCCTCCGGCTGTTGCTAATACCGGAAAACATGATGAATATTTTACTTGAGCCTGGAAACAGGCTTAAGTAATTTATTCTTCTTTTTTTACCCTGAAGGTGAAGTAACGTTGACTCACATAGCTGAATGAAATTACAATGATTGTTGTAATAATCTTGGATATGGTCGGATAGAAATTAAATTTTTCAACGAATAATTTTATAAAGAAATAGTTTAATAGTACGGAAACGATAACGAGGAGGAAGTAACGGAACAACTGTACCCGGCCCCTTAGGTAAGAGCCTGTGAACACAACATTTCTCATCAGGAAAAACCCGGTTGGGAACGTAACCAGGAAAGAAAAAATAAAGGCTGCTATATAAGGGCTTATACTTATGAGCGGCGTGTGTACAATTTCCTTTTTGAATATATAATGGTAAGAGATAAAATAAAGGAATATATCCAGTAATGTATTAGCGCCTCCACAGGCTATGTACCTGAAGGTCTGCCTGTTCATCCATTTTTCTACAGGCGTGTAAAAAAAATCAAGGGTACTAATGATTAACTGCTTCAAACTGGCTACTGGTTATATATGTCATACAAATGTAAAATAACTGGTTTTCGTGTAAATGTCACTGTTGTAATTTCTTATTCATGCACCGGCCATACGGCATTTTTGACGTCGTGGTAAAACAGGAAGGTCCATTGCTCGGCGGCCCCGGTTTCCCACCATTGCTGTCTCAGTTCCATACATTTTTTACCGTTATAGTCATATTTGGCAACAAACCTGCTTTTCATCTGTTGAAGCTGTGGCGCATCATCTCCCCCAAAAAATATGGTTTCCCCCTGTTCGCGTATCCAGAATACCTGGTGAAAAACGCTGTGACCTCCCGTAACCTCGTAAGTTATATAGTTGTCTATCACGCCTTTGTCATCGAAGAGCGGCTGTATATTGCCCGCTGTTTTTAACACTTCCAGTTCCCGGGTCACATAAGAAGGATCACCTTTTTCAAATGCATAGTCAATTTCCCGTTGCTGAATATAATAGGTGGCGTTGGGAAAGGTGATCCGGCGTTGCCCGAGTGCATCAATAAAGCTTACCGCCCCGGCATGGTCTTTATGTAAATGGGTCATCAATACCCGGGTGATATCGGCAGGATTAATATCGTGCGCCAGCAGGTTGTCGTATAATTGCAGGGTGCCGTTACCGGAGAAACCGAGACCGGTATCCAGCAGCAGCAGGTCGCGTGAAGTCTGGATAACAAAAGGCTGGATTTCTACCAACAGGCTCCCGGGCGCCCTGTTTCCGAGGGTATCCTCCTTTGTAAAAGGAATAAAAAGCTTGGAATGATCTACAGTAAAGCTACCCTCGCTCAATGGGATGATCTTCATGCAGCAAAATTAAGGGAATAAGCAATTATGCCGTTTACGGCACTTTATCCTGAATTTATCTTCGGTGAGAAAAGTTTACTTCGGTAAAAAATGTCCAGATTCCGGCCCTGAAATCGGTTTGCCGGTTCAGGGGAAAGCTCTGTAAGATCTTGCGCCGGGCACCCCGCCCGGTATTACAGGCCCAGTACGTTGGCATCGATCCGGAAGTTGGCAGACACTTTAACATCCACGTCCTGGTTGACGACCTTATCTGTGGTCACCTTCAGGCGAAGATTGAATTGGTCGCTGGTCAGGTATTTTTTCAGCTCTTCTTCCGTGGGCTCCAGATCCAGCTGGCTGCCCGCGGTATCCGCAATATTATCTTTATGCGCCAGCAATATTTCTTCGTGCTCATCAGCCGATATATACACTTCAATTTTTTTCAGAAAATCAAAGCTTCTTCCATCCGGCCTGAGCACCGTTAACCGCAGGCTGTTCAGCTTTACAGATTGCACCAGTCTTCTTTGGGTTTTGTAACCTTTATAGTCTGCATCGGTGGCGGTCGTTACTTCGGGGGTTCTTATGTCGAAGGGCAATAAGGTGGCCACCCCTGCCTCAATGGTCGCTTCCGTATGATACGGCAGGTTGAATTTGGTAACATCGGCTATTTTTTTACAGGAAAACTCCGTTACCAGCAGCAGGATCGTAAAGAATGATATCGCTGTTTTCATAAGACGGCATTTGCAATTGAATTAAACGCCTGCCGGCATGAATTATTGCCATTTTTTCACTGCAGGCGAGGATCTTAAGAGAAAGGAAGGAAAACGCCTATAATGTTTCCGGTACTCCGGAAAGAAGCCTTACCGGATATACTCAACGGATGTTATGAAATATGTTATGGATTGATTTTAGGTACTTAAAATATTATTTAAATATAAATATATTTTGTACTTTTTGATTGAAATCACTATGCCATGAAATTAAAATTTATATTTTTTCTGGCATCCTGCTCTATACTTGTAAGGGAGAAATCGTTAGCTCAGGACGATCCAGAAAAGTATATCCAAAGTCAAAGTATCTCCATAATCCTGGATCAGGACGCTTTTACTCCCTATAATGAAGACAGAAATTATACAATGGGAGTATCGGTGGGATATTCTGGAAAATTTGCAGACAAAAATTATCTCATATTTCCCTGGGTAAGGAAAAAGGTGGATTGGCTTTTAGGGCTAAGGCAATTGCATAGTTCAGGTGAGGAATACCTGCCTGGTCTTTCACTCATGGTCAGCGCGTTTACACCGGAAAATTTGATTAGCACTGTACCTGTTACAGATGATCGCCCATATGGAAGTATTGTAGCGTTGTCTTCTTCCCGCTCTTCGCTGCTGAACGGCGAGGAAGATGAAATACATCAAAGGTCAATTACAACCCGTTTAAATATTGGCCTTTTGGGTACATCTTTATCCAGGGAAATTCAAAGCCACATACACCGGGAGCAGTGGTTAGGTTCAACACGGCCGGTGCCACTTGGATGGCACAACCAAATATCCGGCGGAGGAGAACCGACCTTACTTTACCAGATCCAGTATGCACTACCGGGATTCATTCAGGTGAATCCGGTTTCCGGATTTAAAATGTTTGAATGTATTTATCATATTGAATCTAACCTGGGATATTATACAAATCTTGCAGGAGGTGTCAATTTTCGATTGGGGCGTTATAAAACTCCTTTCTGGTATCTGAACAGTAATGGAATGAGCTCAGTAAATCAAGGGGTATTGGATATTTCAAATTTTGAGTTCTTTTTTACATTTGGGATCCGTGTTCGCGGGGTTGTGTATAATGGTCTTCTCCAGGGACAGTTCCGGAACAATCCGTATGCACTTACGTTTAAAGAGATCAACCCTCTTATAATTGAGTCGGAATTAGGCGCTGTTCTACGGTTTAAAAGATTTTCTCTTCTTCTATATCCACTCTTGCTGAGAACTTCGGAGATAAACCTCCCTACCTTCAGAACGCATATTTGGGGAAACGTTTCATTTGTTTATTCATGGTCAAAGCGGTAAACTATGGCTCGAAACAAACATTTTACGCTAAAGCATAATGGGCTATCATGGAAAATAGAATATGCATCCGGGGATCTTTTGAAGAAAACGCTAAAAGGCAAAGAGGTAAATTCTATTTTGATACGCGCCAAAACCGATATATCCCCCGGCTTAAAAAAGCTCAATAAGGATAATGGAATACTGTCTAACAGGAAGATAGCGGGTTCGGATTACGTATATGAACTACTGTTGCCTGCAACCAGCCTTAAAAAAATAAACGACTTAACTAATTTGTATTATGACTCCGGAATGGTAGAGTTTGCGGAACCACAATTTATATCCGGACTGGATGGGAATATATCGTTGGCGGCTGAAACCGAGCCGGACTATAGTAAGCAATGGATATTTGAAAACACCGGACAATATGGTGGCAATCCCCAGATAGGACCGAAAATCGGCAAAGCTTTAAAATGGATACAAGAAAAGAAACTGCCTTTGAATGAAGAGGTCTGTATTGCAGTATTGGATGAAGGTGTTGATATAAACCATGAAGAATTCGCCAAAGCCGGATTAATGCATAAGCCTTTTTCTGTATTTGGTAATAACAATACTGATCCAAGCCCTAAATCGGATGCACATCACGGGACGCAAATAACCGGTGTAATAGGTGCGATTAACAATAATGGCAAAGGTATTGCAGGGATCAATCCATTTTGCAGAATTATGCCCGGCAGGTTGTACTATGAACCTAATGGAGTAAGACCGACCAATCTTGCAGATGGGATTAAGAAAGCGATAGACAATGGCGCCCGGATACTCAACCTGAGCTGGGCCATTAAACCGTCTTCAATTGTTACAGACGCAATATGGTATGCCGTAGACCAGGGAGCATTGGTAATAGCTGCCGCCGGCAATTATAAGTCAGGGGAAAGCACTGCTGTGAAATTCCCGGGTAGCCTCGATGAGGTTATCACGGTAGGAGCGCACGATCCGTCAGGAAGATGGATAAATCTCAGCAACTCTCCGAAGCAGCCGAAATTCGGATCCTGCTATGGGAGGGAATTAGACATTTCCGCCCCCGGCGCACATATTTGTGCTACACTTAACAAAAATAAATATACGGACTCCTTTTGTGGTACAAGTGCCGCAACTGCTATCGTATCTGCTGTTGCAGCACTCATTTGGGCCATAAACCCCAATCTTTCCCCCTCCGATATCACCAGTATCCTATACGCATCTGCAGACCCGGTCACTGATGCTGACGATCTAAAATATATATCGGATAGATATGGACATGGACGACTGAATGCAATAAAAGCAGTTCAAATGGCTGCCCCCTAACTTATAACAATTACCTTATGCCACTATTTCATTGATGACCCGTCCATGCACATCTGTCAGGCGGAACGGCCGACCCTGGAACTGGTAGGTGAACTGCTCATGGTCGAAGCCCATCTGGTTGAGAATGGTTGCCTGTATATCAAACGGATCTACTTTGCCGCTGATGGCGCTGTAGCCTATCTCATCCGTTTCGCCATAACTGAATCCTTTTTTGATGCCGCCGCCGGCCATCCAGATGGTAAAGGCCTCCACGTGGTGGTCTCTGCCTTTGAAGGGGTTCTGCTTACCTTCCCGGTTTTCCATCATCGGGGTACGGCCAAACTCACCACCCCACACCACCAGGGTATCATCCAGCAGACCCCGCTGCTTCAGATCCAGCAGCAGCGCGGTGGAGGCGCGGTCTACCTGCCGGCATTTGTTGATGAATCCCAGATCGATGGCCAGGTTGGCATCGGTGCCGTGGCTGTCCCAGCCCCAGTCGAACAGTTGCACAAAACGTACTCCTTTTTCCACCAGCTTGCGGGCCAGCAGTACATTGTTGGCAAAGCAGGCTTTTCCCGGCTGGGTGCCGTACATTTCGTGAATATAGTCCGGCTCTTTGCTGATGTCCATTACTTCGGGTACGGATATCTGCATGCGGTAAGCCATTTCGTATTGAGAGATGCGGGAATTGATCTCAGGGTCTTTGTATTCCTGGTATTTGAGGCGGTTCATTTCGTTGATGGCATCGATGGAAGCCTTACGCAGATCCCGGTTCATACCTTTGGGGTCGCTTACAAACAACACGGGATCACCTTCGCTGCGGCACTGCACCCCCTGGTATACGGAAGGCAGGAAACCGCTGCCCCAAACACTTTTACCTGCATCGGGAAACTTGCCACCGGATGTGAGCACTACAAATCCCGGCAGGTTCTGGTTGTCAGATCCCAGTCCATATGTCACCCAGGAGCCGATGCTGGGCCTGCCCAGGCGGGCGCTGCCGGTATGCATCATCAACTGCGCGGGTGCGTGGTTGAACTGGTCCGTAGTACAGGCCTTTAAGAAACAGACTTCATCTGCAACGGTGCTCAGGTGCGGCAGGTTCTCCGATATCCAGGCGCCGCTATCGCCATGCTGCTTAAAAGCAGCCTGGGGTCCCAGCATTTTGGGTACGCCCCTGATAAAGGCAAAACGCTTCCCTTCCAGCAGCGATTGCGGGCAATCCTGTCCATCCAGCTTCATCAGGTCCGGCTTGTAGTCAAACAATTCCAGCTGAGACGGTGCACCGGCCATATGCAGGTATATAACCGATTTGGCTTTGCCTGCAAACTGTGGTGGCCGGGAAGCCAGGGGGTTGGCGGCGTCAAAAGCATTGGCAGCTTCCGAAGCCGCCTGCGTTTTTGATCCGCAACTGCTGCCCAGCAATGCGCCGAGCGCCAGCGAGCCCAGGCCCATAGCGCTTTCCCTGATGAAATGTCGCCGGGTCTGGTACGATATCATCTTTTCGTTGGCTTCCTTTACCAGCCGTTGTGTATGAAGTTCTTTTTGCGTCATGGTCAAATACTGCTCCTTTAGTTTTTTGTGATCAGTTCATCCATATTCAGAATGCTGCTGGCTACCAGCGTGAGAGCCGCGGCTTCCGGTGTCTTCTCCTTTTCCGTAAGGTTATTCATCATTTCACAGGCAGCTTCCACATCTTTTTTATATGTGTCCAGGGAAGTATGGTACAGGTTTTCCAGCACATCCAGCCCCTCTTCCGGGATGGAGTGATAGGTTGCCAGCTCATATCCCTTTTTAATTTGTTCTCTTACATTGTTCTCCGCTTCTTTTTGCATACGCAGGGCAAAATGACGCGCAGCCTCCAGGTAGGCTTCATCGTTGAGAGTGACCAGCGCCTGGAGCGGCGTATTGGTACGTATCCTGCGGGAAGCGCATACTTCCCTTCCGGTGGCGTCAAATGTCATCATGGACGGATAAGGCGCCGTGCGTTTCCAGTAAATGTACACACCCCGCCGGTATTGGTCTTCCCCGGTGCTCTGCTGCCAGTCGGCGCCGTTCCAGGGCGAGAGCCAGATGCCTTTCGGCTGGTAGGGCATCACGCTGGGACCATACATTTTAGTGCTGAGCATACCGCTTATCACCAATGCCTGGTCTCTTACCTGCTCTGCGGATAGCCGTACCCGTGGCCCGCGGGTAAGGTAACGGTTATAAGGATCTTTTTCAAGTATATCTTCACCGGCAAAGGATGCCTGGCGATACGTAGCGGACATCACCAACCGTTTGAGCATTTTCTTCACGCTCCAGTTATCCTCGTGCATGAATGCCCAGGAAAGCCATTCGAGCAATTCACCGTGTGTGGGAGATATTCCCTGCGTACCGATGTCTTCCAGTGTTTCGGCAATACCATATCCAAACAACTGCTCCCACAGGCGGTTGACCATTGTACGGGCAGTGAGCGGGTTGTTTTTATCCGTCAGCCACCGGGCCATCCCCAGCCGGTTATCCGGTGCATCTGCCGGCATAGGATTCAGTATATGCGGGGTGCCGGGCTTTACTTCGTCTCCCTTCACCAGGAAGTTACCCCTGTCGAAAACATGAGTGGACCGGAATTGTTCCCGGTTACTTTCCATCATGATAGGAATGGTTTCTGCCGGTGCATTCAGCAAATGCCAGTACGCCTCTTTGGCAGTTTCATACCCTGGTTTTCCTTCACCGGGAAAAGGCTCGTCAAAATGAAACCACTCAAATAATACGGCCGTATTCAGCTTGTTTCCTATAGCGGGGTTGGTATAGCTGAAATAGAAATCCCGCACCCCCCCGATGGACTCAAAATCGAAGCTGGCAAAGGTCCACTGTCCTTTGGTATCATTCATTTTCAGCTTTTTCAGCACCCTGCCGTTCAGGCTGTCCAGCCGCACCGTCAGTTCCCCGCCGTCAAAGCCGGATCGATAGCGAAAGGTCAATCTCCGTTTATTGTCCAGGGGTATTTCTTTCAGGCGGCAGGATCCGTTGTTGCGCAGGCCGGCCCACCAACTGCTTACTTCCGCCCCGTTGATATAATTATCACATTGGAGAGAATTAACAGAGGGTTGCCAGGTTTTTAAAAAAGTGTAGATATGGTTGGCTTTTGACGTACCGGCATGCTGGTCCAGCCACACTTTCAACTCCCGGAGCCTGATACTGTCCTCTTCCGAAAACTGACGCAGCAAAGGGTAATCTGCCTGGGTATCCTCATCTCTTGTATTGTTGAAGAACGCAAGGAACTTATAGTATTCTTCAAATGTAAACGGATCGTAAGGATGACTGTGGCACTGTACGCAGGCGAAGGTGGTACCCAGCAATGCTTCCCAGGTGGTATTAACGCGGTCCATGACGGCTGCTACCCGGAATTCCTCGTTATCAGTGCCGCCTTCGTCATTGGTCATGGTGTTTCTGTGAAACGCCGTAGCAATATATTGTGCGTCATCGGGGTTGGGCAGCAAGTCTCCTGCCAGTTGATCGACCAGGAATTCATCGTAGGGCTTATCATCGTTGAATGCCCTGATCAGCCAATCGCGGTACTTCCAGATATTTCTCGGCGGGTCTGCTTCATATCCTTTGGTATCTGCATACCGGGCCAGGTCCAGCCACATGGAAGTCCAGCGCTCCCCGAAATGGGGAGAAGCAAGCAGGCTGTCCACCAGCGTTTCGTATCCCTTCCCGGTTTCGTCTGAGAGATAGGCTTGCAGCCATTCATCCCTGGCGGGCATACCGATCAGGTCCAGGCTCAGCCGCCGGAACAATGTTTTTTTGTCTGCTTCTTCCGCATGACGCAGCTTCAGCTCATCGTGCTTTGCCGAAACAAAATAATCTATTTCGTTTTTAGCCCAGGTGTTCTCCCTGCTGATCAGTCCGAAGAACCAGGTTGGTTTCGGAACAGTCACTGCCTTTACCGGCACATAGGCCCAATGCTCACCCCATTGCGCACCCTGCTTCACCCAACGCCGGAGAATATCAATCTCCTCGTCTGACAGGGGATCTTCTTTATACGGCATTCTTTCTTCCGGGTCGTGGGCTGTGAGCCTTTTGATCATTTCGCTGTTATCAGGGTCGCCCGGTATAATAGCGGGCTTACCCGATTCCGTTACGGCAAGCGCTTCCTCCTCAAACAATAAGCTGAAGCCTCCCTGCTTTTTCACCCCGCCATGACAACTGATGCATTTTTTGTTCAGGATGGGTTTTACATCCGCACTGAAGCGCACGGTTTGCCGGCTTGTGCTGAATGTAAATGCGGTGATAATAGCAGCCAGGATCACCACCATCCATAATACCCTGTTTGTAAGAAGCTTTTTCATTCAATACGGTTCACCATGTTTAGATGTGCAAAACCCCTGTCCCGGAGCATCTCTAAAGGTCGGTAATTTTTGCCACTTTATATTGTGCTGATAAAACATATTACTATGGTTTTATACCATGTTTACTGAAAGAGACGCATTGGATGCATTTACTTATAGTGAAAAAGTTCAAATATCCGCAGGCGGGTGGATGACCTGCCCGAGGCATTTACCTTCTTTAAGAAAAGTTAAAAAATCGTATTTTTAAAGAAAGTAGCATTACACTAATATGCGTTTCAGCCTGCACCTTCTTTCATTTGCCTGCCTGTTTTATCATGTAGCTGCTTTGTCGCAGGAGAAAGGTGTTGAGAACATACTGGTGGAGAAAGCTTCTGCCGCCTTTGCATTGGCCTTCAGCAATGCCGATTCTGCCCTGGCGATAGCGGATGAGGTGTTGGCAGCAGCAGAAAAAGAAGGGAATAAGGAAGCCATTGCCGGAGCTTACAATACGATCGGCTGGGCGTTCAGGCATAAGGGTAAGCTGGATTCCTCCGTAGTATACCTGGAAAAGTCTCTGCAGGCGTTCAGGGATCTGCAATCCGACAGGGATATCGTGCGTATCAGCATCAACCTCGGAGAAGTGTTTATCCAGCAGACCCGATACGCGCAAGCGCTTCATCATTTACTGGAAGGAGATTCGCTGGGCAGGGTCTTAAACGATATCCTGCTTCAAACCGACATCAAACGGCTGCTGGCCATTGTGCACCGGGAATCCGGTGATACCCGCACCGCAGCCCGGTATTTTCAGCAGGCCCTGGAAGGCTTTGAACAGTTGGAAGATCATTTTCGTTACGCCAATACTGCTGCCAGCCTGAGCATCCTGTACAGGAAAATGGGATTGCCCGATAGCGCCCTGGCGGTACTGGAACGCGGCCTGCAGGCGGCACAAAAGAATAGTAGCCCTCCTCCCTACCAGATAGCCATGATACACGAAAACATCGGCGAAACCTATTTCAGCAAAGGGCAATTCTCTGATGCGCTCCTCTACTTTCAAAAAGCCTACCAGACCTTTTTGCGCATCAATAACCAGGCCGATCTGGCTTACGAAGCACTATCCATTGGTAAAACACTGATGGAACTGCACCGCCACCGCGCAGCGGAAACCTACATGCTGCAATCTTACGATATCAGCAAGGCTTTACAAGCCACCAATTACCAGTTGGATGCTGCGGCTATACTAGCCCGTTTGTATGAGCGTACCGGGGAATGGAAAAACGCTCATTTCTATTTACAGACTTATAATATATTAAAGGATTCCCTGGACCTGGCCGCACAACTGGCCAGGACGGAAGAACTGAAAGAGCGCTATGAATCGGAAAAAAAGGAACAGGAAATAGAGTTGCTAACAACGCAACAGTATCTGATACAATCACAGGCAAAAAGAGCATCATTGCTGCAGTATGTATTTATCCTGCTGTTTGTGGCTGCCGCGGCCATCGCCTGGCTGTTGGCCTACCGGATACGGCTCAAAAAGAAAATGGAGCAACTGAAAGAGCAGGAGCAAATGATGCATGCGCTGGAAGATGAGCGGATACTTAACCAGTTTGCCATATCGCTTTATGGCAGGAACACCGTAGAGGATATCCTCTGGGACATAGCCAATAACTGCATCCTGCTGCTGCATTTTGAAGATTGCGTGGTGTACCGGGCAGATGAAGAAAGAAAGGTGCTCGTGCAGTCTGCCGCGGCGGGTCCTAAAAAAGCAGAGGAAACACGCGTCATCTTTAATCCCATAGAAATTCCCTATGGTAAGGGCATAGTAGGCACGGTAGCGCTTACCGGCAGGCCGGAGATCATTCAGAATACCCGGTTAGACAACCGGTACATTGTAGATGATGCCGAACGTCTTTCCGAAATAACCGTACCCGTTTTTGTGGATGGGAAGGTTTTCGGCGTCATTGATTCGGAAGATCACCGGGAAGGGTTTTATACAGAACGACAACTGGGGCTGTTGGAGAAAATTGCAGCGGTTTGCTCGGAGCGGCTGGCGAAACTGCTGGCTGAGGAAAAGCTGCGGGATGTTATTGCACGTGATCTTCATGACGAAATGGGCTCTACCCTCACCAGTATCCACATCCTGAGCAATCTTGCCATAACCCGGCAAAAAGAAACGGAAACGCCTTACCTGGAAAAAATAAAAGAATACACAGGTAATATGATGGAAACCATGAGCGATATTATCTGGGCCGTGAATCCGCAACATGATACCGTGGAAAGGCTGCTGCTGCGAATGAAGGAGTTCTCTGTCGAATTGCTGGAACCGGCGGGTATCGCCTGTCTTTTTACGATCGAAGGTGCGCACGATACCCCTGCGTTGCAGCCGGAAGAAAGGAAGTTTCTTTACCTTATTTTTAAAGAAGCGCTCAATAATATTGTGAAATACAGCAGGGCCACAACCGTTGCTGTTATAATAGCCAAAAACCAGGGAAATCTTCGTATGACCATCACCGATAACGGGGTGGGTTTTGATCCGGGCACCGTTGGCGGGGGAAATGGATTGACCAATATGCGATCCCGTGCCAAAGCGATCGGGGCCATATTGGATGTACGGTCTGCATCGGGCAAAGGAACGGTGATAACCCTGGAAAAGGCCATCACATCATAAGGGTATTGCGCAACTGTTTCCCGGCATGTAAATTGCAGCAAACCGGGGTTATATTTCGGAATAAATTATATCCATGCCGATCAATATACTGATATACGAGGACAATGATCACCTGCGCGAAACTTTGTGTTATATGCTGACGCTAGTAGAAGATTACAGGATATGCGGATCATTCAGAGATTGTATACAGGCGGAGGAGCAGGTAAAAACGCTGCAACCGGATATCATACTGATGGACATAGATATGCCGGGGATGACCGGCATAGAAGCGGTGAAAAAAATACGGAAGTTCAACAATACCGTACAGGTGCTGATGCTTACTATTTTTGATGATAACAGCCATGTATTTGATGCGATCTACGCCGGCGCTAACGGTTACCTGCTCAAAAAGTCCGTTTCCGAAAAACTGGTACCGGCCATAAAAGAAGTGCTGGAAGGCGGCGCCCCCATGACGCCCGCTATCGCCCGTAAAGTGATCGGTATTATGCAGGAACCGAAAGGCAATACACCCCCTGATTATAGTCTCACCGCAAGGGAAACGGAGATACTTCGGTCCCTGTCCCAGGGCAACAGCTATAAGATGATAGCTGCTGAACTGGGTATCAGTATTGATACGGTACGCACCCATATCAAAAGAATTTATGAAAAGCTGCACGTGAACTCACAGGTGGAGGCCGTGAGCAAGGCGTTGAATGAAAAGCTGGTATAACGCCTTGCGGGTGCTTTCCACCTCCCTACGCAACCTTGCAGCCGGCTATTGTATGCCGCCAACTTCTCCGGACGATCACATCATTACGGTATTGTATAAGTGCTGTTATCTGCCCAATTTAGTGTCACAATAATCAAGGAAAAAGATGAAAAAATTAACTAACACACTGCGGGTACTGCTGGCCGTATTCGTTTGCCAGTTTATGCTGGCGGCCTCCTGTAAAAAAGAAAAGCAGAATCAGGATATAATAGGACTGCCGAGCGGGGACACCAAATTCGATGGCGTTTATATTGCCCGGGATCCCCGCCTGAACCCCTCTCTTCCGGATCATCGCTATATCGAGTACGATGGATGGTTTGCCCGCCGGAAGAACGGCCATATTTTCCAGGATAATACTCTGAGCCTGATCGCCAGCGGAGGGAAAGTCAATATTAAAACCGATTTTTTGCCGCCAGGGAGTTCTATTACAGGACTATCGTCCAGTCAACATGCACGGCTGCTGTATGTAGAGGTTGACAACAGGAAAATTTATTTCAGATATTATACCCGGGACCAGTCGCACAGGGCGCTTCACGCGGATAACGTACAGGGCAACAGTGCAGAGCCCTGGCGACAAAAAGAGAACTATTGGGTCATACATGATTTCTCCACGAACAATGACTTCAGGCATGTGACCATCGAAAGCGCTTTTGAGCGGGGCTGGTATATCATGAATGAAGGGACTCTTAACGGAGATATCCGGATCAGGCTTATGCAAAGAAACAGCCCCAGCCAGGCGACCAAATGGGAAATACATAAACCCTGACCAGAATCGTATTATAATACCGGGATTTTATTTCTTATCCAACAACGGGTGCTGTACACCCCTGCCTGCGATGCGGGCAGGGTGTGTTTTTTTACTTTCTTTTTATCCTTTTCCATTCTTTCCTGCAAAAAAAGCCTGCGAAAGCAAGACTGCGAACATCCGCTTTAAAAACACAAACCCGGATGATCTGCTGGTGGAGGTCTCCTGGAAAGGAGAATGGAATGCGGCATTCAGCGAAATGGATATATCTTTTTTATGTACCGCCCTACGATTTCACGGAGAAGGAAATTACAGCAGGGGATCGTTATATCTGCTGGTTTTTCTGTAGTGGAGGACCGCGTTGTACAGAAATATTTCTCTAAAAAGCAGGCTGCAATCCCTGCCAGTTTTATAATGAGCTTTCGCAGGAATAGCAAAAACAGGTTTACCGGGGTTGCCTCCGGGACAAAAAACATTTCTGATATTTCCCCAATAATTCATATAACTTTGCGTTTGCATTTAACTAATTGATTGCTGCCATTCAAACCCAATGAATGATGAACAGCAGGATACCGTTTAATATTTCACTGTCTTTTTCTACGCAACGTTATTATCGTATTGGTGTCAGTGTTTTCTTTTTTATCCAGGGTCTGACCTTTGCCACCTGGGCCAGCCGGATCCCGGATATTAAAAATATGCTGCAGCTCAGTGATGCCGCGTTGGGCGGGGTTTTGTTTGCGTTACCGGTAGGCCAGCTCACAGCCATGGCACTTTCCGGATACCTGGTAAGCCGTTTCGGTAGTAAGAATACCTTAACCATTGCGGCGTGCCTTTATCCCGCGGGGATGGTATTGCTGGGCACTGTGGGTACTGTATGGCAACTGGCTGCTGCGTTGTTCTTTTTTGGCATAGCCGGTAATCTTTCCAATATATCAGTCAATACGCAAGGTGTGGGGGTAGAGCGCCTGTACCGCCGCAGCATCATGGCATCCTTTCATGGTGTATGGAGCATGGCAGGTTTAGTTGGAGGAATTATCGGCGCCTTTATGGTAGCCGATCATATACCGCCTTTTGCTCATTTTTGCATTATATATGGCATGACTTTCCTGCTGATGCTGTTTGCACGTAAGTATGTATTACCCCGTGATGCGCAGCCTGCGGTAAAGGAAAAGAAAAAGATATTTGTAAAGCCGGACCGGTATATCATCATCCTGGGTATCATAGCCTTTGCCTGTATGATCTGCGAGGGCACTATGTTCGACTGGAGCGGCATCTATTTTGACAAAGTGGTACATGCACCTGCCAGTCTTACCCGCCTGGGGTATATCGCTTTCATGTTCACCATGACCGCCGGACGCTTTACCGCCGACTGGATGATCACGCAATTCGGCATTGAACGTATCCTGAAAGCCAGCGGCATTTTTATTCTTACCGGTATGCTCATCGCTACTATTTTCCCGACGGTAACGGCCGCCACTATCGGCTTCCTGCTGGTGGGCATCGGCACCTCCTCCGTAGTGCCCATGGTGTACAGCCTGGCTGCCAGATCCAAAACGATGCTGCCGGGTGTTGCCTTAGCAGCCGTTTCTTCCATCGGCTTCCTGGGCTTCCTGATCGGTCCGCCCATCATCGGCTTCATCTCCGAACTGACCAACCTGCGCTTTTCCTTCGCGCTGATCGCAGTACTGGGATTGGGTACGACGATCATGGCGGGGAAGACGAGGGGGTAGGGCTCCGGATCCTAAAGTCTCCTTGTGCCGAACCGTAGGTTGTTAATTTGGTTTTATTAAAAAGCTAAACAACGGCATAGTTCATTCGATATGTAAATGGCAAAAACTAAACTAATACTCATTTTATGCTTAGAGATTAGAATAAGGTGTTTGATCAAATGATTGGTTTTGTTGTTAATTGATATAAGGCGGATATCCAATTTGTTTGTTACAATTGCACTTTCCCTAAAACTTTTCATGCAGAAGTAATATTTGCTTTTTGTATATCCAGATAATTGAATAGTCTTCCAACCAACTTTATACTTAAAAAATTATACGCATTAATTGCATGTTGTCGGATAGTATTCCAAAATCCCGTCCAACCCAGTTAGTTAAAATTCAAAGGCTTATAAATACTTTGCTTCCCGAATCCCCAATTTAGTCCCAATCCTGAGATTATATTGTTATACTCCCCAAAATTCCTACCAAAAGATCCTACGACAAAAACATTGTTAAACATCCTGTATTCGATCATTCCTGCAAAACGATGAGTTGATACAAAATCATTATTTCCACTTCTGCTTATGTATTCAATTCCAATGAGCAACCTATTTAATTCCAATTCGACACGTCCCCCAATGTCAAGCAGAGATTGTCTGTGTTCTAAATAAATACTATCAAAACTTGAAGTCATAAATCTTCCTAATAAAACTAGATTGAAATATTTACTATTATTCAATAATTTTTTCGAGTAATGTTCGTCTTTACATTTTAATAATGGAAATGACATTCCCGCTGTGAGCCATCCGCCACCGCGATGAAATTTACCACCTTTGTTCTCGGGAAATGCAGTAGCTGAGGCTCCAGCAATTTGTAATTGAAACAAAGGTCTGATAGATCGGAGCGCAATGACTTTTTTCCAGGCATCTTTGGTTCCATTCCTTATTTCATTTGCTACACCAGCCGGCAACTCGTTTGGATCGACTTCATCTAACACTCCTGTTGTTTCCTTATGAATTAAATTGATATAATTTTCTATTGCAGAGATTCTAGGCCTATTAAAGACTTTGATCAAGTTAACCTTAAACCCATATCCGATATGATTTGTATTAGAGGCAAGCATTGTAGTGTTTGAAGTATCGTTATAAACTGACGCAATAGAGATGCTAGAAAATCTAATATCTGAAAAGATGTTTTGCTTTAAACGGTCGCCTTTTTTCTTTAATCCGGTTATTTGAGAAAATGTATTGTTTAACATCCATCCCGGCGATAACTCAAAAGCAAAGTTCTTTGGAATTTCAAACCCTCGATTAAAAAGATTAGCGGTAGAAATAGTGAACTCTTTAATTGTTTTTGGATGTTCTATTGAATTAGGTGCAATGTCGAGGATCGTAAACCCTGGTGATGTTGGGGGCTTCAATCCTGACAAATCTATTTCTTTTGTCTCTTGAGCAAAAATTAAACCTGGAGCAAAGAAGATAAAAGATAAGTAATGCTTTAAATTTTGAAATATCATAGTGTTTTAATTTACGTATAAATCAATTGAACTGCCTTGGCAATAACAATTACGAGACCATCATCGCTATGATCAAACACATCGTCATAATCAAATTCGAATCTTTGAAAGCCATCTAGCCCTCCATCAAAAGAGTAGAAAATAGAAAGCCTTAGAATTTCAAAGACCTCTTCCCACTTCTCTTCCTTCACAAACCCCATGTATTCCTCCCGTTTGTCTTCATATTCATCTTTAGTGCTCGCCCTCAAAATCAACATCCAGTCTTCATCTGTACAATAGCCAAGGTCAAGAGAGTGAGCGAAGATCAATTTAGCTCCTTGAATATCTTGTGCAGCACCTATAGCTACCTGATTAATTGATCCACTTCCAACTTCTTCACCATTTTCCCCAGATCTTGCAATTGTTACACTTGAACTACTTCTTTTTAGTTTGGCAGTGCTAGTATTATACGCCTGTGACTTCATCGCTACTTCGCATGTAATCTCTGCAGTAGGATTCGAGGTGGGTAGATAATAGATTCTCTTTGCCATATGAATTTTTTTTGCCTACTCTAAATCCCTTTTCGGCTTCCGGTTTTTATTAAATAGTAAGCTTTTAACTTTCAAAAATTAAGTTCAGCAGCCATTGTACAAAACTGGCCAACAATGGAGCCGTGGCAACCAACGTTTTGCCCAAACCATCGAATTGAGTCTTAAATCCACTCATTATGGTCTTTTCTGTGAGTTGTGGTTGTATTAAAATGGTTTTGTTGGTATAACTACTAAACAATAATTGCCCGGGCAAGAAGAAGAGTAGCAACAATAATGTATGCAACGTAGCATATAAATAAACAAAATCATAACGCACAGGAGAAAAGCCCATACTTCTCTTTATAAGGCGAACAAAATCAAGTGTATCTATTGCCGAATGCAGTGCGCCTGTACAAAAGGTAAGCAATGCCAATAAGATAGCAGTACAATAAAAAAAGTACTTAAACAGGCTGTACAATTTTTGATAAGCAGCAGAAGCGTTATCGATAAGCAGTTTTGATGACTTTACCTGTTGATTTAATTGATCGAACTTTGCTTGTTTATTAATCTTTTCTATTTGTGTTGGCGCTTGTGGAATAGCCAATCCCAAATCGTCTATCTGGCTTTGTAATAATTGATTTTTACTTATTTCGGTATCTATCTTTTTCTGGAAACATTTTACATACCCAGCGGTATACAGCATTCCGGCAAAGCACAAGGCAGCAGTCGTATACCCAACTATAGAAATACAGCCAACACTTGTGTCAAGGCGTTTGAGAAAATACAGATTACGCACTACATCTTCATCATAAAAAGTATCCATACTTGATGAAATAAAAGCACATAGTAGTACTATGCAGATTACAAATAAGAGTAGATGCCGCAGACCTTTACCACAGCCACTATCGGATACTAACTTCACAAGCTGCATATTTGCATCAAGGGCTAAACCGGCTATAATAAAAATGCAGCTAAAAGAAATAGTAATGAATAACGCCCAGGCGCCAAATCCAGGGTACTTCGTTATAAAATCTATGTCGCTGCTAAAATGCCTTACAGGAAGTTTGACAAGGTGCTTGGATGTATCGCCTTTTAGTTCCGGCTCATGTAAGGTAAAGTATAATGGCATTTCCCGGTATTTGGAACCTCCTGCATATACTGAATCTTCTTCGGTTAGTTTTGTTTTGCAAAACAAAGTATCGTTCCTCTTCAGCGAATCAAGATTAATCGAGGCGACTAATTTCGCTTCAACTCTTTTTGAAAGACTTGTGTCAAGTCGGTATGTCAGTTTTAGCATTTCAACTTTCCTTACAGAGTCGTCCAGAATCTTTATAAAGTTATGAGGAACGCTGTCCGCTCTTGCTTTAAGTGCGGTTACTTCAAGTGCCGCTGTTTTAAGTGACAATATATTATCAGCAACTGAGGCAGCATTATATTCAATCTCATGAAATCCACTTTTCTTTTTCTCTCCACGATTAAATAAAATATAACATGCGGCTGTAAAACCAATAAATCCAAGTATGGTAATTAGTAGTGGTTTATAATTCATCTTATAAAAGTTTTTGGCAAGAAAATAGCGACGGCAGATGATAGCCTCTACTGCTTTATGGCTTTTATTCTATCTGAAGTGAGCATTTATTGAAAGAGACCGACTCTTCCAAATAGGAATAGCTCAAGTAAAAAGTACGGATTTGAGAGAAGGGTTTTTCCTTATTGAATTACAGAAGAACGTCGAATATGAACGTATTATGATTGCTTAACCATTTCTTCCTCAATGATCTCTGTTAAAACATAAGGGCAAATTTTGCATGCGTCCATTCCTTTCTGTAAAAACCACCGACAACTTCCGCGTATTGAGCATCTCGGTAATGCTGTATTTTCAGGGATCGTGTTCAAAAATTTCATAACTCTTTCCGCCACATTACAACCATTGCCATTCCATTGCTTACAGCCTTTTTCAATACACTTATTCGTAAATCGAAATCGCTGTTCTGGAGGTCTTGGGTCTTGTCTGACTTTGCTTACAAAGTCATCATCAATTTGTATTGCTTGAGGAAGAATCGAAATAATTCCATTCCCCTGCCTTATTCCTAGTAAGGAAGAACCCGGCTTACACCGGTGAGATGGGCACATTATGGATTTATTTTCTTCCAAGCTTAATTGATGTTGAGTCGAAAATATTTTGTAACTCACCTATTTCAAAATCCCGTATGATGATTCCATTGATCAGGATGCTTCTCCCGTCAGGCAATTTGCTCTCGAAGCCGCTGACAGGAAATAACGCGACAGAATTAGATTTTCCAAGTGCAGCTAATTCGCCTGCGACTGCTTTATGGATTGCTGCATTAATTTTGTCACGCTCCTTATCCTCAAGCGCTAAATTCCCTAAATCAACAGTGAATTGATTTTTCTGATTTGAGTTCATGTGATTTTTGTTTTTTGCCTACTCTAAACCCCTTTTCGGCTACCGGTTACATCAACAGCTTTGAAGTAATTGCGCTGTAATCCACTTCAAAGATGAACACTCAATTGATCAGATACATCAGGAAAAAAGCTGTATTTGGCAGGGGATTTATCTTTCCCCGATTAGAAAATTGTTTTACAAATACCGGAAAAATCCTGTATGGCAGAAATCACTGGATGTGTAACCTTACATTTTCAACTAAAGCATATTTTTATGTACAGAATATTATTGGTGCTATTTTTCGGTATCTCTCACTGTATACATGCTTCCGGGCAGGACAAATGCTGCTCCAGCTTTAGAGGGGATAATTTAAACTACCAGCCCACAGAAGAAGACGCTATGCTGATGAGGGCAAGTTTCAATAAGCTATATGCCAGTAAGAATTACGTTGAAAAAAGAAAAAATCCGCTCCTGGATAGCTTTTGGATCAGCAAATCATTTGTGATGGAAATGGTTGACCTGCTCAACCGAAATCAGCGTGTATGCGGGTACCGCTTCTCTTATTACTTCTATGACCCGTGGATAGGGGCAGACAAAATTTCCCTGGCAATCACTCCTACGATCCGGGATTCAACTTATGAAGAGCATGTAGGCAGGATGTTCAATAAACCTGAAAAAAAATGTGTAAAAGTAAAATACAATGTAAAGAAAAGGCGGTTTGGAAAACGGGGGACAAAATTTCACAAGAGGTTTGGAAAATATTATGCCGATGAAACAACATGCAAAGACTCGACAGCCTGCCTCTCAAAATCCGTTTGGTTCGACAGGTGCCTGATCAATAAAATTGCCACTGATATGGACAGCACCGGCAGTGATGGACTGACCATTTTTTCAGCGGCTTATCCGGGTTGGCAACGCGAACTGCAGGAAAGCCAGGACGCGCAATACCAGAGCACGTTCATACTGGTGGCAACAAAGAACAGGGGAAAGAAGTCTATGTGGTCGAAATCCGACCCCATATTAGCACAACACGATCGACTTATTACGGATAATATGCGTATCCAGGGTGAACGGGCAAAATCCAGCGCATCCGGCCCGGTCTATAACCACGGCGAACTGTGTCCTCAAAAATGTCCGGATAATACATCTAATTAATAACAGGTAAATTTTTTTAAATTAGTTAAATTTAATATTATGAAAAGGACAGTACATTTTTTATCTGTTTTTCTTTTGTCGCTTCATTTGAGTACGGGTTGTGATGGAAATGAAAAAAAACAGTCAAGCGATTCAATATCCTGTTTAATAACAGAATACCAGGGAACAGAAATGGCTAGGAACTACCGGCATACGTATGCCAGCACCTGTGGGGATCATGAAACCTGTGGCCTGTTACAACAAGGTTGGGTTAGTAAAGAAGTTGTCCAGGCAATGGTAAAGCTATTACGCGATAATGATATTGTCGGGTACAGAGTTTATTTTACGGCTGAAAAGAATAATAGTGAAAGATTTTCCGACAATGATCATAAAAAAGGTATTTCCTTTACTATTGTACCTACACGTGATACAACTATTCGGGAGACAAATACAAACAGCATTCACGTTGACGTCTGGGATAAACCGATACCGATCGCTAGCATTACAGGACACACGCTAAATGTTAACATCAATATTGGCAAAGAGAAGACAAGCGAACTTCGCAGGCAATTCGACTTGACATATAGAAGGGACCATATAGTCGGTCAAACAGTTGATTCCCTGTCAAAATCAGTTTGGTATAGCGAAGCATGCTTAAATGAGATCTATGACGATTTACGCAACGATACGGATGCGAAGGGGCTTCTCTTCTTGCCGGGCGCTTACTTTGATAACCTCAGTGAAGTAGATGACAGGAGGGGAAGGAAATACACCAATCAAAGCACGGTTATTTTAGTAACGGCAGACGAGCAGGGGCAGCCTAAGTGGCAAAAGAACCTTGGTCCTGCAGGTGCATCTCCCTATAATCACGGAGAATTATGTCCACAAAAATGCCCGCCTGGCAACTGATTAACATTCAATGCTAAGTATCATTACACAGAATCACATTATAGAGTTCGCTGCCCTGGTGGTAAGTATTCTCTATTGGTCCACATTGAAAAAAAGCAAATTACGCTGGTTGCCCTTCTTTCTTTTTTTCGTCTTACTGGTTGAATTGGCAGGAAGTGTGCTTCCGAGGGTATATAAAATGGAAAATGCATGGTTGTATAATTTTAGTGTTCCGCTGGAGTATATTTTTTACCTGTATCTGTTTTATTTACATGGCAAAAGAAGACTAAAACGTGTAAGTCTTATTGGGATAACTATTATACTACTGATAAGCTTCTTTTCATTTATACTAACCGGAGTTAGAGATTTCAATGATAAGATGCTGCTGTCTGGCCAAATATTTGTCATCATTTGCTGTTGCCTGTATATCTATCAATATTTTGTTGAGTTAAGCGACCTTCCTTTGATCAAAGACTATTTTTTCTGGATTACTTCCGGGTTACTGTTGTTCAACCTGGGGAATTTAGCATATGTATTCCTCCTGCCTTTAATGCGGGACCAGGGATTTGATGAATTCGGATATACGTTCAGGATAATCAATAACAGCTTTTTATTACTATTATATGTATCTTTTATTGTGGCTATTATTGTTCTGAAAAAAGCTGATAAGAATGTCGAAAGAATCACTTGAGTACTACTTGTGGGGCTTTATGATCGCGCTCGTCGTTTTAGGATGTTTTATTCTGGTCCTTTCTATTCTCTATTCCAGGCGGCAATCGAGAAACAGAATGGAAAAGCTGCTGATGGAACAAAGCTTCTCCCAAACCCTCCTCCAAACCCAGCTCGAAATACAGGAACAAACCCTGCAGCATGTCAGCCATGAGCTGCACGATAACCTGGGGCAGGTAGCCAGCCTGATCAAGATCAACCTCAATACCATAACGCTTGACAACAAGGAAAAAGCGCTGGAGAGACTGGAGGATACCCGGGAACTGATCCGGCAGTTGATCGCCGACCTGAAGGGGCTGTCAGTAAGCCTGGGCGGGCAGCGTATTGCCCAACTGGGATTGGGAAAGGCGCTGGAAATAGACGTGCAGCGACTGAATAAAACGGGGGAATTTAAGGCTGAATTTACGCAGGAAGGTATTCTTCCAAAGCTGGACGGTGATAAGGCAACGATCCTGTACCGTATGGCACAGGAGTGCATTAACAATATGGTAAAGCACAGCCTGGCAACAAAAATTAGAGTGGATTTGAAAAGCAAAGAAAATTTAATTATTTTAGCATTGACTGACAACGGAGTCGGATTCAATATAGAAGAGCAATTACAATCCAATGGTGCCGGGCTGAAAAATCTGCACAACCGTGCTCAACTTATCAATGCGTCACTTACGATCGACAGTACCCCCGGAAACGGAACCCGTGTCAATATCCAACTGATAGCCTGAAACGTTCACTTAATTCCTGAACATGACCGGAAAATCCATTCCCACACTGGCGTTGGTGGATGACCATACGCTTTTCAGAAAAGGTATGATCAATCTGATCTCCCTGGTAAACAGCCATTACAGAATCCTGTTTGAAGCCGATAATGGCATTGACCTGCAAAAGAAGATCAGTAAAGACAACCAGCCGGATATCCTGCTGATGGACATTAATATGCCGCATATGGACGGCTTTACTACCGTGGAGTGGCTTCGTGAACACTATCCCCTCGTGAATGTACTGGTGGTGAGCATGATCCAAAAGGAAGAATCTATCGTGCGGATGCTGAAGCTGGGCGTAAAAGGCTATGTATGCAAGGATGTAGAACCAAGGGAACTGGGAGAAGCATTGCATTCCATTGCCAACAAAGGATTCTATTATACCGACTTTATTACAGGCAAGCTGGTGCATTCACTCCAGGCAGGCGATTCCAATAACGGCGCCAATCATGCCTTACCGGCTATGAACGACCGCGAAAGAGACTTTCTGAAGCTCGCCTGTACCGAATTCACCTACAATGAGATCGCAGCCAAAATGTTTGTAAGTCCTAAAACAGTAGATGGCTACCGCAACGCCCTGTTTGAAAAGCTGAATGTAAGAAGCAGGGTAGGGCTGGCGCTCTATGCTGTGAAACACGGGCTGGTACAATTATAAACCAGGGAAAATATCGAACCACCACGGCAATAAGGTTATTTCCTCGTGACGCTTCGTGTCTTTGAGCCCTTGTGGTTTTATTAAAAGCAGGAAACACCAAGCCACTAAGGTTCACAATGTATTGCTTCGTACCACACGACTTTAGTATAAAAAACGTATCAGATTTTCTGTTTATTGAACGATCGTCAACTCCGTCCTGCGGTTCTGCAACCTGCCTTCTTCGGTTATGTTGTCCGCGACCGGTTGGGTGGCGCCGAAACCTTTAGCCTGCAGGCGTTTGATATCAATGCCCCTGGATACCAGGTAGGCTACAACTGCCTTTGCCCTGTTTTCCGAAAGCCTGAGGTTGGCAGCGGCATCGCCGGTATTGTCCGTATGCCCGCTGATCATAATGTTCACGGCAGGGTTCTCCAGCAGCATGTGCACCACGCGATCCAGTTCGGCCAGGGATTGCGGCCGGAGCTCATACTGGTTTACATCAAAGAAAATATTGTTCAAAACAATGGAGGCGTCTTTTTCAATGGGTTGCAGCCCGATATCAATGGTGTAGGTGGCATCCGGGGGATTTTGTTCCAGCGGAAAATTCCGGGAATAAAAAAGATACCCTTTCCGGTTTACGTTAAACGCATAGTCCTTACCGGTAGGTAAGGTGATCAGGTAATTGCCCGATTCATCTGTCTGCACATCCAGGAGCGTCTGCCCGCTTTCAATATCGATCAGTTCTACGGAGGAAGGCAATCCGTCCCCGCTTTTATTATCATATACCCTTCCTTTCACCCAAAGGGTTTTGTTCGGCCGGATATCTTCGCGTAATTCAAAAGAATAAATATCCAGTCCGCCACGGGTATCTGCCCGGTCGCTGGCATAGTAGGCTGTTTTACCATCTGCCGCCACTACCAGGCTGCCTTCATTTTCGATAGTATTGATAGGATATCCCAGGTTTGTCACTTCGTGCCATTCGGTACCTGCTTTTCTTTTTGCCAGAAAAAGATCATCGCCCCCGTACCCTGGGTGGCCGTTTGAAGTGAAGTATAATGTCTGGTTGTCGGCATGCACAAACGGGCAGCTTTCATCGCCCATGGTGTTGATCTCTTCGCCGAGGTTTTCAGGCTCGCTCCATTGCCCGTCGGGCAGGCGCCGGCATACGTAAATATCTTTTCCGCCAAAGCCGCCCGGGCGGTTACTGGAAAAATACAATTCTCTTTTGTCGGGTGATAACGATGGCGCCGATTCCCAGAACTCTGTATTGATCGGTTCGCCCAGGTTCTCAGGATGGCTCCACCCTCTTTTTGTTTTTACAGACAAATACAGGTCACAACTGCCTATCCCCTCCGGGAAATTACAGCCGGTGAATATCAGCCATTCGCCGTCCTGCGAAATATTCTGGGCGCCTTCATTAAAGTTGCTGTTAATATCACCATCCATTCCCCTGGCGCGGGTCCAGCCGGTTTCACTGCGTTTGCTCTCAAAAAAGTCCTCGTTATTCCCTCTCACCCGCCGGGTAAATACCAGGGTATTGTCGTCTACGGTAATGGAGGGATAATATTCAAGGTCGGCACTGTTGACGCTGTCTCCCAGGTTTTGGGGAGCAAACACATAGTTTTGTGTACTTTTTTGGGCATAATCAACAGCAAAATCAAATGTTCTTTTCCTGTATTCTCCGGCTTTGCGGCTGGGCTCATTCAACGTGGGACTTGATAAAAACTCCGTTACTGCCGCCAGGGCCGCATCAAATCTGCCCAAACCCGCCAGGTTGATGGCATACGGCAGCTTATAATCCCTGCTGTACACAGGATCCAGTGCGAATGCCTGCTCATAATGGAAAATACATTTTTCATAATTTTTTAATTCACCGTATATGCCGGCCTTTGTAAGGTGAGCGTCCACATATTTTTTATCCCTTGCCAGGGCCTGGTCCATCAGCTCCAGCGCGCCCTGGTAATCACCGTCCTGTGCCTTGCTCAAGCCGCTATTGTAGAGGTTGACCGCCTTTTTATTTACTTTATCGGGGCTGTATTGCTGTGCGTGGGTGAAACATGTCAGCAAACAATAAAAACTTACAATAATAAGGCCTTTCATAATATACTGCTGATAATGAATAACGAAGCTATTTAAATTTTATTCCACCCTTTGCAATAAAATGTTAATGGATGCCGTATTTCGGATGCATTTCAAATTTTCTCAGTAAGAATACAACCGGCCGCAAAGGCAGTGACTGGCATATCCCCGCTGGCGGAGGTTGAAGCTATGAATTGGCACAATGTTACACGTGAGGGGGTGGAATCCTCCCCGCGGGGAAATTGTTGATGATGCAGGTTACTGCCCTCTCCCGAGAGGGACATGGAACTGGCTGATGATAAGAGTTTTGAGTGTAAACCAGTCAAACTACTGTTGCTAACCGGAAAGCCTGCAAATTAATTATAAAGCGAAAATTTGAAATACACCCCGTATTTCCCGAAATCTGGTTTTACATTTGATAATCAATGACACAACAAACTGCCGGTATCACCAGAACGGGCAGGTAATCAAACCCTGGTACGCAGTTGCCATCAGGGAGACTGAAAATCTTGAGACATGAGATCCATTATCAAAGTAACCCGGTATATCGTTGGTATTCTTTTTATTTTTTCCGGATTGGTCAAGGCAAATGACCCCTTAGGCCTCGCATATAAAATGCAGGAGTTTTTTGAAGTTTGGGCCAAATCCGGGTTCCTGCCGGGCTTTATGCATTGGATAAGCGACTATGCGCTGGCTTTCTCCCTTATCATGATCACTTTCGAAATTGTGGCGGGCGTAGCGGTGCTGGTAGGATGGCGCATGAAGCTGTTTAGCTGGTTGTTATTGATACTGATCCTTTTCTTTACCTTCCTGACAGCCTATGCATACCTGTCAGGTAAATTCAAAAGCTGCGGATGCTTTGGAGACTGTATTCCCATTACCCCCGGGGTATCTTTCCTGAAGGATGTGATCCTCACCCTCCTGATACTGGTAATATTCCTGTACCGGAAAAAAATAAAACCGGCGTTCACTCCCTTTATCAGTGTAGTGATCATCGTTATATCCACGCTCGCCACCATATGGTTTCAATGGTATGTGCTGAAGCACCTGCCCGTGGCGGACTGCCTGCCGTTTAAGAAGGGAAATTCCATTTCGGAAGGAATGAAAATACCCGAAGGAGCGGTACCCGACAGCGTGGTCGTGACCTTTGTTTATACCAAAGACGGTCAAAAGGTGGAATTCACCGCTGACAGCTTTCCCGATGATTTTGATGAAGACGTATACACATTTGAAAACAGGTACGACAAACTGGTACGAAAGGGTAATGCCGAGCCCCCGATAAAAGACTTTTTGCTGACAACGCTGGACGGAACGGATACTACGGATGCCATACTTCGTAACGGTAGCCTGGTGGGTCTGCTGTTTGTAAAAGACTACCTGCCCGGTGGTGCATGGATGGAAGATCTGCAGGTATTATATACGAAGCTGCGCGGAAAAAATATTCCCCTCTATGTGGTGAGCAATAATGTGGATGAAATAGCGCCTCATTTCACCGGCATGCCGGAAACCGGGATGCTTAGATGCGACGTAGTGCCGATCAAGACGGCTGCACGGGCCAACCCGACCTTCTACCTGTTGCATAGCGGCACCATCCTGAATAAGTGGAGCTATGCCGACCTGGATGATGCGGCCGATTCGCTGGATAAGCTGCCTTAATCCATACTGTAGCTTCGGCTATAGAACCCCGATACATTATGCAAAAAGGAGATCAGCCAACTTATCATCATTGACTCTATATGTCACGGCTCAATGATTGTGGACACTAATTGGATACTTATCCTGACATAAGTTTGTACAAGGAGACATTGCGGAGAACCTCACCTTCGTAAAAACTCAACCTGCCTGCTTTTTCCGCAACTTTCTTCTGCGTGTGTACACGTAGTAACCTGTCAACGCAGCAGCGAGGGCCACGCCGGCACCGGCCGCCAGCTTAACCGATCTTTTATGGAAAGGATGAGGCGCCAGTCTCAGCAACGGCTTAAGTGTACCCGGGGGTATCGTCTTGTCTGCAAATACCTTCACGGCGCCCGGTGCATTATTCGTTACCACGCCGATACCGGCGGCCTGCATCAGGGGAATATCTTCCACACCGTGCCCTACGTATATCATATTTTTCGCCGGAATACCGGTTTTGGATGTTATGTAGGACAGCACACCTGTTTTGCTGTATTTTTCAGCCGGATATTCCGGCAATCTGAAATAATCAGGAATATCCAATTCGCCTGTTGCAATGCCTTTGTCCATCACCAGCCGGTTGGCAAATACAAAATCGAAACCCGTTTTGTTTTTAATATGATTCGCCACCACATCAAACCCGTCGGACAGCAATACGCAGATATAACCGTTGTCCCTGAACCTTTTTACCGTTTCCCTTACATGATCCGCCAGGGGTATATCATCGGCAATTGACTGCAGCTCCGGCAGCGATCTTCCTTTTAGCAACGCGGCTATATCCTGCACATCGCCGGAGGCGGGGATGCCTGCCTGTCCGGAGAAGACTGAGGTCCGGTACAAATGAGATACTACCCGGTTGTAGTCGTATTGCATAATGACCGAAATATCTACGATCATCATTTTCTCGAGCTTTTGCATCGACTCTTTTACTGCCACATCCATTTCATCGCTGATGACCTGGATATTGGAGAGTGTCTCCAGGTTGCGGCTGGGTAGTGATTCCGCTTTTCGCAGAATGGTGGATGACACCTGGCGCGACATTTTTCCCAGCGCTTCCAGGCTTTGCATATCGTTCCTGATAAAACCGATATTTACTTCTTTGATGCGCTGGTTGCTGCGAAAAGCATCAATCAGGAGTCCGATGTCTACCCCGTAGTCGTTTTCGAACGCCACTTTTTGCAGAAAATCTCTCCTGGCGGCGATCATTCCGCTAAGAGGCTGACTGAACCGCTCCAATTCGGGGAAAAAAATACTCAACAGGGGTTTGGCTACCAATTGTGTAACCCTTCCGGCCTGCCGCTCAAAGGTAGCTTTTACAAAGTCAGCCTCTCCTGCAAGAATATCGTTGGTCAGAAGGTCTACTACATTTTTCGGATAGGTTACAATGTCTGCATCGAGATATACTATAACATCGTAGCTGGCTGCCAGGAACCCTTCCCGCATAGAAACGCCTTTACCTCTTTGCGAGCTGGTTATTACCCGGGCGCCCTCTTTCTGGGCCACCTGCAAGGTGTTGTCTTCTGAGTTATCATCTACTACAATGATCTCCATGATCATGTCTGAACGCTTAATGCGCCTGATAACGTTGCCGATGGTGGAAGCTTCGTTTAAGGCAGGTATGATGACGCTAACCATAACTGAAAGTTACTTCAAAATTCAGACCGTAACCCCGTTGTGTATGTTAATGTTGTAAGAGTTACAAACCGGCATATTCTTTCAGGTAATGAAAGCCGGGAGTGAGCTGCCCCTGTTTTACCATGGTAGCGCGGGAAATAATATCAGAGCCATTGTTTTTTACCAGGTCTTCCAGGATATACTTGATCAGTTGCTCTCCAAAATAACGCGATGCATCCCGGGGCAATTCATTGGGCAGATTACCCACTGCCATCACATCTATTGAACCTTCAATATAAGGGGCTGTTTTTTCAAAACTCTTCCTGTTCACTCCATACACCGGGTCTTCGATGGTCTGATCGCCCAGGTTGATGGGAACGGATCCGTCCTTATCATCGGTAACATCAGCAATCGTCTGAATGATGAAATCATCATCGGACACAGCCTCTTTTTCAAACAGCCTTGGCATGGTGGGTTCCCAGTATATGCCGTTCATCAGGATATCGGTCTGCCGGGTATAGGGCAGAAAAAGCGATTCATAGTGTTGCGGGTTTTCATGAAAATCGATCCTGTTATACTTTCCCGTCTGCTTACTCCTGTAGAGATCGGCGCTTTTTAATTGCGTGTATACAGGATAGGCAAACCTGCGCACCAGGTAGTCGTCCGGTTCTACTTCGTGAATACCCACCAGCGTCATCACTTCCAGTATACCATGTGCCACCCTTCCTGACCCTGTAACCGCAATTTTCACATTGGGGATCTTTAATCCGAAATAAGTGTGTATCAGTTCCCTGAAGCTCCGCTGCTTATATACCCTGCCCAGCTCAAACAGCCCGGTGCGCTTTCCGTATGCCATCAACCCGTTGTGCGCCCCTACCACACCTGCAAAAAAGCCGAAACCTATCATACGTTGCCCGTCTTCAAATTCCAGGCATTCATAGTCGATAAGCGTTATTTTTTTCTCCAGTATCTTCCTGAAAAGCGCCTGGTTGTAAGGTTGCTGTTTGCGGGTATGCGAAAAAAACAGGTAGGTTTTATCAGCGATCAGGCTGTTTGCCGGCACTTCTTTGATGCCCATCAGTATATCACATTCCTGCATATCTTCCTTTACCTCCACGCCCGCCATCTCGTACTCGCGGTCGCTGAAGCAGCGGTTGGCCGATGTTTGTGCCACCACCCTGATGCCGGCATTGCGGGCGTGTATCCATTTGCATTGAGCGGGTGTTAAGGCCACACGGTTATCCGCCGGCACTTTTCCCTCCCTGATCAATCCGATCGTTACCATGGTGAATTACATTTTGAGGTTTACAGGTGGAAGGAGATCGCGATACCCACAGCATTGTCTTTCGCAAAGATACCATTCACTTAAAACCTGTTGCCAATAAAATGCGGGAGCATTTTTCGCCAGGTTGGCCAATCATGGGTAATATCTTCTCCCCATATATCCAGCTCGTGGGGTATTCCTTTGTCGTGCAGCACACCGGAGAACCGCCGGTTGGCCTGTGGATCCTCGTAGGCGCCGCTTCCGGTAGCGATAATGATCTTCCCCGAACGGATATGGTTCAGGTACCACTCATCTGTAAGATTGGGAATATAATGGATGGGAGAATTGTAATACACCTGGTCATCATAATAGCCCTTTGTGTATTCAGTAAGGTCATACACACCGCTCATTGCGATCACCCCGTTAAACAGATCCGGCCGTTTCAGGAACAGGTTCATGGAATGCAGCGCACCAAAAGAGGCGCCGCTCACTATCACCGGGGTGTCCCAGGAAGTATGGTTCTTGATATACGGAATGACTTCGTTGAATACATATTCGTTGAACTGGTTTTGACGGATGGCCTTGTGCGCACCTTCCATTTCGTTGTTCAGCCAGCTTTCGGTATTGATGCTGTTAATAGAGAATACCTTTATTTTTCCGTCGTTGATAAAAGGTGCCAGCGCATCTATGAGCTGAAAGCGCTCATACTCTTCAAAGTCGGCCGCAGCGGTAGGCACCAGCAGCAAGGCAAACCCATAATGACCATATACTGCAACCGGCATATCTTTTCCCAATGCATGGCTGTACCACGACATTTTTTCTACGTACATAAGCTGTTGTTTTCGTTATTAATGTCTATTCCAGTACTCCTTCCCCGATCTCAGACCAAAGATCGCTGTAGCATTGTGCAGCATAGCTGCTGCGGGCAAAAGCTTCTATTGGCATTCTATGCACTCCCATCTTCTCCACATCAGACAAATATGGAATATAATTCTGAAAGAACTTTCTGTCCCGGTATAAATTTTCCATTATTTCATTGTGCATGTTCTTCCGCAGGTCTGCCATTGTGAAAAAGCACATCAGTTTTGAAGCATCCAGGTCTTTCTCCTTTATATAGTCCTTTGTCATGTTATAGGTCCTCACAGACAGCGTGGTAGGTATCACCGGCATCAGCACGATGTCTGCCGCATGAAAAACATTCTCCGACAAAACAGAAAAACCCGGGGGGCAATCCAGGAAAACAAAATCATACTGTTTGTTCAAAGGCTGTAAAATGGTCTTAAGCTTCTTTTTGGAGTTTTTCATTTCCTCGAATATGATATCAAAACTTTTTGCAGAAATATCCGCGGGAATGATGTCGAGGTTTTCATAATTGGTTGCCATAATGGCCTCCTGGAGATCGGTTCCTTTCTCCAAAAGCTTTTTTACCCCACCCTTATACTTTGATTTTGACTGGTAATAAAAACTGGCGGAACCCTGGGGGTCTATGTCCCAGAGGAGTGTTTTGTAACCGTCCTGGGCAGCCAGGTAAGCAAAATTTACGCAGGAGGAAGTTTTACCCACACCCCCCTTCAGATTATATAAAGCAATTGTAACCATACAATGAATATAGAAATAATTTACTTATTGACCGGTCTTACAGGGCGTATTTCGGGTTTTGCAGGAGTGCATCTGCCGCAGGGTTTATAATCATGGTTCAACCGGAGAAACCGGGGGGTATGGAAAACAAGAGAAAGAACCTTTTATTTTGTATTGATTATCAGATAATTACATATATGTGTAGCTGGCGGTCTGGGGGCAGATCTCCGGAGAAAATAAGACCATCCGGAGACAAATACGGCAGAAATCACCCGGGAACAAAAAAGAAGCGCCCGGTAAAGAGAGCTTCCTTTTTGTTGGGTAACCCTTTATCCTATTTATTTTTCATATCGTTGATCAGTGCCAGCAACTGCGATTCACTGACCTCCTGCATATCAAACTGAAGGCCGAAATAGTTTTTGCCGGACTCCGGACTGACGGTAACGTTTTCCTTCAACTGCGCGTAGAATTTATCATCTTTTGCACTAATAGCCAGGAACGAACCTTCTGAACCTTCGGGAAAGCTGTTTTGATAGCTAAGGAAACCCTCTTTGCCTGTAGCCGGGTTCATGATCACATCGTACAGCTTGATCAGGGTATTTTCACCTTTCAGCTTAAAAAACACGGAACTCGGTTCCATGCCGGTATAATTGGTGCCGGTTTTATTGTTGAAGTACTGGCCCAGGTAACATAACACCGTTGTTCCCGGACGCGGGTCATTAACCAGCACATCACAGTTTCTCCAGCTTCCCAGTTCATCAAGAAGGAAAGACGTTTCGTTGGAGGTAGCCAAACCCAACCCGGAGATCTCGCTCCATGTTAGTCCCGGATAGGAGTAGAACTCCTGTGTTACGGAAGTAGACTGATTTTCGTGGTTATAGCCTGAAACCTGTAACAGGGAAACGTCTACATTCTGTCCCTCCCATAAGGGGATTTCTCTTTGTTCTCCGTCTCCGCCGCCAATGTCATCTATACCGATCGGAAATGCAACTCTTATACCGTTGTTGCCTCTTCCGTTCATTGCCAGCGCTTCTCCATTTTGCTCTGCTTCTACAATGATTTCTCCAAAAGAAATCAATTGCTCTCCGTCAACCGTTATGGTTGGTTTGTTGTTCAGGATCATATCCTGCACTTCAAATATATCCAGCACTGTAATGTTCACATCACCGCTGACAGGCTCTCCGTCCTTCGTTACGATAGAACCGGGGGAGAAATTGATCTCTGTCCCTTTCGAGGTTGTGATGATACGGCCTTCGGAAATATCAATGGTAAAGGATTCTTTTTTTCTTGCATGCTTTTCAAAGAAAGCCGATATTTTTTCTGCGTCCCTTTCATTAGAAAATTTCGGGGAGGGGTCACTGTCGTTTTTTTTGCACGATGTTGCCAGTAACAAACATGCTGCAGGAATAGCGAATAGTTTTTTCATAAATTGAAATAGTTAATTAATAATGTGCCTTTTCAGCATAGAACCAGACCTACCTACAACGTTGTATAGTTGTTTCATAGTATTCCCAATTCCTTTCAGAAAGATAATACGGAGGAAAAACAGTGAGGGTTAAGTAAACAGAGGATTTGCCCTGTTTATTATCATTTTTCAATCCAAAAGTTTTAAAGGCAATTACAGCAGGCATCCTCATGGAACGCATTTCTATAGCGATTTCTACCAACCTGTTGTCCCGATGGGATAGGGAAGCTCAACAAGCTGTGATCTATGAGCTTTGCCACACTGCCGCCTTACCTGCAAATCAAACACGGCGTTCTTAAAATTGATATACAACCCCTGGCGAAAGAACAGACGGTACCTGACCTGATCAGGCAGAAAGAAACTCACCTGCGGTTGAAAACCGGCATCTGTCTGTGTGAGTTGTCTTCTGGTTCCCTCTTTTATAGACAAAAAAAACCACGCTTTAAGCGTGGTTCCTTGCAGTTGGTTTTGGGGCTATCAATTAAATTTTATAAAGCGCCCTGTCGGGAAATGTGTTTCACCAGGTAATAAATAGTAAACTCCGGGTGGTAAATCCAGTATCTCTATTTCAAGAATGGTTTGGCTGCCGGGATAAACCCTTTTCACAACCGAACCGGATATATTGACAATTGCTAATTCGAAAATGCTGCGTGAAGAAGGGATTTTTATTGATATTTTTTCCCGGGCAGGGTTGGGATATACCCGGATCTCCTCACCTTTTTTTACTTTAACTAATTTATTATCAGTAATATATACTGATCCGTCCGTGCTGAAAATTTTCAGGCGATAAATATTATTTTCTTCCGCTAAATTTTCATCATAAGCGAAAGCTTCACTTGACATATGAGTAGAAATTTCTATAAAAGAACCCCTTACCAGCTTTTCCACTATCACTTTTGTATACACCAGGGTATCTACCTGCCAGTGCAGGATAACCCTGTCGCCGTCTGCCTGTGCCGTAAACAGGTAGGCATCGAGTGGCAGCGGGTTGTTGGGGTAGTCCGACGAGCTGGCCAGGCTGAAAAAGCCAAATCCTGTGATCGTTTGGCTTATAACCGCCCCATTGGAGCCCGGAGATCCGGTAAAGCTTGTTACCCCCTGGTCCTGCCAGGCAAGTCCGTCGTAGCGGGTAACCCGCAATGCGTTCATATCGGTTACACCACCACTATGGGGGTCATAATAGGTCAGCTCTACCTGTGCGGTCCCGTCGGCGGTTATCTGCCAGTATTCCAGGTGGCTGATATGATGAATACCATCTCCCATTACATCGCTTATATCAAGGTATGGGTCGCTTCTCAGGTAACGAACCGTAAAATCGCCTGTGGCCCCATGCAGCAATACCGGGCGCAGCTTATCACCTTCTCCTACGGGAAAGGCGAAGCTGCCGTTATTCAGCCCCTGTTTCACTACCGGACCTTCAACAAAGCTGTTGTCACAGCCGATGTTCGTGTAGGCAAGATTGTCATAGTTGTGCTGGCAACTGGTGATAGTGGCATCTGTATGCAGGATAAGAGGCGCCATATCCGTACTGATGAGCTTTCCGTGCTGAAGGTGTATATTGCCTGTTATATTAAGCGGGCGATGCAAGGAGGTGGTACTGTTGTTATTGGCTATGTTGAAAAAGCTGATCTGCCCGGTTCCGCTGCCACCACCTATCACCTGGTGTGTTCCGGCTAACTCCACCACGCCCGTCATATTTTCATTGCCGATATCTACCCAGGTATCTTCCTCGCATATGATATCGCCTGCAATGATGAAATTGCCGGTATGCATTGCAATGATATTGGGCTTGAAGGAGAAAAAACCGGATGTCAAATGCAGGTTATTCTGTATGGTGCAGCTTCTTGCAGACCCGATACCGGCAAAGTTCACGTTCCCGTCAATGACCAGATTGCCGTAGGTTCTGCCGGCCAGCGCCGGCACAGGTGTATTGGTACGGTGGATATAGGTGCTGCCACTTTCAAATACGGTGACAGCCTCCGGGGCAGGGACGCCAAAAGGTGTGGCACCTGCCGTAGAAATATAGGTGGCGCCACTCTCAAAAATAACCGAATTGAGGTACGTGGCGCCAAATGCGTTACCCGAAAAGCCCGCTTCCGTAGTGAACCGGGCGTCATCGCGAAAGACCAGCGAACCGGGGGATGCTGCCGTTAAGCGGTGGTCGCTGCCGGCAAAAATGATATGGCCGCCAACACTGCCGGTACCATCTGTGGCTATATGAAAGGAAACGGGATGGTCGCCTGTTATGTTGAGCGTAGAGCCGGCTTCTACTATAAAATGTGCGCCGGGTATACCGCTTTCACCCACAAATATTGTAGCCGGCTGATGGGAAGATATCTGTACCGTGGCATTGCTATGGATCCGTAAGTGTCCGATAATGTCTGTTTCCGGCATTTCCGCAATGGTGGCAGTGATCGCGAATTCCAGTATATCGCCCGGCAGGGGATCCGTTCTTTGCGGCGTCCAGGCGGCGGGATCATGCCATTGTGTTGAGGAAGTGTTCCAAACATAGGTTTGCTGGGCAAGCAGCAGCAATGGGGTCAATGCACCCCAGGTTAGCAGGATTTTTTTCATATTATAAGGTTTTTAGTTAGCTGGTGGAGTAAATTAACAAAAAAGCTTGATATAGGGTAATAAATTTCCCGGTTCTTAGTTAACCAATTGTATTTTTGAACCTGCCCCGGCCGGGCATTGGTTTTCCGGTCGGTGGAGACACTGACCGGTAGACGCTACAGGGGGGTGTCCCCACCCGCCTGCAAACTGGACTTAGAAGGTAAATACACGCCCGGCCCGGCATTCCAAAAATCCGGTATAACCAATTACATACATGTTTGCGATTTGTAAAAAAGAGCTCAGGCAGTTTTTAGGCAGCTTTACAGGATATATTGCCATTATCGTTTTCCTGCTGCTGTGCAGTTTGTTCCTGTTTGTATTTCCGGAGACCAATATTTTTGATGCGGGATATGCTACGCTGGACCAGTTTTTTGAGTTGGCCCCCTGGATACTGCTATTGCTGATACCGGCTATTACCATGCGCAGCTTTTCCGAAGAATTTAAAACCGGCACCTGGGAGATACTGGTTACCCGACCCCTCAGCCGCTGGCAGATCATACTGGGAAAATATTTTTCAAGCCTGCTGATCGTGGTTATTGCACTTTTACCGACGGTAGTATATATTATTACAATTGACCGGTTGTCTACTGATGGTATAGATAGCGGAGGCATAGCCGGTTCTTATATAGGGTTGTTCCTGCTGGCGTCCACTTTTACCGCCATCGGACTTTGCTGCAGCGCTTTCACTAACAATGCGGTAGTATCCTTCCTGGTGAGCGCTTTTGCCTGCTTCCTGTTGTATATCGCTTTTAACGCCATCAGCAAAGCAGGTGCTGCGCAGGGCGGACCGGATTATATCATAGAAATGATCGGTATTGATTTTCATTACCGCAGCATCAGTCGCGGAACGGTCGACAGCCGTGATATTATCTACTTTATCAGTGTGATAATGTTGTTCCTGTTTATTACTAACAAAAAACTTTTGACCCGGTAATTCAATTATGAAGCAGGTTTTGCAATCGAAATACGGATGGATAGTGGTATTGGCTGCGTTGGTAGTGGTAAACTTCCTGGCATCGAAATGGCACAGCAGGGTTGACCTGACGGCAGAGAAACGGTATACCATCTCCAAAGCCACCCGTTCCCTGATAAAGTCTCTCCCCGAACCGGTAACCATTACTGTTTTTCTGGAAGGTAATATGCCGGCGGGCTTTAAAAAGCTGGCTTCGTCTACAAGGGATATGCTGCAGGAATTTAAAGAAATCGATGGTCGTAATATCCAGTATTTTTTCCGCCAGCCGGGGGAAGGGCTCAACGATTCCCTGAAATTTGAGCTGCTGGACTCCCTTCAGCAAATGGGTATCCACCCTACCAATGTAAAAGCCCAGATAAAAAAGGGAGAGGGAGAAGAGCAACGGCTGGTATATCCCGGCGCCGTGGTGGAATACCAGGACAGGGTGATAGGTATCAACCTGCTACAGGGACAGAGCGCTGTGGATGGACTGAATTCGCTGAACAATGCGGAAGCGCTTTTGGAATATAAGTTCGCCGAAGCCATCGATAAGATCGTGAGGGATACGGTGCCGGTATTGGGTTATCTGATCGGTAACGGACAACCCCAAAACCTGGAGGTATACGACCTGATACAGAATACCCTGAAAACGGAATATGGTTTTGGAAGGCTGCCGATAGACAGTGTGCCGGTGATCCCCAAACAGTTCGATGCTTTGCTGGTAGTAAAGCCGCGGCACGGTTTTACAGACGCCCAAAAGCTGAAGCTGGATCAGTATGTGATGCATGGCGGTAAGGTCATCTGGCTGCTGGACAACCTGTATGCCAGCATGGACAGCCTGATGCGGAATGAAAACAGGAGTTTCATCGCTTTTGATATGGGCTTGAACCTGGAAGACCTGTTGTTCAAATACGGCGTTCGCATCAATGCAGACTTGGTGCAGGATCAGAACAGCACCTCCATCCCTTTTGCAGTAGGCATGATGGGCGACCGGCCGCAGTTTCAACTGATGCCCTGGCCTTATTTCCCGTTGCTGGCAGCGCCCAACAACAACCCCATTGCCAAAAACTTGGACTATGTGATGGCGCAGTTCCCCCAGTCGATAGATACGGTGGGCGCCCCTGGGATAGAAAAAACAATATTGCTGGCGACCTCTCCCAATGCAAGGGCACTGAGCACACCGGCAATCGTGGAAGTGAACAGCGTAAAATCAGAGGACGATATCAAAACGTTCAACAGGCCGCATATACCGGTGGCGGTATTGCTGGAGGGAAGTTTCAGCTCCCTGTATGCCAACAGGATCACCAATGCCGCAAAGGATAGTCTTGCGCAGGCATCACAACCTTTTCTCCCCGCCAACGAAGGCAGCAATAAAATGATCGTGATCTCCGATGCGGATATTGTAACCAATGCTGTTTCGCAGGAAAAAGGTCCGCTGCAAATGGGTGAAAATCAGTTCACCAACTATAAATACGCCAACAAGACCTTTATCCAGAACTGCCTGGAATACCTGGTGGGCAATCCCGGTATACTGGAAACCCGGGCAAAGGATTACACCTTAAGGGTACTGGACAAAAAGAAACTCGAACAGGATGGTTCGTTCTGGCAAATGATCAATATCGCCCTGCCGATCGCTTCCATATTATTGTTTGCGGTGGTATATATAGCGGTGATGAGGAAGAGGTATCAACAGTAAAAAGGGTTCTGTCCACCCTGGGGTCTGGCGCAGCCGACCCCGGGATTACCGAGTGTGGATGTAGACAGGGGAACAGATATTTCCTATACCTCCGGGGTCGGCGCTGCCAGACCCCGGAGAGACATAGTTCTGGCAAATGATCAATATCGCCCTGCCGATCGCTTTCATATCGTTGTTTTCAGCAGATCGAGGGTTCGGAACCAGTAGTGTCCGGTAAAAATTTTTAAAAATAGATGAAACCCGCTCTGGACGTGTGTTTAG
>JBBCJQ010000019.1:0-232846 GCA_037190885.1 Chitinophagaceae bacterium
GGAAACAATACAAACCAATAAAAGAAAAAAAATGACTATTTACACCGTAAAGCTGGACAACGAAAACAAGCTTAACGCACAGCTTAATCTTTTTGAGTAAATTGTTATAAAATATGTCAACCTATATCAGGCAGACACACATAATGGGGCTCATCTCCAGGTATAACGCCGAGTCCACAGCCAGTAACCAGTGTTTATAGTGAACCATTTTCCGGAAAACAACGTATTTTTCTACTCCCTCACCGGGTCAGGCTGTGAGACATCGGCTATGAAGGGAGATACAGTTTCGCCCCGGCGCGTGTGTCGTTAAACAAATAACAAACCACTTACAATGCTCGAATTTTTAGCTGAATTGCTGTTCAATATATTACTGGCTTACCCCGGGGCTTTTATAAGATGGATGTTCGGCGGCTTCAGGAAAAAATACAGCTATTATTTAAACGATCCTCATACCGAACTAAATACCTTTATCGGGATAATACTCCTGACGATCATCGTGTTAATTATAGTAGTTTGAGGAGAGTGAAATTCCGCCGGGCTTGTGACAGTGGTGTATTGCTCACAGATAAGGTGCAGTAAGTCAAAGAGGTATTTTCCTGGCAGCCGGGCAACCTCTCTTTATTTTATACATTGTATCGGAACCGGAATCGAAAGGGTCCTTTAAAATTCTGTGCTAAGTAACAAATAAGCACCAATTACAAAAGATATACCGCCCAGTACGGCAATAGTTATAAGGATGCCGCGTGTATTGTTTGATTTAATAAAAAAATCTGAAGGGCTGTCAACCCGGTAAATCACAGCTACTTTTTGTCCTTTTTTGTAACTTCCCGGAATTATGCTAACGGGTGATCTTTTCGTTATCCATTGCTGATCTGCCGTTAAGAAGCGGACTATGGGATAAATAGATGTTGCGGTATCCGAAATATCGGATGAATCCATATCAAAGACAACGCCCTCGGTTTCCTGTCCGTTTTTTTCAATTTGATCGTATTGTCGTAACATATAAATGCTTACAGACAATAAAGCCACAGCGAAAATTATTACAACAATGCCTTCTATCATATACAGCCCGGGGTTTAAATCCTCTTATGTCTCTCCGGGGTCTGGCAGCGCCGACCCCGGAGCTATGGAACGTTACATCACTTCCTCTATCTGCATCAGCTTATTATATGCTGCGCTACCGTTTTCATAAGAACGAACATCCGGCGATCCCGGGGTCGGCTGCGCCAGACCCCAGGTGGACGCGGGAGGCGTCCGGCTTGTGCCATACGGGTCGCAGATTGCAGGTCTCAGGTTGCAGGTAATGCAACAGGCGCAGAGCGTTCCGCTTATGCCCTTTAAGCCAAAACAGTATTATATTTCACGTAAAACCGCTATGAAGCGCCAGGACCGCACAAACAGTTCCTTTTTTAGCACCACCTCTTTCTTTGCGCTCTCGCGCCGTCTTTTTGCGTCCCATATTTATGCAAGATCAGTCCTTCTCACGCCTCAATGCCAGGAAGCCTTACTTCGCTGCGATCAGGCTTATTTCCACGTTCACACCGCGGGGAAGCCCTTTTACCGCTACGGTTTCCCTTGCAGGGTAATTGCCGGTGAAATATTTTCCATACACTTCATTTACGGTAGTAAACAAAGACATATCAGACAGGAAGATCGTTGTTTTTACCACCTCGTCAAATGTATAACCCGCTTCGCTTAATACAGCCTGCAGGTTTTTCATTACCTGTTCCGCTTCTTCCGCCGCATTGGTAGCTTCAACGGTATTGGTAGCGGGGTTGATGGGCACCTGGCCGGAAACATACAGGAGATTGCCGGTAACGACTGCCTGGCTGTAAGGACCGATGGGAGCGGGTGCGTGGGCAGTATTGATGATCTTTTTAGACATAACCATATTTTTGTGAACCGCAAAGTTGCCTGTTTTTGACCACATTTTCCATATTTCTCCAGTACATTTGCGCTCTCCTATTGCTAAAAAATTCAGATCATGTCAATAAGTACACCACTCCGCGAACGTAGCCAGGGCGACTGCGAACTATGTAATACGAACCCCGCCACACAGGAATATACCGTCAGCCCCAAAAAAGATGATGACATCCGCAACCAGGTAGCCGTTTGCGATACTTGTCGCGATGCCATAGATGCCACCGGGGAGAGTGATTACTGGCGTTTTCTGGAAGGTACCATATGGAACCCCGAGCCGTCTATACAGGCGCTGAGCTACAGAATCCTGCACGCACGCCGTAATGAAGACTGGGCGAATAATATTATCAGCTCCGTGGAATTGGATGAAAATACTGTGCAGTGGGCGTTGAGCGCTTTTGAAGTAGCGGATGTACACAAAGATGCTTTCGGGAATGTATTGGAGAACGGCGATACCGTGGTGTTGACCCAGGGTCTGAACGTAAAAGGAACCAGCTTTACTGCGGCAAAAGGTACCGTGGTAAAAAAGATCCGGCTGGTACCCGACAATACGGAGCAACTGGAAGGAAAGATCAACGACCAGACAATTGTGATCCTCACCAAATACGTGAAAAAAGGATAGCAGTCACCAAGACCAATGGAAAGGGAATTGATGCTGACGGCAGACGGCTCTCATTCGGTGCGCGACAAACAGACCGGAGCCACTTATCATTCCGTTCATGGCGCGATACGGGAGTCGGAGCACGTGTATGTAAACGCTTTGCGGCATCTGGCCCAGACCCAACCATCGGTATCCATACTGGAGATGGGCTTCGGAACCGGGCTGAATGCTTTGCTGAGCTGTCTGGCTGTTGAAGGAAGGGATGTGCAGGTACATTATACCACCATTGAACGATTTCCCCTTGAAGCCGCTATTATACACACGCTGAATTATTGCACGATGCTCGGCCGGCCGGAACGGCAGGCTTTGTTTCAGCAATTGCATGCCTGTGATTGGGGAAGCGATCAAACGATAGCCCGTGACTTTACCATTCATAAGATAGCCGCCGGCATTGAGGATGCGTCAACGGCAGGTGTGGCGGTGGATATCGTTTACTACGATGCCTTTGCGCCCGAAGTGCAGGCGGAGCTGTGGAGCCGGGCGATATTCGAAAAGATAAGTGCCTGTATGAAAAAGGGAGGCATGCTGACAACCTATTGCAGTAAAAGTGTCGTACGCCGTGCCATGCAGGCTGCAGGACTGAGGGTTGAAAAAAGGCCCGGTCCACCCGGTAAACGGGAGATCGTTTACGCATTCCGGGACCAGTAACCCTGCATGTTGACATTTTGTATGCTATAATAGTTTGCTGATCTGAGATTTAGCATTATATTGACTAACCGATATGAAATCATTTGTAATAGGTGATATACATGGCGCATTAAGAGCATTAGAGCAGGTATTGGAGCGGGCGGGTGTTGACGCCGGCAGCCGGTTGATATTTTTGGGCGATTATGTAGACGGGTGGAGCGAGTCCGCACAGGTGATCGATTACCTGGTGGATCTTTCCGAGAAGACGACCTGTTATTTTATAAAGGGAAATCATGATGTATGGTGTGAGGAATGGCTGCGCACAGGTTATGCCAACCAGGTATGGCTGATGCATGGCGGCAGAGAAACCATATACAGCTACCGTAATGCGGATGAACATACCAAACGTATTCACCTGCGCTGGCTGGAGCAAATGAAATACTACGAGCGGGATGAGAATGACCGTCTTTTCATACACGCGGGCTTTACGTCTATGCATGGGCCCGAACGCGAGTTTGCTTCAGATAATTTCACCTGGGACCGTACATTGTGGGAGATGGCCATTACCATGGATGAAAGGATCGGGAAAGATTCGTTGTTGTTTCCCAAACGGCTGAAGCTTTTCAGCGAAATATTTATCGGACATACGCCTACATTGTATTATAACGTGGATGTTCCTATGCGGGGCTGTAACGTATGGAATGTGGACACCGGCGCCGCATTCAGAGGAAAGCTCACCATAATGGATATTGATACCAAACAGTACTGGCAAAGCGACCCCGTATGGAAATTGTATCCCGGCGAGAAAGGAAGGAACTAGCCTCACCCCAGCCCTCTCCGAAGGAGAGGGAGGAGCCGCGTCTCCCAAAGCAGAAAAGTCCTTTAAAACTGCTGGGAGCAATCAGCATATCTAAAAGCACTCCTTCGTGTTGTTCGCGCTTTCGTGGTTCAAAGAATGAAACTCCCC
Organism: Chitinophagaceae bacterium; assembly: GCA_037190885.1. Taxonomy (GTDB): domain Bacteria; phylum Bacteroidota; class Bacteroidia; order Chitinophagales; family Chitinophagaceae; genus Agriterribacter. Next base: position 4,176 of record JBBCJQ010000019.1, read on the forward strand.
TTTTGCGATCTTCCCGTCTTACCATTTTACATTCTTACCATTTTACGGTCTTGCCATCTTACCATCTTCCGGTCTTACTTCTTACATTTGTAGTTAATCTTTTTACAACATCGGGCAGTTATCTTCCATATTATCAAATCCCATTGAATACCTCAAGGGCGTAGGGCCTGTAAGAGGCGATCTGTTGAAAAAAGAGTTGAATATCTTCACCTTCAATGACCTGCTGCAGCACTTTCCCTACCGGCATATTGATAAAACGGAGGTAAAGAAGATCAGGGATATTACACCGGCAACAGACTACATACAGGTGGCGGGAAAAGTGCTTTCCTGCGAGATCATCGGCGAAAAAAGAGGTAAGCGTCTGGTGGCTGAACTGACAGACGGCACCGCCACACTGGAGCTGGTCTGGTTCCAGGGGATCAGTTGGGTGGAGAAAAATATACAGGTGGGAGCGCGTTTGCTGGTGTTTGGAAAGGTTTCCTTTTTTATGGGAAACCCGCAGATAACCCACCCTGAAACGGAACCTTATTCGGAAGAAAAAAGCGATGGCAGAAAATACCTGGAGCCTGTATACCCTGCTACGGAGAAGCTGAAGGTGAGGGGACTCAACGGGCGGCAGATAGGTAAGCTGGTGTATACCCTGCTGGGTTTGCTGAGCGAAAAAGATGTCCCGGAAAATATGCCGGACAGTATATTGTCATCTTTCCAGTTCCCTTCACGTTATAAGGCATACCTGGATATACATTTTCCTACGGATATGGATGTATATCAGGCGGCCCTGGACCGGCTGAAGTTCGAAGAGCTTTTTATTGCACAGATACGCCTGCGCCTTTTAAAATTAAACAGGTATCGCTATACAAAAGGTATTGTATTTGAGCAGGTAGGGGATTTGTTCAATTCTTTTTATAACCATCATCTGCCATTTGCTTTAACAGGCGCCCAGAAAAGGGTATTAAAGGAGATAAGGCAGGATACCCTCAGGGGTTACCAGATGAACCGGCTGCTGCAGGGAGATGTTGGCAGCGGGAAGACCATCGTTGCCCTGCTGAGCATGCTGCTGGCGGCGGATAACGGGTTTCAAAGCTGCCTGATGGCGCCAACGGAAATCCTGGCACAGCAGCATATGGAAGGAATTTGCGCCCTGCTGAAAGATATGCCGGTTGAGGTGGCTTTGCTGACCGGCTCTACTAAAAAAGCTGCACGGAATAAAATATTGCAGCGCGTTGCAGACGGGGATACACATATACTGATCGGGACGCATGCCCTGCTTGAAGACCAGGTACAGTTCAGGAGCCTGGGGTTGGCCATCGTAGACGAACAGCACCGGTTTGGGGTAGCGCAGCGGGCCAAGCTATGGTCAAAAAATGATATCGCGCCGCATGTATTGGTGATGACGGCAACTCCTATTCCGCGAACCCTGGCAATGACCGCATATGGCGACCTGGATTACAGCATTATGGATGAGCTGCCGCCGGGCAGGCAGGCTGTTACCACCGTCCACCGGTACGATGATGCTAGGTCGCAGGTGATGGATTTTATTAAAGCGGAAATAAAAAAGGGCAGGCAGGCTTATATTATTTTTCCATTGATAGAAGAAAGCTCCAAGCTGGCTTATGAAGACCTGATGAAAGGTTATGAAAATGTGAAAGCTTATTTCCCCGAACCTCCTTACTGGATAAGCATGGTGCATGGCAGAATGCCTGCTGAGCAAAAGGAAGTGAACATGCAACGTTTTGTGCGCAATGATACTCAGATAATGGTGTCGACCACGGTGATAGAAGTAGGCGTAAACGTACCCAATGCAACTGTAATGGTAATAGAGAGCGCCGAAAAATTCGGACTATCACAACTGCACCAGTTGAGAGGTCGTGTGGGAAGGGGAGCGGATAAAAGCTACTGTATTTTACTTTCCGGGAAAAAACTAACAACGGACGCCAGGGAGCGGATGAAGATCATGACCAATACCACCGATGGTTTTGTCATTGCCGAAAAAGACCTGGAGCTGAGGGGACCGGGTGATATTGAAGGCACCAGGCAGAGCGGAATGCTGAATTTTAAGCTGGCAAGCATCGTAAATGATAAACATATGGTAGATTTAGCTAAAGAGAAGGCTGAAATATTGCTGAACGACGACCCGGATCTAAGTAGTTCAGTTAACTTGAAGTTAAAAAACTTTTTGATGCAGCAAAAAGGACAAACCTTGTGGAGCAAGATATCGTAATATATGGTTGAAGGGGTAAATTCGCTCTATATCTGTACAGTAAAAAAAGAATTCAATTGAAGCAATTCCGGCGCATATTTTATCTTATTGTTTTCGTTTTTTTCACAGTTTCTCTTTATGCCCAGACAACGATCGAATTTGTTGAGAACAAAGGGCAGTGGGATGCGTCTGTATTGTTTAAAGGAGAGGTGCATAACGGGGCATTGTTCCTGCAAAAAAACGGGTTCACGGTATTGCAGCATAATATGGAAGACCTGAAGAAGCTGTTCGAAAGTCTTCACGGGCATGGGCACGACCCGGAGGAACATACAGCGGCTGAAGTAAGCGGTCGCGAGGCTTATCCCCGGCCGGCCGGCCCCGGCAAAGGAGGAGACCCGGATGAAAGCCAGATACTCCGGTCACATGCCTACAGGGTAAGCTTTGTTGGCGCCAACCAGAACAGCCCGGTACAACGGGAAAAACCGCTGAACTCCTACACAAATTATTTCATTGGCAACGACCCCACCAAATGGGGAGCTGATTGTAAAATATTCCAGGCCGTCACCTATAAGGATGTTTATCCCAATATTGACATACGCTATTATGCCCAGGACAATCAACTGAAATATGATTTTATTGTACACCCCGGCGGTAATGTCAGCGACATTGTTATGCAATATGAAGGAGCGGACAGGCTGTATGTAAAAAAGAAGGAACTGGTGATACAAACTTCAGTGGGGGATGTAAAAGAGCTGGAACCGTACTCCTACCAGCCGGGCATGAATGGGACCGAACAGGTGAATTGCCGTTTTGTGATCGAAAATAAAAACACGGTCAAATTTAAGGTTACCAACTACGACCCTTCCAAAACCCTCATTATCGACCCGACACTGGTATTTTCCACTTTTACCGGCAGTGCCGCATCACAATGGGGATTTACTGCTACCTACGGTTCAGATGGCAGTCTGTATTCCGGGGGTATTGTTTTTGGTTCCGGCTTTCCGGTTTCTCCGGGCGCCTTCCAAACCGATTACAGGGCCGGCTCCGGTGAGAATTCGTATAATATTGGTATCATGAAATTCAACCCCACGGGGTCAAACAGGGTATACGCCACCTATATCGGTGGAGCCAACCGCGATCAGCCGCATAGTTTAATTGAAGACCGCCAGGGTAACCTGGTGATCCTGGGACGGACCAGCTCTCCTGTCAGCGGCAACAACGCTTACCCGTTAATGCCCTCCACTAACACATATGGACAGAATGGCGGGTGGGATATTGTGGTTACCAAATTAAATGCCACCGGTACGAATTTGATCGGCTCTATGCGGATCGGTGGTGATGGCACCGATGGCGCCAATATGGGGTCGGACCGAAATCGCAATGGCATTAAACTGTTTTATGGCGACGATTCCAGGAGTGAGGTCATTCTGGATGCCGCTGACAATATTTACTTTGTCAGTAATACACAATCAAACGGCAATCCTGCCCAGCGATTTCCTACTACCCTGGTCGGCAATCCCGCAGGCGATCAGGATGGCGTGCTGGTAAAGCTGAACCCGAGCGCTACCAGCGTCATCTTCAGCACCCGTATCGGGGGCTCCCGCAATGATGGCGCTTTTGTGCTGGCGCTTCATCCCGGTACCAGTGATATTTATGTGGCGGGAACAACCGAAAGCCAGAATATGCCCGGTTTGCCGGCAACTGCGCCCGCTACGGGTGTATTGAGCAACACCTACCAGGGAGGGGCGATGGATGGGTTCATCAGTGTTTTCAGCAATGCCGGTGTATTGCAGAAAACAGTTTATGTAGGTGCCCCGGGACAAAATGTTCTGGATGCGATATACGGATTGAAGTTTGATGATAGTGGTTTCCCTTATATTACGGGGGTTACGCTGGGTAACTGGCCGGTGACACCGGGTGTTTATCAGAATGCGAACTCCAAACAATTTATTGTCAAGCTGGAAAGGGATCTTTCCGACGTTGTTTATTCCACGGTTTTTGGAAGCGGTGCGGCCCGCTACAATATTTCACCGGTGGCTTTTGCTGTGGATAAATGTGAGAACGTATATGTGGCCGGCTGGGGTGGTCGTTTGGCAACTTCGGGAAACGATGAGTTTGGTACTGCCGGCACAGCCAACATGCCGCTCAGAGATTGCAATGTTATTACCGGAGGCTGCGAAACAGACGGAAGTGATTTTTACTTTTTCGTACTGGAAAAAGATGCGCAGAATATATTGTTCGGTGCATACTATGGATACTATTCACCCGACCGGACAGGCTTTGCAGACCATGTGGATGGCGGTACCAGCCGGTTTGATGCCAACGGAGTGATATACCAGTCAATTTGCGCAGCCTGCAATATAGGGCAGTTTCCCAGCCACCCGTTCCCCACCACGCCGGGGGTATGGCGATCTCAGTCTGGAAATCCAAATGGCTGTAACCTGGCTGCGATCAAAATAGAAATGGATTTTTCAGGTGTCAGCAATAGTATTCGTCCGACAGTGGATGGCATTCCTTACAAAACCTACGGATGTGCGCCGGTGACGGTGGATTTCATGGATACCCTGCAAAGGGGGAGGATGTATGTATGGGATTTCGGAGACGGCAACAGGGATACTACCACCACGGCCGTTACCAGTCACACCTACAACAACCTGGGCTCTTACGATGTTACATTGATTACGATCGATTCTACCAAGTGTATCATGGCAGATACGGCCTATACCACTATTGCGGTACGGGAAGACCGGGCAGACGTGGGACTGGATATTGTGAAGCAGATGCCATGTGATGCACTCCGTTACCAGTTTAATAACCTGTCTACCCATTCACCGGGCAAGCCGTTTACTGATACTTCTTTTGTATGGGATTTTGGGGACGGAACACCGCCGCTGGTAATGGGTCTTGGGTCGCCGATGCACAATTATGCAGCACCCGGCACATATATCGTGACACTAACACTGAGGGATACCGCTTATTGTAACGGCCCGGAAACCATAACGGATACCTTAAGTGTAGCCATGAATATCAGGGCGCAGTTCGAGACCGATCCCGGGGGATGTGCGCCGCATACAGCCGTATTCATCAATACTTCTGAAGCAGGCCGGACTTTCGAATGGGATTTCGGAGACGGCAACACCTCCACCGAATTTGCACCACAGCATGAATACCTGCAGCCCGGAACCTATACGGTAAGGCTCACGGTAAGAGATCCCAACACCTGTAACCAGGTAGATGTAACCACCCGTACCATAACGGTGACGGACGCTCCTATAGCAGGATTTACTTACAGTCCTGCTACACCATTGGAGAATACACCTACCAGCTTTACCAATACATCTATTGGTGCGGTACGGTATCACTGGAGCTTTGGGGACGGCGATACTTCCAACCTGACAAACCCTACGCACCAGTATAACCGTACCGGCGATTTTGAAGCATGCCTGATCGCTTATAACGAATTCGGTTGTCCGGATACGGTATGTGCTACGGTATCTGCCCTTGTGTCGCCCCTGATAGCGGTACCCAACGCTTTTACGCCGAATGGCGATGGCGTTAACGACCAGGTGTTTGTGAGGGGCTACGCCATCAACCGGATGCTGTTCCGGATATATAACCGGTGGGGACAGCTTGTCTTCGAATCTACCAACCAGCGGGTGGGCTGGGACGGAAAATATAAAGGTGTGTTACAACCTATGGACGCATACGCATACACGTTAGAAGTTGAATTTACTGACGGAACGCGGGCCAGCAAGAAAGGAGACATTACATTATTGCGATAGTTTTTGTAACTTTAAAGACTGTGGCTGCTGAGGGAATTAAAACCAGGGAAATGAGAAAAGAAGTACAAAAAACATACAGGGAACTCCGGTGTACCTGCCGGTGCATGTCATTTATGATGCTGGTGTTGCTGGTATCAACTGCACGGGCGCAGGACCTGCACTTTTCCCAGTTTTTCAATTCACCGCTCAGCACCAATCCTGCCAATACCGGTTTTTTACCGGAGCACGATTACAGGCTGGGGGCAAATTACCGGCAGCAGTGGGCCAGCATTCCCGCCCAGTTCAGGACCATGAGCATCTTTGGCGATGCCCAGGTGCTGCGGGATCGTTTTGAAACGGGATGGGTAGGTGTCGGCGGCCTGATCATGAGAGATGTGGCCGGAAGCGGTAACCTTACATCAACCAAGATATACGGTTCGGCTGCCTATCACCAGATGCTGGGCGCTACCGGCTTGTTGTCTGCCGGCTTTAACCTGGGGTGGGCTAATAAACGGGTGGATATCACCAAGTTTACCTTCGATAGCCAGTGGAACGGAAAGTTTTTTGACCTCGGTGCACCGAGCGGGGAAAACTTCGCTGCCACCAATATCAACTACCTTGACGTGCAGGTGGGACTTAACTATGCTTATTTTCCAACAGATGAAGTATACCTGCATGGAGGTGTTTCCATACACCACGTCAACTCCCCGAAAGAAACATTCTTTAATACGCCCGGTTACGATTACACCATTGCCCGCCGGTACATTGCTTTTGCCGATGCGGTACTGAAAATGAATGACCGGGTTATCATCAGTCCGGGTGCCTATTTTACCACGCAGGCAAAAGCCCGCGAGCTGACCCTTGGTATGCATGCCAATTATAATCTTTCCGGTGACGGCGAAACACAGCTGATCGGTGGCTTGTACTACCGTGGCGGTGACGCGCTGATACCGATGCTCGGCTTTCAGTGGCATTCGGTAAGACTGATGTTTGCATACGATGCCACCACGTCGGCATTGAGCAATTACAATAATATACGGGGTGCTTCCGAATTTGCCCTGTTGCACCACAGCTACTATAACCAGGCAAACCGCAACATGCGGCAAATGCAGTGCCCGGTGCCGAGATTTTAAGTGGACAGTGGTAAGTCGTAAGTAGACAGTTTTCTTACTTACCACTAAATACTAACTACTTACTACTAATCACTTCCTACTTACTATTTGCTCCTGCAAAGACTGTTGCAGAAATGTTAATAACGGATTATCACAAAAACTGGCATCTTTTTTTCATAACAGGGTAATGTAAAAGGTACCGAAAGCAAAAAATAATCAATAACCAATTAAACATTACTACCATGAAAAAGTTATTAATACCGGGCTTGCTGGTTGCCATGTTGGCTTCCTGTGGCGAATCGCAGGTAAAAACAGAATCTGAGCCTGTTACCATTGTTCCGGAAGATGAAGCAACGGTAACCGAAGAAACCTATATCGTCGCCGACGGGGACGTAACATTGAAGGAAGGTAAGATACTGGTGTACAAAGATGGTAACTGGATCGTTGCAGAAGAGGATATCACCCTGGATGACGGAACGGTTATTACGACAAAAGGCGATGTCAAATCTCCTGATGGTAAAATTGTGACCCTGCAGGAAGGTGAGACCGTAAATAAAGTGGGTAAATTTTTTGATAAGACAGGCAAAGCGATTTCCAGTGCCTGGGATGCTACCAAAGAAGGCGTGGGAGATGCGGCTGAAGCAGTGAAAGATAAGACAGAGCAGGTAGGAGATGCTGCAAAGAAAAAAGCTGAAAAAGCCAGCGAAGCCATTAAGGAGGGTGCAAAAGATGTAAAAGAAGCTGTAAAGGAAGGCGCTGACAAAACAAAGGAAAAAGCAAAAGAGATAGGCAACGACCTGAAGAAAAAAGAATAGAGATACTTTCGTTATATTAAATTGGGAATACATAGGGCGGCATTTTGCCGCCTTATTTTGTTGGATGGATAAAAAATGTTTTATTGCGTCAGGTCCCTGGAAGTAGCAAGCGCTATCACCCTGCCCCGGTCGCCGACAGCGTTATAAAAATGATATACCACGCCATTCCAGTTTACCATGCAGGGCTTGTGCGCATATTGCTGATCAAAAGGCTCAGAGGGCTCTACGAGGTTTTCGCCCGTCCATTCTGTCCAGTTTACCAGGTCGTAGGAACAGGCAAAGCGGTCGAAAGCAGTCCTATTTCCATCTTCCCAGTCATAACCGAAAAAGAACATAACATACAGGTCATCTATTTTTACTACCTGGGCGTCTCCGCATATGCCCCTGCCTTTGGTTAACAGTGGTTTGTCTCCAAATCTTTTCCATTTTACCATGTCATCCGATACGGCCATGGCAATGCTTTCAAACTGCCTGCCGTTAAAAGTACTGTCGCCGGCGGCATTGTAATACATCACGTGGGGGTAGCCGGTGAGTTTGTGTTTATCGTAAATAACACTGCTTTTGTAAATTTTTTTATTATCGTACCAGCGGGCATCCGCATCATCAGGTGAAAGCACCGGTTCAGGCAGTCGTTTCCACCCGGCTGCTGTTGACGGATCTTCTGTATAGGCCATTCCTGCGCCCAGCCGCCCGGCCTCGTATCCCACGGCTGAACCGCCCAGGTACGACATCCAGTATCGGTTGTCTGCCTGCATGATCCTGTGGTTATCTTCCCAGTCGGTATCTAACAGGGATATATAGCCGGCCTTTTGAGTGGCATCCCAGGTGCTGTCGGTAAACGACAGGATCTTTCCCCTGGTCTCCCATTGCAGCAGGTCGGGGCTTTCTGCCAGCCAGGTTTCATAGCCTGTTCCGTCGAAAATAATATAGGTCATATACCAGGTATTGTTGAACCTGAAAATGCTCGGGCTGTCTACCATCTTCGAAGAATCCGCTCCTGTTAATACCACCCCATACTTGAAAGGTGTTTTTATTTTTTCGAAAACAGCCTGCATGGTTGCAGCATCTACGGTAGCGGGTTTGCTTTTCTCCCGGCAACCGGTGAAGAGAAAAATAATCGGCAAAAAAGAAAAAAACAGTCTGTTCATGGATGATAATTGGGTTGTCTAAAACGAGTGATTATACAGGTTTTCATGCTGGATCTTTAGTGAAAGTTACAATATTTTACCAGGCTACAGTTTTGCTTTTTAACTAATGTGAGTTAACGGTGAAATGAATTATTTTTCTTGTTAAGAAAAAACAAATACTTTGAATGTGATTAATTCCGGTTACCGATCAACTTTTATTCTATTTACTTCACCTTTTAATTGTAACATTTATCATGAAGCCCCTACTCAAACGATTAAGGAATTGCCTGCCTGCATTGATGCTGATGATATCCATAGGCAGTAACGGACAGGAAACGTCTGACAGCGGAGACATCGCCAAAAACGTGATGTCGGCTGAACAGCATGACCGGTTTGGGCAACCACCCGGGAACGCTATGTTGAAAGATACAACAGAGATAAGAGGAAAAGTTATAAATACGAATAACGAGCCGTTGGCAAACGTTACGATATCCGTCGAAAACGGGCAAACCTATGTATCAGGCACCACTGGAGAATTTTCAATCTCCTTTACACCACCCGCCAGGGTATTTTTTTCCAGCATAGGTTATCGGGATACTACCCTTACCCTTACAGATGCGGGCCGGTTTTATACCATCGTGCTCAGCGATGATTCGCAGCAACTGGAGGAGGTGACAGTAACTGCATTGGGAATTTCGAAGAAAACCAATGCTGTGGGCTATTCTATTCAGGAAGTAAAAGGTGATGTGGTGCAAACCGCCAAGGAGCCGAATTTTGTTAATGCCCTGCAGGGAAAATTGGCTGGTGTTCAGATCAATACCAACACAGGTTCTATGGGGGGCGCTACAAAAGTGGTGATAAGAGGAAACAAATCTATCACGGGAAACAACAATGCACTGTTTGTAGTGGACGGTGTTTTTATGGGCAATACCATGAACCCTTCCTACAACCAGCAGATCGGCGGTGGAGGGTTTGACTATGGTAGCCCGATACAGGATATTAATCCCGACGATATTGAGCAGATAAGCGTGTTGAAGGGCGCTGCTGCTACAGCGCTTTATGGAAGCAGGGGGTCCAATGGTGTGGTATTGATCACCACTAAAAAGGGATCCAATAAAAGAAACGGGATCGGGATAACCTATAACCTGAATGTTCAGATGGATGATGTATACTACCTTCCGGGATTTCAGAACCGCTACGGCGGGGGTGGCGCCAATACGAACGACCTCAATTTTGTCGGCAGCGCGTTTGATACCCTGTGGCAAAGCGCTTACCCTGCTTTATTCAAAAATGCACCTACTTTCTCCGACCCCGTAAAAGGCGGCTATGATCTGATGCCGGCATACGGAGTTGATGAATCCTGGGGACCGGAGCTTACCGGTATATTGGTAAGACCTTATTACTCATTTGATGAGAATAAGGGAAATCCTTATTTCGGGGTTACTACACCCTGGGCGCCGCAACCGAACAACATCAGGGATTTTTATGAAACGGGTACTACCCTTACTAACAGCATCAGCGTGGGCGGCAGCAGCGATAAAGGCTCTTTCCGTTTGTCTTACAGCAACCTGAATCAGAACTTTATATTACCCAATTCGCTGCTGAAAAGAAACAATATCGGGTTTAACGGGAACCACCGGCTGGGCAGCAAATTAAACGTTGTGGCCAGTGTAAATTATTCCGAAAACTTTGCAAGGGCCCGGCCGGGAACGGGGTTCTCGGGGTACAATCCTACCCAGTTATTCACCATGTATGGTCAGCGTCAGCTGGAGATGGATAAGCTGGCTTATTATCAGTTTCCGGATGGCTCACAGGTGAGCTGGAACAGGAATTCTCCCACCAATCCCACACCTTTATTTGCGACTACGCCTTACTGGCACCAGTATAAAAATTTCACTACCGATAAACGGCAGCGGCTTTATGGATTAGCCGGATTCGATTTTAAGCCGGTTGACTGGGTTAATATCTCCGCCAAAGCATTTCTGGATCAGTACACCACGCTGCAGGAAGAGAGGGTTGCCAGGGACTATACAACCGGCTCCTATTCACGTACCACGGTGGATCACAGGGAGCTGAACTATCAATTGATCGCTTCTGCTAACAGAGATATCGGAACAAAATTTAACATAGATGCTTCCGTGGGCGGCAACATAATGCAGCAGCGGTATGGCATCAACAACGGTAATTTTGCAGGATTGATCGTTCCGGACCTGTATACGCTGACCAATAATATAGGAAGGGTGAATATGAGCGAAAGTATATTTCAGAAACAGATCAATTCCGTATTTGGAAATGTTACGCTGGGATATGAGAATACTGTATTTCTGGATGTATCGGCAAGAAATGACTGGTCATCAACCTTACCCAAAGGGAACAACTCTTATTTTTACCCCGCCACCTCCCTGTCCGTTATTTTCTCTGAATGGCTTTCTTCCGCCAACTGGCTGAGCTTTGGTAAAATACGTGCCAGCGTAGCGCAGATAGGGAGTGATACGGACCCATACCGCACCTATGTTGCCTATAACGCCCCGGTAATTTTCGGTTCCGCGGGCAACTCTTATATTCTCAGAAATCCTGCATTGGGAAATAGCGCGTTGCGGCCGGAGATCAGTAATGAGGTGGAAGCGGGGCTGGAATTGAAATTTTTTAATAACCGGCTTGGGGTCGACTTTACCTATTACAACAGGATCACCCGAGACCTGATCATTCCGCTTTCGGTTTCTCAAACATCAGGATACAGTAATTTCTATACGAATGTGGGCAAATCGAGAAACAGAGGAGTGGAACTGCAGGTGAGCGGAACGCCGGTAAGGAATAAAAACTTTGCCTGGAACATTATTGTAAACTATGCGGCTAACAGGAGCAAGTTGCTGGCGCTGGATATACCGAACAATCCTACCATCGACCGGTATATATTGGGCACGGAAAGAAGAAGGAACACGGTGGCAACAGCCGCGGTGGTAGGGCAGCCGCTGTTTGTGCTCACCGGCACGGATTATACCTATCTGAACGGAGAGAAAGTGATCACCGATGCCGGTCTGTATGTGGCTACTCCGGCAGGTCAGGTCATTGGCAATACCCAGCCTGATTTTGTGGGTGGCGTTACCAATAGCTTTACCTATAAGGGTTTCACACTGAGCGGACTGATCGATTTCCAAAAAGGAGGTAAGTTCTTTTCCTACACCAACATGTATGGATTGTATTCGGGAACACTGGCTGAAACGGTGGATAATAACGTAAGGGAAACAGGAGTAGATGTAACCGGCGTATTACAGGATGGAACAAGAACAACCGTACATGTAAATGCACCCTTCCATTTCAAAAATAACTATGGCATCCGCATCAGCACGGCCAATTTATACGATGCCAGCTATATTTATTTAAGGGAGCTGAGACTGGGGTACACATTGCCTTCCAAACTGGCGCAGACGCTACGTGCTGCCAATGCCAGCTTATCCCTGTATGGCAGAAACCTTTGGCTGATCAGTTCCAATGCTCCCCATGTGGATCCATCTAATATCATTAATTCAGATTCTAATATCATTGGATTGGAGGGTGGTGCTTTGCCTTCTGTAAGATCCATAGGTCTTAACTTAAATATTAGTTTCTAACCTAAAAATGATGTAAAAATGAAAACCTTCAATAAAATAAAATCTGTAAGCTTTGCTGTGATCCTTGTAATGGGCTTTTTTTCATGTACCAAGGGATTTGAAGAAATAAACCAGGATCCTACAAAGCCCACCAATGTAACTCCGGCGCAGTTGATCACCGGTATAGAAAGAACCGCATCCGATATTCTTTATAGCGGCGGCGTCAATTTCAATATTGGTATGCTGTATGCACAATATTTTTCTCAAACACAAACAGAAACCCAAAGCCAGTACCAGCTGGATGAAGCGGCAAATAACCTGTTGTGGACGTCCTATAGTGTTCCGCTGTCCAATATACAGGAACTGTTGCGGATAAATGAGCTTCGTCCGGAACCGACTTCGGGGAACCAGAATGCCATAGCAAAAATTCTGGAAGCATGGATATATCATGTGCTCACCGACACTTACGGCAATATTCCGTACAGTGAAGCGCTGAGAGGAGACGAACTGATACTCACTTCCCCCTACGACGATTCCCGGTCTGTTTATGATGCCCTGATCGCGTCGCTGGATGAGCAGATACAGGCGTTGAACCCCACCCTCAGCTCTTTCAGCAGTGGTGAGCTGATCTACCAGGGAGATATTGTAAAATGGCAAAAGCTGGCAAATGCTTTAAAGATACGTATCGGCTTACGCATGGTCAGTGCCGATCCCGCAAAGGCAAAGCAGGTAATAGAGGCAGCCAGCGCCAACACGTTTACCGGTATTGCCGACGAGGCGAAATTTACCTATCTTTCGCAGGCGCCAGACCAGTTTCCTTATAATGACATGGATGGCGCCAATATTCCCAATGCATATTTTGTATCCTCCACACTGGTGGATTTTATGAAAGAAACAGGCGATCCCCGGCTGCCCATGTATGCCCGCGAAGCGCCTGCCACCGGAACCATTGTTGGGAAACCTTACGGACTGGGAAGCTTCACTAATATCAACGAGTATTCCAGAGGCAGTGGAAAAGTATATAGTACAACATTCCCGGGGTTCATTATCAGCTATGCGGAAGTGCAGTTTGCCCTGGCAGAGGCTGCGGCAAGGGGCTTTAATGTGGGTGGTGATGCGGAAACCTTTTATGAGAACGGTATAAAAGCCAGCATGCAGTTCTGGGGCGTCAGTGAAGGGGATGCCAATACCTTTTTGGATAACAACCCTTATGACCAGGCAAACTGGAAAAATATCATAGGATCACAAAAATGGGTTGCGCTGTATAACCAGGGGCTGCAGGGATGGTTTGAAAGAACCCGGCTTGACTTTACAAAGCCGAATGGGGATGATTTCTTTATAGCGCCCACAACCATACTGGACGAAAACGTGGATTTTGTTCCTTTCAGGATTACCTATCCGATAGCAGAAAAGTCAAATAATGCTGCCAATTACCAGGCGGCGGCTGCCGCAATGGGAGGTGATACCAAAGGGTATAAGCTATGGTGGCAGCAATAGTCGATATGCCATTAGGGGAGCGGGGGCGAAAGCCCCCGTTCCTGTTTTATAAGAAGTTTGATTTACCAATCAGATAATCAATAGGTTATTATCTTGCAATAACTTGGTTTCAAACAAAATAGCTTTCCTTTTACAGCGTTATAATAGGGGCGTTTTTTTAGATAAATCGTAAACCCTTGTTAAGCAGGGCAAATAAACATAATAAAGTGTGATATTTGCGAAGTGTTGGAAAAATCGTAAACCGGCAATAGCGTTTAAGGAACATAATGAAATTATTTAGATATATTCTTTTGACAATGTTGGTCTCATCGCAGGCCGGATTGCTCTATGCACAGGGTAATTTTGTAGATTACCAGAAAACCTTTGCAAGGGTGGCGGATGTATTCCGGAGAAAAGAAGAGGGAATAAAAAAAGAATTCCGGGAAAAAGGATTGGAGTGGCCCGCCAGGTACGTATACATACGGTCTTTTAAGCTGGACAGCCAGTTGGAGGTTTGGGTAAAAAACAAGAAGAACGAACCTTTCCAGCTTTTCAAAACCTATAAGGTTTGTGCGATGGCCGGTTCCCTTGGACCAAAAAGAATGCAGGGCGACTACCAGGTGCCGGAAGGGTTTTACTATATCAATGAATTTAAGCCCAACAGCACGTATCATCTGTCGCTGGGGTTGAACTATCCCAATGCTTCAGACCGTATGCTGAGCGATTCCCTGTATCCCGGCGGTGATATTTACATCCACGGGTCATGTGTTACCGAGGGCTGCATTCCCATCACCAACGATCAGATCGAAGATCTTTATATCATCACAAGCTATGCCCATGCGTCGGGCCAGGAATATATTCCTGTTCATATATTCCCGGTGCAGTTCAACAATCCGCGCAGTGTGGACTACCTGGAAAGGTTTGCGAAGACTTATCACAGCTACCGGTCCCTGGTTGAAAACCTGCGGTCTGCTTACTATTATTTCGATAAGCATAAACAGGTGCCGGTGGTGATATTGAATCCTATGGGGCAATATATTCTGAGCGAGATGCAGGCGACAAATACTGTTGCTGCTGCTAAACCGAGAGCGCTTACACCCAAAGAGAAACCCCTGCCCATTCCCGAATCAGACCTGGTAAGGGTGGTGAACAACCAGCCCCAATATCCCGGTGGCGCCAAAGCTTTTCAGCATTTCCTGGAAGAGCTGAATAAAGAATTGGCCGGCTATCTTGACCAGGGGCAACGGGCAGCCTACCTGACCGTTGACTATATCATTGATAAAGACGGGAAACCCATCTATGCGAAAGTGGTCAAAGGTGGGAACGATGATATGAACGAGTTTCTGGAACAAAAATTTGAAAGCATGCCGAAGTGGCAACCGGCGTTGCGTCAGGAAGTGCCGGTGGCATTCCGGATGAAGCAAACGGTTGTGGTAGAGGCGTTTTAGCATTATTCCCCCAAATTCCACCGGCAATATTCAGCGGTAAATCATTTTGGTTGACTGCGTGTAGTGTGTCCGTTATACCTGCGGCGGAAGCGCCTGTTCCTAAAATCCATTTTGCCGGACCTGTTTTCTTTGGTAACTTTTGCCCTAAATTAAAGTTACTGTAATGAAAGAGCTTGTTAAAGGCCTGGTAGCGGTACCGGCATTTGTTTTCCTGGTATTATGTTCTTTTGCTGAAGTCCGGTTACCGGCTGTTTTTTCGGATAATATGGTGCTGCAGCAGCAATCTGCGGTTGCAGTATGGGGCTGGTCTGCAGCCGGAGAAAAAATCTACGTCACCAATTCATGGAGCAATACGGTAGATTCTACACAGGCAACCGGCAATGCCCGGTGGAAGCTGACAATTAACACGCCGGCTGCCGGGGGACCACATACGGTTACCATTAAGGGCAGCAATACCATTGAGCTGAAGAACGTAATGATCGGTGAGGTATGGGTTTGTTCCGGGCAATCAAATATGCAGTGGAGCAGCCTGAACGGCATACCGGAAATAGAGGCTGAATTGCCCAACGCGGTCAACGCGAACATCCGTTTTTTCCAGATCCCGCAAACTACTTCGGAGCACCCGCAGGATGATTGTCCCGCTACATGGGCGGAATGTAATACCGAAACATTAAAAAGCTTTTCCGCCGTAGCCTATTTCTTCGGAAAGAAGCTGCAGGCAGACCTGAACGTTCCGATAGGACTTATAAACACCAGTTGGGGCGGAACACCTGCGGAAGTGTGGACACCGAAGGAACTGGTGGAAAATGATGCTGAGCTGAAAGCTGCGGCAGGGAAGCTGGCCCCTTTTAACTGGTGGCCCAATACACCGGGCGCTGCTTACAACGCTATGATCGCTCCCATTACTTCTTTTAATATAGCCGGAGCCATATGGTACCAGGGTGAGAGCAACGTGGGAACTTACGATACCTATGATAAATTGATGCGTACCCTGATCGGCAGTTGGCGGAAAGCCTGGAATAAGGATATTCCCTTCTATTACGTGCAGATAGCGCCGTTCAGGTACGGCGACAAACACACCGGCGCCTTGTTAAGAGAAGCGCAGACAAAAACATCAGGATTCTCTAAAACAGGCATGACTGTTATTACTGACCTGGTGGAGGATGTGAAAGATATTCACCCGCGCCAGAAAAAGCAGGTAGGTGAGCGGCTGGCGGGATGGGCGCTGGCGGAAACGTATACGCAACCCGGTCTCTCTTATAAAAGTCCGGTGTTTAAAAGCTTTGAGGTGAATAAGAATAAGATAACCGTGCACTTCGACCATGCGGAAGGCGGACTGGCGCTGAAAGCAGGGGATAAAAAGGTAACGGAATTTTTTATAGCCGGTGAAGACAGGGTATTTGTGCCGGCAGATGTAAAAATAGAAGGCGATAGGGTAGTGGTTTCGAACAAGCAGGTTAAAAATCCGGTAGCGGTCCGTTTTTCCTTCAGCAATACAGGTATCGGAAATATTTTCAGCAGATCCGGCCTGCCTGTTAATCCTTTCCGGACAGACAACTGGGAGGTAGACACCGGTAAAGAAACTTACGAGTAATATGCTTTGGAGGTAAGGAATAGCCGGCTATGGTTAAGTGCCGGCTATTGTCTTTTTATCAACAGAGATTGTTAAGTAGTGTAATCAAAAACAAAACATTTGCAGGAAACTGACAACAAAAAGCCGGAGTTTGAGCTTGTGGAAGGTGGTTGGTTCCGCTTTGTCCGGCCTGCGTTGAGCCTGTTGGCCTATTTCCTTATTTACTATTTTGTATTCCGGGACAAACCGGTATGGATCCTCGTTATTACAGGCATTGTATTGCTGCATGAGATGGGGCATTTTTTATCGATGAAATATTTCGGTTACAAGGATGTCCGGATCTTCTTTATTCCGCTGCTGGGAGGATTTGTATCCGGCGCACCCCGCAAAGTGTCGCAATGGCAACGGGTGATCACGCTGTTTGCCGGGCCGGCGCCAGGCATTTTACTGGGTATGGGTATGCTGTTTCTTTACCAGCAAACAGGCGATCGCTTTTACTACCAGGTGAGCTTTTTCCTGGTGGCATTGAACGCTTTCAACCTGTTACCGGTGTCGCCGCTGGATGGAGGACAGTTGCTGGAAAACCTCTATGGAAAAAAAACAAATATCCTGCAGCCGGTTTTCCTGGGTGTCATGGGCGGGATCGTTTTCTGGATGGCAGTAAAAACGGGTAGTCTCTGGTTGTTGGCCATTGTCTGGATAATCGTTTTCGGTTGCAGGCGCATGGTGAAAATGATCACTATCCGGAGCGCCCTGGACAAAAAAGGCATCGATTACAGGACCAGCTACGAGGGGTTGGACGATGCGAATTATATGGCGATAAGACAGGAAGTGGTGACGAGGGTGCATACACTCCGTCATTTCGATCCCGATAAAGTGGGAGAGGGCGAATACCTGGCGGCAAAATGGGTACGTAAAGTGCTGGATGCACCGGTGGAAAAAGATATGAACAGGCCCGGGGTTATTTTTGCTACCGTTATATGGTTAATATTGCTGGTGTTACCTTTGTTCTGTCTTTTTAATACATTTTCAATCAGGCTGTTTCTTTTATAAAAGCAGCTGCTAAATCATACTACACTATGTTTGATGACTACAAGTTTACGGTTGCAGAGCGGTTTTTACAGTATGTACAGATCGATACGCAATCGGATCCTGCTTCCGGTTCTGTTCCCTCTACAGAAAAGCAAAAGGATCTTTCCCGGCTGCTGGTGGAGGAACTACGGGCTATGGACATTGAGGATGCGGATTTGGATGACTATGGCTATGTGTATGCAACGCTTCCCGCAAATACGCTCAAAAAGGTGCCGGTCATTTGCTTTTGTGCGCATGTGGATACTTCTTCGGATTGCAGCGGCGCCGGTGTAAAGCCGGTTATTCACTGGAAGTATGGCGGCCAGGATATCGTGCTACCGGATGATCCTTCCCAGGTGATATCTCCTAACGATCATCCCTACCTGAAAGAGAAAGCCGGAGATGATATCATCACTGCTTCCGGCACTACTTTGCTGGGAGCAGATGACAAGGCAGGCGTGGCCGTTATTATGGACATGGTCCACTACCTGGTGAGTAATCCACACATTAAGCATGGAACGATCAGGATATTGTTTACCCCGGATGAGGAGATCGGACGGGGTGTGGATAAGGTGGATATGCAAAAGCTGGGGGCAGACTTCGGTTATACGCTTGACGGCGGAGAGCTGGGTTCTTTCGAAGATGAAACATTTTCTGCCGATGCGGCTACCGTCACTATTTACGGTGCAAGCGCCCATCCGGGTTATGCAAAGAACAAGCTGGTGAATGCATTAAAAGTAGCCGCCGGCTTCCTGGAAGCACTTCCAACCAACGGCTTAAGTCCGGAAACTACCGAAGGCAGGGAAGGGTTTGTGCATCCTGTAAAAATAGGTGGGATAGCCGAAAAAGCGACCATTGAATTCATTGTCAGGGATTTCAATACCCGTAAGCTCGGAGAGTATGAAACCATGCTTGAGCAAACCCTGACTCACACACTGCGTAAATACCCCGGTGCTACCGGTTCAATGGAGGTGCGGGAGCAGTATCGCAATATGAAGGAAGTGCTGGATCATCACCCGGAAGTGAGCGAGTATGCTATTGCGGCGATAGAGCGGGCAGGCATCACGCCCATCCGTACCAGCGCGAGGGGCGGAACCGATGGTTCCAGGTTATCCTTTATGGGGTTACCCTGTCCCAATATCTTCACCGGTGAAATGGCCTTCCACGGAAAGCATGAATATGTAAGCATACAGGATATGGAAAAAAGTGTGCAGACCATCGTGCACCTGGCTATGATCTGGGAAGAAAAGGCGGAAAGTTGACGAGAACGGATATTGTAATCTATTAGCAGAAACAGGGGATTTCCGGTCGGTGGAGACCTGCCCGACTGTGTCGTTCGGGCGGGTACCGACCGGTAGTACGCACTACAGGCGGTTGAAGACACCCGCCTGCTAGAAAAGCTTAGTTTCGGGAAAAACGAAAATCTAAAATATACCCATGGCTTTTTGCAAACATTATATCATATTGACAATTGTATGGCTGTTGTCGCTTTGCAGTATATCCTGCGATGGCCAGGTAGCCGGAAAGCCGGCGGAACAGGAAGAGGCAGCCCGCAGGTTGCCGAATCCTACGGGGTGGGTGAGTGATTTCTATGATCTGTACACCCCCTCGGAAGAAGCAATGCTGAACAGCCTGATAGATACATTTGAAAAGCGGACAACGATCGAAATAGCCCTGGTTACATTAAGAGAGGATATGACAGGACCGGATAGCCTGAGCCTGGATGAATATACATTGGACCTGGCCAGGGCATGGGGTATCGGTAAAGCAGAGACCGCGAACGGTATACTGGTTGGCATCAGCCCGGCGTATAAAAGAATGCGGATACAAAATGGCTACGGGATAGAAGAAATAATAACCAATGAGGAAACGGCGGAAATCGTGAGAGACGGGTTTTTCCCGGGGTTTGCCGCCGGAAGCTTTTTTGAAGGTACGCTGACCGGGTTAAAAATGCTGATGGAGCGGCTGGAGGAAAACATGGAAAAAAAGGGAATACATTTTTAAATAAAAACAGCTTTTCAACTAAAATCAGAAGAACGATGAGCAAAAAGATAAAACCTGCGGACATAGAAGCCGGCGTAGTTGGACTGGGACTGATGGGTTGCAGCATTGCTACCTGCTTTTTGATCGCAGGTCATACGGTAATTGCCGTGGCACCGATCGCCTCTGATATGCAGCACGCAGAAAAAAGAATAAGGGCGCACCTGAAACGATCGCTGAAAGAAAAGCTGATAAAGCATGCACCGGAGTTTTATTTAAAACGGTTGACCATAACCGAAGATTACGGTGCATTGAAGCGCTGCCGGCTGGTAGTGGAATGTACCCTGGAGAACAGCGACATCAAAAAGCAGGTGTTCGAAAAGATAGAATCCGTGATCAGCAAAAACGCCATTTTAACCAGCAATACTTCTGCCATTCCGATCAGCCTGTTGCAGGAGCAGGTGAAGCATCCTGCCCGTTTCTTTGGATTACACTGGGCAGAGCCATCCCATACCACCCGTTTCCTGGAGATCATATGCGGTAATAAAAGTGATATCAAAAAAGGAGAATATCTCTACAGGCTTTCTCATTGTTGGGGTAAGGAGCCGACGTTGGTCCGGAAGGATATCCGGGGGTTTATTACCAACCGCATTATGTATGCTGCCTACCGGGAGGCAATTTACCTGGTTGAGAACGGGTATGCTACCGTAGAGGATGTGGACAGGGCCTGCCGTAATAATGCCGGTTACTGGATGACGCTGGTGGGGGTATTCAGATGGATGGACCTCACGGGAGTGCCTGCTTATCACACGGTGATGAAAGACCTGCTGCCCACCCTGTGCAACAGTACGGAGGTTCCCCGGCTGATAGACGATATCGTTAAGAAGGGAGGACGGGGCACAGCCAATGCAAATGGTTTTCATACCTACACGAGGGAGGAAGCGGAGCTGTGGGAAAAAACCTTCACTGATTTCACTTATGAGATCAGGAAGCTGGCCCTGAAGTACCCGGAAGATGTGGTAAAGAAAAAGCTAAAACGGAACCGGAAATAAAGTGGAAACCCTACGGATCATATGGGAATTTATTGCAAATCACTATGGCATATTCCTGGCGGTGGTGATTGTTTTGCTGGATGCAGTGACGATCTACCGTATCATCAGGGATACGCACAGTCCGGAAAAAACGCTTGCTTACCTGTTGCTGGTGATCATCCTGCCGGTTGCCGGGGCCGTTTTTTATTTTTCATTCGGCATCAATTACCGGAAGGAGCGTCTCTATTCCAAGAAGATCATAGCCGACGACGAATTGTTCCTGAGAATTGAGGAAAGGGTGATGAGCAGCTCAAGAAAGATCCTGGAGGAAAATGCCGGGGAGCTGGCCGAGGTGGATGATATGATACAGTTGCTTTTGAACGATTCAAAATGTGTTCTTACATACGATGAAGCTGATTTACTGATCAATGGGGAGGAAAAATTCCCGGAGGTATTCAGAGATCTGCAGCAGGCAAAGCACTTTATTCATATTGAATATTATATTGTGGAAGAAGGGGAAGTGGCGGACAGGTTGTTCCATATACTGAAGCAAAAAGCAGAAGAAGGCGTTAAGGTCCGGTTTATATACGATGATTTCGGCAGTCACCGGCTGAAACGGTACAGGCTTGCGGAACTAAGGAAAGCAGGTGTGGAGATCTTCCCGTTTTATAAGATACGGCTTCTTCTGCTGGCGAACCGGTTGAACTACCGGGACCACCGGAAGATCATTATTATAGACGGGCATACCGGCTTTCTGGGCGGCATTAACTTTTCCGACAGATACCAGAACCGGGCTTCCGATCCCGATCGGCTTTACTGGCGGGATACACATATAAAGCTGGTGGGGGCTGCCGTTAACAACCTGCAGTATCATTTTATAGCTAACTGGAATTTTTGTTCCGAACAATACCTGGAAGTGGATCGCTCTCTTTTTCCTGTTGACTTTTCCTCCCGGGCTGGTAACGACCTGGTTCAGATCGTGGCGGGTGGACCGGACTACCCCCGTTCCAGCATCATGCTTTCTTATTTTACGGCTATTGTAATGGCAAAGAAGCGGATTTACATTACTTCGCCTTATTTTATTCCCAATACTTCCATTTTTGATGCCCTGGTGAAAGCTGCTTTAAGTGGAAAAGATGTCCGGCTGCTGCTGCCCGGCATATCCGACTCCCGGATCGTAAATGCAGCGGCAAAATCCTATTTTTCGGAATTGCTGAAAAGCGGTGTCAGGATATTTCTTTACCGGAAAGGTTTTGTACATGCCAAAACTATGCTGGTCGATGATATACTTAGCATGGTTGGTACCGCTAATATGGATGTAAGGAGCTTCGACCTTAATTTCGAGATCAACGCGGTAGTGTACAGCCGCCGCATCAACAGCGAGCTTCATAAAGCCTTTTTATCCGACCTGGAAGACAGCGAGGAAGTAGACCCTGTTGAATGGGGAAAAAGAGGGAAAATGGCAGAATTTGGGGATGCCTGCGCCCGCCTGCTTTCACCGCTGTTGTAGATATTAATGAACCTAACAGGTTTCAAAAACCTGTTAGGTTTAAAAACCCTTAAAATAATCGTATTTTTATAGTATGGAAACGAGGGAGCCGGCCATAGCCTATGGCAAACAAAAGTTCACCATTGAGGAATACCTTGCAATGGAAGAAGTCGCCACTGAAAAAAGCGAATATTACAGGGGTGAGATCTTTGCCATGTCCGGCCCTAAACTGCCGCATAACAGAATTTCCAGGAACCTGCTTACAGGACTGACGACCCGATTAAATGGTAAACAATGCGAGCCCTACGGCAGTGATCAGCGTGTACATATTGAAGCCAATACACTTTTTACGTACCCGGATATTTCCATTGTCTGCGGTGAAACGAAGACGCTCAATAATGACAACTGGAATGTGCTGAACCCGGCAGTGATCGTTGAAGTACTTTCTCCCTCCACCAAAAATTACGACCGCGGTGAAAAGTTTAAGCTGTACCGTGATATCCCCACGCTGAAGGAATATATACTGGTGGATTCCGAAAGCCTGCATGTTGAAATATTCCGGCTGAATGAAGCCCGTCGCTGGGAGCTGGAAGAGTATAATGGCCCCGAAGCGGTACTTTATATCAAAACTATTAACGAGCATATCCCCATAGCGGATATATATACCGGTGTGAGTTTTGTGTGAGCAGGGTTTCCTACATTCCGAAGGTTAGGAACTTTCAAAACCTTATTACATTAGTAACCGGCCACCACGACTGTCTGTTCCACCTTATTACCTTATTGACCATTTGCCTTTTCTTACATCCGTAATATTTGCAACATGTATGGATAACTGATTTCCAAAATCCAGGTGGAAAACGGGCGATCCATCGGTATTGCTGAAGGTAATAAGGTGAGCTTACTACATAAGTATGTTATCAGGTCAATAAGGTTACTTCCTTTCTGCTATCCCATACTCATGCTGTGCGAAGTCTCCTGACTTCGTATTTTCTATATTCTTCCCGACTTTGTCGGGGAAAGCCGGTGCAATTAATAAGTGCAGGGTTCCGGTTCCTCGATAGAACGCCGGACATTATTGGGTGAAGCCTGTACACGGAACCGCGCGCAACAGCAACAATGGCTTAATATAAACCTGACAGGTTTCCAAAACCTGTCAGGTTTATATCTATAAATCCAATTGCAGACCATCGTATGCCAGCTCAACACCTTCCGGTAATTCGCAGCTTATATCTTCATGCTTACCCAGCTGGTGACTGATATGCGTAAAACAGGCTTTGGGTATCTCCAGGTCTTTTACCATACTTACAGCTTCATCTAATGTAAAATGTGAGATATGCTTTTCTTTTCGCAGGGCGTTTAGCACCAGGATATCGCTGCCCCTGATCTTTTTGCGGCTGTCTTCTTCAATGCGGTTGGCGTCCGTTATATAGGTGAACCTGCCGAAACGATAGCCCAGCACCGGCATATGCAGGTGCCATACCGGGATAGGTTCTACCAGCAGATCGCCGATGACAAAGGGTTCTGTGCTGATGGGGTTCAGGCGGATCTCCGGGGCACCCGGGTATTTTTTTTCAGTAAACGCGTATGAAAACTCGCGGATGATGACTTCAAAAGTGGGCTCGCTGCCATAGATATCCATGGGCTTGCCGGAAAAGTAGTTAAATCCTCTTACGTCATCCAGTCCCGCGATATGGTCTTTGTGTGAATGGGTAAAAATGATGGCGTCCAGCTTCTTCACCTTTTCCCGCAGCATCTGTGTCCTGAAATCGGGGCCGGCATCTACCACTATCGTTGTATCGGCGGTTTGCACCAGTATGCTGGAACGTAACCGTTTATCTTTAGGATCGGGAGATGTGCACACCGGGCAACTGCAGGCTACCATAGGTACGCCACTACTGGTGCCTGTACCAAGAAAACGAACCGTAATGGGCGGGTAACTCATCCTGCCAAAGCTATTCTAAAATATGGAAATCAAAAACAGGTATTATTCGTCCGCAGGTTTGGACATTATTTCTTCGTACAACTGCTGGGAGTCGCGGGTAAGGGCGTCGAAATTGATCTCCAGGATGGGCATCAGGTCTACGAGGGTATTGATTCGGCCTTCCATGGTAAGGAACTTATTGAGCACTACCACCTTTTTTTGTTGCAGGATACAGTACCCGCTTTGAAAATTGCCTCTTTCATAGCGTACCACATAGCCCGATTCACCCAGGATCTCTTCTATTTTCTTTAACGTAGGCTGGTTATACTTCATTACACCACAAATTTACCGATCACTGCCAGGTTTTCCATCCCGGGTTTTCCACAGGTGTGGATAGAAAGGGATTTCTGATGTATAATTTGGTTTCTTTTCCATATCAGCAATCATACATCAACTCCGAACGTTCGGAGCAGCAATCTCTCATTTATTTGTCATCCGGATCACCGGTACGATCATTTCTTCCAGGCTGACACCGCCATGCTGGAAGGTATTTTTATAATAATTTGAATAATAGTTATAATTATTGGGATAGCACAGGTAGCCGTCCTCTTTGGCAAAAATAAACGAGGAGTTGACGTTGGGCGCCGGCAGTCCCGCCTCTTTAGGGTCGCGGAAGGCCAGCACTTCTTTCGGCTCATAATTCAGGTTGCGGCCATGCTTATACCGCAGATTGGCAGTGGTTTGTTTGTCGCCTACCACCTTGCAGGGTGTTTTTACCCGTACACTTCCGTGATCGGTGGCTACGATCAGCGTTAAGGGCTTGTCGGCTATTTTTTTCAGGGCCTGGTGCAGGGGGGAATGTTCAAACCAACTGGCGGTCAGGCTCCGGTAGCTGCTCTCATCGCTTGCCAGCTCTTTCAGCACTTCCATTTCGGTACGCGCATGACTGAGCATATCCACGAAATTGTACACGATCACATTCAGGTCATTTTGCATCAGATTGTGAATATTGTCTACCAGCTTTTGTCCGTCCTGGTGGTTGACCACTTTGGTATAGGAATGCTTTATGTCTGTTTTCACCACTCTTTTCAACTGCGCCTTCAGGAACTCTGCTTCCGCGAGGTTTTTACCGCCTTCTTCATCATCGTTTTTCCACTGCTGCGGAAAACTTTTCTCTATTTCAGCGGGCATCATGCCGGCGAATATGGCGTTACGGGCATACTGGGTGGCAGTAGGCAAAATGGAATAAAAGGTCTCTTCCTCCTGTATCCGGAAACTCTCCGAAAAGATCGGTTGAATCGCCTTCCATTGATCATATCTCAGGTTATCGATGAGTATCACAAAAAGCGGTTTTCCCTTTTCCAGGTGTGGCAGTATCTTATACCGGAAAAGCGTGGGGCTCATAATAGGTGCATCTGCGGTTTTGGGGTTCACCCAGGTAGCATAGTTCCTGCTCACGAATTTGAAGAATTCCGTATTGGCTTCATTTTTTTGCGACTGAAAAACTTCCCTCATTTCCGGACTGTCGCTTTTTTCCATCTCCAGTTCCCAGTACACCAGCTTCTTATACAGCTCCATCCATTCGTTATAATCGGGACTGCTGTTGAGCGCCATGAACAGGTTGCGGAATTCCTGCTGGTAGGTGCTGGTGGTTTTTTCGGCCACCAGGCGGCGGTTCTCGATGATCTTTTTAAGGCTCAGCAACACCTGGTTGGGGTTTACCGGCTTAATAAGGTAATCGCTTATCTGCGATCCGATGGCCTCGTTCATCAGGTTCTCGGTCTCGTTTTTGGTGATCAGCACTACCGGCAACTGCTGGTTGATCTCTTTTATTTTGGCAAGCGTTTCCAATCCGGTAATGCCGGGCATGGTCTCATCCAGCAGCACCACATCTATGATGTTTTCTTTTACATAATCCAGCGCATCATAGCCGTTGGTAAGCGTATGCACCTGGTATCCTTTATTTTCCAGGAACAGCTTTTGCGACTGGAGGCTTTCTATTTCATCATCTACCCATAGAATTTTGGCCTGCGACATGAGAAATTTATTTAATGATTAATGCTTCAAATGTAGTTATTCATTCTCCCTTTTTACCTTTGCCCGGGTTTCACGGCCTGTTTTTAACATTTCAGCATGGCGTTCAAGAAAATTATCAACGATCCGGTATATGGTTTTATTTCCATCCACCACCCTCTAATATTCGAACTGATATCACATCCCTGGTACCAGCGTTTGCGGCGGATCAAACAAATGGCGTTGGCGCACCTGGTATATCCGGGCGCGGTACATACGAGGTTGCATCACTCCCTGGGCGCCTACCACCTGATGTGTAATGCCCTGCATGAGCTGAAAGAAAAAGGAACCGCTATAACAGAAGAGGAGGAAACCGGTGCTAAAATAGCCATACTTCTGCACGATATCGGGCACGGACCTTTTTCGCATGCCCTGGAAAGCGTTTTAACAGAAAATGTGCATCATGAGGAGATATCCTTATTGCTGATGGAGGATCTCAACCGGCAGTTCGGGGGACAGCTTACTACGGCCATTGAAATATTTACCGGCAAATACCCCCGGAAGTTCCTGCACCAGCTGGTCAGCGGTCAGCTGGATGTGGACCGTATGGACTACCTGAACCGGGACAGCTTTTTTACCGGAGTGAACGAGGGGGTGATCGGTTACGACAGAATTATAAAAATGTTAACAGTTCACAACGGTGAGCTGATGGTGGAAGAAAAAGCAATTTATTCCATTGAAAAATTCCTGATCGCCCGACGGCTGATGTACTGGCAGGTGTACCTTCACAAATCCGTTCTGTGCGCCGAAGTAATGCTGGTAAAAATTCTGCAGCGGGCCAGGGAAGTGGGACTGAAGGATCCCGATAGCATACAGGATGGCATGGTAAAGACATTTTTGCTGGGTCACCAGGGGAATATCAGCGGTAACCTGGATGCTTTTTGCTCCATGGATGATACTGATATATCCTATTCCATAAAACAATGGAGCCGGCACGAAGATAAGGTGCTGGCGTTGCTGTGCAAAGGCATATTAAACAGGAAGCTGCTGAAATTACGACTGCAGAATGCAGTCATCGACAGATCGGAGTTGCAGGAAAGATCGGAGGAGATCATGAAACGCCTGGAGCTTTCCCCGGCAGAGGCATCCTTCCTGGTATTTACCGGCGAAGCGGTGAACCGCACCTATAACCCTGATATCGAAAAAATTAACATCCTTTTTAAGGACGGACAGGTACGGGATATTTCCGAAGTGGACAATGCTTTGATACAACATAACATGTACCGCCCTGTAAAAAAATTCTACATTTGCTATTATAAATGATCTTTATGACGTTTACAGCCTCACAATTAGCCTTATTGGTGAACGCAAAAGTGGAAGGAAACCCCGATGCGACCGTGGGTTCGTTCAATAAAATAGAGCAAGCCAGAGAGGGGGATCTTGCTTTCCTGGCAAATCCCAAATACGAAGACTACCTGTATACCACCGGTGCGTCTGTTATCATAGTTAACGAAAAGCTGGAACTGAAAGAACCCGTGAAGGGTACCTTGCTGCGGGTGCCGGATGCTTATTCGGCCTTTGCCACCCTCCTTACAAAGTACCAGGAGATCATGAGCCGGCAACTGACCGGCATACAACAGCCCTCTTATATTGCGGAGTCAGCGCAGGTAGGTGCCAACGTATATGTAGGCGCCTTTGCCTATATCGGCGAAAAAGCAGTGATAGGAGACAACGTCAAGATATATCCCAATACCTATATCGGCAATAATGTGACCATCGGCGATCATACGATCGTTCATCCTTCCGTAAGTATTTACCATAATTGTGTTATCGGGAAAAATGTTATCATCCATGCCGGCACCGTCATCGGCGGAGATGGTTTCGGATTTGCGCCGCAGGAAAACGGCAGCTTTGCCAAAGTGCCGCAGATCGGTAACGTGATCGTGGAAGATAACGTTGAAATAGGCTCCAATGCCAGCATTGACCGCGCCACCATCGGATCAACTGTCATCAGATCCGGGGCCAAGCTGGACAACCTGATACAGGTGGCGCACAACGTGGAAGTAGGCAACAATACCGTGATCGCCGCGCAGGCAGGCGTGAGCGGCAGTACCAAGCTCGGCAAAAACGTGATGATAGGCGGCCAGGCGGGCATAGTAGGACACCTGGTGATAGCCGATGGTGTAAAGATCAATGCACAGAGTGGCGTCAGTAAGTCTATCAAGCAGCCCAATGCTGCCGTTACGGGATCGCCCGCCCACGATTATACCAGCGCACTGAGAAGCCAGGCATTATCCCGTAAGCTTCCGGAGCTCGAAAAAAGGATAAAAGACCTGGAAGCATTTATCAGGCAATTGGTAGCCGAAAAAGTATAATCCCATTTCATCCCGTTTTCCCTGTTGACATGTAATATATATCTTGGCGTAGCCGCGCACAGGCCGGAATAACTAATGTTTGTTATTGTTTCAACTGCTGTATTTGCGTACAGCTGAACGGTTATCTTCCGCCTGTTCCCCGAACCTCCTTACACGTAGGCTGCACCGGATCTTACGTATCCGCATTGACTAGCATACATATAAAAATATTATCAGGATGAATTTTTCGGAATGATAATTGTGAAATATCAAAAAACAATAAATTTGTTTACAACGGTGTAGCAATAGCGCACCGATTCTTTAACCAAAACGATTGCTATGATGAAAAATGTTTTCTTTGTAATTATTCTATTGTCATTATTTTTTACTGTTCAACAGGTTGCTGCGCAAACCCGCCAGGTGACCGGAACAGTAAAGGATGCCGCAGGCGTCGCGCTTTCAGGTGTCAATGTTATGGTAAAAGGGGCCACGCAGGGAACCGTTACCGATACCGATGGAAGTTTTTCTATCTCTGTTTCCGGAGAAAATCCCATACTCGTATTCAGCTTCGTTGGGTTTGTTACACAGGAGCAGCCTGTTACTGCGGATAATACCGTGGACGTGGTGTTACAGGAAGAAGCGACCGATTTAGGTGAAGTAATAGTAGTGGGGTATGGCACCCAGCGTAAAAGCCAGTTGACCGGCGCTATTTCAAGTGTTTCGTCCAAAGAGATTCAGGAGATGCCGATCACGAACCTGGGGCAGGCGCTGCAGGGCCGTGCGGCGGGGGTGGATGTATCCCAATCGGGCAGTAAGCCCGGTACCGCTCCAAAGATACTGATCCGGGGCAGGCGGTCATTCAGGGCCTCCAACGATCCGCTGTATGTGGTGGATGGTATTCCGCTGGCAGGCGGGTACGAAGACTTCAACCCCAATGATGTGCAGTCTATGGAAGTGTTGAAGGACGCTACTGCCACTGCTATTTACGGGGCAAGGGGTGCAAACGGCGTTATTATTATTACCACAAAAAAGGGCGCAGTGAACGGGAAAACAGTGGTCACATATGACAACTATTTCGGCAAATCACAGGCGCTCGATAAAATAGAATTGTTTTCAGGAACTGAATTTGCCGAGTATGTGCGGGAAGCCTACCGGGCGACAGGTATCTATAGAGATGCAGATGGCAATATCGTTCCAACCGGTCAGTCTGACCCGGTGGCCGATTCCAGGGTAGCTGTTTTGGGCGGCGACCCCAATGTGATGGAGGGGATAGCTGCGAACCGGAATACCAACTACCAGGATATGATCCTGAGAGAAGGATTTATACAAAATCAGTCCATCGGCGTGCAGGGTGGGAACAACCGGACGCAGTTTTATGTATCCGGCAACTATTTTCTCGACAAAGGAATTTCGAGGGGACTTGACTATGCCCGCTATTCATTACGAAGCAATATTGATCATGAGATCAATGACCGGTTGAAAATAGGGCTGGCAAGCTACCTGATGTATTCAGACAGGAACGGTGAAAACCTCAATCCGTATAGCTTTACGTTGAATCAAAACCCTTTGGGCGCACCCTTCAGGGAAGACGGTTCCATTAATTTTATGCCCACCAGCGATGCCTTGCTGACCAACCCGCTGTCGGAAATTGTGCCCGGTGCGCAGGTGGACAATACCAAACGGTACAGAATGTTCGGGAGCCTGTATGCATCCCTGAAGCTGGCAGACGGACTGACTTACCGGATCAATTTTGGACCCGACTTTACTTTATCCCGTTCGGGAAGGTTTATAGGCGCCTGGACAAATGCCCGGAAAGGAGCGGATCCCCAGGCATCCAACACCAATCGTTTCGGGTTCAACTGGACACTCGAGAATATCCTGAACTACACCAGATCATTCGATGATAAGCACAACCTGAATGTTACGCTGTTACACTCCATTCAAAAGGACCGGTATGAAGAATACGGTATCAACGTGCAGGGTATACCGGATGAAACCCAGCAGTTTTATAACCTGGGTAATGCCGGTGCTGTTAACGGGGTGTCTTCCAATCTTATTGAGTGGACCATTAATTCCTATATGGGCCGTATAAATTATGATTTTAAAGACAAATACCTGCTGACCCTGACCCTTCGTCGTGATGGCTCCAGCCGGTTTGGAGAGAATACCAAATACGGAAATTTCCCCGGAGTGGCAGTAGGCTGGAACCTGAGCAATGAACCGTTTTTGCAGGATGTTATGTGGCTGGACCAGCTTAAGATCAGGGCCGGATGGGGTAAAGTGGGTAACCAGGCGGTAGCGCCTTACCAGACACAACCTTTGCTTACCAGAACGGTATATGCCTGGGGTAATACAGGGGCATTTGGATACCGGCCCGGTACTATCGGTAACCCGGATCTGCGTTGGGAGAGCTCGGCAACAGCCAACCTTGGATTGGACTTCAGTCTTTTCAGCGGGCGGCTGCAGGGCTCACTGGAGCTGTATCAAACCAATACCAGTGCTTTGCTGCTGGCAGACCAGTTGCCGGGTTCAGTGGGCTTCAGCTCCGTAACGAGGAATGTTGGCGAGACAAGGAACAGGGGAATAGAGCTGAACTTTTCTACAGTTAATTTCAACAGCAGTTCCGGGTTCAGGTGGTCAACCGATTTCCAGTTCACCCGGAACAGGGAAGCCATTGTGGAGCTGTACAACGGCAAGGTAGACGATATAGGCAACCGCTGGTTTATCGGTCACCCGCTCAATACCTACTTCGACTACAAAAAAGTGGGTATATGGCAGGTGCACGAAGCCGAAGAAGCCAGGAAGTACTATCCGGGTGATAATAACAATGCGCTCGGTGCAGGCGTGGGGCAGATAAAAGTGCAGGACACCAATGGCGATGGAGTTATCAACGCTGAAGATCGTGTTATACTGGGGTCGGATGTACCGGATTTTTCCGCCGGATTAACAAATCGATTCAGCTATAAAAACTTTGACCTGTCCTTCTTTTTCTTTGGAAGGTTTGGAAACACCATTGTAAGCGGATTTCACAGGAACAACAATGCTTTGGCAGGCAGGTATCAGCAGATCAAGGTGGACTACTGGACGCCCGATAACCCCGATGCCGAATTTCCCCGTCCTTTCAGCACGCAGGAATTCCCACAATATAATACAACGCTTATTTACTTCGACGGCTCGTTCATCAAGCTGCGGAATGTAAACTTCGGCTATAGCTTTAAGCAGTCTTTGGTCCAGAAAATGAGAATGGAATCCCTGCGGCTGTTTGCCAGTGTTCAGCAGCCGTTCATATGGGCGAAGTTCAGAAGCAGGTATAACGGGGTAGATCCGGAAGCCGCTATTTCTTCGGCAGACAACCCGGTTACCGAGGTAACCGGCGGCGTTACGCCTGCTACGAGGATATTTACGATAGGCATCAATGCCAGGTTTTAGTGGTAATCTCAAAAAAGTATATTATGAAAAGAAAAATAAACATATACAGACAAGCCGGCTTAAGCATTGTAATGGCTGTTTTGATCTTCGGGCAATCCTGTAAAGATCTGCTCAAAGAAGATGTTATATCGGCAATTGGTAACGATTACATCAATACCGCAAAAGGCTTTGAAGATGCTGTGAACGCGGCATATTCCACTCTGCGGTATTATTATGGCACCGAACGCGGACTGACCATGACGGAGTATGGAACAGATATCTACGCTACAGGCGCAGATGGCGGATACAAGGGGTTTCATTTTTACGACACGCAACTAAACCCCACCGTTAATTACCTGGCGGATGCGTGGGATGAATTGTACCGGGGTATCAATACCTGTAATACCGTTATCGACAGGGCGGAAGCCTCTTCCGTAGATGAGGATACCAAAAGGATAAGGGTTGCTGAAGTGAAGTTTCTACGGGCGCATTATTATTTTATATTGTTCCAGCAATGGGGCCCTGTTGACCTTCGATTGAGCGAAAGTGTTCTTCCCACAAAAGAAACATCCAGGGCAGGCGAGGCAGATATATATGCTGCTATCATAAAAGATTATACCGATGCTATTGCGGATCTGCCCAATACGCAGCCCCAATATGGAAGGGCTACAAAAGCCGCCGCGGAAATGGGGTTGGCAAAAGTGTACCTGGCGAAAGCATACTCTGCTTTAAAGGAAGACAGTGATTTTACCAATGCAGCGCAGCTTTGCCGGAATGTGATCGGTAATTATAATTTTGAGCTGCTGCCGGACATTGCAGATGTGTTTGATGAAGACAACCAGGTAAATAGTGAGATCGTGTTTGCCGTGCAGTATACCTCCGACCTGCTCACGAATATCACCAACAATACCAATAATGTGAACGGGGGAAACAACCTCCATCTTTTCTTTGGTATGCAGTATGACGTGCAGGCCGGTATGCAGCGCGATATTATCAACGGGCGTCCTTTCAAGCGCCTACGCCCCACAGCCTACTGCCTGAATGTTGTATTCGGAGAGCGGGAAAACGATTCGAGGTATAAAAAGATGTTTAAGGATACATGGTTGTGTAATAACCCGGGAACCTTTGCCACCGCATTTGATAACTCAAAGCCCAGCGTGACATTTGCAACGGGTGATACAGCTATTTTTATCCCCGGCTATGAGATGACCGTTGCGGAAAGAGCTACAAGACCCTACCAGGTACTGGTGCCCAGCCGGTATGACGAAGCCCTGTTCCCGACCCTTATCAAGTTTTTTGATACCAGGCGCCCGGATATGACCTATGAATCCGGCAGCAGGGACTTTTTTGTTTACCGGCTGGCGGATACTTACCTGATGCTGGCGGAAGCCGAGTTGGGCGCCGGTAATGTGGAGGAAGCTGCTGATGCCATCAATACGGTTCGTGTAAGGGCGGGATGGGAAGGCAAAAAGGAACAAATGAAAATTACGCCGGCCCAGGCGGATTTCGAATTTTTAATGGAAGAGCGGGCCAGGGAGCTTGCGGGAGAGCAGATGCGCTGGCTGGACCTTAAACGTTGGGGAAATCTTGTTGAGCGGGTAAAGGAGCATAATCCGCAGGCAGCAGCAAACGTAAATGCCATACACCTGGTGAGGCCTATTCCTCAAACACAGATAGACAGGTCTGAGCCCGGTGCATTTGCACAAAACCCCGGTTATTAGACATAAGGCAAACCATTAAGAAGTTAAAAATACATTAAGGCTTTAACGCTTAATTTTCTTAACTCCTTAATGGTTTTTATACTTAACCGCGTTTTATCGGCGAAAGTGTCAGGAACATAGAAAATTTGTCACAAATAGCAAATTCTGGTTCACAACTTGTGGTATACCGGTAAACATATTTTATGGCAAAAGTAAATATAGGCATCACGGAAAAAAACCGGCAGGCGGTTGCTGCCGAGCTTACAAAGCTGCTGGCAGATGAACATGTATTGTATAATAAAACCAGGAGCTACCACTGGAATGTGGAAGGTCCGAGCTTTATGGAGCTTCACAAGCTATACGAAGAGCAATACACGCAACTGGCGGAAGTAATTGATGAAGTGGCGGAGCGTATCAGAACGATCGGGCATTTTGCAGAAGGCAGGCTGAAAGAACTGTTGAAGCTGGCTTCGCTGGAAGAAGGTGCAATACCCGTAAAGTTCGAGAAGCAGATCCCGAACCTGGAAGCAGATCACGAAGTGATCATTGTAAAACTCAGGCAATTGATAAAGGACTTCGACGAAAAATATAAGGATACCGGCAGCAGCGATTTTGCAACCGGTCTTTTAAAGGAGCATGAGAAAATGGCCTGGATGCTGCGATCTTACCTGGGATAATATTTTTGAGAACAAAGCCACTGCAAAGTGGCTTTTATTTTACCTGGTCAGCAAAGTTCAGGAACTGATCCCAGTCATAAGGAATCACATCGTGCTTTCCCGACCGGATATGATAACGCACGGTCTCCCCGACGGGCTGGTTGATGCCCGGCATGGTATCCAGTCCGGCAACATTCTTTTTGTATAACCGGTAAACGGGCAGGGCATGTTTTGCCGCCAGGAACTCTCCGGTGGGGTCTGCCCATTGGTCTTCCTGCGCACTGGCAATGTATAAAGGACGGGGTGCTATGAGCGCGAGCAGCATGTGTTGGTCTACCGGGAGGGCGGCCGCATTGTTGTTGTACGTTTTATACCGCTGTGTAAACCAATGCGGGAAATTGGTATTGAGGTGTTCAATGGTTTCTCCGTACCATCTTCTTGACAGCGCGGCACCACCTTCGCCGGATTCATTTGCGATCACTTTGGCAAACCGCGTATCGTTGGCGCCCAGCCATAACGCTGTTTTACCCAGCCGGGAATGGCCCAGCAGAATGGTTTGCATCGCATCTACCTGTTCATCGGTTTCAAGATAATCCTGTATCCTGCTCAGTCCCCATGCCCATGCGCCGATAGCGGTCCATTCCTCCGGCGCTATGCCCAGGTTATCTTTCAGAGTGGTGCGTATGCCTTCTTTCCATCCTTCCTTATGATCCGGCTCCAGTTCGTAATAGTGAGCGGTGGCCACGCCGTAGCCTCTTTCGATGATCTTTTCCAGGGGCCATCTGCCGGTTCTGATGCCCCGCGTTTCCTCCGCATTGGTCATATCCGGATTGCTTTCCTTCCAGTAGCGGGCCATGGCGATATTTTTGTCCGGGTCGGCGGTTTGATTGCCTTTGAAGTTCAGTCCTGTAAAAACCGCGACTTTTTTATCAGATTTCGGGAGGTAAAGAAGCAGTTGAAGGGAAGATCCTTTTTCGTTTTCCGTGAAATAAATAGTCACCTGTTTGCTGATGGCCTTGCCCCCGAGCGCATTTTCATCCTTTGTAATCAGTTTGAAATGAAGTCCGGCAGGTTTGCCCGGTATTTTGCCATATACATGCTCTTCAAACAATTGCAGCAGGCGGGGACGTTGTTCCTGCTCCCATTGCGTTGCTGTATTTACCGGCGTTCCTTGCGGCGTTACCAGGAGGTCGGGCAATGTGTACGGTGGTATTTTACTTTCATCGTAATTAGGTGGCGGTAGTTGGGCAAAAGAGCAGGCGGCTGTCGCCAGCAGGCAAATCGGCAAAAGCAATGATTTCATATTCAAATATATGAAATGTAGCATAAAAATTTTCGAGCAAAATTTATACTCATTGCGATGAAAATTTTTGCTGCGGAATTCCATGTGACTAAAAATCAATAAAAAACTTACACATGAAAAGCCGTATAGTGCATTGACCCGCTTCCGTTTCAGATGACTATCTACTTTTGGTCCGCAATATAAATGGCGCTTACTTCAGCAGCACTTAATGCTTTGGTATAAACCCGTACATCATCCACCAACCCTGCGAGTTGCTTGCGTGTGTCGCTGCCTGCATTATAACCACCAGTGCCATCTTCCCATATGGTAAGCGGATAATCATTTGTTCCATCCCAAAGTGGAGCCTGCAAAATATTAAGGTCAAAAGGAGTAGCTCTTGTGTATTCTTGTCCGTCAATATACACATGCAGTAGTTTGGCTGATTGATCGAAAACGACGCTCACCATGTGCCACTGATCATCTGCCAGTGCGGGTGCCTGCGGATCCATTTCGTTGGCTCTCCAGTCCATCCGGTTACCCACACCATCGGCAACCTTCACGAGCCAGCCCCTGCCTGGGGATCCCGGACCTGTATAGGTTAGCGCGCCATCTATAGCCATCAAAAATCCCGGATTGCCGCCACTATCCCAATCTGAGTTTCCGAATAATACCGGGTCTGAACCAATGCCAGCCAGTTTTGTCCAGAAACTGAAACTAAAATTCTGGGTAAGCGAAGGCCGCAACAGGTCATGCTTAGGTAATACAGCATAAGAACCTGCAGGGAATGAAGCCACTCTTCCCCGTACCGCATCGGTTACAAACGTTACCTTACTGGTGGCTTGGGGGCCCTGCATAGCATCAAAGCGGTTGCCACTTACGTCTGAGAGGTCGTTATCCATCGGCAGATGCACCAAAAGACTGTTGCCGCTGCCAAACGTAGTAGCAAAGTTCCAGGAAGCTGGTGTTAAAAAGCCTTCGAATGCTTTGCCATCACCATCTATAATCGTCCCTGCATCTGCAAGTACATAATACCCGGTGGCAAATTTCAGCGGGGTTGAAAGCAGAATAGTGACGGTCTTACCCTCTACCAACACGGATTGACTGGCAACAGCGATTTCAGCTACTTTTGCATCTCCGTTCGTTTCATACACTGTGATATTCCCGGTTCCTTTGGTAACATCTGTTGCAAAGATCAACTCCAGTGAAAACAGGGATGCGTCGGTGCTGCCAGGCTGTGGATTTACCCCACTTAAAGCCAGTCCGCTCGTTCCTACCGTTTTAAAACTCCAGGATGCATCGGCTGATCCCATATATTCATTACCCAGGAGGTCGGTAACCATTCCCCTTGGAAGGGTCACGGAATACAGTTCATCTGCTTCCAGGTCTGTTGGCGGGTCAATAGTTACCACCCGCAAGTCTTTGTCGATCGTTATGGCATCTGATCCTACATCTATGCGCAGCATACCCGAGGGACCCGTAATTACCACCTCACCCGATCCCTTTTTTACGGGTTCGTTGAAAGTAATGATAAGATTGCTGTTCACAGCAACCCCCTCAACGGATACTGCGGGATTATAACTTACGATCATTGGGTTAGCCGTATCTATAGTATGGTCGAATTTTTCTTTACACGATATAATCACCACTGTACTTATCAGCGCTATTGAAGCCAGTGAAGCCAATAAATTCTTTTTATTTTTCATTCGTATGATTTTTACTTTTAAAATGGCTGTGAGACAGTTCTGTTCGATGTTTTACATTTTTCTGATCCGTTATTGCCGGGTTAGGGTAACCTGAAAATTTCCTTCTCCTGTTTCTTTCGTATCGGTGTTCTCCCATCCCATATAGAAAGAAAGCGTTAGCGTTGATCCTGCTATTTTTACACCAAACTCATCCAGGGGTTCTACGCCTGCGACGTTTACAACAGCGCTATCCTGTGTGCCGATAACAGTCCAGGATCCTGCGCCGGCGCTGCCAAATACAATAGGACAATCCCGGGCCAAAAACTTTGAGGGGGCTCCTGTTTCATCGGTGGTAAATACCAGGCGCATACTGCCAAATATTTCCGATGGAACATTGCCGGGCGTAACAATATTACTGGGTATGGCCCAGGTGCCAGACAATCGGCCGGACACCAGTTGCTCAGGGCTTAGCACTGTATGCTGTAATCTGTCTTTATTGCAGGATATGCCGGTAACGATCCCGGCTATCAGCATAACAAACATGAATGTTGAACTCAGTCTCATTTTCTTTATTTTATCTGGGCACTTTAAATAATCGATACGGAACATTGGATTTCAGCACACTTCCTTCCAGTCCCCAACTGCCGTCCGGCCGGATCCCAAAATGGCTGAGTACGTTTACTGCAATATCCGTCAATCCGATGGGGTAATAGGGATGGCGTTCATAGGCTGGTCCAACCAGTTCTCCATTATTTCCTTTTCCACTATGATCTGTGATAACAGAACCTCTTATTTCATCGAGTTTCAGGTACAAATTAAGAGCGGTTCTATTGGGGTGGTTGCTGTTTTCGATGTTGCGGAGGTACATATAATCCCTGATGGTTGATTCAGACAATACATCCGTCCATATCCTTACTTCGTTTAAAGAACCCGCCCAGTTAGGTGCACCGCCGCCATATCTTTCTGACCCCTCTTGTCCCAGGCAAAGGTAATCGTAGGGGGAGGTCATATTGTCATCGGCTTTGTATGTCAGGGCAGACTCATTTACTTTTTCTCCATCCTGGTAAATGATACAGTTCCTTGTTTTATCAAACACAACAGCCAGATGGTGCCATTTGTCGTCTTCTATCGGTTTGGAGGATCCGATGTCGTACCGCTCTGTTTTTTGATTGGCAAAATTAATCTTCCAGGTAGAACCACTTCTGCAGATAATAAAGCCGGGGTTACCGCCGGAGTCCCAATTCTTATCACCCATTAGAGAAGGGTCGCTGGAGTTGGCGCCTGCTTTGGCCCAAAACTCAATGGTAAATTTGTCCATACCTTGTAAGGCTGTGCCTTTGATGGGAATACGAACATAGGTTTTGTCGCCGGTAGCCGCTTTGTTCAACGTAAGTATATTATCCGCGTTTTCACGGGGAGCCAAAGCGGTACCGATCAACTCCCTTTTGTCCATTTCGGCTCCTGAAAGAATAATCGGTACATTGATTTCTTCGAGGGTGGTACTTTGCGGTATTCCGGACTCTGTTCCTCCATGCGTAGAAGCCAGGAAGATATTCCAGTCCTCATTGGCGAAAGTGCCGCGGGATTGAATGGCAGCATGTAAGCCTGCAACATATTCATCAATCTTTTGAATCGCCAATACATATTGCGCCTGGCGTAGTTGAAACCCAACCTGCTTTCCAATATCTGCTGGACTGCTGAACTGCACGAATACGGCGCCCATGTCTGCTTGTTGAAGTAGTTCTACCGATTTGTTGAAAACTTCTTCATCAGAACTATATTGAAGTTTTTGATCGGCAGCACTGTTCAACAGGCTGTTTACCTCCGGCGTGCGTGCCACGGACGCGACTACCACTGAAGGAAGTGCCGACTTGATGCGGGATACAACAGATGGGTATTGAGCAAAATTGTTTCCGGCAAAAGATTCGTTGGTTCTGACACCGTGTTTGTCTGAAGACACACCTGTAAGCATGGTGGACCAGCCGGAGCTTGTATAGGCCGGCACCCCTCCATAGCCGCTCATACTGTAAGAGCTATTTGCCTTTATTGCCCCGATACCCGGGGTGGCGGCATAATCTATTGCGGTATTGATTATACCATCTACTCCAATCACCAATATTTTTTTTATTTTGGTTTGAGCCGAAACTGCGCTGCCTTCTATTAGTATAAGAGCAAGGGTCAGACAGGCATATTTAAATAAGTACTTCATTCGTATATATTTTTAATGCACCTATGGCACTTTGGGTTTGTTCATTCTTTTATTTGTATAACCGAATCACATAGCTTCCCGGGATACCTATCACAAAATTGAAATTGTGACTTTCATAGCTGACATGTTCCACGCCATCTACTTCCGTTACTATTTTCCAGGTGGCATATGTATCAGCCTGTTTTACCGGAAAATTGACCTTCCATATCTCACCATCTTCCGTGTCATCCTCAAAAGTGCCCTTGAACCCAGATGCACGGTCTCTGGTAAAGTCAATGAAGTCTCCAGGCAGTGGCTGGCCGTTGAGATAGGCTACAAATCGAATCTGATTGGGGGCATCGCCTACTTTTTCTATTTCCGGTTGCCGGGCCATTTCCGACGAAAACGATAGTATGTCTGTCTCTTTGAATTCCACTACCAATGCATCTTTCAACAGCTTAGCACCGGATTGATTGGATACCTGGATATCAAAATGATATTCCCCGGCAGGAATTCTGTTTCCTTCCTGTATCTCCAGTATTCCGGTATTCTCATTGATGCGCACCGCCGGCACCATTACCGTATCTATTTTCAACGCCAATTCCTCCGCGCTTTCGTTACCGACAACCGCTTCTTTGTACCGGATCACTGGAATTTCATCACTCAATGCACTCACATTTTTGCCGCCCGGTTCGCGGACGTCCACTACTTCAAACTTCAAAGGCAATGTAGAAGTAGAGGGCTGAAATTCCCCGATGTTCATCTGCAGGCCGGAGATCGCATACTGCTTACGGTTTTTATAGATAATATCCGGTGCGATACTTCCCTCAGCCGGGATTTTGGTACAGGCGCCACCGAGCAATAAGGCCGACCCCACTATTGCTATTCCCCAAAAACCAAAAATCTTGTTACTGTATTTCATCTTTACCTAGTTAAATCCAAAAATGTGTGTATCAGCAGTAAGCACATGCACGACACCGTTAGTAGATTGCAGGTCTGCGGTCTCTACCTGAACAGATTGGTATTGTTCCGGTCCCCCGGGTGCTCCTACGTTTAAAGAAAAAATGATGAACTTTGCTCCCATATTCACATTTCCCAAATAATCATTACGAACGATATTGAATCTTGCCCTGGTATCACCATAGGTTGTTAAGTAACTGTAAGTGGTACTTAACTCATTCCGAACGACCTTTTTGTCGGGAATAATGTAGTTTTTCAAGATGGCTTCAATAGCCTCCAGGTCTTCCCCGGGTATTTCAGTAAATGATTTAGGTTTTTTTTCAGGATCCGGGTATGCCAGGTTAAAAAAGTTTCGGATAGAATAATTCTTTGGCGCCAGAAATGTATTTCCACTGGCATTCACGGCTGCCTCCAACCCGGTGAGGGTAATAAGCGTGGTCAATGTATCAAATACATCCGGGTGGCTTTTCAGATAGTCCATTGTAGACAGGTTCAAATTTATTGTTTCATCAGGATTCAGTGTACCGCCATCAGTAAAATAATCCTTACCGCATCCGGTGAATACCAGACCTACAATCGCTATTACGACTAATCGGTTCATTCGTATATCTATTATTTTTTTAATTGCCGAATGGAACTTCGCAAGTACATGCCCCGGGTTAGAAAAAAGGATTAAGCTTCGTTTCATTCGTATAAATATTTATTGGTTGAACTGCCAGTAATAAGTCTGTTGCATATTAGGGTTATTGGCAAACGCTTCGTCACTTACAGGATAAAACCCCGCGCCGTCTTTTTCTCCCTGCAATGTGATATGCGGATTGAATTCATGCAAACGCCCCAGCCGTA
This sequence comes from Chitinophagaceae bacterium, assembly GCA_037190885.1. Lineage (GTDB taxonomy): Bacteria > Bacteroidota > Bacteroidia > Chitinophagales > Chitinophagaceae > Agriterribacter. Next base: position 45,859 of record JBBCJQ010000019.1, read on the forward strand.
CGAGATCAAACACCCGGTGGAACTCCCCGGTCAACTCTCTGCGTCTTTCTTCCAGCACCTCTTCAATAACAGTAGGCTGGTCGTCCCTGGTGAAAGCAGGAATCCCTGCCCGGCTACGTACCGCATTGAGGTTGGTGAGCGCTTCGCCTATATTTCCCAGCCTGGCATCCGCTTCTGCCTTCAGGAGCAGGATATCCGCATAACGGAATATAGGAACGGGCGCTTCCATCAGGTTATAACTGCGGTCTTTCACTTTTCTGAATTTAGCGAACATGATAGCCCTTTCCCCATTGGCCAGCGGGTCTGGCAGTACGGGCCGCAATTCGCTGGGACTAACGGAAAAATCAATGCTTTCGAAAAATGCCGGTACTCTTTTGTCTGACCTGTCGTTGGCATAATCCGGATATATTTCCAGTATTCTCGACCGTTCTACCGCTAACGTAAGATTACTCCGGGAGGTATACGGGTTGGTGAGATAATAGGTCATAATATGTCCGTAGTAATCTGCAAATTCTCCTTTCTTAATATCGTAATACATTTGTAAGATCGCTTCTTCGGACTCTCCCGCATCAAATAAGTTCGGGAACTGGTCTATAGGCACCAGCCTGAATATATTGGAGCTGACAATCTCCTGCATAGCATCCGAGGCGCCTTTGTAATCTTTCAGCCACATCAGTGCGTGGGCTTTCATAGCAAGTGCAGCGCCCCTGGTACCTCTCGACATGGACTCTTTTAGGGTGCCTTCGTTTCTCCAGGGTAAATCGGGCATGGCAATGTCGGCTTCAGCCACCACCATCTGCATTACATCGTTGAGTGGCTCGCGTCCCAGGGCCTTTACATTGCGGGCTTCGAGGTTCACAGGAACATCGCCCCATATACGTGCCGCATAAAAATGAGCCAGGGCACGAAGAAAATGGGCTTCGGCGATCAACTTTCTTTTACGTGCTTCGGTTAATCCATCGGTAATAGAAGGGATCTTTTCCAATACCAGGTTGCATTGCTCAATTGTTCTGTAAAAAAGCCGCCAGTTGGTCATTGGTTCCAGCTCGGTTCGTTCAATCAAATGATTTCTGAAACAGGCTTCCCAGTCGCCATCATTATTCGGTGTAATCCAGTCTCCCGAACGTGCGTCTCCCCAAAAAAAGTAGTCACCCCAGGATCCGTTGCGGGTAGTTGCGGGCGTATCATCTTTGGTCAGTCCCGACAATGCCCTTCGGAAAATAGCAAACGCTGCTGCTACTGCCCCTTCGGCATCGCTTCCCGTTCGCCAGGCCTGATCTTCTGTAACCGTATTAATAGGTAACTCATCCAGCCATTTTTTACACGACTCTCCCAACAGGGAAAAGAGTACCACACTTACAAGAATTACATATTTATTTTTCATGTTCAACTGACTTTATTTAAATTAGATCATAATGAAATGGAAACACCCAACAGCAGCATTCTCCGCATCGGATATCCCCCGGACATATCAAAGCCATCAATCGTAACCAGTTCAGCATCCGGCCCACTGTATCGCTGGAAGGTTACAAGGTTGTCTGCTGTACAATACACCCGCATTCTTTCAAAAGGAAGACGCTGTATGACCCTTTTGTCAAATGTGTAAGACAATGTTGCCGACCTGATCTTGAAGTATGACCCATCTTCAATATATTCCGAATCGTAGTTGACGATTTGTGTCGCATCACCCCAGGGGTTAAGTGTCGGATATCGCGCATTGTCACCACTTTTTTCCCATATCGAATAATTGTCGAAATTGGGCAACGACCCGCTTCCGGCAAAGTCTTTGCCCAGCTTGAGGCGGTCCAGCAGAGCCGTATTCACAATGTCTCTGCCGATCACAAAAGTTGTCACAAGATTGAGGCTAAACCCTTTGTAGGCAAAATCATTGGTCCAGCCGCCGCTCCACATCGGGTTGGGGTCGCCTGAGTACACCCGGTCTGAGACATTGATGCGATAGTCTCCGTCCTGGTCTTTGAAATTTCGGTCTCCGACAGCCAGGTTTTTATTTTGTAGTCCCAGCAACTTCCTCCCGGTTTTGGGGTCAACAGGGATCTGGTTTTCTGCCTGATAGATGCCCTGTGACTCATAAAAGAAGAAGCCGTTGAGCGGTGCACCTACACGGATGATGGAGCCAAAATCCTGCCCGGAAGTGCTGATCTTGATTATATCGGCATTGCCATCCGGAAGCCGGATTACCCTGTTTTTATTATAAGCGAAATTCAGGTTGGTGCTCCAGGTAAAATCACCACGGGATCTTATATTAGTATTAACCGAGAACTCCAGGCCGCGATTCAACACATCGGCGGCATTTCGGTATACTTCGTTGTAGCCCGATGTAGTGGGTAGCGCGGTGGATAAAAGCAATCCCTTTGTTACTTTCTCATAGGCATCAAAAATCAACTCTACTTTGCCGTTGAACAATGTTACATCTACGCCCAGGTTTGCCATCGCGGTTTTCACCCAGGTAAGATTTTCATTTTTGAAACCATCATACCAGGTAGGTGTAAATCCGGCAACACCGCCATAGCTGATCTGTACCAAAGAATTATATTGGTCCAGCCTTCCCCCGTCCATGATACCCAGGGCAAGGTAATTATTATCCCAGGTGGTACCTGACAATCCATAACTACCCCGTATTTTACCGGTGGTGAGCCAACTGATATCTTCAAAAAAACTTTCCTGATGGAAGTTCCAGCCCGCTGAAATGGACGGGAATACTCCCCAGCGGTTTGCCTGACCGAATTTGGACGATCCGTCTGTGCGGATGGAAGCACCCAGCAGGTATTTTTGTTGGTAATTATAATCCAGCCGGCTGAAGTAAGACATCAGGGTACTGGCGCCATAGTTACTGGAACCAATGCTTCTGCCTATGGGCCAATTCACTGTTTGTGACAGCCCTGGCGCATCGCTTACACTACTTACCCTTGTCAGTTTACCCTCTGTTTTTTCCATACTCTGCCCCAGCAAAACACTCAGGCTATGCTCTCCAAATTTAGGAGTGTACGTAACTGTGTTTTGGAACAGCAGATTTTGATTTTCCCCGGCTACACTTTTGTTGCCCATTCTTAAGGTCCGTCTTGATGAGCTTAAAGAGTCAAACATGGTACGCAGATATTCCAAACTGAGACTGGCTTTGTAACTCAGGTTCTGAACAATGTTTACAGTTGCATCAGAGCTAAAACGCACCCGGTCATTGAGGTTGGATTGATGGCCAGGCTGATACACTTCACTGCCCTTAACCAACAGATTACCAGGCAGCGGCAACAGAGAAGAGTAATTAGCTCCCAACCCATCCGGGTTCCTGCTCTGATCAGTTCGGGACAGGGCTAGTGTATTGTTTATAACCACTTTATTCTTCAGCGCATTAAAACTGGTGCCTGCCATAAGACTGTAGCGTTTGAAGCCGGTGTTGAAAAGTATACCCTTACTGTCCATATACCCCATGCTGATACTGTACTGTCCGAAATCACCCGCCCCGCGGATAGAGGCATTATAGTCTTGTGTAACTGAAGTGTTATACACATATCCCTGCCAGTCGGAGGAGTTGTTGTAAAACGGATTATTGACGTCGCTGTACATTGCGGGCATATACACGCCATAGGGGGCGTACATGTCGTAGAGTTTGCTTACCTGTTCACGCTCTTTTTTACCGCCGGCTACATCCTGCAATTGCGGTACAAAGTTGATACCCGTACGTAAGTTGAGGTTGATTTGCGGCTGACCTCTTTTTCCTTTTTTGGTGGTGATCAGAATTACCCCGTTGGCGGCCCGTGAACCATAAATTGCCGCGGCGGATGCGTCTTTCAGTACTACAACGTCTTCAATATCACTGGGGTTTAAGTCTGCCAGCACGTTGGTGCTGGTCACGGCAAACTCGCTGCTCATTCTTGAGATAATAGGGATACCGTCTACTACATACAGTGGCTCAGAAACCGCCGAAGCGTCACCCCGGCTTACTGCCGCCAATCCCCGGATGATAATGGCAGGTGTTGCACCCGGCTCTCCGGAATTTAACTGTACGTTTACGCCGGCAACTCTTCCCTGCAGCAGGGAACCGAAAGACTCTGCTGCCTGTCCTTCGGTGATCTTATCCATCTTAAGAGCAGTTACAGAGCCTGTAATCTCCTGCCTGATCTGGCTTTTATAACCGGTCACCACCACATCGCTCAGCGTTTTATTGTCTTCAGTCAGTCTAATAGAAAGATCGGAGGCTTTTCTATAAATAACCTGGCGCAACTCGAACCCCACAAAGGAAATGGAGAGCGTATCTCCCGTACTGATACGCAACTGAAAGTTTCCTGCTTCATCAGTAGTGGTACCGGTATTTTTTCCTTTAATTTCAATAGAAGCCCCTGCAATAGGTTGCCCATTGGGATCGCTGACTTTACCGGTCATTACGGACTGCGCACTGCCTGCTAAGGAAAATATTAGCACTGCAACTACCATACAGCCTCCTTTCATTAATGCCTTCATTACTATTGTTTTTACAGTTCAGTTTTGTTGTTCGTTTGTTTATGGGATCAGCCAGTAAGGATTCTGAGATAATCCATTACCCTGTATACTTTTTTCTGATAAAGGCCAATAGGCAGCTCCTTTTGCCACGTCGGCTTCTGTTAAAGCAGGTATGTGTACCTCTACCTGGTTAAACCGGATAAGGTCAAACATACGTTGCCCGGTACCCATCAGTTGCCGTTGCCTTTCCTGTAATAATGCCGGGCCAAATGTCTCTTCCGTTAAAATGCTGTAATCCTCCGTTGCCCCGTTGGCTGCAGCGATAAGATATTCCCTGGCTTCTTCCAGGTGCTGGGAACGCCAGGCAGCTTCCGCAAAGAGTAAACCGATCTCACGCCGGGAGAGCAGTTCAAGCTTGCTGGCATCAGATATGATCAACGTGGCATTATTGCCGGAGATATTAAACATTGCATTGCGGCGGGCATCTCCCACGGGATAAATGGTATTGAAGACAGATAGGGGAATCCGAACATTGCCGGCACTAAGTGGCGCCTGTGGTATTTGCATACGTCTGTCTGCTCCTACTGCCAGTCCGAAGCCAGACAAACTGTCTGCTGTACTGCCCGTAAATGTATTGGTAAGTATTTCGTAAGCGGCCTGCCCATTGCCCAGCCATAAATGTTCGTGGGCCAGCAATTGGGTGACGGCAGTTTTGTTGAATCGTACCGCAGTTAAAGCAACGCTTTCTATTCCATCATCATTTAGTAAACGCCAGGGTAATAACTGCCGGGCTTCAGATGCCCATGTAATTGCCTGGGAAACTACCTCCTGTGTATTCATCAGGCTGCCGAAGTTGTTTTTTTCGGCAGAGGGAACCTGTCCCCATATACGGGTCAGGTAGAAATAAGCCATCGACTTTAGGGCCAGGGCCTCGCCTTTGTAGGTATTTCGCTGATAGGGGCTGAGTACCTCTTCATCTGCAGCGGCAATAATATCCAGCAGATCATTCGCATCCTTAATTACGTCGTAAAAAAAGCTCCAGTCGGAAAGCTGCATAACATCACGATCGGCAGCGTTTAGTTCCTGATCAGATACCTTTTCTTGATAGGGTACCGACACATGCATGTCTCCTGTTCTCGCCTCGCCATACATCATCCAGGCATAATTGGCGAAGAGCGCCCGCCGGAGGTCTACATAGGTGCCGATCACGGCCTGTTGAATACGGGGCGCATCGTTGTAGTAGCCTTCTTCCACCGTATTGTTTTCCTGATCTACCGTAAGACTTTTTCGGCAGGAAACCAGCAGGATGACCATTGCGATCAGCCACATGAACTTATAGGATATGATATGCTGTTTCATATATTGTTTAGATTCGGACATTGCATTCATTGTTTACATCATCTTCACCGTTAAAAAATCACTTTGATTCCCAATGCCACCGATGTTGGCAGTGGCGTACCTGTATACATGAGATCGTACTGACGGAAACCGGTAATGTTTTCTTCCGGGTTGATGCCGCTGTAACGCGATAGGGTAAACAGGTTATCTCCACGAACGAAAACTTCAAGGTTGCTTAGATCTATTCTCCTGGCTACAGCATTTAAATGATAAGACAGTACAGCCCTGCTCATACGCAGAAAGCTTCCATCTTCTATGGTTCGGATACCCTGGTACACCGTCCGGTCGTTATCTCCTGTCTGAACCAGGTAATAGGGCGTTTCCGCCGGTTTTACGGGGAACTGATTGCCTACATTGTCTGCGTAGTACCTGCTGCTGAAAGATGTTGCCACTATCTCGTTACCCCATGCGTAGTTGATAACAAAGGCCGCAGCGATATTACCAAATTTTAAGTTGTTCGTTAATCCTCCAAATGCTCCGGGCGCATCATTTCCGATTATTACCGGGCGGGGGGGCTGACTGCCCTGCCATGCCAATAATGAGGTAATGGCATCGCCTGATGAAAGGGCGCCGAGATAAGCCAGACTGGTGTTTTGGATATCGTCCGGTAATTCCTTAACGCGGTTGCGGTGGAAAGAAATATTCAGATTACTGCCCCAGAAAAAATTCTTCTGCTGCATCCACACCCCATCAAGGTTTATTTCCACACCTGACAGGTTCAGGGCGCCGCCCGTTTCAAACGCGTATCCGGTTCCGCTGATATTGGGCAGTATTCTTTGATAAGTGAAGTCGCGGTAGGTCTTATTAAAATAGTCTACAGACAGGTGTAGCCTGTTGCCGAGTGCCAGGGTTACACCTGCATCGATCTGCGTAACCCCGATGCTTTTGGCGCCGGCAAATGGCTGGTACAATTGACCGATACCCAGGTAGTTGCCACCGTAATAATCTCCGTAGGCATCCAGTTGTCCCCGGTATACCTCCGGCCTGCTAAGCACACCTGTTTTTCCGATGCCGGCATTGACTTTAAGCGGTAGGTTAAGTTTATTTTTCAGATCATAATGAAGACCCAGTGCAGGGTATAAGGACCATTTGTTTTGATAAAGCGAACTCCCATCGGTACGGACGACGAGGTTGACATCCAAATCTTTTTGATAATTAAATTTCCAGGTGCCGTAGAAAGATAAAATCTTCTCCACATTGTGATCGGATAGTGCGACCATTTGGTTTGCGTTGTAACCTGTTACCACTTTTACAAAGTTCGACCCACCATTTTCCATACTACGTTGTCCGTTTGCAGCAGTCAGCCGGTCGTCAGTGCTTCTCAGTTCATGGCCCAACGTCATATTCAATTGTAAGGCATCAGAGAGCTTACGGAGATAATTCACAGACGTGTTCCAGGTAATCAACTGGCGTTTATAAGCAGCACTGGAGGCAAAAATCTGTCCATCCAGTAAAGTTGAAGGGATATAGGTATCGCGGCTGGAGCCCTCGTATGATAAACTTGCCACCGAACGTACTGCTAACCCGTTTCCAAAATTGTAGTCAAGCGCCATGGAAGACAGCAATCCGATATTACGGTTCTTGTCCATAAAAAATTCTTCATCACCCACTACAGGCAGCACCATTTCTCTGCCATACTCACCAATATATCGGCCCTTGCGGCTGGACAAAGCCAGGTTATTATAGAAATGAGCCGAGAATCGATCGGTGATCCTGTATTTTGCGTTCAGGAACAAAGATTGACGCCCAAATCCGGTGTTTTTAATGATCCCTTTGTCCTGATGATTACTTAGCCCAAACAGGTAAGAACCGTAGTTCCCGGCGCCGTCCACCATCAGAGATTGCTCGTGGATCATACCCCCGTCGCCATAAACCTCTCTTCGGGCCGTTGTATTAAAATCGTAGAAGGCGTCCTTCCTGTAATTCATGTTTTGCAAAAAATTGACCCCGGCGAAAGCGCTGCCACGTACATGAATGGATCCTTCCTGTCCTTCCTTCATGATAAAGTTGAGTGCTCCGTTGGGCGCCTGTACGCCATATGCCGCCAGTTGATCAATATCTTTGATCACTTCTATCCTGTCTATCTGGTCGGGAGAAAAATTACTGAGTGGATTAATGCCTGTAATATCAGAAGGGGTAGCCACCATCGGAACCCCATTTATAAGTATGAGGGGCATAGTGGAAGCGTCAGTGGGGGCGATACTTAGACCACGCAAATTCAGCGTCGATTGGACTCCTGCCGTACCAGACCAGCTTTTTACCCGCAATCCGGCTACCCTACCCTGTATGATGTTTTCAAGCCCGCTTCTATTAGAAAAAGTCAGGCTATCCACTCTCAGGGAGTCTTGCGCGTGTGCACTCATGACAGCGCAAAACGACACCAGTAAAAAAATCAAAGTTCTCTTTGCGGGTTTAGAGATCAGTCTCATAATAAGTCAGTTCTGTGGTTACTTAATCTTTGGGATAAGTATTATGTCAAATTATCCGGAAAGCAACATTTCGCTAATCAGAAAGTCACTTTAGACGTGTTCTGATTATTTAGTTAAATTAAACAAAGTTTACTAATGCTAATGTTTTTTTGACAGAAAGTTATCCACAAAATTTGTTTTTTCCCATTGCATTGCTTATGTATTCATTGTTAATGGTTTAGCAAAACTAAACTTTGTTTATTAACAGATTGTTGTGTTAATATTATTTCAATCTTACTGAAGATATGCGCTATGCTGAAGTTACCGGGTTGGGGGGACGGTTGGCTGGCTATTAGATCATTGATGGAGACGTATTGTGGAATGGAGTTGCTTTGATAGTCAGGTTTACATTGGCGGAGGCAGGTTGGACTACCTTTATATATTAAAGGTTGCAATATATAAAGGTAGTGTGACTGAAACTATCTGTAATTTTTGGGGTAGTAGCGATATTTATTATATTATAGTATACATGGATCAGACAACGCCCTGGGCGAGCATCGCGTCGGCTACTTTCACAAATCCCCCGATGTTGGCGCCTTTTTCGTAATTCACATGTCCATCCTTTTCTTTACCGTACTTAAGGCATATCTTATGGATCTCACGCATGATATCCTTGAGCTTATTATCCACTTCATCACGGGTCCATGCATAGCGCTGCGAGTTTTGCGACATCTCCAGTCCCGAAACGGCTACCCCGCCTGCATTGGCTGCCTTACCGGGCGCATAATATACCTGCGCTTTATGGAAAACCGATACCGCTTCCGGTGTGCAGGGCATATTAGCACCTTCCGCCACGCAGACACAACCGTTTTTGACCAGCAGCATGGCGTCATTGCCATCCAGTTCATTTTGGGTAGCGTTGGGAAGGGCTATGTCGCACCGGATGATCCACGGGCGTTGACCCTCATAAAACTTACAGTTATATTGCTTTGCATATTCGCGGATGCGGCTCCGTTCAACGTTTTTAAGGTGTTTGATGTATTCCAGCTTTTCCTGGTCTATGCCTGCCGGATCATGAACAAAACCTTCGGAATCGGACATGGTCAGCACAATAGCGCCCCTGGCGATGCACTGCTCTGCAGCGTACTGGGCCACATTTCCCGAACCGGAAATAACCACCTTTTTACCCACCAGCGAATCTCCGTTGGTTTTAAGGATCTCTTCCACAAAGTACACCAGCCCGTAACCCGTTGCTTCGGGGCGTATCAGGCTGCCACCCCATTCATACCCTTTGCCTGTTAAAACACCGCTGAATTCACCGCGGATGCGTTTGTACTGGCCGAACAGGTAACCTATTTCCCGGGTACCCACCCCGATATCCCCGGCAGGAATATCAATATCGGCGCCTACGTGCCGGTAGAGCTCGGTCATGAAGCTCTGGCAAAACTTCATTACCTCGTTATCCGACTTGCCCTTGGGGTCAAAATCGGATCCGCCTTTACCGCCGCCCATCGGCAAACCGGTAAGACTGTTCTTAAAAACCTGCTCGAATCCCAGGAATTTAAGCACGCTCAGGTTGACAGAGGGATGGAACCGCAGTCCTCCTTTATAAGGACCGATAGAGCTGTTCATCTGCACGCGGAAGCCCCTGTTCACTTCTACCTGTCCCCTGTCGTTCAGCCAGGGCACCCGGAAGATAATCACCCGCTCGGGTTCTACAATGCGCTCCAGGATACGGGCGTCTCTGTATTTGGGAATGTCCTTAATGTAGGGGATAATTGATTCTGCAACTTCAGTTACGGCCTGTAAAAATTCGTGTTCTCCGGCGTTCCTGATTCTCACTTTTTCAAGAAATGCACTTGTGACCTCATTCATAATGTACAAACAGCTTTGGGCAAATTAGTTTCGAAATATTAATTATCTATTGCAATCATTAAAAAAAATTAAAAAAACCTTGCGAATGTATTAAATAATTTCAACATTAAGTGAAAAATCCCGGAAAAACAAATTTTATCCCCCTGCGATTGACCAAAGATAAATTGCATCGCGGCGGGGATCCGTTGCCAAACCCCTTACGGATATTGCACGTATGTTAACCGAACACTTGCAGCGAAAATGTTGTTTCGTTCGTCTTAAGGTAATACGATCAAGGTTTGTATTAACAAACAAAAGAAAACCCCCTTGTGCCTGCGGGGTTTTTCTTTTTTCTGAAGCAAATATTACTGATTTTTGTTTCATTATCACAGATCCATGAAACAACTCGTCATTCTTCTTTCCTGCTGTTGTGTATTTACGGCAACAGCCCGGGATTCTACATTTTTTATGGTGCAGACAACCGGCAGGCTCCCTTTCCTGGAATATGGCCCGGGCAATGACCGTTTGGGCGGCGCCAAGATGACATATCTTGACTCGGCAATCGTATTGAAAGTAGTGGATTCCCTGGACGGGGATTATATAGTGCAATTGTCCGGACAACACCGGGCATTCATTGCAAAGGAGCATGTAAAGCCTGCGCCGGAGAAATGGCAACGTTCCTGGTATCTTACCTCGAGCTGGAGCGTATTCGGGGATAATACCTTTGATTATGTCACGGTCAGCCTGGAGGAAAGATTACCCTACAGGAGCATACAGCAGGTAAACCCTTCCCGTATTGTAGTGGATATTTTCGGGGCAACTTCCAATACCAACTGGATCACACATTTACAATCTGCGAAGGAAATAAAGAGCGCCTGGTACGAGCAGGTGGAAGACGATGTGATGCGGGTGTTCATCGAACTGAGGAATAAACAGCATTGGGGCCATTTTATCTATTACGACAGTACCGGTAATAAGCTTACGGTGAGGGTTAAACGCCAACCTTCGCTGAACATCAAAAAGATGCATATAGCCATTGATGCCGGGCATGGTGGTGTGAATACCGGAGCAACCGGTGTTTCATCGGGTATAGCAGAAAAAGACTACACGCTGCGGATCGCAAAGGAACTGGAAAAGCTGCTCAGACAAAAGAAGGTCAGAACGTTTATGACCAGGGAAAAGGATACCACGCTGGAGATGGTTGACCGGGTGGAGATGCTGCGGGCAGCCAACCCGGATATCCTGGTCAGCATTCACCTGAATTCATCGGGTAATATGCTGGTAAAAGGTACGAGTACCTATTACCGGTATATCGGGTTCAGGGAGCTTTCGGAAGCCATACTGAACAGGATGCTGGAGCTGAACCTTACGGAGATCGGTGCCGTGGGCGGATTTAATTTTGCTTTGAATGGTCCGACAGAATACCCGAACAGTCTCGTGGAAGTGGCCTTTCTGAGTAACCTGCAGGATGAGAAACGCATCCTGGATCCTTCGTTCCACAAGGCGGTTGCACAAAAAATTTATCTTGGGATCCGGGATTGGTTGAAGAAAATAAAATAAACTTTTATACATTTAACAATGGAAAAGATTACACGTCGTAAGTTCGTTGATCAAACCGCTAAAACAGCCGTTGCAGCGGTACTGGCTACTGCTGCGGCTACAAATACAATCGCTATGAGCAATAACAAAAATCACCCGTTCATTCATCACGTATATTTTTGGCTTGATAAGCCTGATAGTAAAGAAGACCTGGAGAAGCTGCTGGCAGGACTAAAGAAGCTGTCTGCCGTTACAACAATTAAGACATTTTATATCGGAAAGCCGGCAGGCACCAACCGGGAGGTAATTGACAGCTCCTACAGTGTATCCTGGCTGTGCTTTTTTGAAAACAAGACCGACCAGGACAGCTACCAGGTAGATCCGATCCACCTGCAGTTTATAGATGAATGTAAGCATTTGTGGAAAAAAGTGATCGTGTACGATACTGTCGGAATATAATGGCTATAGGAAAAATATAACGGGAGGGATGGTATCCGCCCCTCCCGTTATATTCTGTTGCTTTATCGCCTTCTGTTTCTTTCCCATCTGCCCTTTACCCACACTTTCTTACCACGGTGATGATCCCAGTAACCGTTTACCCAAACATGACCTTTGCGCGGCGCCACATACCTGGGAGGCATATACACATAGTGTCCCCTGTGCATGCGGTATTCCGGACCTGTCCAGACAGCTCCGCGAAAGGGAGGCGGGGGAGCGACCACGGTGGGCCTCGCAGCTACGTATACCCTTGACTGTGTGGAACAGGACGATAGTAATACCATCGTAACCGCGAGTAATCCTGCAGTTGAAAATACAGTTTTCATAACCTTACATTTAATCGTGAAACCATGATGAATAGACTCCGGTAAAAATGTAAAGTTTAGTATTGGCCATCCGCGGCTACGCTTTTAACAAATACCTGTAACATTTCAAACTTTCAGAATGGCTTATCAGTTTTCCATGATAAGCCTGATGTTTTACTCCGGTTATTCCAGGTATCCGAACCTTCCTTTGTTATAGTCCTCGAATGCCTGTTGCAGTTCTTCATGTGTATTCATTAAAAAAGGCCCATAGGCGGCAACAGGTTCATCAATAGGTTCTCCGCTTAATACCAATACCACACTATCGTCTTCAGCAGTGATGGATATGGATACACCCTCATTTTCAAACAGTGCAAAATGATCCTGAGGCACCTTTTTACCATTTATCACAACGCTTCCCTGCACTGTGAGCAGTCCTGTGTTGTAGTTTTCCGGTAGCTGCAGATCGGCAGTTGCCGCGGATACCAGGCGTACATTGTACATTTGGATAGGTGTGAATGTAGAGGCGGGGCCCTGTATGCCGTTATATTCTCCCGCTATTATTTCTATGGTACCGCTATTGCCGGCGAGCGGATATTTTCCTATCCTGTCTTTTGTAATGGCCTGGTATTTGGGTGGGCTCATTTTATGTTTGGCCGGCAGGTTTACCCAGAGCTGCACCATCTGGAACGGACCGCCCTGCCTGCTGTAGTTTTCCTCGTGGTATTCTTTGTGCAGGATGCCGGAGCCTGCGGTCATCCATTGCACGCCTCCCTGTTCTATGACACCGCTGTTGCCCGCGCTGTCGTGGTGGGCAACACTGCCGTGGTAGGCTATTGTTACTGTTTCAAATCCCCGGTGCGGATGCACGTCTACTCCTCTTGGCTCTTTTTTTGCAGGGAAATCAATCCTGGCGTTATAGTCCATCAGAAAAAACGGGCTCATTCGTTTATTGCTGATGCTGTTTCCCGGGAAAAAGCTGTGTACCCTGAAGCCGTCTCCTACCATATGTGGTGCCGGCGGGGATATGATCTGTTGTATTTTTTTCTGAGACATGATCTTTATTTTAATAATACAAAACTATAACAGACTCCCGCGCCGGATATTGATCTTTGATAAGAAATTGAAGATGATAAAAGAATAGCGTTGGCATATGTTTTTTTAGAACAGAACGTTATTAAAGGAATATTGAAAAAAGGTGTATTTTGCGCAAACGATTGCGCTGCCTTACCTGATTCTTGTATTATAAAAATTAATTTTTGCAAATCTATGTGTGGAATAGTAGCTTATATCGGTCATCGGCAGGCATATCCGGTTGTAATCAAAGGATTAAAAAGACTTGAATATCGCGGGTATGACAGTGCGGGAATTGCCCTGCTGGACGGCGGTTTGAAGTTGTATAAAAAGATGGGAAAAGTGGCGGCCCTGGAAGAGGCTGTTATCGGGAAAAATATCGAAGGAAATATCGGGATCGGGCATACCCGCTGGGCTACCCATGGCGAACCCAGCGACCGGAATGCGCATCCCCATTTATCGAACAATGGAAAGCTGGCAATGATCCATAACGGGATCATTGAAAACTATGCGCTGCTGAGACAGGAGCTGGTCAAAAAGGGATATCATTTTTCCAGTGACACGGATACGGAGGTATTGTTGAACTTTATTGAGGATATCCAAAAGAACAATGACAGCACGCTGGAGGAAGCGTTGAGAATAGCGCTGAAGAGGGTGGTGGGCGCATATGTGATCGTGTTGATAGACCAGGACAACCCGGGTACATTGATAGCAGCCCGGAAAGGAAGTCCTTTGGTGATCGGTATCGGCAAAGGAGAACATTTTCTTGCAAGCGATGCATCGCCTATTATAGAATATACCAAGGAAGTGGTGTATGTGAACGACTATGAGATCGCTATAATAAAGCCTGATGAGCTCATCCTGAAAAACCTGGGCAATGAGCGGCAAACCCCCTTCATACAGAAGCTGGACCTGGAGCTGGCTGCCATAGAAAAAGGCGGATACGACCACTTTATGTTGAAGGAGATCTTTGAGCAGCCGGGCACTATCCACGATTCGCTCAGGGGAAGACTGGATGTGCACACCGGCAATATTACCATGTCGGGCATTGAAAACAATATCGATAAAATAAAGGATGCCAGCCGTATTTTGATCATTGCATGCGGTACCAGCTGGCATGCAGGACTGATAGCTGAATACATTGTTGAAGAGCTGTGCCGCATTCCGGTTGAAGTGGAATATGCCTCTGAGTTCAGGTACAGAAATCCCATCATTAACAAAGGAGATATGATCATTGCCATCTCGCAGAGCGGGGAAACAGCAGATACGCTGGTGGCAATAGAGAACGCAAAAGAGCAGGGCGCGATCATTTTGGGGGTTGTAAACGTGGTGGGCTCGTCTATTGCCCGGCTATCGCATGCGGGGGCCTATACTCATGCCGGGCCGGAAATCGGGGTTGCCAGCACCAAGGCGTTTACAGCGCAGTTGACTGTTTTGACCATGCTGGCATTAAGGATCGCCAAAGCCAGAAATACGATCACCGCGGAACGTTACCTGCACCTGTTGCAGGAACTGCACAGCGTACCCGAGAAGGTAGCCGAAGTGCTGGAGCGGGTAGAAGAGGTGAGGCACATCGCATTGAAGTACCAGGATGCGACCGATGCATTGTATCTGGGAAGGGGGTATAATTTTCCCGTAGCATTAGAGGGAGCGTTGAAGCTGAAAGAAATATCTTATATTCATGCGGAGGGGTACCCCGCCGCAGAAATGAAGCACGGCCCCATAGCGTTGGTGGATGAAAAGCTCCCGGTGATCTTTGTGGCGACCAGGGATGCATATCACGAAAAAATTGTGAGCAATATACAGGAAATAAAAGCCAGGAAAGGCAGGGTAATTGCCGTTATTACCGAAGGTGATGACACGATAACAGGACTGGCGGATGATGTATTGCCGGTGCCGGCTGCAGACGAGATCGTTGCACCTATCATCAGCACCATTCCCCTGCAGCTATTGTCTTACTATATCGGGGTAGCCAAAGGCTACGATGTAGATAAACCCAGGAACCTTGCAAAGAGTGTAACGGTAGAATAGTTTTCTAATTTCAAACTTTTGCTTTTGAACCAGGTTACCAAAAAAAGTATTGACAGCTTAGGGTATAACTTTATCACCCCGGAATATATACCCGAAGGACAGGACGAATATTATCTGCGTAATATACAGAACAGGAACGGTATTCAATACCGGGGGCTGAGCGCCTGGGAAATTGAAGTGCTGGTGCGCAACCGGAATACCTCCGATGACTGGAATAAAATACTCGTATCAGACGCATTCAACCCCGAGCTGGTAAAGAACTGTAAGTTTTTCGGACTGGTGCGGATAGGAAAGCTGGAGCCTTATTACCTGGAGTACCACAACCTGCGGATGCCGGTGGGCTTATACAACAGCACCATCATCAGCAGCGATTTCGGGGATAATGTGGTAGTGGATGGTGTGAACTACTTATCCCATTACATTATTGGCAGCGAAGTGGTGCTGGTAAATATTAACGAACTATCGGTCACCAATGCCACCAAATTCGGCAACGGCGTCATCAAGGAAGGAGAGTCTGAAAATATAAGAATATGGCTTGAGATCTGTAATGAGAACGGCGGGAGAAAAGTGATCCCTTTTACCGGGATGCAACCCGGCGACGCCTGGCTTTGGTCCAAATACCGGGATGATGAAGCGCTCCTTGATAAGTTCAAAGAATTTACACAGAAAGAATATGATGTAAAGCGTGGCTATTATGGTAAGATCGGGGACAGGACCATTATTAAAAACACCAGCATCATTAAAGATGCATGGATAGGAACAGACGCTTATATCAAAGGTGCCAATAAGCTGAAGAATATTACCGTTAGTTCTTCGGCAGCATCACCTTCCCAGATCGGAGAAGGTTGCGAAATGGTGAATGGTATTATGGGACCCGGGTGCAGGGCCTTTTATGGTGTAAAGGCGGTCCGCTTTATCATGGCTTCCAACTCGCAGTTAAAGTACGGGGCGCGGCTTATTAATTCTTACCTCGGTAATAATTCTACGATCTCCTGCTGCGAGGTGCTGAATTCATTGATTTTTCCATCTCACGAACAGCATCATAATAACTCCTTTCTGTGTGCGGCAGTGGTGATGGGGCAAAGCAATATGGCTGCCGGGGCCACCATTGGCTCCAATCATAATTCCCGTAGCCCGGATGGAGAGCTGATAGCCGGCCGGGGCTTTTGGCCGGGGCTTTGCGTCAGCATAAAGCACAATTCCAGGTTTGCCTGTTTTAATATCCTGGCAAAAGGAGACTATCCCGCGGAGCTGGATATACCCTTTCCTTTTTCCCTGATCGCCAACGACGTTACACAGGACAGACTGGTAGTGATGCCTGCCTATTGGTTCATGTACAACCTGTATGCCATTGCCAGGAATGAGTGGAAATACCAGGACAGGGATGCCCGGGTAGAAAAAATACAGCAGATCGAGTTCGGTTCCCTGGCGCCGGACACGATATCTGAAATCATATCTGCGTTGCCGTTGCTGGAAAAATTTACGGGAAAAGCATTTCTGAAAAAGAAATATCCGGGTAAGGAGCCTTCTGAAAAGGAAATGCAAAAGGCAGGCAGAAAGCTGTTGCTGGATAACAACCCGGTTGTAGACTCCCTTGAAATACTGGCGGAGGGGCTTGAGAACAGCGACCGGAAAACCGTGATCGTCAAAGTGCAGCAGGCGTACAATATTTACCGTCAACTGGTGCGCTATTATGGCACGCTGGAGCTTATTTCGTGCATCCGGAAATACAACATTAAATCGTTTGCAGAATTAAAGAAACGTCTTCCTTTAAGGCCCCAAAAGACCGTATGGTTAAATGTGGGCGGACAGCTTATCCCGGCACCTGCCGTTGAAAAGCTCCGGAAGGATGTGGGAAAAGGAAGGATAAATGATTGGCAGGGGATACATGATTTTTATGCGGCGCAGGCACATGCGTATGCCACGCAAAAATTTGAACACGCATTTGCCTGCCTGCTGGAAGTATTACAGGAAACGCCGGCCGGGTTTGATATCACGGTTTTTAAAACATTGTTGCAGGAAATAATTGAGACTAAAACCTGGCTGACACAGGGGATATATGATTCCCGGGCCAAGGATTATACCAGCCCATTCAGGAAAATGGTGTATGATACCGGGGAGGAAATGGATAAGGTTGTAGGTAAGCTGGAGGACAACAGCTTTATCAACATGCAAAAAAAGGAGCTGGCGTCTTTCACGCGGCAGGTTAAAAAGCTGATCAAAGAAATCTGACGTAAAAAGTTTCCAGGCTTAAGGATGTTGTTTAGATTGCAGGAGCAGGTATGTCTGAAATGTACCTGCGCTATAAAACTTACCTTCAACATCATTAAGCATGCTGTTCAAAAACCGGATCAAAACTGTTTTTCAATATTTTCTCCAGGGGTTGATCATCCTGGCGCCGATCGTCATTACCATCTGGGCAGTGACCTCTCTTTTCAACTTTATAGACCGGATATTGCCCGATCTGCTCGACGGGTTTTTCCCGGAGCTTTCTTCCTACTATGTCCCGGGGCTTGGGCTGCTATTGGCTGTGATAGTGATCGTGGTAGTCGGGTATGTATCCAGCTCTTTTATCGTAAGTAAGCTGGTAGATCTGTTTGACAGTATCCTGCAGAAAACACCCGGCATCAAGATCATTTATTCTACCGTAAAGGATTTTTTTGAGGCTTTTGCGGGGAACAGGAGAAAATTCGACAAAGCGGTACTGGTTTCCATAGAAGCCCCTGATATATGGCAGGTGGGATTTATTACCCGGCAGGAGCTGAATGAGTTTGGGCTTCATGAGTATGTAGCCGTGTATGTGCCGCAGTCTTATGCTTTTGCGGGGCACCTGTATTTTGTAAAGCAGGAGCGTGTTAGAAAAATGCCCGATATCGGTGCAGCAGATGCTATGAAATTTGCCATTTCGGGCGGAGTGACAACCTTGGATGAGGAGAATGTGAAAATGTGAGTCCCCCGCAACTGCGGGATGGAAATGTGAAAATGATGGGCCCGCTGCTCCGGTACGTGTCCCCACGTATCGCTTATGCCCGGTTGGTTCTTCCTGAAACCCGGCGTCCGATCGCGCCCTTATAATATTTTCAAATTTCCCAGTTAACTTCCCAAAAACTCGTTCATAATTCGTATCTTATGCGTATTTCCGTCAATAATATGCCGGTAGTATGCCGAGAGCCTTTTTTCTTCTATTGCTAATCATGTATTTACCTTTCACCGGGTCAGGATGGGGATTTTATGCGCATAAGGAAATTAACTACCATGCTGTTTTTTCTCTTCCGCCGGCGATGATGGCGTTTTATAAGCCCAATATCGATTTTATCAAAGAACATGCTGTTGACCCGGATAAGAGACGATACGTGGCGGCGGAGGAAGGATGCCGTCATTACATAGACCTGAACAGGTACGGGCAACATCCATACACCGCGCTTCCCAGGAACTGGAATAAGGCGGTGGAAAAATATAGTGAAGATTCACTGAAGGCCCATGGCATAGTACCCTGGTGGATCAATATTATGCTGCACAGGCTGACCCATGCATTCCGGGACCGGAATTACCCCGCTATTTTACAATTGTCTGCCGAAATAGGACATTATGTTTCGGACGCACATGTGCCGCTGCATACACATAGCAATTATAATGGCCAGTTTACCAATCAGCATGGGATCCATGGTTTGTGGGAAAGCCGCATTCCTGAATTGCTGGCGCCCGGCCAATTCACGTATTTTGTAGGCAAAGCCCGGCATATCGCATCACCCGATGCCTATATATGGGATATAGTATTGGAAAGTGCGGCCGCCGCCGACACCGTTTTGCTGTTTGAGCAGCGCCTGACAAACCAGATCCCTCCCGATCAGAAATATTCATTTGAAAACAGGAATGGAATGCTTGTCAGGCAGTATTCCACTTATTTCACCACTGCCTATAATGCTGCCCTGGGTAATATGGTGGAGCGAAGAATGCGTCAATCAATCGCCGCTACCGCCTCTTTCTGGTATACTGCCTGGGTAAATGCCGGGCAACCTGCCCTTATAACCGAAAAAATGGGACTGACAGAGGACGAGCAGCAGGCATTCGAAAAGTTAGACCTGGAATGGAAAGAAGCAGCAACGGGCAGGGAAAAACATCCGGTGCGCTGTACAGACTAAATGCCGGTTATCTGTCTTTATACTTTTTTGTTATATATATTAATTTTAATTAGATGCCGGTCAACGGGTACGGAAGGCCCGGGATGCTCTCTATAACAAGAATAGCTGGTGAAACAAGAAAAAAGGGGAAATATGCTTCCGATTATGACCAACAGAAGTGCAAAATCTGCCGGATCAGGGGTGGATGGCAGATGTTGTCAACAAAAATGCTAATGATATGTGGATTACTTTAGTATATATTTTTTAACAATTGATAAATTAATTTTTAAATTTTTGCTATTTTAGATTAATAAATTGATTTTGGATAAAAATACATGTATTCATGTCAGGCAAGGGGATAGAATATATTTGGGAACAACGTTTTGCATACGTTTTTAAAAGTCACGAGTATAAGTTGTACACCTTAGCGTTACAACTTACCAAATCGGACAGGTATGCAAAAGATATTGTTCAGGAAGTATTCCTGAAGCTTTGGCAGGAACGCAGGAATATTTTTGACAGCAGCCAGGCGGAAGAATGGTTGTTTAGGCTTACAGAAACAAAAATCATAAAATTTTTGTCCAAAACAGCTTATGATAGCCGGCTCAGGGATGCGCTTTGGGTAAACATGCAGTGCCTGCTCAACGAAAATGAGGAAGCGGCAGCCCCCACTGCCGAGTATCACCGGGTGATGGAAAAAGCCATTGATTACCTGCCGCCACAAAGAAAACGGATCTATCAACTGAACAGTGAAAGTTATCCAAGTTATGACTGGGTGTTCACCGAGAATCGTCAGAAGTCTTACTCCAACTATTTCTCCGGTTATTTCAGAGGGGTTGTCAATCGAATAAAATCCTTTTTTTCCTGATCGCATTTACCTAACTTGACATGGATTTTATGGGCCATGGCGGAAGATAAATGCAGGTATGAATAGCAGAATACAGTATTTACTACAACAATATGAAAATAATAACTGCTCCCGCGAGGAGATGGAGGAGTTATTTCATTACATCAGAACAAGTAAGAATGCCGGGGCCTCACTAAAATCCTGGGTAAACCAAACCTACCAGGGTATTCGTAATAATCATCCTTCTTTTGCCTATGTTAATGAGCAGGGAATATTGGTGACAGACCATGCCGGACCGGATATTTTCGAAGAACGGGAACCTTTTCGCAAGCTCAGGAAAAACATATATGTACGGATGGTTATTAGCGCCGGAATACTCCTGGCGGCTTTCGGACTGATCTGGCTGGGTGGCAGATATTTAAAGGTAAGTGAAACGCCACCGCCGGAAAAGGAGAAAGTGCTTATCCAGAAAAAAACCGTTAATGGCGAAAACAAATACCTGCTGTTGCCTGACAGCACACAGGTTTGGCTGAATGTAGGAAGCTCCCTCGATTTTTACAGCAACCTTCCTGATGACAGGGTGGTACATCTTACCGGGGAGGCCTTCTTTAAAATAAAACCCGCCGCCACCCCCTTTTCTATAAAAGTATCTGATATCACGCTCCATGCACAAGCCGCTTCGTCGTGTAACATCAAAGCGTATGACGATGAAAATGAGGTAATTGTTTCGGTAAACCAGGGAAGGCTGCAGGTGGAACGGGAAGGAACACGCATTAATGATCTGCTACCGGGGCGCCAGGTAAATTTGGGAAGGTTGGATAAAAGTGTTACGGAAAAAAGTGTGCCTGTCGAAAAAATGGCCGCCTGGCAGTGGGGCGAGTATATTTATGATTATGCAATGCTGGAAGATATTGTGGCCGATCTGCAACGTATTTACAATGTGAAGATACTGATACTGGATCCTGAGAAAAAACATCAGAAAGTACTTGTTTCCCTAAGGAGGGAAATGGGAATAGAAGGGTGCCTGTCCCGCATTGCCGAACTGACCAATATGGAAGTGCATTTGGTAGATAACGAATATATGCTGGGTGAATTACTACCGCCAGTTTCTCACTTTGTAGCCCCGGAAAGCATAGAAGATCAGGTAGGCATAACAGGGTAACAAGATCCAGTAGGCTTCTCTCATGGTATAATTTTCCTTGTCGGCAAAAAAGCCGTACAGCAACGGCAACAATGCATTGCCGCACAAACCCATGATCAGTATAGAAGCGCCCAGCTTTGTGAACCTTCCCAGTCCGTCAAGTGCCAGGGGCCAAATGCCGGCCCATACCAGGGAGTTTGCAAGTCCCAGTAATACCAGGAACCAGATAGAGATATCCGCCTGGTGCCCCAGCAGACTGGTTTGCCCGGTTGCATATAAAATGCCCAGTGTGAAAACAAACCCCAGCATAGTGCATATTTTAAGCACCGTTCCCTGTTTTATATATTTGGGAATAAGCACAATCCCGAGGATATACCCAATGATAGTGGCCGTGAGTGTATAGGAGGGAAATACCCTGGCTTCAAACAGGGAGATATTCATGGATTGTGCATAGTCTATGATGGTATCGATGGCTACAACCTGGGTGCCTACATGCAGAAAAATAGCGACAGCCCCCAGTATAAGATGCGGGAACTGGATAATATATTTTTTTGCCTGGTTGTCTTTGATGCTGCTGTCAACGGTATCATCATCTGTGTTGATTTCTGGCAAAGGAGAAAACCTGACTGCAATACCGAGCAGGGCAAGCACCGTCGCCATCACGGCATAAGGAGGGATAACACGCCGGATAAAATCATCCAGCACCACTTTTTTCTCCGCTTCTCCCATAGTGGTCAGTTGTTCTACCATTCCGCTATCGGTGGCCTTAAGAATAACGGCCCCCAATACGAGGGGTGCCAGTATACCGGCTCCCTTATTACAGATGCCCATGAAGCTGATGCGTTGAGCAGCCCGTTCTTTGGGTCCCAGAATGGTGATATAGGGATTGGCGGCAGTTTGCAGGATGGCCAACCCACAGCCGATGGTGAATAATCCCGTCAGAAATAAGGGGTATGCACGATCGTAAGCCGCGGGAATAAACAGGACAGCGCCGATCGCCATAAACCAAAAGCCGGTCATAATTCCTTTTTTGAAGCCGATCGCTTTTAAAAGATAGGAAGCAGGAACAGACATCACCAGGTAGGCGATATAAAAAGCAAAAGCCACCAGGTAGGATTGGGTGTGGTTGAGTTCGCAGGCAATTTTAAAATAAGGAATTAATATGGCATTTGCCCAGGAAACAAAACCGAAGATAAAAAAGAGCACTGCTATTATTAGTAATGATACCAGGGTATCTCTTTTGCTCAGTGCACTGACGGCTATGGTTTTTAGTTGTTTGGTCATGACTTTATTTACTGTTCAATAAAGAAGCCGAAGCCTGGTCCAGGAAAAAATAACAATTGGGATGCGCCTGTAAGATACTGGCGGGGAACTGGTTGCTGATCGTTTGCTCTATGCTGTTTTTGACAGCCGTTGCTTTGCGTTCGTCCGGAACGGAACAGATAATGGCAGCCGATTTCATGATCTGTTTAATGGACATGCTGATAGCCTGCTGTGGCACATCCTCCAGTGCAGGGAACCAGCCTTCATTTAATTGCTGCCGGCGGCAGGGTTCATCCAGTCTAACGACAATATAGGGTTCATCCGTATCGAAATCTGCCGGGGGATCGTTGAATGCCAGGTGCCCGTTTTCCCCGATGCCCACCAATGCTACGTCAACCGGATGCTCCAGTATAATGGTATTGAGCCGCTCACATTCTTCTTTAGGATGGGTTTCACCATTTATGAGATATGCCGCTTTCAGGGGTACAGGAAGCTGATTGATAAATCGTTCCGTGAGGTATTTCCTGAAGCTGGCTTTATGGGTAACAGGCAAGCCGATATATTCATCCAGGTGAAACATAGAGACTTTGCTCCAGTCTATATCAGATGCAACAAGCACCCGGATCATTTCGAACTGGCTGGCACCGGTAGCCAGTATGATATTGGCCGAGCCTTTACGGCTGATGGCTTGTTGTATCAGCTCTTTGGCCAGGGTTCCTGCCTGCTCTCCCAGTTCTTTGGCGTGCGCAGAGATGGAAATATTCATCTGAAATGGTTTATTCGTTATATAATGATACCGTGCTCCGTTTCTGTAAGAGAAATAAGAGCGTCAACAGATCCTGATCTAATGTGGTAAGATACATTAATTTTTTAACCGGCGATCAAACCAGGAAAACGCTTCTTCCTGCATCGGCTTGTCAAACTTATGAGGTCCGGGATAAAATGAGCATTTATAACGATCCTGCATACCTGCTTTTTTATAGATATTATTTAGTATCATATCTGCATTTTTCATTTCCGGCAGCGTATATAGATCGTCTTCATTATCGTTTTGGACCAGTGTTGGCAACGGCGCCCTGAGCCCCAGTATTTCAG
Organism: Chitinophagaceae bacterium; assembly: GCA_037190885.1. Lineage (GTDB taxonomy): Bacteria > Bacteroidota > Bacteroidia > Chitinophagales > Chitinophagaceae > Agriterribacter. The sequence continues at coordinate 69,885 of JBBCJQ010000019.1, forward strand.
GAAAATCTAGATAACGCGGCAGCAGCGGCACATAGGTCATCCAGGTATGGGTGAAAGATTTGTTCAGTACAAAATCCCGCCAGGTGGTCATAAACCCTACGCATACCGCGCATTGGATGCGATCATCCAGTCCTCCGAGGAAAACTGTCCGCATGCCACCGCCTGATAGTCCGCCACAGCCCACTTTTGTTGCATCAACATCCGGCCGGGCGCATAGTATATCCAGCGCTGTTTTGTCTTCTGCAAAAAATACACCCGGCCAGGTGGTGCCCGCGCTGAAAAGAGATTTTGCCATAATGTGCTCATGTTCCGCAGCCCAGTTATTATACGCGCGGATATGCTCAATATTTTCAGGATCATTGTCGTGCATACCTTTCCGTAGATGCTCCGGCACATCCCGGAACAATACACGCCGGCTGGCAAAAGGAAAGGCATCAGACACCATTACCACATATCCTTTTTTGGCAATCTCATTTGCCCAGGCAAGCCCGTCGTATGATTCCTGTTGATGAGCTACGACTGCCGGGTGTTGTGTCTGAGCAGTTTGCGTGATCTTTCTTGTGCCAAGATATTTATTGCCGCCATGATCGTGCAGGGCCAGTATTGCCGGTAACCTGCCTTTCGCGTCTTGTGGCTTCAGCACAATCGCATCCGTGGGACGCCCGTAGGGGAGTTGCCAGCTCACCTCTTCCACCGCCAGCCCGTCAAACACATATTGTTTTTTAATGCTCACCGCCGGTGGCGACTCAATTGCCGGCGGAGCCATCAGCTCAAGCACTTTTCCCCTGGCTTTTACTTTCCACTGCTCCAGACTTTCTGGCTTCCATGTATCGTTCAAAAAGGATAGCCCGGGCAGCTTGTTATTGTATAACCCCGTAGCCCAGGGGCCATACAGCCCGATCAGACTGGTTGTTTGCTGAATATCGTTTGCACCCATAGGAAAAAAATTAAGTTCTGAAGATATTGCGGAAGTAAGCGTGTTGATCCCGGTCAGCCCGAAGCCGGCCAGTCCCGCTGTTCTTAAAAAATCCCGGCGGTTTTTTTTCATGCCTGTAAGTTTCAATCAGGAAGTTAGGCAAGCATTGTGATATTAAACCGGGTTTTGCGGGATTTATTTGTTGTCTTTGATTCGGCTACGCGATAACCTCTGTAAACCTCAGTCCTCTATCGCAAGATATTTTTTCACGATATCTTCCGCTTCTTTACAGGCCGTTTCCAGGTTGCTGTTTGTAATGATACGGTCAAATTTATCTTTGAAGGATAGCTCGTATGCGGCTTTTTCTATCCTGTATGCAAGTGATTCCGGGGTTTCCGTAGCACGTTTTTCAAGGCGTTTTTTCAGTTCTTCTATGGAAGGCGGCTGGATAAAAATGGATAAGAGAGAATCAGAATGGTTTTGCTGAATACGCAAAGCGCCTTTTACATCAATATCCAGTATAGGGGTCTTATGCTGTAACCAGATCCGTTCCAGTTCTGATCTCAACGTACCATAGTATTTTTCCTCGTACACCATTTCCCATTCCACAAACTCTTTGCGTTCAATTTTTTGTTTAAAATCTGCGACCGGGATAAAATAGTAATCCTGCCCGTCTGCTTCATAATGCCTTGGTGTACGGGTGGTGGCAGATATGGAAAAAGACAGCCTGTCCGGGTACTTTTCCAGGAGATAACGGATGATAGAAGTTTTGCCGGCGCCGGAAGGCGCAGTTATGATAATGATCTTTTTTGCCATAAGCGATATTTAGATCCGTTTGATGTCGGCGCCAAGTGATTGCAGCCGGGTATCGATATACTGATACCCTCTGTCTATTTGTTCTATATTTTGGATCACGCTTTTTCCTTCCGCGCTCAGTGCCGCTATCAATAAGGAAACGCCTGCACGTATATCCGGGCTGCTCATTGTGATACCCTTCAACTGCTGTTCTCTTCCTAAGCCGATTACCACTGCTCTGTGTGGGTCGCACAGGATGATCTGCGCACCCATATCGATTAATTTGTCGACAAAGAACAACCTGCTTTCAAACATTTTCTGATGGATCAGCACCGAGCCCTTTGCCTGCGTTGCCACCACCAGCACAATGCTCAGCAGGTCCGGCGTAAACCCGGGCCAGGGATGATCGTAGATCGTCATGACGGAGCCATCCAGGAAGGTCTGGATCTTGTAAGAATCCTGTGTCGGAATATGAATATCGTCTCCGGAGATATGCAACTGAATACCGAGCTGCCTGAATTTTTCCGGAATTTGTCCGAGGTGTTCCACACCGGCTCCCTTTATGGTTATATCGCTTTGTGTCATGGCAGCCAGACCTATAAAAGAGCCAACTTCTATCATATCCGGCAACATCCGGTGATCTGTTCCGCCCAGGTAACCGACACCCTCAATGGTCAGCAGGTTGGAACCCACGCCCTGAATTTTTGCACCCATCCGGTTGAGCATCTTACACAATTGCTGAAGATAGGGCTCGCAGGCTGCGTTATAGATGGTGGTGATACCCTTTGCCATCACCGCTGCCATTACAATATTGGCAGTGCCGGTTACCGAAGGTTCATCCAGCAACATGGAAGTTCCACCCAGTTCTTTTGCCGTGAGGTGAAAGAAGCCGTCATTGGAATCGTAGTTAAAATTTACCCCCAGCTTTTCAAATCCTATGATATGGGTATCCAGCCGTCGCCTTCCTATCTTATCACCCCCCGGTTTCGGTATAAAAGCTTTTTTAAACCTTGCCAGCAGTGGTCCGGCTAACATTACGGAACCCCTTAAGCGTCCGCTTTTGGCTTTATAGGCATCACTTTTTAAGTAATCTACATTCACATTGTCCGCCTGGAATATACAGGTGTCGCGGCTCGGTCTTTCCACTGTTACATTCATTTCCTGCAGCAGCTCTATCAAAAGGTTGACGTCGAGGATATCCGGGATATTACTGATCCTGATCTTTTCGGGACTTAACAATACGGCGCTGATGATCTGCAGGGCCTCATTTTTGGCGCCCTGGGGTACTATTTCACCCTTTAGTTTTTTACCGCCGCTGACTTCGAATGAATACATAGCTGTGAATGATAAGTGTAAGTGCAAATATAAAACCCCGGCAATAATACCGGGGCTTTTCACTGTATAGTTTTAAGTTAATTGCAGTTTTATTTGAAGCGTTTTTTGAAATGTTTGTTGCCGCCCTTTCCATTACGGTCATTACGATCGTTTCGGTCGTTTCGGTCGTTTCGGTTGCTCCGTTGCTGAAAGTTTTTGCCTCCACGCTGATAGCGGTTATCCCGGTTATCTCTTTCGCGGAATGCTTTTACAAAAGGCGTGTTGGTAAATTCCAGTTGGCCGTCTGTGATGGCATTTAATTCGCTTCTGATGCCGTCGTCATGCACCAGTTCCTTGTGCCAGGTATTGTAAGCCAGTTTCATGTAATAGGCTATGGCATTGGCAAAACCGGAGCGTTTTTCAGGATTTTCTTCCGCCAGTGCTTTATCGATCACCCTTTCCAGGTTTTTACCCAGGTGTGAATACCGGGGATATTTTTTGGGATAGGGCAGCGATTGGGGTTTTGCTTTCAGCGTTTCCCTGGTGGGTATGGGATAAGGGCTCTCCACGTCCAGCTTAAAATCTGAGATCAGGAACAGGTGGTCCCAGAGCTTATGCCTGAAATCTTCCACATTTTTTAAATGGGGGTTCAAAAAGCCCATCAGCTCTATGAGTGCGTGAGCGTTTTTTTGTCTTTTTTCCTTGTCTTCAATGCTGATTACATAGTCTATCATCTTCTGAATATGTCTGCCATATTCCCGCATGATGAGATGATTTCTCGTAGTGTTATATTCCATCAAAAATCTTAAGTATATACAAAAATACATAAAGAGTTGGTATTTCACCAACTCTTTATGATTTATTATAATAAAGGGTATTATTTGATCATTAGTCGTATCACCTGTTGTTGCCGGGTAGCGGCGTTTACCACGCGTATAAAATACACGCCCGGCGGATGACGCCTTGTGAACCTGTAGTGGTGGGTGGTGGCGCCGCCCGGGTGGAAGTTTTCTGATTCCACCACCTGTCCCATACTGTTGATAAGAGACAGGTTCAGGTTGCTCCTTTGTGGTGTTTCAAAGGTTAGCGTAATATTATTTTCAGCCGGGTTGGGGTAAATGGTAAAGCGTTCTGTTATATTTTGATAGCTGAGCGTGGTCACTTCAGAGTAAGTTACTCGTCCGTCAGGACTGGTTTGCTTTAACCTGAAGTACAGCTTTGTATTGTCGTCAATAACCGGAACACGATAGTGGTATTCATATTTCGCAATACCGTTTTCATCGCCGGGCGACTGGCTTTGCAGGGTGCCGATGCCCACAAAATCAAGCCCGTTCTTACTGATCTCAGGTGTATACTGTACACCGTCTGTTTCCTTTTCCTTTGTCCAGGTCAGCAGCACGTTATTGCCGTCTCCCTTACTGGCGGCAAATGCCAGCTTGCTGTTGGGTAGAATGGAGTGGGGACAATAGGTGTAGACTACACTATAGGTGATATGCGTAAATTGCAGGGTAATATTATTGGTATAATGCGACGCACCAATTACCATTACGCTGGTTGCCAATTGATATGTTAAGTCGTTTACGCCTGTACCCTGGTATCCTGCGAGGTCGACAGGATCAGTTATTTGCGCGCTTGCGGTCTTGTTTATCGGTGCCCAAATATCTTGTTGCTGAGTAGCACCGGGGGCAAGCATTCCTGTATTGTAGGAAAACGTCTCATCAACTTGTAAAATCCCGATCCCGGGAAAATTAAACCGGTCGAATCTATAAAAAACAACCGGAAAGTTATCTGCAGAACTGCTGGTATTCGTGATGTTCACATTTAGGTAACCCAAAACCATTACATCTATATCAACCCCGATCAGCGTACCCAGCGAAGGGTCAAACTGGTCATAGTAGAGCGACCCACTGGCATTGGAAATAGACTGGCCTCCATAATGAGCATTCCCCGTCACCATTTGCTGTGGTGTCTCCCCATTCGGACACTGCGCCCGGGCGACCCCTATACCAAGAAGCAAGGTGAAAAAGTAGATATGTAAAAATTTAATTCTCATACTACGGATTTGATTACCTTATTAACGTAATTTGACATTAATAATTTTTTGGCTAATATTACCATATGCCAATTTGCGGCCGGATGGGCCAATAATCTGTTGTTGTTCATGTTAATACTTACATGTTGTTACCACAGGGTTTTATCAAATGATAATTACCTGAAGTCCTTTGCAGACGGTCTTTTGACGATTTTCCTGGATAACAACCCGGATTGCCGGGTATTGGCGCTGTCGGTCGAAAATAGTATCGGGTTTACTCACCCGGCGATATCCGGGTGGACGGTGAAAGTATCCGGACTGTTGCCTTTCAGAAAGCTTCGCGAAAAAAGAAGGATCAGACAAATGATCAGTGCGGAAAAGCCGGGGTTGGTGATATCGCTGAACGAAAATGTTGCTCCACGGGGTTGTTCCGAAATAGTGCTGGTAACCCACCCGGTTACACATACAATAGTGGCTGATACCCATAGGGTGCTCGTATTGTCTGACTATGCATCCTGGCAGTTACATGCAGGTGCCATCCCGGTGCAAAAATTATCTCCCCGACCGGGTGTTTTCTGTAAACCGGTTAGCTGGGACAGGCGGGAGTATATCAAGCAATCCTACGCCAAAGGCTGGGAGTACTTTTTCTGCGCTGCGTTCAATACTTCTGTTGAGCAGCTTACTGTTGTGCTGAAGGCTTTTTCTCTGTTTAAAAAATGGCAGAACAGTAATGTGAAGCTTCTTATTTCGGAAACCGCAGGAATATCGGAAAGGGTGGAAAAGCTGCTGGAACATTACAAGTACCGGGCAGACGTGGTGCTGTTGGATGACAATGATCCTGACGGGGAAGCCGATGCCGTGGCAGCATCGTTTGCTGTGATATATATGCCTGCAGACGACCCCACCGGGTTGCGGGTGTTGAACTACCTGCAGGCAGAAACACCTGTGATCACATGTGAAGCGGGCGCGATAAGAGAGATGGCAGGCGATGCCGCGTTGTACTGCGATAAAAATAGTATAGAAGATATTGCCGGAAAGATGAAACTGATATATAAGGATGAGAGATTACGCACGCAGGCGATCAACAAAGGAAAAGTATCCCTGCAACAAAAACTCAATGAGCCCGGACTGGTGGACGCAGCTTCCGCTTTTTTATGACCATTCAATAGTACCGGCTTCTTTAGGCCCCCGAAACCCTGTCGGCCCTTGCATCTCCAGACGCAACCCTCGCAGCCTTAATCCTGATATTAGGAACAATTTGCTTTTACAGGTTCAGAATCTCCGGGTTATGTACGCGTAATGATCGTCGAGCTCTCTTAAAACTACCATACAATCCACAGTTGTTTCCACATAAAAATAGGGTTATCCACAGTAATTAACATAAAGTGTTGTGTTACAGCCGTGAAACTATATGAAATCCTTTGCAGGTAAGCATTTCGGCAAAAAAGAAGCTGTGAATAAAATATTTAAATCAAAACCTTCGTTTAAAGTGGGAAAATGTGTTATTTTGTGTGAAGAAATGGGAAATGATGCAACTCTTTATAAATGATACGGTTTTTAGGGGAATATGAAGCTACTCTGGACGCAAAAGGTCGGTTTCTTCTTCCAACGGGGATTAAAAGGCAAATCCCGGAAGAAGAAACCGGTAGCTTCTTTATTAACAGGGGATTTGAACCTTGTTTGAACCTGTATCCGATGAAAAACTGGGAACCCATATTTGATGAGATTGGTAAGAAAAGTGATTTTGACCCAAAGGTAAGGGAGTTCCGCCGGTTCTTTTTAAACGGGGCAATTTTGGAGTTGGATAGTGCGGGAAGGTTGTTGCTCCCCAAAAACCTGATGGAGTACGCAGGGCTGCAAAAAGACATTCTGCTGGTATCAGCAAACGATAAAATTGAAATCTGGGATAAAAGTAAGTATCATCAGCTCTTTGAAACTTTTTCGCCTGAAGCATTCAGTAAGCTGGCTGAGGAAGTGATGGCGCCAAAACAGCAGGGTTAATTTTTGGGTTGAAGAACCTCATGCAAAATGATCACTGTCAATAAGCTTTTGAAATGGAGCAGCAATATCATATACCGGTATTATTGGATGAGGCTGTCCGGGGGCTTAATATTCGCCCGGAAGGAGTGTATGTTGACTGCACATTTGGAGGAGGTGGGCATAGCAGGGCTATTTTGTCGCAACTAGGACCCGGGGGCAGATTGTATGCTTTTGATCAGGATGAGGACGCCCGGCGTAATGTGCCGGACGATGAGCGGATCGTGTTCATTCCGCATAATTTCCGTCATATACAACGGTTTTTGAGGTTGCACGACGCTAGTCCGGTAGATGGTATCCTTGCAGACCTGGGTGTATCCAGTCACCAGTTTGATGAACCGGATCGTGGTTTCTCCACCCGGTTTGACGAAGCGCCACTTGACATGCGGATGGACCGGCAACATGATCTGACAGCCGCTTCATTGCTGCAAAATGCAACTGAACAGGAACTTCATAAAATGTTTGAACAATACGGGGAAGTAACCAATGCAAAAACCCTGGCCAAAACGATTGTTGAACAAAGAAAACTGGTGGTACTAAAAACAGCGGGAGATTTTAAACAGGCTGTTGCTATGGCGGTAAAAGGTAATCCCAATAAATATTTTGCCCAGGTGTTCCAGGCGCTGCGCATTGCCGTAAACCAGGAAATGCAAAGCCTGCAGGAACTATTGCAGCAACTTCCTTCTCTTCTGAAAAAAGGCGGACGGGTCGCCATTATCACGTTTCACAGTATTGAAGACCGGTTGGTTAAAAACTTTTTCAAATACGGCAGTTTTGAACCGGCGGATGCAGATGCGATATACGGGACCAGGGTGGAAAGTCCATTTAATATCCTTTCAAAAAAACCAACAGTGCCTTCGGACAGGGAGGTAAAACAAAATCCGCGCAGCCGGAGCGCCAAGCTTCGTATTGCGGAAAAAAAATGAGTAATGCACTATGGAAGAAAATGAAGCCATACCCGAACAGGAACAGCGAAAAGAAACCTGGGCGCAAAAGCTCGGGTTCAGAAGGGCTTTTAATTACCAGTGGATCGTAAAAAATACTTATTTCTTTCTTTTCCTGGCATTGCTCACCACCATATATATATATAACGGTCACTATGCTGAAAAAACCATAAAGGATATCAATAGAAACGCAAAACAATTAAAAGAATTGCAGTACGAGTTTAAAACAGTGAAAGGAGAGCTGATGATGAAGGGTAAACAAAGTGAGCTGGCAAAGGCGGTGGAGCGACTCGGGTTAAAAGAGCTGAAGGAGCCACCGTTGATCATAGAGGCAAAGGTTAAATAAGGACAATAAGGAAACAGTGAAGGGTATCAGCCTTTCACTTTTGTGCATATGGGTTTAAAATAATAAATGAAGTACCATCTTGGAAGTAAAGCGGGACATATTATGGCGGGTTAACCTGTGCTTCCTGGGTATTTTGTTATTATGCGCATGCATTGTCGGCAAAGCATTTTACATACAGCAGGTACAGGGAGATTACTGGCGCGGATTGAGCGACAGCCTGCACCTGGAATACAGGACCCTGGATGCGGACAGGGGTACTATCTACAGTGAAGATGGAAGCATGCTGAGCACTTCCATTCCGTTCTTTGACATCCGGATAGATTTTTTAGCGGACGGTCTGCGCGAAAAAGGGGGAAAACGTTTTACCGACAACCTGGACTCCTTATCGATCGGGTTGGCTTCGGTTTTTGGAGATAAATCTGCTGTGCAGTATAAAAAGCTGTTGCAGGCAGCGTATGATAAGAAAGACCGTTATTTCCTGCTGAAAAAAAGGATAAGCTTTGAGCAGTATAAAGCGCTGCGGCAACTGCCGCTGGTTCGGCAGGGCAGGAACAAGAGTGGGTTTATTGTGGAAGATACGGAACGGAGGCTGACACCTTTCGGTTTGCTGGCGAATCGCACCATCGGCTTATCCAGGTCGTATACCGATGGCAACAGGCAGGTGGTAACGCAGAATGTAGGGCTGGAAAAAACATACGACAGCCTGCTGCGCGGCGTATCCGGGAAGCGGCTGGTCAGGCGGATCTCAGGCGGTGCCTTTGTGCCAGTAGAGGGCGCTGAGATAGAGCCTGAAAATGGTAAGGATATTGTTACCACGCTGGATGTGAACATACAGGACATCACCCAAGCGGCGCTGATGCGGATGATGACGGGCAACAAAGCGCTGGAGGGTTGTGCCATTGTGATGGAAGTGGCGACCGGTAAGATCAGGGCGATAGCCAATCTGGGAATGATGAAGGATAGCAGCTATTACGAGCTGGACAATTATGCGCTGCGCACGGCGGAGCCCGGCTCTACCATTAAGCTGGTGACTTTGCTGGCGGCGTTGGAAGACAAGCATGTAACCATTGACGATATGATCGAGATCAATAACGGGGCATGGGTGCTGAAAGGCAGAACGATCAGGGATTCGGAACGGTCTCCCAAAAGCTATATGACCATTAAGGAAGCTTTTGGGAACAGCAGTAATGTGGCGATGGCAAAACTGGCATATAATTATACGGATAAGCCTGCGGCATTCACCCGGCATTTTGAGCACCTGCACCTCACTACCCGCAGCGGTATTGATTTGAACGAGGAGTTCAAGCCATTGGTAAAAGATCCTAAGAAAAAAGACTGGCATATACAAACCCTGCCTTCTATGGGTTTTGGGTATGAAGTGATGCTGAGCCCTTTGCAGATGCTGATGGTATACAATGCTGTTGCTAATAACGGGCGACTGATGAAGCCTTACCTGGTAAACCGGGTAGAAAAAGACGGAGCTGTATTGAAAGAATATAAGCCACATACCCTGAGCGCTAAGATTTGTTCTGATAAAACGTTGCAGGCTTTGCAGGAGTGTTTACAGGCAGTATGTACGGAGGGTACAGCCAAAGCTGTATTTAAGGATGCGGCCTATACGGCAGCCGGCAAAACCGGAACGGCAAAAGTGAATGACGGGGTGTACAAATATCATGACGGTGTGTACACATCGTCTTTTGCGGGATATTTTCCGGCAGACAAACCAAAATATTCCTGCATTGTGGTAATTAAGAACCGGCAACATGCACCGGTGTATTATGGCGGAAAGGTAGCAGCTCCGGTGTTCCGGGAAATTGCCGATAAGCTGTACGCGCTGCATGTGGAAGATCGCGAAAGCCGTTTTGTGCAGCAACAGGCGGTGGACAGTATGGGATACCGTTGGAGCGGTAATGCAAAAAGCATGGAGCAGGTATTCCATACCGTGGGTGTAAGCTATTCGGATTCATTGAATGGAGAAGATTGGGGCACGGTTGTTAACCAGGCATATACACCCGTGATGAAAGCCCTGGCCGTAAGAGACAGTCTAATGCCGGATGTAAAAGGGATGGGGTTGAAGGATGCCCTTCACCTGTTGGAGAATATGAGTATGAAAGTGGAAGTAAAGGGAAAGGGCAGGGTGGTGAGCCAGTCTCTTGCAGCCGGAACAGCGGTGGCAAAGGGACAGAAGATCAGGATCGAATTAAACTAAACCAGCGTAAAATATAGCAGCAGGCATATATGCAGTCTTTACAGGACATATTATATAAGGTAAATATCCGGTCGGTATACGGAAACATGGAGACCGTGATCGACAGTCTCCAGACAGACTCCCGTAAAGTAAACGCCGGCGCCTGCTTTATTGCCATAAAAGGGTATAGCCTGGACGGACATGCCTATATAGAAAAGGCCATCGGGAACGGTGCGGTGGCCATTATAGCCGAAAAGCTGCCGGACAACCGGCGGGATGATATTACCTGGGTAGAAGTGGAGAACAGTGCAGTGGCGGCCGGGTATATGGCCAACAACTTCTACAATGCCCCGTCTTCCCGTATGAAAGTGGTGGGGGTTACCGGAACGAACGGAAAAACCACCATTGCTACCTTACTATTCAAGCTGTTTTCAGGGTTGGGATATACATGCGGACTGATCTCTACCGTGCAGAACCAGGTAGGAGATAAAGTGATACCGGCTACGCATACTACACCGGATGCGCTCAGCCTGCACGCAATGATGCAGGAAATGCTGGAACACGGGTGCAGCTATGTATTCATGGAGTGCAGCAGCCATGCTATTCATCAACATCGCATCGCAGGTCTGCACTTTGCCGGGGCCGTATTCAGCAATATTACCCATGATCACCTGGATTATCATAAAACCTTTGATGAATATATAAAAGTAAAGAAGTCGTTTTTTGACGGGTTACCTTCTGATGCATTTGCCATTAGCAATGCCGATGATAAAAGAGGGATAGTAATGTTACAGAACACCCATGCCAGGAAATACCTGTACAGCCTGAAGACCCTGGCTGAGTTTAAGGGAAAGATACTGGAAAACGGCATTACCGGGTTGTTGATGATCATTAACGACCAGGAGGTGCATTTCCGTATGATCGGGGAGTTCAATGCGTATAACCTGCTTGCGGTATATGCGGCCGCTGTTTGCCTGGGCGGTGACAGGCAGAGAGTGTTGCAGGTGATGAGTAACCTGACCGGAGCCGAGGGACGCTTTGATTACATGATATCCGGGCAGGATAAGATCATAGGCATAGTAGACTATGCCCATACGCCCGATGCGCTGCTGAATGTGCTGGCTACTATAAAAAAGTTGAAACAGGGATATGAAAAGATAATTACGGTGGTAGGTTGCGGTGGCGACCGGGATAAAACCAAGCGCCCGGTAATGGCACAGGTGGCCTGTGAGCACAGTGACCGGGTGGTATTTACTTCTGACAATCCCCGTACAGAAGACCCGATGGCGATATTAAAGGATATGGAAGAGGGATTGCAGCTTTCCCAGAGAAAGAAATATACAATCATACCGGACAGGAAGGAAGCGATCAAGACGGCAATTGATATAGCGGGTGCTGAAGACATTGTGCTGGTGGCAGGAAAAGGGCATGAGAAATACCAGGAGATAAACGGTGTGAAATATCCTTTTGATGATAAAGAGGTATTGGGAGAAATGTTTGCTTTACTGGAAAAATGAATTGAATAACAGGAAATAACAGGCGATATGTTATACTATCTTTTTGAGTGGTTTAAAAACGAAGGGATCAAATTTCCCGGGAGTGGTTTGTTTCACTTTATCACTTTCAGGATGTTGCTGGCGGTATTGCTGTCGCTTATCATTTCAACCGTATTCGGAAAAAGGCTGATCAACTACCTGAAGAAAAAACAGATCGGTGAATCGGTACGGGACCTGGGGCTGGCGGGGGAGCAACAAAAAAAAGGCACGCCTACTATGGGCGGTCTTATTATACTGCTGGCGATCCTGATCCCCACGTTGCTGATCGCGGATCTCGATAAAGTGTATATCCGGTTGATGATCCTGTGCACTATCTGGCTGGGCTTTATCGGCTTTATGGATGACTATCTGAAAATAAAAGCCAGGAAAGCTGCACAGGCCAGGGGAGAGAATTATAAGAAGAAAGACAGCGACGGGCTGGCGGGAAAGGTGAAAGTGTTTGGGCAGGTAGGATTGGGTATCATCATTGGCGCTACCCTGTATTTTAATGAGCGGGTGGTGGTGTTCCGGGAGTACTACGATCCGCAATCGAAACAGCAGACAGCAGAACTCTTAAAAAGAGGTGAGCGAAAAGTGGGGGATACTATTATGTCGATGAATGGAGAAGAGCATCGTTATGCGGTGGTAAAAACGCCGATCACGACCATCCCTTTTGTAAAAAGTCATGAGTTTAACTACAGCCGGCTGATCAGCTGGATGGGAGAAGGTGCGGAGAAATACACCTGGATCGTGTATATACTGGCAGTCACATTAATTATTACAGCGGTATCCAACGGTGCGAATCTTACGGACGGTCTGGACGGACTGGCAGCAGGGGTAAGTGCTATCATCGGCGCCTGTTTGGGGGTATTCATATACGTCAGTGGCAGCACCCGGTTTGCGGAGTATCTCAATATTATGTACATACCCAACCTGGGAGAGCTGTCGGTCTTCGTGGGCGCATTCGTGGGGGGATGCGTCGGATTCCTCTGGTATAATGCCTACCCGGCACAGGTGTTCATGGGAGATACCGGCAGCCTGGCACTCGGTGGCATCATTGCCTCGCTGGCTATCATAGTAAGGAAAGAATTGCTGATACCTATTTTTTGCGGTGTATTCCTGGTGGAGAACCTGAGTGTGATATTGCAGGTGGGCTACTTTAAATATACCAAACGAAAGTATGGCGAGGGGAGGCGTATTTTTTTGATGAGCCCCCTCCATCATCACTACCAGAAGCTGGGCTATCACGAAAGTAAGATCGCCGTACGTTTTTGGATCGTGACCATCCTTTGCGTGGTGCTGGCGATGGCTACATTAAAGATGCGCTGACAGAAAATGACCGGTAGCAACACATGGCAAAAAAGATAGTCATACTGGGAGGAGGCGAGAGTGGCACAGGTGCAGCTATTCTTTGCCGTAAGCAGGGATACGACGTGTTGCTGAGCGACGCGGGAGTGATACCGGAAAACTATAAAAAAGAGTTGCTGGCATTTGATATCCCGTTTGAGGAAGGTAAACACTCCGTGGATAGAATACTGGAAGCGGACGAGGTGGTGAAAAGCCCGGGAATACCAGAGAAGAATGAGCTGGTGAAGAGCATAAGGGCTAAAGGGGTCGGTATCATCAGCGAGATAGAGCTGGCGTACCGGTTTAAGGGAGATAGCCGGATCATAGCCATCACAGGCAGCAATGGTAAGAGCACCACCACTACGCTGATCTGGGAGATATGTAAGGCCGGGGGAATAGATTGTGCATTGGTGGGGAATATAGGTGTTTCATTTGCAAAGCAGGTGGCATTAGATCCCAAGCCCCTGTACGTGGCGGAGATCAGCAGTTTTCAACTGGATGATATTATTGATTTCCGGCCGGATGTGGCGGTGTTGCTGAATATTACGGAAGATCACCTGGATCGTTACGACTATCAGTTTTCGAACTACATAGCATCCAAGTTCAATATCATAAAGAACCAAACGGAACAGGACATATTTATTTATTGTGCAGATGATCCGGTGATCACGGATTATATGAAGGACAAAAAATTATTACCAAACTTATTGCCATTTACTATGCATTACCAATTGCCAAAAGGAGCTTATATAATGAACAGTATTATGACTATAAAAAAAGATGAACAAACGGTAACGATGAGCGTAAACGATTTCGCAGTAAAAGGAAAGCACAACCAGTACAACACGATGGCCGCAGGATTGGCCGGCGCTTCGGTTGGTATCCGTAAGCAGAAGATCCGGGAAGCAGTGGGCGGCTTTCAGAGCCTGGAGCACCGGATGGAAAAAGTGTTAACGGTAAGAGGAGTAACTTTTATAAACGACAGTAAAGCAACCAATGTGAACAGTACCTGGTTCGCGCTGGAAAGCATGACGCAGCCGGTGATATTGATACTGGGTGGAGTAGATAAAGGAAATGACTATTCTACCATGTTGGAGCTGGTAAAGGAAAAGGTGAAGGCCGTCGTATGCATGGGGTTAGATAATCGTAAGATCCACGAGGCATTCGGTAAAGTAGTGGAGGTGATGGTGAACACATCCAGCGCAAAAGAAGCCGTGCAGGCAGCCTTTCATTTGGCGGATAAGGGAGATGTGGTGCTGCTGAGCCCGGCTTGTGCCAGCTTCGATCTGTTTAAAAACTACGAAGACAGGGGCAGGCAGTTCAAGGAAGCGGTAAAAGAATTATAAGCAAGCTTGTACCGGAAAATATTGTATGCAGGGTTTATTAAATAAAACTAAGGGAGACAAAGTGATCTGGGTGGCAGTGATACTGCTGGCCTTAATGGGCATGCTGGTGGTATACAGCAGCACGGGAACGCTGGCATACCGGTTGTCTGCCAGCACCGAATCTTTTTTGTTCAGGCAGTTTGTGTTGATGGTGGCGGGATTGTTCATCATCTATTTTGCGCACCGCATCAACTATACGCTGTATTCGCGGCTGGCTTTGCTGTTATTCCTTATTTCCATCCCCTTGTTGATATATACGCTCTTTTTTGGTACGGAAATCAATGAGGGGTCCAGGTGGATAAGGCTGCCGGTGGTTGCGTTGACATTTCAAACCTCGGACCTGGCGAAGCTGGCTTTATTTATGTACCTGTCTCGGCAGCTTAGCCGTTCGCAGGGAGAGATCAAGGATTTTAAAAGAGGCTTTTTGCCGATGATCATACCGGTAGGTATTATCTGCCTGCTGATAGCGCCGGCAAATCTTTCCACCGCTCTGCTGATCGGGGCAACCAGTCTGCTGCTGATGTTTATCGGGCGGGTGAATATCAAACACATCGCTGGTACGATAGGGCTGGCGCTTATCCCGGTACTGTTGCTGATAGCGCTGGCGGTTGGGTTTTATGACAAGCAGGAACAAAGAAGCAAAGAGCTGCCTGCATTTTTAAATGAAGGGCGGGTGCCTACCTGGACCAAGCGTATCCAAAGCTTTGTGTATGCTGATAAAGCCGAGTCGGCCTATCAGGTGCAGCAGGCAAAAATAGCGATCGCAAAGGGAGGGTGGTTTGGCCTGGGACCGGGCAACAGTGAGGCGCGGAACTTTTTACCGCATCCTTACAGCGATTTTATTTATGCGATCATCATAGAAGAGTACGGGCTGACGGGAGGGGTGCTGGTATTGTTGTTATATGTGTTGCTGCTATTCCGGAGCATCAGGCTTTTTAAAAAATGCCCTTTTGCTTTTGGTGCCTTCCTGGCGCTGGCGCTTTCTTTTACGCTGGTGATACAGGCGATGGTGAATATGGCAGTGAACGTGAACCTGTTCCCCGTGACGGGTGTACCCCTGCCATTGATCAGTAAAGGGGGGAGCAGTTTTTTGTTTACCTGCATGGCCATAGGCATTTTGCTGAGCGTGGCAAGAAATGTAGAAAAAATGGAAGGTAAGCTGCAGCCGGTGGTCAATGAGGATCAAAACGAAAAGGAAAGTTGAAAAAGAAAGTCATCATAGCAGGCGGCGGTACCGGCGGACATATATTTCCTGCTGTTGCCATAGCCAATGCGCTCAAAAGGATGGATCCTGCCATTGATATCCTGTTTGTAGGCGCGAAGGGAAAGATGGAAATGGAGAAAGTGCCGCAGGCGGGTTACAGGATCGTGGGTTTGGATATTGCAGGATTTAACAGGAGTTCTTTGATAAAAAATATCGGGCTGCCGTTCAAGCTGCTGAAAAGCATGCTGCAGGTGAGAAAAGTGATCAACGATTTTCAACCGGATGCGGTTATCGGTGTGGGTGGTTATTCCAGCTTCCCGGCTCTAAGGTTCGCACAGCAAAGAAATATTCCAACCTTTATTCATGAGGCAAATTCTTTTGCCGGTAAGGCGAATATGCAACTTGCCAAAAGAGCAAAGCTGGTGTTCACAGGGTCTGATGGAATGGAGAAATTTTTTCCGGCAGAAAAGATCATCGTATCAGGCAATCCGGTGCGGACAACCATACTGGATCATACGGTTGACAGGGAAGAAGCTCTGCGTTTTTTTGGATTGGAGATGGGGAAAAAGACGGTGCTGGTTACGGGTGGCAGTTTGGGCGCCCGGTCCATAAACGAAGTGATCGCAGTACATATCGGCGAGTTTGAAAAGAACGACATACAACTGATATGGCAGACCGGGAAGTTATTTGTTGAGCAGGCGAAGGAGGTTAGTGCCGGCAGAAGCGGTATATGGACGAACGATTTTATCACACAGATGGAGAAAGCGTTTGCAGCCGCGGATGTGGTGATATCGAGGGCAGGAGCGATGTCGGTTGCCGAGCTCTGTGTGGTTCGGCAGGCAGTGGTTTTTGTGCCTTTTCCACATGCGGCGGAGGATCATCAAACGGTGAATGCAAAGCGACTGGTGGATAAGGGTGCAGCCCTGATGGTAAAAGACAATGAAGCAAACGAAAAGCTGGTACCGCTGGTGATTGAGCTGGCAAAGGATACGGCCGGGCAGGAAACGCTGAAAAAGAACATAACGCCGCTGGCGGTTACAAATGCGGACGAAATAGTGGCCGGAGCCATATGGAAAGCATTGGGCTGGAAAAATGTTGAATAAAAAAATGAAACAGGTCAAAGACATACAGGCGGTGTATTTCATAGGGATCGGCGGGATCGGTATGAGTGCTTTGGCCAGGTATTTCATGTCGCTGGGTAAGTATGTAAGCGGTTACGATAGAACGGAAACTGCGTTAACCAAAAGCCTGGAAGCGGAGGGGATTTCCATCCACTACGAAGACCGGCCGGACCTGATAAATAAGGAAGCAGACATAGTAATATATACACCGGCTATTCCCGGCGATCACCGGGAACTGGCGTATTACCGTCAGCACGGGTATGACTTATTAAAGAGGAGCGATGTGCTGGGTATGATAACAGCAGGTTCTTTTAATATATGTGTAGCGGGTACCCACGGCAAAACCACCACATCCACGATGGTAGCGCATATCCTGCGCGATTCAGGCTATGGGTGTAATGCTTTTTTAGGAGGGATCGCTGCTAATTATGACAGCAATTTCTGGAGCAGCGAAAAAAATGTATGCGTGGTGGAAGCGGATGAGTACGATCGCAGCTTTTTGAAGCTGGCTCCCGATATAGCGGTGATCACGGCCATGGATGCCGATCACCTGGATATTTATGGTACCCCCGAAGCCATGGAGGATGCTTTCGTGGAATTTTCCGGCAGGTTGAAAAAAGATGGGGTACTGTTTAGCCGGTACGGGTTACAGAAAGCCGCTATGCTGAAAGGAGACAGGCAGCTTACCTACAGCCGTGTAGAAGAGCAGGCGGATGTGTATGCAGTGCATGTGAGAAACAGGGAAGGTGGTTATACATATGATGTACGCGGCAGGGGGTGGGAGTTGAAGGATGTGGAGCTGATGATGGGTGGCTTGCATAATATAGAGAACTCTGTTGCAGCTATTGCGATCGCCAAAGAGCTGGGGATTGCGGATGACCGGATAAAACAGGCGGTTGCTTCATTTAAAGGAGTGAAGCGCCGCTTTGAATACATCGTTCCCGTAAAAGATGCTTCGTCCGTGGTGTTTATAGACGACTATGCGCATCATCCGGAAGAGCTAAAGACACTGATCGCCAGCGCCCGGTCCTTGTTCCCGGAGAGAAAATGTACGGTGATATTTCAACCGCACTTGTTTTCGAGAACAAAAGATTTTGCAGATGATTTTGCAAACGTATTGAACCTGGCAGATGAAGTGTTGTTGCTGCCGGTGTACCCCGCAAGGGAATTACCGGTGGAAGGTGTTGACAGCGAAATGCTGATGCATAAAATGAACAATAGCAGGGTGCGTGTGCTGGGCAGGGACGAACTGTTATTGCTGATGAAGCAAAAAGTAGCGAACAACGAGGCAGACCTGCTGATCAC
Organism: Chitinophagaceae bacterium; assembly: GCA_037190885.1. Taxonomy (GTDB): domain Bacteria; phylum Bacteroidota; class Bacteroidia; order Chitinophagales; family Chitinophagaceae; genus Agriterribacter. Next base: position 88,354 of record JBBCJQ010000019.1, read on the forward strand.
TGCAGGCGCAGGTGATATAGATAAGCTGGTGCAGCCGCTAAAGCAGATAATAACCGAAACAGTTAAGTAAGTAAAACGTGAAATTAAGCAGGAGGAAAATAAAAAGATTTGTAGCCGCCGTCATCTGGTCAGGATGTGGTGTAGGGTTGCTTTTTTTCCTGGTAGCCGCCATAAAAAAGAGGGACGATAAAATTTGCAAAGGCCTGAATATCGAGATCATGAACCCCGGGGTTCATCTTTTTGCAGATAAAAGTGATATCAGGGGTATGATAAAATATATGAATGTTCCGGTGGAAGGAGCCCCGGTGCGTGAAATTGACCTGCAGATGATGGAAGCTGAACTGGAGAAAAACCCGTGGATAAAAAACGCGGAATTGTTTTTTGACAACAACGAAGTACTGCAGGTAAGGGTAACGGAAAGAGAGCCGTTAGCCAGGATATTTACCCGTGCAGGCAATACGTACTATATAGACAATGAGCTGGTGCGTTTGCCGCTGAGCAGCCGGTTCTCGGCACTGGTGCCCGTTTTTACGGGCTGTCCGCTGGATAAGACCAAATGGAACCGGGAAGACAGCACGGTATTGTTGCAGGTGAAAGCGATAAGTGAATTTGTGCGCAGTGATGCATTCTGGATGGCGCAGGTGGCGCAGGTAGATTACGCCGGTGTGGGCAGGTTTGAAATAATCCCTGCTGTGGGTGATCATCGTATCATACTGGGTGATGTCGCCAGCCTGGAGGCGAAGTTTAACAAGCTGTATATCTTTTATAAAGAGGTATTGGCTAAAACAGGATGGAACCGGTATACCACCATTGACGTCAGGTTCAAAGAACAGGTGGTAGCTACAAAAAATGAAACTAAAAAACGATAAAAATGCCAGTAACGGTGCAACCAAAAGGAATCATAACACATCGAAATAAACCAACCGATATGAACAACGAACAACCCATTATTGTAGGTCTCGACATTGGAACAACAAAGATCGCTGCTATTGCCGGACGGAAAAACGAATTTGGAAAGCTGGAAGTGCTTGGGTTCGGAAGAGCCAACAGCAATGGTGTTCAACACGGAATGGTGCTTAATATCGACCAGACGATCAGGGCCATACAGTCGGCGCTGGAGAGCTGCTATGAGTTTAATCCCGACCTGGATATTAAAGAAGTATATGTGGGTATTGCCGGGCAGCATATTAAAAGTATGCAAACCAGGGGTGATATTGTAAGGCATAACAATGAGAACGAAATTTCACAGTTGGAGATAGATCAGTTGATCGCCAACCAGTATAAAACATATATACCGGCCGGCGACCAGATCATCGATGTGATCCCCCAGGAGTTTACCGTGGATAATTTTCAGAATATCACCAATCCTATCGGTTACAGCGGTGTAAAAGTAGGAGCCAATTTCCATATCATCACGGGCGACAGGAATGCGATCCGCAACATCAACAGGAGTGTTGAAAAGTCGAACCTGAAAGTGAAGGACCTGGTGCTGCAGCCACTGGCTTCTGCAGCTGCCGTTATGAGCGAGCAGGACCTGGAAGCGGGTGTGGCGATCGTTGATATCGGTGGTGGTACCACCGACCTGGCTGTATTTTACGAAGGCGTGCTGAAGCATACCGCGGTGATACCCTTCGGCGGCGAAAATATCACCAGGGATATAAAGGAAGGACTGGGTGTGTTGAAAACACAGGCGGAACAAATGAAAGTGCAGTTTGGCAGTGCACTGGCAGAACAGGCAAAAAGCAATGCTTATATCACCATTCCGGGACTTAGGGGCATGTCGCCTAAAGAGATCAGCGTGAAAATGCTCGCGGAGATCATCCAGGCAAGAATGAGTGAGATCCTTGATTTTGTTACCTACCAGTTGCGGCAGGTAGGTATAGAAAATAAAATGCTGAATGGTGGCGTCATTTTAACCGGTGGCGGCTCGCAGTTGAAGCACCTGATCCAGTTGACAGAATATGTTACCGGGTTGGATGCCCGTATTGGTCTGCCCAACGAGCACCTGGCTTCCGGGCATATACAGGAGCTTACCAAGCCGATGTATGCAACCTGCACGGGTTTAATACTGAAGGGGTATAACGTATATGAAAACGCCAGCGGAAAAAAGGAATTCAGGCCGGATACTGACAAGAATTCGGCCCGCGAATTGCAACAACAAAAGACGTCAGCGTCCGGTTTTCCGCCGGAAGAAGGAACAGAAAACGAAGACGGCATCGGAAAAGACAAGCTGAAAAAGCGGAGAAAAAGCTTCAAGGATTTTATGGATTCCATAAAAGACGGGTTGATAGACCTGTTTGCGGAGGATGACAAGGACAAACGCTTTGGCGATGACGAAAGCACGGCGGAAAAAACAAATAACCATTGATCTAAAAATAAATACTAACCATTATTTCTTAATAATCCTGCCCATGAACGCGGGATATAAATTAACCAGAGTATGATACACTTTGATTTGCCCAAGGAAAAGTCTTCCATTATTAAAGTAATCGGAGTTGGCGGCGGTGGCAGCAATGCTGTGAACTACATGTTCGGACAGGATATAGACGGTGTAAATTTTATTATCTGCAATACGGATGCGCAGGCCCTGTCGCAAAGCCGCGTGCCCAATAAGATACAGCTGGGTCCCTTGCTTACACAGGGGCTCGGGGCCGGTGCAAATCCGGAGATCGGACGTCAGGCCACAGAAGAAAGCCTGGAAGAGATCCGTAAGATACTGGAGGTAAACACCAAGATGGCATTTATTACAGCCGGTATGGGCGGAGGAACCGGAACCGGCGGTGCACCTATCCTGGCAAAGATCTGTAAAGACCTGGGTATCCTTACAGTAGGGATCGTTACCACACCCTTTGCTTACGAGGGTAAAAAACGTTTTGCACAGGCTGAAGAAGGGATCGAGATGCTGAAGGAGTACGTGGATACCCTGCTGGTGATCAGCAACGACAAGCTGCGTCATCAATACGGCAACCTTACGATGAGGAATGCATTTGCAAAGGCGGACAACGTGCTGGCCACTGCGGCAAAGTGTATCACCGATGTGATCAATACCACCGGACAGATCAACGTAGACTTTGCAGATGTATGCACCGTAATGAGGGACGGCGGGGTAGCCATACTGGGCAGCGCTACTGCCAACGGAGAAGACAGGGCGGAAAAAGCAATACAGGATGCAGTCAACTCGCCATTGTTGAATGATAACGACATCCGGGGCGCTAAATGGATTTTGATCAACATCAATTCCGCAGAGGGAGATACAGAATTTACCATGGACGAGGTAGATACCATTCAAAACTACCTGATCAGCCAGGCGGGTGAGCACACCAACGTGATCATGGGACTGGGATACGATAATACGCTCGGCGATAAAATCGGTATTACGCTGATCGCCACGGGCTTCGAGCACAAGGATCCGTTCCCGGAAAAGATTGTGAAAGAAGAAGTTAAGGAGGAAAAAATATTGCTGCGACTCGGTGAACAGGAACCTGTGACGGAACAGAAGGAAGCTACGCAGACAAAAGAAGAACCGGCACTGGTGTTGGACCCGATGGCCCCCCGGATGGTAGAAACACCTTCACCGAAGGATGTATTTGAGGTGACGCCTGTTCAGGAGCAGGGAATAAACGACAAAAATGCGCAAAAAGAAATATTGAATTTAGAAATATCTTCCTTACCTTCATCACCTTCAAGCGAAACTCCAATCACTGAAAACCCGCCGAAAACGGCAACAGGTTCTCCTGACAATAATGCTGTCAAAAGACAAATTGAATTTGATTTCGATAACGAAGCTGGCACCACCGAGACGTCAGGTGGTTATTCGTCCAATATTTATGTTAAGGGCCCGCAGAAGGAATCCAATGGTTCTATAGAAGAGTCATCCCATTTGCAGACTAATGAAACTGCCGACGGGCAGGAGCATGAAATGCGGATGGTGATAAAGGACCCCATTGCGGCGGACAATGCCGGTAAGCTGAGTACTCATGAAAACTCTTTTGTCGAGGAACCTGCGATGCAGGACGAGGCAGATGATAAAAAAAGGCTTGCAGCAGAGCGTCTAAACAAGTTGCGCAACTTGTCATTCAACGCAAACGCTACCGAGCAAAATAATGAGTATGAAAATGTACCGGCTTATGTTCGTCGCAATTTTCAACTTAAAAATGCACTTGCTTCGGTTGAAAAATTCTACAGTAACTATTCTGTCAAAACAGATGAAGATAATAAAGGGCAGATCAGCACTATCAATACATTCCTGGATGGTGACAAACCGGATTAAGCAATGCCCGTTGTACTGATTGCCGGAGGAACAGGCTTGGTCGGCCGGGCATTATCTGCCATGCTGACCGGCAAAGGATATGAAGTGATCATTCTTACCAGGGGCCGTGCAGGCAACGGTAAGGCAAAATGGGATCCGGAGAAAGGAACTATGCCCCTGGACGAGATACAGCAGGCAGACTATATTGTAAACCTTGCAGGCGCCGGGGTGGCAGATAAACGATGGAATAAAAAACGGAAGGAAGAGATAACCGGCAGCAGGGTGAATAGTGCAAAGCTGATAGCCCAAACGCTGGCAAACCATCCCAATAAGATCAGGGCGGTCATACAGGCATCTGCGATGGGCTGGTATGGAGACGACAGCCGCCTGGGTGAAAAACAGGCATTTTCCGAAGAGATGGATGCAGCACCGGGTTTCTTCGGTGAAACCTGCAGGGCCTGGGAAGACGCGATCACCCCGGTCACCCGGTTGGGTAAGCGCCTGGTAATACTGAGAATAGGATTGGTGCTGGATGAGACCGGCGGTGCCTTTAAAGAATTTACCCGGTCCATAAAAGGCGGTATTGCGGCTGTCTTGGGAAACGGAACCCAGATGCAAAGCTGGATCCATATCAAAGACCTGTGCCGCATGTTCCTATTTGCCATCGAAAATCCGCAGTTGGAAGGTGTTTATAATGCGGTAGCGCCGCACCCCGTCAGCAATAAAGTACTGGTGACCACAATAGCGCAACAATTAAAAGGGTCTTTTTTTATTCCCGTTAATGTTCCCCCGTTTATACTAAAGATGATGTTGGGCGAAATGAGCAGTGAGCTACTGAAAAGCCTGACGGTGAGCTGCGATAAGATCAAAAACGCAGGTTTTCAGTTTGTGTTCCCCTCTATTGAGCCGGCTGTGCTGGAGCTTACAAAACCGGGAAGCACAAAATAATATGTCAAAAATAATTACAGGTTAGCAGGATCTCCAGGCAGTATAGCCACCGATAATTTTTCTTTAGTAATTTACGGTATAACCAATAATCAAAATGCCACCTATAAAAGCAAAAAAAAGCAGTAATAAAAAAGAAGTGATCATCACCAAGGCCGCCCGGCTGTTCAGGGATAAGGGCTTCGCTGCAACTTCCATGCGGGACCTGGCGGAAAATGTGGGGGTAGAGGCTGCCAGCCTGTATAACCATATTCAGTCTAAAGCGGAAATCCTGCAGGAAATATGTTTCCGGGTGGCCAACCTGCTCACTACGCACCTTGAGAGGGTAAAGGCTGATAATCAATTGAATGCCATCGGGAAAATACAGGCAATATTAAAAATGCATATTGACCAGATGCTGAAAAACCGGGATGAGGCGCATGTAGCCGACCGGGAATGGCGCCACCTGACCGAACCCTACCTCTCCAACTTTAAAGCACAGCGAAAGGCCTACCGGCAATGGCTGGCGCACATTATCGAAGAAGGGATCCAAAACCGGGAGATCAAATCCATTGACGCCCCTACAGCCGTTATCATTATGCTGCATTCCATCAGCTGCATTGAATCCTGGCACCGGTCTGAACAAAAGATCTCGGAAGAGCAACTGGAAAAAAACATGTTGACGATCCTGGTGGAAGGCCTGAAATACAATTCCTGATTTTTTTTGAATTACTAAACAAAGTTTAGGTATATTATATAAAATATATAACTTAGTACCATTGGAAATACATTCAACCTTGTTCTTACCACCGGAGATCAACACCACGTATAAGAATAACAACCCTTTTCCTGTGTTTAATTTATTTAAATACTAAAACTTATTTCTCCCATGGCAATCAGGCAATCTGTAAAAATGCTTCCCAACGAAGTTTGGAAAGACCTTCCCAATCATGAAGCTAAAGGTCCCGTATGGTATAAATACGCCATCTCAAATCATGGAAGGGTCGTAAAATACAATAAGAGGATAGCAGACGGGTTTATTCTTCAACTGAGCCGGCAGGCCAATTATCCCATCTGGAGAAAGAAGCTGAACGGCGAATACTATACAGCTTTGATCCACCGACTGGTAGCCAAACATTTTTTGCCCAAACCCAAAGCGGCACAAAAGTTCATCATTCACCTGGATCATAACTACGAAAATAATAAGTACACCAACCTGAAATGGGCCACCCAGGATGAGGTAACAGCCCACAATAAGAAAAATCCCAGGGTGAAAGCGGCGCTTAAAAGGCGTAAAGATTTTCCCACACAAAAAGGAGCCAAGCTGGATGTAAGGAAGGTGCTGGCGATCAAGAAGATGCTGAAGGAAAAGAAAACCCTGAAAGCCATAGCCACTAAATTCGGGGTGTCTGATATGCAGATACACCGTATCAAAACAAAGGAGAACTGGGCTCACGTTAAGCTTCCCCGCGGCTAAGCTTCCCCGCAGTAATGATATGACAAAGACCGTTACCGGTGCAAACGTTTATTTGTACCGGTACCCCTTTTTTCTGATTCAATGATTACCATTAACTTTGCTGGCTTTTAGACACGATTGCGGCGATAGAAATTCAAAGAAAACGTTTATGGCAAATAGCGAAACAGAAAGGGTTAAATGTCTGATCATTGGTTCCGGCCCGGCCGGCTATACAGCGGCAATATATGCTGCCAGGGCTAATTTAAAGCCGTTGTTATACCAGGGCATTCAGCCGGGCGGGCAACTTACCATTACCACCGAAGTTGAAAACTATCCCGGTTATCCGGACGGCATACAGGGGCCGGAAATGATGGTGGATTTCGAAAAGCAGGCTTCCAGGATGGGAGCGGACATCCGGTTTGGATATGCTACTAAAGTAGACTTCTCGCAGCAGCCATATAAAGTATGGATAGACGAAGAAAAGCTGGTGGAGGCGGATGCTGTTATTATTGCTACCGGTGCTTCCGCCAAATGGCTGGGGCTGGAGAGCGAGCAGCGTCTTAATGGCTATGGTGTAAGCGCCTGCGCCGTTTGCGACGGCTTCTTTTTTAAGGATAAGGAAGTGGCAATAGTAGGGGCAGGAGATACTGCTGCCGAAGAAGCGCTGTACCTTTCCAAGATCTGTTCTACCGTTCATATGCTGGTACGCCGTGACGAAATGCGCGCCTCCAAGATCATGCAGGATCGCGTAAAGAATACACCCAATATAAAAATATACTGGAATACCGAAACGCTGGAAGTGCTGGGCGAAAAGAAAACAGAAGCGGTTCGGGTGAAAAACAATACAACAGGAGAGGAGCAGAATATACCCGTGAGCGCATTGTTTGTGGCGATCGGACACCAGCCGAATTCGGATATTTTTAAGGAATGGCTGGAACTGGACGAAGCCGGTTATATCAAAACAAGCCCCGGCAGCACCAGAACCGGCGTGGAAGGGGTTTTTGCGGCCGGTGATGTGCAGGATAAAATATACCGGCAGGCAGTGACGGCCGCCGGCAGCGGGTGTATGGCGGCCCTTGATGCGGAACGTTACCTCGGAGAAAAAGGACTACATTAACTTACACCGGTAGGTTGTTCATTTAATATTGGTGAATGATATGCATTTCGCTTCATAAGTTGGCATTTTATGCTTTTCACGGCGTATACGGGGAAGAGAAAGAAATGGGGAATGACTTTGAGGTGAACCTGGATGTATATTTTCCGGAACCTGCCTCCACCATCACCCGGCTGGATCAAACGATCAATTATGCTGCATTATATGAGCTGGTAAAGAAAAGGATGCAGATCCCGGAACCATTGCTGGAAACCCTGGCTATGGATATAGCAGCCCAATGCCGGAAGGAATTTCCCATAATAGCCGAAATTAACGTTTCTATAAGCAAAATAAGCATGCCGCTCCTTAATTTCCGGGGAAATATCAGCGTTTCTTATCATAAGAAATATGATGTATAGTCATAAATATTGACGACATCACTCAAACAAAAAAGTTGCGCATGAAATATGGGTTGTTATCACTATTGGCAATGATATTCGGCTACATGGTGTATTCGCAGGATGTGGCAGGTATGCTTCAGCAGGCTGCACAGGATGAAAAAGATATAAAGGAGGCGGATGCGCTGGTAAAATATAAGGAGATACTGGGCATACAGCCGGAAAATGTGAAAGCCCTGTGTAAAGCGGCTGAGCTGACGGCACGCATTGGCAACCGGCATAAAGATGGAAAACAACGGCTGGCTGCCTTCGGCGAAGCGCAGCAATACGCCGAAGTGGCACTGAAAACAAAGCCGGATGCGGAAACCAATTACGTGCTGGCGGACATTGCTTCTAAAATGACGGGTGTGACCTCTGGTAAAGAAAAGGCTACACAATTACGGGAGGTTAAAAACTATACCGATACGGCATTGATCATGAATGCCAACCATGCAAAAGCATTGTACCTGCAGGGAAAATGGAATATGGATGTGGTAAATCTCAATGCCGCGGAGAAGGCAGCCGTACGGGTATTATTTGGGGGTATGCCCCGGGCATCTGCTATGGACGCCATTAAAAGCTTTGAAAAGGCCCGTACCGCAGACCCGCTGCTGCTGATAACGTACCTGGATCTTGCCAAAGCTTACGTTAAAAATCACCAGACCGATAAAGCAATAGAAGTGCTGAACCGTTTGGTGAAACTGCCGCCCAAAACAGGGGATGATGAGGCTTATAAGGCGGAAGGAAGAACCTTGCTGGCATCGCTCCAGTAACCGTTCATAAAACAAAAATCAAGGCCATCAAAGGTTTTATTATATTCACGCTTTTATTTTTTATACAGAGATCTTCGTTTTAATAAAAAAAGCAGGTACATATGAGAATGTCTTTCTTTTTGGTTTTTTTATGTCTGAATGGCGGACTTGTGGTAGCGCAGCAAACGAACTATGACTACCAGAAGCTGTTTTCCCCCTTATTCTATACGCAAAACGGCAACGAGTACCGCTCCGCCAGCGGTGAGCCGGGACCGGCTTACTGGCAAAACCGGGCTGATTACAGGATCGACACAAGGCTGGACGAAGCAAAAAATGAAGTGAGCGCAACCATGACGCTTACATATAAGAATAACAGCCCGCAGCAGTTGCCGTATATCTGGCTGCACCTGGATCAAAACCTTTTTTCAGATTCTTCCCGGGGGTTTGCAAAAATACCGGCTACGGGAAGAAGCCGCTATGGCGATGTCAGCAGCACTTTCCAGGGTGGCTTTGTTATTAAAAGTGTAAAAGTGCAGGATGGCGGCGCGGGAGCAAATGCAGATTACCTGGTAACGGATACCAGGATGCAGATCCGCCTGGCGAAACCGGTAGCGCCTAAAACCGGTGAAATTAAGATCAGCATAGAATATTCCTATACCATACCGCAGTACGGAGCCGACAGAACCGGCATCCTGGAGACAAAGAACGGTAATATTTATTCTGTAGCGCAGTGGTATCCCCGCGTTTGCGTGTATGATGATATAAGGGGATGGAACACCGACCCCTACCTCGGCGCTGCAGAGTTTTACCTGGAGTACGGCGACTTTGAGGTGAATATTACAGCGCCTGCAAACCATGTGGTAGCAGGCTCGGGTGAGCTGCTGAACCCGCAGGAAGTGCTGACACCCACCGAATTAAAGCGCTATAACCAGGCAAAGGACAGCGATAAGACCGTTATCATCCGCAGTAAGGATGAGGTGACCAATACCAAACTCCGGATACAGAAGCCCGAGCTCACCTGGAAATTCAGGATCAAAAATGCAAGGGATTTTGCCTGGGCTTCCAGCAAGGCCTTCATCTGGGACGGCGCCCGTATGAACTTTCCGAGTGGGAAAAAAGGACTGGCAATGTCTGTTTACCCGGTAGAGTCCGATGGAAAAGAAGCCTGGGGCCGCTCTACTGAATATACAAAAGGGTCTATTGAAAACTATTCAAAAAGGTGGATGGAATACCCCTATTATTCCGCGGTGAATGTGGCCAGCAATGTGGGGGGAATGGAATATCCCGCCATTGTTTTCTGTGGTGCAAGGGCAAGAACCTCCGGGCTGTGGGGAGTTACCGATCATGAATTTGGTCATATCTGGTTCCCGATGATCGTTGGCAGCAACGAAAAAAGACATGGCTGGATGGATGAAGGGTTCAACACGTTTATCAATCGTATTGCCTCTGCGGATTTCAACAACGGCGAGTATAAGCAAATACCCACCGACGGACACAGGGTTTCCTATATGTTCGGTTCGCCTGAGTCTGAGCCGATGTACACTACACCGGATGGTATGCGGGAACGCAGCATCGGCAACCTGTTATATTTCAAACCGGGATATGCCATGGGATTATTGCGTGAGCACATCATTGGCGTTGACCGTTTTGATTATGCATTGAAAAAATACATCAGCGACTGGGCTTACAAGCACCCCACACCGGAAGACTTTTTCCGCAGCATCGAAAACAGTACAGGAGAAGACCTTGCCTGGTTCTGGCGCGGCGTGGTGCTGAATAATTATGCTTTCGACCAGGCGATCGGGAAAGTGGAATACATTGAAGGCGATCCCAAACAGGGAGCCCTGGTAACTATAGAGAACAGGGAGCCCGCGGCCATGCCGGTGATCATAGAATATACCACGGTCAGCGGCAAAACAGGACGTAAGAAATTGCCGGTAGAGATCTGGCAGAACAACGTTTCATGGACATTCCGTCTTGACACCGGAGAGGAGCTCTCGAAGCTGGAGATCGATCCGGATCATGTTTTCCCGGACAGGAACAGTACGAATAATACCTGGACTAAAAAGTAATTATAACTTCATTTTACTGAATTCCCTTTGCTCTATTGTAAAGGGAGTTTTTTTTAGGGCTACAGGTAAAAAGAATATGGTTTGCCATTGCTTTTGCTATTGTCTGCAACAGCCGATTTTAGCTATTGCAAAATCCCGGTTCGCAAAGCTTTTCACCATGCTAAAATCACCCCGAAGCAACAAAGTTTCTTTAGTTTTGTTACGAGATGAGGATACTTGTATTTTTTCTGCTTCCTGCTATTGTTTCGCTCAAATCCTACAGCCAGAATCATGGGTTGCAATTTTCAAGTCATGAAGCGGTACAGGAAAAGCGGACAGCGCTGAACCTGACTCCTGATAACCCGGTTTGTTTTAGTAAGCCAACCGAAGTTTCCTTTGATGTTATTTTTCGCCCTAACCTGGAAACCTATTTTGGATATGTGATGAGGGTTGTTACTACCAATAATCTTAATATAGACCTGGTTTATAATGAGAAATTGCGTGTACTGAACTTTGTTGTAGGGGAGCGATTCAGTACTTCAATTAACATCGATTCGCTGCGGCTGCTGGAAAACTGGGGCAGGTGCTCCCTAATGCTGAATCCGGAGGATAACTCAGTGTCATTGGGCTTTAATGGCAGAGAACTGGCAACCACAACACTTGACACCGATGCAAATATGTGTGTTCGCCTTTTCTGGGGAACCAACGATCTGCCCATGTTTCAGACCATGGATATTCCACCTATGCAGGTGAAAGAAATTATCATTAAGGAGGGAGAGCGCCTCCTGCACCATTATCCCCTGGATGAATTGGAAGGCAACACGGCAACAGACCGGGTTACCGGCAACAAGGCTGTAGTGAAAAACCCGGTCTGGATAAAGCACCTGCACCAGGTGTGGCGAAAAGTATATTCTCTGCGTACTGCAGGTGTTCCGGCGGTAGCTTTTAATAATAAGAGAGAAGCTCTTTTTTTTACGGGTAAGGACTCCCTTTATGAATTTGCAGTGGCAGACAATAGTGCCAGGGCAATCCGGCTTGCCAAGGGCCGATCCAAAACACCCGGAGGAAACCAGGCGATCTACAATCCTTATACAAATCTGCTCTGCAACTTTGATATAGATGAACAACTGGTTAGTGTATATGACAGTGCAGCCCGTGTATGGGACAAAGATTTTGTACGCGAAGAACTGACTATTTTCTGGCAGGCCAACAAGTGTATTTCTCCTTACGATAGCTGCCTGTATATTATCGGGGGCTATGGTCAGTTGCAATATAAGAACCTGGTACAACGCTATCATTTTGATACAGGGCGATGGGATACATTACAACCGTCGGGCGATTTTTTTATGCCGCGTTATCTTTCTGCATTGGGACTAAATGCAGGGGGCGACACTATTTATATTGCCGGCGGCTATGGCAGTAACACAGGCGATCAAACAATCAATCCAAGACACATATATGATGTAATGGCTTATAGTATCCGGCATAACAGCTTTGAATTGCTGACCCAATTAGAAACGCCCGGAAACCCGTTTTGTTTTGCCAACAGCCTCGTTGCCGAGCCCGGAACAAACCAGTTTTATGCCCTTACTTATCCCAACACAAGATTCAATTCTTCCCTGCAGCTGGTTAAAGGCTCTTTTAAAAGTCCGGAGTATAGCTATATCGGGGATACTATCCCTTTTTTCTTTTATGATATAGAATCGTTCAGCGATCTTTTCTTTAGTCCGGTGTCTAAAAAATTATTGGCCGTAACGATGCATTCCGGTAAAGAGGGTTATACGGATATTGACGTTTACAGCCTGGACTTTCCGCCCAATTCACTACCGGTTAAAAAAGATGCAAGATCGTCCGGCCGTTTTTTCTTTTATATACTGATGGGGGTGTTATTGGCAGGTAGCTTGATTTTTGCCTTGCGTAGACGAAGGAACCGTTCCGCGACCGGATACCCGGCAGTGCTGCATGAAGAGCCGGTCAATGATCAAGCTGGGATCCTTTTACTTAATGAGCAGGATATGCGCACTTTGCCTTCATCGGTTATTACGTTTGGAGCTTTTGAAGTATATGATAAACAAGGCAATAATATCACAATGCAGTTCACCCCGCTTTTAAAGGAACTTTTCCTGTTGATCCTGGTGCATTCGGTTAAAGACGGTGGTATAACGCATGAGCAGCTTTACAGTGTGTTATGGGAGGACAAATCATTCAAAGATGCTAAAAACAACTACCATGTAAATAGTGGAAAGCTGAAATCGATCCTGGAGAAGGTGGGAAAATACCAGATAGGAAGGGATGGCAACAAATTGAAATTTGAGGTGCTGAACCAAACCATGTTTGTGGATTTTGCCCGTTTTTTTGAGTTGGTTTCGATGGATAAGCATTCCAGGCAGGATATTAATGAATTATATGTTTTGACTCATCGTGGCGGGTTCCTGGCCCAACTTCGGTATGAATGGCTTGATGATATCAAATCCTGGGTATCCGGAAAAATGATAGATATACTTTTGAAACATATGTCAGATTTCGAAAAAGAGGCTGATTGGATAGTGCGGTTGGCCAATACAGTTTTTGTATTTGACGAACTAAATGAAAGTGCGCTTGTTTATAAATGCCGGGCGCTGGTAATGCTGGGCAGACATGGTTTGGCCAAGGACAGCTTCTCAAAATTTACCCGGGCCTACAGGGAAACCTACGGACAGAACTACGAAAAGTCTTTCACTCAAATAACCGGGCAGGTATGATCTGGTTTAATTATTTTGTTTAATATTATTTATAAAGAATTGATTATTAACTATAAATTATTTTTTTTAAAATTAATTTATAGTTAAGCGGTTTGTTAATCACCTTATTAATAGCCTGATTTTTAATTGCAGCATCAGACATTGCTATGTGAAATTTGATTGTTGCTTCAACAACTTTCATATAGCTGTTTTCCAAAATGATGCTGTATGAAACTGGAATTTGCTATCTCTCCATTTCTTTTCTCTCACTTACTTTTTTTAGGTAAATCTTTCCAGCGCAGCGTTTCCGATCGGTTTAGCGAATTAATGACTAATAATGCCATATTATGAAAAAGTCTATACTTCTTGTATTCACTGTATTTTTTATTGTTGCGTCGGTCCTGGCGCAGACCGGGGGAAAGAATATCCGGGAATTTAATGTGCTGCCTCAGAACGATGGCATAACAAATAGAGAGAACCTGCAAAAGGCGATTGACTGGGCCAGTTTATCAGGAGCAGCTCTTTGGGTGGAGCCATCTGATGAACCCTATGCATTGGCAAGCGGTTTGATCCTGAAAAAGAATGTATCGATCATCGGGGTACATGGACCCGTTCCGCGGGCTACCACACATCCTACTAAAAATGCCCCGGTTGGCAGTGTTTTTAAAATTGAAGATGCTGAAAAACCCTTATTCATTGTGGAATCGGCTACCCAGCTACGGGGCATCCAATTCTGGTATGCACACCAGGAGTTGAAAGATCCGGCCGGTATTATCAAATATCCGCCCACTATTCAGGTGAGTAAAACAACCAAGACCGAGGGTGTCACACTTTCCAATCTCACCTTTTACGGCGAATACATTGCAATGGATTTTAATGCCGACAGGCAGTTTGCATGCGAACTGATATTGATAGAGCATTGTTATGGGTATCCTTTAAGTGGCGAATTTATCCGGATAGACTATTGTTATGATATTCCGCGTATCCTCCATTGTCATGTCAATCCTTCCATTATGCGTCAGATGCGGCTGCGTTTTTCAAAAGCAGTGATAGATGCTGTGGTGCAAAATAAGACGTATGCCTTTGCAATCAATCATACAGATAATGCTCAGCTAATCGACGTTTTCACTTTTGCTACCTGGGGTGGTATTTACCTGGGCGATGAGAGCTATGGTCAGCTCACCAATTTCAATTTGGACTGTGTAGTGGTGGGTATTTACAAAGGGGGCAGCAATACCAAAAACAGGAACTGGCAGATAGCCCAGGGCTCTATTATAGCCAATGCGGCTACTGTGCTGGAAGATATTCATCCGATTATTATTGAAGGACAGGGGCACACTGCCTTTACGAATGTGGAAGCATTCAGCGGGGACAATGGTGCTCTTACGAATGTTAAACAATCTTACGATTTTATGGAAGTGCGTGGTAAAGACCGGCTTACCATATCGCTGGTGGGATGCCGTATGCGGAACTATGCCGCGGAGGAGCCAATTACGGTGAAGAATCCGGCTGCTGTGATACAGGCCGTTGCCTGCATCGACAAAAATGAACAACTGTTTAATAAAACCATAGGTAAATAATCAATTACTCACATAAAACCAAACTAACGATGCTGTACTATGTACTTTCTCCACCAGGCATCTGACCATTGTTCAGATCAGTAACGCAATCAAAATTCATCATCTAACAAACATCATATGAAAACAGATATGATAGATTTTTTTAAAAAGCAATTTCCCCGCAGGGAAATAAAATCATTTCCAAAAATGGGAATAAGGAAATGCTGCCTGGCACTCCTGTTAGGAATACTGCCATGTTTTTTAATAGCTCAGCAAAAAGTAATTAAGGGTAAGGTATTGAATGGAGAGGATGGAACCGCACTTCCGGGTGTTACGGTTTCAGCCGGCTCCCTGGTGAGTGGGATCACTGATGAGGATGGTGATTTCAATGTAACGGTACCCGATAACGTAAAAGAACTCAGGTTCAGTTTTGTAGGTATGAAAGATGTGGTGGAAGTGATAGGCGGAAGGGATGTTATCAATATCACCATGGTGTCGACGGAGGCAGACCTGGGCGAGGTGGTAGTAGTAGGTTATGGAACACGGCGCAAAGAAACACTCACCGGTGCCGTTAGCAACATAACCAATAAGGAGATACAAACCTCAACGAACGTTGGGTTGGCGCAAAAGCTGCAGGGTAAGGTGGCCGGTTTGCAGATTCGCCAGTTGGGTGGTGAACCGGGTACCTTCGACAATATGATCAACATACGCGGCTTTGGCAGTCCTATGTATGTGATCGACGGCATTATCAGGAATGATGCCGGTGACTTTCAGCGACTGAATCCTGAGGATATTGAAAGTATCTCTGTATTAAAGGATGCTTCAGCCGCTATTTATGGCTTTGGATCTTCCAACGGTGTGATTATTGTTACCACCAAAAAAGGTGCAAGAGGAAGAGCTACTTTTAATTACAGCGGTGTATATGGAGTGCTGCAACCCACTGATGTTCCGCGGATGGCAAATGCAGGAGAATGGATGCAGATGCGAAATGATGCACAGCTTTATGCAACAGGTACTCCCTTTGTAACAAAAGAAGAACTGGACAAATGGATTACCGGTGCTCCCGGATACGAAAGTACGGATTGGTATGACGTTACCATGAAAAATCGCAGCACACAACAGCAACATAATGTGAGTGCAGCCGGTGGCAATGAAAAAACACAATATCACCTTAGCCTGGGATATGTGGATGAAAACAGTTTTCTGAGAAGTAATGATATGGGGTATAAGCGATATACCATGCGTGCCAATCTTACTACAGAACTGGTAAAAAACCTGCGTGCTGAAGTGTTGGTGGGTGGACGATATGACAGGAGGTACACACCGGGTGAAAACTTCTTTAATATTTTTAAAGGTACCCGTGTGACGCTGCCTACTGAAAGGCCATATGCGAATAATAATCCCGACTATCCGCAGGAAGTAACGCCGAGCAACCAGAATCCACTGATCCTTTCACAAAAAGAAATTACTGGTTATAGCGAAACTGTTAACCGGAATCTTCAATCGTCATTCGCATTGATATTCGATGTGCCTTATGTAAAAGGGCTTAGCTTAAAAGGTGTTGCGGCTTATGATATGAACAGCTATCAGGGAAAAGATGTGTCACGCCCTTACAAGTTATATAACTATGTAGATGGTGAGTACCTGGTTTCTCCGCAGCGGGGCGGTACAGCTTCCGGTATCGGACAGGGCTTTACCAATTATAACCAGCTTACTTTTCAAACACAGGTGAATTACGAGAACAATTTTGCTTCTGTACACAACGTGGGTGCTTTTGCTGCTTTTGAACAGAGGCAGGAGTGGAACCGGTGGGCAAACCTGAGAAGAACTTATGACGGTTTTTATACCATCGATCAGATAGACAGGGCAAGCACCAACGTGGAAGGGATTGCTACTGGTGGTAACGAGTCGAGGTCGGCTTTCCAGTCACTGCTGGGACGCATTAACTATGACTACGATAAAAAATACCTGGTAGAGTTTGCTTTCCGATACATGGGTAACTACACATATCCACCGGATACCCGTTGGGGTTTTTTCCCGATCATCAGCGGAGGATGGAGAATTTCTGAAGAAAATTTCCTCAGAAATGTACAGGTAATTTCCAACCTGAAACTGAAAGCCTCTTACGGCAGAGTGGGCGAGAATGCAGGTGCTCCGTTTCAGTGGATACCCGGCTTCAATCTGTCAGGGGGTGGAACATATGAGTTTACTGATGGAAGGCTGACTACAGGAGCGCAGTCTCCGGCTATGCTGAACCCCAGCCTGACCTGGGTGAATGCGAAAATGTCAAACATCGGGTTAGAGCTGGGGTTGTTCGGTAATCGCCTGAACGTGGAAGTAGATGTGTATCGCAGGGAGCGTACCGGTTTACCGGCCTATAGAAATTTGTCTTTGCCTAATACATTTGGTACCAGTCTTCCGCAGGAAAACCTCAACTCCGATCGCACGCAGGGAATTGATTTTACTGTTAACCACAACAACCGGGTAGGCGAGTTCTCCTATGGTATCAGCGGAAATTTCAACTATGGACGGACAATGAATCTTTATGTTGAGAGAGGACCTTACACCAACAGCATGGATCGCTGGCGGAACGGATGGGATTATCGGTACAATGATATTGTGTGGGCTTATACATACCTGGGGCAGTTTCAGAGTATGGACGAGATTGCCAATTATCCTCTTCAAAATGGAGACCAGGCTAATATCCGTGAGCTGCCCGGTGATTTTAAGTATGCGGATATCAATAATGATGGTGTGGTCGATGGCAACGATATGTTGCCGTTGTACACTGGTGCGGTTGGCAACAACGACGATCAGAATGCAGGCGGTCGTAAGAATCCCCGCATTAACTATGGTCTTACTTTAAATGCAGCATACAAAGGTTTCGACCTGAATGTACTCTTCCAGGGGGCTGCTATGTATACAGTGCGTTTCAATGAAGTATATGCCGAGGTGCTGGCATTCAGGGGTAATACACCAGCTTATTTCTTCGACAGGTGGCACCGTGCAGATCCTTACGATGACAAAAGCGAATGGGTGCCTGGTAAGTGGCCGGTGAGCCGGTTCAACAACGATGTCGGCAGCATGTATAAAGAAAGCTCCGTATGGCGTAAAGATGCATCTTACCTGCGTCTGAAAAGTGTAGAACTGGGTTATACCATTAGTCCGCGTTTGTATAAAGCAGCCGGCATTCAGAAAATAAGAGTATATGCGAATGGTTTTAACCTGTTGACATTTGCGGATGAATTTGTGAAACCGTTTGATCCCGAAAGACTGGAAGGTTTGTTCAACGCAGGGTTTAACTATCCTTTGTCCAGGTCGTACAACTTTGGATTAAATATCACTTTTTAAAACAGACAACTATGATTTCTAATAAATGTAAAATATTTTTTCTGTCGGCTTCTCTGTTCATGGCAGGGTGTTCTAAAGTGATGGACATAGAGCCTACAGACCGGCTGACCGCCGGTGTGATCTTCGGAGATCCGGAAGGTGTGAAAGTGTATATGGCGAACCTGTATTACCAGTTACCTATTGAAGATTTTGCTTACTTCCGGCAGGGTTTCCGCTGGAACAGCAGTCCCGGTACCGGTGATCCCAACAACGGAGGGTTTGCTCCTGCAATGTCTACAGACGAAGCGGCTCACTCCGAGTTCGGTGATTTCCTGGGAAATGATGATTTCCATTGGTGGGACAACGGTTACAAGTTAATACGCGATGTAAACCTTTTGATAGATGAAATTCCGGCATTGAAGATCATAGAGAGTGAGCGGGCTGCGTTGGTTGGAGAAAGTGCTTTTATTAAAGCGTTTGCTTATTTTGCTCTGGCCAAGCGATACGGTGGCGTTCCATTAATGCGGGAATCTCAAAAATACGATGGAACAATAGAGAGCATTCGTGTACCCAGGAGCACTGAAAAGGAAACCTGGGACTATGTAATGGAGCTGTGTGATCAGGCTATAAATAACCTGTCTGAGAGCTTTGATAACAGGAGAGCAAATAAATGGACTGCATTGGCCCTGAAATCACGGGCAGCTTTACATGCTGCCTCTATTGCTAATTTTGGAAGCCGGGCACAGATGTCTGGTGACGCGGTAACACAGGGATTGGTAGGATTGGCTGCCGGAGATGCGGCGGGCTATTATACCCAGTGTATTGAAGCCAGTGAGGCGCTTATGAACGCAGGCAGATTCAGTTTGTTCCAGGCGAGCCCCTCTAATCCGCAGGAGGCAGCAGGGAATTACCGGATGCTGTTTCAGAATCCGAATGGAGCGGGTGGTGAGGCTATTATGATAAAAGGCTTTGCTGTACCTGGTAATGGCACCGGTCATAATTATGATATCTGGTTTCAACCAGCCCAAACTGCGAACGGCTGGCCACATCCGGGTAGAATGAACCCGACCCTGGACCTGGCAGATCTGTATGAAAGTTATGATAATCCTGGGCATAGTGCTCCTCTTGTAACAACCACCGATGGTGCAGTGGGCGATTACAACGGCTATAATGCTTCCAAAACCTATATTCGTTTTGATACACCCCATGATATCTTTTTGAACAAAGATGCGCGTTTGTGGGGCACGGCAGTATTGCCATCCACCATGTGGAAGAATACAAAAATTATCATCCAGGCAGGATTTGTGCGCCCGGACGGCAACGCCGTAATACGGACCAATGATAATATTACAATCGATGGAATTACGTACTATACTTATGGTGCAGCCAGCACTTCACAGTACTCTGGCTTTGACACCTACGGCGGTAACAATACCCGGACAGGATTCTCTTTTAAAAAGTTCCTGGATGAAGAGTATGCTGTTAATCCCAGTTGGAACCGGGGAATTACAGATTTCATTGAATTCCGTTATGCAGAAGTTTTATTAAACTATGCGGAAGCTGTGATAGAAAGTGGCCAGGGCGATATGGCGAAAGCTGCTCAGGCAATCAATGATATCCGCAAACGTGCAGGACATTCTGTTGACATTCCGCTGACAGTAGAAAACGTTCAGAGAGAAAGGAGGGTGGAACTGGCATTTGAAAACAAACGTTTCTGGGATCTCATCAGGAGAAGGGAGTTTCATACGGAATTTAATAATAGGTACCTGCATGCTATTTTTCCGTTACGGGACTTAAGAGCGTTGCCGGCCGAAAAGTACATTTTTGTTCGTGCCAATGTACCCAATACCAATCCTAAAACTTTTGAACCCCGCGCATACTACCGGTATATTCCGGGCATCGGGTCTAATGGATTGGTACAGAATCCTCAATATTAATGATCAAGAAATCTGAATAAAATGAACAAGATTAAATTGTTATTTAGCCTCCTGGTTCTTGGCTTTGTTGCCTGTACCAAGGACAACTATGATGGTCCCACTGCAGGCTTGTCGGGTCGCTTCGTTGATGCGCAGACGGGGGTGTTGGTTGAGCAGGACATCATCCGGGGTACGCAGATACAATTGCTCGAACATGGATAC
Source organism: Chitinophagaceae bacterium (assembly GCA_037190885.1). GTDB lineage: Bacteria > Bacteroidota > Bacteroidia > Chitinophagales > Chitinophagaceae > Agriterribacter. The sequence goes on from JBBCJQ010000019.1 coordinate 109,063, forward strand.
GATCCGGTTACTCCCCAGTTCCTGATTGTAAAAAATGATGGTACTTACGAAAATAGTTTGTTGTTTGCTAATTCGTATACTGTGCAGCCGCTGCGTGGAAACTTTATTGAAGTACCTGCGCAGGAAGTCAGTATCACCGGAAAGACTGTACTCGACTTTACGGTAACGCCGTATATAAGAATACAGGACGCACAGATAGCGATAGATGGCAGCAAAGTAAAAGCTTCCTTTAAACTGGAGCAGACGGTAATCAATAATGTTAAGAAAATCGGCTTGTATGCACATTCTGATACCCGCGTGGGCGAGCCTATGCGATTGGTAGCTGCAGAGCAGGAACTGAATGCTGCTTCTGATCCTGCGGTGATATATGAATTGGAAATAGACCTGCCGTCGAATAGCAACAACCTGAAACCGGGAAATAGCTATTACTTCCGGGTAGGTGCATTGATTGATGTCGGGGAAGCGAAACTTAATTATGCACCCGCTGTTAAAATAGGTATCAATTAATTTGGCTTTTTGTCCATACGCCTGTATGATCAATGCAGGTGTATGGATCTTATAAAATGTATTGCATGATAAGAAAAAACCACACCTGGCTTCTGTTGCCGTTTATTTGTATGAATATTTTCTGTTCCGGAAAACCTTTGGATAATCCGGACCCAGAACCGGAGCCGGTACCGGAAGAAATAGTATATGATGAAACGGGGTTGAAATATACTTCTTACAACAACCTGGTAATGGCCGGTTACCAGGGCTGGTTTGCGGCGGAAGGTGATGCCTCCAACAGAGGTTGGTATCATTATCAGAACGGCAGTTGCGGTGGGTTCAAACCAGGTTGTTCTGCAGTTGATTTTTGGCCGGATATGCGTGAATACACAAAAACGTATCCGTCTCCGTTTAGTTTTGCCAACGGCGATAATGCTCCCTTGTATAGTCCGTATGACGAAGAAAGTGTGGACCTGCATTTTAAATGGATGAAAGAATATGGAATAGACGGCGTTTTTATGCAAAGATTTATAGGCGAAGTAAAACCTTCGAATGCTGCCGGGAAAAGACATTTCAATAAAGTACTCGAAAATGCATTGAAAGCTGCCAAAAAATATGAACGTGCTATTTGCGTGATGTATGATTTGAGTGGTGCCAGCCCCGAAGACGTTGCTTATGTTGAGCAGGACTGGGAAGAATTGCAGCAGTTGTTTTCGTTGTTTGATAATGCCGAAAACCCTACCTATCTGCGCCACAATAAAAAACCGCTGGTAGTGCTCTGGGGTGTCGGATTCAACGACGGGCGGAGATATACTACAGCACATGTGAGTCAACTGGTAAACAAAATAAAAGGACCACGTAAAAAGGTATCTGTTATGCTGGGGGTGCCATATTATTGGAGGAGCTTGCAGAACGATACCGAAAACAATACACAGTTGCATGAATTGATCAGGAACACGGACATCATTATGCCCTGGGCGGTTGGTAGGTACAATAGTGACAACTATAGTTCAGTAGCAGGTGCTCAGTTGGTTGGTGATATTCAATGGTGTGCAGCTAACAATGTAGACTATGTGCCACTGGCCTTTCCTGGCTTCAGTTGGGGAAACCTGAAAAACAACGCTGAGGAATACAATGCTATTCCACGGTTAAAAGGCGACTTCCTGTGGAAGCAGATTGCCGGTGCAAAAATGTCGGGCGCAAAATCGCTGTATGTAGCTATGTTTGATGAAATCGATGAAGGAACAGCTATTTTTAAGTGTGCAAAAGAAAATGAACTCCCGTTACATGGGGATAAGCGATTTGTTGGAATTGAAGAGGATCTTGATACTGACTACTACCTGTGGTTAACTGCTGAAGCCGGCAAATGGTTTCGAAATGAACAAACCTTTTCAGCTACAAAACCTGTGAGGGCTGAATAGCAGCATTAAAAAGAACTTTTATTTTCGGCCATTGCATAGCATACACTATGTCAGACCGTGTGCGTCCTTACCAATACATTTCCGGTTTTCTGATTCCTTCAGGTTACAGTTTTTTAATCTTCCGATCTGGTTGTCCGCAATGCCGGCAATTGATGCTGTCCGGGCGGTTATGGGCGCCGGCTGCAGAAAAAAGTTGAGAAAAAAGAGGATTTTTTATCATAATAAATTGATATATAGCATTTTATGAAATGCTAATTTGCTTAGGGCTACGATTGGTAATAAAAAAATTTTTTTTACCTTTGCGCGGCCAAAAGGGTAAAAGAGAAGGTGTTTGTGATTGTTTTTACCTGTATTTGGCATAATATGAGAGTTTCTCCTACCATATAAGCAATATGTTTGCCCACCCCGGTGGGCCGGTTTATTTAATTATTTTTCTCATTAAAATTTTTTCCAAACAATAATTTATGGCAGATTTAAAATTGCAAAGAAACTTTGGTATTGCGGCGCATATCGATGCCGGAAAAACCACCACTACCGAGCGTATCCTGCGCTATACCGGTATGATCCATAAAACAGGAGAGGTACACGATGGCGGCGCCACCACTGACTGGATGGAACAGGAAAAAGAAAGAGGTATTACTATTACTTCGGCTGCGGTAAGCTGCCAGTGGAATTTCCCTACAGATAATGGTAAGGTAACGCCTGATACAAAAAAATATTCTTTTAATATCATTGATACCCCGGGTCACGTGGACTTTACCGTAGAGGTAGAACGTTCCATGCGTGTACTGGATGGTCTGATCGCCCTGTTTTCTGCGGTGGATGGCGTGGAGCCTCAATCCGAAACCGTATGGCGCCAGGCTAACCGTTATGGTGTTCCCCGTATTGGTTTTGTAAATAAAATGGACCGTTCCGGTGCGGATTTCCTGAATGTTGTTAAGCAGGTAAGGGAGATGCTGGGTTCAAAAGCAGTTCCTTTGCAGTTGCCTATCGGCGCAGAAGACAACTTTAAAGGGGTGGTAGACCTTATCAGGATGAAAGGCATTATCTGGCATGTGGAAACGGAAGGGATGACCTTTGACGAAATAGAGGTACCTGCCGACATGCTGGAAGAGGCGAAAGACTGGAGAGCGCAACTGGTGGAAGCAGTGGCTGAATACGATGATAACCTGATGGAAAAGTTCTTCGACAATCCGGATTCCATTACGGAAGATGAGATACATGAAGCGATCCGTAAGGCAACCATCGACCTGTCTATTGTTCCGATGATGTGCGGCTCTTCTTTCAAAAATAAAGGTGTACAAAAAGCCCTGGATGCGGTTTGCCGTTACCTGCCTTCCCCGGTGGATATTCCGGATACCGTAGGTACCAACCCTGCAACCGGTGAAGAGGAAGTGCGTAAGGCTGATCCTAAGGCGCCGTTTGCCGCACTGGCATTTAAGATCATGACAGATCCGTTCGTAGGCCGCCTGGCGTTTTTCCGCGTATATTCCGGTCACCTGGATGCCGGTTCTTATGTGTTGAACGTAAGAAGCGGTAAGAAAGAGCGTATCAGCCGTATCATGAAAATGTTTGCCAACAAGCAAAACCCGATCGATTTCATTGAAGCAGGTGATATCGGGGCGGCTGTTGGTTTTAAAGAGATCAAGACCGGTGATACATTGTGTGATGAAAAGGCACCGATCACACTGGAAAACATGTTCATCCCCGAGCCGGTGATCGCTGTTGCGGTAGAACCTAAAACACAGGCCGACGTTGATAAAATGGGTATGGCCATTGCCAAGCTGGTAGAAGAAGATCCTACCCTTCGTGTGAACACGGATGAAGATACCGGTCAGACCATCCTTCGTGGTATGGGTGAGCTGCACCTTGAGATCATCATCGACCGTATGCGCCGTGAGTTCAAGGTGGACGTTAACCAGGGTGCGCCGCAGGTGGCTTATAAAGAAGCATTCACACAAAAGGTTGAGCACCGCGAAACATTGAAAAAACAAACAGGTGGTCGTGGTAAGTTCGCCGATATCATATTTGAGATCGGACCTGCAGATGAAGAGTGGCTGAAAGAAAACCCCGGACAGCAGTTCCAGTTTGTAAATGATATTTTCGGAGGTTCTATCCCCCGCGAATTTGTACCGGCTATCCAGAAAGGTTTTGAAACCTCAATGAGCACAGGGGTGTTGGCAAACTACCCGCTGGAGCACATGAAGATCCGCGTATTTGACGGAAGCTACCATGATGTGGATTCCGACTCTATGTCTTTCGAACTGTGTGCCAAAGCCGGTTTCCGTGAAGCGGGCCGCAAGGCAAAACCCGTATTGCTGGAGCCGATCATGAGAGTTGAAGTGTTGACCCCTGATCAGTACATGGGTGATGTAACAGGCGATATCAACCGCCGCCGCGGTATCCTGGAAGGGATGGACAGCCGTAATAACCTGCAGGTGATCAAGGCAAAAGTGCCTTTGAGCGAAATGTTCGGTTATGTTACGCAGCTCCGTTCACTGACCTCGGGTCGTGCTACTTCTACCATGGAGTTCAGCCATTACAGCCCGGCGCCGAACAACATCGCCGAAGAGGTGATTGCAAAGGTAAAAGGCAAACAGGCTGCTAACGCCTGATAGCAGCCGGCATAATAAATAGTGCGAAGCCCCGTTTGTTAAGAACGGGGCTTTTTTATGGCTATTGTTAAAGAAAATAAATTTTGTCCCGGTTAAATTCTTATTTATTTGATATATTGTGACTATAACCCTTTTTCACTCTAAACTTTAATTTTATGAAAGTAAGATACCTTATTTGCTTCCTCCTTGGAACAGGTTTTTCCTCTATACTGCAGGCACAGGATAACGTAGTTTCATCCATTACCCCGTTTGAGTTTCAACGGAGCTTTGCGGCATTTTCCGAAGAGCCGTCTCTGCAATCTCCTCTCACCCAACTGGCTTACAACGAAGAAAAGTACAGGAAATTCAAAAAAATGCGTACCACGGGCATGGTGCTTACGGGCGTCGGCGCGGGTCTGATCACTACGGGTATTGTGCTGATCGCTTCCGGCTCTAAAGACACTCATTTTGGACCTACCGGCGGTACCGTATATGTGGACGAAATGACAGACGGTGACAGGAAGGTTGTGGGCGGTGCATTTTGCGTTGTATTTGGCGCTTTGTCCACCGGGGGTGGTATTACGTTGTGGGCGATCGGTAATAATAAGATGAAAAAATACGGCAATGCGGTGAACCTGCAGTCAACAAAAAATGGAGTTGGACTGGCTTATTCTTTTTAAGCTGCTGCCTGGAAAGAAGGTTTTTGAAAGCTGTTCATCGTTTAAGAAATGCTGAACAGCTTTTTAAGTTTGTTTTAAAAATATACCACACCTTTTCTATTTCTCCCGCATAATAACCCGGTAAGGATTGTTTTGGGGGAGATCCCTGCTTACTTTTTTTGCGAACAGGTATCCAACGGTATTGCCAATCATTCCACCTATTGGAAATACAAGGTTCCTTCCCGGTTCAATACTTCACTCGAAACGGATGAAATGAAAAGCTTCCTGTAAGCCGGGCTTCATATCTGCCGCCGGCGGTATGCTGCTTTCCTCATCCACGTTTGCTGCTACGGGTTGCCACCGGTACCGGCATGCTTCGCTACTTTATTTTATTATTAACTATACCGGTCGTACATGGATTTCTGAAGGGAGATTTTAATTTGCCCGTTGAAATAAATGCCCATGCCGCAAAAAAAATGGAGTAATAACAGCAATTATCTGCTGCTGCTTGCCTTATTTGGCTTTGTGCTTTTTTTTAACCTGGGTGAGGCACCTGTCTATATTCTTGATGAAGTACGGAATGCCCAATGCGCCTGGGAGATGCTGCAGGGGAATAATTATATTGTACCTTCTTTTAACGATACACTCAGAGCCGAAAAGCCGCCACTGCATTATTATTTTATAATGATAGCCTATACGCTGCTTGGTAAAACAGCCTTCGCAGCAAGACTGTTTTCAGCCCTTTGCGGCATCGTGACCTTGCTGGTAACCTACCTTTTTACAAGGAAGTGCTTTAATGAAAGACTGGCGGTCACAAGCATGGTTATACTGGGCATTTCCGCGCATTTTTTATTCGAGTTTCGTCTTTCGGTACCAGACCCCTACCTCATCCTGTTCCAGACCCTTACCCTTTTTTGTTTATATGCTTTCAGTCTGCGCCAGCGTGTGGTGTGGTTATACGCAGCCGGTTTTTTTGCCGCCGTCTCCACTCTTGCCAAGGGACCGGTTGCCGTAGTGCTGCCGGCGCTTATTTTCATTGTTTTCCTGGCGACCGCAAAGCAGTTGAAATTATTGCTCAACCGGCACTGGATCATTTGTTTTGCAGGTTACCTGTTAATTGCTACCCCCTGGTTTATACAGGTACACCAGGCAACAGCAGGCGAGTTTACCAGGATATTCTTCCTGAAAAACAACATTGGCAGGTTCAGCGCTCCTATGGAAGGACATAAGAATTTTCTTGGCTTGCCGTTGCTGATCGTAATAGCCGGACTGCTTCCTGCATCTGCGTTACTGTTCACCAACCCCACTTTTTATAAAAGTCTCTGGCAAAATCTGTTTTGCCGGTTTTCGGTGATAGTATGCGGCGCGACCCTTTTGTTCTATTCGTTTTCCGGTACCCTGCTTCCCAACTATCCGATGATCTGTTATCCCTTTGCAGCTATCGTCGCCGGATACATATTCCTGCAGATAAGAATACAGCGCATATACCCCTTTTTGTACAGTCTCAGCGGGGTTTACCTGCTTTTGGGGATCGCAGCTTTTTTTGCTTTGCGATCGGAGAGTTCCCTGGATAAAAATACTCCTTACTGGTCGCTTGTTTTTATCATACCGCTTATAGCGATCTTCATCACGGGCAGATGGATGAAAAGAAGACAAAAACATGCATTTGTATTTTTTGTGACAGGCTTTTCCGTTTTTAATTGTGTGGCATTGGGTATGGCCTATCCTTATGTTTACAGGCAAAACCCTGTCACCAGTAACCTGCAACTGATCAACAAGCCGGAGGCGGTACTGGGAAGTTTCGGTATGTACAACTCGGCTGTTAACTTTTATATAAAAGGTTTTGTGCAACCGCTGAGTGATTCAGCAGAGATCCTTTCCTTTCTGGAGAAGCACGAAAGCGCTGTTCTGACAGGCAGGAAAAAAGATGCGGGGAAGCTGAACAACCTGCCGGTGGAAATGATTGCTGAGCAGAAAGACCTGTTCGAAAACCCGACAACCGTTTTTTTTAAACGATCGGACAGTCTGTTGTATCAGGCATCCCAGGATAGCCTGCGTCCCCGGTAGCGTATCTTTCCAAGTGCTGCCAGCAGCCTGTAAAACGATCGCCGGTATAACAACAACAGCACCCCCCCGCTGATCAGTAATACCAGAACCCGGTACAACATCGTAGCGATGATATTTACGGTTGCAGTGCCGTAATTCGAAGGTGTTTCCACCCCGTCATATCGTATGACAGGGTTCAGGTAGATCATATCGTCACCATCGATAATTTCCGTCCTTATGTAGGTGTCATCCGCTCTGAAAACATAAGCAACCGAATCCTGCTGCGCTGCTGTTTGCCGTACCACACCCTGTTGCCCGATGAACCGGACGGTTTGTGCAGGTCTTGCAAGCTTCACCACCATGGTATCGGCTTTGACTACGAGGCTTTTTAGCGCGTTCCCGGAGACACCTTTTTTACCTTTTACGATATAAGCATTTCCCTTTTTTAATTTTTCCGTTATGTCTGCACTGTCCCTCACATCATATAACATCGCCCAGCAGACACCAACTTCTGATTCTTTTTCGGCATTGTGCATATCGTCATTGCCAACACACCAAACCGGTTTGCCCGCTGATAAGACCACATCCCATTTAACGGCTGAGTTGGCAGAGTGATTCAATACTTCCATAAGATCGTAACCGGAAAGTTTTTCCAGGTCCTTATCCGGGTAGCCGTTCCTTTTCACCGGATGATTTAATGCAATACAGGTTGATTCATTGGCGAGTGCATTGATCACTGATTGCTTCATGTTCGTGGTCTGAAAAAACGGAAGATCAAAAAAATTCACTCTCGAAGGTTCAAATACCAACCGGTGTGTTTTGAAGATGTTATAACCGTGTTCATAAACAGGGATACTCTTCATCGCAGAGCCGGTTACCTCTTTTATATTATGATAATTGGAAATAGACAAAATATCATAACCCAGATTTTTATAAACGTCAATGATCTCCTCAGGGGTTTGATGCCCGTTGGTAATGCGACCCCAGGCAATAGCATGTGTGTGAAAATTGGCTTTGGACCATGAACCTGAACTGTTGCCACCGTAAGGGTTATACAGGTGGCTTCCCTGAAAGGGAGATGTCTCCTGGAAACTATAAATGCTGCACCGTATATATAAACAGGCGGATAACAGGATAACTACTGTGATAAAAAACCGTCCCGTTTTTGACAGCACTCCCATTCCGGCTTTTAAGATCGTCATTGGCAGCTTTGTTTTGATATGCAAGCTAGGAGTGGTCTGTTAAGGAAATATAATGCAGATACTATGGATTTGTTATTTTAATGCAGCTACCGGTATGGGGTTGTTGAATTGAGCGCAATATGTATAAAACCCGGTTTAACTTTTTATGAGTGGAACAGTGCCACTTACAGTTGAATAAATAATTATTACGAAAAATTCGTAATTTTATTAAAATTTGGTAATATTGCTTTTCGGCTGATTTTTGTGTATTTCTAAATGGGAATTTATTTGTATGAGATCATGGATGCTTATTGTATGTAGTATAAGTGTGCTGAGCGCTTCAGCGCAGAAGGGAAGTATTACCGGAAAGCTGACGGATACTTCGGGTACACAGGTGTTGTCTCTGGCAACGATTGCCGTTTTTAAAGCCAGCGATACGGTGCTGATCACCTACAGGCTAAGTGATCCGAAAGGTGTTTTTAAAGTCCCGGGTTTACCATTGGGAGATTCCTGCCGTATGATCATTACGCATGCAGGTTCGGCCGTGTACAGGAAATCGTTTATGTTGACAGACGCCACCCCGGAGCTGGATATGGGAACGATCCGGCTGGAACCGGATGCCCGGCTGATGGAAGAAGTATTGCTGGTAGCGGAACGGCCACCGGTAATGGTAAGAAAGGATACCATTGAGTTTAATGCGGAAGCTTTTAAAACATTGCCAAACGCATTGGTGGAAGACCTGCTGCGAAAGCTGCCGGGGGTGGTGGTGGATGGCGACGGAAATATTACCGTGAATGGACGAAAGGTAAACCGGTTGCTGGTAGATGGCAAGGAGTTTTTTGGCAGCGATCCGCAGATGGCAACTAAAAACCTGCCTGCTGATATCATTGATAAAATACAGGTGACGGATGATAAGGAACAAATGCAGCAGGACCCCAACCTGCCGAAAGGACAGATCGGGCAGGTAGTAAACCTGAAGCTGAAACGCAGCATCAAAAAAGGATGGTTTGGGAAGGCATATGCAGGAGGCGGTACGGATGAGCGATATGAAACCGGCGGAATACTGAATTTGTTCAGGGACACCCTGCAGGTAAGCCTGCTGGGCTTTACGAACAACATCAACCGCCCGGGCTTTGGCATGGGAGATATCAATAGCATCGGCGGATTCAACAGGAGCGGCTTTAACAGTATGATGGTGACGAGTGAAGGCGGATTTGCCCTGAATGGTATCTCATTTGGAGGGACCGGCCAGGGAATACAAAAATCAACCGGCGCTGGTATGAACCTAAATAATCAGTTGGGTAAGAACCTGACACTTAATCTCCAGTATTTCTATGGTAAAATAAGCAGCAGGGTGGATCAACTGGCTAACCGTCAGCAATTTTTCGGAGATACCAATATGGTTACGCGTAATGTAAATGATGAGCTGAACATTAACAACACACACCGTATCGGCGGCTTTCTCAAATGGAATATTGACTCGCTGTCTGTGCTGGAATTCAGACCCTCGCTGACCTTATCAGGCATAGACGCCGACAAACGAATGCGATACAATACCTTCAATAATGTGGATGGCAACCTGAATGAAAGTGATAACCGGCAATGGCTCGACAACCAGGCAATGGAATTCGCTAATCAACTGACTTACCGGCGCAGCTTTCAAAAGAAGGGGCGTTCCCTGTTTGCCTCCGGCAGGGCATCTTTTTCCGGTACCGGCAATGATCAGTATAATGACGCCGTCAATATTTTCTACCGGGATGCTGTACCGGTTACCACTATACTCCAGCAGCTAAGGCAGCGTGCGTTGAACAATACAACCGTTAACGCCTCCGTAAATTATACAGAGCCGCTGAACGATAACTTCTCCCTGCAGTTCAGTGAAAATGTTGATTACTTCAGTAATAAAGATAATGTGGAAACCTATGAGAAAAACGGGGGAGTGGATTATGACGAGATCAACGAAAGCCTGAGTAACGGCTTCAACAGGACGGGGTTTCGCAGTAATACCAGGATGGCGGTAAAATACACGTATAAAAACTTTTCCGTTATGCCCGGTATCAACTACCAGATGCTTTCTATTGACAACCGTTTCCGGAAGGATCAGCCTATTGATCAAAGGTTTCATTTTGTATTGCCCTCGCTGCAGATCAATATTGCAAAATGGAATATTGCGTACAATGTAAATGCCACCGAACCACAGGTGAATGACCTGCAGCCGGTAGAGGACAATACCAACCCCCTGTATGTGCAACAGGGTAACCCGGCGCTGAAGCCTGCCGTTAATCATAGTATCAACGTCAATACTTATCACTATGATATGAAAAAGGGGATCAACTATAATGTGTATGCTTACGGATCGTATGCTGATAATGCGGTTATACGTGCCCGCACGGTTGACAGGAACGGTGTGCAGGTGACCACGCCGGTGAATGCTGCCGGTATCTGGTGGCTGAACACGTCTTTGGGCGCAAATAAAGAATTCAGGATGACGCCCGAATGGAAGTTTACAACGGGCTTTAGCATGTGGGGTACCTATAACCGCGGACTGATGCTGCTGAACGGAATGAGGAGTGGGATCAATAGTTGGCTGCTGAATCCGGGTATCAATGTCGGGCTGGACTGGAAAAGCCAGTTTGAGTGGCGGCAGCGTTATTCGGTACAGCACAACCGGTCTGCTTACCAGGATCCCACATTTCCCGGGTTGAATGTCACCACGCATATCTCCAGCAGTGAGATCGTTCTGCGGTTACCTAAAAGATGGGTATGGGAAACCAGTCTGGATTACAGGTACAACCCGCAGGTGGCGCCGGGCATACAGAAGAATATCTACCGCTGGAATGCCGCTGTTAATTTTCTCTTTCTTAAGGAGAACAGGGGGCAGCTAAAATTGTCGGCCTTCGACCTGTTGAACCAAAACAACCAGGTGCAACGGTCCGTTGCGGAAAACTATATCAATGACATAGAAACCACGGTTCTGAAGCGGTATTTCATGTTGACGTTTACCTATAATATTCGTCAACTGGGTGGAAAAGTAGGCGGAAGGGAACGGCTGTTTTTGTTTTAGATATGATCTCATTTTGTTGTGGCAATGACAGGCAGTCTATATCCCGGGGTCGGCTCTGCCAGACCCCGGGGAGAGGTAAAGTCGGCTATTACAAATATTCCGGTGTACTGCACCTTTCATTGTCCGCTTCCAAGCATAATCGGAGAGAAGCTTGTGAAGTGGAAGGATATATCTCTTGCGAAAAAAATATAACATGTCAGTAATCCTCCGGTAATATGTAATTGTGAATTCTCCCGGCGGTCCGGTGCCATTGAGAAAAAAATGCTTACTTTGCTTCTGAACCAACTATCACGCAAGCTCTATTTCTCATGCCCGGAAACCTGCAATTGCAATATTGGATAGAGAGGGTTGCCCTGTTTGATGATCAGGCGGCATATGAGAAAATATTCGATCATTTCTACAATGGCTTGTTTAACCTGGCCTATACTTTTGTGAAAGACGAGCAGGCTTCAGAGGAAATTGTTTCAAATGCTTTTATGGCTATCTGGCGTCAGCGGGAGCGGTTGCTGCAGATCGGTAATCTCAAGCTCTACCTGTATGTAGCTGTCAAAAACCTGTCTATCAGGCATTGCAGTAAACAGAGGGCGCTGGATGAGTTTGACTGGAATAGCCTTCATCTGTCTGCCGTGGCCGATACTTCCGCCAGTCCTGAAGACCTCCTGATCTCAAAGGAGATACTTGGTCAACTGCAAAGGGCTGTAGACAGCCTGCCGCCGAAATGCAGGCTCATTTTTAAGCTGGTGCGGGAAGATGGGCTGAAATATAAGGAGATTGCCCAACTGCTTGATATATCAGTGAAGACAGTGGAGGCACAGATGACCATTGCCGGTAAGAGGATCACCCAGTCGCTTCAGCTAGTGCTTAAAAAATAGTAACGTAGTATTATGAATGCCGGAATGTTGTCAGGGCTTCATCAAGCAGTTGCAGCAACTCATCCGCATTTTGTTTGTCAAAGGGCATAGGTGGCTTTATTTTTAATACGTTGTGCAAGGGTCCGTCGGTGCTCAATAAATATCCCCTGCTTTTTACTATTTCAACTATGTTGTCAATTTCCGGTACGGCAGGCTCCATGGTCTTCCTGTCTTTTACCAGCTCTGCTCCAATAAATAACCCATGACCCCGTACATCCGAAATGATGGGGTGTTTGCTCATCAGCTTTTGTAAACCTTCCATCAGATAATTGCCTGTTTCCAGCGCATGCTGTTGCATCTCCTCTTCTTCAATAACACGTAATACGGCCAAACCGGTTACCATAGAAACAGGATTACCCCCAAACGTGTTGAAATATTCCATCCCGTTATTAAAGCTGTCGGCAATTTCCCGGCTCACCACAACAGCAGCCAGCGGGTGTCCGTTACCGATAGGTTTCCCCATTACCACTATGTCGGGCACCACATTCTGCAGCTCGAATCCCCAGAATTTTTCTCCTACCCGACCGAAGCCCACCTGCACTTCATCGGCAATGCAAACGCCGCCTGCCGCTTTTACATGAGTATACACTTCTTTCAGGTAATTGGACGGCAAGGGCATTTGTCCGCCCACACCCAGCAGGGTTTCACAAATGAAGGCGGCCGGCTTTTTATTTTGCTTTTGCAGCGATCCAATGATCCGTTGTACATCCGCTGCATATTTTTCACCGGCTTTTTCATCGCCGTAGCGGTAGGGGCCACGATAGAGATCGGGACTTTCCGCAATATGGATCCAGGGCTTTTTACCGCTGCCGCCCCTGCCATTGAATTTATAAGGACTCATTTCCATTGCCACGGTGGAAGTGCCGTGGTAAGCATGGTCCAGAACAATGATATCCTCCTGTTGCGTATAATGCCGGGCCATACGAATGGCCAGGTCATTGGCCTCGCTGCCGCTGTTCACAAAATAACATACCTGCAGGGAAGAGGGAAGGGTTGCCGCAAGGCGTTTGGCATATTCCGGCATGCTGTCATGCAGGTAGCGGGTATTGGTATTGAGTGTTGCGATCTGCCTTTGCATTTCTTTTACCACTACAGGGTGGCAATGTCCTACATGAGATGGATTGTTCACGCAATCCACATACGTATCACCCCTGTCATCGTATAAGTATTGTAAAGCACCTCTTACTATTTTCAGCTTTTTACCATAGCTGATGCTCAGGTTTTTACCGATGTATTTTTTCCGCTCTTCTATCATGGCGGAATGATCTTTTATATCGCTGATCACTCCCGGGAACCCGCAGGCTTTCCGGAACTGGTGCTGTGCCTTCAGCGGGTTGATGCGGATCCATTTGTGTAGTAAGCGCCAGGCAGCATCTTCCGAAATAAAATGATGCGTGTTGTTGGTTTCCAGGGAAGCATTGTGAGCAGATTGTGCGACGCTGATGCACAGTCTTGCTGCTATCAGGTAGTATAACAAGTCAATTTCCTTTTCTTCCAGCGGATATATGGCATGGTAACCCTGTACGATCATGGACGCATACGAAACGGGATTATCCTTATCCATGATGGCATAGGTGCAGGCAACCGCCAGGTTGTTGATCAGGGCGCTGTACACCATATCGCCGAAGTCGATCAACCCGGCGATCATATTATCCTTTACCAGCACATTGGTATCATTGGCATCATTGTGTATATAAGCATGCCTGAGTGTATGCAATGCCGGCTGCACTTCCGTTTGGAACTGGAGCAAAAAATAGCCGGCTATCCTGCGTTTCTCATGATCTTTAATGTGCTTCAGCTTATCCTGTGCTTCAGCGGCGCGACTGATATCCCACAAGTAATGACGATGCATGGCAGGATGTGAAAAGGAGATCAATGCCTTGTCCATTGCACCGAGGAAGCTTCCCAGCGCTTCATATATCTCGCTTTTAAGTCCTGCTGCGTCTATCCAGAAGTTGCCTTCCAGGAAAGTCAGCAGGCGTACATACCATTGCTGACCATCTTTGTGAATGACCGTCAGGTCTTCCCCGCTTTTATTGGTAATATGCCGCTGAAATTGATCGCGGACAGCGCTGCCGGCCAGGTGATTGATGATCTTCACCTGTGCGTCTGCAAAATCAGGGCTCACATTGCTGCCGGAAATTTTCAGTATATATTTCTTCCCGTCCGCTGCCCGGAGCAGGTAATTCAGATCATATTCACCGGTAAGCTTTTTAACACTTATCTCTATACCATAGTATTCTGCTACCAGCTCAGTTATTTGCGCTTCCGTAAAAAAACGGTTCATCTCGATACGTATGTTTTAGATTCTTACACAATTTAAGTAGTAAGTGGGAAGTAATAAGTGGTAAGTAGTTAGTAATAAGTGGTAAGTTTCACCACTAACTACTTACTACTGACTACTACCCACTTCCCACTCATCAGTAGCCGTTGTTTTGCGTTAAGCTCGGGTTAACCGCCATTTCCCTGGCAGGAATAGGATAACGGATATGCTTATTTTCCACATAATTTGCGGCAAACGGTTTGCTGTGTGCGGTCAGCAGATCCTTCACATTCAGTTTGGCCGTGTTACCGTGTCCCCACCGGATTAGGTCGAACCAGCGAATGCCCCATTCCATCGCCAGCTCCACGGGACGCTCATGGTGGCGGATCCATTCCCGCAACTGCTCCTGGTTAAAGTCTGCTGCATTCAGCGCCACGGCGCTGCTTCTGGCCCGCACTTCATTTACGATGTCAATGGCATCGCCGGGCTTGTTATTTTCATTCAGTGCTTCTGCATACATCAGCAGCACATCGGCATAACGGATAACCGAAATATTAGAACCGGGATAAGCACCTCCCCTGTCATAAGGATAGGCATACTTTTTAAAGTAACTGGGCCGGGTGAGCTGTGAAGCCACGGAGGCATAGCTCACCATCTCAGCAGGTGTGGCCAGGTTCCACATTTCGGAGCCGGGCGCATCGAAAAACAGGCTGCCGTATACTCTTTTGGAATAGTCGCCGTTGGGCATTACATCTTTTTTCATTTCTTCCACCAGCCAGTCGGAAGGATACAGCAGCTCCCAGCCATCCAGCACATAAGGTGCCACTTCAAAGTTGAAGGAATGTCTTTCATCCGCAATGCTCCTGTCGCCGCTGAACTGGATCTCGAAAACCGATTCAGATCCGTTTTCCGCCAGCCCGTTGAAATTGTCTTCATAGTCGTCCAGCAAAGCGTATTTACCATATACTTCCCTGAACTTGTTCTCGGCATCGCCCCATTTTTCCTGGAACAGATAAGCTTTGCCCAGCAGGGATTTTGCCGCGTCTCTTGTTGCGCGTCCTTTAAATGCATCAGGGTATGATTCGGGCAGTACCTGTTCCGCATCCCGCAGGTCGTCTTCTATTTGTTTCCATACATCTGCCGGACTTGCCTGCGGCGCTTGCAGCTTACCAATATCCTTCTCGAAGCGAAGCACCAGCGGCACGTTTTCAAACCCGTTTACCAGCAGAAAATAATTATACGCCCTTAAGAATTTTGCCTCTCCTACGATCTCATTTCTTTCCTGTTCGGAAACGGCCTCTATACCAGGTACATTTTCTATTACCTGGTTACTCCTGGCGATCCCTGCATAACAGGTAGCCCACAGGTTCCAGGGTCCGCTTTCTTCTGCGCCGTTGGTAAACGATGCCAGCGTTTTACCATATGGCTCATTCTGGTTATTGTCAATATCATCCCCTTTGTAGTTTAGTGTTGTGTACACTTCTTCAAAGAGCGTCCACTTGCTGCCGTCATGTCCCTGCAGGGCGGCATAGGCGGCCGTGATACCCTGTATGGCATCCTGGCGGGTAAGCCAAAAGGTATTTTCTGTCAGGTTCTGTTTGTCATCAAGCTCAATAAAGCTTTTTGAGCAGGAAGCCGCGATCACCATCACAGCTATCGCCAGTATTATTTTTGCTTTCATTATAATGTCTTTTAATTTTTTCCTTGCGGGTTTCATATTGTATTCTCCGTCATTGTTACAGGCCTATGTTGATGCCGGCCACAAATGATTTGCTCACCGGGTAGAAGCCCCTGTCTACGCCCCGGCTGAATATACCGCTGCTGGACAGGTCGGGGTCAAATCCTGAGTATTTGGTAAAGGTCAGGAGATTAAAGGCCCCTGCATATATCCGCAGCCTGTTCAGCGATACCCTTTGGGTAAGCTGTTGCGGTACCGTATATCCCAACTGGATGTTGCGCAACCGGATGAAAGAAGCATCTTCCAGGAAATAATCCGACACACGGAAGTTCTGGTTCTGGTCGCTGTTGGAAAGCCGGAACATTTCTGCATCTGTGTTGGATGGCGACCAGGCATTCAGCAGATCGTCCGACCGGAAAAAACGATATAAAAACATCTTAGCGCCATTGTACATTTTTTGTCCCTGCTTACCGTTGAAGAAGAGGTTCAGGTCAAAGTTTTTGTAGGAGGCGTTAAACGTCAACCCGAAATCGAGGTTGGGCAATCCATTCCCCATCAGCACTTTGTCGTTATCGTTTATGGTGCCGTCGCCATTGGTATCGGCAAACCGGATATCACCGGGCTTTGCATTCGGCTGCAGCAAATTACCATCCCTGTTAACATGGGCGTCCACTTCCTGCTGCGACCTGAAAATGCCTTCCGTTTGATAGAGATAAAAAGACGCTAACGGTGATCCCTGCTGCGTGATGGTAGCCGGGCGGTTATTGAAGTCAACAAAACCGTCCACGATCACCCCTTCCTCGTATCCCAGCTTCAGTATCTTGTTTCTGGCATGCGACACGATACCCGTTACATCAAAATGAAAATCCTTACCGGCATTGCCCTTGTATGTGAGCGAGAGATCCCAGCCGCGGTTTTCCATATCGGCGATATTGGTGATCGGCAGCCTGGTTATCCCTGAGGAAGCGGGGATCGGGGTTTCTGCCAGCATATCGGTTGTTTTTGACCGGAAATAATCGAAGGTACCGCTGAGGCGGTTTTCGAGTAAGCCGAAAGAAAGGCCCGCATTGAATGTAGCTGTTTGCTCCCACTTAATATTATTATTGGCCAGTGCTACCGCCGTGGCGCCAACAGCTACCTGCTGACTGGGCAGGGACCCGAAGGGATAGTTCAGCAGGGGGTCGGCGGCACGCAGATAGATCATCGCCAGGAACTGGAAATTACTGATGTTCTGGTTGCCCACGATCCCGTAGCTCACCCTGGGCTTCAGCTCGCTGATGAACGGCACATCAAAGAAATCCTCATTGTGCACCGACCAGCCGGCAGATGCCGAATAGAAATTACCGTACTTGTTTTCAGGGCCGAAACGGGAAGAGCCGTCTCTCCGTATGCTACCCTGTATAAAATATTTATCTGCAAAGCTATAGTTGAGGCGACCGAAATAAGACTGCAGGGTATTGGCATAATTCCATCCGCCACCCCGGATATAATCCGCAGGGCCGTCCACGATCAGGCCGGAGAGCGATTCGATCAGGCGTGAGGAGAGGTGATTACCTCCTGCCGTGGTGCCCCGGTATTCGTCCTTTTGTCTTGAAAACCCGGCCAAAGCCTTTATATCGTGCTCACCCAGCCGGAGGTCATAATTCAGCAGGTGGTTATACACCATATATTCCGATCTGCTCCGGGTTTCAAACCGCGATGGGTTTTCAACAAAAGACTGGGCGCCGAAATCATAAGGGTCTGTCTGGCTGTAGCCAAATCCGTTCACGATGGTTTTGGCAATGGAGAAATTATAGGAAAGTCCCTTGTAGAGCTTCAGATCGGCAGCCAGGTTCATTTGAAAATGGTCGTCAATAGTACGGTTCTGCGACAACATTCTTTCGCCTACGGGGTTACCCGGGTTATTGGCCGTCAGCTCCGGTAGCGGTTTGGCATAACCGTGAGGAGTAGTGGGATCGTATATCTCCTTATGCGGATTGTTGGCATAAATATTCATGATATCGGAAAAGCCGGCATTGCCGTCTCCCAGCACATCGCCATAGTCTTTGTTGTTAAACCTTGTATAGGCCAGTATGGGCGTTATCTTCAGCCGGTTCTTTAACAGCTTTATTTCCGAATTCAGCCGTGCGTTATACCTTTTTGAGCCGGAGTTGATCACCGTGCCGGTATGCTCCCAGGCGCCCATGGACAGGCGGTAGTTCATCTTTTCACTGCCGGCCGATACATCCACATCGTGCTTTTGCTCCAGCCCGGTCTTGAAATAAGCGCCGCGCCAGTCGGTATTGCCATATCTCGAATCATCATCGGTATAGGCAGGCGGTGTAGCGCCGTCGTTGGTAAAGGCTTCCCGCACTACCTTGTTCATTTGTACCTTGTCCAGCAGTCCTATATTATGATTGAGTTGGTGCGTGGTCACGTATCCGTTATAGTTAACGGCAGGCTCGCCTGATTTCCCTTTTTTGGTAGTGATAAGGATCACGCCGCCTGCTGCCTGCGCCCCGTAAATGGTGGCGGCAGAAGCATCCTTCAATACGCTGATGGAAGCGATGTCATTGGGGTTCAGGTCATACACATAGCCGAGCGGCACCCCGTCCACCACGTACA
This sequence comes from Chitinophagaceae bacterium, assembly GCA_037190885.1. Taxonomy (GTDB): domain Bacteria; phylum Bacteroidota; class Bacteroidia; order Chitinophagales; family Chitinophagaceae; genus Agriterribacter. The sequence goes on from JBBCJQ010000019.1 coordinate 127,970, forward strand.
GGGGACGGTCGTTGTTCATGCTGTTCAGTCCTCTCACCAGCACCACCGGGTTGCCCGCGGGGTTCCCGGAAGAGGTGGCTACCGTTACACCGGCAGCCTGTCCCTGCAGCAGGGTACCCAGGTTGGCGGAAGGCTGCCTTTCAATGTTTTTGGTGTTCACGGTGGAGATCGCCGCCGTTACATCGCTTTTCTTTTGGGTACCATAACCCACCACTACCACTTCCTCCAGGTTTTCCTGCAAGTCCTGGAGGGTGACCTGGAGCTGCTGGTTGTTGCTGGTCAGCTTTATTTCTGTGGGTGCAAATCCCGTGGCGGAGATCACAAGGGTGGCATTGGCAGGCACCACCAGTGAAAAGTTACCCGCCTCATCGCTGGTGCCACCGGCAGTACTGTTTTTCACCGTCACACTGGCATGTGCGATGGCATTTCCACCCTTATCGGTTATTTTTCCATTTACCGTCCAGTCCGTCTGAAGGGCACCGGCAAAGAGCCCCGGTATCATAAGTGCAGACAGACAGAAAAGCCATAGCTTTTTCGTAAGCAGTAGTTTGATCTTTTGCATTTGTGATTGATTTTTAATGCTTTGAGGCAAAGAACACATGTCCAAACAAATATATCCTGTCAAAAACCCAATACCATATTTTCCACCCCTACTTGAGACCGAGATCACCTCTACAAGCACTCTACAGGAGGGGAAAACTGCTGCAATGAAACCAAAACAGTATGAAAAAGTGTTATCTGTGTCGGAGTGTAAATGTTAGGTTATAACCCTGTAACCGGATTGTGCCGTATTGCCTGTAGGCATATTTTTTACTAAATTGCAGTCAGCATGTAGTAAAATCAACGAAATGTCCCGGAAGAAAAATATAGTAGAGGAACCTGCCTCCGGATACGAAAAAGCCGGAGATGACCTTTTGCGGGAAGCGCTGAAACGCTCTTACAAAGAGAGGTTTTTAATGACCACCCGTTTGTATAAGATACAGTTGACCATGGAAAAAGCGGTAATAACGCATAAGCCGTATAGGAATAAATAAATCCTGTGGACATATTTGATGAAGTAATACTGAACTTCTGGCGAGCGCTGCAAAATAATGCTGTCAGGTATATAATGGTAGGCGGATATGCCGCTAATTTGCATGGTTATCACCGGTTTACCGGAGACATAGATATCTGGCTTGAAGATACGACGCTGAACCGGCAGCGATTAGAGGCAGCATTTATAGAATGCGGGATGGGCGACTACCCTATGTTGGACAGGATACAATTTGTTCCAGGTTGGACTGATTTTCATTTATTGAATGGGTTGCGCCTGGATATTATTGTTAACATGAAAGGCCTGGAGGAATACAGCTTTGATGAAAGTCTCGAGATGGCCGCCATTGCAACCATAGACGATGTCAAAGTTCCTTTCCTGCATATTAATCAACTCATAGTCAATAAAAAATCCGTCAACCGACCTAAAGACCAGATAGATGTTATTGAACTGGAAAAGATCAAAAAGATAATGGAGGAAGGGTGAGTAAAAGAATTACCGTTCCGTTTTCTGCTTATCATTCGGGTTCACCGCTTTATCTGCTCATGAAAGGCTCTGTGCATAGCCAGCTTACAAACATCAACAACGGCATCCTCAATTCAACCTGCATCAAACGGAACGTGAGGACATGTTCCGGGGCAGCGGCCGCCCGATTGCGTGTCCGTACGCAACCTTCGCAGCACGGATATCAGGAACAATTCGCTTTTTACAGGTCGTTGACTTGCAGTAGCTTACCCCAGATGTATTGGCATGCATCCTAAGAAGGAGGACGTGTCCGCCGCAGGAGGATGTGTCCGCCGCAGGAGGATGAAGCGAAATCTGATTTTCAGGAAACCTTTCTGATTTATTTTTCAATATCAGCAATTGCGTGTAATAATCATATATTTATATACTCCAGGCAAGCAAAAAATATATGACTTGTATTACCAATACAAAAACCACTACTCAAAGATTGATCCGGATATTATGCTTATTGGTAATAATGGTTTATGGCTGCGGATTAAAACAGCCCAAAAATTATGGACGGGTTGATACAGCGCTATTTTTGTCTGATGGAGAATTACAGCCCCTTGTTGTAGGATTTGGTGGCAGTGAAGGTGGAAATGTCTACGCAAGTGAAGAAACCAAAGAGGTGAGAGAACTATTTCTTAAAAACGGATTTGCTTTTCTATCGGTTGGTTATTTCAGATCGGCAAATACGCCACCTGAAATAGACAGAATATCTATAAATGTTATTTATGATACCATTCAAACTATTGCCAGTCATCCGAAGATTGACAGGGATCGAATTGTCTTATTAGGAGGTTCAAGAGGAGGAGAATTGGCTTTAAACATTGGAAGTCATTACAGCGGTTTTGGCGCAATCGTGGCAATTGTAGCGCCAGGCTTTAATTTACCATCCCGGTTTGGCTGGAATGCAACTTCTTCCTGGTCTTTCAATAATGAAGAAATACCTTATGCCCCTGCCTCAAAGAATGCGCTAAAAAAGTTGACAGATGGGGACTTTTATGGTGGAGTTTTAGAGATGTCAAAAGAAAATGACGTACAGGATGAAGGGAGGATTCAAATAGAAAAAATGGATTGCCCGGTTCTTTTTATATCTGCAAAAGAAGATGAAGTTTGGCCTTCAACGCTGATGGCTGAGCAAATGGTTGAAAGGCTGAAAAAAAACAATTACCGGTACTTTTATCAGCATATTCCCGTTAACGGCAATCATGCGGAACCTGCTAAGCATTTTGATTTGATTATTGATTTTCTAGTTGCCAATATGCAATAATAAGCTAACGGGGAAGAACGGTTTTTTACAAGAGCGGCCGGATGTTGTATTACACGACTATGTATCTAAACGATAGTGGTGTTGAGCGTAGGGAAATTTATTCCATCCCAAGAAGGAGGACGTGTCCGCCGCAGAAGGATGAAGAGAAATTTCAAATTTCTGAAGATCTTCCTGATTAATTTTCAATATCAGCAATTGCGTGTAATAATCATATATTTATATTAGTCTTTGTGTCGTGTAACCCGCAAACAGAAAGTTTCTTGTCATTGTAAATGTAAAACGCACTGTTATGACAACACTGCTTCCCTTTATTCGTGTTCCAGATGTTGGTTTTGCAAAATCATGGTATGGAAGCATAGGGTTTACCTGCATTGGTACGCATGAAGAGCCGGGTTGTGGTTTAGACTGGGCAATGATGCGTTGGGACGACGCTATGTTTATGCTGTACGCACAATTGGAGAACACGATTGCAAATGCTAACAACTGCGGTCTTTATTTTAAAATGGATACCATTAACGGTTTACGGGAAAAATTAGAAGGCAAAGCCGGAATAGTTGAAATAGTTGCCGAAACAGCATACGGGAGAAAGGAAATTACGTTTCATGATTGTTATGGTTTTCAGGTAACATTTTCCAGTGAGCCGGATTAGCTGTATCAAACTAACCAATTTTTGCTGAGCAACGATATTGTAAAATCTGAATAACAAACCCCATGGAAGAAAGTATAAAGCAATTGGCCCTGGTAAGCTCCGTCCTCGGCGGTTTTTCATTCACTTTTTTGAGTGCCATACTCGCGTTCGGCACGGAGAAGAAGATCAAATTCTGGCTGATCATGGGGCTCATGATCGCCTCCATGTGTTTTCTTTTGTCGGCTCTGGGCTGGTCTATGATAGACCTGAACAAAGAAACAGCCGGTATTCAGTCCCATCATCAAAGTCTTGTAAAGCTCCTGTTGCTGGGACTTGTGGCCATCATTGCATCTTTAGGGCTGAGCGGCTGGCTGAGCAACAAGAAAACAGGTATTGCGACATCGGCTATCAGCCTGCTGGCGCTGCTTTTCCTTATTTTCGGAATACTGAGCAGGTATATTATTTGGTAAAATGGCAGTACCATATAATGATGCAGCATTGACTTTCACTTGTACAGAACGGTGGTTATAGAATCTTCAGGAAGTCGCTGACGATTGACGTATGCAGAGAAATAGCTTAACGGACACAAAGATTTCTAATGGATTGATTTTCAATGTACAGAAATTCTGTTTAGTTCCTTAGACAGTATTAGCAACAACGTGGCTGAATTTTTGACAAAGAAAAGTTCCCGAATTGGTAACTTTTCCTTATTTTTGTAAAAACAACTGCGTTGAGAGTAATCGCCAGGAAAATACTCAGGGAGTTTTGGGAAAAGCACAATGATTGTGAACAGCAATTAAAAGTATGGTACCAGGAAGTCTCAAAAGCTGAATGGGCGAATCCTAATGAGATCAAGGCAGAATATCCAAGCGCAAGTATTATTGGCAACGACAGAATTGTACTCAATATAAAGGGAAATGCTTACCGGCTTATTGTAAGAATAAACTTTGATTACCAGATGGTCTGGATCCGGTTTATCGGGGCACATGCTGCGTATGACAAAATAAATGCTAAAACGATTTAACATGAACATCAAACCCATAAAGACAAAAAAGGATTACGAGCAGGCAATGCTTCGGCTTGAAAAGCTGTTTGATGCAAAGAAGGGAACATCTAAGGGTGATGAATTGGAAATATTAAGCTTGTTAATTGAGAAATATGAAGATGAGCATTTTCCTGTTGACCTGCCCGACCCTATTGAAGCGATCAGGTTCCGGATGGAACAGTTGGGTTTGACCCAAACAGACCTGGCAAATATTATCGGGCAGAAAAGCCGTGCAAGTGAGATCATGAACAGGAAGCGGAAACTTTCTTTAGACATGATCCGGCAGTTGCATAAAAGCTGGCGCATACCCACTGAAGTTTTAGTACAGGCATACTAGTGTTATGTCAACCAAAATGTGATGAATAAATTTCCCGCAGATTTCGCGGATTTTCCCAGAAGTAGCTTATTAAAATCAGCACTTATCTGCGTAATCTGCGGGAAAAAGACCAGACATTATTGAATTGACTTAACACTGGCAATATATCCTGCCTTCATATTATTCCCTCCTGCAAATTGTTTTGTACGAATAAGTACCGCAGTCCCATTGTCACCCCATTCCCCCTTAACAATCGCTGAAAAGCCAGAGAACAATAAATTCCTCCTCTCTCAGAATTTACTCAGAAACTCATTCAGGCTTTCTTCGTGCTTCAGTCCGAAATTCCGGCGGAGCCGGTACCTGGCCATTTCAACGGATTTAACGGAAATATTCCTGATGGAAGCAATGTCTTTGATGGAAAGATTTAGTCTTATCTGCAGGCACAGTCTTTTTTCAGACTCGGTAAGATCGGGGTATTGCTGGTGGAGGTTATAGAGAAAGTCTTTATGCATTTCATCGGCAGCCAGGTTAAATTCGTTTACGCCCCTGTTCAGGTCAAGATCGTACTGGAAGCGGTTGATCAGCCGGTTGAATTCGGACAGGCTTTCTTTTTTAAAGCCGTGCTTTAACACCTCCAGCTCTTCTATGAACTGCCGGGTCATTTCGTTTCGCTGCGATATATATAAAGCCGTATTCTTGAGTTCGCCATTCTTAAATTCCAGCTTATTATTCAGTATTTCCTTTTCAGCAACAGCGCTTTGCAGATCTTTTTCCATCAGTGCCTGCCTGATCGCGGCCAGCTCTTTTTCCTTCCTTTGTCGTTGTCGTAAGCGGTTGATGACCAGGAGCACGATCACCGCCATTAAAACAAAGCCCACTATAAACGCGTTGCGCTGGAACCGTTTCAGCTTTCTTTCGGCGGCCAGCAGTTCTGCCTGCTCTTCTTTCTGGTATTCCTGCCGCTTCAGCTTCAGTCCTACCACTTCATCGGCCTTGGCTTTGGAAATGATCTGTTCACGGATATCAATATAGCTGGTGAGATATTCGTATGCCTGCTGAAAATTCCTGTCGTTGCTGGCAAGGCGGGATGAAATGAGGAGATTATCCAGCAGCAGCTCTTTTTTAGTATTGGACGTAGAGCTGTTAATGAATACCCTCGACTCTTCCAGCAAAGCCCTCGCGGAGTCATAGTTATTCAGCATCAGATGACATTCCGCCATCAGGTTCAATGCCTCTGCCTGGGTAAGGGCCCTGTTGCCGGAGGCTTGTGTTACCTGCCGGAGGGATGTCAGCGCTTCCCGGTATTGACCCAGGTTTTTATAGCAGTTGCCGGTATTGACCAGCCCGGCAGTGACCATGAATGTTGCTCCGATGCTTTCTGCACGTTGTATCGTTTCGCTGAAATACACAATGGCAGAATCATACTGCGTTTTCATGAGGTAAGTAAGCCCTATTGCGTTCAGGTTCACTACCTGCTTTTCTTCATCATTTAGCTCCTCCAGCAGGCGCTGTGCTTCGCGGTGATATTCCATGGCAAGGTCTGCATTCTCGATATCAAAAAACACCCAGGCCAGCCGGGTGCAGGCGGCGGCCTCCAATGTCTTATCTTTTTCCGCAATGCTATGGTCCAGCGCAGTGTAAGCATATTGTAAAGCCTGGTCGTACCTGTCGTTATACAGGTAGCCTTCGGATAACACGATCAGTGAGCGTATCTGCAGCGGGCGGTCGTCTTCTTCCAGGGAGAGCAGGTAGGCTTCATTGGCATAGTTCAGCGCCAGGTCGGTAGAATCCCGGTTCAATACAGCGGCAAGATCGATGAGCAGCTCAATTTTTTGATGTTTCCCCGGTGCTGGGGAAGCATATAACAGTTGTCTTACACTGTCTGCGGAGGGCTGGGCGCTTAATACCGGTAGTGAAAGAAAGAGGTGAATACACAAAATAAAAAATCCCATCCGTTGCATAAGCAATGAGTTAGTCCGGTACCTGTCTTTCTCATTATATTGATATTGTAATAACACCGGTTACCGGGACAGATAATAAGCAATATACCTGCAAGTTTATAATTTCCGGGGATAATTGCCACTAATTATTCCAAGCGGGCATAATTTTTTATTTTCTTTTAGGGGTATTTCCCCGTTACTGTATCCTTATACATGTTCAAACGACTTTTTGCATGATTTCCAATAGAATTTGGCAGTTGGTGGCCCGGAAGCTTTCCGGTGAGGCCAGTATTGACGAACTAAGAGAACTGGAGGCGCTTTTAAGAGAGGACGCGGAACTGGCATACCGGGTGCATTTGTATACCCGCTATTTTGAGAACCCGTCGGACGAACCGGCAGAAAGCAGCAGGCAGCAGGCAACGATACGTTTCCGTGAGAGATTGTTCCGCGAAGAAGCAGACAAAGCTGTTCCCGTAGCGGAGATCAGAAGCGGGATACGTATCGGAAAGAAGTGGATGGCAGCGGCAGGTTTGACCTTACTGGCGGTACTATCTGTTTTCTTTTACAGGATGAATAGCAGGGAAGGATCCGGCAATCCCGTTGCATTGACAAATGAGTTTAAGACAATGCCCGGAACACGGTCCAAAACGATCCTGCCCGACGGTTCGGTTGTATGGTTGAATAGTGAAAGTAAGATCACGTATGATAAGGATTTTGGCGTAAACAACCGTGAGCTGACACTGCAGGGGGAAGCTTTTTTTGATGTGGTGAAAAATAAAGCAGTGCCATTTATTGTACACGCGCAAACGGTGAAGATCGTAGTGAAAGGAACGGCTTTTAATGTGAGAAGCTATCCCGGTAGCCGTGAAGTACAGACCTCCCTGATAAGGGGTGCGGTAGAGCTGATCAACGAGGCAGACCCCGGATCGCCGATCCAGCTAAAGCCTAATGAAAAAATAACCATCCGCACCGGTGAACTGCAATTGGCGGGAGAGCCTCAAAAAGCAGAAGAAAAGAAGGAAATATATCGCCTGGATACCCTCCGGCAGTTTGCCCAAAGCATGACAATCCCGGAAGTGTCATGGGTGACCAACCAGCTGGTTTTTGATAACGAGGTGTTTACATCGGTAATTGATAAGATGGAAAAATGGTACAATGTAGACATCGTACTGGTCAACGACAGTTTGGGAAATAAACAATTTAGCGGTGTGTACGAGGATGAGGATGTAATGCAGGCATTAGAGGCGCTGCAATATGTACACCATTTTGACTTTGAAGTAAAAGGAAGAACAATAGTGATAAAATAGATATTATACCTTAAACCAAACCGATAAGCTTATGTAATAACAGATCATGCATTACTGAAAAGAAAAGAGAGATGCGGACACATCTCCCTTGTACTTAGTTAAGATCCGGTGCAGTTTTCTTCGGAAGAGACCGCTGCACCTATTATTTAAACCAAGAACGTAAAATTATGAAAAAACTGATTGTAACGCAGTCAGACGGCAATTCTTATGCAAAATTTCGCAAACTGCTACTGATTATGAAGTTAACTGCAATCTTACTGATGGTAGTATGTCTCCAGGTTTCAGCGAAGAGTTATTCTCAGAACGAGATCACACTTTCGGTTAAGAATGTTGAGCTAAAATCCCTGTTTCGCCTCATTCAGAAAAACGCCGGCTACCGTTTTCTATACGAAGACAGGCAGTTGCCGGCAAATGTGCTGGTGGATGTACATGTTCAGAATGAAAGTATTCAGAACCTGATGGACAAAATATTGCAGAATACAGGCTTGCAGTACAAAGTGATCAATAACAACCTGGTATTGCTGACCACAGTTTCCAAACCGGCGCTCAATGTTTTTATTGTAAAAGGAAGGATACTGGACGAGACCGGCAATGGCCTTTCAGGTGTCAGCATCAGGGTAAAGGGTGGAAAAACCGGTGTGTTTACCGATGAAAATGGTTATTTCCAGCTGGAGGTACCCGGAGCGGCTACCATCGAGATCTCGTTTATAGGATACCAGACGGTGGAAATGGCGGTGACGGAAAACCAGGAAATTAACCTGCAGTTGGAGCCCGGTGATCAAAACCTGGATGAAGTGGTAGTAGTGGGATTTGGTATCCAAAAAAAGGTAAACCTTACCGGCGCTGTTGATATGGTGACCGCCAAACAATTGGAAAGCAGGCCGCTTACCAATCTCGGAGCGGGATTGCAGGGGCTGATCCCCAACCTGAATATCACCACCTCTAACGGGAGAGCCACTACCAACCCGTCTTTCAATATCCGCGGTTTTACCAGCATCAATGGCGGAGAACCGCTGATCGTTGTGGACAATGTGCCTTTTACCATGGATGAGGTAGCCCGGCTGAATCCCAATGATATTGAAACCGTTTCTGTACTGAAAGATGCTGCTTCTGCTGCCATATATGGCGCCCGTGCTTCATTTGGTGTGGTGTTGATCACTACCAAATCGGCAAAGGGCAGCAAGCTGAATGTATCGGTAAATTCAATGGCAGCCTACCGGACGCTCGGCAAGTTACCGGCATTGGTTACAGATCCGTATCAGGCAATGGATTTTAAACACCAGGCAGCCGTCCCCCTGTACAACCTCTACCCCGAAGCGGCCCGCGAATACGCAAAGCAACGTTCGGAAGATCCGTCGCTTCCTTCGGCGATCCTGAATCCTACCAACCCCGATAACTGGCTTTATTACGGATCAACAGACTGGTTGAAAGAAGCTTATCACAATACCGCTCCAACCTACAATACCAATATCAGCGTTTCCAAACGTTCCGATAAGATCAGCTATTACCTGTCCGGCGACTATTACCGCCAGGAAGGTATGCTGAAATATGGCAATGATGTGTACAATCGTTACAACGCAAGAGGTAAGGTAGACTTCGACGTTACTTCCTGGCTAAAGCTTTCCAACAATACGCTGCTGACGAGTTGGGATTACGACGCTCCTGTATACCTGGATGGCGATTTTTTCTGGAACGTGAACCGCACCAACTCACTCGATGTTCCCTTTAACCCCGATGGAAGCTGGACATCCGCCGGCGCTTCCGTGCTGGGCTCCCTGCAGCAGGGCGGAAGAAAGAATACCAGGCTGAATGATTTCCAGACAACCTTTTCTGCCAAAGCGGCGCTGATAAAAGAAGTGTTGAACATCAATGTCGACGCTACATTCAGAAGAGGTGCTTCGCTTACAAGGTCTTTTGATGTGCCCGTGCCGTATAAGACAGGGCCTAACAACCCCATACAATATACTTTCGCCAATACCTGGGCGCAAAATGAAAATAATACCTCGCGGTATAATGTATTGAACGTATATACCGATTTTAGCAAGGATTTCGGCGCACATTCCCTGCAGGCATTGGTGGGTTATAACCAGGAATACAGGTTCGACAACTATTTTTCCGTTCGCAGGAACGGGTTAATATCCAATGACCTGCCTTCCATCGGGTTGAGCACCGGTGCATTGGTGCCGCCTGTGGAAAGGATCACAGACTGGGCGGTGCAGGGATTGTTTTACCGTTTGGGGTATAATTATGACGGGCGATACCTGTTGGAATTGAATGGCAGAAACGACGGCTCCTCCCGTTTTCCGCAAAACAAAAGATGGGGTTTCTTCCCTTCTGTCTCTGCCGGATGGGTTGTTTCGGAAGAAGGATTCTTTGAACCGGTTAAGAATAGCATAGCCCTGAATGTCTTCAAGATCAGGGGTTCCTATGGTTCGCTGGGCAACCAGACTTTCGTAGACCCCAACAGGGATCCTTACCGGGAAACATATCCCTATATTCCCATTATGAATAATGGACAGGTGCCCATCATCCTGGGAAACACCCGGCCGCTGGCAGTATATGCACCGGGGGCGGTTTCAGACAACTTTTCCTGGGAAAAGATCAATACTGTCAACTTTGGAGTGGATCTTGCTTTTCTCAGCAACCGGCTGGAGCTGAATTTTGATAAATATACCCGGTACACCAAAGACATGCTGATACCCGGTAAAGCGCTTCCTGCTGTATTTGGTACATCAGTTCCCAGGGAAAATGCAGGAGACCTGAAAACCAAAGGATGGGAACTGCGCCTGGGCTGGAGAGACAGGGGAGTACTGGCGGGTAGTCCGTTTTATTATGGTATTGCCTTTAACCTCGCTGATAGTCGTGCCTGGATCACGAGATTTGACAATCCTACCAGGTCATTGGGTGGCAACTTTGAAGGGTATTATGTAGGCCGGGAAATTGGTGAAATATGGGGTGCGGAAATTGAAGGCTTTTTCCGGGACGAAGCAGACATGGCGAATCATCCCAATCAAAGGGCTATGGGCACGGATGACCAATCGTATAATTTCTTTGTGGGCGATCCAAAATTTGCCGATCGGAATAAGGATGGGGTGGTTGATAAGGGCAACAATACGGTGGATAATCCCGGAGATATGTACATTGTGGGGAATAGCTGGTCAAGGTTTCCCTATGGCGTGGACCTGACCGCTGGCTGGAAGGGCTTTGATCTGCGTATATTTTTACAGGGTATCGGCAAAAGGGATTGGTACCCCGGCGCCTCCAACGTATACTTCTGGGGTATTTTTGCCCAACCCTGGACAAACGTTACCGTACAGAACCTCGATCACTGGACACCCGAAAATCCCAATGCTTATTTTCCGGCTATCCGGGCGTATACGGCAGAAGACAGCTATCAGCAGTTGAGCATTCCCAACAAAAGGTATATGCAAAACGCCGCGTATATGCGGGTGAAGAACATAACCGTAGGATATACACTGCCCGCTTCGTTGCTGAAAAGGGCCGGATTGGAGAAGCTCCGGTTTTACTTCAGTGCAGAGAATATATTTGAGATATCGCATATCAAAGTTAAGCTCGATCCCGAATCACTGGGCAGTGGTAACAGGCCGCAGGCAGCCTACCCGTTCCAGCGTACCTATTCTTTTGGTTTGAATCTTAATTTCTAAACCTCCAATTCTTTAACAATGAAACGAAATAAATATATCATATTACTGGTATCGGTTGTGCTGCTGGGCGCTTCGTGCCAGAAAGACTTTTTGCAAAGAACGCCGAAGAGCGCTATCACCAGGGAAGATTTTTTTAATACCCCGGGCGACCTGGAAACCTATGCCAATGGCTTTTACAGTATGCTGCGGGCCAATTGGGAAGACCTGTATTCAGACAATATATCGATATATACAGGCGGTAGCGAAACGGATAATCTTATACGTGGTGGTCTTAGTCCTGCCACAGTGAGTGGATGGAACAATTGGGAAAACCTGCGCAGCATCAATTTCCTGCTGGACAATGCAGGTAAAGCTACCGGTGATGAGACGGTGATCAATCACTATATAGGAGTAGCCCGTTTTTTCAGGGCCAACTTTTACTACAATATGGTGAAGCGCTACGGCGATGTGCCCTGGTATTCCGGTGTGATAGGCACGAGCGACGAAGAGTTATTATACAAAGCAAAAGATCCGCGTACGCTGGTCGTAGATTCTGTGATGGCCGACCTGGAGTTTGCAGCGGCCAACATACTCCCGGCACGTACGAACAGCACCCTGGTTACACGCTGGGCAGCGCTTACCTTACTTGCAAGAGTAGCTTTGCATGAAGGCACCTATCGTGTATACCACGATGAACTGGGACTTCAAAGCTCAGCACAGACTTTTTTACAAAGGGCCGTTTCCGCGTCTCAAACGATCATAGAGGAAGGCGGATTCAGCATCCATAATACAGGCGCCGGTGTTGCTGATTTCAGGGCTTTGTTTGCCAGTAATAATCTTTCATCGAATAGTGAAGTTATTTTCCTGCAGAAAAACAGCCGCGAAGAAGGGGTGGCCAATAATACCCATGTGGTGCTCGACTGGCAATGGGCGCTCAGCGCAAGCCTCGCCAACGAATTTTTAAATGCGGATGGAACAGCTTTTACCGGTGTAGCAAATTATGATACAAAGACTTTTGTGGAAGTTTTTCAAAACCGTGATCCCAGGTTAGCAGAAACCATTATGCCTCCGGGCTTCGCCACCGCCGAAGGGAATGCCCCTTATATTATAAAACCCAGCTTTGGCGGTTATTTGCAACTGAAGTTTTACCCGCGTGATCCTGCCCTGAGAGGTGGCTGGGAGTTGAATTATACGGATCTCCCGATTTTCAGGTATGCGGAAGTATTGCTGAGCAACGCCGAAGCGAAAGCAGAGCTGGGTACACTAACACAGGGCGACCTGGATAACACCGTCAACCTGTTACGGAGAAGAGTGGGAATGCCTGACCTGGTGCTTACAACAGCCAATGCCAACCCGGACGCTTACCTGGCGGCAAAATATCCCGCAGTAAACGGTACAAATAAAGGAGTGATCCTGGAGATCCGTCGCGAAAGAAGGGTGGAGCTGGCTTGCGAAGGACGAAGGTTTGATGATCTTTATCGCTGGAAAGCCGGCGCCTTATTGGGGCAGGATTCCAGGGGAATGTATATACCCGCGCTGGGCGGCATAGATGTAACCGGCGATGGGGTGGCAGACATTGCCATACTGGAAGCGGAAGGACAGGAAGGGCCTATAGCAGGGCTGCCCGCAGAAGTAAGAAATAATATTGTGAAGTATTATCTTGCGGATGGCAGCTTCTATCTGTCCGATGAAACCAGTGGTAACATTATGTTTGGCAGAGACAAACAACAGCCACGCAGCTTCATTGAACCCAAGTACTATTATTTTCCGATACCTGTTGAGCAAACGGTATTAAATAATAAACTCACCCAACCCGCAGGCTGGGAATAACCACCTTACAATAGTCAATCGGCCGGTGTGGTTTATCTCCACCGGCCGATTGTTTTAAACCAAATGATCGGATGGAAAGAAGGTATTTTTTAAAAACAATATCACTGGCAACGGCAGGCGCTGCCGGTGTTGCAACGGCGGCGGCAAAAGACCGGCGACCGGCTGATAGCAGCCCCGCTTTGACCATAGCGCATATTACCGATGTGCATATCCGCCCGGAAGAAGGGGTGCCGGAACGGTTCAAAAAATGCCTGGAGCTGGTGAAAAAACATAAGGTTGATTTTGTCCTGAACGGCGGAGACTCCATTCATGACGCTTCTTATAAAGATGTGAAGCGGGAGAGGGTAACCGAACAATGGCATGCCTGGGATGAGTGTATGGCCTTGTTGAAAGGGTACGATGTGTATAGCTGTATCGGCAATCATGACCCCTGGTGGTCGGTATCGGAGAAAGATGACATGTATGGCATACCCTATGCCGTAAAAAGGCTGGGCATACCGGGTAATTATTACAGCTTCACCAGGAAAAACTGGCACTTCGTTATACTGGACGGGAACCATAAAGGTATTTCACTGGGGGAAACACAAATGGAGTGGCTGAAGGATGAGCTGAAAAAAGTACCGGCCGGCGATTTTGTGCTGCTGATGTCGCACTATCCCATACTAACGGTAACCAATACCTGGGAAGGAGGGCAGCACAATGACCACAAAGAGCTGAAGCAATTGTTTTACCAGCACGGGGATAAGGTAAGGGTTTGCTTAAGCGGGCATCAGCATTTGCTGGACCGTGCATGGTATAACGGGGTACATTATTTCTGCAACGGCGCCATGAGCGGGTTCTGGTGGGGGAAGGGAGATGAAAGGTCTGCTGCACCTTTCTTTTACCAGGAAACACCGCCGGGCTATGCTATTCTCCGGCTATACGCTGATGGAACAGTGGAGAACGAATACATCAGCCATCATTATTATTGATGGTCAAAATAAAGACTGCCTGCCGGACAGGAACGGCGTTTCATTACTTATGGTGGTGATGGTCAGCTTTCCGGTAGTGTTCCAGTAGCTGATCTCCTCCGAAGTCGTTGTTCAGGTCGCGGACTACGGTGTGAATATGGTTTGCGTTGTTCTGGGTATTATCATATTCAATGATGATGCTGGGACCATGAATGCGGTAATAACATGGTTTGCCAATTCCCTGTTGTTGATGTCCCGCCCAGGCAAAATACAGGTTTTCCATGCCCGCTTCCTGTATCTCTTTCAGCATTTTGTCTGCCAGTTCCTTTTTAAAACGATGCAGGTATACGTCCAGCAAACGCAATAATAATATTTGGGCAGGGGTACTAAGTTCGGTATAACGTATGCCTGCCGGGTGTTGGATCATCGCTTTTCTGTCCGCCCCCGTTATTATATCTGCCGGCGCTGTATTGCTGATGATGGCTTTTTGCCGTTCAGGATCAGTCAGGCTATGCAAAAGTGCAAAGCCTGCACTCGTTTCTTCCCTCAGTATTTCTTTATTTTTTTCCGGGCCGGATTGCACTACTGCAGGGTTTGATCCAAGAAATGAAGGGGTGCCCGATAACAACCTGTTTTGCCTGGCTGAAAAATTAAAAGAAATGTGATGCCCTTCAAACCGCCAGCCCCAGATACTCGTTTCGGAAGGTATTCCGAATATGGTAAGAAAGTATTTGCCGGGGTCCCGGTAATGATCGTCGTCTGCTCTTTGCTCAAGTTCCTTCAGCAGTATTTCCAGTTGCATGATCGCTGTTATCTTGTCTACAGTGGCATGGTTGAGAGCGCTTCGCAACAGTGTTATCACCTGACCCTGCTGCTGTTTATTGAGTTCGTTCATTGATATGCCTTTCCGGTCATTTTTGGGGATAAAATGGAAATTATAACGTTCAACTGTATCGAACGGGAGTTGGGCCTTTTCTTTCTGAACAGGTGTGAGCAGGTCTAAGAACCTGATAGCCTCCTTTGCCGGTTGCTGAGATATGGCAGATGCGGGCATACATGCTAAGAAAAGAAAGAGCCACTTGCTGTTCATACAACCCGGATTTATTTAGCATAAATGTAAGCTAATAACCCATGGTTCAAAAATTTACCTAGGTTCCCGGATCACCCGGCTTAAAATAATCTGATGATGGAAGGTTACGTTTCATCTGCACGGAAAAATGTATTGACAAAAAATGATTTGTTTAAAATATTTTAACATCATAGTTCACCGTACAAAGATGCTTAATTTTCATTTTGTTCATCTGAAACTGCCGTTTCACCTGCTGCGCAAACGTTAGCGTAGAAATTAGTAGTGAAAATGCTTTACTACCCGTTATTTTTCATCTATCTTCCAAAATTAAAGAGGGTGATTATTGAGTTTATATTTTTATTATGAAGACAAAAAGGATTTTATTACTGATCGCAGTTGTTCATCTTGGTTACAACGGCTTTTCGCAGGATGTGAGCCTGGCGCTACAGCAACCACCGAAACTAAGCCTGGCAGAGCAAAACGCAAGGTGGAACAAAGTGCCGGCAAATACCGTTGTTAGCTTTGCTACAGGCAGTGTCCGCTTTCCCCAACAGCTTCCCCCCGATATTGTACAAAATAATACATGGCAGGTAAAGGCATGGAAAAATGAAAAAGTACATACCCAGATAGTAGCTTATACCAAGGCCAACCTGAACAATGTAACCGTTACAGCGGGAGATCTGAAAGACGATCGCGGGAATGTCATCAGCCGTGATCATATCCGGACCGGTTTTATACAATATGTCATGACGGATGAATTCAGGAATGGCTGCGGCTATCGGAAGCCAAAAGATTTCGATTCGTCGATGGTGGCTGACCTGATCAATACCGGTCTTTCGTCTGTGCATATCGGTAAGAACACCACGCAGCCCATCTGGCTGAGTGTTAAGGTGCCGGCAGACGCAAAAGCCGGAGATTACAAAGGTATGGTTACTGTAGATGCAGGTAAGAAATATGAGCTGCAGGTAATGCTGACCGTTGTGGATAAAACTTTACCGGCGCCGAAGGACTGGACCTTCCGGCTGGACTACTGGCAGCACCCGGCAGCAATAGCAAGAGTGCATAACCTGCCGCTCTGGAGCGAGGCGCATTTTCAAAAAATGCGGGAATACTATACCATGCTTGCGGATGCAGGACAAAAAATAATCACCGCAAGCATCGTGGATGAACCCTGGGGACATCAGACCTATGATGACTACCCGAGCCTGATCCAATGGACAAAAAAGCGGGACGGCAATTGGACGTTTGATTACAGCCTGTTTGATAAATATATCTCTTTTGTGATGAGCTGTGGTATCACGGAGAGGATCAATTGCTACAGCATGGTTCCCTGGGAAGTGGCCTTTACCTATTATGATGAAGCCCTGGGACGTGATACGGTTTTTACCGGGGCGATCGGTACGCCTGAATATAATGCGTTCTGGCGTACGATGCTGGTTGATTTTACGGCGCATTTAAAGAAAAAAGGCTGGTTTGATATTACCACCATCGCGATGGACGAACGTCCGATGAAGGCCATGCTGTCTGTAATTGAGTTGCTGAAGACTATTGATCCGGGTTGGAAGATATCTCTTGCCGGAGATTATCATCCCGAGATAGAAAAAGATATTTACGACTATTGCGTGGCGTCCCGGTGGGTATTTCCCGGCGAAGTGCTGCAGGATCGCAAACAATCGGGAAAGGTCAGCACCTGGTACACCTGCTGTACGGAAAAATATCCCAATATGTTCACTTTTTCTCCGCCTGATGAATCCGTATGGGCGGGTTGGTACACGGCTGCCACCCGTATGGACGGGTTCCTGCGCTGGGCATATAATAGTTGGCCCGCAACACCTTTAGCGGACAGCCGGTTTACTGCCTGGCCCGCCGGAGATACTTACCAGGTGTATCCGGGACCGTTATCCTCTATCCGTTTTGAAAAAATAATCGAAGGTATACAGGATTTTGAAAAGATAAACCTGCTTCGTAAGCTTTATAAAGACAATAACGAAACAGCCAGACTGGACAAGCTGGAAGAAGTGCTGAAATCATTTGTAATAGAAAGGTTAGCCGAAGTGTCCGCCCGGCAAATGGTGGAGCAGTCCAAAGCTCTCCTGAATGAATAATTTTTGATAACCACTAATTTTAAATATCCGATGACAGGTAAAGGATTAATCGGAATTTTATGGCTGGTAGTCATAATGAGTGCCTGCGTAAGCACGAAGCGGTCAAAAACACCTGTTCCTGCATGGGAGGAAAACTTCGATCAGCTACATTCATTTGATACCACCCGTTGGTCAAAAATACCACGCGGCTTTTCGGACTGGAACCGGCATATGAGTGATTTTGACAGTTGCTATGCCCTGCGGGACGGCAAGCTGGTGCTGAGAGGTATAAACAATACAACTGTGCCCGGTGATACTTCCAGGTTTCTTACAGGTGGCGTGTATACAAAAGATAAAGTGGGTTTTGGCCTGGGTCGCTTGGAAATAAGAGCAAAGCTGGGTAACGCCACCGGAGCGTGGCCGGCATTCTGGCTGTTGGGACAGGGTAAGAAATATCCCGGGGGTGGCGAAATCGATATCATGGAGCACCTGAACTATGATAGTATCGTATACCAAACGGTGCATTCAACCTACACTATTACCCTGAACATAAAAGACAATCCCAAACAGAGTGGTACTGCATCGATGAACCCCGGTGAGTTCAATACCTACGCGGTGGAGAAATATAAAGACAGCGTGGTGTTTTATATAAACGATAAAAGAACATTTGCTTATCCCAGGATTGAGACCGATAAGGAAGAACAGTTTCCCTATGCCGACGGCGACCATTACCTGTTGCTGGATATGCAGCTTGGCGGTAGCTGGGTAGGTAAGGTTGACCCCGCTGATCTGCCTGTGGTGATGGAAATAGATTGGGTAAGGTTTTATGAATTTAAGTAGCTAACCAACAAAACTGTTAAAACAAGAAAATGTTTTAAGATGCGTTATCTAATTTTTATTGCTTTTATAAGCCTGGCAGGTGTATGTGCCGCGCAAGGCCCGAAGCTACAGCCACAAAATACAATAGCCATTCATGCAAATGACAGCAAACAAAGGATCATCGAAAAAGCAGCGCATGTGGTGCCTACCGCCAACCAATTGGCGGCGTTAAAAAATGAGTTTATAGCATTTGTTCATTTCGGTCCCAACACTTTTACGCGCCTGGAGTGGGGTAGTGGCAGGGAAGACCCCAAAATATTTGACCTGAAGGAGCTGGATACTGACCAATGGTGTGAAGCCATGAAAGCCGCCGGCATGAAAATGGTGATCCTTACCGTAAAGCATCATGATGGATTTGTGATATGGCAGAGCCGGTATACCCGGCACGGCATTATGTCCACCGGTTTCCGGGAGGGTAAGGGCGATATATTAAAAGACCTTTCGGCTTCCTGCAAAAAATATGGCTTACAGTTGGGCATTTATCTTTCTCCTGCCGACCTGTATCAGATTGAAAACCCCGAAGGACTGTATGGCAACCTGAGCAAATACAGCAAACGGACGATCCCCCGGGAAATACCGGGCAGGCCTTTTGTCAACAAAACTAGATTTGAATTTGTAGTGGATGATTACAATGAATATTTTTTAAACCAGTTGTTTGAGCTACTGACGGAATACGGACCTGTACATGAAGTGTGGTTTGACGGGGCTCATCCCAAAACAAAAGGCGGCCAGCAGTATAATTACCAGGCCTGGAAAAAGCTGATACATACTTTGGCGCCCCGGGCTGTTATATTCGGCAAAGAAGATATCCGCTGGTGCGGTAATGAAGCAGGCGGTACGCGTCAGACAGAATGGAATGTGATCCCCTATGCGGATAACCCGGATACGACAAGCCATTTCCCGGATATGACGGACGAAGACCTTGGCAGCCGGGAGCAATTATATAAGGCCGGCTACCTGCATTATCAGCAGGCAGAAACCAATACATCTATCCGCGAAGGCTGGTTTTACCGCGATGACGAATATCAAAAAGTAAGAAGCGCGGATGATGTGTTCGATATCTATGAGCGTTCTGTTGGTGGTAATTCCACTTTTCTGTTAAATATTCCGCCTGACCGGGAAGGTAAGTTCCCGTCCCGGGACGTAAGCGTTTTGACCGAAGTGGGCAAACGTATCAGGGAAACATACAGTAACAACCTTTTTGCGGCTTCGTCTGCGGATAAAGGACTGCTGGATGACGACCTGGATACATTTGTTTTGCTCGATAAGAAGGATAAAGAAATTATCATCACCCTGTCTGCGCCTGTTACCATTAACCGTTTCATGATGCAGGAATCGGTGAGCACACATGGTGAGCGGGTGGAGAAGCATGCGGTGGATGCATGGATCAACGATCAGTGGAAGGAGATCGCCTCGGCTTCCAACATCGGCTATAAGCGCATCCTGCGCTTTCCGGAGGTAAATGCTTCAAAATTCAGGCTGCGGATACTGGAAAGCAGGTTTGATCCTGCTATTGCTACCATTGGTGGATATGCGTACAAAACGCGTCCGCCCCGGTTGCAGGTACTGAGAAAGCCGAGAGGACAGGTAGCTATTCACCCGCTGCAAGCCACTTTTAACTGGAAGCCGCACGGAGAGAACACAACTGAAAACCTGTATAAAGAAATGGATATTTTTTATACGACCGACGGCAGTGAGCCAACGGTAAACAGCAAAAAATATACAGGTCCGTTTGACCTGCTGAAAGGTGAAGTGAAAGCGGTGGCCGTTGTTCATAACGAAAAGGGAGCAATTGCTTCTGAAGTATTGGGTATTGCGAAAAACAACTGGAAAGTGGTAAAGTTTGACAGCGAGTCGGCACGTCGCAAAGCTGCTTTTGCTATTGATGAAGTTGCACACACCTGGTGGCACTCCGGGGAAGCGGGAACCGGGCGCTTTATTACGATAGATTTAGGGAAAGTATATACACTGAACGCTTTTGCTTATACCCCGCAGCAGCAAAACAGCCGGGGCATGCTGGCCGGGGGAAATATCGAGATCAGCATGGATGGAGAGACCTGGGAAGCCGCGGGCAACTTTGAGTTTGGTAACCTGGTGAACGACCCTTCAAAACGTACATACTTTTTCGATCGTGCTGTTACGGCGAGATATGTCCGCGTTACTGCAACACAAATTGCAGGCGGTGATAATACGCTGGCAGTTGCAGAGCTGGATTTTTATGAGCCTTAGCATATAAGGAGTGCGTGCTGTTCACTTATCTCATTTTTTCACTCTAAAGTGTTTTCAGGTGTGGGCTGTTACTGGTTTTGACGGAGCTTGCCTGCCGGTTGTTCTTCTGTAATTATATATTACAAACTATCATCAATTTAACACTTTCTCCGGCAAATTGGTTTTTCATTTAGTTTTAATAACTTACATTGCGAAAAATAGCAGAAAGAACCGCCCGTCGATCCGCATTACACTTTCAGTCTGTCGCTGTTTTCTGCGCACAACGATTGCTCTCTGATAGATAATTAAAAACCAGGAGGAGTTTGACATGTTAGGTTTTCATTTTTCATTATATGATCCCCGCGAGGAGGGGAAATCAAAGTTTGAGCAGTTGCTGAACCTGTTCATGCAGATACTCAACTACACCAGCGGCGATGTGGGGGAGGCCCTGCAATGGCTGAACGAGCTCGATAAAAACTACCAGTTGACGGATAACGAATACGGAATGGGTGATTTTATCGAGGAACTGAAGGAAAAGGGATATATCACGGAAGATAATCAACGGGGAGAGATCAGGATCACGCCCAAGACGGAGCAGGGTATCCGCAAAAGGAACCTGGAGGAAGTGTTCGGTAAGCTGAAAAAATCCAAAGCCGGAGATCATCATAGCTTCAAGCCCGGGCAGGGGGATGAGCAAAACCCCGAAACCCGTCAGTTTCAGTTTGGCGACATGCTGGAACAGATCGATTTCACAGAGTCCATCCGGAATGCCCAGATCAACCACGGCATCGACGCGTTCCGCATGCAGGAGGATGACCTCAGCATACGGGAAACAGATTTTAAAGCTCAGACCTCTACCGTGCTGATGATCGATATTTCGCACTCGATGATATTGTATGGCGAAGACAGGATCACACCGGCGAAAAAAGTGGCCATGGCGCTGAGCGAGCTGATCAAAACCAAATATCCCAAGGACACGCTGGATATTGTGGTATTCGGTAACGATGCCTGGCCCATTGAGGTGAAGGATCTTCCTTACCTGCAGGTGGGGCCCTACCATACCAATACCGTAGCCGGACTGGAAATGGCAATGGATATTTTGCGCAGGAGAAGGAATCCCAATAAGCAGATCTTCATGATCACGGATGGAAAACCCACCTGCCTGAAGATCGGGAAACGGTATTACAAAAACAGCTTCGGGCTGGACAGGAAGGTAGTGAACCGCTGTATGAACCTGGCGGCACAATGTAAAAAGCTGAAGATACCGATCACTACTTTTATGATAGCGACGGATCCTTACCTGCAGCAGTTTGTGCACGAATTTACCGAAACCAATAACGGCAAGGCATTTTTTGCCTCGCTGGATAACCTGGGATCCTTTATCTTCCGTGACTTTGAATCCGGCAAAAGAAAAACTATTTTTTAAACAACAGACTGATAAAGACAAAATGGATATATCTAAGATCAAGACATTAGGTGAACTGAAAAAGAGCGGCTACAAAGCCCGTACCATTAAAGAAGAGATCCGTGAAAACCTGATCAAAAACCTGCAACAGCATGAGAACAGCTTTTCGGGCATTATCGGCTACGAAGATACCGTGATACCCGATGTGGAGAGGGCATTGCTGAGCAAGCATAATATCCTGCTGCTTGGCTTGCGGGGACAGGCCAAGACCAGGATCGCCCGGCAGATGACCTCTTTGCTGGATGAATATATCCCGGTGATCGAAGGTAGCGATATCAACGATGACCCCTTTCACCCCATATCCAAATATGCCAAAGACCTGGTGGCTGAAAAAGGAGACGCCACGCCCGTACGATGGCTGCACCGGTCGGAGCGATACGGCGAAAAGTTGGCGACGCCCGATGTGAGCGTGGCAGACCTGATAGGCGACATCGACCCTATAAAAGCAGCTAACCTGAAGCTGAATTTTGCGGACGAAAGGGTAATACATTACGGCATCATACCCCGCAGCAACCGCAGTGTATTTGTGATAAATGAACTGCCCGATCTGCAGGCGCGCATACAGGTAGCATTGTTCAATATCCTGGAAGAGGGAGATATACAGATCCGTGGGTTCAAGTTAAGGATGCCGCTGGATATCCTGTTTGTATTTACCGCTAACCCCGAAGACTACACGAACAGGGGATCCATTGTAACGCCTTTAAAGGACAGGATAGAAAGCCAGATACTGACACACTATCCCAGATCACTGGAACAGGCGCTGGAGATCACGGAACAGGAAGCGGAAATAGGCGACGAACAAAAAGGTAAAGTGCGGGTAAGCGACCTGGTAAAGCGCCTGATAGAACAGGTGGCCTTTGAAGCGCGGAATAGTGAGTTTGTTGATAAAAAAAGCGGTGTGAGCGCCCGTCTGACCATTGCTGCTTTTGAAAACGCCGTAAGTGCTGCCGAGCGCAGGGCCATCATTAACAACGAAAAAGAAACGCAAATATGGGTTTCCGACCTGGTGGGCATTATTCCCGCCGTAACCGGAAAAGTAGAGCTGGTGTACGAAGGTGAGCAGGAAGGTCCTTACCAGGTGGCCTTTAACCTGTTGAACAAGGCCATCCGCACGCAATTCACCCAGTATTTTCCCAGCCCGGATTCATTTAAACGGAGAAAAAATACACAGCAGAAAGAAGATACAAACCCCTACCGCTCCATCATTACCTGGTTTGACCAGGGAAACAGCCTCGATCTGCTCTTCAACCTGACAGACAAAGATAAAGTGCAGGCACTGTACCAGGTAACCGGCTTATACGGGCTGGTAAAGAAAACATACCCGCATGGCAATGAAAATGAAACGGCCTTGCTGATGGAGCTGATCCTTCACGGTTTATCAGCTTATTCACTCATCAGTAAAAAAGTGCTGGACGGTAAAATAGCATTCAACGACCTGATGGGCTCCATGCTGAATATGGGCGCCGGAGCGGGTTATGACGAAGAGGAAGACGACTTTGAGCAGCAGTAAAGCTATGTGGATCCATCCGCAGCAAAGCTAAACGCATCATACATTCAACAGATCACAGGGTTATCCCGGCAGCAGGGGTAACCTTTTTTATACATGCATATTTAACATTTTCCATTGCATAGCAGCATGAAAATTGTATTGTAAAGGCTGACAATAACCAAATTAAATTATTATGAGTAAGATCAGCCGGTTTAAAGCGCTCCATGCCAAAGACGAAGTATTGTTATTAGGAAATATCTGGGATGCACATACGGCCTCCCTGGCGGAAAAAGCAGGCTATGAAGCCCTGGGCAGCTCCAGCCATGCCATTGCATTTTTCCTGGGGTATGCCGATGGAGAACAAATAAGTTTTGAGGAATTATTGTTTGTGCTGAAGCGGATCGCCGCAAAGGTAACTATTCCGTTATCGGTAGATTTTGAAGCCGGGTATTCCGATGATCCTGATACGGTTGCAGGCTATGTAAAACAGCTTACCGATATCGGCGTTGTGGGTATCAACCTCGAAGACGGGCAGGTGAAGAATGGAAAACGTATCCTCGGTGAGGCCCCCCTGTTAGCAGATAAAATAAAAGCCATCAAAGCTAAAACCGATATTTTTATCAATGCCCGCGCCGACACCTATACAACAAAGGTCGACAATGCCCTGAAAGAGTCCATCCGCAGGGCTGATATCTATAAGGCAGCAGGCGCGGATGGCATATTCATCCCATTGATCGAAAAACCCGAAGAAATAAAACAGTTTGTCAGCGAAGTGAACTTGCCATTGAATGTATTTGTCACATCTGCCCTGCCGGGTTTACAGGAACTGGCTTCGCTTGGGGTAAAAAGGGTAAGTCATGGCGCTAAACAGTATGACGCCCTTCTGAAAAAAGCAGCAGAAAATTTTGAACGGTTTAAAACGACGGGTGATTACAGTATCATACTTTCCTGATAAGCCGGAAATACACTATAATTGATTTGCTTCCTGGTATTTTTTATCATTTCAGAACGAGAGGGATAGCTTCGTCGTTCCTGCCTGCTACCACTTCCAGTCGGCGATCTCAACATCTCCGTTTTGGTTATCCATTACAATATTTTCAACCTTTAGAGATTGGCCGGGTTTGCCAAAGTTTGTAAAGGTCATTATGCGTACGTAAACCGGTATCACCGGGTTAGCATAGTAGTTGTAATAGTTCAGTCCCAGGCGGTACTTACCGGGAACGGCTTTTTTCTGCTGGTATTCTGCATAGGGTTGATACCAGTGATTAGGATAATGCAGTATAAATTGTCCGCCGTTTTTCGTTAGCGGATGTAAATGACCGGCTCTCTCTTTCCGGGGTTCTTTAACGTATGCATTAACAAGGTTTCCGGTATTACAATCCAATACAACCCTGTAGTCAACCGGCATATTGAAAATGATACCCCGGGGAATGCCGGAAATATCCACTGCATCGCTGTGTGCACCAATGATAGCATTCATTTCTGTGAGCAGCATTGCTTTTAAGCCTTCATCTTCAACATGCTGCTTCAGGGCAGCATACAGGATATCTGTAGCTTCCTGGTATTGCTTGTTTTTATAGTGTGACCAGGCCTGGTTTCGGGAATGTTGCAGGTTATCAGGAAAAGCTTCACGCAATTCCTGGTATATGGTGATAGCGTCTTCGTAGTTTTCCCATTCCTCCAGCAGATAAGCTGCAGCGGTGAGAACGGATTCCCTGCCCTGTCCGGTCTCTATTGCTTCCATCAATGCTTCACGTGCATCATGTGTCATTCCGGATCTGAAGAAAAGATCAGCCATGTCAAAAAAGAAACCCGTTTGCCCGGCGTATTGTTTTTTGCCTGACATATAGTAGCTCCTCTTTTCTGAGTCCGGGAGCCCCCTGAAGACTTTTATGTAATCCAGGTCTTCCATATCCTTTAGCCGGTAAGGGAGTGGGTTGTACCGGTTATAGTGATGATATGTTCCTTTTTTGGATGTTATCAGGATGGCGCCAAAAGCCGCCCTGCTGCCATACAGGGCAGTGGCAGATACATCTTTCAGAACGGTAATGCTTTCAATATCATTGGCAGTAATCAGGTTATTGATATTCCCGGAAACCGGGATGCCATCCAGCACCCATAGCGGCTGGTTGTTGGGATTGACAGAAGCAGCTCCCCTGATATTGATGAAGGGCATGGCGCCCGGCTGTCTGGCGGGAACAATCTGAACGCCGGCTACCCGTCCCTGCAGCGCCTGTTCAATGGTTTGAAATGGCGGTATTTCGTAAGAACGTATTACTGTATAAGCAGAAGTAAGCTGTTTTCCCGGATGTGTGCTATAACCAACAACAACTACTTCTTCCAGGGCGTTGCCCTGCTGTACCTGTATTCCGGGGAGCGCACCCATTAACGTATTCGCCTGGTTGGTATTGGCAGCTGGTGATAAGGCGGGAGCCGGGTTTGTAAGGTTCTCATATTCTGATCGATCCAGGTAGATGAGAGGGGCTTTTTTATCCCACTGCATAATGCGTTTATTATAGGCGTTCACTACATTGCGGAGCATGATATATTCATCAGCCTGGCGCTTCTGCCTGCGTTGAACCCTGGTATCACGCCACACATAGTTGATCCGGCGGCATGCTTCTTCCAGTTCTTTTGGCGGCGCTATGTTATACCGGGCATAGTCTTCTACTCTTTCCAGCACCAGGTAGGCGGTATTGGGAGTAACCACTTTTTCATCAATCCCGAAATTCAGTATCGATTCCCAATTGTAAGTATGAATTGTTTTCTCAAATTTCGTTAACATGTCAAGTCTGGAAATATCATCCACCCCGGCATATTCTGTATCCGGTATAATGACCTTTACATGTGTTT
Organism: Chitinophagaceae bacterium; assembly: GCA_037190885.1. Lineage (GTDB taxonomy): Bacteria > Bacteroidota > Bacteroidia > Chitinophagales > Chitinophagaceae > Agriterribacter. The sequence goes on from JBBCJQ010000019.1 coordinate 154,487, forward strand.
GCCGACTGCTGCCATACCGAAGATAAAGTGTATCCCGCTCATGGGGCATAATGCCATGAATGAACACAGGCTTATTCAGTAATATGGGCAGCGGTTGTTCGATAATTGTTTTACCGCTTGCAGAGGTAATATCCAGCAGCCATGCGGCTTCGGTATTACAATCCATAACAGCATCGCTGGTTTTTGTAGTGTGTAAATTTATGACACGTCCACCACTGGTTCCGGTGAGTTTCTCCAGTGTTTTTTGATCAGGATTGACAGCAGTGTGTATGGCATATACCTGCCCTTTTAAGCCCGGGATGGTTTTCTTACCCCATGTATTATTGCCGTCGGAAAAAATAAAAATAATATCCGTATCGGTGAAGGACAGGTCTACGGAGCCGATTTGTGTGGCGCCCGCGTATTCCGTCTGTTCCAGGGTGCTTACCCAGCTTTTGTAAGCGGCCGGTTTTAAGAAATGTTGGCGGGACAATTCTCTGTGATTAAAGGTGATCAGTGTCATTTCGTGGATATTGTGATACGAAAGATATTGCCTTAGAAAGCCGATTTCTTTTGCTTTATCTCTTTGTGCAGCCGAGGCGGAAGCGTCCCAGAGAACAGTCAGTTTCTTTTTCGTGTTTTCAGGCAGAACGGATACATCAGGGCGGGTCCACAGGGCGAATTGATATTTGCCGGCCTGCGTTTGTACGCGGGATACTTCTTTAAAGGGAAAACTGAAATCAATGGGTTTGTTCAAAACAATATCCCTGCCGTTGTAAGAGATGCTCCTGCCTTCCGCCGATCTGCTGAATGCGGTATCTTGCAAAAGACCGCCGGCAGTTAGTGTTTCAATAGCGTCCGGGATCTGAATGGTAATGGAGACATCGGATACCTTCTGTAAAACAAGCAAAGGCAATTGATAGAGAAAAGAGCTGCTGTCGCAGGGTAGTATTTCCTGTATCGTCATGGTTACCTTCCTCGATCCGTTGGCGGGGAGGGGGTAAATACGTAAGCTGTAGGAGCCGGGTGCATGCATCGTGAGCAATGCCGGGTCTATTCGTTTTCCCACGATGGTGTTGTATGCGTTGGTGGCTTTCCATTTTTCTTCAATGGATCCGTCCCTGTATTTTCCGAAAAGATCCAGTTGAAAGGCGGTTACCACCTGCCCGGGTTTAAGTGTGAACCGGTACAGTCCTTCTATTTCCTTTTCCGCCGGGTTATAGAATTCCATTTCAATAAAACTAACCGCTTTAAAATAATTGATCTTAACATCTATGGAGATGGATTTCAGTTCCATATGCCGGTCCCAAGCATTTTGGGTTTTCGCCTGCAGTGTGAGCCAGACCAATAGCCCGGTTAAAATCATCTTATTCATAAGCTCCGTTTGATGCTGGATGCAGCATCCGGGAGAATTACATAAATAATCTTTTCGGAAGGCAAGGTTTCCAACCACTGTTGTCCGGGAAAAATCTGTCTGATCATAACATTTTGTCTCTCCGGGGTCTGGCGCAGCCGACCCCGGAGAGAGGCGGTGGTTCCGAACGTTGGAAACCTTTCTGCCGGAGGTAAATGCCTTTTATACTACTGCTCCTATAATTCACTATATTACAGTTGAATGTAATCATCCCCTCCATCATGCATATACGAAAGTTGTTTGTTATTACTGTTTTGATCCTGTCCGGTCAATTTGCTCTTGCACAGCCTAAGGAACGCTTTGCCGGTCTTCACCTGGACTTTCATGCCACCCTTAAAGATTCCGGTATCGGGAAATACTTTACAGCGGAGTTGATTGATTCATTTCTGCGGATCACGCAACCCGATTTTATACAGGTGGATTGCAAGGGGCATGAAGGTATTTCCAGCTATCCTACCGAAGTGGGCAACCCTGCTCCGGCATTTGCGAAGGATATTCTGAAGATATGGCGGGAAGTAACACATAAGCATAAAATACCACTGTTTATGCATTATTCCGGCATATGGGATAGCCGTGCTATAGCGCTGAACCCGCATTGGGCAAGGATCAATGCAGACGGTAAGCCGGATAAAAACGCTACGTCTATGTTTTCAGGTTATAGTGATTCCCTTTTGATCCCGCAGATGATAGAGCTGGCTATCCGGTACCAGCTGGACGGGATCTGGATAGACGGTGATTGCTGGATGCTGGGGACTGATTACCACCCTGAAGCGAAAAAAGCTTTTTTGAAAGTGTATGGCGATGTGGCTGTTCCGGAGAAGCCGGGTGACCCTTTATACTTCCGGTGGATGGAATTTCACCGGAAAATATTCAGGGATTATATCACACGGTATGCCAAAGCAGCGCATAAGGCGGCGCCACTGTTTAAGGTCACCAGCAACTGGTCCTTCTCCAGTATGATGCCCGAGCCGGTAGATGTGCCCGTGGATTACCTGTCCGGCGATGTGGCGGGCACCAACAGTTTGTATAGTTCCGCTTTTGAAAGCCGTTGCCTGGCCCTGCAGGGCAAGCCCTGGGACCTGATGGCCTGGTCGTTTGCCTGGAAGAACAATTCCAAAGCCACCAAGTCGGTAATGCAATTGCAGCAGGAAGCGGCCCAGGTGCTGGCACAGGGAGGCGGTTTTCAAACCTACTGGCAGCAAAACAGGGATGGTTCACCGGAGCCTTACCAGTTCCGTAGGATGGCGGAGATCATTCAGTTTTGCAAAGACCGGGAGACTTTTACATTTAACGGAACATCCGTTCCGCAGATCGGACTGTTGTATTCTACCTATGCCTGGCGCCGCCATGAAACCGGGAATTTGTATTCTTCTCACTTCCAGGAAGGAATAAAAGGTGTTTTAAATATGCTGCTGGACAGCCGTTTGCCGGCGGATATCCTGATGGATCACCAACTGGAGGGGAGAATGGAAAAGTATTCTTTATTGGTGATCCCGGAATGGCCGGTAATTGATCCTGTGATCAGGACCCGGTTGCTGCAATATGTTGAGAATGGCGGAAAACTGCTGGTGATCGGCGCCGACGCGGCCGGAGGGTTTACACAAGAGATGGGCGTAACCGTTAGTGACGCTGTGAAAAAGAATTTCGGTTTGTTCGCCGGGCTGGACGATCGAATCATGCTCACCCATACTTCTTTTCAGCCGTTTACGGCTACGGCAGGTGTTACTACAATAGGTAAACAGATGGAAGCTGATGATCACCGGTTTGCAACATCCAATGCATTGTCTTCTGTCAGCAATTATGGAAAGGGGAAAATAGCAGGGATATATTTCAATATGGGCGACTTTTATAACCGGAATCAAAATCCCCTGTCTCTTGACCTGCTTCAGGCGGTAGTACAAAACCTGGCGCCGGACCTCGTATGCAGCATAGCCGGTTCCGCCAGGGTTCACCAGGCGGTAACCCGCAAGAACGGGAAGACCTATATTCACCTGATCAATACCAATGGCCCGCATAATAACCCCAATGTGCTGGTGTATGAAGAAGTGGCACCGGTGAAGGATCTGAAGCTGGAGATCAGGTCTGCATCAAGGCCAAAATCTGTTGTGTTGCAGCCGCAGAACAGGAAATTACCTTTCCGGTATGAAAATGGTACATTATCAATAGTGGTTGACCATTTGAATATCTATGACATCATAGAAATTGAATAGAAGCTCAGAGCGTAGCGGTATCAAATTGTGCTTCCCGTACTTCTTTGGCAGCCTTGTTTTCCTTATGGCGGATGATCGTCAATTCAATAATCGTTTTTACGATCACGAACAACACTGCCACACCAATGAAATTATTGCCGGTTGTAAAGAAAATAAATCCTCCTGCAATAATAACCACCTGCTGGATCAGGATACGGACCCAGGGTTGTACAAAAAGCTGGTGCAGTGTAGTGCGATGATATGTTCCCGGAAGAATAAATTGCTGGAGCAGCAGCACCAGGTGCGTAAGGGCAATACCGGCAAATGCCGCCTTCATTTCGGTTTGGGAGAAAAGAAAAACCAGGTTGTGCAATACCCGGTTGGGGCCTGCGAATAACCCGGGCTGGGTATTGGATGCCATTAAAAAAGTAAATATGGATTGCCCCCATACAAATCCCAGGAATACCACGGCAAACATCGCTACAACAAATACATTGTACAACTGGTAGACAACCCTGTCCATCCTGATCTTGCTAAGCGCAGACAGTTCATCTTCGCTGAAATTTTTACTGACGGCCTGCCTGGCTTCCGTTTCACTCCGGGTTCCCCAGAAACAATGTATCAGCATTTTTAAAATGCAGACCAGCCCGATGATCAGGGTTTCAAATATGTAAACGAATACGATCGTTTCCGGATGCCATCCGAAAAACAACAATCCTGTCAAAAGCCAGGCTGCGTTTAGCCAAATCCATATTGCACCGGTTGATAATAATCTCATCATTGCTTTTACAGGTATTGCTTTACAAATCAGGTTGTTCCTGTTGAAACGGCTTGCGATATGTATGCGCAGCCATGGCGTGTCAGAGGTCAGGTAGGCAGCGATCAGCCGAAGATACCTGTATTGAACGATCGTTCTGCCGTTTTCTTGTGTGGTTGGATAATTGAATGATGTAAAAAACTTAGATTTGAAATATGATAAAAAGGATACTCTTCGGCAGCCTGTTGCTGGTAACATTCTGTGCCGTTCGTGCGCAGCAAACAGGTGTGGACAGTTTTGTTGCAAAGCTTCGTCAGCATTGCGGAAAAGCATATGAAGGAAAAATTGTTGCCGGTGGCAGGGAAGGGGATGGGTTTACGGGAAAACAACTGCTGATGCAGGTGCGCACCTGCGAGCCCGGCAAAATACAGATGCCCTTTTTTGTAGGGGAAGACAGATCCCGGGTATGGGTACTGACGCCGGCGCAGGGAAAGCTACAGCTAAAACATAATCATACCCACGAAGACGGCACGCCTGATAAAATAACACGATACGGCGGATGGGCTACTAACACAGGGAATAGCAGTCAGCAGGTATTTCCGGCAGACCAGGAAACCTGTGATCTGTTGCCGGCGGCCTGCAGCAATGTATGGTGGATCACGCTGACGGAAAAGGAGTTTACCTACAACCTTCGCCGGATAGGGTCAGACAGGTTGTTTACCGTTAGTTTCGACCTGACGAAACCCGTAACAACGGATGCGAAACCATGGGGATGGTAACCTCACCCCCGGCCCCTCTCCACAGCGTGGAGAGGGGTGCCCAAATTATAGGTGGGTTTATAAAATGTAACGAGGGGAGAATGATAATTTGGAAATAGGGGAATACCAGCCAGGATTTATTCTGTCGCTGATGTGGTAGATATAAAGTTTGGATTTATCCTGCAGCCCCGTCCCTCTCCACTTGTGGAGAGGGATAAGAGGGTGAGGGATCAACTGTCCTTTTTATTCGGATCACTTTTCTTTTGGTTTCCTTTTTTTAACCTGCCCGCTTCAGCCAGTTGACGGGATAACATCCATTCAATTTGCCCGTTTACGCTCCTGAACTCATCGGCAGCCCATTTTTCCAGCGCCTTATATATATCTTCGTCTATACGTAACGCAAATGTTTTCTTTTGTGCCATGCCACAATTTATTGGTATAAACTTCCCGCATTCAGTATGGGTGTTGCCGCCTTTTCTGCGCATAGCACCACCATCAGGTTACTGACCATCGCCGCCTTTTTCTCTTCATCCAGGTTTACGATCTCTTTTTTGCTCAATTCCGCCAAAGCCATTTCCACCATGCCTACAGCGCCTTCCACGATCTTTGCCCTCGCGGCCACAATGGCGGTTGCCTGCTGTCGTTGCAGCATGGCTCCGGCTATTTCGGGTGCATATGCCAGGTGGCTGATCCTTGCCTCGATCACTTTTATTCCCGCGGCAAACAGTCTTTCGTTCAATTCCTGTTCCAGCAGCTCGTTCACCTTTTCGCCGCCGTTCCGTAAGGTGATCTCCGCTGTCTGGTCTTCCATTTCATCATAAGGGCAGGTAGTGGCCAGGTGCCGCACGGCGGCTTCGCTTTGTACGCCCACATAGTGCTGGTAGGCTGCTACTTCAAAAGCGGCTTTGTAGGTATCGTTTACCTGCCATACAATTACTGCTGCGATCTCAATGGGGTTGCCCATTTTGTCGTTCACCTTCAGTTGCTGTCCGTTCAGGTTTTCTGCACGTAACGATATTTTGTACGTGGTGTACAGCGGGTTCACCCATAGCAACCCGTTCTCTTTTACCGTACCTACATATTTTCCGAAAAAGACACATACCCGCGAATGATTGGGATTGACGATCATGATCCCCTTCATCAGAAAGGCAGCGACCAACATGAGCAGAACCCCGGATATCAACGGCAGCGGTACCTTATCTGAAGTAATGACCAGTGCCACCCCGCCGATAAGGAATACAACAGACAGCAGGAGCGCAAGATAACCTGACATGGGTTTGATTATTTTTTCCATAAATTTTAAATTGATATTGTTATGATATCAAATATATATCACAACAATCAAACTTGCAAGAAAATGTTTGTTTTTTTTCTTTCCGGTCTGTGGAGATATCCTGGCTACCCGGTTGGAGGGATTCCGGGAGCATGGGAACCGGGTTGATAAGAGAACAGAACCTGCGTCCTGCATCCTGTGTCTTGCGACTTTTACTTATATCTCTGATTTTGCCGCAATGAAAATAGTTCTCACCGAAGGTAAATATGCCCGGACTACCCTTTGTCATCTTATTGTTTTGTAATTTCGGTTTCATGTGTGGTATATCGGGTATCTTCTCTAAACAGGCGCTGCCTGCCCAACATATTCTTTCCTCTTTATCGGTTACCAAGCACCGAGGCCCGGATGATACATACTTAGCTGCATTGAATGAAGGAAAAACAGGCTTTTTTTCCTGTCACCTTTCTTCAGATGATATGAAGCGGGCATTCGAAGGCCCGGGGGACTGCCGGGCTGCAGGATGGATCGGATACAACCGGCTGTCGATAATAGATACTTCTGCAAATGGTGCGAAACCGCTTTATGACGAAGCGCAGGACTGCCTTTTTTTAATGAATGGAGAAGTGTACAACTATAAGCAGCTTGCCGGAATGTTTTTGGCAGGTGAAAAAAGATTGTCCGGTACCGACACGGAAGTGGCTTTCCGTTTGTATCTGAAGCTTGGTGATGATTTCGTGCATCATCTCAGGGGCATGTTCACGATCGTAGCCATACATCCCCGGCGCCATACCATTAAGGTTTGGCGGGATCGTTTTGGTATAAAGCCTTTTTATTACACCATCACTCAAAACCATTTCATTTTTTCTTCCGAGATAAACGGTATCTTTTCAACCGGGCTGACAGATATTGCCTTTGATAAGGAGCGCCTTGCGCATCAACTGTATTTTACCGGTAGCCTGAGCCCTTCTACCATTTACAAAGATACCAGGAGCCTGGAGCCGGGACACTGTCTGGAGGTGGATACCCGGTCTTTTACATGTAAAACAGGATACTACTGGCAACTGGCATATCAGCCGGCACCGGACACCATTTCAACGGAAGAATTTTTGAATGATATCAGAGAATTGGCGGCTTTGAATCTTGAAGGAGTGTCGGAAACAGGGAAAGCGCTGATGCTTAGCGGAGGGCTTGACTCCGGGTTGCTGGCTGTGTTTCTGAAACCTGCAGGGGGCATGGAGGCATGCACCCTTTACAGTGATTCCGGCAGGCATAAGCATGAGCTGGCTTATACAAGGCTGAATGCGCAGCACGCAGGAATGCCGCTCCGGGAGATCAGGATGCCGGCAGAAATGTCGCTGGAAATGCTGGATGATTTTTGCCTGGCAGAAGAAGAACCTAATATTTCCCCGGAACCTGCTTATTTTCTTTCGTCACAAATGAAGAACCGGGTAAGGATACTGTATAATGCATTGGGTCCCGATGAGCTGTTTTACGGATACGGGCATCATGTGAAGGCAAAAAAGCTGAAATATGCTGTCAGCCTATTGAGATGCATACCCGGTAAATTGTTTCCATGGCACAAAAGAGAGAAGCTGGCTGACCTGAAAAAATACGGGTTGCCGGTCTTTCCCTTTATATCCCGTTCGGTAGCCGGCTGGACGGAAATCAAAGATCTTTTCAGAGAGGAAAATACCCATGCCTGGCAACATCCCCTGGAGACAGTATGGCAACAGGCAAAAAACAACTTTCCTGATCTTGAAAAATGTGACGTCCTGAAACAAATGTCCTGCCTGGATATTTACTATTATATTTCTTCTTACCACACTTTTCGTTCAGACCGCCCGGCAATGTTACATCACATAGAAATGCGGTTTCCCTACCTGGATCACCTGTTTATTCAAAAATATTTTAACGTTACAGGGCTTGACAAAGGACTGGCTTACGGCAATGAAAAGCCTTTTTTTCGTAAGCATATCAAGCATGTGGTAGATCCGGCCATTCTCACTATGAAAAAAACAGGATTTGAAATGAATGATAGCTGGCTCAGATCTTTTAATCCCGGTACGCTGAAGGAGGGACTTTCCGGACTGATCCCGGCTGAAGCGGTTGATACATTCTGCATTTCGCCTGAACGGAGCTGGTTGCTTTTTTCACTTGCAAGGCTGTCGGTCAAAAACAATACCAGGTAATAGTGTTCACCAGCGGACGAAAACTGTCCGTTTTCGGACGGCACCGGTACATACTTTTGCGCAAGCATTTGATTGTTAGGTGTTTGTCTTGTTGGCATGGCAATTGAAATTGAAAATTTGCCAATTTGAAAATGGGAAGAGAATATGGAAATGAGGAAGTGTGACCTCACCCCCGCCACGGCGGGCACGCCCGGCCCCTCTCTCCAGGCGGCGAGGGGTGCCCAAATTCGAGGTGGGTTTATAAAATGTAACGGGGGAGAATGATAATTTGAAAATATGAAAGTGTGAAGATGTGGAAATGTAAAGCCCGGATTTATTCTGCCGCTGATGTGGTAGGTATGCTGTTTGGTTTTGCACTACAGCACCGTCCCTCTCCACCGCGGGGAGAGGGATAAGAGGGTGAGGGCTGATGTGGTAGAGATATAGTTTGGACTTACTCTGAGCGCAGCTCCTCTCTCCCGAACGTTCGGGATGAGGAGAGGGATAAGAGCCCGCCCCTGCCCGACTGCGTCATTCAGTCGGGCGGAGGTGAGGTCTTCTCCCAAAAAACAAAAAACAAAACCTGATGTTCAAAAACTATTTTAAGATCGCATGGCGGAATATCCTGAAGAATAAGTCACACGCTGCGATCAATGTTATGGGATTATCCATCGGGATAGCCGCCGCCCTGCTCATTTTTGTGGTATTACAATATGAGTTGAGTTACGATACGTTCCAGAAGAATTATCATCGTATATACCGTGTGGTGACGGATACAAAGCACCAGGATGGCAGCGAAGTGTATAATCCCGGCATTCCGGTGCCCGCCTTCGATGCATTAAAAAATGACTTTCCCCAGCTTGAAAAAATTGTAGCGCTGAATGCCAATAAAGGTCGCCAGATAACGGTGTTGGGAGAAAACCCGAACCAGGATGCGGCAGCAAGTAAAAAGCTGATAGAAGAGGAGCATATTGTATTTACACAGCCGGATTTTTTTGACATATTCAGTGCACAATGGATCGAGGGCAATGGTGCGGGGCTTAAGGATCCGGAGAATGTGATCATTGACAGGAGTTCTGCCGTAAAATATTTTGGAACGGTGGAAAATGTAGTGGGCAAATATCTTAAGATAGATAACAGCTTATTGGTAAGGGTAACAGGTGTAATAGAGGACATTCCGGAAAACTCTGACTTTCCCGTAAAGATGTTTGCATCTTATGAAGCCTTTAAAAATTATCCCGATCTTTTTGGCTATGACGAGGGCTGGGGAAGTCTGAGCAGTAACCACCAGGTATATGTGCTGCTTCCGGAGAATGCAGACCCGGAAAGCTTTGCATCGCAACTGGATGATTTTTCAAAGAAATACTACACCTTCAATCAACGTCAGGAAAGATCGCAAATGCTGCAGCCGCTGAGCGATATGCACTTTAACGCCCGCTACGGAACAATGGGAGATCATAGCACCAGCAAGCCGGTATTATGGACACTGGCGCTGATAGGCGTATTGATCGTAGTCATGGCATCCATCAATTTTATTAACCTGTCTACTGCCCAGGCGGTAGGACGTAGTAAAGAAGTGGGTATTAAAAAGGTGCTGGGCAGCAGTAGGGGCCAGTTGATGCGCCAGGTATTAAGTGAAACCTTTTTGGTAGTGCTGGCGGCAATGGTGCTGGCGGTTTTACTGGCAAAGCTTGCGCTGCCATGGTTGTATCATGTGGTTAGTGTTCCGGAAAATCTCTCCCTGTTCACCAGGCATTCCCTGTTGCTGATGGGAATACTGACAGTGGTAGTTACCATCCTGTCAGGTATGTATCCGGCAATGATCGTATCAGGTTTTAAGCCGGTACTGGCATTAAAAAGCAAGATCAATGCAGCAACGGTAGGGGGTATTTCCTTACGCCGCGCCCTGGTAGTGACCCAGTTCGGTATCTCGCAGATGCTTATCATCGGCACTATAATAGCGGTATCACAAATGAACTATGTACGCAATGCCGATCTCGGCTTTGATAAAGAAGCTGTTTGGGTACTGCCGGCTTATGGCGACAGTCTGAACCTGCAAAGGATGGCTCCTTTGAAACAGGAGCTCCTCAAAAACCCGGATGTCATCAGTGTGAGTTTTGCCAGTGATGAAGCTTGTTCCGATAACAGGTGGAGCGGTAATTTTGCATTCAATAACAGGGCACAGGATGAGCCCTATTCCGTATTTATGAAATTCGGAGATGCTGATTATGTAAACACTTTTGGGCTGGAAATTATTGCCGGCAGAAACTATACACAGAGTGATACCATCAAAGAATTTATCGTAAACGAGTCGTTAGCGTACAAGCTGGGCATTGCAGATCCGCAGGACATGGTAGGGAAAACCCTTCAGCTGGGCCAGGGTAACTGGTACCCCATAACCGGGGTGGTAAGAGATTTTAAAATGAACTCACTGCGGGATGAGGTGAAACCCCTTGTAATTGCTGCCAGGAAAGATTTTACGTATGTAATGGCAGTGAAAATGCGTACCGGCAATTTATCGAACACCACTGCAGCTGTGCAAAAGCTCTGGGAAAAAACCTATCCTGAATTTGCATTTAATGCTCACTTTTCAGAAGAAACCATAGAACGTTTTTATCAGCAGGAAACACAGCTTACCCTGTTGTATAAAATATTTGCCGGTATTGCCATTTTTATATCCTGCCTGGGACTGTACGGACTGGTTTCGTACATGGCCGTGCAGAGAACAAAAGAGATAGGTATCCGCAAAGTATTGGGAGCAAGCCTGCATAGCATTATTATTCTCTTTTCAAAAGAATTTACCCTGCTGATCGGTATTGCATTTTTATTAGCAGCGCCGCTGGCATGGTACGCCATGAACAACTGGCTGGAAAACTTTGTTTACAAGGTGGATATCGGCATCGGCATATTTATGCTTGCCATCATTGTATCGCTGGTAGTGGCATGGATAACAGTTGGGTACAGGGCATTCAGAGCCGCTATTGCCAACCCGGTGAAGGCATTGAGGACGGAGTGAGGTTAATTTGAAAATTTGAAAATGTGCGAATTTGAAAATGGGAAGAAAATGTGGAAGTGTGAAAATGCAAAGTCTGGCTTTATTGTATAGCTGATGTGGTAGAGATAAAGTTTGGATTTGTTCTACAGCACCGTCCCTCTCCATTGCATGGAGAGGGAAAGAGGGTGAGGGAGCTGCTACGCCTGCGTACACCATGTGTCCGTTTACGGACAGTTTATCAAGATTAGTTTTACACAAAGAGTTAGAAATCATATGGTTAACAAACTGGCATATGATTCGTTTCATACTTCTCTGCAGAGCTGTGCGGGCAGCTATTGATTGTCTGACAGCATTATTCATTTAGCGTTCAGAATATCATGTTTAAAAATTATTGGAGAACTGCTTTACGGAATATCCGCAAGAACAGGCTTTACAGCTTTGTGAACATCATCGGCCTGAGTATCGGTATGGCGGCCTGCCTGCTGATCGGAGGGTATGTATGGAACGAAGTATCCTACGACCGGTTCCATACTCATGCAGATCGTATTGCAAGGGTAACGATGGAATATCAATTCTCCGGCAAGCAAAACAGGATAGCTGTAACCGGTACCAAAGTAGGCCCTGAATTGAAGCGCAGCTTTCCGCAGGTGGAACGTTATGTGCGCACCATGAGATCTTCGATGTCATTGGCCAATAATAACCATGCATTTGAAGAAAAGAATGTGCTGTATGCCGATGCCGGTTTTTTCACGATCTTTTCTTTTCCCCTGTCAAGAGGTAATGCGTCGGAGGTGCTGGACGGGCCACAGAAAATGGTGGTCACACCCGGTATCGCGAAAAAATATTTCGGTGAGGAAGATCCCATTGGCAAAACCCTGCGCATCAACGGCGGCGACAGGGAATACGAGATCACAGGGATAGCTGCCCCTCCTCCCCTTAACTCCCAGATACAATTTGATATCGTGATCTCCTTTGCGAGCACCAATGCTTTCAAAACAGAAAAATGGTCGGAGGCAAATTATATTACTTACCTGCTGTTGCATGACAAAGACCAGATACAGCCACTGGATGCACAGATACAGCCGTTCATGCAAAAGATTGTTAAGAAAGAATTAGGCCTGCCGGAAGGAAGTACGGATTATCAGACATTCCATCTTGAGCCGTTAAAAGCCGTTCACCTGCACTCCGGTGTGGAAGGGGGGCTGGAACCCGGCGGCAACAGGATGTATGTTTATATACTAAGCATGGTGGCCGTGCTGATATTGCTGATTGCCTGCGTGAATTATACGAACCTGGCAACTGCCCAATCGGTAAGCCGCGGTACAGAGATCGGCGTACGGAAAGTAATGGGCGCCGGCAGGTCACAGCTCCTGAAGCAGTTTCTGGGCGAATCCCTGGCCGTTACGGCAATAGCCATGCTGCTGGCGCTGATCGCTTCTGTCCTGCTGTTACCTGTATTTAACGGCATCACCGGTAAAGCTTTTACCATAGCCGGTTTTATGAGCCCGTTGTTCATCGGCGCGATGCTGCTGCTTACATTGCTGGTAAGCCTGCTGGCAGGCGCCTATCCCGCTTTTGTACTAAGTAATACCAAACTGGTCAACATCCTGAAATCAGGGCTGCGTATCTCGCATTCGGGGGGCGGACTGCGAAAATCATTGATCGTTTTTCAGTTTGTGATTGCCATTTTTCTGGTAACCGCTACACTGATCGTACTGAACCAGGTTTCCTATATACAAAATAAAAACCTGGGATATGACCGGGAACAGGTACTGGTAATGCCGGTGGATCATAAGATGAGTGCCGGTTATGATATGTTGAAAGATGCCATACGCAACATACCGGGAGTCGTTTACGTAACGGGCGCTTATGAAGATCCTACTTCCATAGGATGGGGAGACGGCATAGAGGCGGAGGATGGAACCGGAAAAAAACAACTGCTTGTAAATGCCGCGCCTGTTGATCTTGGTTATTTACAAACGATGGGAATGAAACTGGTGGCCGGACGTGATTTTATAAAGAGTGATTTTGCTGCTCAGGACACCGGTAACAATTACAGGAATTACCGCAGCACGTATATCCTGAACGAAAAGGCAGTGAAAGAGCTGGGATGGACGCCGGAGGAGGCTATAGGCAAAACCATCAGCCGGGGTGTTCCCGGGCCGGTGGTCGGGGTAATAAGAGATTTTCATTTTGAATCCCTGCATACGCCTATCGGGCCGCTCCTGCTTTTCCTGGATTCCTCATCTGTCATGCAACTGTTTGTAAAAATAAGGACAGATAATATAGCCGGTACAATAGCCGCATTGGATGATGTATGGAAAGCAAGAGTGCCCCATCGTCCTTTTAATTATCATTTTCTTGATGATGATTTTAACGCATTATACAAAGCGGAAAGTCGTACTGCCAGGCTGTTTTCACTGTTTGCCGGCCTGGCTGTTGTATTGGCCTGCCTGGGACTTTTTGCCCTGGCAGCGTTTACCACCATACAACGTACCAAAGAGATCGGTATCCGGAAAATACTGGGCGCTAACGTTGCCGGTATTATCCTGCTGATCGCCCGGCAGTTCCTGGTGCTTGTTGGGATCGCGCTGCTCATCGCTGCTCCTTTGGCATGGTGGGCAGGCAATAGTTGGCTGCAAAACTTTGCCTATCGCATCGATATCCAATGGTGGATTTTCGCCGTCGCCGGCGCTATGGCTCTGTTGGTGGCATTGGCTACGGTAAGCTATCATGCTGTAAGAGCGTCTTTGGCAAACCCGGTGAAGGCATTACGGACGGAGTGAGATTAATTTGAAAATGGGAGGAAAATGTGGAGATGTGAGAATGTGGAAATGCTGCCTCGGTTTATTCTATAGGTGATGTGGTAATTATATTGTTTGGAATTGTATTATAGTACCGTCCCTCTCTTCCGAAGGTTCGGGACTGGGCAGGGGAGGGAGAAGAGGGTGATACTATAGCGTAAACAAGCTAACATACTATGAGTTTAAAATCATAAATCCATTATATGTTTAAAACATATCTGAAAACGGCGATAAGAAACCTGCAAAAGCACAGGATTAATGCAATGATCAATATTGCCGGGCTAATGGTTGGACTGGCAGCTTTTTTCCTGATCTTTCTTGTTGTACAGTACCAGGAAAGCTTCGAAGATTTTCACTTAAACAAAGACCAGATTTATCGCGTGGTTCGTGTTGGAAGATCCGCAGAAAGCCGTGAGTACAGAACCGGTGTGCCTTTTCCTGTTACGCAAGCTTTACGTACTGATATACCGCAGTTGAAACGTGTTACTGCCATTTATGGAGACAATGATGTTCAGGTGAGCACGACAGCAGAAGATGGTACAGTAATAAAAAAGTTTAGGGAAAAAAATGTATGCTCCGCAGATCCCCATTTTTTTGATATGTTCAGCTTTCCCCTGATTGCTGGAAACATAGAAACTGCGTTGAATGATGCTAATACAGTATTGCTGACGAAAGATATTGCTGTAAAATATTTCGGTGACTGGCAGGCTGCTTTGGGTAAAACGTTGAAGCTGTACCAGAGAGTAATGAAAGTAACAGGCGTTCTTGATAACCCTCCTGTAAACACAGATTTTCCTTTAGGCGTTGTTGTTTCTTATTCCACGATTATGAACCCGCGAAGTGCTGCCGACTGGTCAGGCATTTCGGATGGCAACTATTGTTTTATTCAATTAGATAAAAATGCGTCGGCAGACCAGGTCAGCAAATTGATTGATCAGTTTACCGATAAACATATTAAACCGGTAAATCCCGGCTATTTTTTATCTCTTCAGCCATTAAAGGAAATACATTTTGATAAGCGTTATGGCAACTTTACCGGCCGCACTTTTGGTAAAGATCTTATCCTGGCACTGAATATCATTGGCGTTTTCCTCCTGGTTATTGCCTGTATAAACTTTATAAATATTACAACGGCAAGGGCTGTTAGCCGGGCCCGTGAGGTAGGCGTTCGAAAAGTGTTGGGTAGCAGCAGGAAGCAGCTTATGGTACAGTTTCTTGGCGAAACGGGTATTACCACCTTCCTGGCGTTGCTGGGTTCAATGGTTATTGTAATTGCCTGTATATCTTTTTTGAATGGATTGCTGGATATCCATCTATCAGTTACAGGATTATTGAAACCCGGCTTTATTTTTTGTGCCTTCATAACATTTCTTGCAGTAGTGCTTTTGTCAGGTATTTACCCGGCATTGGTTTTATCGGGCTTTAAATCAATCAATGTTTTGAAGAACTCAATTAATGTAAGTGTGAGGGGTATTTCTTTAAGAAGAGCCCTGGTTGTTTTTCAATTTGTGATTGCACAGGCATTGATCATCGGAACATTAATAGTTGCTTCCCAAATGGAGTATTTCAGGAATGCAGACATGGGCTTCACTAAAGAAGCTGTTATTAATGCAGGTTTTCCCTCAGACAGTCTCAGCTATACTAAAATTGATGCATTAAAAAATGAAATTGAAAAAATCAATGGAGTAAAACAAGTTAGCCTCAGCTTGTTTACTCCGGCAGGAAGCGGTGGCTGGGCTACAAATTTTCAAGCAAATGAGAACAACAAATCCAACCCGGAAATGGTCGTACAGATGAAACCGGCAGACACCTCCTTCTTTAACCTGTACAACCTGAAGCTGATAGCTGGCCGTATGTATTTTCCTTCTGATACGATGAGGGAATTTGTAGTGAATGAAACAGTTGTGAGAAATATGGGATTAGCCGGTGCAGATAAAGCTGTAGGTGAAATAGTGAATGTTGCAGGCAGGCAGGGAACAATTGTAGGCGTTATTAAGGATTATCATACATTCTCTTTGCGCGACGCTATTGGGCCTACCGTAATGACAACTGTTAAACGCAGCTATCGTGTCGCTAATATAAAAATTGATTTACAACAGGCACAACAGGTTATAGGCTCATTACAAAAGGTATGGAGCAACTATTATCCTGATTATGTATTTGAGTATGATTTTCTTGATCAGACAGTAGCAGCTTTTTATAGACAGGAAAGTGAGATGGCAACATTGTATAAAATATTTTCAGGGATTGCCATTTTTATTTCCTGTCTTGGCTTATACGGGTTGATTTCATTTATAGCAGCTCAAAGAAAAAAAGAGATCGGGATACGGAAGGTTTTGGGAGCCCCTGTTTACGACATAGCAGTGATGTTATCGAAAGAGTTTACCCTGCTTATTGTAATTGCATTTCTTATTGCAACACCCATCGCATGGTATTTTATGCATGAATGGCTGCAGCAGTATGTGTACAGGATAACCATGAGCATCGGTTTTTTTATTGCAACCATTATTTGCTCGCTGGTTATAGCATGGCTGACTGTTGGCTACACAACAATAAAGGCGGCGGTGGCAAACCCGGTGAAGGCATTACGGACGGAGTGAGGTTAATTTGAAAATGGGAGGAAAATGTGGGTCCCGAAGCTTCGGGATGAGAATGTGGAAATGCTGCCTCGGTTTACTCTATAGGTGATGTGGTAGTTATATTGTTTGGAATTGTATTATAGTACCGTCCCTCTTTTCCGAAGGTTTGGGACTGGGCAGGGGAGGGAGAAGGAGGGTGAGGTTGCCGTGTCGCCTGAGTCACCTTGTCCCACGAATAAAACAAAAAACAAACCTGATGCTCAAAAACTATTTAAAAACCGCATGGCGGAATTTCCAGAAGAACAGGGGCTTTTCCATGATCAACCTCTTTGGGCTGTCCGTGGGAATGGCAGCCTTTATGCTGATTGCGTTGTACATTATTGACGAACTCAGCTACGACCGGTTTTTAACCGACAGCGACCGAATTTATCAGGTCAACCTGTCGGGTAATTTCGGGGGACAGGAAATAAATGCGGGACATACACCCCCGCCTGTAGGCGAAACCATGCAATCGGAGTTTCCGGGTATTGAAAGCTACACACGTGTTTTTCAACCGGGCGATGTGACGATCTCATGTTCTGAAAATGGCCAGGTTGATAATGTTTTTACAGAACCAGGTCTGCTGGCCGTCGATTCCAATTTCCTTGGGATTTTTCAATTTGAGTTGCTCTATGGCCAGGCGGGCCACGCCCTAAACGAGCCCCACACGATCGTGCTGACTGAAACAATGGCCCGGAAATACTTTGGGGCTACAGATGTAGTGGGCCGGACACTGGAATTTGGTAATAAGAAAATACCCTGTAAAGTGTCAGGGGTTCTAAGAGATATCCCGGCACAGTCGTCGTTACGGTTCGATTTTCTGGTTCCTATGCAAACCTATGAAGTCGTCAAATATTTTAACTGGAGCTGGGTATGGGTGAATGTGGCCACTTATGTAAAGCTTTCACCTGCATTGGCCCGCAACCCCGCAGGCATTGCAAAAATGGAGGCGCAGTTCCCGGAGATGGTCAAACGCCACGCTGCAAAAGCATTTGCCAGGATAGGCATGCCTATGGACGAGTTCTATAAAAACGGAGGCTACTGGGATTTTTCGCTTCAACCTTATACACGGGTACACCTTCATTCGGCCGGGATTTACAGCGAATTGCTTGCCCTGGGCAGTATCCGTAATATTTACATCTTTGCCACAGTAGCGCTTTTTATTGTATTGCTGGCCTGTGTCAACTTCATGAACCTCGCTACGGCGCGATCCTTCAGCCGGGCCAAAGAAACCGGTATCCGCAAGGTAATGGGTTCTTTCAGACAGGGGCTCATCTTCCAGTTCCTGCTTGAGTCGCTGCTAATGAGTACTGTAGCCGTTTGTATAGCACTATTGTTGGTTGCATTGGTTCTACCGGCATTCAATCAACTGGCATGGAAACAACTTATCTTACCTTCGATTTTCGGAAGCAACCTGGGATGGCTTGTGGTGGGGTTGACCATAGGGTGCGGATTGTTTGCAGGTAGTTACCCGGCGTTTTACCTTTCCGGGTTTCGGCCCGTGCACATACTGAAAGGGAATAGCGGAAACATAAAAGGGAATACGTATTTGCGTAACGGACTGGTGGTATTCCAGTTTTCCGTTTCCATTGTGCTTATCATCTGTACGGCTGTAGTGTATAAGCAGCTACGCTATACGCAGGAAATGGATATGGGTTTAGAGAAAGACAATGTGCTTGTTATCGCCAATACGCACAAGCTTGAAGACAGGGAAGAAACATTACGGCAGGAACTGGAAGCATTGACCGGCGTAGCCGGGGCAACCATCACTACCAGTGTCCCGACCGGAGGAGCTTTTGGAGACCGCTACCTCCCCGAATCAGCTACCGGTGAAAACCTGCAGGCAAATGATATTGCGCTGTATTCGTTTATGACTGATGAGTCTTTTATCCCTGTGATGGACATTAAATTAATACAGGGGAGAAACTTTTCGAAGGAATTTTCGGATTCATTTTCGGTGATCCTGAATGAAACCGCCGCAAAACAGATCGGCTGGAAAGACCCGGTGGGACAATACCTCCAATACCCGGGAGGTAATTACACACGTTTCAAAGTTGTAGGGGTGACAAAAGACTTCAATATTCAATCCCTTCATGACCCGGTTATACCGTTTGCACTGTTTCATCATTCCTCTAATTCGAACCGTGATCCACAATCTTATATAGCGGTTAAAATAAAAGCGGGCAATGTAAACAATACGCTTTCAACAATTCAAAGTAAATGGAAAGCATTTGCACCCGGTAAACCATTGGATTTTAATTTCCTCGACGAGCGGTTCAACAACCTATACCGGGCGGAACAACAAATGGGGTCCATATTCGTAACATTTGCCCTGCTTTCGATCGTGGTAGCGTGCCTGGGCTTGCTGGGTCTGTCAGCTTTTGCCGCTGAAAGCCGCACCAGGGAAATTGGCATCCGTAAGGTACTCGGGGCTTCAGTGTCCGGCATTGTTACACTATTGTCCAAAGACTTTGTAAAACTTGTATTCGTGGCCATACTTATTGGCTCACCGATCGCATGGTGGGCAATGAACCAGTGGCTGCAGGATTTTGCGTACCGTATCGAGCTGCAATGGTGGATGTTCGCCGCAGCGGGATTGGCAGCCATGGCGATTGCGCTGCTTACGGTGGGTTGGCAAGCGATACGGGCGGCGGTGGCCAATCCGGTGGAATCATTAAGAACGGAGTGAGGTTAATTTAAAAAAATAGGAGGAAAATGTGGATGTAGAGATGTGAAAAGTGCGGAAACATTTGTTTGGATTTGTTACATAGATGATGTGGCAGGTATACAGCCTGGAATCGTTCTGTAGTGTCGTCCCTCTCTTCCGAAGGTTCGGGACGAGGAGATGGATAAGAGCCCGCCCGGACGACGTTCAGTCGGGCGGGGGTGAGGCTATCGTTTCTCCCGAACGTTCGGGATGGAGAGCTTTAAACCAATCAACTATATGATAAAAAATCTCTTGCTTGTAGCATTAAGAAATTTTAAAAGAGACAAATGGTACAGTCTCCTGAATATTCTCGGTCTTGCTATCGGAATAACTTTTGGTCTGTTTCTTATCTTTTATGTGAAGGATGAGTTGAACTACGACAGGTATCATGAAAAGGCAGATAGAATATTCCGTATTAACTCTATTATTAAAGAAGCCGACAGGGATACGATGCGCTGGGCGATAGCCCCGTTTCCGCTGGGGCCGGCCCTGGCGAAAGATTATCCGGAGGTGGAAGAATCTGTACGTTTTGTGAGTAGCGGGCGAACCATGTTTAAGAACGGTGGACTGCGTTTGTATGAAGACAAGGTTTTTTTTGCCGATAGCAATGTATTTCGTGTTTTTACATACCCGTTTCTTGAGGGCGATCCGAAAACAGCATTGACAGAGCCTAATACGCTTGTTCTTTCAGAGTCATCTGCCATTAAATTTTTTGGAGCAAACAAAAGCTATGTAGGTAAAACACTGGAAAATGTAAATGGCAGGGTATACAAGGTAACAGGCGTAATGAAAGACGTGCCCAAAAATTCTCACTTCATTTTTAATATACTGGGTTCACGCAGTACGCTGCCCGCTGATTTTGGAGATAACTGGGGCAGTTTCGATTACTTTACCTATGTTTTATTAAAACCCGGAACTACAGGGGCTGCTTTTGAAAATAAGATGGAGCCGATATTTGATAAATACCTCGCTTCTATTTTTGCCCAGTTTAATATTAAGATCCGGTTTGAGGCGCAATCTGTCACTTCCATTCATCTTCATTCAACAACGCTCAATGAACCGGAGGAGGTAGGCAGTATGTCCTATATCTATATTTTCTCGGCGGTAGCATTTTTTATGCTTTTGATCGCCTGCATAAACTATATGAATCTAACTACCGCAAGATCTGCGAGAAGGGCAAAGGAAATTGGTATAAGAAAAGTGACCGGTTCTAATAAAACACAACTGGTATTACAATTCCTGATTGAATCTACGCTCACAGCCTTTGTGGCCTTACTTATCAGCCTGGGTTTGATTGCATTGTTTCTTCCTGTGTTCAACACCCTTGCCGGGAAATTTATTTCTTTCGGCACGTTATTCAGAACGGATACGCTTGTTATTCTGCTGGCAGTCGTGTTTTTTGTCGGTATTGTAGGCGGGAGTTACCCGGCATTTTACTTATCAAAGTTTAACCCGGTCAGCGTTTTAAAGGGAAGTTTGGCTAAAGGTTCCAGCAATCTTAATTTAAGAAGAGCTTTAGTGGTTGTCCAATTCTCCATATCAATGATCATGCTGATCTGTACCTGGGTGGTATATGGTCAACTTTTGTATCTAAGAAATATAGATCTTGGTTTTGATAAAGCCCAGGTGCTGAATGTAGCCGCGGTAACAGACCGGGATATACAGAGTTCCGTCCTTTCCTTTAAAAATGATGTACGCAGTAATCCGCAGGTGCTTTCTGTTAGTACTTCGGGTTCGGTACCGGGGCAGGGAAACAGTTTTAATTTATTCTCCATTCAAACAAAAGACGGATTTGTTGACAAGGGGGTAGATGTTTACACGGCTGATGAAGACTACATTAATACGCTTGGTATTAAACTGGTAAAAGGCAGGAATTTTTCGGGAATTTCAGACTCGATGCATATGCTGGTGAATGAGAAAATGGCGCTGGAGTTTGGCTGGGGTGATGATGCTATTGGAAAAAGAGTAAAATTTCCCGGTGATACTTCAGGTAATTACCTGCAAGTGATAGGCGTAGTGAAAGACTTCAATCAGAAATCTTTATACAATGCAATTACTCCGCTGATTTTAATGTATCGTCCCAATAATAACCTTATTCAGCTTAAATTAAACACAACGAATATTACTGCTACTGTTGCAGGTATTGAAGAGAGCTGGAAAAAGGCATTTCCCGATATCCCTTTTCAATATACATTTCTTGACCAGGATTTCGATTCGCAATATGCTGCTGATCAAAAGAGAGGAAAAATATTTACCGCATTTTCCATACTGACCATACTGATTACATGCCTCGGGTTATTGGGCTTAATTGCATTTACAACAGAACAAAGGCAGAAGGAAATAAGTATCCGTAAGGTAATGGGTGCCAATATCGGGCAGATCATTCCTTTGATCACAAGGAATTTTGTTACGCTGGTTGGATTGTCCTGTCTTGTTGCTTTTCCCGTGGCATGGTATTTTATGTCGAAGTGGTTGAATATTTTCCCATATAACACAGGACTGAGCATAGCGCCGTTTTTGCTTTCTGCCATAGTGGTATTGATGATAACCATGCTTACGGTTATTTTTCACACCATTCGTGCAGCCCTGGTAAACCCGGTGAAAGCATTGCGAAGCGAATAGCCCTCACCCCCCGGTCCCCGCCCGACTGAACGTCGTTCGGGCGGGCCTCTCCCCAGGGGACGAGGGGTGCCTTAGTTCAAAGAGGGTTTGTGAAATGTAGCGAGGGGGGAATTGAGAATGAGAAAATGTGATGATGTGGAAATACAAAGCCTGGATTTATTCTGTAGCTGATGTGGTAGTTGTGCAGTTTTTGTTTGTTCTACAGCACCGTCCCTCTCTGAAGGAGAGGGATAAGAGCGTGCCCGCCGTGGCGGGGAGTGAGGCTTTGTCCCCGAAATAAAACAAAATATAAAACCTGAAAAATGTGATAATGTGGAAATGTAAAGATGGAGAAATCATAAATCAGACATCAGAAATCACAGATCATGATAAAAAACTATTTTAAAATCGCCTGGCGGAATCTTGTCAAACACAAGCTCTACTCCGTCATTAAAATCGGGGGCTTTGCGTTCAGCATTGCTGCCTGTATGCTTATCAGCCTGTACATTATCCACGAAACCAGTTATGACAGATCCTACCCGGATAGTGACCGCCTCTACCGGGCGGTAGGGCAATTCAGTGTTGATGGTAGTATAATACAGGGTATTGCTTTTGAAGCGCCATTGGCAGCGACCATGAAAGCGGATCTGCCGGAAATCGAACAGGCAGGCCGTTTGCTTCCCAATCCACTCTTCGGCGCAGGCAGTAACCAGGTTTCTACCGACGACCGTCCCGAAAGCCTGCATGAAGAAGGTATCGTTTTCATTGACCAGGAGCTGTTGAACATGCTGCAGCCACCCATGGTACATGGCGATCGGCAGCGTGCATTGAGCGAACCCAATGCGGTGGTGCTGACGGCTACCAAAGCCCGTAAATATTTCGCCGGTGATAACCCGATAAATAAGGTTCTTTACTTCAACAATGACAAAAGCAAACCTTATACCGTCAGGGGGGTAGTGGCAGATATCCCTACCAATTCTCATCTCTATGGATACGATTTTTTCCTCAATCTTGCTCAATACGATGGTGATCGGACCAATTGGCTGGCCAGCAATTATGTGACGTATTTCAAGATCAGATCAGGAACAAATATCCCGCTATTGGCAGAAAAGATCACTAAGAATGTGCTGGAAAACTACAAATTCCCGGCGATGAGGGCAAATGGGAGGCAAATTCCAGCGTTCCTGGAAACTGCAAGGATCAACCTCCAGCCACTACCATCCATCCATCTGCATTCATACGATATTCGCGACTACCACGATGCCGGAACCAAAGGTGATATCCGTCTCGTTTGGCTGTTTGGTGGCATCGCAGGCTTCATCCTGTTGATTGCCTGCATCAACTTCATCAACCTGTCTACCGCCAAATCAGCGAGCCGTGCGAAGGAAGTCGGTTTGCGGAAGGTCGCTGGCTCGTACCGGAGGAGTTTGGTGGTGCAATTCCTCGTAGAATCCATGCTATACAGCCTGTTGTCCATCGGCTTGGGCATACTGCTGGCATGGCTGCTCCTGCCACTTTTCAACCAGCTTGCCGGTAAGCAGTTGATATTTCCATGGACTAACCTGTGGTTGTTGCCTGCTATCTTACTATCGGCCATCGGCATTGGCTTACTTGCCGGGTTTTATCCTGCGGCTTACCTATCCGGATTCAAACCCATATCCGCACTTAAAGGCCAGTTGAGCCGGAGCGCCGGTAGTCCGCTGCTGCGGAATGGATTGGTCGTTTTCCAGTTCACCACCTCCATCGTCCTTATTATAGGCACACTCATTATCAACAACCAACTGCATTTTATCCTGAACCGGAAAATCGGTTTTGACAAAGACCTGGTAATGGTCATCCAGGCAACGCATACGCTGGGTGATCGGATTGCAACGCTGAAAGAGGAAATCGGCAACATCCCCGGCGTGCAGCACGTATCGGTAAGTGATTATCTTCCGGTGAGGATGGATGGCACGAAGCGGAATGGAAATTCCTTCTGGAAGGCCGGCCGGATCAACGAGGATCCCTCCGTAGGGGGCCAAATTTGGATCGTAGATGAGGATTATATCCCAACCTTAGGCATCCAACTCCGTGCGGGGCGCAATTTCAAGAGGGATCTGTCCATAGATTCGGAGTCCGCCATCATCAATCAAAGCCTTGCTGAATCGCTCCAGCTCGATAACCCCATTGGCGCCCGGCTTACCAATGGCGGAAGGAACCTAACCGTTATCGGCGTGGTGGAGGATTTTAATTTTGAATCCATGAAGGACGAAGTGAACGGCCTTTGCATGGTACTTGGCAGCAGCCCGGGTATGATGGCAGTGAAAATAACTGGCAAAGATCTGCCGGCAACTATTGATGCCGTAGCCGCGCAGTGGAAAAAATTTTCACCCGAACAAACCATCCGGTTTACATTTCTCGACGAAGGTTTTGCAAATATGTATGCAGGGGTGCAGCGTACCGGAACAATTTTCACCTGTTTTTCGGTATTGGCCATTGTAGTTGCTTGTCTTGGATTGTTTGGATTGGCGGCATTTACTGCCGAACAACGCACCAAGGAAATCGGCATCCGCAAGATTTTGGGTGCTTCAGTAGCGGGTATCGTGCGGATGCTCTCCTCGGATTTTGTGAAACCGGTACTGATTTCCATTGTTATCGCTTCGCCTGTCGCGTGGTGGGCGATGAGCAAATGGCTGGAGGACTTTGCTTACCGCACCGATATCCGCTGGTGGATGTTTGCTTTGGCAGGACTTGCGGCAGTACTGATTGCACTACTAACCGTAAGCTGGCAGGCAATACGTGCGGCGTTAGCCAACCCTGTGAAGAGTTTGAGGACGGAGTAGGCCCTCACCCCCTGCCCATCTCCCCAGGGGGCGAGGGATGCCTTAGTTCAAAGAGGGTTTATAAAATGTAGCGGGGGGAATTTAATGATATGAAAATATGAAAATGTGGAAATGAAAAGCCCGGATTTATTCTATAGGTGATGTGGTAGGTATGCAGTTTGGATTTGTACTATAGCGCCGTCCCTCTCCGCATAAAACAAAATATAAAACCTGAAAAATGTGATAATGTGGAAATGTGAAAATCATAAATCATAAATCAGACATCATAGGTTATGTTTAAAAATTATTTTAAAACCGCATGGCGGAATTTATGGAAAAACAAATTTTTCTCTGTTATTAAAATATCAGGGCTTGCTTTGGGAGTTGCCTGTAGTCTTTTAATAATGCTATGGGTGAACGACGAACAAAACGTAGATGCGTTTCATAAAAACGGCTCACAATTATACAGTGTTTTTGAAAGGCGCTATAATAACGGGCAAATAGGCGGTGGGTATGCTACCCAGGGGTTAATGCCGGATGAGTTAAAAAGAGTGTTCCCTGAAGTAGAATATGCAACAGGTTACGCATGGAGCGCTTTAAATACGTTTGAGGCGAATAATAAGATAATGAAAGAAAAAGGAAACCATGCAGGACAGGATTTTTTTCAAATGTTTACATACCCCATGCTTCAGGGAGATGCAACTACTGCACTGCAATCGCCTGTTGGTATTGCTGTTTCAAAAAAAATGGCAGAAGATTTTTTTGGTTCACCACAACAAGCCATTGGGAAAACAATCCGGTACAATAACAAAAGGGATTTAGAAATAACGGCTGTGTTCGACAATGTGCCGGCAAGCAGCTCCTTACAATTTGATTACATCTTAAACTGGCATATTTTTTTAGAAGATAATAGTTGGACAAAAGACTGGACCAATAACGGACCGTTTACCTGCATCATGCTGCGAAAAGGTACAGATGCAAAAGCCTTTGAAAATAAGATAACCCGGTTTCTTGATAAATACAATAAAGAGCAAACCGAACAGGTCTATATAAGGCTTGGTATTCAGCGCTATGGAGATGTTTACCTGCGCCCTGGTTTAGATAAAAAAGGGAATATATCCGGTACAGGAATTATGTATGTAAAGCTCTTTAGTGTTGTCGCCATTTTTATTTTGCTGATTGCCTGTATCAACTTCATGAATCTTGAAACAGCCCGTTCTGTAAAACGAGCAAAAGAAATTGGTATAAGAAAAGTGGCGGGCGCCATTCGCTTTTCATTGGTAAGGCAGTTCATGGGTGAAGCTTTATTGATGGTAACCATAGCAGTAACCATTTCACTGGCGCTTGTAGCACTTGTGTTGCCTCAGTTTAATCAGGTCACAGGTAAAGACATTCATATTCCTTTTACTGATGCGGGTTTCTGGTTAAACCTTGCAGCATTATTGTTGATAACAGGTTTTATTTCCGGAAGCTACCCGGCAATATATTTATCATCATTTAAGCCTGTCCGAATTTTAAAAGGTTCGCTGAAATTTTCAAGCAATGCTTTATGGTTTCGTAAGGGGCTTGTTGTTTTTCAATTTATACTTTCCATCGCTTTTATTATCGGGACGATTGTTGTAAGTAGGCAGGTTAATTATATACAATCTCTTAATCTGGGTTATAACAGGGATAATCTTCTTTATATTCCGCTAGAAGGTGATTTAACATCTAAATACGCC
The DNA here is from genome assembly GCA_037190885.1 of Chitinophagaceae bacterium. Classification (GTDB taxonomy): domain Bacteria; phylum Bacteroidota; class Bacteroidia; order Chitinophagales; family Chitinophagaceae; genus Agriterribacter. The sequence continues at coordinate 181,272 of JBBCJQ010000019.1, forward strand.
CTGTTTAAAACCGAGGCTTTAAAGATGCCCGGAATAGAAGATATAACGCGTACAACCAGTGCTCCTACAAGAATTAATAATGGCACTACCGGTGTTCTGTGGGAAGGAAAGGATCCAAATTCTAATATTGACTTTACACAAGTTGCGGTTGGTTATGATTTTATCAAAACCCTGCATATACAAATGCTCCGGGGTAGGGATTTCTCAAAAGATTTTGCGACAGATTCTGTAAATTATATTATCAATGAAACAGCTTTAAAAATTATTGGATACAAAGAACCTATTGGCAGGCCACTAACCTTATGGGGAACAAAAGGGACTATTATTGGCGTTGTAAAAGATTTTCATTTTAATTCACTGCATACGGCTATTAATCCATTGATGCTTCGCCTTGGCGAAAGTTTCGATGGAGGCATTGCCCTTGTGAAAACAGAACCCGGAAAAGCGAAAGAAGCATTGGCAAGTCTTGAAACGGTTTATAAAGAACTCAATCCAAAAGTTCCGTTTACTTATAAATTTTCTGATGAAGAATATCAAGAGCTTTATAAAAGTGAACAAGTGGTAAGTCAGCTTGCCAACTACTTTGCGTTTCTGGCAATATTCATTTCATGTCTTGGCTTATTGGGGCTTGTAATGTTTACCGCAGAACAGCGTACGAAAGAATTCGGCATAAGAAAAGTGCTAGGAGCAAGCCCCGTTATATTATTCAATCTTCTTTCCAAAGAATTTCTGGTATTGGTACTGATAGCAATTATGATTGCTTCACCCGTTGCCTGGTATTTCACCAATCAATGGCTGCAGGATTTTGCATATAAAACTAATTTAAGTTGGTGGATGTTTGTAATAGCAGGTTCATTAGCAATATTGATTGCACTGGTTACCATAAGTTTCCAGTCTGTTAAAGCAGCGATAGCGAACCCGGTGAAGGCGTTGCGGATGGAGTAAGTAATTTGAAAATGTGATAATTTGAAAATTTGAAAATGGGAAGAAAATGTGGAAGTGTGAAGATCTGGGAATGTGTAGATATGAAAACGCTTGTTTGAGTTTGTTTTATAGATGATGTGGTAGATATACAGCATGGAATAGTTCTGCAGCACCGTCCTTCTCCTGGGAAGGAGAAGGATGAGAGCCCGCCCGAACGACGTTCAGTCGGGCGGGGATGAGGCTTGTACCTTCTCTTCCGAATGTTCGGAACCGCTGAGTGGAGAGGGGTATCGAGGTTCAAAGAGGGCTTATGAAATGCGGTTGGGGGAAATTTGAAAAATAGTTATTATGTTACCTGATTTCCTTTTGTCACACAAATAAAGTAAAAACTGATGATAAAGAACTTCTTCAAAGTTGCCTGGCGGAACCTGCTGCGGAGCAAAGGATTTTCATTTATAAATATCCTGGGGCTTGCCATAGGAATGGCCAGTGCTATTCTGATATTGTTATGGATCGGGAATGAAGTAAGCTATGACCAGTTCCATGAAAAAAAAGACAGGATATACGAAGCATGGAACAGGGCCAACTTTGATGGTAAGCGGTTTTGCTGGAATACCACGCCGAAAATACTGGCGCCTACTTTGGAACATGAGCTACCCGAAGTGGAACGGGCTGTGAGAGTGAACTGGAATTCCAACCTGTTGTTCAGTGTGGGGGACAAGCGTGTGATGAAAAACGGCAACATGGTGGATACGGGTTTTTTGCAGATGTTCAGCTTTCCCCTCCTGCGCGGCAACCCGGCCACGGCATTAAATGATGTGCATTCCATCATTCTTACACAAAAAACTGCCAACAGCTTATTTGGGGACGAAGATGCAATGGGCCAGGTGATAAAGGTGGACAATAAGCAAAATTTTACTGTTACCGGTATCATACAGGACCCGCCTAATAATACCAGGTTCACATTTGAGTACCTGTTGCCCTGGTCTTATTTGCGGTCAACAGGAGGAGAGGACTCCAGTTGGGGCAATAACAGCACCCGCACCTATGTATTACTGAAGCCCAATGCTACTTTGGAGTCAGTAGAGCCGAAAATTAAAGTGCTGAAACAAAAATACGATGAAGAAGCCCGCAAGGACAATTGGGAAATGTTCATCTACCCGGCTAAAAAGTGGAGGCTCTATTCCAGCTTCACCAACGGCGTGGAAGATGGCCGCGGACGCATTGAGTTTGTAAGGTTGTTCGGTATTATTGCAGCATTTATTTTATTGATTGCCTGCATCAACTTTATGAACCTGAGCACCGCCCGGAGCGAAAGAAGGGCCAAAGAGGTGGGTATCCGGAAGGTGGTAGGCGCTCAGAAAAGAACGTTGGTCGGTCAGTTCATCGGAGAATCCATATTACTTTCCTCTCTGGCGGCTATCGTAGCCCTGGGCATTGTACTGTTAAGCCTGCCGGCCTATAATAACCTCACGCAAAAAAAACTGTTCATAGATTTTCTGAGTATGGATACATGGATGGCTGGCATCGCTTTTATTGTATTTACCGGCGTACTGGCCGGCAGTTATCCTGCCTTTTTCCTGTCTTCGTTCCAGCCGGTAAAAGTGCTGAAAGGCACTTTTAAGAAAGCACATGCCCTTGTAACTCCCAGGAAGATATTGGTAGTGCTGCAGTTTACTTTTGCCATCATTCTTATCATCTGCACCATCATTGTAAAACAACAGATAGATCATGCCCGTTCCAGGGAAACGGGGTATGATAAGAACAATCTCGTATATCATTTCTTTTCCAACGATATTGAAAAAAACTACAACCTTATAAAAAATGAGCTCCTGTCAACCGGGGTGGCCACTGCTGTTGTGAAAACCAATTCGCCTTTAACAGAGGTATGGAGCGATGGTTGGGGGCAGGAATGGGAAGGCAAAGATCCCAATGATAAAACCGATTTTTTACGCTACGTGGCAGACGATGGACTGGTGGAGGCCACCGGGATGCAGCTTGTTGAGGGCCGGGATCTCAACCTGAAAAAATTTCCTACGGATTCTGCAGGTATGATCATCAACGAAGCTTCCTTAAAGGTGATGAAGTTTACGAACCCCATTGGAAAAACAGTAAAAGACAACGGAACAGAATGGCATATCGTGGGGGTTGTAAAGGATTTTATCATCACTTCTCCTTATGAGCCTATACGGCCGATGTTGATCATGGGTGCGAAGGCCAACTGGTTCCAAACCGTTTTGATCAGGCTCAACGGGGATTTGTCAACGGCGGAAAACCTGAAAAGGGTAGAGGCGGTTTTTAAAAGATATAATCCGGAGTATCCCTTTGACTATAAGTTTGTAGACGAGTCCTATGCGCAGAAATTTGAAGCGGAACAACAGCAGGGAACCCTGGCTGCTTTATTTTCAGGATTGACCATTTTCATCTCCTGCCTGGGTCTTTTTGGACTTGCTACCTATATGGCAGAGAACAGGATCAAAGAAATAGGGATAAGAAAGGTGTTGGGAGCATCTGTAACCAATATAACCGCATTGTTGTCAAAAGATTTTCTGAAGCTGGTGCTGGTATCGTTCGTCATAGCCACACCGGTCGCGTGGTGGGCCATGCATAAATGGCTGGAAGATTACACCTACAGGGTACAGATACATTGGTGGATCTTTGCAATAGCCTGCCTGCTATCGGTTACCATCGCGTTTGTTACGGTTGGCTACCAGGCGATAAAAGCGGCCATAGCCAACCCGGTGAAGAGCTTGCGAACGGAATAGACAATTTGAAAATGAGGGGGAGTGTGTGAATGTGGAAATCTGAGAAGTGCCTGTCCGGACTTGTATTATAGCTGATGTGGTAGTTATATAGTTTGGAATTGTTCCGGCGTATCATCCCTTCCGAACGTTCGGTCAGGTAGACGCTGTGAGGGGAGGCTAAGATTATAAATCATAAATCAGTAATCATAAATCATCTTGTATGTTCAAAAATTATTTCAAAATTGCCTTTCGCAGTCTTTATGGGAGTAAAGGATATAGCGCCATCAATGTGGGAGGACTGGCCGTGGGCATGGCTGTGGCCATGCTGATCGGCTTATGGGTGCATGATGAGCTGGCATTTAACAAGTATCACCAAAACTACGATCGCATTGTGCAGGTAATGCAGCATGCGAATTTCAATGGAGAGATACGCACACAGATATCTAACCCTGCTGCCATGGGACCGGAACTTCGTGCACGGTATGGCGGCGATTTTAAGCATGTGATACAGGCTTCATGGCAGGGTCCGCACATGATTTCGGTGGAAGACAGGCACCTGGTATATGAGGGGATGTTTTTTGAGCCCGGCGCACCGGATATGCTGTCGCTTAACATGCTGAAAGGAAGCCGCGCGGGGTTGGCGGATGCCCATTCTATTCTTCTCTCTGCCTCCGTGGCGGAATCCATATTCGGTAAGGAGGATCCGCTTAATAAAACCTTAAGGTTCGACAAGCTCTATAATGTAAAGGTGACCGGCGTTTATGAAGATCTTCCGGACAATACCTCGTTTCGCGCGGTTAAAATCATCATGCCCTGGGAACTGTGGGTTATTCAAAACCCGTGGGTAAAAACCATGACCAATCCCTGGGGAAGTAATTTTACCCAAACCTTTGCCCAGTTAGCCGATAACGCAGATATCGATCTGGTGTCTGCCAAAATAAAAAATGTAAAACTGGATAATGTGGGTGAAGGACAGCAAAGTGCGCAATGGGCTGTTTTTTTGCATCCCATGAGTAAGTGGAACCTGTACGGTGAATTCAAAGACGGAATAAATACCGGGGGGAATATCCGTTATGTGAAACTGTTCAGCATGATCGGCGGGTTTGTTTTGCTGTTGGCTTGTATTAATTTTATGAACCTGTCAACTGCCAGGAGTGAAAAAAGAGCCAAAGAAGTGGGGATACGAAAAACGGTCGGCTCCCTGCGCTGGCAGCTTATAGGGCGCTTTTTCGCAGAATCCTACCTGATCGTGTTGCTTGCTTTTGTGCTGTCGTTACTGCTGGTTATGCTCCTGTTACCATTCTTTAACGAAGTGGCCGGTAAAAAGATACAGATACCCTGGCAGAACCCTTCTTTCTGGCTCCTGAGCTTTGTATTCATGGCGGTTACCGGTTTACTGGCAGGAAGTTATCCTGCATTCTATTTATCTTCCTTTAAACCCCTGAAAGTATTAAAAGGCACATTTAAGGCAGGCCGTTTTGCCAGTGTACCCCGCCGGGTGCTGGTGGTGGTTCAATTCACGGTTTCTGTTATACTCGTCATCGGAACCATGGTTGTTTACCAGCAGATCCAGTATGCTAAAAACCGGTCTGTCGGGTATAACCGGAGTGGTTTGATCAACCTGAGCCTGCAGGAAGAGATAGCCGGGCATTTTGATGCAGTACAAACCGAACTGCTTAATACCGGGGCCATTGAATCGATGGCAGCTACCTATAGCCCGCTCACAGGTGTATGGAACAGTCAGGGCGGTTTTGACTGGGAGGGGAAAGACCCTAACCTGGCGGTTGACTTTCCGACTAACGGGGTATCTCATGACTATGGTAAAACCATTCAATGGGAGATCGTCGCCGGGAGGGATTTTTCCAGGGAGTTTGCCACAGACTCGGCCGCTGTTATTATTAATAAAGCGGCTGCGGACTTTATCGGAATGGAAGATCCTGTAGGTAAAACCCTCAGGGGAGGCAACCGACCTCATACCATCATCGGTGTGGTCAATGACCTCTTGCAGGAGTCGCCCTACTTCCCGGTTCGGCCATCTGTGTACCATATCCGTCGCCACGGTGAGTTGCTCAACCTGCTGATCCGCCTTAATCCCAACCGGAGCGTATCGGAGTCTATAAGCGCTATAGAAACTGTTTGGAAAAAACATATAACGGAGGCGCCCTTTGGTTATACGTTTGTTGATGAAGCTTTCGGGGATAAGTTCCGGTCGGAAGAACGTATCGGGAAATTATCGTCCTGGTTTGCCGTCCTCGCTATTTTTATTTCCTGTCTCGGGTTGTTGGGTATGGCCAGTTTTGTAGCCGAACAGCGCACCAAAGAAATAGGTATCAGGAAAGTATTGGGGGCAAGTGTAATGCATCTTTGGAAGCTGTTATCCGGCGAGTTTGTGCTCCTGGTGTTATTGTCGTGTGTAATTGCTACACCCATAGCCTGGTATTATCTCCATGAATGGCTGGCGGGCTATGATTACAGGATCAGCATAAGCTGGATGGTTTTTGCATTGGCGGCGGGACTGGCATTGCTGATTACACTGGCAACGGTAAGCTTCCAGGCGATCAAAGCCGCGGTGGCAAACCCGGTGAAGTCGTTGCGGACGGAGTAGCCCTCACCCCCAACCCCTCTCCCCAGGGGGCGAGGGGTGCCCAGGTTCAAAGAGAGATTATGAAATGTAACAGGAGAATTTGAAAATGAGAAAATGTGAGAATGTAAAGATGTGAGTCCCGCAACTGCTGAATGGAAATGCAAAGCCTGGATTTATTATATCGTTGATGTGGTAGAGATGTAGTCTGGAATTATTCTGCAGCGCCGTCCTTCTCCTGGGAAGGAGAAGGATGAGAGGATGAGGCTTGTACCGTCCCTTCCGAACGTTCGGAACCGCAGCGGGGAGAGGAAAAGAGGGTAAGGCATAAGTCAGCTATCAAAAATGAACGTGTATGATAAAAAACTATTTCAAAACTATATTCCGCAATCTTTGGAAAAACAAAGGTTTCAGCTTTCTCAACATTTTCGGTTTGGCAATTGGCATTGCCTGTACCGGATTGATTTTTTTGTGGGCAGAAGATGAGATAAACTGGGATAACAACAATGTAAACAAAAACAGGTTGTATGCAGTACGCGTAAATGCGACATATGCAGGCAATACATTTACAAGTTGGTCAACGCCAAGACCGATGTTTGCCGCCATTAAAACAGATATACCAGGCATTGCCAACACTTGTCGTGTATCTGACAAAGAAATGGATTTATTATTCAATATCGGAGATAAATCAATGTATGCATCTGGCAAGTATGCGGACAGTTCTTTATTCAGCATGTTTACGTTGCCGTTTGTGCAAGGCAATGCATCAACAGCTTTTAATCAATTGTATTCAATTGTAATTACACAATCGACAGCGAAAAAATTCTTTGGTGATGAAAAAAATATTCTCGGCAACACAGTTCGTGTTGATAATAAACAAGATTATGTCATTTCAGGAGTTATAAAAGATATTCCGAAAAATTCTTCATTGCAATTTGAATGGCTAATTCCATATGAAGTAAATCTTGTAGAAAACAATTCGTATCAGAATGGCGATGCAACAGGATGGGATAGTTTCGGGCCGCTTACTTATGTTGAATTAAATGCTTCCGCAAACCTTGCATCTGTTAATAAACAATTATACAATTATATCCACAAAAAAAATGCAACACTAACAACACATGCTTTTTTATTCCCAATGCATCACTGGCATCTATATAATGAATTTGAAAATGGCAAACAAACAGGCGGTGGAAAAATACAACAGGTACGGATACTTTCGCTTATTGCATGGGTTATTTTATTGATTGCGTGCATCAACTTCATGAACCTCGCGACGGCACGTAGTGAGCAGCGTGCCAAAGAAGTTGGTGTAAGAAAAATATTAGGATCAGGTAAAGGAAGGTTAATTGCACGATTTATTGGTGAAGCATTACTTATGTCAGCAATAGCAGGTATACTATCAATAATTATCATCGTGCTTGCATTGCCCGTATTTAATCAGCTTGTACAAAAACAACTTTCGTTGCAATTAAACATTCCTTTTCACGTCTTATCGTTATTTACTATTGTAATTGTCTCCGGACTGATCGCAGGCAGTTATCCGGCGTTATACCTGTCATCATTTAGTCCTGCGAAGGTTTTGAAAGATTCAAAAATAAAAACGGGTGGCGCTGCATTTGTGAGAAAAGGATTGGTAGTGCTTCAGTTTGCTTTTTCAGTTGTTTTCATTATAAGCACTATTGTTGTTTATTCTCAGATTCAACACATGAAAAACAGAAAACTTGGGTTTAACAAGAATAATCTTATTGAAGTAGATATGCGGCATAGTGTGAATGATCATTTTTCTTTGTTGAAAAATGATTTACTGCACTCCGGAGTTGTCGAAAATGTTGCTTTTACTAATCACACTGTTTTACATGGTGGGAATACGGATAGCCGTTTTAAATGGCAAGGTAAACCTTCAGACGAAGATGCTTCTGTAGCGTTTAGATATGTAAGCCCCGAATTTATTTCTACATCAGGCATGCAGATAATTGATGGAAAAAATTTTGGTTTAGGGAATGCTTCAAACAATTCAAATATTATTATAAACCAATCATTGGAAAAACTGCTTGGTAAAGGAAGCGCTGTAGGTAAAATAATACAATCGCCTCGTGGGCAAAAAGACGGTGACTATGAAAATGTTACAGTAATAGGTGTTGTGAGTAACTATGTCTATGGCAACATATATGGCAGTGGTGCTGAACCTGTAATTTTCTTTTGCAAGCCGGAACAAAATGCAAACCTTCTGTATATACGCCTTGGCTCAGGTAATGTAGAAAACACATTGAGGAAAATTGAGAAAGTATTGAAGGATAATAATCCTATCTACCCCTTTCAATATAAGTTTGTTGATGAACAGTTCAATGAAATGTTTTTGAATGAGATAATGACAAGCAAATTATCAACAATATTTGCAACCTTAGCAATTATTATTTCATGTTTAGGATTATTCGGATTAGCAGCTTATACAGCCGAAAGAAGAACAAAAGAAATAGGCATACGCAAAGTATTGGGCGCAAATGCCGGTGGTATTACAGCATTGTTATCAAAGGATTTTTTAAAGCTGGTCGTTCTCTCCTGCGTCTTTGCCTTTCCTGTTGCCTGGTGGATTATCCATAATTGGCTGCAAGCTTATGAATACAGGATTGAGATAAGCTGGTGGATATTTTTAACGGGAGGTTTTTCAGCCGTACTAGTTGCTTTAATCACTATCAGCTTCCAATCCATCAAGGCGGCTATGGCCAACCCGGTGAAAGCATTAAGGAGTGAATAGCCCCCCGCATGGAAGTGGGGCACCCAAATTCGAAGAAAGTTTATGAAATGTAGTGAGGGGAGGTTATGAAGATGAAAATGTGAAGATGTGAGAATGTGGAAGTGTTGGAAGGATGGAGTTGCTCTATATGTGATGTGGAAGATATGTAGCTTGGTGTTATTCTGCAGCACCGCTTCCTTTCCCTGGGAAAGGGAGAAGGAGGGATAGGCTGATGTGGTAGAAATATAGCCTGGAATTGTTCTGCAGTACCGTCCTTCCCCCGTAGCAGAAGGATAAGAGCCCGCCCGAACGACGTTCAGTCAGGCGGGGATGAGGCTACCATGTCACCCGGGTCGCCTTGTCCCGCGAACAAGACAAAAACCAAAACCTGATGTTTAAAAACTATTTCACAATCGCTTTCCGGAACCTGAGAAGAAGCCCCCTGTATTCTTCCATCAATATCCTGGGACTGGGTGTTGGAATGGCCTGCATGCTATTAATGATTCTTTTTATAAAGAATGAACTCAGCTACGATTCATTTCACGAAAAAGGACCGCAATTATACCGGCTTACCACGACCATAACAGAGAAAAGCGGAGAAAAACGAACAATCGGCGCTTCGGGCCAGGTACAGGGACCCGCTTTTAAGGAAGCAGTTCCCGAGATACTCGAATATACCCGCTTCTGGGATGTAGGAGGATTCAATATCATCGGTGAAGGAAAATCGCTTATCCAGCAGGGATTATTTGCCGACAGCAGTTTTTTCAGGATGTTTGGTTTTCCGTTGTTGCACGGCAACCCCGAAACAGCTTTAACCGATCCGTTTTCCATTGTGATATCCGAAAGCACAGCAATACAATATTTCGGCAAAACAGATGTACTGGGAAAGATATTGAAAGTGGAAGAGCAGGGGTTCCGTCCTTTGACTATAACCGGTGTGGCAAAGCAGCCGCCCGCCAACTCATCCATCCGTTTTGATGTAGTGCTGACATTTCAGTTCCTTCAGTCATTTTTCAAAGATGAATTTTGGCTAAACCAATACCTGTCCACTTTTATATTACTACATCCAACGGCCGATCCGGAAAAGGTGGAGGAGAAATTCGCGCCTGTTTTTCGCGCGAAAGCCGGGGATCAATTGAAAGATCAGGGAAAAGCATACGGGTTTCCCACCCGGCTCAGCTTTGGTCTTCAGCCCATAGGTGATATTCACCTCAATGCTTCAACAATAGGGAATGCAGGCGGCATATTTGACGGAAGCAGCTATTCTACACTGCTATTCCTGTCGGCTATAGCTGTTTTTATACTCATTATGGCTTGTATCAACTTTGTCAACTTTACCGTTGCCCATTCGCAGAAACGGGCTAAAGAGATTGGTATCCGCAAAATAAATGGAAGCAGTAAAGGGCATATCATCGGACAATTCCTGGTGGAAGCCGGACTTTTATGTGCGGGAGCGTTTTTACTGGCTGTCGTTTTAAGTAATTTGTTCCTGCCTTTATTCAATTCACTGGTAGGGCGGCAACTGGAATTTGATCTTTTTCGCGATAACGAAATCGTAATTGCCTGGATAGCTATTCCTGGTATCAGTATCATCATGGCCGGACTATACCCGGCGTGGGTGCTTTCCCGGTTTAATGCGGTGGAAGTTTTATATGATAAGCAGAGATCATCCGGCAGCAACTGGCTGGGCAAAAGCCTGGTTGTCTTTCAGTTTACACTGGCTATCGGGCTGATCACGGCAACGATGATCTATTACCTGCAGATGGATTTTATGATGAAGAAAGACCTGGGCTATAACCCTTCGGATGTTATACTGGTCAATCTTCCGCCGCAAAGAAATCCCGATCAACTGGTAAAATTATTCAGAAATGAACTTGCTTCAGAACCGTCTGTCGTCAGGGTAGGGGGCGGTCATTCCATGCCCGGTCAGGGTTCCTGGGGCAGCGAAGATCCAATACCGGTGAACGGAAGAGAGATTACGTCACACAAGATCCGTGCAGACGAATATTACCTGCCCCTGCTGGAAATTCCTTTAACAGCGGGACGAAATTTTTCTGAGGACTTCCCGTCGGACTCCATGAACGCTATCATCGTAAATGAAGCATTTGTAAAGGCCGCAGGGCTGGAAAACCCACTTGGCGTGCAGGTGAAAGTTCCCGGTGAATGGGAAGGCGATGTAAGGGCTGCGATCATTGGCGTAACAAAAGATTATCATCATCACTCCCTTAAAGGGAAGATAACACCGATGTTGCTGGTAATGAAACATTATGAAACACTGATGATAAAAGTACAGGATGGTAAATCACTGGCTGCGCTGGCAACACTGGAAAAGATGTATAAAAGACAGCTTCCGGACAGCCCGTTCCGGTTTAGCTTTCTTGCAGATAATATCAAAAGCCAATACAACGAAGAAAGGTACTGGCAAAAAGTGATCAGCTATGCTGCGGGTATTTCTATATTCATTTGCTTGCTTGGGTTGTTTGGTCTCTCATGGCTGACGGCCCACCGACGGACCCGGGAGATCGGTATTAGAAAAGTGCTTGGCGCAACGGTTGCCGGTATAACGGGGCTGCTGACAAAAGAGTTCCTGGGGCTTGTAGTAATTGCATTCCTGCTGGCATCTCCCCTGTGCTGGCTTATAATGAACAAATGGCTCGATAATTTTGCATACAGGATAGATATAAGCTGGTGGATGTTTGGCCTTGCCGGAATGATTGCCGTTTTGATTGCATTTATAACGGTAAGCTTCCAGGCGGTAAAAGCCGCAGTGGCAAACCCGGTGAAGGCGTTGCGGACGGAGTGATCAATGTGGAAATGTGAAAATTGCTGCTCAGGTCACCTGAGTCCCCTTGTCCCCTGAATAAAACAAGAAATAAAAAACGTTAACTCAAAAATTATTTGATGCAGGGAAGCTCCGGTAACACCATACACTGTATTGGTGAATGTTGTTTCATCCACTGACTGGTTCTTATCTTTGCCAGAAAGCAAACTGTGAAAATTCTATACTCTTTTTTATTGATTGCACTGCTTGCCGGTTGTTCTGCACAAAGATCATTACGTACAGCCGACTATACCAAAGATGTACTTATCGAAACCAATTACGGAGATATGCGTATTCGCCTGAGTGATGAAACGCCGCTGCACCGGGATAACTTTTTGAAGTTGGTGAAGAACCGGTATTACAATGGTATTTTGTTTCACAGGGTGATCCATCAGTTTATGATACAGGCGGGAGACCCGGACAGCAAAAAAGCGCCGGCAGGGAAGCCGCTGGGCAACGGAGGACCGGGATATACGGTGGCGGCAGAATTTCGTCCAGGCCTTTTTCATAAAAAGGGTGTGATCGCGGCTGCCCGCAAAGGCGATGATGTGAACCCGGAGAGAGCCAGCAGCGGCAGCCAGTTTTATATTGTGCAGGGAAAGTTATGGACGGATGATGAGCTGAATAACCTCGAAACCACCCGGCTGCAGGGAAGACAGATACCGCCGGAACACCGGGTAGTATATAAGTCCATCGGCGGATCCCCGCACCTTGACCAGGGCTATACGGTTTTCGGGGAGCTGATCAGTGGCTTTACCGTGCTGGACAGCATTGCGGCAGTGGCTACCAGCAAAGGTCCTGACAGGGACAGACCGCTGAAAGATGTGGTGATCCGGAAAGTAAAGCTGGTGAGGAGATAATGACGAATGAGGTGTGGCTGTGATGCCCAAATTCAGGGAACAATAGCTGATGTGGCAGGATCTAAAGCCTGGATCACATTCTCTTATACCGTCCCTCTCTCCCGAACGTTCGGGTGGGGGTGAGGCATAAAAAAACCGCCGGGTTCTCCGGCGGTCCATATCGTGTTATCTATCTGAATTTATTTCGGGTCCAGGGCTTGCTTGATCCTGTCCTGCAGGTCCAGCAGGTGCGCCCGGGTGGCGGTATTGCCCGAGCCCGCTGCATTTCTGATCTCTGTTTCCAGTGTACGCAACTGGAACCGTACCTGTGATATCCCGTCCTGCGTTTTATTCAGGTTGGCTGGTGCAAACCCGAAAAAGCCTGCCGGGGGTTGTGGTTGTTCTTTTGTAAGCGCGATCAGGCGGTCTACATATATTTTCTGCAGTTGGCGGCGGTAAAGGTCAATGGACGATCTTGCTGCCAGTTCGCTGAAAATGCTCCTGCGCAGGTCTGTCAGCAGCTCACTTACAGTGTAGGCTTTGGCGGGTTCCTCTGCTTCAAAACGAACCAGGGTTTGAAGCGTGGATACGCTTGTCAGGCTGTTGAGCGCCCGGCTCTGTAACATAGCGATCACCGACTGCGGCGTCTGGTTGGTCAACGCCGTAATATTTTGCTGTATCACCCAGTCAGGTGTTTTAAATACGTTGTTTTGTATCCAGGTGATAGCTCTTTTCTGCTTTGCTTTATCCGTAAATACATATACCGGTCCTTCCTGTTCCACCCTTTTCGGTGTACGTTCCAGTCCACCCACATTCGCAGCCACATGACCGATATAGCGGGCAAACTGTCCTGTTACATTACCGTATAGTTCTTCAAGTGTACTGAAATCCTTATGATCTTCTTTAGCCCATTTGGGCAGCTCTACAATGATCCTTTTCAGGTTTTTGATACCATAGTCGCTGGCTTTCATGGCATCGTCGCCCAGGTCTTCGGTCTGGCTCCGGGGATCGCCGCGGTTGCCTTCACCGTCTCCCCACCACAAACGCTTATTGGCCAACAGTTTTTCAATGGTCCATTTATTGATAATGGGAGTTTCAGCGTCGGCATCAGCAGCTTCGGGAAACCAGCGGTAGCCCCACTCGATGGCCCACTTGTCGTAATCCCCGATCCTGGGGAACAACCCTTCGCGGGAAATATTGTCTTCCGGCTGCGCCACGTAGTTGAACCGGGCGTAATCCATAATAGAAGGGGTGTGGCCGTTAGCTTCTACCCAGGCCTTTTCTCTCAGCTTTTCAACGGGTACAGTAGAGGATGAGCCGAAGTTATGGCGAAGCCCCAGTGTATGCCCGATTTCATGGGCGCTCACAAAACGGATCAGCTCACCCATCAGTTCGTCGTCAAATTTCAGCTTACGGGCGCCGGTATCCACGGTGGCTGTTTGCACCAGGTACCAATTGCGCAGCAGGTTCATGATATTGTGATACCAGTTTACATGGCTTTCTATAATTTCTCCGCTGCGGGGGTCGTGTATATGAGGACCGCTTGCGTTGGCTATATCAGAGGGTTTGTACACGATGGCGCTGTGGCGGGCATCTTCCAGGTTGAAGGTGCTGTCTTCTTCCCTGGTAGGTGCCAGTTTACCTACAATGGCATTTTTAAAGCCTGCCTGTTCAAAGGCCGCCTGCCAGTCGTTGATACCTGCAATCAGGTAAGGCACCCATTTTTTGGGTGTGGTGGGATCTATGTAATAAACAATTTGCTTTTTAGGTTCTACCAGCTCTCCTCTTTTATATTTTTCAATATCTTCTTCTTTAGGCTCCAGGCGGTAGCGGGCAATATATCTGTATCGTTCAATGCCCTGCGGGTTGGCATCAAAATCGGTGATGGTTTGAGTGGTAAAATAGCCAACGCGGTCATCGAAATAACGTGGCTGCATCGGCTTTTCCGGCAGTATTACAATAGAAGTGTTCAGTTCCAGTGTGGTGGGTTCCGGTACGGGCGCCATAGCTGGTGAGGCAGGAGCTGCGCCCCCTGAAGGCGTGGGCGTACGGGTATAGGTTTTCACCGTCCTTATTTCAATATTATTCGGGAAGGGATTAACGCTTACTATATAGGATTTGTCGCCCTGTGGTGCGCCGATGCCCAGCATTCGTTTGAAGCGGGGATTGAAAAAGAAAATATCGTTGTCGCCACTGATATATTCGGTAATATCAATTACGGAGCCGCTGCTGTCTTTGGAGAAAGCCTTGATATCGAAGGCGGCCACTATCGGCTGGATATTGCTGTTCTGTACATTCCTGTACATGCCCTCGGAACTGTCGCGGCCGGTTTCAAGAAAGGAAAGTTTTTTCAGGAAGATCTTGTGGTTGGGCCCTTTTTCGAACCGGATGACATTCTGGTTGATGGCATCTCCGGCATAGGTGGTTCTGGGACCTGCCGCCGCTTTGGCGATCCTGCCTACGGTCAGTATATCTCTTCCCAGCAGGCTGTCCGGTATTTCAAAAAAATACTTGTTGTCCAGTTCGTGCACATGAAACAGCCCTTTTGCAGATTTCGCCTTGGCCGTAATCACCTGTCCGAAGGGTTTGGGTTCAGATGCCGGACGTGCGGCGGGTGGCGGTAGCGGCTTTTTGGTGGTGTCAACAGCGGTAACCGCCGGAGCGGCTTTTTTCTTTTTTCGCTGCGCAAAGCTGTTGGTAGATATGCATAAGGAAAAGACCAGGAGAAAACAGGTAAATTTTCGCATCATAATTTTTGTATTCATTGTGGAAGCAAAATGGCGGAAAGCCACGCTTGATAACTGGTGGCAAAGGTATAAACAACGAAATAATCAATCGTTAATGAATGTGAATGTTTGATTGCCGGAGAGCGGAAATAATGGGATAAAAAGTACCAGGGATGGTAATAAAAGATAAAAGATTTGTTAAAGCAAAAACCGCGTACTATATTTGGCGTTCAAAAACAAAAAAGGTCTTCTGTAGACACAGATGACCTCTAACGATTGCTTGCCATATGAAAAATCTTGAATATATTCTTTGGTCTCTTGCAGTGTAAGCTGCCTTTTCGATGCCTCTAACACTTGCCGTTTTCCGACCCCTCACGATTGCTTGCCCTTGCTTGTGCTCTTTCTGATGTAAAATTAATGCACAGGCCCATTTTGTAAAAACCAAGTTGTGCTTCATTCTATCATCTCAAAACAGGATGTATTTTGTAAAACCCTTTACTGTAAAGGGTTTTAGACTTTATTTTGTATGACGCCCAACGATTTTTTCACCTGGTCTCAAACGTTTGCTTTTTGCTTTTCCGGCACGAAGATTCCCTGGCAGCAACAGTGCTTTCGATCGTCAGGGTAGCAAAATGCTCCTGTTTTTCTTTTAATATGGTGTTGAAATAAATGTTTGATGCCTCTTTGCCGAGATTTTTACCCCATTGTATCACAGAAGAGAGTGTGGGAGTGGTCACTTCGGTGAATGCTTCGTTCGAAAAACCGATAATTCCCACATCTTCAGGTACTTTCAGTCCGAAGGAACGGGCGGCTTTTAACACGCCCAGGGCAGCAAAGTCGGAAACCGTAAAAAAGGCGTCCGGCGGGTTTTTGCTGTAAAAAAGCTCCAGCGCTTTTGCTAAAGCGGTTTCAGTTTTTGCTGCGTTATTGATAATATAATTGTAGGGTATATCCAGGTCGGCTTCCCGGATGGCAGCCAGGTAACCGTTTTTGCGATCTTTATAAATGGGCAGGTATTCGCTGCCCCCCAGGAAGGCAATTCGCGAATAGCCTTCTTCAATAAGGTGACGTACTGCATTGTATGCAGCCTGCCTGTTATCGTTAACAATAACATGACTGTCAAAATCAGGATTCACCCGGTCGAACTGTATGAGGTGAATATGATGGTTGGTGATCTCTTTCAGATGATCGGCAGTTTGGGTTTCCTGTGAAAGAGAGATCAGGATGCAGTCTACATTTTGCTGTATCAGGGTCTCTACCGCCTGCACTTCTTTTTCAAAAGACTCGTTCGACTGGCAGATGATAAGCCTGTGGTTGTTTTCAAAGCAGGTTTCTTCTATGCCGGCAATGGTATCCGAAAAAAACGCCACATTGATCTTGGGGACGATGACCCCGATGGTACGGGACGATCCCCGGCGCAGGTTAGCGGCGCTTAGGTTGTGCTTGTAATTGAGTTCCCGTGCTTTTGCTCTTACGAGAGTCTTGACTTTTTCACTTACTGACGGAAGGTCGTTCAGTGCTTTGGATACGGAAGACGGAGCAATGCCAACTGCCCTGGCGATATCGTGTATGGTTACCCGCTTCTCTTTGATTGATTTGTTCATAAAACGTTTCCCGGTACTTTCAGTTAGCTTTTCTGCCCGGATGCTAATAAAAATAAACAAAAAGCGAATATACTGGTATTAATTATAAAAATCGATTTCTATACGATATTATCATACTGTTTTCTTATTTTGGCAGCTAGTTTAGTGCAATTTCGTATATGTATTTGATAATCAATATATAATTATGGATATAGGAATAATCGGATGCTTATAAACTACAAAAAAATTTGCCAGATTGAGTTAATTGTTTAATTTAGAAATCGATTTCCTAAACTTAATTTTCTTGTTATGCCAAAAGATCCGATGTACAAGCAGGTTTCCTGGAAAAGAGACAGTTGTTTTAACGCTATTGTTTATAAGGGCCGGAACCTTACCAATACCTGGCATTATCACCCGGAGATAGAGCTGATCCTGCTTCGGGGCTCGCGGGGTACCCGGATAGTGGGTAACTCGGTTGAGACTTTTGGAGACAACGAATTATTACTGATCGGCAAAAACACGCCACATGCCTTTTTACATGAAGAGAAATATCTCAATGCCGGGGATCCGGCGCCGGAGGCCCTGGTGCTGCAGTTTGGCGAAGGATTTTTAGGAGATGAGTTCCTGCGCCTGCCCGATCTCAGTCCGGTAAACGACCTGTTGATCAGGTCCAGGCAGGGACTGTGCATAACCGAAGCAGGTAAAGAAGTGATCATTCCGCTTATGGAGCGGATTTTCCAGGTACCGTCTTTTGACGGGATCATCCTCTTGCTGGAGATATTGAAATGCCTGACCAAACCCGGTACCTCGGAGACGCTGGCGAAAAGCGATGTATATAATTACGTATTGCACGCAAATGATAAGCGATTTGACAGGATACTGGAATATACTTACGAAAATTACGATGAGCACATCAGCATAGAAGATGTAGCCAAAATAGCCAATCTTACGAAGGAATCTTTCTGCCGGTATTTTAAAATGCGGGTCAACAAAACATATCTTGAATTTCTGACTGAATACCGCATCAGCAAAGCATGCCAGATGATCCGCAAGAGTGATATGTCGATGAAAGAGATCGGGTATTCTGCGGGTTTCGAAAGCTTATCTAATTTCTATTACCAGTTCAGGAAAATAATGAAAATGAGTCCGCTTACTTATTGTGGTAAAAATCGCGGCGCGGGGATAGCAACAGGTCTGTTGCAGCACGATGCGGTTTGAAAAGTTAGCCGCAGGCATCCCGCTGTACCATAAAGGATTTTATGGCAATACCGTCCTGTAAAGACGGCATGTTGGTAGCAACATATGCCCGACATGTATCAGCGCCGTAGGTATACAAGGTGCTCCCGGCATTATGATTCTCCTCATATTCAGGAACCCGGCTCTGTATACCCTGGCAATTTTCAATTGATATTTTGACGGCAAGGGTTAACATTATAGACCTCAATGCTAATAATCAGTACTGGTATAGTCGTATTAATCATTTCATTTGTGCATAAATTAGCATTATAAGGTTTTATCAGACAAATTGAATGTCCATAATGGAATTACAGAATAAAGTTGCAATTATAACAGGAGGAACGCATGGTATCGGAGCCCAGACAGCCCTGGCATTGGCTAAAGAAGGAGTGGGAGTGGCATTGATGGCACGTAACGCAGGAGATGGCAGGATAAACAAAGAAATAGAAGCGCTCGGAGTGCCCTGCATCACGGTGCTGGCAGACCTGAGTAAAGAGTCCGAGTGTTTCAGGGCGGTTGATGCGGTAAAGGAACAGCTCGGCAATGTCGACATCCTGGTGCATAGTGCCGGATCGGCGGCCCCCGGTAGTTTGCTGAACGGCGCAAGGGACGTCTGGTACGAAGCTTTTGATATACATATACATGCTGCTTTTCACCTGTGCAGGGCGGTGGTCCCTTATATGAAGGAACGAAAAGAAGGCGCTATCGTGCTGATCGCTTCCGCGGCAGGCTTACGGGGTGTGAAAAACGCATTGGCTTACGCCGTTGTGAAGGGGGCGATACCACAGTTTGCCAGGGCCCTGGCGCTTGAGCTGTCTGACGATAATATCAGTGTGAATTGTGTGTCTCCCGGCGTTATCCGTACCCGTTTCCAGGACTATCTTACACCCGAACAGGTGACCAATAATATTAAGAACAGGATACCGCTGCACCGGGAAGGCACCCCCGAAGATGTAGCCGCCATGATATGCGCGTTGGTAAAAAATCCTTTTATCACGGGTGAGAATATGGTGATTGACGGTGGAATGACCATGCGTATCGTCTGACTTTTTTATTTCCCCTACAAGTGTTACATTGAAGAAATTATTCACTGTATTTATTGACCATGCGCATTGAAAAAATAGAATTGTTCAAAGTGCCACCCAGGTGGCTGTTCCTGAAGATCACCACCGCATCCGGTATCTCCGGGTGGGGAGAGCCTGTTGTGGAAGGCAAAGCCGATACCGTAAAGGCCGCCGTGGAAGAAATGGAGCCTTTCCTGTTAGGCAGGGATGCCCGGCACATTGAAGATATCTGGCAGGTATTGTACCGGGGAAGCTTCTACCGGGGTGGGCCGGTGCTTATGAGCGCCATTGCGGGTATAGACCAGGCATTGTGGGATATCAAAGGAAAGGCGCTTGGCGTGCCGGTGTACGAATTGCTGGGTGGAGCGGTAAGAGATAAAATGAAAATGTATGGATGGATCGGCGGGGATAAGCCGGCACACGTAGTGGAAGGCGCCCGCAAAAGAATGGCGGATGGTTTTCATGCCGTAAAAATGAACGGCTGCGCGGAACTGGAATGGATTGATACACCGAAAAAAATTGATGACGCGGTGAAGCTGATCAGCTCTGTACGGGACGCCATCGGTTATGACAGAGGATTGGGCATCGATTTTCATGGTAGGGTACACAAAGGGATGGCAAAAATATTTATGCGGGAACTGGACCACCTGAAGCCCATGTTCATTGAAGAGCCGGTATTGTCGGAAAACCTGGAGGCATTTGCCGGACTGGCAGCATATACTTCGGCGCCCATCGCCACGGGTGAACGCCTGTTCAGCCGCTGGGACTTTAAACGGCTTTTTGAGCAGGGGGCTGTTGATATCATTCAGCCCGACCTGAGCCATGCCGGTGGTATTACGGAAGTAAAAAAAATTGCCGCGATGGCGGAAGCATACGATGTAGCATTGGCGCCGCACTGCCCTTTAGGACCTATTGCGCTGGCGGCATCGCTGCAGGTAGATTTTAACAGCCTTAATGCTTTTATACAGGAGTCGAGCATCGGTATTCACTACAATGAAGGTGTAGACCTGCTGGATTACCTGCTGAACCCGGAAGTATTTGATATAAAGGATGGCTATATAGATCGCCCAGCCCTTCCCGGACTGGGAGTGGAGATCAATGAAGAAAAAGTAAGGGAAATGGCAAAAGCAGGCCACAACTGGAAGAACCCGGTATGGCGCAACGAAGATGGTAGTGTAGCAGAGTGGTAAAAAAGATCACGCAAAGCCGTATAAGGAGCGTGAAGAACGCAAACGTTCTTTCTGCGGCCTTTGCGGAGAAATTTTGCGCTCTTTGCGTGCAATAGCAGCATCTGCATTTAAGGATCAGCCATAGCATACCAGGGTAAGATCAGAAAAAGGTCACGCAAAGTCGTATAAGGAGCGCGAAGAACGCAAACACTCTTATTTAAAATGCCTGTCGGCAAAATTCAAATAGTTTTCCCAGTCGTATGCGGTAATATCATGGTCGCCTGTTCTGAGGTGGTAACCTAAGGCGCCCGTACCGACCGGGGTATCGGGTGCCGGCATATCTGCCGTAGCCAATCCTTTTCTTCCGTACAATGCGTAAGCAGGGCCTGCCTCATATGCTGCCAGGTATTCTCCTTTGGGATCGCACCAGGTATCAAGCGTAGCGCTGGCTACGTACAACGGGCGGGGTGCTATCAGTGCCAGCAGCAGGTGTGCATCTACCGGCAGGTCATCTGCTTTGTCGTTGTATTTTTTATAGTTGGGACAAAACCAATACGGTACTGCGCGGTTCAGGTCTGCGATCGTTTCACCATAATTGCGCCTGCTGAGCGAGGAACCTCCTTCCCCCGAGTTGTTAGAGATCACCATGGCAAAACGCTGATCCTGCGCACCGGCCCATATGGCCGTTTTGCCAAGGCGTGAATGACCCACCAGCGCCACTTTTTCAGCATCTACTCTGGGATCTGTTTCCAGGTAATCCATCACCCGGCTGAGCCCCCATGCCCATAAAGCAATGCTGCCCCATTCATCTCCGGCGTCGGTTACAGGAAACAGTTGGCGGATACCTTTGTCACCGGAACGATCACGCCGGTCCAGTTCAAGGTCGCCCTGGTAAACGGTTACCAACCCGTATCCTCTTTCGATCAGGGTTTCCACCTGCCACCGGCTATACAATTGTCCGCGGCTGGCTTCGGTGGCCTGGTGATTTACCACCCCGCGAATATCTGTCCTGCGCATCCACCGGGTGTTAAGCTGAATGCCTGTATCCGCGTACACTTCATGGTTTCCTTCAAAATTGAGTCCCAGGAAAACAGGAGCAGGACGGGGAGTGTTTGGTAAATACATCAGTATCGAAACACAATGTTCCCCTGATGAAGAAAAACAGGCCTTGATCTCCTTCCGGGTAGCCTTGCCACCCAGGGCTGTTTTGTTTTCTGAAATAAGTGTATAGGTAACCGGTAATACCTGTTGGGGTGTACGTCCGAATACTTCACGGGAAAATATCTCCAGTATTTCCGGGCGGCGCAGGGATTCCCAATCCTTTTTGTTCCGGATGGTTTTACCGGTTGCCGTCTTCAGTACTTCCGGCAGGGTATAGGGCTCTACTTTCGACTCATCGTAGTTGGTATGGGTTTGAGCGGTGGTCATACCTGCGATCAGCAAAAAGGATATCGTGGTAATAATTTGTTTCATATGCGTACGTTGTTATATACCTGTTACGAATGTACGGGATGCAACCGGAAACCGGATAAATACTATTTTACCGTTCAATGGCTCAAAAGCTGGCGCCGATACCGCGTGCCGGTGCTGTCTGCCCATTGAATGTTTTTCCACCGGTTTCTATTTCAAATGTCTCACGGAGGTCAATTCCGTTGTTTCGCAATACAGATCGTTCCGGCAGGCGGTAATGAAAAAACCAGGGCAGGCTGTCGGGGTTGGTCAACCGTGCATTTCCCGGGTTTTCAAACAGGGGGTCTGTATTCAATCCCCTTACTTCTCCGTTCAGCTTTTCCGTATCATTGGTTTCCACCCATTTTTCAAAGCTGGTTTCGCCGGCTGTTTTAAAGCCGTACTGCAGGCTGTACCAGTTGTTGCCTGCAAACCCGCTGCCGCTGTTCTTTCCATGGATGATATCTTCCGCTGATACGAATATATTGTTGAAAAAACGGAATCCGCTGTGCGCACTTTGCGGATCATAACCAATGGCGGCAACTTTGGTATTGTATACTACGTTGTTGTAAAAATCAAGATCCCTGAACTGTGTGCTGTCGTCGGAACTGTTCCAAATAAGAACGCCGGCCGGTGCGGAGGATGCGTTACCGTCATTTTCGCTTATGCAGTACCGTATGGTATTGTTGTGCCAGGGGCTGGCCCCGGCGTACTGGAAAATGCCAAAGCCCGCACCTTCGTTGTCATAGGATAAGCAGTATTGTATTACCGAATTGGTGACGCCCCCGTCCAGGTCGAACCCGCCGCCATCACCACCGCCGGGTGAAGTTTTATTTCCGTAAGCAATACAATGCTGTATAGTCACGCTGTCGGCTTCATAACACCAGATACCCACGGGACCGTTCCCTTTACGGGGCATATCCCAGCCATTGTTGGTGGCAACGGAGTACTGGATCGTAACGTTGGTGCACAATCCGGCCAGTATACCGTTACCGCTGTGATTGGTCAGGTTGGCAGGATCTCCCGGGTTGTTCTCCGCCGTGCAGTGACTGATCAGGATATCACGGCAATCTGTTTTTGATGATTTCCCCAGCACATAAATGCCGGCTGCGCCATTTTCGCAGGCATGCACTCTTTTTATATGAATGTTGGCTGATGAATAGACGAGCAAACCGGCTTTTTGAAACCCTGTGACAATAATGCTGTCTATGCTGATATACCGGCTTTCGTTGATGATGATGCCATCTGTTATACTACCTGATTTTCTGCCGGCTCCTTCAAAAATGAGGTTATGTACAGCAATATGGGCGGTTTTGTGCATGGTGAGGCCTGCTGCATTACCGGATCGTATGGTGGCTTTTCCCCTGCCATAGGAACTGATGACAATAGGCGCTGCCTGCGTGCCCGACACGGTCGTATCCAGGAAGATGCTTCCGCTGAAAACCTGGCCGGCTGCAAGATACAGGGTGTCCCCGGGTTGTAAATGCAGGGCCGGTATATGTTGCAGGCTTTTGAGCGGTTGTTCGATGCTGCCGTTGCTGGCGTCTGAGCCGTTGTTATTGAAATAGTACGCGTTACCCGGCCTGTTGACATCCGGATGATGGCTGCAGGAAAGTAAAAGACCGGCTGAAAAACATACCAGGATATGCAGGGCCCGGGAAAAAATAAATTTGCTGCGGTCTGTTAACATCGGGGTGTGAGCTGGCTTGTGGTGAAGTTAACAAATACCGGACGGATTTTGGGCGCTTCGGATCATATTATGTTGAAATGAATTTTAGTACATTTACTGTATATCAGTTTTGTTATGAAAAACAGGTTTGTTTTTATCAGTCTTTGTGTTGTATTTCCTTTTGTAGCCTGCAGGAACAGGTCAGGTGAATTACCCAAATCCCTGGAGAACAAAAAGTCTACCATTGAGATTGTTACAAAAAGAGGGTATGACGACCTGATCGAGAGCCTTTACACGGAACTGACGGATAAGGACGATGATCTGAAGCAACTGGAAAAAAGCATCAAAGACCTGTCGGAACAAAAAAATGATTCAACTGCCGCATTTGATCATTTTAACGGCAGGAACCATGCTTATTACCATTCTGCCGGCAACCATATCGGTGCGCTCACCGATAGCCTGCTCAGGGACAGGATAAAGGAGGTTTTTAATGAACATATAAAAAGGTATAATACCTCGGTAGCCGAACACCAGTTGTTGTTGGATTCGGCGTCCCGGAATACTGCTACACTGGCTGACCTCCATGTTTTGATAAAACTGTTTAAAACGTTACCCCTGATCGAGCAGTACCAGCAAAACAATGTGCCGGATACAGTATCCCTGCAGGGACTGCTGCGCCGGCAAAATGAAGTCATGCGGCTTGCGGACAGCATTTTGCAAAACAGTCGTTAGTGCTGGTTGGATTTAAAATGTTGTATGATATACCACGAATGCACGAATATTTGTTCGTGCATTTGTGGCTATTGTAAAACTATAATACCTTTAACTTAACACTGGTTTATATAAGATATTCACATGAAGAAAGCTTCAGTCATTCTCTTTTTTATTGCAGGGTGTTTTTTGACGGCAACGGCACAGCAGCAAACAGTTGCTGCGAAACCCAATGTTATTATCATCAATGCGGATGACCTGGGTTATGGTGACCTGGGTTGTTATGGCGCAACAAAAATCCAGACGCCACATGTAGACCGCCTGGCTGCGGGAGGTATCCGTTTTACGAACGGGCATAGCACTTCTGCAACATGTACCCCATCCCGTTATGCACTCCTGACCGGCACTTATCCCTGGCGCCGGGCCGGCACCAATATTTTACCCGGTGATGCAGCCCTTATTATCCCCACGGATCGTACCACGCTGCCATTGCTGTTCAAAAAAGCAGGGTATACTACCGGACTGGTGGGCAAATGGCACCTGGGACTGGGCACTACGGTGGAAAAAAACTGGAACGTGGCTGTAAAACCCGGACCGAATGAAGTAGGGTTTCAGTATTCTTTTATTTTCCCGGCTACTGCAGACCGTGTGCCCACTGTGTTTGTGGAGAACGGGAACGTAGTGGCTGCCGATTCCGCCGATCCTGTTTTGGTGAATTATAAAGAGAAAGTGGGTAACGATCCGACAGGCAGGGAAAACCCGGAACTGTTGAAGATGAGATCGTCTCCCGGGCAGGGACATGATAACACCATAGTAAACGGCATAGGACGTATAGGCTGGATGAGCGGCGGCTATAAAGCCAGGTGGACGGATGAGGAAATGCCCTTGACATTTTTGGAAAAGGCCAGGCAGTTCATCGCTGATAATAAGGCAATTCCTTTCTTTCTATACTATTCGCTTACCGAGCCGCATGTGCCGCGTATGCCTTCTACTATGTTCAAAGGAAAAAGCGAGCTGGGCTACCGGGGTGATGTGATTTTGCAACTGGACTGGACGATAGGCCAGATCATGAAGGAACTGGAGTTGCAGGGTATAGCACAGAATACCATCGTGATATTTACCAGTGACAACGGGCCGGTAATTGATGATGGTTACCAGGACGAATCGGTGGAGAGGCTGAACGGGCACACGCCCTGGGGTATTTACCGGGGTGGAAAATACAGCAGTTTTGAAGCAGGTACACGGGTGCCGTTCATTTTGAGCTGGCCCGGTTCCGTAAAAGCAGGCGTATCAGATGCGTTGGTTTGCCAGGTGGACCTGCTGGCATCCTTCCGGGCATTGCTGAACCAACAGATACCCGAAGGAGATGCGCCGGACAGCGAAAACGTCCTGGGGGCTTTGCTCGGTACATCTGCAACCGGGCGGGAGACACTCGTAAAGCAGGGCATGGCTTCACTCAGCGTCATAAAGAACGGCTGGAAATATATAGAACCGAATACCGGGCAACGCCTGAACAAACTGGTCAATATCGAAACCGGTAATGATCCGGCGCCGCAATTGTATGATCTTACAAAAGATCCGTCAGAAAAGAACAACCTGGCTGTTCAGTTCCCCGGTAAGGTAAAGGAACTGGCCGCCTTGCTTGAAACGATCCGGAACAGGAAGTAGGAGCTATACCCCCCCAACTTTCTGATCAGCTTCAAAAAAACGTAAACAGCAGTTACGGGGCTAAAACAAAATTTTATTTCTTGTCTTATGTAAAGTCGACTAAAAAAGAACGGGTTTAATTTACAAAGCAAATAACAATCAAAATCTAAATGAGTTGAACCAGATAGCGATATCTTTTGCTTTGATATTTTTTTCACTGACATCTTGCAGCGGGAACAAAAAGGAAATTGACAAAATGGAAATAGCAACGACAGATAAGTTGACTTTTAATAGTGGTTATTCCGAGGTGAACGGACTGAAAATGTATTACGAAATTTACGGACAAGGAAAACCGATCGTTTTAATTCACGGTGGCGGTTCTACAATTCAATCAAACTTTGAGAAAATTATTCCGCTGTTCGCAAAAAACAGAAAAGTTATAGCGGTTGAGTTACAGGCTCACGGACGGACAAGCGACAGAAATGCTGATTTGTCATTTGAACAGGATGCGGACGACATTGCAACACTTCTCAAAAATCTAAACATTGACAAAGCGGACTTTTTCGGGTTCAGCAATGGCGGGACAACGGTTCTGCAAATTGCTATTCGTCATCCTCAAATAGTTGATAAAATTATTATAGGCTCTGCACTTGCCAAACGCAATGGCGTTCCTGGATGGTTTTGGGACTTTATGAAACAGGCAAAACTGGAAAATATGCCCGAACAGCTAAAAACAGCGTACAGGCAGGTTGCATCTGACACAGGCGGTTTGGAAA
Organism: Chitinophagaceae bacterium; assembly: GCA_037190885.1. Classification (GTDB taxonomy): domain Bacteria; phylum Bacteroidota; class Bacteroidia; order Chitinophagales; family Chitinophagaceae; genus Agriterribacter. Next base: position 207,948 of record JBBCJQ010000019.1, read on the forward strand.
TCATGCACGACAAAGATGCAAAGCGAATGGTAAATTTCAAAGACATTCCAGACGAGCAAATTAAATCCATTAAAGCACCTGCGTTGATCATAATTGCCGATAAAGACGTTATTACACCCGAACACGCTATTGAATTATACAGGCAAATTGCTAACGCTGAATTAGCAATAATTCCTGGCGGACACGGAGAATATATTGGAGAAATAACAACAATAAAGACTGACTTCAAAGAAAGTGATCTCGTTGTCCCGATGATAGAAAAATTCCTTAATAAAAAGAACGAATAAACAACGAACGGCCAACAGGTGGTTTTTATTCGGCCCGCTATGATCCCGCGGCTTTCTGGTTGGGTTTTCTGCCCCAGTCCGGAAGGGTTATATCGAGGTCATCATGTGTTTGTTCCATTTCCTTTATAAGCTGCTTTCTCATTTTTTTGATACGTTTTTCCTGTTTGAGATCTGCAGCCAGGTTTTTGGTCTCCCAGGGATCTGTTTTCAGGTTGAAAAGCTGTGTGGTCGTCACGCCGTTCACATTATATACGATCAGCTTATAGCCATCCGGGGTTTTCAGGCTCCTGCTCCAGTGACCGTATATGTTATACATGTTGGTGCGAACACTTTTAGCCCGGTTACGGATCAGCGGCATGAGGCTTTTGGCTTCCACGCTTGCCGGCTTTTCAACACCCAGCCAGTCAAAGATGGTGGGGGTGATATCGCTGAGGTATACAAATGCAGCAGAGGTTGTATTAGCCGGAATTCCCGGTCCTGCTATGATCATCGGCACCCGGATGCTGTGCTCATAGAGATTTTGTTTGCCCAGCAGTCCGTGCTGGCCCACAGCCAGCCCGTTATCTCCGGCAAATACGACCACGGTATTTTCGCGCAACCCGTTTTTATCCAGCACAGCCAGAATCCTGCCTACCTGCTCATCCATTTCGCTCACCATTCCGTAGTATAATGCAATTTGTTCTTTTACGGCTTCGGGCGTCCTTGGGTGTGGCAACAGCATTTCATCCCTCACCCTCAGGTCGCCATTATTAAAAGGATGCTGCGGCAGAAAATTAGGCGGCAGTGAGATATCATCCGGGTTGTATTGGTTTGCAAAAGCAGGTGGCGGTGTCCGCGGATCGTGCGGCGAAGTAAATGCCACATAACACAAAAACGGTTCTTCTTTTGCCTGCGTACTTCCCAGGAAATCAATGGCCGCACTGGCATAGAGTTGTGTGGAGAATGTATCACTTTTCCAGCCTGCTTCAAGGGGGTAGTGTCCCTGACCGTTATAATGGTAAACAAAAGGATGGAATTGTCCGCCGTCTTTTTCAAAATGCATACCGCCGAAGAATATGTTGTCACCGGCGCTGAAAAACCGGTCGTGCGACTGCTTGTCGCTATGCCACTTACCGCTGTGGAAAGTAGTATAGCCCCTGCTTCTCAGCACTTCCGGCAGCCCGACAAGACTATCAGGTATAACAGAGCCGTCATTGGGTAAACGGTTAATGTATCGTCCTGTCAGCATCATCGCCCGGCTGGGTATGCATACCGCTCCCTGGTGGCCACCCATGACATGGGTTTGCGTAAAGCTCATACCCTCAGCCGCCAGCTTATCCAGGTTAGGGGTTTGTATTTCTTTGTTACCCCAGGCGCTAATGGTATTATAGCTTTGATCGTCGCTATAAATAATTACTACATTTTTTGCCTGCTGCGCTCTTAATACAAAACACAGTACTAATAAGATGGCTGATAGGGATATCTTTTTCATTTTCTGCAGATATGTTCATTTGCGTGCTAAAATAACTAAAACTTCTTTCGGATCTTCCTGAAATTGACAGGAATCTTCAGCAGGATGACTTGCACGATACCAGCGCAGGTCCGGTAGGAATGGGTGTAGCAATACGAGACCTGTTGTACCTATGTGTTACCTGTTTTGCAATATCCGTCACCTGCCGCTGCGTGGCCGGCTATCATACATGGCTAACCACTGGAGACACTGCGGAAAAGCTCTCCCGGGGATTTACCAAATCCTCATTCATTTATACCATTCACTCAACTCTTCTTTCCTGACCGTTTTTTATCAATAGCTTAGTAGTTGCAGAGCAGGCACAAATAGAGAGAAAATTCCCCGGATTTTTTGAGAATGTTACTCCCCCTGGTAATAGCAATAGCCGGAAGCACTCCCGGGCTTGAGCAATATAACCTTATGGTGTTACTTTAAATTTTAAAATATGACATCTTCGGTATTCTCGCTGGAAAGACGGATTGATGTATTTGCCGTATCAGATTTTCTGCCGACAAACATAACCGGCTTTAGAGCAGAAAGGCTGGTTTCGTATAACAACGGCGATAGCTGGTCTGCTAATTGGATCACTTCTGAAAATGGTATTTTTCAGTCTTCCCTTGCAGCATCCATAACGGGTGATGGTCTCGATACTTTTTTGGTCGGGAGGCGTAACGATGACAAATTTTATTTTGCCCGGTTACCGGAATATTATGAGTTCAGAAGTGTAAACTGGAACGTGATTGGCAAGGGTGTGTTTGACGGCAAGCCGGCTATTTGCAGTTACGGCAATACTACCTCAGAATGGCTTAACAAGGATAATATAACCACAACTTATCAGGGTGTCAGGGTAATGGTATTTGGTAAGGGCCGGGATAAGAAATACTGGTGGGCATCGTCCGTAAACGGAGGCGCTTCCTGGCATATGGCCTGGAGCCCGATAGGAAAAGGCGTGTTTACTTCTTCACCGGCGGCAACCTGCTCGGCAAACGGCAACCTCGTTGCAGTATTTGGTAAAGGGAATGATGACCGCATATGGTGGGCATATTCAACCAATGGGGCCAATACATGGGATATGGCCTGGGCGCCGATCGGCAGCGGTGTATTTACTTCGGCTCCTGCAGCAGCCTGTTCCGCGGATGGCAAACGTATTTATGTATTTGGAAGAGGCAAGGACAACCGTTATTGGTGGGCATATGCTGTCAATGGCGTACAGCGGTGGAATATGGCCTGGGCTCCGATAGGAGAAGGCGTGTTCACATCGATGCCTTCTGCAAACTGTTCCTGGGACGGGCGGATCATTCATGTATTTGGTCTCGGAACAGATAAGCGGATATGGCAGGCAAGATCTAACAATTTCGGCGCCAGTTGGGATATTGCATGGCGTAAGATCCACAGTAAAAAATTTATAAATATCTAAAGCAATTACCATGGGCAATCTCGTTAAGATACAATCACTGCTTAATGATGCAGTAAAGAATATCTGTACGCAACACGGTGCTCCAAACGTGGCAGGCGTAATTGTCCGCGATAATGGGAATACCGTTATCCACAGCGTTTACGGTGTAAAAGATGTCAGTAAGAGCAAATCAGCAGCTTCCAATCAGATAAAAAAAACCGACTACTTCAATATCGGTTCTATCACCAAGCCGGTTTCGGGATTTTTCATGGCTTGCCTGATCAGGAAGGGTATTCTCTCATGGAATACGACCATAGAGGAAGTATTTCCCGAATGTAAATCCAGATCTTTCAGGGATAGCAACGGGATCAATGAAAATTTTCTCAAGACAAAGATCTGCGAGTTGTTTTCGCATGTTTCAGGAATAACAGGAACTTATTTTCATTCGGCAGTCAAAGGTAACAGTAATGGTGATACAGATCCGTTGCGTTATCCGCATGACCATATCATGATGCACAATGTAAATAACAGCCGTAAGCCGGAATGGCAAAACTATGACGCCATGAAATACCTGCGATATTGGTATACGATACTATGCCTTAAGAAGAAAAAATACCAGTTTGGAAGCAACCAGGACCTGGGCTACAAGAACAGGCATGTAAGCGGATACGGCGCCGGCGCCGTGGTGGCAGCCGCTATGGCAGAAAGAACCACCGGAAAGGCCTGGGAAGAGCTGCTGGATGAAATAAAGACCAGTACCCTGGGTACTGCGATGGCAATTAAATACGGTAGCTTGCCGGCCGGCGTAAAATTTCATAAATATGATGCCGGCAGTGGAAAATATATTCTGAATGATGACATTAACAACAGCTTGCTGAACTACAGCAGTAAATTCCCGGTGGGAGGAATGCATGCGACAGTATCGGGTATGGCGCAATACATCCGGTATAATCTTCCTGCTATTGATCACGCCGCCATTTTTGATATCAATGCCTATCATAAACCGGTTACTGATGCTACACAGGGAGGACTGGCAACAGGGAGCGGCACTTATGGTGCTCATTTATGGCATACAGGCGCAACCGGTGGAAGTATGGCAACGATGCGCATTTATACAACCCAGGGCAGGGGAATAGCTGCTATGTCCAATTGTAACGGTGACAAAAATGTTGCCGGGCTCTTGCTGGAAGAGCTGGAGAAAATTCACCGGGATTGGGAGCTGATCTGATTTGTATGCCCATTTATCCGGCACAGGTGACCGGCAAGCCGGACACTTGCGACAGGTTGCCTTTATTTTACTAACACTTTATACCGCTTTCCTTTTTCGGGATCAAAGCTGGTAATATAACTATTGCCGGATCTTTCGGAAACAGTGTTTACGCCTTCGATCACGATAGGGACACTTGTTCTCACGATACATTTACCGCCGATAAGGGATTTGATACCGGCAGATTGTAATGCCCGGTTATCCCAGCTCATATCAATTTCAAAACCACCTCTTGCTTTCAGTCCTTTCACGGAACCTTTGTTCCAGGCAGCGGGTAGTGCAGGTAGCAGGTGGATACTCCCTGCATGACTCTGGAGCAGCATCTCAGCGATGCCGGCCGTAGCGCCGAAATTGCCGTCGATCTGGAAGGGTGGATGACCGCAGAAGAGGTTTTGATAGGTGCCGCCTTCATCCGACATCCGCACCGTGTATTGCTTCGTTTCATTCAGCAGGTTGGTGAGCAGCTTGTGTGCCCGGTCACCATCCAGCAGCCGGGCCCAGAAATTCACTTTCCAGGCCAGCGACCATCCTGTTCCTGCATCGGTTCTTGCCTCCAGTGTTTTACGGGCGGCAGCGGCAAGTCCGGGCGTTGTGTTGGGATCGATTTGTGTGCCGGGATGCAGACCGAACAGGTGCGATACATGTCGGTGTGCGGGTTCCACTTCTTTAAAAGCTTCACGCCATTCCATGATGCGGCCATCGGGACCGATCTTGGTGGATGGTATATTGTTCAGCGCATGTTTCACTTTTGCCAGTAGGGGATCGTTGTCTTTCAATATAGCCGCAGCATCCAGCAGGCCGGAAAAGAATTCAATCAGCATTTGATTATCGTGGGTAGGTCCCATGGTGAGGGAACCTCTTGAACCATCCGGCGCAAAGAACTGGTTTTCGGGCGAGGTGGAGGGGCCTGAAACCAACCTGCCGGACTGCGGATCCTGCACCAACCAATCGAGGTAGAACGCGGCGGATTGCAGCATCACCGGGTATATCCTTTTCAGCAGTTGAGGATCCTGTGTAAAGGTGTAATGATCCCATAGCTGCTGGCATAGCCATGCACCACCCACCACATACAATCCCCAGCCAACACCTTCTCCCGGTGAAGTATACCCCCAGATATTGGTAATGGTCTGCGCATTCCATCCACGTGCATTATATTGAACGGCTGCTGTTTTTTCTCCGGGCTTCACCAGCGACTCCACAAGGTCGGTGAAAGGAGAGAAACAATCGGATAGATTGGCCATATCGGCCGGCCAGTAATTCATCTGCAGGTTGATGTTGATATGGTAGTCACCGTTCCAGGGGGTAGCGATCCTGTTGGCCCAAACGCCCTGCAGGTTGGCGGGTAATGTTCCCTCACGGGAAGACGAGATCAACAGGTAACGGCCGTATTGAAAATAAAGCTCATGCAGGTATGGATCCCCGGGCGTTTTCAATAATTCATCCGTAGGGATATTATGTGACGGGTTTTGCGATAGCTGTAGCTGAACCCTGTCAAATAAAGCCTGGTAATCCTTCGTATGTCTTGATAATAGTTGGGTATAAGTGTAAGTTGAGGTTTTATTCAGTTGCTGTAATGTTGTGGTCTGCGGATCATTTCCACCCAGGTAGTTGTTATATTCCTGCTTGTAATTGGTGGCGGCTGTCAGTATCAGTATCACTTCATTTGCCTTTTGAACGATCATCCTGTCATTGTCAAACGTTACTGTGCCGCCTGTTGCAGCGGCTTTTAACCTGGCAGCATATTTCAGTCCCTCTCCATTTTTGCCATCGCTTAATGTACCCGTCATCAGTAGGTGATCTTTCAGCGCGGTTGTGGAAAACTTTTCCGGGCGGGTTAATTGTGCCCGGAAGCTGATGGCTCCTTTTTTATCAGCGCTCAGACGGATAACAATGGCTTTGTCAGGATAGCTGGCAAATATCTCCCGCTTGAAATTAATATTATCCTGCCTGTAAGTTATAGTCACCAGGCTTTTGTTCAGGTCCAGTTCCCTTCGGTATTGCGTAAACGTACTATTTGTACCGAAATCGAAGAAAATATCACCCAGTGTTTGGTAGGAGCCATAAGGATGTTTGGCGCCATCCCCGTGTCCGGAACCTGCACCTTTGCATATTTGTGTTCTTTCTGCCACTTCCTGCGCTTCCCTGTATTTTCCGGCAAACAATAACTGCCTGATATGGTCCAGCGAATCGGCAGCGACGGGATTGTTGTTATCATCCTGGCTTCCTGACCATAATGTCTTTTCATTCAGCTGGATCCTTTCCTTATTGACATCCCCAAATATCATGGCGCCCATATAACCATTGCCTACCGGTAACGCTTTCAGCCAGGCGCTGTCGCTCTCCCAGGCTGTATTTCCGTCTTTAACACCGGCGTTGGCAGGTTGCCTGTACCAGAGTTGTAAAGATGATTGCGCTAAGCTGTTGTTCCACTGTACAAAGAGAATAAAAATGAACAGAAATGGTTTGATCTTCATACCAAAGATTTTTGCTGGTTGTATTAATAGCGAATTTGAAAGATACACTGTTTTCATTCATTGTTTTACTTCATGCGGAACTTTTAAGGACTGGAATCTTTGCAGGCGGGTGGAGACACCCGCCGGTAAAGTGCACTGCCGGCCGGTGTTTCACCATAGCTGTAAACTTAAGGAACACGATCGGTAAAATACCCCGAAAGGGGTTTAATTTGAATAGCCGCCGGTGCAACCCGTGGTCAGGTTGCACAAAAGCTACATTGAACTCCGTAGGGGTTCAACAGAATCTTCGACATTGTTACCCCCAACGAAGTTGGGGGGCTATTCACATGTAAGCCCTTCGGGCTTAAATTGACGGCTATGGTGTTTCACCGACCGGAAAATTTTAAACGCATGCCACCAAAAGAAAATTAATACATCAACGACTCAAACTGTGGTTTTTTGCATATTTTCAGCGTTGTATGCAAACAGATTTCAAAAGACTTGGCAAGACCCGGAGAGGCACTCAATTGATTTTTTTAGTATGTGGACTGGGTATCTCCAGTTGGGCGCCGATGGTGCCTTATGCCAAGGACAGGTTGGCCCTGCACGACGCGCACCTGGGGGTATTGCTGTTATTCCTCGGGGGCGGGGCCCTGGTGATGATGCCGGTGTCCGGCATACTTGCCAGCCGGTTTGGCAGCCGCATCGTGATATTGTTTTCTGCATTGCTCATTGCCCTGATACTTCCGCTCCTGTTGATACTCAGTTCGGATATTTCAATGGCAGCTGCACTGATGCTGTTTGGCGCCGGTATCGGTTCCATAGATGTGGCAATGAACGCGCACGCAGTGCAGGTACAAAACCTGTATGGCCGGCCGATCATGTCGTCGCTACACGGACTATATAGCGTGGGTGGATTGCTGGGAGCATTGGGCCTGGGGCTCCTTATTAAAGCAGGCCTTGAACCTATCCCCGCGGCCGTCGGTATAGCGGTACTGCTGGTAGTGATAGCCGTTAGCCAGTTTAGGCACTTATTTAGCTTCCCGGAAGAAAAGGCGGTCATTGCCCGGTTTTATACACCGTCGGACGACAGTCCATCTGTTGACAGGTATTCCTGGCTGAGCGGTCGTGTCATTTTTTTAGGACTGTTGTGCTTTGCGGTATTTTTGGCTGAGGGTGCGGTGCTGGACTGGAGCGCCGTTTTTCTAAGGGATGACAAAGGTATAAGCCCCGAGTTTGCCGGCGCAGGGTATGCAGCTTTCTCTGTTGCGATGGCTTTTGTGCGGTTAACAGGTGATAAGCTGGTGGAGCGATGGAATAACAAAACAATAGTGATAGGCGGAAGCCTGATAGCAGCGCTTGGGTTTGCCGTTACTATTGTGAGTCCGGGTATATACTGGGTGTTGTTTGGATATGTGTTATTGGGTGTAGGAGCAGCCAACATTGTTCCGATATTTTTTTCGGACGCCGGTAAATTGAGGGGTATACCACCTACGGTCAGCATTCCGGTGGTTACTACCCTGGGGTATGGCGGTCAACTGGCCGGGCCTGCCCTGTTGGGCGTTGTGGCGCACCAGTACTCCCTGCCGGTGGCTTTTGCCTGTTTGGTGGTGCTGTTGGTAATGGTAGCGTTGGCTTACCTGTTCAGGAAATAATACCGGATAAACACCCGGGATTGGGTTTTAAAGTTATCTTCAACCTGTCAATTACTATTTAACCGTTTTGAAATGAGGGATCTTGCTAAAATTACATTTGTTTGTCTGGTTATGCTGATGGCTTGTAGCGAGGAAAAAACGCAGCCTAACCAGCTCTCACGGGCCGAAATCAAAGAAGGCTGGGTATTGCTTTTTGACGGGAAGTCAACAGAAGGCTGGCATTTGTATAATAAAGGTAAAACGGCTTCTGCCTGGATGGTGGAAAACGGGGAGTTGCATTGCAAACCCGATGCAGGTCTTCAGCGTGGCGACCTGGTAACAGACGGGATCTTTGAAAACTTTGAATTGAAATTTGAATGGACAATAGCGGAAGGCGGCAATAGCGGTGTATTCATCAACATAGCAGAGAAGCCTGAAAACCCGACTACCTGGGCTTCGGGGCCGGAGTACCAGTTGCTGGACCGGGCACACCAGGATTTTGACGTGGTTACAAAAAGATCCGGTGGTTTATTTGGTTTTCCCTGGCAAAATAACCCGCTGGAACTGAAGCCCGCCGGTGAATGGAACGAGTCCGCGATCCGGCAGGAAAACGGGAAGGTGGAGTTTTATCTGAACGGAAATTTGACGATCCGGCAGGATTTTACAACACAGGAGTGGGGGGATATGATCGCGCAAACGCATTTTAAGAACTTCCCCGAGTTTGGGAAACATACAAAGGGGCATATAGCTCTGCAGGATTGGGCCAAGGGCATCGCCTTCCGGAATATCAAAATAAAAACATTATAGCTTACACCGCATTGCCATGCGCATAAGATCAGGAATGCTGTTGTAAGATAATAGCAGCTTGTAGTGCGATGCTTATAGTTACGCTTTGTGTGATCAGGTTTGGGGTTTTTCAAAAGCTGGAAACTTTTAGTTCCTTATCAGCTTCAATGTTATCTTTTTATCGCCACCATCATCATTCCCCGTTAACTCCACCCTGCTGAAATATTTCATAAACTGCTGCCAGTCATCGGGAAGATATTTTCCGGCAGTTTGTTGCAGCCGGCGCGTTTGTATTTCTGCATACAAAAAAGCGGTAACAGGCAATACGTGTTCAGGTGCTTTATGTTGATACGACGCTATCGTAAGCATGCTATCGGTATGCTTGATAAACGAAGTGGCCAGGGGAAAGGCTGTAAACTGCATTTGCCCGTTGCCATTATCCGTTGTTGCGCCCGACCGGATGCTGTAATCCAGCAGTTGCGCTGCATGCAGGGCTCCTATCTCCAATGAAAACGATGGTTCGCTGATCTCTTCCAGCGATTTTTTTTCCACCGGATTAAAATTGTCGTCAAAATCATAACTGACAATGGTATCTGTTTTTGTGGTGAAACCTGCTATCGTCAATGCATACCATTTATTTTCCGGCAGTAATAAGCTGTTAGGGTCCACACCTATGCCATTGCTGATCTTTGCTTTCATGCTGCCCGGGAGCAGGGTATACCATGATGGCGGTGGTTGGGTAAACATGATATTTACGAGGGCGCCTGTATCGCTGTTGAAAATAGCGGACTGCCATTCTTCTGCCCGTTTCAGTGTGGTGCTTAGCCGGTATTCCTGCCTGCTCAACCCTATATGGATATTACCGGTATGAGGATTGTTTTTTAAAGCGATAACCCCCTGCTGCTTATCATGAACAGCGCTTTCCAGGAAGGCCGGTTCCGCCCATTCTTTGCTTTCAAGCAACCGGATCAGGGTGATAATATCTGCTGTATCGGCGCCATGGCCTGCTACAAAATAATTGTTATGGATCTTCCCGGTTATGCCCGCGCTATGCAGGAAGTACCCTTCTTCTTCCATAAACCCTCTCTGAGCCATTCCCTGCCTGAATTTACCATTATTTTTTACCGGTACTACAGCATACCACTTTTCAGCAGACTGGCCTTTTAAATGAAAAGCCACCAGGTAATCGGGTATATCGAACATTTTTTGCCAGCCGGTTTCTTCTGAAGAAGTGAACAGCTTGCCGGGTTTCCACAGGCGGGGTGTTGTCATGAATTCCCACAGCAGGTTTTCTGCTATGCGTTTGGTATCAAAAACAGCAATGGCATCAGCCGACACCGGAATATTATCCACCGAATACGATTTTTGTTTCCAGATGAAAATGCCGGCCGTCACAACACATACAAGCAGAATAAGTGTTTTTTTTCCGCGCGTCATTAATATATTTTCAATGCAGTTTCCGCTTCTTTTTCTGCTTCCATTATTCCCCTGATGGCGTCCGTTATATTAAACAGGAACTGAAAGCTGTTTTCATGATTGCCTTTTATTTTCATTGTATAGGACGTCTGCGCCATACCGTTTTTTAGCCGGCTTTCCATAGAGATGTTGCCAAGGTTCTCTTCCAGCAGCTTTCTTATCTTCCGATTGGTTTCGGTGCTGAGTTCCGGGCCGACGGCCTGCAGCAGTTGCCTGGTGTTGATATGACCCGCGTAATTATGGGAGAACACATGTTTTTTTGTTTCCGGGGAAAGGGTATATGACCTGTTCCCGAAGGCATTTTCGATCACTTCTTTTGAGCTTGTTACGATTACATGATCATTCTTTACCCCGAAATACAGCTTGTGCACCGGGTTTCTTTCTTCGTCTAAGCTCAGCGTATAGTAATCACCGGTAGCGGAATAGTCGTAACCGCCTTTTTCTGCATATTTGACCGGGATATCAACCAGCTTTTTCATGAAATCGGGTCGTTTGGTAGCAAAGGAAAAGGTGAAATCCGGCGCCAGCTCCGTTTTCTGTTTGATGATCTCTTTCGGATTGAAATCATCATCGTATTCGTAGGTTGTATAGTTTACTTCTTTACTCCCCAGTTGATGTAATACAAACATCATATTGCCGGGTGCCAGCTCCGATATGGCTTTTTCATCTATGCTTATCTCCAGCAGGTCTACATATAGATTGACGAGATCGGAATATTCTGCGGTAAAAGGCATCGTGTTGAGATAATCCTTTATCATTTTATAGTAATAATGGATCATAGACTCAGAATGGAGCGATACGGAGAGATAGCCCAGGTGACCGGGATTGATATAACCCGCCAATGATCTGGACTGCCTGCTTTTGTATATTTTTTTGCTCATTTTAGCGAGGTCGGTATTAGGAGCCCAGCTCAATTGGTTCACCCTGATCTGCTCTTTTTCAAAGAACAGGTTGAATCCAAAAACATACCCACTTTCTGCTGATGCTTTACCGGTCAGTCTGCTGAGAGAATAAGGGGTTCCGTAATAACCATAAGATCCCATGGACATGGCCTGCATAAGCACCTGGTTGTACAGGCTGCCGTAATTCATCCATACGTTCACATGGGCGGAGGGTTCTGCCACGTTATTATAGCCGGGAAGGGTGGATACCGGAACGGAATTGGTTTTATCAAACGCGTTTGCCAAAGCGCTGATGGCTTGTGCTCTTCTTGTAACAGCTTTAACAGAATCCCTGTCTTTGTACCATTTATCTGAAAGTATAGCATTGATGCTGTCCTGCAGGTCGTACCGGAGGTCTTCCTCTTCCGTATCCCATTGTACGGCCGGTGGAGCGATTACATAATCGTCCGGATCATTTTTCTTTTTCTTTTTTTCGGTTACGGGCTTGTCTTCAATGTAGTTGTTGGATTGCCGCCGGGCATCGATAATAGAATCCACCACCTGGTTAACGGAATCGGTTACTTCTGCGGAGGGGTAGTAGTATTCATATTTTTCACCGGTGCTGTGCGCATAAGCCAGTATCGCTGTTTTATCGTTCCAGCCCAGGTACTTATAGTCGCTTATTTTGAGATACTCAAAGCCGCTCTGGCGGGTAGGATGGATATCAGCCGGGTAATTTTTTTTCACCAGTTCCAGGAAATCGGGAAGATTGCTGATCTCCACCTCTGTTATAAAGCCCATGGATGAGTCGGAGACTATGGCATATTGCAGGGTTGTTTTGGTAAAATCAATGCCGGTCCTGTCAAGCGGGAAAATCCCCTTGTAGTCCATTTCTTTCTGCACCATGTTTTGAATGAATTTGTATTGATTCGTTTTTTCCAGGGGTAAGCTTTCATCAAACCGGCTTCCGTTGTATTTGATGACCAGTGTTGCGTTTTTCGGTACCTGTTGCCCGAAAGCGATGATGCTTATGCAGGAGATGATCAGGGTTGTCAGCTGTTTCTTCATTTCGTTAGTGTTATTGTATTTTGTATGCTTTTTTTATTTGTTACAATATCCAGTACATTCATCCGTAGCATGACCGCTTTTTTGTCTGCCGATATTTTACTGTCAGCATTGTCTGCCTGGCTTACGGAACTGCTGAAGCGGTAAATAGCCGTGTAGCCGGCGCCATGGAATATTTCTTTGTCAGCATTGCTCAATTGCTGATAGTCTTTTTTCAACGAAAAAGTGTTGAGCCTGGCGAAAATTTTTGCACCCGCATTGTATTCATAATTTTTGTCCACAGATGCCGGCGGAGCCTTCTCTGTTTCCCCTATTTTTTTAACGGCATTATTCAGACTGGTTATATGATCAAAATTGCAGTTGAGCGTGACAATATAATTTTGCATATCCAGCGTGGCGGTTACATGGCTGATGCCTTTGGTAGCGGCAAGCTGTTTTTCAATATCGGCTATTTTTTTTCTGATCTCGGTTTCGGATGGAACATCCCTGCCGTTAATGGTCTTCATTTTCAGGATAGACGCCACGCGGCTTTTGCTTTTACTCAGGTTAAGTGTTAGCTGGAAGCTGCCGGAGCCGTTATCCTGCATCGTTACCTGCTCCACTATTTCAAAGCACCCCTGCAGGAACAGACAACCGGTAATGAATAACAATGTATATATATGTTTCACAAATGCTGTTTAAAAGCGGGCGCGAAATTATAACTATTATTGCCGCTTTATATTTTATGTATGCTGAAAACTATGGAATGCAGATGCCTGATCTTGCCGGTAATTACCATTTGATATTATTCACCGGTTCCGTCGGTTTCAGGTATGCACAAATGTAATGAACAGCCTTTGGGTGGAGGTACTGAAAAAATAGTATTTTGATCGGGGAGCAGGTCATTCCTTTTATTTCCTGCTCCCAACCGGGCTTGTGTAGGCTGATTATGGATGTTTATAAGGCTTCTATGCGTACGATCCTGATCCCTCTGAAGCAATCGTCCTGGCAACCATCGGGCGTATATCCGCAGGTAGAGATCATGCCATTATTCTCCGTTTCAAAAAAGGTTTCTGCATTTTCTCTTTTTTTCAACCACTCGTTCTTCGCTTCTTCGTATACCGCATCCAGTGTAAGATAAGGACATGCCGCGGTATTTTTGTGCGTACCGATCCCGGAAATATCCTCCACCCATCCCAGCGTCTCTTGCAGCGATTGCCCGTAACTGGTTACAAATTCCTGTTCGGTTGTTTCCAGGATTGCCAGTATCTCCTGTCTTTTTTCTTCGTTCCATCCTGTTTCGGGCATTTGAACACCGGCAAAGGAGGTATACACAAATTTTCTCTCTGTAGCAATACCGTTATTGACCCTGATATCGGTTTGCCAGCTGCTGCCCGACCAGGACGCCCCGGTGGTTACAAAAAGGTAGGAATTGCCACTGGCTGTTTTGAACCTGATCAGGGCATCCATACTTTTATCCAGTCCTTTTTTATGTTCAATATCTGATTTGCTGCAGGATGCAAAGAGCAATGAACTGCATACGATAAATGCCGAAATGATTTTCATGATTTTTTCTGGACTGACAGGTGAGGCAGCTAGTTCGTTGCATGGTGTTTACAAAACTGTATTTTAGATAACCGATTTTTAGTAAATTGTTAATAAATTATACGTATGCAAAATTGGCTTAGAACACTACTGGCAGGTGGCGCCGCCTATAAATGGGGTGGGGGCTGCCTCAGTTCCGCGTTAATTTTCTTATTGGTATACTGGCTGCTGGGGCATTGTTAAGTAAAGCGATTCCCGGATGGATGAGCGGTTTTTATGCCTTTTCTTTTTCGCTTATTTTTAAGGCGTGAAAAAAGAGCATATCATACTGGTCTTTTTTATCCTGGCAAAATTCCTGTTGCAATACCGGTTAATAAGCCCGGCGTATGAGCTGCACAGGGATGAGTTCCTGCACCTGGATCTGGGTAAACACCCGGATTGGGGGTATCTGTCCGTGCCGCCGGTTACCGGCTTGATCTCCCGGGTTATTTACCTGTTGGGCAATAGTGAATTCTGGGTGAAATTTTTCCCGGCATTATCCGGCGCCCTCACTATATGGGTTGTGTGGAAGGCCATAGATGCGTTAAAGGGAGATCTGTATGCCAAAGTATTGGGCGCTACCTGTTTGCTATTTTCCGTATTGCTGCGTTTGAATACGCTGTACCAGCCGAACAGCATAGACGTACTGTGCTGGACGACGGTATATTATTGTATCATCCGGTATATCAATGGTGAAAACGGAAAGTGGTTAATGGCAACCGCAGTGGTGTTTGCGCTGGGTTTCCTGAACAAATACAATATCATCTTTTTGCTCATTGGCATGCTGCCGGCATTACTGGTGACAGACAGGCGAAAGATCTTTGGGCAGCCTGTTTTGTATATAGCCGCTTTGATTGCACTGGCGATCGTTATGCCGAACCTGATCTGGCAATATAGGAACGGGTTCCCGGTAGTGACGCATATGAAGGCACTGTCTGACCTCCAGCTTGTTAATGTGAGCAGATCAGGCTTCCTGTTTAACCAGGTGCTGTTTTTCTACAGCTCATTTTTTGTTTTGATCGCGTCCCTTATCGCACTGATAGGGCATAAGCCTTTTGGCAGGTATCGTGTTTTTTTATGGTCCCTGTTGTTTACACTGCTGGTGTTCATTTATCTCAAAGCAAAGGATTACTACGCCATAGGTATATATCCCATTTATTTTGCTTTCGGATCCGTTTACCTGTCCCGGATACTGAAATTTAAAAGAGGAGTGTACCTGAAAGGACTGAGCCTGGTATTACCCGTTGTACTTTTTATTCCTATGTATCGTTATGCCTTTCCCGATAGGTCGCCGGAGTATATCATCCGGCACAAAGAGGCATACAGCAAATTGGGATTGTTGCGATGGGAAGATGGCCGGGATCACGAGCTGCCGCAGGACTTCGCGGATATGCTGGGCTGGAAAGAACTGGCAGCGGAAGTGGATAAAGCGTATGCGGCTATCACTGACGGGCATACGTTGATCCTTTGTGATAATTACGGGCAGGCAGGCGCCATTAATTACTATTCAAAGCTGGGGCTGCGGGCAGTATCCTTTAACGGTGATTATATCAACTGGTTCGAGTTGGAAGAACCTTATACAAACCTTATAAGAGTAAAAGAGGGAAAGGAGAGAGAAGATGAGATGGAAAAAACCCGTCCCTATTTTGAAAGGGCTACGGAGTCCGGTCGCATTACAAACCCCTATGCCCGCGAATCCGGTGCCACTGTATTCAGCTTTGTGGGTGCAAAAACAGATATTAACGAACGGATACGAAGCGAAATAGCGGAGAAGAAGAAGTGATACCAGATCCATGTAGTGATAACCACAAATAATAAAGAGTGTTTACCGGGACTTGGTCCCGGAAGAACAATCGGAAATCCGGAGTCCGGAGACTTGACATAGCGGACGGAGGATAAGGAGAAATCTTCTCCTTTTGTTGTCATTTCGATGCATCCGACGCAGGAGGATGCGGAGAAATCTATTGAAGGAGTAGAATGTCCTGTTTACGAAAGACTTCTATGGTGATGAGATTTATCTTTCGCTGCGCTGGATAGAAATGACGATTGAGGGGATGTATTGCAGGCGAAGCCTGCACACGACCCCAACATCAACAACGGCCTGGGAATATTTGTCAATTCCTTTTATTCCCTGCTTTCGGATATTTTTGGACAAGATCAATATAGTTGAGCTTTCTACTGCCGTCATACAGGGGAGCAGCAATTTTTCTTAGTGTTTTATCGAAAAACTCCCGCGTGTAACGGCAGGTAACCTCGAGTATGCGACAGGCTATTGCTGTTTCAATATCATTTTTTGCCTGCAATAAAGGTAAATCACTAAAGCTCATATGGGTTGAACTGTCAAAATGAAGCAGCACATGGTAACTTTCTCCTGTGGCAGCTAATGCAGTTTCTTTATTATGACGCAAGCGGTTTACGAGCCCGGTCAGATCCTCAAGACTCATACCCAAAGATGCAGCATCAGCCTCATCTGGCGGAACACCCCGAACACGCTCAAAAAGTAAAAAAGGCTGCGTCATTCCAACACCATCAGACCCTACATAAAATGGTTGCATCATGGCAACACCATCCTGGTCAGCACAACTTTTTATGCGTGTATCGATTTGGCAGGCACGTGCCGCCGCACGTCCTCCTGCTGAATGGCCCATAGCTCCTACCCTGGTCAGGTCCAGGTGACCGGAGAAAGGGATGCGGGCATCCTGCGTTTTATTTAAGAGTGTCAGTTGACTCAAAGCAAAACGGATGTCTTCAGCCCACCATTCAATTCGTTTGTTCTCATAAGCAATATGCTGTTCTTCTGTATTGCCAGCGATGCTTCTTTGTTTTGTTTCGAAAGGGATATCTTCTCCGTCAGTAAAAGAAACAAGCCATGCGTCGCAGGGATGTGAAAGAGCTACTACAATGTATCCGTGACTTACCAGATCTTCTATCTGTGTAGTATATACCTGAGGGATCATACCCATGCCGTGCGAAAAGAAAATCACGGGAGCTTTGCCTAAACGTTTGTCAAAGTCCGCATCTTCATGCGCATGTGTATGTACATTACCGGACCTGATCAGGGTCGCCCCCTCTGGACCGAACATGGATTGTAATCCATTACTGCCAAAAGCACGGTTAATTGCGGTGGTGTCAAGATAGGGGACTGTTGTTTGGCTGGAATTTCCGGCAGGGTACCATACAGCAGCAAGGATCCTGCGTATCGTAGCATCTGCTGCTAATATCTCCGGCCGGGAACTATCCGTCCATTCAAGCCGGTGATACCCGATGCCTGATTTGCCTGAAGGATGAGGCAGGTGTTGTGACCAGGATGGACGCGGCCAGGATACAAACAGCAAAAGCATCATGAAATACACCGGTTCTGTTTTTTTCATATAACTGTCGTTTAAGATAATGGTGTGCAACACTACGTTCCGCTCGTTCGAAAAGATAGTCGCCGAGATATATCGGCAATGCCCACACTACAGCCGCTGCGACTCCTCATTGGTATCCCTGTGTTGCTCTTTATTGTTTTTTGAACCGAACCGCAGGCTGAAAGACAGTCCTGCCATCCTGGTTTCATTGATCCTTCTGGAATACACAACGGAGTTTTTGAGATTCTTTGTGGTGCCGTTTTCCACCCATCCACGGAATATATCATCAGCAAACAAACGAAGCTGCGCTTTCCCGGACATAAATTCATATTGTATGGCCGTATTCATCCGCCACCTCGGTTTCGTAGAAGTTTGCCCCTGCAGATCCCTGTGCCGGTAGAAAACCATCAGCTCTCCCTTCCATTTGTCCGAGATAGTAAACTGGTTGGATAGATTTATTCTGCCGGTGTACATTTCCTGGCGTATCGGATTGCCGAAGGTTTCGCCCTTCAGGTAAAGCCTTACTACGTTGATATTGGCGTTGATGCGCCACCATCGGGTAATACTGTTATTGTAGTTGGCTACCAGCCCGGCGGCAATGCCGTTTGCGATATTTTCAGGTTGCCGGATAAAGAGACTGTCTTCTACGCGTAGCGACGAAAATATGATCTGCCGGAAGCCGGCATAGATGGCATTGAAGGTCCATTTGTTGTGATGTTGGTACCGGAGATCTACCTGCGTATTGAACTGCGGCTGCAATAAAGGATTTCCTCCAGAAAAGTTATAATCGTCTTCTTTTACCAGGAAGGGGTTCAACTGCTGAAACCCGGGCCGGTTGATCCTGCGCGAGACACTCAGCACCAGGTTTTTCCGGCCGGCGCTGTCGAGGCTGTATGAGAAAAAACCGGAAGGGAACACGGAAAAGTAAGACCGTTTGAACCAGCTTGCCTGTCCATTGCTTTCCTCTGGTTCCGTACCGCGTATATGGGTTTGTTCGCCCCGGATGCCCAGCTTTGTATTGAAACGGTTGAATTTCTTTTGTACGCTTATATAACCTGCATTTACCCATTCCCGGTACCTGAAGTTGTTGTTGAAGTCTTCCATGATATGATCCTGATGATCTTTTTCAGTCATTTGAAAAAGGTTACTGGTAGAAACCTTGCTGCTTCTGACGCCTGCTTCCAGTCCCCAGTTTTCTTTTGCCGACCAGTTGTAGTCTGCCTGGGCATTATACACTTTAATATTAGCGGGTGTATGGTATTGATACATTAATGTATCCAATGAGGTTATTTTATTCAGCAGCATATCTGAGGTTCTGTCATGTTCCATATGGTTGACGTCAAATGTCAACTGTCCGCCTTCGTCGCGAAACTTATGCAATGCATGAAAGTTATAGGAGTGGTTTTTGGTAAAGTTGCCCTGGCGGCTGTCGCCGTTCCCGGTATACATGCTGCTTCCCGGTTTATCGTCCGACTTGCTGGCATATGTCATACGATCCCAACCCGGCCCGCGCCGGAGATTAATAATAACCCCCATGCTGGTAGATTTCGACAGATCGTAATCAATGCCCAACCGGCCGCTCAGATTATTGAACCCGGATTTGGTGAAATGATGTTGCGTAACCGCTGTATGGACTTCACCATCCTCCTCCAGGAATAGTCTTTCCGTTCTGGCATCAGCAAACCATGCATCGTGATTGTAGGAAAGGTTTCCCATCACCCGCAATTGCCTGTAATTGTAGTTCAGGCTGCCATTTCCAAAGCCACGTACATATTTCCCGGCATTGGTACCGGCGTTCAGCGAACCGGAAAAGCCCTGCAGCTTATTTTTCTTTAATACAATATTGATCATGGACGAGCCGCCGGCTTCGTAGCTGGATG
This sequence comes from Chitinophagaceae bacterium, assembly GCA_037190885.1. Classification (GTDB taxonomy): domain Bacteria; phylum Bacteroidota; class Bacteroidia; order Chitinophagales; family Chitinophagaceae; genus Agriterribacter. The sequence goes on from JBBCJQ010000019.1 coordinate 227,475, forward strand.
GCGGCACCGGTATCAGCTCAACTCTTTCCACTGTACCTGCCGGAATAGATTTCAGGTAATTGGCAAGATCGTCCTCAGACATATAAGTGGGTCTGTTATCGATCAATATCGTTGCTGCCCCTCTGCCATTCAAACTGACAGAATTCCCTTCTACGGTAATACCGGGTGTTTTTTCCAGCAATTGCAGCGCATTGCCGGAGGAAGCGCCTATCATGGAACCTACATTGATAACCGTTCTATCCAGCTTTTGTTCCACCATCGGTTTTTCAGCTTTCACCACCACCGCGTCCAGTTCTTTTACACCGTCAGGAGCCAGTACTACCGGATCAAGCTGTTTGGTGTTTTTTTCAATTGTTATTTCCCTTTCAAAGACTTTCATTTCTACTGCGGTTATTCTCAGCAGGTATTTACCGGGCATCAGCACCAGCGTAAATATCCCTGCGCTGTCCGACAGCAGTGTTTGGCTGAATTTACCACCTCCGGATACATGAACAGCGGCACCGGCTACAGGTTCGCCCGCCTGGCTGATAACCGAACCGGATACCTCAACGGGTGACTGCGCCCTGGCAACACGAAAGCTCATCAGGAGCAGTAAACAGATCAGCCATTGGATCAGAATGCGTATCATGATTATGTTTTGTGCAAAGCTGCCGGTTCACTCCCTCCGGATAAAATTATAATGACCAAACAGCCATTTCCGGGGTTTAAATGCTTCAGGCGGGTGACAAGCTTTTTGATGGCGCAGGAGATTGTTTTCGTCACGATTTATATAGTTTTCGTCATATTAGTTACTTTCACTGCAAATAGTGATTCAGATTTGCGGTCATTATTCAACCGCATAAAACATGTATATGGAAAAGGTGAAAGAAAAAAAGGAGAAGAAAGAAAAAGACCCGCAGAAAATAAAGATCAGGAATTATACATTGCTGACCATTGCCGGTGGAATAGCCCTGTTGACGGTATTGGTGCCGTTTGCAGAAATGATGTCCCCGCAAAATGAGGCACAAATTTCAATCTTTCTGACATTGTTGTTCATTACCTGTGTGTATATTGGCAGGTACCTGTCCACCGTTTGGATATCCGGTCAGCGTCCTATCACCGGTAAGCTGTATATCTGGCTGGGTACCGCTATGGCGGTTTCCGCTTTTATATTGTTCGTGCAGGCGCAGGCTTTGTACAGCTCCGGTCACCATCCGTTGCCATTAAACTTTTTCCTGGCCAGCGCCTGCATAACAGTATTCGCTACCTGCCTGGGGATCATGATCAAAGTAACCCGGCATTCCATCAGCAGCCAGTTGACGGAGGCAAAAGCTTCGGCTGCACAAAGTATGTCTGAGCTTCATTTTTTGCAATCGCAGCTCAGCCCGCATTTCCTGTTCAATACACTCAATAACCTCTACGGCATTTCCCTTTCCCAACACGAAAAAATACCTTCCATGTTGCTGAAGCTTTCGGACCTGCTCCGGTATTCGGTGTATGATGCCAAAGAGTTGTATGTTCCCCTGTCTGATGAGATTGAATATATTAAAAACTATATTGATTTTGAACGTCTGCGCATTGGCGACAGGCTGGAACTCGATGTAAGTATTGAAGAAGTGTTTGGAAGCAATGTCAAAATTGCTCCGCTGCTGCTTATTGTATTTATTGAGAATGCCTTTAAGCATTCCAAGAATACGTTGTCGGATAAGATACAGATCAGCATTATGCTGAAAACTTTTGGAAAGGATATCCTGTTTGCGGTGAAAAACAGCTACGATCCTGAGGCAGAGTCGGGTAAAAAGGATGGTTATAAAGGACTGGGACTGGAAAATGTACAAAAACGGCTTGACCTGCTGTACCCCGGGAAATATGAGCTGACGATACTGGCAAAAGACAATATATATAGTGTTAAATTGCAGATCAAAGAATTATAAATGAGCGTACAATGCCTGATCGTAGACGACGAGCCCATCGCCCGGGACATTGTGAAGCTGTATTGCACTCATTTGCCGGTATTGATTGTAAAAGCTACAGCCGGTAATGCTTTTGAAGCCAGGAAAATTTTACTGGAGGAAAATATTGATATTCTTTTTCTTGATATCAATATGCCGGCGCTGGACGGCATTGCTTTTTTGAAAACGCTGAAAAAAGTGCCCCAGGTGATCCTGACCACTGCTTATAAGGAATATGCAGTAGAAGCCTTCGACCTGGCGGTATGTGATTACCTGCTGAAACCGTTTTCACTTGAACGGTTCGTTATAGCGGTGGACAAGGCACTGGAGAAAATACAGCCGGATACCGGGGAAGCAAAGGAAAATGTCTTTATAAAAGCAGATGGAAAAATAGTGAATGTCCGGCTTAATGACCTGTTGTTTGCGGAAGCCAGCGGCAATTATACCAAACTATACACACAGAATGGCATGATAATGCCTGCCATGACGTTTTCGGCAATAGAATCCATCTTACCACCGGGCGATTTTTTGAGAGTACACCGTTCCTTTATTATTAATAAATCCAGAATTACACATGTTGAAGGCAACAGGGTGTACATAGAAAAAAATGAGATCCCCATCGGCAGCAATTATAAAGCCGAGTTTTTACATGCCCTGGGCCTGGGATAGGGCGCTTCCTTTGCGAGGGAGGAACCACCAAAGCAATCTCAACGAAATCTGTTATAGAACAGTAGATTCCTCTATACGGATCGCAATAAGGAAAAGAGGTTCGGGATCGGAATGATGATCATCTCCTGCTGTAGCTTTCAAAATATATCGGTGAACGATTTTGTACAAAATCAAAAATGTTTTCACGGATATTTGTTTGAAGGTGCCTGATACTCCCGGCTTCCCGGTGATGACTCTATGATACAAAATGCATGGCATTGGAAACATCCGGGCTGATGCCCGGGGGAGCACCGGAATCGACACCATGATGTTCCATAATTATAACCAACGCTTATGTTTACAAGCAGATGTTTAATGGTAGTACTTGCATGCCTGTGTTACCTGCCGGAGGCGGACAGCCAGGAAGTGCAGATAACAAAAAATGAGCTGATTGCCTTAACGCCTTTGTGGGAGGGAGAACGTTTCCCGGATGGTCGCCCGAAAGTACCGGATGATATTCTCCGGAGGATGAAGGCGGTAAGTGTGGAAGAGGCCTGGGCGGTGATGAAAAATGCAGGGTATGCCTACCAGGTGGCGTACGACTGGCAGGTGATCAATCCCGATAGCGTTCTCGTGGGCAGAGCTGTTACGGCTACGTTTATGCCGGGCCGCCCGGACGTTTGGGGTGTTATTGATTCGGTGGGGAAAAAAGCCGGAAAAAAAGGACAGAACAGTTGGCCGGTAGACATCCTGGTGAAAGGCGACGTATATGTGGCGGACCAGTTCGGCGCCAGCCTGAACGGACCTACCATTGGCGATAATGTAGGCAATGCCATATATGCCAAAACGGGCAACGGTATTGTGTATGACGGCGCCCTGAGAGATGTGGAAGGCTTAAAGGATATCGGAGGGTTTACCTCTTTTTACACCAGCTATCATCCTTCGTACCATAATCCCCCCGGCGATCTGAATACCATGATTGTCGGTGTCAATAAGCCTACCCGTATCCGGCGGGTAACGGTGATGCCGGGAGATGTTGTGCTGGGTAAGCTGGGTGTGGTGGTCTTTGTGCCGCCTCACCTGGCGGAAAAAGTAGTGACCACCTCGGAGATAGTCCGGCTGAGGGATATGTTCGGACACCAGCGGTTAAGAGAAGGAAAGTATACTGCCGGCCAGATCGACGCGAGATGGTCTGATGAGATAGAAAAAGACTTTTCCAGGTGGCTGAATGATCATATCAACGACCTGCCGGTCGGGAAAGAACAGATCCAGGAGTTTCTTAAAGACAGAACCTGGTAAGAGAACTGCCGCTCCTATATGCTCAACAACTAAAGCTTGCATAATGTCAAATTCAAGAAGAAATTTTATATCTAAGGCCGCTGTTGCAGCCGCCATGACGCCGTTTGCATCATTATCCGGCTTTGGTAAGCCGTACGAAAACGCGATCGACAATTTTGAAAAACGTTCGGCGCCGTCAGACCTGAAGATAACCGATGTAAAATGTGGTTATATAAGAGGAAGCCTCTTTGTGAAAGTGTTTACCAACCAGGATATATACGGATGCGGAGAGGGGGTGGATGCCATTCCGGGTACTTATCACCTGGTTAAAAATTTCGGGCGGAGGATCAACGGGCAGAATCCGTTGAACGTGCACAGGATATTTGAACATATCCGCCGGTCCGGCTTTTTTCAGGGTGCGCAATCCGGTATGTACATCGCGGTATTATCAGCCATTGAAACAGCATTGTGGGATATTGCCGGTAAAGCATTGAATGTGCCGGTGTACCAATTGCTGGGCGGTAAGTTCAGGGATAAAATACGGGTGTATTGTGATACCGCTTTATACCAGCGCGATCTGCCACAACCGAAGGACTTTGCCGATGCAGCTTTGAACGCAAAAAAGATGGGATTCAATGCGATCAAGTTTGACCTTGACCAGGCAAATGATCCTAAAAAATATGATCTCTACAACTGGACGGCCAGTCCCGGTGAATTGCAGCGGATGGTAGACCAGGTAGCGGCGGCCAGGGAAGCGGTAGGTCCGGAAACGGATATCCTGGTGGATATGCATGGACGTTATGATGCCCCTACCGCGCAGGCCGTTGCCAAACGGATGGAACCCTTCAACCTGCTTTGGCTGGAGGAGCCGATACCTGCGGAGAATGTGGAAGCGTATAAGCTGATCACCGACTCTACCAGCACCCCTATTGCGGCAGGAGAGAATCATTACCTGGCACACGGGTTCAGGCGGATGCTGGAGATAGGCGCCGTGGATATTGTGATGCCTGATCTGCAGAAAGCCGGCGGGCTGGGAGAGGGGCAGCGCATTGCTAATCTCTCCAACCTGTATTATGTGCCTTTTGCTCCGCATATGGTGGCATCGTTTCTCGGTGCAATGGCTGCCTGTCATGTTTGTGCTTCCGTTCCCAATTTCCTTATCCTGGAATGGCAGTCTTATTTTCATACAGATCCGATGTTTAAGGAAATTGTGAAATATGACGGGGAATGGGTAAAAGACAGTTTTATACCGCTTTCGGAAAAGCCGGGTATCGGTGTGGATATCAATATAGACGCCATGAAAAAATACGCCATACCGGGTATCCCGTTTTTTGAATGAGCCTACGTCAACGATATTGATGAACAAAGGTTTCCAACCATTAGTGTCCGGTAAAAATTTTTAAAAATAGATGAAACCCGCTCTGGACGTGTGTTTAGCCGTTTTTCAGTCAGCGAGGGCCTGCGATAAGGAAAACGAGGCCAGTAAAGGCTTTTGATACTTTCCCCGGACAACAG
>JBBCJQ010000020.1:0-139455 GCA_037190885.1 Chitinophagaceae bacterium
TCAAAAGAGCATAATAAAATCCCCCCAGAAATTTGTTGAAGGAAAAACAACCTAGAGCCCCCGTTACTACTGAAAAAAGAAGATATTTTTTCGACAAAAAGTGTAACGAAGAAATCCCCTGCCGTTTGAACAGCCTACCTTTGAGGTTTCTTAGAGCAACAGGGGCCGAACCCTGGCAACCGGGCTGATATGTTTCAGCTATCCTGCTAAGGTTCGGAACCACTGTTGTCCGGAGAAAGTATCAAAAGCCTTTACTGGCCTCGTTTTCCTTATCGCAGGCCCTCGCTGACTGAAAAACGTCTAAACACACGTCCAGAGCGGATTTCATCTATTTTTAAAAATTTTTACCGGACACTAATGGTTCGGAACCCTACATAACTTGATTACTATGTCATCACTTACTTCCGCATACAAAACGGTCAACCGGTATTTTGACATTTCTCTTGTGGCAAAATTCCTTGTGTTGTTTGCGGTGTTCTATTATTCCAATATGTATGTTGTCCGGCTGATCACCCCGGGAGAGTCCTACAACCAATTTGTTGATCAAAACCTCAATTATATAGACTGGATCACGGTATCCATCATGCATACGTCTAATTTTATTACGCAATCCGTCGGGCTCAATACCCGGGTGGCAGACACCCGGTATTTTATAGGGGAGAACGGCAGGCTGGTGATGGCATGGCAATGCGTGGGACTGGGTATTATGAGCTTCTGGGCAGCTTTTATTTTGGCCCACAAAATGAGAACCCTGAAAAAAGTCACCTGGGTCATAGCCGGCTGGCTGGTCGTTTGGATACTGAACTGTATCCGGACTACCTTACTGATGGTTGCCCTGGAAAGCAATGTAAAAGAATGGAAAAGATCCTGGGCCATTGGCAAAGGACTGGATCACCACGATATTTTTAATTACGGCTGCTATATACTGTTGCTCACACTTCTTTACCTGTTCTATAAACGCAGGAAAAATCTCACACGGAAAAGCATATCGCATAGAACCCCGGATGCATCGTGTGAACGGGTTCTCAATTAGAAACAGACCTCACCTATTTTCCCTCCTGCGCTTTGCTCCGGCGGGCAGGCAAAGCGGGTGAGGTCTGCAAAAAAATCGCCCCGCTAAGACTAGCGGGGCTTTACCAAAACTAACTGCTTATGAGAAAATTTTATCTGTGTTTGTATTCGTTCTTTGTTCCACAAATTTACAACGCAACCACCAAACTAAAATGTTAAATAAGGTGAAAACATTTCGAATTCGGGAATATTCCGGGTTATTTAACCTTCGTTAACAATTCAAATAATAATTCCGGTTCATCAGTGGTAATGTAGTCAAATTTTTGGTCAATATACCATTGCATGTCTTCCGGTTTGTTCACCGTCCATACATTCAGGTTTACGTTATTGTCCTTTGCCTCCTGTATCCAGCCGGGGTTGTTCTGAAATACCTTGTGGTTATAGTCTATGCCCCAGATGCCGTCTTTCTTCACTTCCAGAGGCGATTTGTCCCCGTTCAGGTAGGCTGTTTTGGCGGATGGATCCAGTTCCAGTATTTTCTTCAGCATGCCATAGTCAAAGCTGATGTACATGATCCATGGCTGGGCGTTCAGTTCCTTCACCAATTCCACCGTTTTTTGTGCTGCGATCTGCCCTCTTTCCGGGCTTACAGCAGAGGGTTTCAATTCGAATACCAGCATGGTTTTTTTCTGTTTCATTCCTTCCAGCAGGTATTCTCTGGCAGTAGGCAGCTTTTCACCGTTAGAGAGGCTGTCTTTTAAGAGCTCTTCATAAGGGGTAGTGGCGATGGTTTTACCGAAATGGGTATTGTCGTGGGCTACCACCAGCGAATCGTCTGCGGTGAAATGAACGTCGAATTCGCTTCCGGTACAACCCAGGCGAATGGCTTCCCTTAAGGATGCAAGAGAGTTTTCAGGCAGGTTATTTTTCTTAAAAGCGCCCCTGTGTGCCACTACATTGTTGGGGGCAAAGGAAAACGCCCCGCTCTCGGCAGCGGGCGGATTGTTACAACCATTCATACAAAAAAAGGATGTGAGCAAGGCAATAAAAAAGAATCGTTTCATGGATTTATTCTATTTCAACTGTTAATAAGATGGCCCTGTGATCGGAATAGGTTTGTGGTAGCACCCGGAAGTCTGTCACCCGCCAGGATTGTTGCTTGTCTACCCAGATATAGTCGATCCGTATTTTCGGTGTATCCGTAGGGAAAGTGGGACCGGCATTTCCATGTGCAACGGCAGCATCTGTCCAGCTACCGGCCAGCACCTGGTAAGGTTCGTCCTCCGGCTTAAAGTTCAGGTCGCCTGCCAGTATAGCCGGCTGCCCCCGGTTGGCAAATAACTCGTTGAGCTTTTTCACCTGGGCTATTTTGTTGGGCATGAACTGGTGGCAAAGATGGGTGGCGGCAAACACCAGGTTTTTGTTTTCAGCAACAGGATATATTACCTCTATAGCGGAACGGGGTTCTCCGCCTGAAGGTATGGGCAAAAGATGGGTGCTTGTTTTCGCTTTTTTCCGGGTGAGCACGCCTTCCCCGTAACCACCTCCGTCATAATCCATGGCTTTTCCGAAATACCCGTGCATATTTGTTCTTTCTGCCAGCAGTTGGATATAGTTTATCCTTTCGCCATACACTTTGGCGGATCTGCCGGTCATGCTGTCTACTTCCTGGAAAGCTACCAGGTCGGGTTTCAGTTCATTGATCAGTGCGGCCACACTGTCCAGGTTAGGCTGTTCGCGATAAGGGTCTTCTCCGTGAAAGATATTGTAACTCAGGATCTTTACCGTGCTTTGGGCAAGGCTTTGGAAAACACAGCCAAACAGCAACGTCCAAATGAGGGTTACGGTGATGGCAGCAGTAGAAAACTTTTTTTGCATTTCGGTCTGTTTTTAAGTTGGTGTCGCAGTGTATATCCATTCCGGGCCGGAAGTCCCGTTTTTTACTTCTTATCCACCTGCCTGTGAAAAGTTGAACTTTTCTTGCCGAAGGTAACTTTTCTCATTACCTGTAAATATACCCGGATAAAGATAAGTTATTGTGTTCTTTCAAATGTTATCCGGAGATGAATTAATCATGGACTGCCTTTTATCATCGGGCTAAATTTGGTCCGAACTTTGTTTTTACTTCTGCTCATTCTTCAATACATTTGGCGGGAAGGAAAGTAGCGCATGCATGAAATAGAACCTTTTTATAACTGGAGACATCTTTATACCGCTGAGACGGATCAGCGATCGCCCTTTTTTGGAAGGGAATACAGCGAGTTTGTTTTTTCTCATACCGTATACAATTACTATTTGCATCCCCAATGGGATGAGTTCGGCTCCCGGACGCTTTATATGAAGATACTGTACGCCGATTATGAACAGGGGTTTGCGGTGCTTGAGCTGATAGGGGAATGGAACGATGCGATAGAGAATGATATCCAAACCCTGCGCCGGGAAGTGACGGATACACTTTTTTATGAGGGTATCAAGCATTTTGTATTGGTAACGGAAAACGTACTCAATTTTCACAGCAGCGATGACAGCTATTATGAAGACTGGTTCCAGGAGTTGAATGAGGAAGGCGGTTGGGCCGTGATCCTGAATATGCCCGAACAATCGCAGTATGATTTTAATCATGCCAGGTTAAACCGGTACATCGAGCTGATGGAACTACCTGATTGGCGTACCTTGCAGCCGCAACACTTATTTCAAACAATAGATGACCGCATTCAAAACAGATTGAATGCGTAAAAAAAACAATAAACTGTTTTTTTCGCATTTGTGTGTTATTTTTGCCTCGTTCATCTTAACCACTTCTTCTAGATATGACCTGGAAACAACTCTTCACTTCCTCCGTAGGGAAAAAATTTATAATGGCGCTTACCGGTGTTTCGTTGATTATCTTTTTGGTAGTCCATGTCGGTCTGAACGCCTGCATTTGGGCTAATGATAATGGTGCCATGTTCAACAGAGCCGCCCGGTTCATGGGCACTACCGTAGTGATCCGCATCGCGGAAGTGGGACTATTTATAGGGATCATTCTTCATATTGTGCAGGGCATCGTGCTGGAGCTGCAGAACCGCAGCAAACGGCAGATCAGGTATGCTGTGCCAATGGGCAGCAGGGGCAGCAAATGGTACAGCCGGAGCATGGGACTGCTCGGCACCCTGATCTTACTTTTCCTTATCATGCATATTTATCATTTCTGGACCCCCAGCCGCCTTGGCGGTATAGGCAATATCCAGGAACTGCAGCATGTGGAATATGCAGGGGATACCACCGTATATCATGATCTTTACCGCGAGATGGTGATCGTATTTCAATCGGGCATTATTGTTATTTTATATGTGTTGGGTTGCATATCCCTGGCTTACCACCTGATGCACGGCTTCAGCAGCGCTTTCAGAACCCTTGGTCTTCACAACAAACGTTATGTAAAGCTTGTGCAATCTGCGGGAGTTGCATTCTCCATTGTTGTACCGTTCGTGTTTGCCATGATGCCGATCTCGATATACCTGGGATGGGTGAAATAGCTTCAAATAAAGACAACAAAATATTATAAAACAACGTACATAATACATTATGTTGGATTCAAAAATACCTGCAGGACCACTGGAAACCAAATGGGAAGATTACAAGGGACATGTGAAGCTGGTGAATCCTGCCAACAAAAGAAAGCTGGAGGTCATAGTAGTGGGAACGGGGCTTGCAGGCGCATCGGCTGCCGCTTCGCTGGGGGAGCTGGGTTATCGCGTAAAAGCCTATTGTTTCCAGGATTCTCCCCGCAGGGCGCACTCCATTGCCGCCCAGGGTGGAATCAATGCCGCAAAGAATTATCAAAACGACGGAGATTCTGTTTTCCGTCTTTTTTATGATACCATCAAAGGAGGAGATTACCGCGCCAGGGAAGCTAATGTGCATCGCCTGGCGGAAGTAAGTGTGAATATTATAGACCAATGTGTGGCGCAGGGTGTACCTTTTGCCCGTGAGTACGGCGGGCTGCTGAACAACCGCTCTTTCGGTGGTACCCAGGTGAAAAGAACTTTTTACGCTGCCGGGCAAACCGGGCAGCAACTGCTGATAGGTGCCTACCAGGCCCTGGAAAGGCAGGTAGCGCTGGGAAATGTAAAAATGTATGCCCGGCACGAAATGCTGGACGTTGTTACCATTGATGGCAAGGCCCGCGGCATCATCTGCCGCAACCTGGTGACCGGGGAACTGGAGCGTCATTTCGGGCATGCGGTGCTCCTGTGCTCTGGCGGCTATGGCAACGTTTTTTACCTTTCTACCAATGCAATGGGAAGCAATGTTACCGCTGCCTGGAAAGCACATAAAAAAGGTGCTTATTTCGGTAACCCCTGCTTTACGCAGATCCATCCCACCTGTATACCGGTAACGGGCGATCACCAGTCAAAGCTGACTTTGATGTCCGAGTCGCTCCGTAATGACGGGCGTATATGGGTGCCGAAGAAAAAGGACGATAACCGGAGGGCAAATGATATACCGGAAGACGAACGGGATTATTACCTGGAGCGCAGGTATCCTGCCTTCGGTAACCTCGTACCCCGTGATGTAGCATCGCGGGCTGCAAAGGAAAGATGTGATGCGGGCTACGGCGTAGGTACTACCAAACAGGCAGTTTATCTCGATTTTAAATACAACCTGATCAACAAATACGGAAGGGCAGAAGCCAACAAGCAGGGTATAGAAAACCCGGATATGGATACCTTGATCCGCCTGGGTAAGGAAGTGGTAAAGGAAGAATATGGTAACCTGTTCGATATGTATGAAAAGATCACCGGTGAAAACCCGTACGAGGTGCCGATGCGTATATACCCGGCCGTGCACTATACCATGGGCGGCTTATGGGTGGACTACGAACTGATGACATCGGTAAAAGGGTTGTATGCGCTGGGAGAATGTAATTTCAGCGACCATGGTGCCAACCGCCTGGGGGCATCGGCCCTGATGCAGGGACTTGCGGACGGGTATTTCGTTATTCCTTATACATTGGGGAATTACCTGGCAGATGAAATTGCCACCCAGCCGATCCCAACCACGCATGAGGCGTTCGAGGCAGCGGAAAAAGGTGTCAGGGAACGTATTGAGACCCTGATGAACATCAAAGGAAAACAATCGGTAGAAAGCTTCCACAAGCGCCTGGGCAAGATCATGTGGAACAAATGCGGCATGGCGCGTAATGAACAGGGGCTGAAAGAGGCGATAGAAGAGATAAAAGCGCTGCGTAAGGAATTCTGGCAGGACCTGCGGATCCCCGGCGAAATAAAAGAAATGAACCCGGAACTGGACAAGGCCAACCGTGTAGCAGACTTTATCGAACTGGGTGAGCTGATGTGCCGCGATGCGCTGGAAAGAGCCGAAAGCTGCGGTGGTCACTTCCGCGAAGAAAGCCAGACCGAAGACGGCGAGGCGCTTCGTCATGATGATCAGTTCATGTATGTGTCGGCCTGGGAATACCAGGCAGACAACGACTGGAAGCTGAACAAGGAAGAATTGAAGTATGAAATGATCAAGCCGACGCAGAGAAACTATAAGTAATTTGAAAATGAGATAATTTGAAAATTTGAAAATGGGAAGAAGGATGATGTCAGAATTTTCGAATGGAAAGGGGGATTGGTGAATATGGCAGGCAGGTATCAGGCATGTAGAAACATTAACTGATTGCGACGCGAAAATTTGAAAATGTGGTAATTTGACAACGAAATCAAATTGCTAATCTTTAAATTTTCAGAAATGAGAAATGATAAACCCAATGTTATTGTTGATAAGGCTATAACATTTTCGTTGGCGATCATCGATTATTGTGAAGAGTTGGCGAATGAAAAGAAATTTATAATTGCAAAGCAATTATTACGTTCTTCAACTTCAATAGGTGCAAATGTTCTTGAAGCACAAAATGCGGAGAGTAAAGCCGATTTCATTCATAAAATGAAAATTGCAGCTAAAGAGGCGAGCGAGACATTGTATTGGCTAACCCTTTGTGAACGAAGTAAACATTATAAGTTTGATAAAAGATTGATTGAAGATTTGGATGAGATTATTAAGATATTGTCTAAAATAATTTCTTCGGCGAAAGGAAGAATTCCGGGATTTATCTGGATGCTCCTTTATGCATTTTCAAATTTTCAAATTTTCAAATTGACACATTAGTCGTTATGGAACATTATAATATGAATCTCACACTCAAGGTGTGGAAACAAAAGAATAAAGACGCAAGAGGTAGTTTTGAGACCTATCATGTAAAGGATATTTCTTCTGAAATGTCTTTCCTGGAGATGTTTGATGTGTTGAATGAGCAACTCATTGAGGAGGGCAGGGAACCTATCGCTTTTGATCATGATTGCCGCGAGGGTATCTGCGGCATGTGCTCCATGTATATCAACGGGCGTCCGCACGGCCCCTGGCATGCTACCACTACCTGCCAGTTGCATATGCGGGCTTTTAAAGATGGCGATACCATTGTGGTGGAACCCTGGCGGGCAAATGCCTTCCCGGTGTTGAAAGATCTTACCGTAGACCGCGATGCGTTTGACCGGATCATCCAGGCTGGTGGGTTTATTTCTGTGAACACGGGAAATGCGCAGGATGGTAACAGTATTCCTATTGAAAAAGAAAAAGCAGACCAGGCATTTGCGGCGGCCGCCTGCATCGGTTGCGGCGCCTGCGTGGCGGCCTGTAAAAACAGCTCTGCTATGTTATTTGTTTCTGCCAAGGTTTCTCACCTGGCTTTATTACCACAGGGTGCGCCGGAGAAGAAGACAAGGGTGTTGAATATGATCGCGCAAATGGATAAGGAAGGCTTTGGCGCCTGCACCAACACCGGCGCCTGCGAAGCAGTTTGCCCGAAAGATATATCACTTGATAATATAGCCAGGCTGAACAAAGAATATTTGTCCGCTGCCGCAGTGATTGATAAATAGGTTTCAGACCTCACGGGTTTTCACAGTATGCTCATGCTGATCAGGGTACTGTTATATCTCAGGTAATCTTTCTGCCATTCAAATCCGTTCAGAGCCTGCCTGAAATAGCCCACCGCTTTTTCATTGTCGCCGGTTTGCCTGTATACAATACCCATCAGCCTCTTTACATCTGTCTGCAGCGGAAGATGTTTTACCCGGTTGCTCAGTGAATCGGCTTCCAGCAGGCGTTCAATGGCGGCTACATACTGGTGTTGCCTGTTGTAGGTTTCCGCCAGGTTGATATTTACCTTTATTATGTCTTCGTGCTGCTCCAGCAAGGAAAAAAGTTCCTTTGATCTTTCGAGCATAGCAGTGGCGGAGTCCGTCCGTCCTTTGTGCAGGTAGGCCCAGCCGATGGTATTATATGCATTGGCCATCAGTTTTTTGTCATTCCGTTTTTTCCCTTCCGCCAATACTTCGTTACCGGTTGTAAAAGCAGCCTCCGCATCCTGCGAGGCAGTGTTAAAGGCATGATAGTTCTTTTCCAGTAGTGCGGCCGCTGTGTTTTCCTGCCCTGCTATACACAGCGGCCGCATAAAAAATAATATTATATGCACCCCCTTTGAGTGTAATACGTTATTATTACAAAAATTTATCACGACCAGGTATGAGGATGATGGAACAGTGATGTCGTCAATTAAAATTACGATAATTTAAAATATTGGCGGAGTTCGGAACGGGTGTATTTACCTGCGGTGAGAAAGTTCAGGTTTTTACAGGCGGGTGACGACACCCACCTGTGGGGCGCTAACGGTCGGTGTCTCACCGACCGGAAAATTTACATAGAGCGATAATTTGGAATACACTCTTAGTAATGGGGGTCAACCCGCTCTGTACAGTACTTTCATATGATTTCTCAGGATATGATGCCCGGTTCAGCAAATATCACAATAAACAAATTGGCCGGTGAGGAGGTTACCGGAGTAGCATTGGATGTTTTGCGCCTCGACAGCATTCACCCGGTGATCTCCGGGAACAAGTGGTTCAAATTGAAAGAATACCTGAAAGAAGCCCGTCGCCTGGAAGCTTCTGCTATCGTCACTTTCGGCGGCGCCTATTCCAATCATATCGTTGCCACCGCCTGTGCGGCTTCGATGGAAGGTTTTGCCGCCATCGGTATCATACGGGGAGAAGAACCGGCGGTATATTCTTCTTCATTGAAGGACGCCGTGCAGTACGGCATGCAACTCGTTTTTCTCAGCCGTTCCGAATATGCGCTCCGGAAACGGAACCGGGATATATCCTGGCTGGGGACGGAGCCGGGCAACTACTACGTGATTCCCGAAGGTGGCGCAGGAGAAGAAGGCGTAGCCGGGGCTTCGGAAATACTACATTTCGTGGAAAACCCGGAGGAGTATTCAGACATCGTAACGGCTATCGGTACCGGCACCACCACCGCCGGGATCATACGATCTGCCGCTCCCGGACAGCGGGTAACCGGTATCAGCGTCATGAAAAATAATAAAGCGTTGCATGGTGAAATAGAAGCCCTTTTACAGCGTTCTATTACAGGCGGGTTCGGGGTAATACACGATTATCATTTTGGAGGATATGGAAAATACACCCCGGAACTTTTGGAGTGGATGAACCGGTTTTACCATATGTCAACCATTCCCCTGGATTTTGTTTACACCGGTAAGATGATGTACGGGATCTTTGACCTGGTAAAATGTGGCTATTTTTTGCCGGGTGCAAAAATACTGGCCATACACAGCGGCGGTTTACAGGGTAATCGCTCATTACCGGAGGCAGCACTGGAATATTAGCCGGATAGTAGCGTTATATTTGCGGTACAAAGTGTAATTAAATTCAATATTAATATTTTTTAAAGGGGTATTGTTGATGATAAAGCACCTGGCAGCGATTATGTTTTTGGTGGGTATTATGCTGACGGATCATTCTGCGTGTGCACAGGACACGCTGCCTTCTTTCACAGCCACCAACCGGAACGGAAGGATCATACTGAACTGGGTGAACAATTTTCCGGTGGTAAAGCAATTGAGCATCCAGCGTTCTTCTGACAGCCTGAAGGGCTTTAAGACTATCCTGACCCTGCCTGATCCCACAGCGATCACCAATGGCTTTCTCGACAACAATGCGCCGGACACGGTATTGTTTTATAAGCTGTATATCCTGCTGGATAGCGGCCAATATGTTTTCAGTAAATCCAAACGACCGGAAAAGAGGGAAATGCAACCGGCGCAGGCCAATACCGGTCTGCGACAGGAGCGGTCGATCATAGCTGCGGGCGGTTCCGGAACGGACCCCGGGGAAGCAAATGAGCCCGCCCCCGAAGAGACTGCTTCCGGCACCGTGAATATTGCTATGGCAAATGTCACGGATAAAAAACGAAGCGACGTAAAGATGGATGCCGGTACCCGGGTGGCGGCACCGGCGGAAGTAGTAAAGCCGTCTTCTTTCGTATTTACCAATCCTGAAGGAAATATAACCATTGTGCTGCCGAAGGATAAGTTCCGGCAGTTCAGTATCCGCTTTTTTGACCCGGAAGGGGACCCGGCTTTTGCCATTAATACGATAAAAGAGCATATCATAATAGTTGACAAATCGAATTTCATGCGTTCCGGTACCTTCCGCTTCGAGCTGTACGAAAACGGCGCCATAAAGGAGAAAAACTTTGTGCAGGTGCCACGGTTTAAATCGGCTAAATAGGAAGTTCCCGGAAATCGGAAAATAGCCGGAACCACGAAGCCACAATTACACGAAGAAGCACAATACATGCCTTTGTGATACTTGGTGCCTTAGAGGCCTATGCATTTATGTGTTTTGCATTGTATAGCACATTGTCCGTGCTGTCGGTTCTACGAAAATGTATAAATTTCTCGTCACACCAAAAATTTAGTTTTTCGAAGTATTGAGCCATTCCGTCTGTTGGTTCAACATTACTATATGACGATTTTATATCACTAAAACTACCTAACTGACATAAGAATTTCATTCGCTTTCCACTTTTTGGACAGGTTGGTGTTTCGTCAGGCTTTGTGCAGGTGTGGCATTCATTGAACGTCAAGCCACACTTGCACAAAACCCCATGTTGTGCGAAGTATGCCATTTTTTATTGACCTACATACAAAGTATCACTAGCAACTTTCATGTTATCCGTCGTTAGGAAAAATAATTTGAAGGTAAATAATCCACATTGCTGCGGTGTTAAAGCTTTCTTTTCCCAACCTCTAAATATTCTTAGTTGGACAGTCGCTGCGTCTTTGGAAGAAATCTGAATAGGAAATTTTGGTTTATATGTGTAGAGACCTTTGTCAAGAGGTATATCTAAATCCCAATATGCAACTGGCTTCAATTCTTCGGTTTTGGGAATAGATGTTATTCCATTTGTTTTGAAATTAATTAATTGTAGTTGAACTCTATTTATTATTATTGAGCTATCCATATAGTTTTTGAAGGTAAAATTCAAAAGCGGAAAGCCTTTACTATCCGAATACTCTACGGAGTTTACGATAGCAAACGTTTTACTAACAACTTGTTTTTTACTTTGAGCATTAGCTTGATCAAGTATCAAAGGTTCAAATTTCTGCTCGGTCTCAGAAGTAGCAGCGTTATCATCTTTATCCATTTTCTTTGCATAAAGCCAACCTAAAATTCCAATGATTGCGATTGTCCAAGTTAGAATAAGTATTAATCTTATTAACTTATAGCCTTGGGCTTTTGATAAATTTTGAAATATAGATTTCCTTATAACATCTCTAAAAATGATTACGAAAATACCAAGACTAATTCCCGCAATTCCTGCAATTGTTCCGAGTTTTTGAAGTATTTCTATGTGTTAGTTATTTCGCAGAGCACGTTAATTTATGCTATTACACGCAATATTCATAATTATAAGTCGCTATAAACCAACGTTCTTAACGTTATACATTTTGTATTGTTTTACAGTATCCCGACATTTCAAAATCCATTTATGATATGAAGATCTGCTTTTTTAGATATTCCGGACCACCGCCTGGCAGGTATAAGCGTCTTGCTTGTACTTGTGTAAGCAACTAGGCCTTATTGTTTTACTAAGTCCGACTACCTCATTTTTAAGGTAATGTGATCCGGGATAGACTGCAAAGATCTTAGCAGCACAAGCGAGACGCTTGCGCTTGGGTGGGTTAAATATTAAGAACTAAAGCTGGGCTTTATCGTCAAGTTCCGAGCCATAGTACAGTAGAATTACTCCTGCTGATTGCTCCAATGTTAAGCCCCACTATTGGCAATACCAATGTTGTGCGTTCGTTTTAGTTCCATTGAGCTTTAGGAAACCGTCTATCGTTTGGCCTGTCGTTTTTAAAATCTTTCCAACGGTCAAATGATGTTTTCACTCTTTTTTTATTTTCTTTCTGCTCTTCCTTTTCTTTTTGGTGTTCACTCTTACCAAAGCCGGAAGCAGTATATTTATCTACTTCGCTAAGAAAAATCATTTCAACTTGTTGAGATGTTTCTTCTTCATCAATGTAATATCTATCGTTCTTAATCTTGTCAACGATTACATAATCTCTATAGTCAGCGTGGAAGATTTCCCGTTTGTCAATTAATGAATTGAATTGTTGGTCAAATTTAATGTCAAAGGCATACTTTGCAAGTGCAATGATTGTTTCGTTACTTAAATCTTTGATGCCAATTTGGTCATGTAGTAAGAAAATAAGTTCTTCAAGTGATTTCTTCCTTATGGCTTCCTTTGAAACCGCAATAATTTCCCAAGACTTCTCGTATGAATAGTTGTCAAGTTTACTTTTCTTGAATGCAGTTACAATCGCTTCGGAAATTAATTGGCTAACTTTCCCTTTAAATTCTTTCCAATTAGGCTTTATTTTTTTGTTTTGATCTTCAACTAATTGTTTGATTTTAGAGTTTATTTCACCCTTTAATTTGCCTTTTTTTTCTCGCCAATTGTCAGGAATATTACTTCCTTCATTTTTAAGTATGTCAACTGCTTTTTTTGAAAGCTCTTCTTCCAAATAGTCAGTCAGAGGATTGCTTAGTCCGAAAAATTTAAGTAGTCCCATAAGAATGTTTTTAGTGTCGCTTTTAAATGACGCAGAACACGCTAATTTATGCTATTGCACGCAATAATAATAATTTATAAGCCTCTATAAATTAAACCCTTAGTGTTGTGGTTTAGGTACGCGGGATAAAGATTTGCAAGCGCTGCTCACAACAAAAAAGCCCATAGCAACGGAATGTATCCGCGCTATGGGCGAGCCCTAACCTCAACAATTTCTATACTACGGTTGTGTATTTAATTCTCAGAGAAATCTACTGTCTCGGCTACTTTCGGTTTATGGTTGCTTTCCAGCGGTATATACGAGGCTTTCATTTCCCCGGCATAATCCACTTTTGTTTTCTTACCAAACCGTCTCTGGATGCTGTCGAATATTGAATATACTACGGGCACTACTACCAGGGTCAGGAACAGCGATGACAATAATCCACCGATGATCACGATCGCCAGCCCCCTGTTCATATCAGCTCCATCTCCCTGCGCTACTGCAATCGGTACCATCCCTATTACCATCGCGATAGTGGTCATCAATATCGGGCGAAGACGGGCATGGTTGGCCGATACCAGCGCATCAAATGTACTGTCTCCTTCCTGTTTCCGGTGGTTGGCAAAATCCACCAGCAGGATCGCATTCTTGGTTACCAGACCGATCAGCATGATGATACCCAGGATGGTGAATATGTTCAGCGACTGGTTGGTCAGCGCCAGGGCCAGCAGCGCACCGATAAAGGAAAGCGGCACCGAGAAGATCACGATGAACGGTGTGGAAAAGCTGTCATACAGCGCCACCATCACCAGGTACACCAGCAGGATGGAAGCGATCAGCGCAAATCCCAGCGTTCCGAATCCTTCCTGCTGATTTTCCATGTTACCACCCCATATATAGGAGACTCCTGGTCTTCTTTCCAATTGAGAAAATTCTTCTTCCCATTGCTGGGCTACCGTTCCCAGCGGCGCGCCGATCACCTGTCCCTGTATAGAAACGGACGGCGATTTATCCCTGCGCTCCAGCAGGGTAGGGCCGGAGCTGTATTCGACATCTGCAAACTGGCTCAGCAAGATCGGCGTGCCGTTGTTGCTGATGAATTTCAGGTTTTTCACGTCGTCTATACCCGAACGGCCGGTTTCGTTGAACCGGATATTGATATCGTATTCGTTTTCATCCGCCCGGTACTTATTGTTTGTATTACCCGAGAAGGCTGTCTGCATCATACCCCCCACAGCGGCAATGTTCAACCCCAGTGCATTCATTTTTTCGCGGTCTACTTTAACGCTTATTTCCGGGTTGCCGGCTTCAGATGTCAGCTTCACGCCGGTGGCGCCGGGTATTTTCCGCAATTCTTCGGCTGCTTTTTCTGCAAAAGCCTGGGCATCCTCTACGGTAGAGCCTACCACTGTCAGTTGCAGCGGAGCCATTTCAGCACCCATAATGCTTACGTTGACCGTTTTTATTTTAGCATCTACCAGTATGTTCTCCAGCTCCCTCTTCAGTACGGCAGAATATACTTTGGAGCTTTCTTTGTAGTCTTTGTTAAGTTTTACATGTATTTCTGATTTATACCGTGAACCACCCACTGCAATCAAACCATCTGAAGCCTGTCCAACGGTTGTGATCATTTCCGCTACCTCGGGTTTTTCTGCGATATAAGCTTCCGCTCTCCGGGTCAGCTCGTTGGTTCTTTCCAGCGAAGCGTCTTTGGGCAATTCAAATTGCACATAAAATTCGCCCCTGTCCACAGACGGGAAGAAGTCCGTTCCGATATACCCTTTACTTACCAGTGAAAAAGAAGCAAACAGCATTACCACCGCTACCATCAGGGTAGCAATTTTGTTGAACCTGGAGCGTAGTGACCATTTCAGGATATTGGATATCCAGTTAGTGAAATTGGTCAATCCCCTTTCAAAGCCATAGATCACTTTTCCAAAAAACGATTTTGAGCTGATCAGTTCCAGCTTCCCGAAACGGGAGTACAACCAGGGCACCACGGTAAAGGACACCAGCAATGAAAGCAGGGTAGATACGATCACGGTAACGCAGAACTGGGCAAGAATATTAGCTACCAGTCCGGTTGACATAGCGATGGGTAAGAATACCACCACGATCACCAGGGTGATGGCGGAAACGGTGAACCCGATCTCTTTGGCGCCGTCAAAAGCTGCCCGTACTTTATTTTTCCCCATTTCCATATGCCGGTGGATATTTTCAATGACCACGATCGCATCATCCACAAGGATACCTACTACAAGTGAGAGCCCCAGCAGCGACATCAGGTTAAGTGTGTACCCCATTACCAGCAAGCCGATAAAGGTGGCGATCAGCGACAGCGGAATGGCTACCATGGTTATAGCTGCATTCCGTAAGCTGTGCAGGAAGAACAACATGATCAACCCTACCAATACAACGGCGATCACCAGGTCGTGCATTACGTTGTTGGCTGCGTTCAGTGTAAACAACGAAGAGTCGTTTGCTACCTGCAGCTTAATATCATTTGGCTGGTAATCTTCTTCTACCTGTTTGATGGTTTCCCGAACCTGTTCGGATACAGCTACCGCGTTGGCATCTGATTGTTTAAATACCTGCAGCAGGATGGTATTCTGCTGGTTTACACGGGCAATCTTTTCAATTTCCTTAATGCCATCCTGTACATCGGCCACGTCTTTCAGGAAAACGGTAACGCCGCCCGGAGTGGTTATCGGGAGGCTTCTCAATTGGTCAATAGAATTTACCTTTCCGGCCAGCCGGATGGTGGTGCGGTTATCCCGGGTGCTGATGTTTCCCGTGGGAAAGTCGAGGTTGGATGCTGCTACCACCTGTTGCACCTGGTTGATAGACAATCCGTACCCCTGCAGCTTTACCGGGTCTACACTGATCTGTATCTCTTTTTCTTCTCCGCCGATCATATCCACTTTTGCCACGCCGTTGATACGGGCAAACACGGGCTGTATCTTTTTGTCCAGAAGGTCGTACAGGTCTTTTTCCGAAAGATTGGAAGTAACCGCCAGGCTCATGATCGCCACGTCATCCAGTGAGAACTTTGACAGCGAAGGGGTTTCCACATCGTCCGGCAGGTCGTTCAGCACGGCATTTATCTTACGCTGCGCATCGGTGAGCAGAAAGTTCACATCCGCCCCCGTGTTCAGGGTGATCATGATCAATGAAACATTTTCCATTGATTTGGATTCCATTTTTTTGATGCTCTCCAGCGAAGCCACCGCGTCTTCCAGCTTCTTGGTCACCGAGTTCTCTACTTCCGAAGGAGATGCCCCGGGATAAATGGTTTGAATGGTAATTACGTTTACCTCAAACTTCGGCACCAGCTCGTACCCCAGCCGGCTGTAGGAAAAAATCCCTCCCAGCGTAAGTATAATAAACAGTACGATGATTATACTGGGGCGTTTAATTGATATTTCTGATATTTTCATTGTCGTATATTTCTTGTATTCAGTCTAAAGGCTTCCGGGGGCTACCTGATTACCTGCACGGGCGTCTGGTCAAATATATTTATCTGCCCGGATACGATCACGGGGTCGCCTGCTGCTAATCCGCCCAGCACTTCAATGTCGTTGCCGAAGCTTCTGCCGGCCTGCACTTTCTTTTCCACCGCTTTTCCATCTTCCAAAACAAACACCCGGTTATCGCTCACGCTTCCCACAAAGGCTGTCCGGGGTACCACAAGGCTATGGGTAATTGTACCTTGTCCAAACTTCGCGCTGCCATACATCCCTGCCCGCAGCTCGTTCTTTGTGTTGGGAATTTCTATCTCCACGGGAAAGTTCAGGTTGGCGTCGGCTTTCGGCGCTATGAATGTTATTTTCCCGGAGAAGGCTTTGTCGGGCATCACGCTTACCAGTATGTCTACTGTCTGTCCGGTTTTCAGACCCGCGATGTTTTTTTCGTCCACGTTCACTTTCAATTTAAGCGAGCTGATGTTTACGACATCAAAAGCCGCTGTACCGGCACTTACATAGCTGCCCGGTTCAATCTTTTTGGAATTGACGATGCCGGCTACGGAAGTTTTGATGGCTATATCGCCCGCGGACAACTGTGCGCTTTTCAAATTGTTCTTTGCGGTCTCAAACTGGAGACGAACGCCATCCAGCTGCTGCCGGGTAACCCCTCCGGTAGCGAACGCGTTTTCAAACCGCTCGAGGTCCATTTTTGCGTTATTCAGGTTAGCTTCGGCATTGGCAACAGAAACATTTTGCTTGTCGCCCACTATCGTAGCCAGTGTCTGGCCCGGACGTACGAAGTCTCCCTCTTTTACATACACATTTGCTACCCTGCCACCTACTTCTGCACCGATGACCACTTCCTGCCTGGGAATAAAGGTTCCGTTTGCAGTATAGGTGAGGTCAATATCTTTCATCCGGGTAGTGTCTGTCCGAACCGATACAGCAGTATTCTTTTTGGCTACCTCATCGGTGGCTGCCTGGTTGGCTGCTTTGTTTTTATTCAACTGGGATTGTACGCCTGCCAGCGCAGCGATGATCACGACCGTAGTAACGATGATCCTTACAATAGAAGATTTTTTATTTTTTTTCATGACTGTTTTATAATTACTTTTTCGGGAGTGTGTATTATTCGTTTACAAGGGATTTTAAGTTTCCGTTTGCTTTGATCAGTTGTATTTCGGCAACTTTATAATTCAGCAAAGAAAGTGTCAGGTTGTTTTGCGCATCGGCATAGGCTTTTTCCGCATCCAGCAGATCGGTCAGTGTAGCCAGCCCGTTTTGATAATTGTTCTGCGTATTGTCCAGCACTTCTTTTGCCAGGGTAATATTCCGTTTGTTGGTATCTACCGTAAGCAGGCTGTTTTTGATCTGCGATCTTGCATTGTCGCTGGCAAGGTCCAGGGCCAGTTTGGTGTCCTGTATATCCGCCTCCAGCTTTTTGAGATCAATATTTGCCTGGTTTATTTTAGCGCGGGTAGTACCACCGTTGAAAATGGGAATGGAGAGGTTGAGTCCTACACCCGAAAAGCCCGACCAGTTCACCATATTACTCTGGTTGAATACCGGGAATTGAGGTCCCATACCCAGGTAACCCAGGTTGCCGGTAAAGGAAAGCGTAGGGTAGTAAGCCGCCACTGTTGCTTTTTTGTTCAGTTCCAGCAACTGGGATTGCATGTTGAGCAGCTTCAGCTCTGTCCGGTTGGCTGCATCGGGCGCATCCGCCAGGATAGCGGCATTCACCTCGAATGTTTCGTTCGGCAACACGATGTCTTTATCCATTTCCATGCCTATGGCGAACTTCAGGGCGTTTTCGGAAAGCTGCAGCGAGTTCACCATTTGCTGTTTAGCCGCCTCCAGGTTGTTTACGGCAACAACGATCCGGTCCAGGTCGATTTTCTTTGCCAATCCCGCATCCACCAATCCGCTGATCACCTTTTGTGTTTTCAGTGTATTGTCCAGGTTGGTCTGCACGGTTTGCAGCTGCTGCTGCAGCTGGAAGACCTGGTAGTAGGCATCGGCTACTTTTTCTATAAGCTGCTCATCTGTGAGGGTGTTGTTGATCCGGTAAAATTCCCTGGTAGATTTAGCCGCTCTTAACCCTGTGAAAATGGCCTGGTTGAATATCTGCTGGTTAACATTGAGTACTGCATTCGATTGCCATTTTTGTCCCATGGCTACCACCACCATCTGTCCGGGTCTGCCCATCATATCACCGGGAAACGCCACTTTTTGCAGCATCGGGTTATAGGTCAGGTTGCCCGATCCGGTTACCTGCGGCAGGGCGGATCCCCGGGTCTCGTCAATTAAATATTGTGCGTTTTCTACATCCAGTCTTGCTTTCTGTGCTTCAGCCTTGTGTTCCAGCGCATATTGCAGCGCCTGCTTCAGGGTCAACTGTTCCTGGGCGGACACTATATTGCCGGTAAAAATGCCAACAAAGACGGCTGTTAACAATTTTATTCGTTTCATTTGTTATTTTGTTTTCATTGCGTTTATTTATGAATAATAGTACATCACTGGTGGTTGGATACTGTCTGGTATTTTAAGCCGAAAACAAAAATGCGGATCAGCTCTTTTTGTTCCTTAAATAGCTCCAGTATGGTGTTATGGTCAGGTATGATATGACTGTTGCGGTATGCTTCCTGCATCGCGGTGAGGGCCTTCAAAAGCAGCCGGGCTGTTTTAAAGGTATCGCCGTGGCAGATCTCCTTTTTTGCTGCAGCTTCGTCAAGCGCTTCCACCATGATCTCAAGCTGCCTGGTTTCCATTTGTTCCACGAAATTTTTGACCTCATCCGGTTCGGGCGTTTTATCCAGCGGACGGTCCGTAGCCAGCATAAAATATTTTTCAAAAAAGGTCTGCTTTACTTCTACGATTCCGCTCAGCTTATCTTCCAGGTTCTGTTTGGTGGTAATGCTTGTTTTTATCTCCTCCAGCAAGTCCGTCATTATGTTGGCAGCTACCTTTGCGATCAATGATTTTTTGTCGGGGAAATAATAATAAAGGCTTTGCTGGGATATGCCCAGGTCTTTGGCAATCTCCGAAAAAGTGGTCTTATTAAAACCGAAATGAGTGAACCGCCGCAGCGCCGCTTCTGTTATAAGTTCTTCTTTGACGGGGGTTTCTGTTTTCAAAACTGACTATTTTACTATTTGACTTTTTTAATTTAAAAGTCAAAATTACGACAAAAAAAATATCCTCAAAATTTTTTGAGGAATTTTTTTATGGTGTTTTTAACCCCTTGATAAATATGGAAGCAATTTCCTGCTCTTTTACGAAGATGGCATCAAACTGCTCTTTGCTGGGAAATACGATCACGCCGTCCTGGTGCAGGGCTATATAACGCAGACCTTCCAGGCAAAGGAGAAACAATTCGGTAGTTGATTGTAAGTTTTTGATATGCAGTATCTTATCTTTTTTCCCCTTTTCAAAAATGCCCCGGACAATATTGATCTCAATGGCTTTGGCATTTTCAAACAGGGGTCTTAGCTCACCCGGTGCTTTTTCAATGGCCTGTTTGACGAATTCAATTATATTATAATGTTTCACAATAAATTCCTTACGTCTCTGAAGATGCAGGAGGAGATTTTTCAGCGGATCGTCATATTTTAATATATCCGTTTTCTGCAGGCTTTTCAGTTCCCCGAAGATATGCGAGACAACAGCAGCATATAAGCTGAGCTTGTCCGGAAAATAGTAATACAGCAGCGGCTTGGATATACCCAGGTCCTGCGCAATTTCTGCCATGGTGGTTTTGGCCACCGTAAAATGGCTGAATCTTTTTTCGGCAGCCTGGATGATCGCTTCTTTTTTGATGTCCTGTTTCATATTCCGCCCGTAAAATACGGTTATTTTTTAAAAGCCGCGGATGAGCGCAGTGAAGGAACGGAGTGACATTGGTCAGGCTGGCTGTATATGCCTGAGATGTTGATACTATTATTCTCCTTTCCCAATCTAATAATGTAGGGATACTCCGTTTTTATTGTGTTATAACGAACGAGACAGGGTGTGCTTTCAGCACGCTTCAATGGCGCAGGCATAGTAATTGTCAAACAGCGCACAACCGGTGGCTTGTAAGAGAAAAGACAATGAATGGTAAATTGTGTGTTTGCATTGTTATCGTGCAAACTACGCAATGACAACTTTGATGCCAGCAGTTTCCAGTTTCTTTTTGTCTTCATCCGGTATTCCTGCATCTGTAACCAGAATATCAATATCACTGGCATGCGCGATGAAGGCGAAGCTTCTTCTGTGAAACTTGGTAGAATCAGCAACTACTATTACCTGTTTTGAAATAGAGATCATGACCCTGTTCAGATGAGCTTCTTCCACATTTGGGGTTGATAGTCCGTGGAGAACGCTGAAACCGTCTACTGCAAGAAAAAGCTTATCACAAAAGTAATTTTTGAAGCTTTCCTCTGCCGTCGCCCCTATAAGGGAAAGAGAGTTTTTGCGCAGAGAACCGCCGGGGATGATTACATTCACTTTCGTATGTTCTGCCAGTTGATTGGCTATGTTCATGGCGTTGGTGATCACCGTCAGCTCACCCACATCTCCCAGATTCTTTGCAATTTCCATAGTAGTGGTACCGGAGTCAAGGATGATGGTGTCGCCCGCCTCTATTAAACCGGCTGCAGCCTTTCCGATTTTCTTCTTCAGGTCAAAATTCTGCTTGTTTTTATCCGAAATGGTAAAATCCATCCCGACCCTATCAATCTTAATGGCCCCGCCCCGGGCCCGGATCAGTGCATTTTTCTGCTCCAGCCTTTTCAGGTCATTTCGAATGGTCACTTCGCTTACTTTTAATGCCTTGCTCAAGGAAGTAACATCTACCTGTCCTCTTTTTTCCAACTCCTCAAGAATGAATACCCTTCGCTGCAAAGTAGTTTTTTCCCCTTTTTTTCGCATACGATAAACAATGTTTGCCTGCAAAATAGTTGTTTCGAACGTTTTTCCTTTTGTTATTTTATTAAATAATGTTTCGAAAGATTTTTTCAAAAAAAAGTAATTAAAAATAAATTATATTAAATATATTTGAAAATGTTTTGGAAGTAAAACAAAAATAAAGGCTTGGCACAGGAAGCACGGCTGTTTTATATCGGAGTTGTTTCTGTTGTTGTTCAGGTCTGTTGGGAAAATCAGTGATCCACATAAAAAAAATATCAGAATTTGAAATTACGGGAGATGGCAGTCTTCCGCAATGGGCCATCACTTCCTGGATAAACATCCCTTTCCTGTCAGGAAAAGGGATAAAGTATAAAACAAAAGCGAAGCTGTTGTATTCTGAAACGGGCATTTATTGTTTGTTCAGTTGTGAGGATGATACGTTAACGGCGACCATGCAGCAGGATTTTATGCCACTGTGGGAAGAAGATGTGGTAGAGGTTTTCCTGCAGCCGGATATCTCACAAACCAATTACTTTGAATATGAAATATCACCATTGAATTATGAGCTGCCATTGATCATTTTTAATTCAGGCGGAAACCTTAACAGGTGGGTCCCGTTTCAATACCCCGATGACCGCAAAACCAGGCATATGGTAACGGTGCAGGGTGGACAGCAATTACCGGATGCTTCGGTAAGGGGCTGGACAACAGAGTTTTTTATTCCTTACACATTAATGAAGCCGGTATTGGATAAGCCACCGGAACCTGGCTCGAAATGGAAAGGAAACCTGTACAGGATTGACTACGATCATGGCAATGAGACTTTATGGGCACTGTTTAAAAACAGCGGCAATTTTCACGAGTACGACAATTTCGGTCTTTTTTATTTTGAATGAAAAATATTATGATGGATACAATAGATACAGGCGACAAAAAATTACAAAGTAATGGTCGCAGAGACTTTCTAAGAGACTCCTCAGTATTGGTTGGAGGGATGCTACTCGGTTCAACCCTGTCAACACAGGCCTCAGGTAGAAGACTACAAGCCGATCCGATCAGGATTGCATTGATAGGTTGCGGAAGCAGGGGAGCCGGAGCAGCAGTAGATGCCTTAAAAACAAGACAGAATGTGGTGCTGGTTGCCATGGCCGATGTATTTAAAGACAAGCTCGAGGAGACATACAATACCCTGTTAAAGATAGATGCAATAAAGGATAAGATAAAAGTATCGGAATCGAATAAGTTTACAGGATTGAACGGGTATATTAAAGCAATAGCGGCGGCCGATGCTGTTTTACTGGTTACTCCTCCTGCTTTTCGTCCCCTGCATTTTGAAGCATGTATTAAATCCGGGAAGCATGTATTCATGGAAAAGCCCCTGGCAAGCGATGCGCCGGGTATCCGCAAAATACTGGAAACCGGTAAACTGGCGGATGCCAGGGGTTTAAAAGTGGTGGTAGGTTTGCAAAACCGGTATGACCCGGGTTATCAGGAAATGGTAAAACAGATCCAGGGGGGTGCGATCGGGCGGATCATTTCCGTAACTGATTATTATCTGATCGGTCCGGTAAAGCAGATGCAAAGGCAGGCAGGACAAACGGAACTGGAATACCAGCTTCGCAACTGGAGATATTTTAACTGGCTTTGGGCCGGATCTCCCGCCGGCTTGCAGATACATAATACCGATGTGGTGAACTGGGCAAAAAATGCCTATCCCGTGCGGGCACAGGGAATGGGCGGCAGGTCCTCGTTAACCGGTCCGGATACGGGTGATATTTTTGATCACTTTTTTATTGAATACGAGTATGCGGATGGAACAAAACTTAACAGCCAGATCCGTCATATCGGAGGAACATGGAATAAAGGAGGCGCTTATTTCTATGGCAGCAACGGTACTGCCAGCCTGCAGACGGGGATAAGGAATAACGAGGGAGAAAGAATATGGCGGAATTCTAACAGAAATACTGAAAATGCTTACCAGATTGAACACGATGTTCTTTTTGATGCGATCAGGAATAATAAGCCGCTCAATGATACCGAATGGGGAGCGATGAGCACCATGACAACCATCATGGGGCGCATGGCAGTTCATTCGGGAAAAATGGTGGAATGGGATGAAGCTTTGAATTCAGAATTGGTGCTTGCGCCACTACATCTGGACTGGGATAGTGAACCGCCTGCAAAACCTGACAAAAACGGTAATTACCCGATCCCATTTCCCGGTCAATCAAACGTTCTATAAGATGATTATCAGAACTACCGTATTGTTTGTTACATTGTTTGTAATATCCTGCCATTCCACGCAGCGTATATCATTATTCAATGGCACAGATCTAAAAGGCTGGATCAATGTTAACCAGGCACCCGATAACTGGTTGGTGAAGGAAGGACGTATTGAATGTGCCGGAAAAGTGCCGGGATACCTGAGCTCGGAAAATTCGTACCATGCATTTACGCTGGAGTTTGACTATTTACCGCTGCAGGCGGATACCAATGCTTTCTGGGTATTGCATACTGAGCTCCTGCCATCGGTAGGCTCACCTTTTCCGGATGGAGAACGGGTTGTTTTCAAAACAGCCCGGGAAAACGTTGGTGATCGCCTTTGGGATCATTACAAAATACTATACGATCGTGGCTGGGTTACAGTATGGGTAAACGACGATGACTATATGCGTTTGGCCGTTCCCGATACGTTTGCTCTGAAGCATTTCAGTTTTGTATCAGACAAATCCTCTTTTTTTGTAAAAGACATATCGATCCGGAAGATCTCAACGAACAAAAATAAGAATAGCAGTCATCTTTCAGGGTTTCATTTTCAATCCCTCTATAACAATACTGACCTGCGACATTGGAAAATGGAACCGGGGCATGAAGGGCATTGGACTGCCCAAAGCCGGGTGATCAACTACGATGGCAGGAGCAGTGAAAAAGACAAATGCCTGTGGAGTAAAAAGTCGTTCCGGGATTTTATACTGGTAGCCGATGTGCGTTTAACAAGAGAGCCTGAGCCGGCGCTAACGCCGGTGATATTACCCAACGGGGAAAACGCATTAAATGCAGATGGCAGCGCCCGGGAAGTGGAAGTTCCTTATGCCGGCGATACAGGCATCTACCTCAGAGGGAATTCTAAAAGCCAGGTAAACATTGGCTATCGTTATATTGGCTCTGGAGAAATTTATGGTTACAGGGTGGATAAAAAGCTTTCTCCCGAAGTAAGGGCAGGAGTAACCCCGGTAAAAAAAGCAGATAAACCACCGGGAGAATGGAACCGTTTTGTGATCACATTGAAGGGAGACAGAGTTACTGTTGTACTCAACAATGAAACGGTTATTAACAATGCGCAATTGCCGGGCATTCCGGCGGAAGGAGCTATTGCGCTCCAGGATGATCATGCTGATAACAATCTTTTTCAGTTCGCTAATATTTATATCCGGGAACTATAAAAAATTTATACGCAAGGGAAGCATATGAAACCGTACATCAAATATTATCGAAAATACTGCATTGCAGCATGTATGGTGATGAGCTGTATGACGGTTTTTTCGCAGGCAGGAAATCATTCCGGGATAATCAGCCTGTTAAATAAGGAATATGAAGGGTTGGTAGATCTGTATGAGCACCTGCATGCCAATCCGGAGTTGTCGTTGCAGGAAAAAGAGACTGCGGCCCGGATGGCAAAAGAGCTGGAGCGTGCAGGCTTTGCCGTGACAACCGGTGTTGGAGGGTATGGTGTGGTGGGCATCCTGCGTAATGGACCGGGAAGAGTGATACTGGTTCGCACAGATATGGATGCTTTACCCATAGCGGAACAGACAAAGGTTTCTTATGCCAGTAAGGTACAGGCAAAGGATGAAAATGGTAATCCTGTCCGGGTTATGCATGCCTGTGGGCACGATATGCATATGACGGTATGGGTGGGAGTAGCCAGAATTATCTCACAACTAAAGAGCACCTGGAAAGGCTCTGTCATTTTTATAGCCCAGCCGGCTGAGGAACCGGGACTGGGTGCATTAAACATGATAGAGGATGGATTATTTACCCGGTTCCCCGTACCCGACTATGCACTTGCATTGCATGTAAATTCTGGTGTTGAAGCGGGGAAAGTAGGGTTTTGCCCGGGATATAGTCTAGCCAATATTGACAACCTGGATATTACCGTAAAAGGAAAAGGCGGGCATGGCGCCAGTCCGCATACTACAGTAGATCCCATCATGATCGCCTCCAAGCTGGTGCCGGCTTTTCAGGATATTGTAGGGCGTGAAGTACCTGCTATGGAACCTGCTGTTATATCTGTGGGCACTATTCATGGTGGAACAAGCGGGAATATTATCCCTGACCAGGTAAAAATGCAGGTAAGTGTCAGATCGCTGAACCCGGGTGTTCAACAAAAACTGATTGAAAGTATAAAAAGAACCTGCGAGGGTATAGCGCATTCCTGCGGTGCGAAACCGGAAGATTATCCTGTTGTAGAAGTAATAAAGCCCGGGTTACCGGCTGTTTTTAATGATATTAAACTATCTGAAAACCTGTCAGCACATCTGAAAACTTTATTAGGTGATGAAAATGTACTGCTGTTGGGGCCTGAAATGTTTGGAGAAGATTTCAGCAGGTATGGTAGTATGAAAGTGCCTATACCTTCCGTGTTGTACTCTCTCGGAGCGGTGCGTACAGAAGATATGAAAGCGGAAGCCGAAGGCAGGTTAATACTTCCTTCTACACATTCCCCGTTTTTTATTCCTGATACTGAACCTGCTTTGAAGACCGGAGTTATAAGCATGTCATCTGCTATACTTTACCTCCTGAACGGTGGCCATAAAAAACGTTAGCCCTATGTTCATCTGTATTCAGTTATTGAATACCCAAACTTAATGATATGAAACATTACTTTTATTGGAGGTTGACGTTGATCCTGATGATATCCTGTTTTTTGATCAAAAATACTTTTGCTCAAAGCCAGGTTGTGGTCAGACCGGTTGAAAGCAACGAAGTGCTGATGAACCCGGGCATTGGTTTTACGACTTTCCAGATGTTCAACGGAGATAACCTGGGTTATTTTGATGTTGTGAATACAACAGATATCCGTTCTTATGGCAGGAGTAATTCACAGGAAAACAAAAGTTATCCCTTAACCACGCTTGCTTATTTCCGCTTTCAATGGCAATTCATAGAACCCGAACAGGGAAAATACAGGTGGGATTTCCTGGATAGCCTACTGGATATAGCAAAACAAAAAAATCAGAAAATCACTCTGCGAATTTCGCCTTACAAAGGCAGCCCCGGGGATGATGTACCGGCATGGTACAGAAAGATGGTAGGCCCTCAACGGAACTTTGGTACCCACCAATGGGTGGTAGATCCCGAAGACAGCCATTATGCACAATATTTTGGAAACATGATAAGAGCGCTCGGAAAAAGGTATGACGGGCATCCCTGGCTCGAACATGTTGACCTTTCTATTGTAGGACTTGCAGGCGAAGGGGGCGGTACTGAATTGCTGAGTGACCTGACTATGCAAAAGCTGGTAGATGCTTACCTGGAAAGTTTTACAAAAACGCAACTGATAGCACTGCTGCATGGGAAAAAGCAGATTGAATATATCAAAAAAAACGCGAAAGTTCCGGTAGGCTGGCGGCAGGATTGTCTGGGGGACCTTGGTTTTTGGGCAGCCGAACAAAACGGTTGGACGCATATGTACGATTACTACCCGCAAACCATTATTGAGTATGGAATGGAAAATGCATGGAAAACGGCCCATGTAAGTTTTGAAATGTGCGGGCTCTTCAAAAACTGGGATGTCAAGGAAGGATATTCCGAACAACAGGTACAGTACATCATTGACCAGTCTCTCAAGTGGCATATGTCAAGTTTTAATGGTAAATCATCTGAGGTTCCCGATCGCTGGAAACCCATGGTGGATGAATGGCTGAAAAAAATGGGATACCGTTTTGTATTACGCCGGTTCGCTTATCCTGCTACCGTTAAAGTAAATTCCAGGCTTGATTTTGAGACCTGGTGGGAAAATAAGGGCGTTGCTCCCTGCTATGGGGCTTACAAGCTGGCTATCCGGCTTAAAAACAGCAGCCAGTCAGAGCTTTTCGTAACAGGTGCGAATATATACTCCTGGTTACCCGGAGATGCAGTATATAACAACCAGGTATACCCGCAGCAACTAAAACCCGGGACGTACGACATACAAATTGCTCTGGTTGATCCGCACAGTCTGCAACCGGCTATCCGGCTTGCGATCAGGGATAGAGAGGCAGATGGGTGGTATACAATGGGTAAGATACAGCTTCGCTAAAATACGTACAGCTGTTATTTTTTATATTCAATCACTGAACGCTCTAATGACTCTTCAAATGAATAACTTCCAGGATCCGGCTAAAACAGACTTTCGGGCAATAGCTATTTGTTGTGCACTGTATTTTATATTGGGCTTTATAACATGGGCCAACGGCACACTGATCCCTTTTCTTAAGCTGGCGCTTGATCTGGAAACTGATCTGCAGGCTTTTTTTGTTGCCTTTTCCTCCTATATTGCCTATTTTTTCCTGGCACTACCCAGTTCCTGGATCCTGAGGAAAATTGGTTTTCACAACGGGTTGGTCGTGAGTCTTTTTATCCTGGGTTTGGGCGCATTGATCTTTATACCGGCCGCGGATCACCGGAATTATCCTCTTTTCCTGACCGCTATTTTTGTTCAGGGGTCCGGTATGGCATTATTGCAGACAGCTATTAATCCGTATCTGAGTATTATCGGACCAATAGAAAGCGCTGCACAACGTATGTCTGTAGTTGGTTTTTTTAACAAGTCTGCAGGAATTATAGCCCCTGTTTTATTAGGTACGCTGTTCCTGAAGGATGCGGAACAGATAACCGCCCGGCTGAACGCCGCTGTTGATACTATGGCAAGAGACAGCATCCTGGAGGAATTGCTTCAAAGAGTACATGCTCCTTATATAGCACTGGCTGTATTATTTGTTTCATTTGCCATTTTTCTGAAATTCACCAGGTTGCCGGAAGTAGATATGGATGCAACCGAACCTGTAAATGAGGATTCGCCGCCGCGGGGTGTTGTCAAAAACAGTGTATTTCAGTTCCCACACCTGTTTTTAGGAGCGTTGGCAATATTTTTCTGTGTTGCGGCAGAAGTGATGGCCGGAGACATCATCGGTGTGTATGGCAGAGAACTGAGTGTGCACAGCTTTTTTCTCACTTATGCTACTGCGTTTACATTATCCGGCATGCTGCTGGGTTATATAGCCGGTATGATAGCCATTCCCAGGTACGTATCGCAGCAGGCGGCTTTACGCATATGCACGATAACAGGTATGGTATTTACCGTGATCTCAGTATTTACTACCGGAACCGTATCGTTCATTTTTGTTGCATTGCTGGGTATTTCCAATTCACTTTTATGGGCAGCCATTTTTCCCCTGGGTATAAAAGGGTTAGGCAGGTTTACCAAAACCGGATCAGCGATCATGATCATGGGTATAGCCGGCGGTGCCATTTGGCCACTTGTATATGGTTATATTAAAGACCACCTGGGTATAGATTTTCAGCATGCATTCCTGTATGCAATGATCCCGGCTTACACATATATGTTGTATTTTGGTATAGCAGGACATAAGGTCGGACAAAAAGCAAAATAATCAATAAAATTCGCATGAAACTATTTGTCGGTCTGATACTTCTGATGTCTTCCTGCAAACAGGGGCTTAGCGTAGACGAGAATAATGACGCACGGGACAGTATTCCGTCTATTGCCTCCCGTTACCCCAATGATGTGGGGATAGAGAAAGACAGTAATGTATTATATATGGAAATGTTTGATGACGGCTGGGATAATATACTCAGACGTTACACTGATATCAAAAACAAAGAAGGTATGTCTGTTTCCAAAGAAGATATTCCTGAGGGGAGCAGGCAGACAGCACTTACGATCACTAATATTGGAGGAGTGAATGATGGAGGGGATCTCTTTAAAAGATTTACGCCGGGGTTCGACAGTATTTTCTTTATCCGGTACTATGTAAAATATCCTTTCAGTTCCAAAGGATTTATTCATCATCAATCTGTACGGGTTGGCGGTCATAATCCTCCCAGCGATTATCATTTTGGACAGGCAGGAATATGCGGGTTGGGAGACAAGCGGATGTCCATGTCGTATGAACCGGTAGACGAGCCGGCAATGGATACCTATTTATACTGGGGGGATATGAAAAGCTGGAATGGCGGTACGAGCTGTTATGGAAATGATATGGTCAACGGCAGCCCCACGGCCAGGAACCTGGAGTGGGATGAGTGGATGTGTGTTGAAATGATGATAAAGCTGAACAACCCGGTAACGGCTTACAATGGCGAATTAAAAGTATGGCAGGATGGCGTATTGGTCGGTCATTGGGGGGCGGGCTTCCCGAATGGAAGATGGGATAAAGATTCATGGTTTAATATTCCGGATGCATCCCCGTTCCCGGGATTCCGCTGGCGTACAGATCCGGAACTGAAGCTGTCTTATATATGTATTGAGTTTTATGATTCTCAAAGCCCGCCCGGTGTTTCGCATCATATTAAATACAGTAACCTGGTAATCGCGAAGCAATACATCGGCCCTATTAAAAAATGATTAATCTGAAAATTATGAAGTGTACGATCTTATATATTTTTTGCTGCATAGTGCTGGCAATGGGTTGCCAGAACAGGTCGAATATTAACGAGATACCCGTAGATTGTCAGGCAGACACGGGCGGTATTCCCTTCCGGGCATTTGAAGATCTTACTTCATCCAAATTTGAATCATTCCGAACAAGATTTCGTCCAGATACAGTATTTCAAAATGAGCAGGACGAATTTAAACGTATCCTGCTGTTACGTAACTGGATATCAGACATTATTAAGATCAGCGATTTTGAGCCGGAATATCCCGGGGAAGATCATGCCGACAGGATTTTGGAAGCGGCATTAAAAGGACAGGGCTTTCATTGCGGTCATTATATGGTTGTTCAGAATGCGGTAATGAATGCCTATGGTTATGTCACCCGTTGCCTGGGCGCCGGCGCCGGGGTGAAAAATAAGAACGATGGGCATCACGGCTCGAACGAGGTATGGAGCAATACTTTCAACAAATGGTTTTTAAGTGATGCCAAGTATAACCATCATTTCGAAAAAGACGGTATTCCGTTATCGGCATTGGAAGTCAGAGAAGAATTTCTTAAAAATGAAGGAAAAGATGTGCAGATGGTCAAAGGCACCCATCGTATGGTAGTTGAATCTGACAGCCTGAAAGATAATACGGGAAAATGGAAGAATATCAGTAAGCAGGAATTTATGCAAACATTTACCTGGATTGCCTGGGAAGCATCAAACGACCGGTTTGTTCACTGGCCCGATAATTCTGACGCACTTGCCGACCTGATCGTGTACAAAGATGACTATTCAGCCGAAAATACCTGGATATGGGATGGAAGACCTCACTGGGCCTATGCTGCCAACCGGTTTACCTGGGTAGCGGACAGAAACGCTATTGAATGGAAGCCGAACAGTGTTTTTGTAGAAACCACTTTTGATAAGGATCTGGCTACCGTCCGGCTGAAATCGGCTATGCCAAACTTTAAGACATTCCAGATGAAAAGCGGGGAGGAATCTGTCTGGCTGGATACCGGGGATTCGGTAGTGTTAAGGTATTCGGAGAAAATTCAAAATATCTCTTTTCGTTGCGTAAACCTTGCAGGTGTCGCCGGGAAAGAATGTAACATTACATTGCAATAGAGAAGGGATTTGCAGATGCTTATAATAAATTACCGGTTGATATCTATATTATGTTCTACTTCATAGCTCCCTGGTTGTTATTTGTTCTCCGGTTTATATCAAACGGACCGGATTGTTTTTCCTGTTCCAATCCTCCTCCCGGCACAATATTCTGCGATGATTTTGAAAGTGAAGAGGCCTTGAGCAAGAGATATTTTGGGTATGATGATGACGAGGGAGATTTTATAAGAATGAAAGGGGTGGGGAGAGACGGGACTGCGGGCATGCGGGTCAGATGGCAAAAAGGAGAAGTGGAGGCCGGTACCTTGCAAAAGGCGATCGGCAGATCCCCTGATCCAAATATGCGTTTTGCTGAAATGCCGGAAAAGGATTTTAATGAGATTTACTGGCGCATGGATTTGAGGTTGGAGCCCGGCTGGGAAGGTGGCGGAGGAGATAAATTATCGAGGGCAACAGCAATTGTCGGAACCAACTGGCAGCAATCTATGATCGCGCATATCTGGTCGGGAGGAAGATCGCCGGATAAAGAATACCTGGTGATGGATCCCGCCAGCGGGATCAATGAAAAAGGAGAGCTGATAACCACCAGGTACAATGATTTTGCTAACCTTATCTGGCTGGGAAACAAAAGAGGTTCATTTAATATTTTCAGTGAAAAAAATGCGGGAAAGTGGTTTTGTGTGGTAGCACATGTTAAATTAAATGAGCCGGGTAAGCCGGATGGAATTTTCGAATACTGGATAAACAATGAGCTGCAGGCGGGAAGTTATGATCTTAACTGGCATTGGGATTGGAATAATAATCCTGACAGCTATATGATCAATGCTGTTTTTTTCGAAAATTACTGGAACGCAGGTTCTCCCAAAGACCAGGAACGTTACTTTGACAATATTCTGATCACTACCCAACCTATCTCCTGCGAATGTGGAGATGTCGGCTGATGCCCTTATGCAAGTGAGGTGCCACGCAGCGGGAACTGATCAGAGAAATACTGTATTACGGGATGTAGCGCTATGCCTGCATCATGTCATCCCTGTTTTGCTTTCAATATTATTCCGATTTATGCAGTGTAGGGATATAGGTCTCTTCCTATAAAAGAAAGATAACGAAATATAATATTTGAGTTACAAAATATTTTGAAAGAAACACAATCTTACATATTTTTACTTTTCCAAAATCATAATGAATGAAAGCTGACTTGCTCATGTTTTTAAAAAGAAAAGTATCCTTGTTTGTCAGCCTGATATTGTCCGGTCAACTGTTGGCAGGTCTGCCGGGTGATCCGGCAATACTTCCCCAGCCCCAAAATATATCAACCAAAAGCTCGGTCTTTACAATAAATGACCAGGTAAATATAGTGGTGGGCAGCGCTGCCGAAGATAAATTTGCTGCAGCCGATCTGGTGGATTTTATGCGCCGGGAGTTAGGAATAGAACCGGTTTTGAGTACGCGTTCGCAGGGATTGTCCATCGTTTTAAAACGAACAGGCAAAGATAAGGTACTGGGTAGCGAAGGCTACCGGATATCAGTAGATGAAGGAAGGTTTGAAATAAGTGCTCCGGGCGCAGCCGGTTTATTTTACGGGGTGCAAACGGCCAAACAGTTATTTCAGAAAAGCGGGGCCGGTATATCGGTAAAAGGAGTGGAAATACAGGACTGGCCTGACACAAAACAGCGGGCGGCTCATTACGACACCAAACACCATCAGGATACAAAGGAATATGTAAAGGGGTTTATCCGGGAGCTTGCCGGCTATAAAATGAATATGCTGATATGGGAGTGGGAAGACAAGTTTGCTTATCCGAGCCATCCGGAAATAGGCGCCCCGGGCGCATTTACAATGGAGGAAATGCAGGAATTGACGCGCTACGCCCGCCAGTATCATGTACAGATCGTGCCATTGGTACAGGGGCTTGGTCATGTAAGTTTTATCTTAAAATGGCCCCAATTTGCTCACCTGCGCGAGATCCCGGCTTCTAATTTTGAGTTTTGCCCGTTAAAAGAAGGAACGTATAGTTTATTGATGGACCTATGGAAGGATGCAATGGAAGCAACACCGGGATCATCATTTATTCATATTGGTTCAGACGAAACCTACGAGCTGGGCGCCTGTGAAAGCTGTGCCAATAAAATGAAAGAAACAGGCAGAAGCGGTTTGTTCCATCATTTCCTGGGCAAATCCACCCGTTTGCTTAAACCTTACGGAAGAGGGGTGATGAACTGGGAAGCCCCGATGGGATGGGCAAAAAGTCGTTTAAGTGTTTATCATGGAAACGAAAAAGAAACAGATTTTAAGGTTGTGCCGGAAAAAGGGATGATACTGACCGAATCGTATAATTATGAAACACCGGATTTAAAGTATGCCAAAGAAGCGAAAGCGTTGGGGTATCCTGTATATGCTTATGACCCTAACCCCGGTATAGAGATGTTGTTCCTGCCCTACTTCTTTTCTAAGAATAAAGATGTAAAAGAAACAGGCGCTCTTGAAAACTCTTACAAATTTTTGAAGGAGAACCTCGGCAGGGGCGTATTTGACGGAGTGATCCGCACTTCCTGGGATGACTCCGGTTTGCCTATGCAGGCGTGGATGCTGTGTTTTGCCACCACGGCAGCTTATTCATGGAATGTGAATGGACCTTCACTGCAGGAATTCCCCTCTTTATTTTACCGTAACCGGTATGGCCGGGAGGCAGCGGGAGTAGACTCCCTGTATTTTATGCTGAACGAGGCCGCGTATTTTTATATGGAAAGTTTTGAAAGAAGAGTATGGGCCTGGGGCGAAATAGGTAAAACCCATTTACCGGATCTGCCGCGGGGAGATGCATTGGAATATGATCCTTTCTGGAATACGGAATATGCAGACCGGCTAAAAGAAGCGGAGATTTTTTTAGAAAAAATGAATTCAGGCATTGCGATCTGTGACAGGCTGATCGCAGCAGAAGTAAGCAATGTATATGATATAGAGGTTTTTAAAACGCTTTGTCAGCTTGCGCGGCATACGGCACTTACCTATCTTGACCTTTCGCAGGTGGAGAATGCAATACGGCAGTCCCACCGGCAGCGGTTTCTCAGTTACGATACCAGCTTTCACTACCTGAAAAAAGCTGAACAGATTGTTACAGATAACCTGGAACGGCGCAAAGCTGTATTCAACGAATTGTGCGTGGTATGGGAGCGTACACGGTTGCCTAAAGGAATGTCTACAGAGGATAAGCAGTACTTTTTTGAACAGGATCGTACCCGGCATTTTGCCAACCGTGTGCCGGGCATGAATTACCTGATCTATGATGAAGAAAAGCTGGGGTTGGAATTATATCTGAAACAGCTGCAGGAGCATATAGCCTTTTTCGATGATCGCTTTTTAAGCCTGCCGGGGAGCAACTGATCACCTATTATTATCATACAAACATACATATGCCAGTTACCAGGAGAAATTTTGTAAAAAATATGTCACTTGCCTCTGCCGGGTTTAGCTTGCTGCAGCCCCTTGACCTGGCTGCCCGGACCAATGCTCCGCAGCTGAGGCTCGGCTTTATCGGGGTGGGGTTGCGGGGACAATCACATCTGAAAATGTGTCTTGAGCGAAGCGACGTGGAAGTAAAAGTAATTTGTGATATCGACAGCAGAATGTTGGATATGAGTAAGGAACTGATCCGGAAATCGGGCAGGGCTATGCCTGCGGTTGTTACAGGCAGCGATGTTGCCTACAGGGATATGTTGCGGACTGATAAAATAGACGCGGTTATTATATCCACCCCCTGGGAGTGGCATAAGCCGATGATCATAGACAGCATTAACGCCGGGCTAAAGTATATAGCTACTGAAGTGGTTTTAGGTATTACACTGGAAGATCATTGGGAGGTAGTACGTGCCGCGGAGACCAAAGGCGCTCATGTAATGATGCTGGAAAATGCGTGTTACCGGCGGGACATATTAGCCGTATTAAATATGGTGCGGCAGGGTTTATTTGGTGAACTGATCCATCTGCAGGCCGGTTATCAGCATGATTTGCGCGGAGTAAAATTTAACGACGGGGTTACTCCTTATAACAGCGGAGTTGAGTTTGGTGAAAAGGGGTTTTCAGAAGCCAGGTGGCGTACCCATCATTCTGTTCATCGCAATGGTGATCTTTACCCGACACATGATGTGGGACCTGTGGCTATGATGATCGATATCAACAGGGGC
Organism: Chitinophagaceae bacterium; assembly: GCA_037190885.1. Lineage (GTDB taxonomy): Bacteria > Bacteroidota > Bacteroidia > Chitinophagales > Chitinophagaceae > Agriterribacter. The sequence goes on from JBBCJQ010000020.1 coordinate 35,290, forward strand.
AACCGGTTTGAAACTATAAGTTCCTTTGCTACCAAAGCCAGGGGGTTGCATGATTATATCATAAAAAAAGGCGGCAAGGACCACTCTAACACTAAACAGCGGTTTAAGCTGGGAGATATTGTGACCACACATATCAAATGCGCCAATGGGGAAACCATCTTTTTACAACACGACACCAATCTTCCAAGACCGTATTCACTGGGTTTTCGTGTGCAGGGTACCAATGGTATCTGGATGAATATCAATAACGGGATATTTATTGAGGGGATAAGCAAATATGATCATGAAAAATGGGACGATGCCCATGCCTGGTACGATAAATACGAGCATCCTTTGTGGAAACGCTGGGGCAAAGAAGCCAGGCGTACCGGTCATGACGGAATAGATTTTTTTGTGCTGCACGCTTTTATAGAAGCTGCCAAACGGGGTCATCCTACACCTATGGATGTGTACGACGCTGCAGCCTGGAGTGCCATAACGCCTCTTAGCGAAACATCTATAGCGTTGGGAAACCAGACTGTTGAATTTCCGGATTTTACCGGGGGAAAATGGATGAGCCGAAAAAATGACTTTGCACAGGGCGATGATTATTGATTAAAGAGTCCGCTGTTTTTGCCGACAAAGCCTTCCGGAACCGGGGGCTTTTTTTATTACTAATTGAAAGCATCTTCCTTTTAGTAATGTTTTGAAATTAAATATTCATTTTTTAGTAATTAAAAGAAAAAAAATTTGGATTGAAATAATAATAAATATAATTTTATATAGGAAACGAAAATTTAATTATTAATTAAGTCTTTTGAAACGTTTAATTCAATAAAACCAAAATCATCTGTAAATGAAACGAAATTTTTTGACCCTTTGTTTATCGCTCTTCGTGCTCGCCCTGTTGACGGCGACGGAGGCGTCTGCCCAGGCTGCTTCAGTCAGGGGCGCTGTAAAGGATGCTGATGGTCAGCCCCTGGGAGGGGTATCGGTAGTGGAGAAAGGAACCAATAACGGTACGGTAAGTAATGCGGATGGAGGCTATGCGCTGACCGTAAGTCCCTCCGCTGTACTGGTATTCAGCTTTTCCGGTTTTATAGAACAGGAAGTAAGCGTTGGTACGCGTTCAACAATCAACATTTCTCTTGAAGCGGATGAAAAACAGCTTTCGGAAGTGGTGGTAACGGCGCTTGGTATTCAGCGGAATAAGAAATCGCTGGGTTATGCTATGCAAAGTATCTCCGGGCAGGAGCTGTCGCTGAATAAGGAACTGAATGTAGCTAATTCTCTAAAAGGTAAGATCGCCGGGGTTCACGTCAATCCATCTGCCGGAGGCGCTTCCGGTTCCAGTTTTGTAGTTATCCGCGGAGGCAGTTCTCTTACGGGAACCAATCAGCCTCTTTATGTAGTGGATGGCGTTCCGATTGATAATTCCACGCTTGGTAACCCCCCGGTGTTTGGTGGTCAACGTGATTATGGTGACGGGATCAGCAATATTAATCCGGATGATATTGAAACCCTTTCCGTATTGAAGGGACCGGCTGCTGCTGCGCTGTACGGCGCCCGGGGTGCGAATGGCGTAATATTGATCACATCAAAAAAGGGAAAAACCGGTCGCGCTTCTGTTGATCTCACTTCCAACACTACATTTGAGACCCCCAACGTTATGCCTACTTTTCAGAATATTTGGGGTGGAGGATACGATGACAATTACGACTCTTTTGAGAAAACGACAATTGATGGCGTGGAATATGATGCATGGCCTGACTGGTTGGGGGACAATTGGGGAGGAAGGATGGACGGGCGGATGATAGTGCTTCCCCGTTGGCCGGAGTTAGGCGGCCCGGTGCCTTTCACTCCGCAGCCGGAAAACAATCTGAAATCTTTTTTCAGAACCGGTAAAACATTTACCAATACCATTGCAGTGAATGGTGGTTCTGAAAGAGGCACTTATCGCCTTTCTGTCTCTGATATGCGCAACGAGGGGATCGTTCGTAACAATTCCCTGAACAGACAAACGATCAACCTGATGGCTTCCCTGAATGTCACTTCCAAACTGAGTGTGGAAGCTAAAATAAACTATGTGCGCCAGAAAGGTAAAAACCGCCCGGAAACCGGGGGGTTGCTTACCTCGCCTATAGCGACCATGCTAATTACACCCCGTTTTATAGACCTGGACTGGATGAAGGATTACAAAAGAGAAGATGGTACCATGATCGGGTTAAAACCCGGCCATCCTGCCAACCTTTACTGGCTGTTAAATGAGCTGGTTAGTGAAGACCAGAGGGACAGGGTGATCGGATATGTGCTGGCAAAGTATAAATTCACTGATTGGCTGACCCTGCAGGCACGCACGGGTACCGACTTTTTTACTGAAGACAGGATGAACCGTATCGGGATCAATACGCCGGGAGATATCGATGGAAGTATTTCTAACGACCAGTATCATGTAAAGGAAGAGAACAGCGATCTGCTACTTACGGCTGCGGGTAAGCTATCCGGGAACTTTACCGGGTCTTTTTCTGCAGGCGCCAATCACCTGAGAAGGGAGCAAACACAGGTTGGCTTTACAGGTATTGGTTTTAATATTCCCAACCTGTATCATATTGATAATGCCAGGACTAAACAGACACGTAACTATGTCACCAGGAAACAGATGAATTCAGTTTATTTTGCCGGACAGGTAGGATACAAAAACTTTGCTTTTATTGATGTTACCGGCAGAAACGACTGGTCTTCCACGCTGGGTGTTAATAACTACTCATTCTTTTACCCTTCTGTGAGTGCAAGCTTTGTATTTACAGATGCTTTCAAATTGCCTGCAGCAATAAATTACGGTAAGGTGCGCGTTTCCTACGCTGAAGCAGGAAATGATGCCAGTCCCTATATGACGACAGCCGGGTATTTCCTATCCAATCTTAACTTCGATGGGCAGCCCTATGCATCCATCAGTTCCGCGGTTCCGCTAACTGACCTGAAGAATGAGCTGACACAGACCTTCGAGATCGGTACGGAGTTGCGATTCTGGGACAGCAGGGTAGGAGTCGATTTTACTTACTATTCCGGTTCTACCAAAAACCAGATATTGCCTGTTGGTCTCTCGCCTGCAACCGGCTATGCCACAAGGTTGATCAATGCGGGAGAAATTCAGAATAAAGGCGTTGAGATATTATTGTCTGTTAACCCTGTCCGTACCCGTAATTTTAGCTGGGATTTTGTGCTGAACCTTTCAAAAAACAGGTCTAAAGTGGTGTCTTTAGCGGATGGCATTTCCACTTACCGGATGCTTACCACAACCCGCGCATCTATCCAGGCTACTCCCGGTGAACCGTTTGGCAATATCATTGGATACGATTTTTTGCGCAACGATGAGGGACAAAAAGTACTGACTGCGCAGGGCAGATACCAGCGTGCTGCTGAAACCACTATCCTGGGCAATATTCAGCCGGACTGGCTGGGCGGATTTACCAATAATTTTAGTTTTAAGGGGATTACATTGAGCGCTATGATAGATTTCCGGAAAGGAGGACAGGTATATTCTCAGTCATGGGAAGAAGGAGGGGGAAAAGGTACCGGTAAGTTTACGGAAAACAGGGAAAATCTGATAGCCGATGGCGTAATACTGGGCGATGACGGCAAATATCATCCCAGCGATATTGTGATAATGGCGCAGGAATATTACGCCCAGGCAGGCCCTTGGGGAAACATAGCAACGAATGCCATCATTGATGCTGATTATGCGGCATTACGCGAAGCCAGTCTTGGCTACAATATCGGGGCATCCGGCTGGTTGAATAAGTCGGTTTTCAGAGGTCTTCGTATATCTGTAGTAGGCAGAAACCTTTTTTACCTGTACCGGGATCCGAAGTTTAAGCTGATAGGCGTAAGTCCCGAAACAGCTTTTAATACCACTCTTTCAGCGCAGGGGTATGAGGCAAAAGGAATTCCTACTACCAGGAGTATCGGTATCAACCTTTCACTTAGTTTTTAAATCAATCAATCAGAACGATATGAAATCAATAATATTGGACTTTAAACGGACTGCATTGTGCCTGCTGGCTTTGACGGGATCATTTTCATGTACCAAGAACTTCCGGGAACTCAATACAGATCCCGTGTTGATTACCAGGGACATCATTAAGCCTTCCATGCTTTTTACCCAGGTGTTGAAGAATACAATTTTTAACAATCATAACAATGGTCTTCTGAATGAGTATGCCAATTATTATGGCAACCAGGCTTCGGGTGCCATTTTCCAGGATAGGGATTGGTCCGGTTTCTTTTCTTACACCGGCAACCTCATTAATATCTCGGAAGTTATAAGGCTTACGGGAGATGATCCGGCGTTGAAAAATCAGCAGGCAGTGGCCAGGATCTGGAAAGTATGGCAGTTTCACCAGTTGACGGATATTTTTGGAGATGTGCCTTATAGTGAATCGCTGCTGGCGGTAGAAAATGTGATCAATCAGCCGGTATACGATACCCAGGAATCTATTTATACACACATGCTTAATGAGTTGAAAGAAGCTGCTGCGCAATTGGCCGGCGAACCAGGGCTGTCATCTTTCGGTAGCGCTGACATTCTTTTCAATGGAAATGCTGACAGATGGGTTCGATTTGCCAATTCACTCAGGTTCCGCCTGGCTATCAGAACAAGATATGCCGATCCGTCCCTTGCACAGCAGCATATTACTGACCTTTCAGGTAAACCGTTAATTGAAAGTAATAGTGACAATGTAAAATTAAGAACAATAGACGGAGCCGAAGTGAGCAACAGGAATCCCTTGTACAATAACTATGTCAACTCAAATGGTTATCCTATATTCATTGGGTTTACGGTTACCCAAAACCTGTTGCAAAGAAACGATCCGCGCCTTGAAAAATTTGCTGAACCTGCGGTAGATGGAATATCCGGCTACAGGGGGCGCCCTATGTGTTTGTACAATGAGCAGAAATTGCCGTATGGTGAGACAACAACTGCTTATCTTCCTTATTCATTTCAGGAAGCTGAATATGATATTGTAATTATGAATGCTGCTGAAGTCAGCTTTTTGCGTGCAGAGGCGGCGTTGGCCGGGCTTACTTCAGAAGACGCAGCAACGCTCTACAGGAACGGAATTACGTTGTCAATGCAGCAATATAATGTTGCCCAGCAGGATATTAACGACTATTTGGCGGGGAGCTACGGTTCTTTGGCAGGTGACGATGAAGAAAGGCTCCGGGAGATCATCATTCAGAAATACCTGGCCAACTTCTGGATGGGGGCTGAAAGCTGGGCGGAATACCGCAGAACGGGATATCCGGAGATATGGACCGGGGATGACTTAGGTAGTACTAATGGCGTCATTCCCAGGAGAGGTTCCTATCCCCAGTCTGAATATTCTTTAAATGAAAACAATGTTCGTGCTGCAGTCTCCCGGATCCAGGGCGATAATATGACCAGTCGCATGTGGTGGGATGCCAAACCCGGATTGCCATTCCTGCATCCTAAGCAAGGGCAGTACCCTCCTGAAATATATTAACCCTTTTCTCTGAACCCGGAAGGATTATCATGTAAAAGTACATGATGATCCTTTTATATGTCTACGTAAAGTGTTATTACGATACGTGAACATGGTACACTGTCTTAGGGAAAGATGATAAGAAATCTGTTTCCTATGCCAGGCAGGCCGGGATTTCGCTTTTAAGTTGAATGGCTATACACTTTGCCTTAGTGTTGGTAGTAAAATACAAATACTCTCTCCCGTCATTTCGATCCCGGCCTGTACGTTGCATTTAATTAAAGTATGTTGCGGCGAGAGAGAAATCTGTTGGGCAGTAGTACAAAAGGCCGGCAGATATCTCACTCGCACCAAAACGATGATAGTAAAGTTCCTGTGTTGCTCGTTCGATATGACGATGCCCGCAAACGTTTTTTTAAAGCGAAATTCCTGGCCAGGCAGGTAATTTCCGGGTTATTTTACAATTCTCCATTTTACAATCCAACAAATTAATTATGACAGTAGCCAGACTCTTTTCAGTATTGTTGTTGCTGGTTGTTTCCCAGGCAACTTTTTCACAAAACCTCGACAGTCTTCTTTTGAAAAATTACCGGCCCAGGTCGGTTTATAAAATCCCGGTATCCAAAATAGATAAAGCGAAGTACCCGGTAATTGATATGCACTCGCATGACTGGTACGCGCAAAATACGGATGAGATCAAAGCGTGGATCAGCCTGATGGATCAGTATGGAATAGATAAAGTAGTGATCCTTACACAATCTAACGGTGCCCGGTTCGATTCCATTTACAAGGTATACAGCCCTTATCTCGACCGGTTTGAGCTGTGGTGCGGGTTTGACTACACAGGATACCAGGAACCCGGATGGGGAGCGGCGGCAGTAAAAGAACTGGAACGATGCGTAAAGGCAGGGGCCCGCGGTGTGGGAGAATTGGGAGACAAGGGCCTGGGGGAAGTATTTTCACGCCCGGTACGTGGATACGGAATGCATCCTGATGACCAGAGGTTACAGCCGCTGTATCAGAAATGCGCGGAGCTGAAAATTCCCGTGAGCATTCATGTGGCAGATCCGATCTGGATGTATGAGCCTATGGACTCAACAAACGACGGTTTAATGAATGCTTATAAATGGAGATTGGATAAAACAAAACCCGGTTTCAGGGGGCATGAAGAAATGATTATAACATTGGAGAATGTGGTAAAGGCAAACCCCAAAACCACTTTTATTGCCTGCCACCTTGCCAACAGCGAAAATGATTTTTCCGTTTTGGGAAGATTGCTTTCAACCTACGATAATTTGTATGCGGATCTGGGCGCCCATTTTGCTGAAATTGCTCCTATACCCAGGGCTGCTGCTGCTTTTTTGGAGAAACACGCGGATAAAGTGGTATATGGCACGGATTATCATCCTACAAAGATCAAGTATGAAACTACTTTCAGGATATTGCAAACTGCCGATGAACATTTTTATGCTACGGAGCTTTACGGATACCACTGGCCCTTACATGGACTTAATTTAAGCGACAGCACATTAAAAAAAATATATGGCGGGAATGCGTTGAAAATACTGAAGAAGTGACGTTAAATATCTCAAACGTAAATCGAAGTATACCAGAAAATAATAAATTGTTTTCCTAATTTAGCCTCTTCCTCCAGGCCCTTTAAAACATCAGTACCTGTATCTCCTTTATGAAACCATTGAATTATGAAACAATTGCTTGTACTGTGTTTTGTAGCCCTGCTGCCGGTATTGGTAACCGCTCAAAAGCCGCGGCTTCTCATTACAACCGATATTGGTGGCGATCCTGATGATCAGCAATCACTTGTTCGCCTGATGCTGTACACAAATGAATTTGACATAGAAGGGCTGATCAGTTCCGCGGCAGGCACACCCGGCGAATTGAATGAAGAAGTCATTCACCCTGAACTGATCGAGGAGATCATTCGTGGATACGGACTCGTATACCCGAACCTTATCAAACATGATAAAGGTTTTGCACCTCCCGGTCATTTACTGGCAGTTGTCAAAAAAGGAAACCCGTACAGGGGCTGGGATCATGTAGGCAATGGTAATGATACGGAAGGATCGGAATGGATAATACGTATGGCAGATAAGAAGGATAAACGACCTTTGAATATCTGCATATTTGGAGGTCAGACCGACCTGGCACAGGCGCTCTGGAAAGTTAAAAACACCCGATCGGAAAAAGCATACCATAAATTTATCTCAAAGATCAGGGTATTTGATATCGACGACCAGGATAAGATTTTTGAACAGATGTTTGCGGAACACCCGTCATTGTTTTACATTCTCTCCAAAGCGCCTTTGGGACAGGATAAACGAAGGGGCGCTTACCGGGGAATTTATCTGGGGGGTGATGAGAGCCTCACTTCACTGCAATGGCTGAAAAATAATGTACTGGAAAATCATGGACCGCTGGGGCAGCTTTATCCTCAAAAAACATGGACTGAACCTAATCCTCATGGCGCCATGAAAGAAGGGGATACGCCGTCCTGGTTTTATTTCCTGGAAAATGGATTAAACTATCCGGCATGCCCCGGTTACGGCGGGTGGGGTGGACGGTATCATAAGAATAATGCCGGTTATTTCAGTGATGCAGCCAGCCGGTTTGAAGACGAAACAGATGCCAGGGCCACCGTATACAGGTGGCGGGATGATTTTCAGCGTGACTTCTCAGCCCGGATGGATTGGTGCGTAAATGACTACCAAAGCGCCAATCACCCACCGGTAGTTTCGGTAAACGGGCATTCGAAGAAAACGCCGCTGCTTATTCGCAGTAAACCGGGCGAAATGGCCTACTTTGATGCCTCAGCATCCGGGGATCCGGATAACGATCAGCTTCGTTATGAATGGATACTATATCCGCAGGCAGGTGATTTTCATGGACCTCTTCCTCAAATCAACACAAAGGAGGCAAAAACATCCATACCTGTACCCGAATTGGAACCCGGTGTAAGCCTTCATCTAATACTAAAAGTGACCGATAGCGGAGTACCGGCATTGACCGGATATAAAAGAATAATTATTACCAATCGTAAAGGGTATTCGCCATGAAGTGTGAAATATTCATCCGGCAAATTTGAGAACCTAAATGATTTTTTTTGGAAGACTGCTTTCAACATACGGTAATTTGTATGCGGACCCGGGCGTCCGTCTTGCCGGGATCATTCTCGTGCGGCGTGCTCCCGTGGCTTTTTTGGAGAACCACTTTTTATTTTAACCATTTATCAAACCAATCAAAAGCTTCTTTTTGCATTTGACGGTCAAATTTGTGCAGACCATCATAATATGAACAACGATATTTGTCCGGAGCGCCAGCCTTTTTATATATCTGTTGTAATATTTCATCCGCACGTTTCATTTCGGGTAGCGTATATAACTGATCTTCGTTGTCATTCAAAACCAGCGTAGGCTGTGGTACACGCAGTCCTAATATTTCAGGAAAATCCAACTCGTTGGGTAATAATGGTACATAGGTCATCCAGGTATGTGTAAAAGATTTATGCAGCAGGAAATCTTTCCAGGTTGTCATAAAACCAACACAAACGGCGCATTTTATTCGCTCATCCAGGCCACCCATAAATACCGTTCGCATACCACCACCTGATAACCCTCCACAGCCGATTCTTTGTGTATCCACATCGTTGCGGGCACATAAAACATCAAGTGCAATCCGGTCTTCTGCCCAAAAAACAGCAGGCCATGTTGTGCCGGCGCAAAACAATGATTTAGCCATGATGTGTTCATGCTCTCCTGCCCATTTGTTATATGCTTCGATGTTTGTTGGATTCTCAGGATCTTTATCATTTAATCCATCCCGGTGTTGCTCCGGAACATCCTGTAACATTACTCTCCTGCTTGCAAAAGGAAAAGCATCTGATACCAGCACCACGTAGCCCCGCTTTGCCATTTCATTTGCCCATGCAGCTCCTTCATAATAATGTTTTTGATGCGCAACAGCGAGCGGATGTTGTATATCGGATGTCTTTGTGATTTTTCTTGTGCCGAAGTATTTATTGCCACCATGATCATGAAAGGAAAGTATGCCTGGCAATTTGCCCTTTGCATTTGCAGGCTTTAACAGTAAAGCATCTGTAGCTCTCCCATAAGGCAGTTGCCATTGCAGTTCCTCAATTTTCAACCCGTCGTATTCATAAGTCCGGAGTGTTTTACTAACCGGGGCTTTAACAGCAGGAACAGATAAACGCTCCAATACTTTTTGTCTTGCTGCCTTTTTCCACTTGGTTAAATCATTCCATTCATCACGCCTGTAAGAAATCAGGGGTAACTGCTTTTCTATCAGTCCGGCTGCCCATGGTCCGTATAAGCCGATCAAACTAAGTGAGTCATTGCCTGGCGGTCGGGCCGGTTTATCTTCGGGAAGTAAAGCATCAGTAGTAGTACGTGGAGAAAAAGAGAATGCATTTACCAGGCTCCCCGATCCGAACCCTGTTAAAGCAGCTAATTTTAAAAATTGTCGTCTTTTGCTCATATGCAGTCATTTAATAAAAAAATCAATTTACCAATTATTAGCTATGCAAATAAGTTATTCTTTCAACTGGTGAATCATCTTTCCCATACTTATCCTGCTGTTATCCCACTGTTCTGCATCGTAGCTCCATACATCCAGGTTGCCAATTGAATTTTCCCCGAAAGGACGTTTGATAATAGTGTTCACAATACTATCAACTATTGTTCTGCTTTTGTCTGCATCTGCCAGCAATCGCATATATTCATATTCCTGTACACCATTCCGCATAGCTTTCAACCGTACACTCGGGCAATACCTGCGTACATTAGGAATAATACCGGGTTCATAGACAAGCAATGCGCTCCCGTTAATTTTCTTATAGGTAAATTCAGGATCCGAATCAGCGCCATGTTTGTATACGTCCTTCCACGTTTCAGGATCATACCACCCGCTTTTTCCTCCAACGCCAATGCCCCAGCTCAGCCATGAATAGGTGCCATACTTCCATACAGCCCAACTTACAGCCCTGTCATTCAGCAATGGGAGATCGGTAAACGTACAGCTCCCAACCCAACTGTTTACCTTTCCTTCGTACAGTAAAGGACCATACAACCAGTCTTTAATGCCCGTATCCCGGTATTTCTTTATCCGCTCTATATCATAATTAATGGTATGAGATGCCCAGGCGCTGACTGATTGGTGCACATGGTCCATTGCCGAATCATTGTACGCGCCGTCAATACGAAAATTTGTTTCGGGGTAATATTGCCTGAACATATTCCCGAAATAAACCATCCGGTCCAGCGCTTCTTTAAAATAAGATTCGTCCAACCCGTTAAGGTATACAGTAATATCAGTTTTGCGGGAATTGATCATGGGTTGCAGATGCGACCTTACCTGTTGAATAGCGTCAATGTAAATACTGCTGTTTTTTTCATTTCGTTCCACTGCAGGATTTCCTATATTGGGCCAGCCCGGAGTATGATGCTTTCCATATACATCAAAAGGTAGCATAAAGGTCTCCAGTGGTTCACCATACCCGGGACCGCATACGTATCCATATTTTTCTGTAAAGGCTTCCCCGGTAAAGTACTTCTTCAACCTGCTGTCAAAAGCATCCCACTTTATCTTCGCCTTTTCACCTTTGCCGGACAGCAATACAGGCTGATAGGTGGGATCCATCAACCCTATACGGTTTCTTTTAAAGAGTTGATAAATCTCCAGTTCACTTTTCTCGTCTTTACCGCTCAGATATCCCTCTTCCTGCAAGCTTGCTTTTAGCTTATTCTCATTAGGAATGGCAAAATTCCACAAATTGAGCTCAATGGGGATTGTTTGAGTCTCTCCATTAACGGTAACAGCCAGCTCAGATGTATACACTCCGGGTTTGGCGTGCTCCGCATCGAAAGGCACAAATTGGTCTATCCAAAAAACAAGCGTCCGTTGTCCTTCTATGCGATTGTTGAAATCAGGCAGCCACAAAGGATAGACCCATCGCCCGTGCACTTTTGATGAATCGTACTGTATATCTTCCAGCGGTATCAGTGCGTCAGGATACCAACCCTTTCCCAGAGAAGCTTTTGCATACCCGGTACTGGGTGTTTGCACATTCACAAACCATTCAAGAAATATCTCCGGCTTTATATTGATCTCCATTTGCTGGCTGCGAAATGAAGACATGGATATACTGATATCGCGAAGCGTGCTGTCTGTATAATTGCTAACAGCTATCTGGAAGGAAATGTATTCCCCTCTTGCACTATACAGGACTGCCCTATTGCCATCATATATCCAGTTTTTTTGCTGCTGATACCTGGTTGCTCTACCAGCCACTACATTAAACCTGTTCTCTATAATGTCACCTGTCAGCGGATCAACCCGTACAGAAGCAGGGACGACCGAAATATCCCATCCGCCTTTTGCACTGCTGTCCGGTTGGTTCCTGTTTTTACAGGAAGTGCAGGCTGTGATTACCAGGCATAAGTATACTATGACAAAAATTTTTTCCATGTCGCATTAATAAATTGTGTAATTAGACCTGTGATAAAAGGAATCAATCTTTTGCAGCATCTGCGGGAAATACCATGAGCTGACTCAATGCTTCATCCTCACCCAATATAATGTATTTCCCATCTTCGGAGGTTGCAATCGTTCCCAGTTGAAAACCCCGCCAGTCAATACCCTGCTCGATACCTGGTGCTACCATTTTAAACTGCGGGTTGCCGTAATCTTTAAAACCTTCTTTGGCAGGATCATAGCTGAACAGGTGCGCATAGCCCGGAAGAGCACCGGCAATACCAAACAATTTTCCGTTGTAGTCAAAAGCAAGCCCACGCAGGCGCGGCATCATAATGGGCTTGCCGATATTTTTGATGCTCCGGTTCACAGGATCTACTTCCAGCAACTGTCCATCACCTGCATTACCTGCAAATAATTTTCCGTTTGTTGCTATCGCCCAGCTTTCTATTTGTCCTAATGATCTTCTTCCCCATACTTCAGGTAATTCTTTTTTAAAGAATTCAAACTTCTCCGCTGCCGGGTTAAAGGCAAACATCCTGTTGACGGGTGCACTGCCTAATACCAGTCCGTTCTTGGCTATTGCCAATGCCTTACATAAATAATCATCGGGCCCCAACACAAACTCAGAAAATAACTGCAGTTCCTTTGCTGTGGGAACAATATCCCGGTAGGTTATCACTTTTTTTGTGGCGATAGAATAGCTGAAAAAAATACCCGTCGGCCATGTTATTCCGTACAGCATATTTTTTTTGGTGTCTATTATCAGCGAAAAAACCCCTTCTCCTGCAACAGGAATTCCCAGGTCTTTCACTACGGGCGTTCCGCCGGCATCAACAGTAACAGCGATAATATGCCCACCGGCATTTTCCTTTTTGTCTGCTGTACCAGGCAAGGTACCCGCATAAAAAATATTGTTTTCCCCCTTGCTGAAGCCGGTCCGGATGCTTCTTTGTCCGGGAATGATTTTATCCATATCCACCATATCCTGCATCTCCTTTTTGGAAAGTGATGCGGTAAAAACAAAAGGTGCTAATCCCTCATCGGCACTCGTTCCGCCAATAATATAATCTCCTGAAACAATGAGGGAAGAAATGGCATTCCGATAGACAGGCAATCGCTTTAAAGAGGTATTATCGAGCGACACTTCTATGGCGAAAGCCTCCTGTGGTGAAAAAAAATCATATTGTGCATATACCTGGCATACACACAACTGAAATATGCATACAAACAATTTTTTCATCAATACACTGTTTTATCGGGGTTGAATTTTACTAAAAAGGGAACCGTTGGCTGATCACCCAGCTCTGCAAGGTTGCCACGTTTCTCAGCGCTTCTTGGAACATTTCTTTTACCTGCGAAATACATGTTGCCATCTTTATCTTTGGTATCGCAACCGGTGGCTTCTACAAATACTGTTGAAGGGTATTCGAAAAGCACTTTGGGAACTTTGGATGCAGGATCAAATTCCACAAAAAGCGACTGATCCTTTTTTGCATAGATACCATGCCCTCCTATGATATAATATAATTTTCCATTGTTACCAACGTTCAGGTTCGGCACATAGTAATTCCACTTTTCTTTACCCGGCACATCAATTACACCTCCCAGGTCCTCTACTCTTCCAATGCCATTTTGCTGCGGGTAAAATGCAAGCACCTTGGCGCCATAAGTAACCAGGTAGATAACACCTTTCTTTTCATCTTTCGCAAAAGCAGTAATACCGGTAATGATATGTTCACCGGGCGTGCCTTCAAAAGCCGGAAGACTGTTTGAATCGAATATGAGCCTATCCTGCGACTTTTCATATTTTACCAGCCGCTGCCTCCAGTCAACATAATAGCAGTTTCCCCATTTGTCGGTAAACATCATACGCGGCACATGCCCACTCCCCAGCCTGCCATAATCTTTCAGGAGATTAAGATGAGGATTGTAGATGAGGAAATGAACCTGCGGATAACTGATTGCATATACGTTACCGGTAGTCATATCCACATCTATATCCTTAATGCTTTCATACTGCATTCCCATTCCAAGGTTGGTCATCCTGTTTTCGGCAGGATCCCATTTCATTATGAAGCCGCCGGCATATCCTTTAGGATGGTCCATCAAATATTCTTCACGTGATTCTCCGCCGTCAGTGCCGAAATACATTTCCCCCCGGGGACCCGCTACGAACTTGGAATGAATTTTAGCCTGCCATTGAAATGGCCGGAGCTTGCCGAGATCGCTGACAAACCCCTTCAGCTTTACCGAATTTTCTGCGGGATGGTAAATATACAAAGCCACCTTGTCGCGATGATCTGTGATACCAACATACACCGTATTATCCACCGGGTTATAGCCAATATCATCCCATGCCGAGTTTCCATCAGGAAAGCCATGATATTCAATGAAGCGGATATTTTTTTCAGTGACAGCGGTTTGTGCTCCGGCATTGAATACTGCCATCCACAACAATGTGATCCATAAGAACCTGTGCACATATAAGTGCGGGGAATAAAACTTTTCCGTCATATTTTTTATATCAGAATGATGCTTAAAATGAAATAATGATCAATTTACGTCCCACCATAGCGGCGTGGTAATTTTGTCTGGCCCGCCCAGCAGGCTTACTGCCTTCTCTACTTCTTCACCATTACTTTGCCTTTCCGATAATAAAAAAGTAATGCGCCTTATCCATTGGGTAGCGGGGTTTGTAAGATCAGGGTTGTCGGAATTGGCAACAGGATATAATTTGTTATAGTGGCCTCTCCTGTAATCAGCCCAGGCTTCCATTGCATCGGGAAAAAGCGCCAGCCATTTTTGTGTGGCTATCTGTTCTCTCTGTACGTCTACGGCAGTGCCAAACTTTACAGGTATATTAGAGACGGCTGGTGAACTTAAAAAATCATCCGGTGCTACCGGTACCGCCGTACTGTTAATATAATTCTGGATAACCGTATTATCGGTAATGCCCCACTGGATCATGGAATTTTTTATGCCGCTTTCATACAACTCTTCCGCTGTTCCGCCCATATTCCACCCCAGCAATGCACCTTCGGCACGCAGGAACCAGGCTTCTGCGGCACACATTACATTTGCAGGCGTGGAAAGGTGACCGGTTATTCCTCCATAAGCGGGAGATGACCAGCGCGGGCCTACATGAGAATTGGCATCGGCTCTATTCATAGCTTCGCCCAGTTGATTTTCCGACAGCCCATTTCTTAATCCTTCATATGTACCGGTGTTTTTGGCCGGAATAAAATATTCCGATATTCTCGGGTCATCGTATCCTTTCAAAACTGATTCCATTGTAGCGCTCATCCTGAACTCATTCCAGTCCGACATTTGGGAAATGCGGTTTATATCCAGCGAGTTTTTGGGAGCATACGTATCGTCGCCGGGGCTTGTAGTAAATACGCCTCCTGCATAAGCTGCCTCCGCTTCAGTTTTCGCACGGACCGGATCAACATTCGATATCCTTATGGCAAGCCGTAAACGAAGCGTGTTCGCAAACTTTATCCATTTATCAACGTCACCGTTGTAAATCAAGTCATACTGCCCAAACGGTGTTTCCGGTCTTTGCGTTTCAAGTACAGCCGTTGCAGCAGCCAGGCGCTTAAAAAAATCATCGTAAATCTTATCCTGCGCATCGTACGGCACCGAAGTGCCGCCCTGTCCTATCGAAAAATAGGGTATAGGCCCCCAGTAATCGGTTACGCGGTGAAAAGCATATACCCACCATATGTTTGCCAAAGCAGCTTCGGCCGAACCGGGGTCTTTCTGTTCCAGTATTACCTGTAACTGGGGAACCACCCGTGTATACATCGGGTCAAAATTGTTCTGCACCCAATCAGAAACCATGGTATACCTGTCTGAAGGAAAATAGGTGGCATTGCAGGCAAAGTACTGCGCATATTGCGCTGAAAAAAGATTTTCTGCCACCTGGTCGCCCCAGGGAATAGCAGCAATGGCGCCGGAAAAAAGAAAAGGTAATTCCGCATCGCCTACGGTAGCGATCGCATTTTTATCTGTATTGATTTTTGCATAGTCTTTCGTACAGGAATAGGTGAGAACTGATACCAGGACAACAAAGCCATACAAACGGTAAGGAGTTATTATATTTATTTTCATGATCTTTTTTTTTAAGTGAGGCCATTAAAAGGTCAACTGCAAATTGATACCCATGCTGCGTGTGGAAGGAAATGCACCATACTCCACGCCCGTGAGGCCGTTTCCACCATACAGGCTCATATCAGGGTCCATCCACATTTTTCGTTTACCCAGCCCCGGTATATCCAGCTTTGAGCTGCCCCTGTATAACCAGAGGAGATTGCGCCCTACCGCAGAAACCCTGGCGGTTTTTATAAAGCTGTTCTTTACCGGCAGATCGTATCCCAGTGAAAGTTCTCTTATCCTGAAATTGGTAGCGTCGTATGTATAAAATTCGCCTGTACCAAACCGTTTGCCTGAAGCAGTGCGCCAGAACTCCTGGGCGGAAATCGTTTGGGAAACAGGGCTGCCACCGGCATCCACGCCGTCCAGCGCCCACCCGCCGTCGCGATATTTCTCCGTTTCTTCCGTAATACCGCTGAACGATAAATTCATCTCTGTACCCGATATCATGATACCGCCAATTCGCCCGTCAACAAGCACCCTGAGCGAAAATTTGTTGTAGTATAATGCATTGGATAACCCGACTCTGGCTTTGGGCGTAAAATTACCTACCAGCGAAGGAAGATCGCCTACACTATTGCTGGTTTGAGGCTTGCCTTCATCTGTTACCAGGTATTGCCCCTTGCTGTTTTTAAGCCAGGTATGCGTATATATATCGCCAAAGCTTCCACCCACATTTATCTGCGGCTGTCCGCCAAAGTCGGTAAAGCCAACCAGTAGAATGGATTGTATTTCCGGAGTAAGCTCTATTACCTTATTCCTGTTAAGTCCGAAGTTAAAGGAGATGTCCCAGCCGAAATCTTTTCTCTTTACAGGCGATCCGTTAATGATCACCTCCACTCCCTGGTTTTGTATATTGCCTGCATTCAGGTAGCTGGTAGCATACCCGGTACCCACCGGTAGCTGGAGCGTGAAAAGCTGGTTAAAGGAATTGCTTTTGTAATAGTTGACTGCAAGGCCTAACCTGCTGTCAAAAAAACGCGCCTCAATGCCAGCCTCAATGCTACGGACTATTTCCGGTTTCAGGGTTGGGAAAGGAAGCACATCCCGCCTGTATAAATATCCTTGCCCGGTGCCGGGAACATAATCATATGGGGTGGTAAGCAACCCGAATTCCCCGCCATTGCCTACTTCAGCATAGCTTACAAATGCCTTCAGGTAATTCATAGACGACGGAAGTTGTATCATGTCTGATAAAATACCGGAAATCCCTACGGAATAATAACTGAAGGAATGTGGTGAAGGTAGTCTGGAATCCCAGTCGTTACGATAAGATCCTTCCAGGAAAAGATAATCCTTCAATGAAAGGCTTGCAAGTCCGAAGACAGATTGAACCTGTACCTGGTTACCGGACTGTTGCGACACAGGCGTTGTAGCAAGATTCATGCTGAACTTGTTGGCTACATTCAGCCCGTCGGCAATACCTATGGCATTATCAATTTTATTGTCTTTATAAATAACACCTGCATGATAATTAATGCTAAGGTCTTTTGTGATCTTATTATTTCCCTCTATCATCACATCAAACCATTTCTGCATGTAATTGGTATTGGTAACAGAATAATACCCGCCGGCATTCCAGGCCCACGAAACCGTTCCCTGGAATGTTTTTTGCTCCTGCGTTTCACTGAAGGCATCTATGTTAGCACTTGCGGAAATACCCAGCCAGCTTAATACCTGGTATTTGGCTTTTAAAAAGCCTATGATATTGTTCCTTGCTTTATCAAGCCTGTCGTTATTAACCACCCAATACGGATTGCCATATACTCCCGGGGCTGTGGAAGGCCAGGGCGCCTGCTCCGGCACTCCCAGGTTATTGATATCCTGGTAATGCTCTGCTACAGCCGTTGACACACTGCGCGGGATCTGGTATATATCCATGACCGGAGTGTTGGCTTCGCCCGCTCTGGGGCTTGCCTTAATATCTCTTCTATGATAAGTTATTTTTGCATCGGTAGAGAATTTTTTGCTGATCTGGTTGGTGATGCGGAGGTTTACAATATGGCTGACAAGATTGTTGTTGGGAATGATACCCTGCGTTGTGTTATTAATGTATGAAAGGAAAGTTTGCGCTTTTTCGGAACCTCCGGATATGCTGATAGCGTTGTTAAGGTTAATGCCGGTTCTGAAAAAGTCGTTGATATTATCCGGTTGTGCACTGTAAGAGGATTGATTGCCAAAATGATCGGTATACGATTGCCCTGTCATTTTTGCGCCCCAGCTATCTCCTGTAGAAATATCAATGTTGCCGTTTGTACCCTGCCCGTAAGTATTCTGTACCCTTGGCAACGCGAAGGGTCTTTCAATCGTAATGCCGGAGTTAAGCCCTACGGTTATACCATCTTTTCTTCCCTTCTTTGTTGTAATTACTATTACACCATTGCCCGCTTCGCTTCCATACAAGGCAGCACCCGCCGAGCCGGTAAGAATGGTCATGGATTCGATATTGTCAGGATTGATGCCCGGGTCTCCGCCAGGAATGCCATCAATTACAATCAAAGCGCTGCTGCTACCGGTGATGGACCGGTTGCCACGTAAAATAACTTTTGCTTCGCTGCCCAAACCGCCTGAACTTTGTGTTATAAGCGCGTTCGCTATTTTTCCCTGTAAAGCATTCAATACATTGTTCGGATCTCTTACTTCGGTAAGCGTGGAAGGTTTTACGCTTTGTGTTGCATAAGAAAGCGATTTGGTTTTCCGGCTGATACCTAATGCCGTAACCACTACCTCTTCCATACCGGTGGCTATGCCTGTGAGCTGCAGGTTGATCTGCGATCTGCCGTTCAGCGCCACTTCCTGCGTTCCGTAGCCTACGGCGCTTACAACAATAGTTGCTGTACGCTCCACTCCACGCAAAACAAATTCTCCGCCGGCATTGGTAAACGTTCCATTCTGGGAGCCTTTTACCAATATGGATGCGGACTCAACCGGCTCATTTCTCTCGTTTACGACCCTGCCGCGTATTGTATCTGCGGCAGGGGAAGCAGCGATTAAATTGTCTGGGCTAAAGGCTTGATTGTGGTAGATGATGATGGCATCGTTTTGTTGCCTGAAATCGAGAATTGTTTGTGCCAGTACCAGCTCAAGCGTTCTTTCTACCGTTCTCCTTGCTCTTGTAAGGCTGATTCTCGTGTATTTCTCTACATCTTCCACCGCATACGCAATCCTGAATCCGGAAAGGTCTTCAATTTTTTTTAATGCGCCGGAAAGGCTTTCTTTCTGTAATCCAAGGGTTATTTCCTTTTCCATGCCCTGGCTGCGGCCAGGCGCCGCAATCAGTAACTGTATCGCGAGCAATACGAAGGAGATTGCACATACGCTTACCCTCATGAGAAACCTGATTTGTTGAGAACGATTGAATGTAAGAAATTGAAAGCCCCAAGTGGACTTTTCATGCAAACAGATAATTTTTTGCATAAATTGCAAATGGTTTTAAATGTTAGACGATAATGTTTTTAACCGGGCCCCTTCTATCTTTCCACGGACGAGGGGGCTTTTTTGTGGCCTAGTGCCAGTACCTTATCAGGATGAATTTTCTTTTTCCATTGCAATAAGTGTTTGGTATTATTAAATTTTAGTGTCCGTTACCTGATCTTGCCGGTCAGTCGCATCCTTCACCCATAAATACTATAGTTCCATCCGGCAGTTGTTCAAAGCTTCCGTTCCTGATAGCACTCAGTACGCCCGCTACATGATCTAATGTTTCTGTGCCCGAAAAGGAGGCCCGTATCTTACATCTTTTTAACGCTTCATCCCGGAATTTTATGGATACCCCGTATCGAAGGCTTAATATGTTTGCTATTTCTTCGAACGTGATACCATTAAATATCATATTTTCCCTGGTCCAACCGGTTACAATACTGCCGGCATTTACGGTATGTTGAGCGCTCGCTTCTTGCCGTACATTATATTCTACCTGCTGGTCGGGCGTAAGAACCGCCAGTACTTTACTGCCGTCTTCTACCTTCACTTTTCCCCTTGTAACAGAAACGACTATCTGATCTTCATCTGATTTAATATTGAAAGCTGTGCCGAGTACCGTAGTTTTTATTTTCCCCGTATGAATAATAAACGGATGCCCGGGATCATGCGCTACGTCAAAGTAGGCTTCGCCTGAAAGTGTTACCTCTCTTGTTTTACCGGTAAAAGCTTCGGAATATTCAAGTTTACTGCCTGCCTGAAGCACTACTGAACTACCGTCAGGCAAAGTAATATACCGCGCATATTCCGCTAACGACGCTGCCGCTAATGGCTTACCGGCAATGGGATTGGTTTTTACCACGTCATTTTTGGAATCAAAGTGATATACGCTTACAAGGACTGCTAACAGTATGCTCGCCGCGGCGAGCCATTTCCATACATGCAACCTGCGTCGGGGTAATATCATATTGCCAGGGGATGTAGCTAAGATAGATTTCAGGCGGTTATCCAGTCTCTCCTTCAGTACATGATCCACGTCGTTTATTTCCACGTTTTTTTTCAACCTGCTTTCAATTATCTCATTTGCAACCAGCTTATATTCATCCAATTGCATCAAGCTTAACAAATATTCAGTTTCCTCATAAGAACAACGATTGTCCAGATATTTGTTGAAAAGTGTTATGAAAAGCTGGAAATTTCCCACAGTATCTTTTGATAAAGACTGCTGTCAGAGAAAACAGGTCGGTTAACCTGGCAATTTTTTTAAAGAAATTTTATACTTGTGTACAAAAGCAATAAAATGTCAACATACCTGCCACTTCCACATTTTTAGAGATATATAACCGAATGGAATTAAGCGCATTGACCATATGATCTTTCAACGTCGACAGGGATATTCCCATCTCTTCGCTTGCCTGGCGATAGGTTAACCCCTCCAGTTTACAGAGTTCAAATGCTTTTTTCCTTTGTGGCGGCAGGGTATCAATTGCTTTGCGAAGCAGATCGGCATTTTCTTTGGCAAAAAGTGCCTGTTCTATATGATCGTAATATGCTGAAGCAACAATTTTAATTTTTTCATACAAGGCATGATCGCGTGCAACCTGTTGAAAAAAATCAAATACCCGGTTACGCGCCATCACAAATAAGTAGCCTGCAAAATTCTTCTCAATGGTAATAGTAGCTTTTTGCTTCCATATTTTTGAAAACACATCCTGCACCAGTTCTTCAGCGGTGTGTTCGTCTTTTACTAGAGATAGAATATTGTAATATAGAGGAACGCTATAGTGCTTGTATAATATGGTAAAAGCATGCCCGCTACCCTGGCGTAACCCCTGCAGTAGTTCTTGTTCGTTATATGGAATACTATGGCTTAACAAGTTTTATTAGAGCATTATTGAAGTAAATTTAATAAAAAAACAATAATAAATTAAATACACCGGACGCATTTACCTCCGGTGAGAACTATTTTCATTCGTATACCTGTAGTTTTTTAATTTTTGCCGAATGGAACGCTTTAGTATACATACCCGTGAGTGTGAAGTATTTTACATGAGCGGCGTTTCATTGCGGTAAAATCAGCAATCAGCAAATACCGCAATAAAAGTTCAAATTTTCCGGACGGTGATACACCGGGCGGTAGCAGACCTTGGGGCCTGACCCCAAAGCCCGTTGAACATCTTTGCGAGGGAGGAATCCCCCCTGTTACGGGAAAGTAATCTCATTGAATGACAAAGGTTTAAGTATTTGAGATTGCTTCTCCGTGGCGGCGGAGAAGAAATGGCGCTCCTTTTTTGGTCAGCGCCCGAAAAAAACTGATTCAGGTTTCTCCGGCCTGGCATTCATATCAGATATTTTTCATCACTATTGTCCGTCGTTGACGATGGTGATGTGCGCTGAGCTACACCGAATAACATTCATTTATCCGGTTTTATTTTCAGTCAGTTGCCTGTCAATGATCATGTATTGTGATTGATCTTATTGTTCCAGTTTATCTCCGGGATTCCCCACCGTAATACTAAAAACACCCCAGGTTACATTTCTTTTAATGGTTTTCCATTCCTTTATTTCATAACATGCCAGGAACCGGATCACATGACCGGGCGGGCAATCTTTGGAAATACGAATGAGGGAGGAAAGCGCATAACCATCGCCCCATTTATCCGGCTGCAGATCATCGTGCAACCGTTCGTTCTCAACATACGGATCATCATAATATAACCTGGTACGGTGGCTTTGCTGATAGATCATGATGGTTTCTCCAGGCTCTGCTATATTATTACCATTACCACTGCCGAAAATTTCACTATCGCCGTCATCAATACCAATTTCTGTAAACTCAGGTACATCATACCATACGGGAATATCTATTTCATCGTTCCAGGTTTTTCCGTTTTCATCTTTTATCACAACATTAAATCGTATGCTGAAAGGGGTGCCGTCTTTTACAGGCTCAACGGCGGCCGTAATTTTGTAATCAACGGGCATCCACGCTACATCTCCGGTTTTCATATTATCTAGCTGCACAATAGGGTTGTTAATGCTTACACCCATGGCCGAAGTACTTATTGATACGGTGAGCCTGCTCCCGGCATTTCCGCCCCGGTTCATTAACCGGAGCCTGAGCATACTTTCTTTGTTATGATGCAGGAATGTTGAATTGTTGTTCACCCTGTACCCCACGGCAATTATTTCGGGCACT
Organism: Chitinophagaceae bacterium; assembly: GCA_037190885.1. Lineage (GTDB taxonomy): Bacteria > Bacteroidota > Bacteroidia > Chitinophagales > Chitinophagaceae > Agriterribacter. Next base: position 58,057 of record JBBCJQ010000020.1, read on the forward strand.
GATCTTTGATGTATAATGCCAAATTGATGTTGCCTGCCGTCTGTTTCAAATCGCAACCTGCCGTGCTGATCGCTTGTAATGATCGCTGATTTTGTTGTTTGTTCCGAAACATTATAGTCCAGCAACGTATATGCAGTATTGGGTTTATATATTGGTGGCGTAACAACAGTAATATGTACACCGGGAATAACAGGTCCATCCGGCTGCCACTTGCGGGTACGAATTCCGAATCCACCATCAGTTACATTTTCCATAACAATATAACCCGGCTCTTTTAAATCACTATTCACTTCATATCCCCATACAGTAAAGTCCGGGTACAGGTCTGCGTGATGCCAGCGCTTTGGTAATGGCAGCGGTTGCCGGAAGGTTTTCAGCACAAAATCAAAAGCATCCCTGAACTCGTTAAACTTCAGATTATGTGTTCCGGCATATTCCCGGTATTCATAATCAAGCCAGGATTCCCTTTGTGCTGCTGCGTGTACTTCTTTGTTCAGGTAATGGAGTTCTTCACCTTTCCCACCACCCTGGAACCGTAGCTTTACACCCAACAGGTTTTTGAACATAAAGCGGGTTTGATAAAGTGTATGGTTTTGCGGATAACCAACAAAAAACTCGGGCGATCCCTTTGAGCTGACAGCAGCGCATACCAGGTGAGGATATTTGCCGGCCAGCAAAAAAGACATAAACCCTCCCATACTATGCCCGATAATTGCCCGGTGACCCCGGTCTGCCAAAGTACGGTAGCTGCTGTCTATATGATTTACAAATTCCGGGAAATAATCTTTGAACTGTATTTCATAGTTGATATTGGAATGATACCCTGTATTGTAAGGACGCTTATCCTGCGGAACAGACCTTCCGTTCCAGGCCACCAATATAACAGATGCCCTGTTCACCATTGTTTGCAGGCTGTCAAAATAAAACTTTTCCGTATCCTGGTTGCCATGCAAATGATAGATCACCGGGAATCTTTGTTGCGATTGCCCGTAGCTCTCCGGCAGGTAAATGCGATACGGTTTTACCGCTTTAAATACGCTGCTGTAATGACTGGTATCCAGTTGTGCCCACCCATCAACTGTTGATATCGTAAAAGCCAGTATTAAGATAATTATTTTCATCTGTAAAAGATATGCCGGCAACACGGATTTATTTCCTGAGCACGATCGTTAAAGCTGTGTCGCGGTCGAGTTGAACAATTTTGCTAACCCCGCCACATTGTATGGTATAAGGCGATAATTGCTTCTTTACATCATCATTCACCCTGTATTCGGGAAGATTTACTTCGATACTGCCTGACGGCGTTGTTCTTCCCCGGAAAACTTCCGTTTTATCAGCAGCGGTAATGATCACTTCTGTTCCGGTAGCAGCTTTATTTTGCCTGTTCTTAATATTCAACATTAATTTCCAGTTTACAGAATATGAATGGTTTTTCCCTTCCACATGGATGGCAAAACGATCGTTTATCACCTCATTGGAGGTTAGTTCAACATTTTTGGCTATACAATCCCCGCAATCGTCAAAGCCCATCCTGAACGGAGTAAACTCAGGCAGTGCGCCAGGTGATTTAATAATGGTATTATTATAGATTTTTGTATTGATGGTGCCGCCATACTTACCCGCTATCCAGATAGCCGGTACATTGCTTGTTATCCTGTTGTTGTAGAAATTACCGCCGAATCCCCGGGTTCCACCGGTAATAAAAAAAGCGGTCGCCAAAGCTTTGGATGCAGGAGCTGTATGCTCAATTACTATGTCATTACCGAATATTTCATTATCTCCGCCGCTGGCGCTGTAAAAAAAAGCCCATGCCAAAGGAACATACTCTTTAGGTTCAGGGAAGTTGACAGCCTTTACATAGATCTTATTATTGTAAACGCGATTGCCATAAGCTCCGTTGGGGGCGCCGGGCAGGGCCCGGTAATCTGCAATACGAATGGCATTGGCGCTGTATTCTTCCCTCCCGTACTCACAGGTGGGGGGAGAGGATTGCACGCGAATAATGTTGTTGAAAATGTCTATGTATTTACGGGTATATATTTCTATCCCCGATCCTCGCTTTGGTTCAATCCTGTTATCAAAGATTTTTGAGCTGTCGCCCATGGCCATGATGCTGTAATGATTGGTAACCGACTGGTTGTTTTCAAAATAATTGTGATGGATGTCTGAATGTTTGCCTTTGAATACAAGACATCCCTGTCCGCCAAAAAATTCGGAAAAAGAAACTTCTGAAGATTGTGTGCCTCTCAGGTCTACTGCATAAAAGTTACTGCCATGCCGGTTAATGATAAAAGGGTTTTCCACCTCGAACCTGCAATTCACAATGGTAGCCTGTGGCACATCTACAGCAGTAGTATTAATTCCGGAAGTTTTAAACAAAACATTACTCAAAATAATTTTTACTTCATCAGCAGTAGATTGAACGCCCCACGAGATAGCTGCCCTGGTTGCATTTTCTATACTACCATTTTTGATGGTAATGCTGCCGCTGCCTTTCACAACGGGAATGCCCTCTGCAGGTGCTCCTCTTTTAGCATCCGCCGTGTAGTCAAAAAAAGCGGTGAAGGCTGAGTTGTATAAATGATCATTGTGACCATTTGCATACGTTTGGTCTACTACACCCACACCCACATCAAAAGCCGGGCGGATATCTATTTCATCGATCAAACAATCTGTATCGGCTCTTATTCTCATCCGGTATTTTCCCGCAGGCAGCTTATTCAAATGCGCGTAAATGAATCCACCGCCTAACCGTGGGCTTCTTTTTTGCACCGAAGCGCTTTCCATTATGGTATCCCTGTATTGTGTAATGCAGCTTATCTCGTTTCCTTTTTCATCTTCCACAAACACACTCAGTTTCATTTCATTTCTTAAGTCCTGCTTCATAAGTGAATCATGAAAATGACGCCCCGTAATGCCGCACATCGCTATGTATGATCGATTCGCAACAGGTAATGCAATATATTCAGACCTGATCTCATCACCCGCCTGTAAGCTCAACAGTTTATCACCAACAAACACATGAATATCCGCAGTGTTCATTATTTTGGCCCCGGGAGCTTCCGATACATCCCAATCTTTTAACCCTTCCTCAAAACCACTGTTCGGAATATGATTGTATTCACCATCCGCATACCGGATGGTATAACCGTTCAGATCAAGGGTAACATCCTTCCCTAAAAAAATGGCTGAACGATCGGAAGTGATATCATTCACCAGGATATATGTTCTGCCGGGTTCACTATAATTTCCGGGAGTGGAAACCGGTATCTCACCCGGTGCAGGCATTCTGTGAGCAACAGGTTTATGTTGGCCAAAACAAAAATTTGCAACCATTAGTAACCCTGTTATGAAAAATTTGCAAATCACTTTTAATACCATACCTGTTATTTTTGTTTGCGCAGGCTTATGCCATAAGGCATTATCAAAAGAAAAGGCAGTATCCATATTGCCCAATAGGAAAACTTTTCAAAGCCTTCGTCTATCGTGTAAATGTATTTGCGATTTCCGAAAATTTCCGTCATCAGGTCTGTTGTATACGGATCTTTGGCTTCTTTATAATACAGTTCCGCCATGTTAGCATAAGCCGCTCTTGCCAGTTCGGGGTTGGCTGTAATAGCTGCCGTATCATGCGGTATATAGTAACCGAAATCGGGATCGAGTATATACGCCGATGTATCGCTCAGCTCTGCACGCACTACCACATGCCTGCCACCCACATCCATCAGCTCTGCTTTAATGCCATTGTTGAGCAGCACCCCTTTTACTACGATAGAGTGAGAGGAGCAAAGCCCTACGCCCCGCTCCAGGTTTTTTTTATAATTGGCAAATTCATACCGCTCATATTTTTCCGGGTTGATAAAAGAAGTGACATATAAAATGTAATTCTCCCAAATGGGCACACGCATGTGGTATTTTTCAATTCCTTCTCTTTTCCAGTAATGTGCGAACCCGTCATTCACCACTTTATTGATCCTGATGGCAAAAGCTTCGTTCGATTCATTTTCTTTGCGAACCAATTGCTTCTTTATATCAGGGTACCTGATGGTTACATCATTCAGCCGGTTCTTGATTTTATGTTCCAGGGTATACAATTCAGGATTGCGCATGGTTTTAAATAACCCTGTTATATTTACCAGCAGTAAAAAAGCGCCAATAATAAATAAGATTTTCTTTACAGTTTTCATATCTCAACTTTTCTATGGTTATTTAAACGGAGAAGCCAGGTAATCTTCAATGTCCTGCCAGTGGTCAAGCATGATCTTCCTTTTTTGCTTCAACTGCCTGATAATATCGGGTCCCAAAAGGAAGTGATCTTCATAAGCCGGCGCACGGCTGTATACTATGAGCTCAAGTCCGCCATTCTCCAGCAACCGGATCAGTTCCGCTGTATTATCCAGTTCGTCGCGCATTATATTGTTGAACGGAATAAAATCCGGGTGTCCTGACCATGAAGCGTTTTTATCGGGACGGTGTACCGGCCCGTTAAGCAAGGCACTGTCCCGGTCGCGAATAGCCTGGGCGGCGGAGAAATTAGCGCAGCTTCGCATAACCGAAGCGTATATGCGCAGTGATATGGCCATCCGTTTAAAAAAATCCTTCCTGACTGCAACAGCGTCTACCTTATCAAATAAATCCGCCGAAGCGTTTATCCGTCTTACAAAGTTGCTGACAACTTCCGGCGCCACTGATCCCCTGCCGCCATGCACATCCATATAATCCATCCTGGCTTCCTGTTCCGATGTATTAAAAACATAAGGCAAAAAATAAACCTCTTCGGTTGCAGATAAGCGTTGTGGAGCAACTACCAGCGGGCGGTTGATCAACCGCTCTGTTACACCCCAATACAAAGAATGTACCCGCGGAAAAGTAGAGGACTTGTAAGACATTGCTTCATCCAGCGCCACAAATGCTTTAAAAAGATCTGTACCGCCCTGGCTGCCTGCCCAAAGTTCACTTACCTGTTGTAATTCCTGCAAATCGGTGATAGATCCTCTGGGCACTACAGGCTCCTTTAATTTTTTTTCAATGAGCCGGAAGATCAGTTGCGTAACGTCTGACCGCTCGGCTCCCCTGTCGTAGGCAGCACGAAGACCGATAAAAACAGTGCTGTTCTTTTTTTCGCCAATATTTCGCAACTGCCTCAATAATGTGGCCGGGTTGATAATGCCTGTTGCCGGGTATAAGCTGCTTAATGTGCCGCCGATATTAATGATTTCCCGTTCCGCGTTACCCCGGAAATAGCAGTTTTCAGGAAGAAATTTTTCAATATCCGCCCGCTCTGCTTCCGAAAAATTAGAAGAGCCTGCATCCATATAAATGGAAAGTTCTTTTCCCACCTTTTTTGCTCCTTCCTGGTAAGCCTCCATTAACATTTTCGTTCTTTCGCCCATGCTGAAATGCTTGCAGGCAGAAGGCCCATTGGGACCGGAGTACAGCCAGTCTGCCCAGCAAATGCCGGCGCCGGCATCATTGGTTTTAAAAGTAAGGGTAGTGATCTCCGGCACCGCTTTTAACATCTCCGCCATCATGGAGGCGTACATCTGTTGGGTTTCTTTTACCGAAACACAGGGCGCAAAAGCTTTCTCTGTACTGCGCCTGGGATGATCCACTCTTGGGCCTAACATTGCAGGATAAGCGTCGAAAAACGCGGCGGGCATAAAATTGGGTTCATATCCCATAAATGCCGCTTCCAGCCCATACTCGCGTAGAATTTTTGCTTTGTCAAGCATTAGCTGCCGGTTCTTCCTGACAAATTCCGCCGGTATAAAAGGAGCCAGCTTTGTATTGGGAAAAAATTTGAACGGTGTTGGATTACTGCTCGCATACTCGTGCCAGGAGCTTCCTTTCGCAGGTATCTCATGAAAGCTTTTATCTGCCAGCGCGGCGATGTTGATCTTTACTTTGCCGTATGGCTTTAAAGCCGCAGCCTGCCTGGCAATTTTACGGAACTCGTCCAGATCCTTAACAGGTGTATGAATGATAAAGACACGCCCTTCTTCTTTTTTTTGAAGCGTAATTTTTTTAGTAAAGCCCGGTGGGTTTGCCTGTACCAAACAAGGCAAAAGAAATATCCATACCGATAAAAAATGGTTGTAAAAGAAACGTAAGCTCATTTTCTGAAAAATGTTGGCAGTACAGCATCCGGACAGAGATACAGACCGCAGTTTTTATTGTAAAAGCGCGTTGTAGATAAACTGCCTGGAAGCTATACAAATGATTAAATGTTGTAATTATCATTGTTCCGGCGGGAACATTCCCTGCCGGGGGTGTGCAAAAGGCAATCCTGCTTTTTTATCCCACCATATACGTCCCATCAGCTTGTCGCCGCCATCCAGCCTGTTGGCGGCTTCAGTAGCATTGTCTTTATTCCTGAAAAACTCATCAACAGGATAAGTCAGGCGACGAGGTATACTGCCGTTGGTATCTCCCAGTTCCGCACCGGTCCACATCCGTGGATATCCCGTTCTTCTGAACTCTGCCCATCCTTCATGTGAGTTATAATAAGTAGCCAACCATTTCTGTACAATGATCTGTTCCAGCTTTTCTTCATCAGATCCTGCCAACACCGCGGATGAAGACGCGAGATAATCGCTGATGTCCCCTGCAGGAACCTTATACTGTTCCATTGCCAGTTGAATACCTTCCTCAAACAACGCCTGTTCATCTTCCGTGGTTAAACCGGCCAATGCGGCTTCAGCACGCAGGAACTTCACCTCTGCGGCACTTATCAGCACCTGTTCGTATACCGGCTGCAAAAAAGATAAGGCCATATGAGCAACAGAATCATTGGCATACCTTTCTCTTTGCTCGCCGGCTATTTGAGGAGGTACACCGCGATAACCAGCTTCGGCAATGTTTGCGGCACGGGCAAGTACAGGTAATCTCGGGTCATTCAGCTTTTTGAGGTTATCAGTCAATGTAAATGATACTACCATGTTATTAGGGGCCGTAAGGCTTCTTTGGTAGAACTGGTTTGAGTTGGCAGTATTACCATCATCCGCAGTATTTAATTTTACATTCTGCGCATTGGTCTCAATCAGGGGCTGCGTCAATACCTCTGCTATTTGCTGTTGTGCTAATGTGGCATCTGCATACCTGACCCTCATAGCTAACCGTAATCTTAACGAATTGGCAAAGCGGATCCAGCTTTCATTATCTCCCTTTAACAGCAGATCGGCATTACCAAAAGTTAACTGATCAGCGCTATTCACAAATTGCGCTGCGGCTTCTTTCAGTTCTTTGAACAGGTCTTTGTATACCAACTCCTGGGTATCATACTTTGGCTGAAGGATCATATCATTCACATCCTGTAAAGCTTCAACGTAAGGGATATCTCCATAAGCATCGGTAACAATATGATATAGCCACACACGCAAAATACGGGCAATGGCATTTTGGTTTTCCCGGTTGGCTACACCGGAAGTAAACCTGATGATCTCCTGCGTATTGATGAGGTAACTCCTGTAAAAGGAATTAAACGGGAAGGTGTGGTCTGTATTTAAAAAAATGTTTCCGGAGGCAGGGTTTTTGTAATAACCGGCATATTCGGTGATCCTCCCGTGACTGTTTAATGTGGCAAACACCGCATTCTTTTCCACGGCTGCCAGTACCAGCCCCGGGTCTATCTGGTCGGTGGTAATAAGTGCGGGGTTGGTATTGATCTCTTTGAAATCTTTCGTACAGCTCATAGTAGTAATCAGGGCTGCCAGTGTAATATGTATAAGCAATTTGTTGCGTGTCATAAATATCTGTTTTCTTTTCTTAAAATGAAAATGACAGGTTCATTCCCAGGCTGCGGGTAGAAGGTGTGCCTGGGTTTTCGTAACCCTGAGCCACTGTAAAGGGTCCAAATGCGGCTTCCGGCGTGATGCCCATTTCTTTGAACATGGGATCACGGTAGATGTAAAAAAGATTTCGTCCAACCAAAGATAGTTTAGCCGATTTGAAAACAGATTTCGGCAAATGCGCTCCAATATTGTATCCCATCGATATTTCACGCAGCGCCACATAATCTGCCGGTACCACAAAATATTCCTGAATGCCGGTACCCCATCCCATTGCGGTATAATACGCCTGACGTCCTACCACCTGGTCGTTTTGCTGATATTTTCCATCGTTATCAATGTAGACACCTTCAGCAACCAAGTTGTCGCCATTTTCCGTAAACTTGCCTGACCCGCCGGTTGTTTGAATAAACTTGGAATTGGAATAGATCTCTCCACCGATCCTGGCATCTATTAAAAAGCTTATGCTGATGTTTTTAAAAGTGAGGGCATTCGTGATACCGGCCAGGAAATCGGGCTGAATATTTCCAAGTACCGACATGGTATCAGCTCTTTCATACACGCGTGAATCAGCATTTACTATGCGTTCGCCGCTTTCCGTAACTTTAAATTTATATCCTATTATATTGCCATAGGGTTGACCTGGTCTTGCTTCGATGGATCCTCCGTTTACTGAATACAGCGGCAGGGAGTTGATACCCGGATATAATGATTCTACCTGCGACCTGTTTCTCGAATAGTTAATATTGATATTCCAGCTAAAGTTCCGGGATTTTACGGGAGCGGCATTTACCATTAACTCTATACCCTTATTCGTAATTTCACCGGCGTTGATCAATTTATTGGAGAAACCTGTGGCAGCAGATACCCCTATACCCAATATCTGGTTTTTGGTAGAGGTGTTATAATAAGTGAGATCCAACCCCAGGCGGTTATTAAAAAAACTTAGTTCGGCTCCGGCTTCGAATGAGCGGGCAAGTTCGTTTTTCAGGTCCACTAAAGGAACACCAGAGCTGAGCGTGGCAAATTGCTGTCCGGCAAAACCTTGCGTTGAGATGCTGTAGCCGATCATTGTTTGATAAGGCTCCGCATCCTTACCCGCCTGGGCATAAGACAAACGAACTTTACCGTAGCTAATGATCTTCTTGTTTATAGCGAAAGCATCGGTAAAAACAAAGCTGGTGCTGAAAGCGGGATAAAAGAAAGAGTAATTTTTTGCGCCCAGCGTAGACGACCAGTCGTTACGGCCGGAGATATCCAAAAACAGGTAATTATTATATCCCAATTGCCCGGTATAGTAAACAGAATTGATGCGTTTCCGGGACAAACTGTTTCCGGGAACTACCAAACCGGCGTTGGAGATATGGTACACATTCGGCACATTCAGATTGTTGCCCTGCAAACTCACGCTTTCCTGCCGGCGGTCGAGATGATTGGCGCCTACAGAAAATGAGCCGGTGAATTTTTTAGAAAGATTTCCTGATGCCGTCAGCAACACATCGCTGTTTTCTTCTTTTACCTGGATTTCATCGTTATTCACCTGCCCCTGGCGGAGGTTAAATGCTCCAGTGGGTGTTCCATAACCGATCCTGAAAAAACGGACATCGGTATAAATATCCGCCCCCGTGCGTGCCTGTAATGAGAGCCAGTTGGTAAAATTGTAACGTGCCAGTATATAGCCTATCATCCTGTTACGACTGTCGTTACCCAAAAATTCGTTCAACACCCAGTAAGGATTAAACGGGCGTCCATCAGTCCAGTTATTGGCCCTTCCGTTGGGCAGCTTATAATCCTTGAGCATGTCCATGCTTAGAAACGCAGGGGCCCTGGTCAAACCAACCTGTACCGTATTGATATCAAGCCCGTTGCCCGGCCGGTTTGCGCCATGCTGCCTGATATAGTTTACCTTTCCTTCAACATATAATTTTGGGGTGGCATTAAAGCCTACACGCAAATTGATAGTTTGCCTGTTAAGCTTCGATGTGGGATATATGCCATTGTTACGCATATCGGAAACAGACAGGCGGTAATTGGCCCGGTCTGTTCCGCCAGACAAGCCGAGGGTATTGGTATAAGTGGAACCGGTGTTATAAAACGCCTGGATCCTGTCTTCATTTGCCGGGGAGAATTTTAATACGCCGGCTTCGGGCCAGGTAGCCAGCACAACATTTGATCCGTCGAATTTCGGACCGTAACTTTCACCACCGGTCCAGTCAGGGAATTTCATGGCCTGTACGCCATCAACGGTTACACTTTCATAACTGCTGAAATCATTGTCGTATCCCGGGCCCCATGTTTTCTGGTAAACGGGCTGGGTATTCAGCGTTTCAAAAGTAGCATTCGAGTTAAAATCCACAGTTGCCATTTTTCCTTTGCTTCCTTTTTTAGTAGTGATCAGTATCACTCCTGTGGCGCCTCTCGAACCATACAGTGCAGCGGCATTGGGTCCTTTTAAAACCGTAACAGATTCAATGTCGTCCGGCAAAATATTACCAATCCCATCGCCATAATCTTTTGCCTGCCCGCGGGCGTTATTAGCATCGGGGGCGCCAATCGTCTGGTTATCGATGGGTACGCCATCTACTACATATAATGGCTGATTATTGCCAGCGAGTGAGCTGGCGCCACGGATGTTCAAAAAAGAAGAACCGCCGGGTCCGGTATTAGACGGGCTTACAAATACGCCTGCTACTTTTCCTTTCAGTGAATTGGCTACATTTACTTCCCTGGCTTCCGTCAATTCTTCACCCTTCACTACCTGCGTGGCATATCCTAATGACCTCTTTTGTTTTTCCTGGCCAAAAGCCGTGATCACTACTTCGGTGATCTCTGTGCTTTGTACTTCCAACTTAATATCAAGCGGTTTTGTGCCATCGGTTTTGATCTCCTGCGTGGCATATCCGCTGTATGTAATAACCAGGATGACAGTGCCATCGTTTACTCCTTCAATAATATATTCACCATTATTATTGGTCATAGCTCCCTTTTGTGTCCCTTTCACCACTACGCTTACGCCGGGCAATGGCTCGCCCGCTTCGTTGGTGATCCTTCCCCTGATGTCATGAGGAGGAACATCTTGCGCCACCTCCCTAGTTCCGGTATTCTTGTTGTGAGGGGGTTGTTTTGCCTTTATTGCAATGATCTCATTCGTTATCTCAAAATCCAGCAACTTCTTCTCAAGGCAGATATTTAACACATCCCTGAGCGGAGTTTGTTTAAAATCAACGTTTACAACATCTTCTTTTTTCAGCAATGCCGGATCGTAAACAAACCCATAGCCTGTTTGCTTTTCAATTACACGGAATATTTTTTTCAAACTGACATTCTTTGCAGAATAAGTAATAGTTTGAGAAAACGTGTGGGCATTCACGCTAAGGGTAAAAGTAAGAAGTAAAATAGCAGTTAATCGCATTGTTAACAGCGCCTGGTTGGGAAGGGAGCGCAATCGGCCAAATAAGGCTTTGCTCCATAAAAGCAGTTTCATACCTTTGTGCAGTTGGGTTTTGTGATAAAAAATGGTTTACGCAATTTTCTGTTACAGGCAGACCCGGCATTTGCCAGGGGTGGTACCAACACTCCTGGTTTTTTAAGATCGCTGAACAGCTTTTTTTGTTAAGTCTCTTTTTTCATGATTTTGAAATTTTAGTTGACAAAAGGCTTTACCAGGATTTGATTTCCTTTCATTTCAAACTTTACGCGTTCGCACATTTCCAGGGCACGCAACAATTGTGTTACATTTTCTTTGCGGGGTACAGATCCTGATAAGGAGATGCCAGACAGGTCGCCTTCGTATGCAACATCAACATCATACCAGCGGGATATCTGGCGCATGATGGGCCTGATATTCATTTCATCGAACCTGAAACGTCCTTCTTTCCATGCAATAACTTCATCTATATTGGCTTTGTCCACTGTAAATGAAGCTGTACTCTCATGTAGCAATGTGCCCTGCTCGCCGGGCCGGATAAGCGTATGACCGGTATTGCTGCTAAGCTTTACGGATCCTTCCAGCAAAGTGGTTTTTATACCTTCTTCATCGGGATAAGCCATTACATTAAAATGTGTGCCCAACACCTGCACCTGCATATCGCCTGTTTCCACTATAAAAGGCTTTAGTGCGTCTTTGGCTATTTCAAAATATGCTTCTCCTTTCAATGCTACTTTCCTGTGTTTTTCTACAAATGCAACAGGGAATATAAGCGAGGATGCAGAATTGAGCCATACATGGGAGCCGTCTGCCAGAATAAGCTGATATTGCCCTCCAACCGGCACAGTAATGGTATTAAAAACAGGCGCGTGTGGTTGCGATTGATGGTTATCATTTTTATAGCTTAATAGAGCGCTGTCTATTTTTATGACTTTTACCCCATGCTGGTCAGAAATATTTCTATCCGTAACGGCATCCAGCGCAATGGTTGATCCATCTGCCAGTGTAAGCATTGCCTTGTTATGTTCGGGCATGGTCCACGTTGTATCCTTTTCGATAGCCACAACATTCAATGGTCGCTTACTTCTGCCTGTAAACAGGTAAAAACTAATGGAGAGTGAAAGAATGAGCATGGCCGCCGCGCTTAACTTTAACCAGGCGGGAATAACCTTTGCAGAATGGGCTGAAAGCGGTATGTTTTCTTCTGATTCCGGGCGAAGCATTTTTAACCGTTCCATAAAATCAGGATCTACCTGCAACGGATAAGAAGACTGCCCGCCCAGCTTTTTGTGGTATACCGAAAGGATTTCTTCTACTTCTTTCTCATCCGCACTTTGTAAATACGCCAGGAAAACATCTAATTCCTGCTGACTGTACTGCCCGCCAGCAAGTTTTTCCGTCCACAAAATAGCTTCGTGCCTGTTCATGCAAACCAGTTTTATTTATAAGACGGTTGCCGGCGCAGGAAGTGGAAGTGTTTTTTACTTTTTCAGGAGAAATAAAAACAGCAGCATTAATTTGGCCACTCCCATGCGGGAGTACAGGTAATTCCGGATAGAATTACTGGCAAGATACAATCTTTTCTTAACGGTCTCTTTTGGAAGGCTTAAAGTAGAAGCAATTTCATCCAGTGCAAGATCCTGCTCGGTGCTCATGAGAAAGACGGTCTTTAACTTGGGTGATAAGCTGTCTATAGCGGTTTTGGCGGCTTCGTAATATTCTGTATATATGATAGCGTGTTCCGGTTCAGAGTGGCTTGTCGGCTTCAGCAGCGCATAGCCTTTATGTTTAGTTTGTAATACTTTTTGTCCTGCGAGCATATCAACCAGCTTATTCCTGGCCATCTTAAAGAGGTATCCATCAAAGCAGCGGATGGCTACCAGGCTTTCCTTCTTTTCCCATATCTTTAAAAATACTTCCTGTATCACTTCTTCAGTATCCTGCCTGGAATGAGATGTGAACGGGTATATGTATTGTGATAGTTTGGGAAGATAGTGATTGAACAGTATTGTATATGCTTCCCAGTCTCCGGTTGCCGTTTTTTGCAGGAGTGCAGGTTCGTTGGTCAAACCTTTTTTCTCAGTTTCATATATCGGATTGAATGTATGGAGCATATCTTATGTCCGCTAATTTACAATTAATTTATATTGTTGTGCGGAAAATATACAAACTATATGATCGGTCATTGTGATAAACCCCCAATCAAAAATCCTGGGGCTGCCGGGCAAAATATTGGGCGATTTCTTCAGCAGAAGGCTGTTTAAGCGGCCGTACCACACGGAACCCAACAAAAGAAGCGTCGGTATTCCACCAGTCACTTTTGGGTATCTGGGGGTCACGTAGCTTCCATGATGCTTCCGAAGGCAGTCTCGCCGCACACCGGAGGTCCTCCGCGTCATCGTCCCAGGATCCGCCTCTTACTACCCGGGGATACAGCGTGGCAGGTTTTGCCCATGCATTTCTCTTTACACTTTCGGGTGTCTTATAAAAGTCAGGCAGATACTGATCCAATGTCCACTCGGCCACGTTACCATGCATATCGTATAAACCCCATGCATTCGGTTTTTTTGTGCCTGCTTTATGATATTTCTCGTTGCTGTTTTTGCTATACCATGCATATTCCGCCAACTGATTTTTGTCATTTCCAAAGCTATAGGCTTCTCCGGAACCGGCCCGGCAGGCATATTCCCATTCAGCTTCTGTAGGCAGCCTGTAAAAATGCCCTGTTTTTTCAGTAAGCCATTTACAATAAGCCAACGCGGCATATTGGGTCATGTTCACTGCCGGATAACCTGCTTTTCCCATACCAAAGCTCATGTCCGTAAACGGCGGGGTGGGAGAGGTAACGGCATCAACCTTGCCCCGGTTTTTATTTGCCCTGGCATTTAGCTCTTCGCTGATGGCCGGATATACAAACAATTCGTACTGATCCCAGGTTATTTCATATTTACCCATCCAGAAAGCATCCAGTTCCACCGAATGGACCGGACCTTCATCGTCTTTTCTGCCGGGTTCTTTGCCGGGACTTCCGATAGTAGCCACGCCTCCTTTGACGGCTACCATTTCCAAACGTATTCTGGTTCCGGAAACGGCTTCTGTATACGATGTGAATGGTTGTGCAGACAGCTCTGGTACAGAGCCTGCTGAAATGATGACAACTGTAAAAAGTGCTGACAATATCTTTTTTGCTTCCATGTACTTTATAATCATTATCCCGTCTGTTTTCATGGTAAAATTGAAGATAGTTATTGAGTGCGGCGTTTTACAATACTTTTTTAAAAAGAAAAGTTTCGAAAGTAAAAATATAAAAAAAAGCTTTAGATTTGAAAGATATTGTATAATTTTGAAATTACAATCGAAATAAAATGAAATTAAAGGAAGGAAATTCTGCTCAACCAAATCAACAGGCGCTTTCATACTATCTCGGTTTTTCTCAAAATGAGCTGGAACAGAAGGGAGCATTGTTCACTGCCCGTGAAATCTCGCAGCAGCCGGCGCTGTGGACCGAAACATGGAAGCTGGTGGCATCGCAAAAAGACAATCTGGAATTGTTTCTGCGGGAGGCCTTTTCGCATGATTCGCTTTCTGTGATCCTTACAGGCGCAGGTACTTCCGCGTATATAGGAGATGTTTTACAGGGGCCTTTTCAAAAAAATACGGGGCGTCAAACAATTGCCATACCTACAACAGATCTGATTTCTCATCCGGCGCATTATTTTAATGCCAGTACCAATCTCCTTATTTCATTTGCCAGGTCGGGAGACAGCCCTGAAAGTGTTGCGGCACTGCAGTTGGCAGATGTGTTTTCTCAAAAGACCTATCATCTTATTATTACCTGTAACCCAAAAGGAAAATTAGCATTGTCAGAAGAAACAGCCAATAGCCGGGTGCTGGTGTTTCTTTTGCCGCCTGAAGCGAATGATCAAAGTCTTGCCATGACAGGGAGCTTCACATCTATGCTGCTGGCCGGACTTTTGATTTCACGTATAAGAGAGGTGCCGGAACTTGAAAAACAGGTGATCCGGCTGGCTGACTATGCCCACAACATACTTCATAATTACCGGGAGCAGTTGAAAGATGTTGCAAAGCTTGATTTCGAACGGGCTATCTTTCTGGGGTCGGGTCCTTTACGTTCCGTTGCCAATGAATCGGACCTTAAGGTGCAGGAACTGACAGATGGAAAGGTAATATGCAAGTTTGATTCATTTCTGGGGTTCAGGCATGGACCCAAAGCTGTGATTAACCCATCTACCCTGATGGTATACCTGTTTTCGAATGATGAATATGTATATCAGTATGAAAAAGATTTAATAAAGGCCATTGCGGCTGGTGAAAAAGGGCTTTTTAGCATTGGAGTGGCTGAAACACGCAATAGTGATATCAGTATGGATCTTTTAATAGTTTTGGCAAAGGATAGCGGGAAAGTTGATGAAGAGTTCCTTTCGGTATGCAGTGTGCTGCCTGCGCAGATACTGGCATTCTATAAATCGCTTGAGTTTGGTTTAAGACCCGACAGCCCCAGCGAAAAGGCGACCATCACCCGGGTAGTTAAAGGTGTGGTTATCTATCCTTTTACAGTCAACGGAAAGAAGCACCAGTAATAAAAAGGAATCTGAATTATTATACGAAGCTGAGAATATACAAATGAGTATCAAAAAGTACGATGTAGTTGTAATCGGTGAATTAAATGTAGATCTCATTTTAAACAAAATAGATACTTTTCCTGTAATGGGAAAAGAAACGCTTGCACGGCAAATGAGCCTGGTGCTGGGGAGTTCTTCCGCTATTTTTGCAAGCAATATCAGCATTTTGGGAAGCAGGGTTGCTTTCATTGGAAAACTCGGTGCTGATTTGCTGGGCGATTTCGTCATGAACAGTCTTCGTTCGAAAGCTGTTGATACTACCGGGGTCATACTGGAAAAATCCTGCAACACCGGTGCTACAGTAGCGCTCAATTTCGGGGAAAACCGGGCTATGGTAACGCACCAGGGGGCCATGGATACATTTTCCGGTAAAGAGATCAACTGGGATATTGTTCAGCAGTCCAGGCACCTGCACATCTCTTCATATTTTATCCAGTCTGCCTTACAAAAAGATACAGGCGATATATTCAGAAAAGCCAGGCGCCTGGGGCTGACTACCTCATTTGATCCTCAATGGGACCCCACGGAAAAATGGGAACTGGACCTGGATGACATATTACCTGAAGTGGATCTTTTTTTTCCAAATGAAACGGAGTTACTGAAAATAACAAAATGTGATGAAATTGGACAGGCATTGCAAAAGATAAAACCCGTATGTAATACCGTTGTTATCAAACAGGGGAACAGGGGCTCCGCTATGCTGCGCGATGGCCAATTAAATCCGTTACCCGCTTTTTTGAATGATACGGTAACAGATGCCATCGGGGCAGGAGACAGTTTCAATGCAGGGTTCGTTTACCAGTTCCTTCAAAATAAGCCCCCGGAATATTGCCAGCGGTTTGGAAATATGGCGGCAGCTTTTTCTACTACGGCAGCCGGCGGCACAGGCGCATTTTCCGACAGGCAGGAAGTGTTTGCGATTTTAAAAGAAAGATATGGCTACGAAGAAAATTAGTTTAAAAGAGAAGCTGCGGCTGAAGCAGCAGGAAAGATCTGCCCTGCTGGCTACCAACTTTTACAATTATGAGACATTAAGGGGAATAATGGAAGCGGCACAACAAACAGGGCAGCCCGTTATTCTGCAACTGACCAAAAGTTCCATAGATTATATGGGCTTACAGGTAGCTGTAAGTATGGCTACCGCTGCATTGGCATTTTACCAGGTGGAAGGCTGGCTTCACCTGGATCATTCCGACTCTTATGAACTGGTGGAAGCCTGCCTTGCCGCCGGTTTTGATTCCGTGATGATAGACGCCAGTGAAAAACCGTTTGAGGAGAATATAGCCGTTTCCGGAAAAGTAGTGAAGCTTGCAGCAAAATACAATGCCAATGTTGAAGCAGAGCTTGGATATATCGCCAAGCTGGGGCAATCAACTGAAACCATTGGCTTCACTGATCCGGAACAGGCCAGGATCTTTGTTGAGCAGACCGGTGTAGATGCGCTGGCTGTAGCTATCGGGTCGGCACATGGATTCTATAAAAAAGAACCCCGGTTGGATATAGAAAGACTGAAAGAGATACATGCCATAACAGATGTGGCGCTGGTTTTGCACGGTGGCTCAGGAATACCTGCAGCAAGCCTGCGGGAAGCTATAGAAAATGGTATTTGTAAAATCAACCTGGCTACTGAAATAAAGAATATATTCATCCGTACTTTGCATACCTGTTTTGAATCAAAAGAGGAGATTGATTTACGAAAATTATTTCCACCTGCTATAGCAGCGGTGAAGAACCTGGTATCGGAGAAGCTGGATATTGTGGGCTCAAACGAAACTAAAAATAACAGGAACATTTCATCTTATAAATTATAATGAAAAACCATTCCTCAGCCGGCAGTGAAATACGGGAAGGTCGTTTTTATACAATGAACGACTTTCCTTCCATCCGGAAATTTGACGCTCATACACATGTGAATACCCATAGTTCGGCATTGGTAAACTTTGCCAAAGCAAATAACCTGGGTTTGCTGAGCATCAACGTAGATGTGCCGGGCTTTCCTTCACTGGAGCAGCAGCGGGATTTTGCAACCGGACAACTGAAAAACAATCCCGGGCATTTTGGCTTTATTGCCAGTTTCAGGATACAGGGCATTGGAGAACCGGGCTGGCTGGAGAAAACAATTGACAATCTTGATGCGTCGTTCAGGCACGGTGCAGCAGGGGTTAAGGTGTGGAAAAATATCGGGATGGAATATAAGGATGGAGCGGGGGATTTTGTGATGATAGATGATCCGAGGTTGGACCCCGTTTTTGACTTTATTACAGACAATGATAAAACACTGCTCGGGCACCTGGGAGAGCCCAGGAATTGTTGGCTGCCCATAGAAGAAATGACAGTAAGCAATGACAGGGAGTATTTCACACATCATCCCGAATATCATATGTATCTGCACCCTGAATATCCATCTTATAACCGGCAGATAGAAGCAAGGGATCATATGCTTGAAAAGCATCCTGACATGCGGTTTGTGGGGGCGCATCTTGCCAGCCTGGAATGGAGCGTGGATGAAATTGCCAAAAGACTCGACAGGTTTCCCAATTTAGCGGTAGACATGGCAGAACGTATATCTCACCTGCAGTACCAGGCGGTTAATGAACATGAAAAAGTAAGAGGTTTTCTTATTAAATACCAGGACAGGATACTGTATGCTACAGATATTGTTACAGATGATTCTATATCTCCGGAGACAGTCCAGGCAAATGCTTACTCCATCTGGACAGGTCATTGGAGGTTTTTTGTTTCCGATGAAATAATGGAAGCGCCGGAAGTGCCTGGCAAGTTCCGTACACTTCACCTGCCCCGGGAGGTAGTTGATAAACTGTATGCCGGTAATATCAACAAATGGTATCCCGGAATTTTAGACGCCTGAAAAACCAGATGAAGCGAAACAGAATAGCTCTCTTTTAAAATCTGTCCTGTACGGAAGGCAAGCTCCCTTGTTAAGAGCCGGATATATGCGACGTTTCTTTCCTGAACAGGCATCTCATAACCTAAGGTGAAAATGATCGTAGCCTTTGACGGTGAATTAAAAACCATAAGAATGAAAGAATCATTTGCAATCGCATCATCCCGCTCCACAACAAGTCATCTTATGCGGGTGCCTGTACTGGTGGCGGCGCTGGGATATATGGTAGATATGTATGATCTTTTCCTTTTCAGCATCGTTCGGGTCCCCAGCCTGACTTCCCTCGGACTTTCACAGGAAAAGATCATGGAAGACGGTCTGATGCTGTTGAACCTGCAAATGGCGGGTATGTTGATCGGAGGCATTGTGTGGGGGATCATGGGTGATAAAAAAGGAAGGTTGTCTGTATTGTTCGGCTCCATCCTTATCTATTCTTTAGCCAATATAGGCAATGGGTTTGTTACTTCAGTAAGCGCCTATGCGGTGCTTCGTTTCATTGCAGGCTTCGGGCTCGCCGGTGAGCTGGGGGCAGGGATTACACTTGTATCGGAAATTCTGCCGGCCAGGATCAGGGGGTATGGGGCAACGTTAGTTGCAACGATGGGTGTGCTGGGCGCTTTAATGGCCTATCTGGTATCCTATTTCTTCGACTGGCGGGTATCGTATTTTATCGGGGGCGGGCTGGGGTTGCTGTTGCTGCTGTTACGCATCCGCGTGTTTGAATCGGGAATTTTCATGCAATTAAAAGAACGGAAGGTAAAACGCGGGAATATCTGGATGCTGCTGAACAACCGGAAACGCTTCCTGAAATATCTGAACGGGATTATTATCGGTATGCCGATATGGTTTGTGATGGGCATATTAATAACCTTTTCGCCTGAATTCGGCGTGGCGCTGGGATTGGATGGATCCCTGGATGCCGGTAAAGCGGTTATGTTTGCTTTCTCAGGACAGGTGGCGGGCAACCTGGTCAGCGGCTTTTTAAGTCAACGCCTGCAGAGCAGGAAAAAAGCCATCTTGGTGTTTATCCTGATGTCTGCCTGCCTGGTACTCATTTACCTGCTGTTTCCTTTACACTCCGTAATCCTGCTGTATATAATATGTGCTTTCCTTGGATTTGCCAGCGGTTACTGGACATTGTTTATTACCGTAGCCGCAGAGCTTTTCGGTTCCAACCTCAGGGCTACGGTAGCCACCACCATACCTAATTTTGTAAGAGCCACAGTCATTCCGCTTACCGCTCTTTTTGTTTTACTAAAGGGATATACCGGCATTATTTACAGTGCGTTGATCGTCGGACTGTTCGCTTATTTGTTAGCGGTGATCGCTCTTTTCTATCTGGAAGAAACATTTAAAAAGGAAATGAATTATACAGAGGAGGATGATACAGTGTAACCGGGAGACGGTTACGTAATCACCGGGAATACGAACGGCAGCGCCTTAAAGATATTGATTGCAGGGTAGAAAGGCTCTCCTTCGCTGCGAAGTTGGAGCGCATATTCCGCCCACCTGACTCTTTTTTACAGTTTAATGAATATTTTCTTCCGGTACAGGAGGTACATAAAAATGTAGTTGATGCCTACGAAAAGCAGGGCATACAACAGGCTGGCGAATGGCGGCGGCAGACCGGCATCGATCCACCCGGTAATGATGATTTCATTCAATGGTGCACGGTAGAAGAACAATGCCAGTACGTCAGCCAATACATAGGCCGCAATGGCGTTGGCACCAAAAACAACGCCCGGGCGGGTCCACCGGGTATAGCCCTTTATATCTGTAATAAAATAAAAGGCACCCAGCAGCATGGCGGATAACCCGGAAGTGACCAGGACAAAGGAACTTGTCCATAGGTTTTCATTTACGGGGAAAATGAGTCCCCAGAAATAGCCCAGTATGGCGGAAAACAGGCCGGCCGTCATCAGCCGGTTCACTTTTTCAGCCGGCGCCAGCTTACTGATCATGAGCTTACCCGCCAGCATGCCGGTAATGCCGGTGGCTATCGAAGGGAAAGTGCTGAGGATGCTTTCCGGGTCCCAGGTGCCCTGCCACATTTTACCGGGAAGGAACCGGGAATCGAACCAGGCGACGATGTTGATGCCGGGCTCCAGCATGGCGGTATCATGCCCCGGAGTAGGCACCCGGGTAAGCAGCATCCAGTAGCCGGTTAACAATACCACTGTTATCCATACCTGCTGTTTCCAGGTAGTGTTCAAAAAGATGATGGCGCAAAACAGGAACACAAATGCGATCCGGTGCAGGGTTCCCGTCCAGCGGATATTGTTAAGGTCAAAATCCGGCATCATGTTCAGCAGCATGCCTACTGCAAATATTTTAAAAGAGCGGAACAGTATCTTTTTGTAAAGTCCGGCCTTCGGCGTCCCGTTTGCAAGCCGGCGGCTGTACGCGAATACAACAGACACCCCCACCACGAAAAGAAAGATCGGCGCGATGGTGTCGGTAAATGTGAGGCCATTCCACGCGGAATGTTGCAGCGTAGGGTATACATGGCTTTCCATGCCGGGAAAATTCACCATGATCATAGCGGCAATGGTAAACCCGCGAAGGGCGTCAAGGGAAACCAGGCGTGTACGCTGCATAATGGCCAGGAGAAGCCGGTGATGTCCGGGATACTAAGTTACCGGGGCTTTTTTACGCGTTGGAGTAATATTTTCAGCTATTGGCGCTTATCTTCCGGAATGTGTCCGGCAGGTAGTGTATAATATCCCCGGCGGTCATGGCTTCCTGTGTTTTGTGCATGGCAGCCAGGTCACCTGCCAGCCCGTGAAGGTATACGCCCAATAAAACGGCGTCTTCCGTTGCATACTGTCCCAGCAGGCCCAGCAGTATGCCGGTAAGCACATCGCCGCTGCCGCCGGTTGCCATCCCCGGGTTGCCGGTAGCATTGAAATAACCGTTGCCGGAAGGGGTGGCTATAAAGCTGTATTTCCCTTTCAGCACAATATAAATGCCCAGCTCCTGCGCTTTTTCCATCGCAAGTTGCAGTCTGTCAAAATGGTCGTTCGTTTTACCGAACAGGCGCTCAAATTCTTTCGGGTGTGGCGTCAGGATCGCGTTACGCGGGATCTTTGTATACAACTGTGGACGGGTTGCCAGCAGGTTCAGCGCATCTGCGTCCAGAACCAATGCGATCTGCTGGTCAAACAGACTTTCCAGCATCAAAAGACTGTCAGGGTGCCGGCCCAGACCGGGCCCGGCGGCTATGGCATCAAATCCCTCCGGAATATCGCTGCCCGATATATGTGTTTCTCCTGTATCGGTAAGACACATGGCTTCCGGAACAACCGTCTGCAGGATAGAATATCCGCAGCCGGGTACATAACAGGTAAGTTTACCTGCTCCCGAGCGAAGACAGGCCTTTGCCGCCAGCACAGCAGCGCCCATCATACCATGACTGCCGGCGGTCAGCAAAAGATTGCCGTAATTGCCTTTGTGGGCGAAGGGTTTCCGTGGTCTGTAAAGGGATCGTACGGTTGCTTCAGTTACCAGTTCGCAGGTAGTGGCAGTAGCATGGTAATAGTCCGCATGCAAGCCTATATCCAGCATGGTCACTTCACCGGTGTAAGGCTCGTTTTCGGGTAGGAGGAAGGCCAGCTTGTATGCCTGGAAGGTGAGGGTATGCGCCGGACGGATCACGGCGTTGCCGATTGAACTTTTATCGGCAAACAGGCCACTGGCAATATCGATGGAAAGGATGATGCTACCCGATCGGTTGAGATGCACTACCAGTTGGGCGGCAATGCCATCGAGCGGCCGGTTCAACCCAGAACCGTACAGAGCATCTATGATAACATGGCTGGTGCTCATTTCCGGGAAATCCGTCTGGGTACGGAGATAGTGTACTTTAAGTGAAAGCGGTGTCAGCCGCTCCAGGTTGACAGAAAAGTCCGGGGAATATTGACTGCTTTCCAGTATGTATAGGCGAACTTTTCTTCCATATTCCGTCAGCAACCGGGCTATTACCAGTCCGTCTCCGCCGTTATTGCCCGGTCCGCAGAAAATGCTTATTTCCTTATCGGCAGTGATATTGCGGTTGATCCAGTCGGCACATTTGGCAGCCGCTCTTTCCATCAGGTCAACCGACGAAACGGGCGCATGCTGAATGGTAAACTGGTCCCACAACCTGATCTGACCGGCGGAAAATATTTTCATGTAAACGAAGTAAAATGGCAAGATAGTAAAATGGTAAGATAGTAAGACGCGGAAAATGGTAAGATGGTAAAATGGTAAAATAGCAAGACCGTAAGATAAAGCATGCCATCTTACGGTCTTACATGTTTTACGGTCTTACGTGTCTTACCATCTTACATTCCTACTCCTCCGCATCCTCATCAGTAGCATAATCCCCGAAAGCCGCAAAGAGCTTGCGTGCCTGGTAAATATTTTTGTTAAACCTGTTCCCCAGCACAATTACAGTGGCCGAATCCTTTATCATCCTGGCAAATACGGTATTGTTACCATGCCACCATCCATTATGGAAAATGATCTTATCGTTGTTGGGATATTCCAGCATTCGCCAACCCAGTCCGTAGTTGTTGATCCCTTTTTTTTCGTAGCTGTAGCCGCTGTAGGCAGCATTCAACGTTTCGGGCTTGAAAATCTGTCCGTAACTAAGCGCCGATTCCCATTTCAGCAGATCGCGGGGTGTGCTGTATATGTTCTTATCTCCATACACGGCATCAAGATAGGTGAATGCTTCCTGTTGATTTTTCCAGTTATACGAAGGGAGCGATCTTGCAGAATCAGACATCGTAAATACATAGGTATCCGTCATGTCCAGGGGGGTAAAGAAATTTTCCTGCATATACTGGGGGTAGGGTAGTCCGCTTACGTTTTCAATGATCAGGGCCAGCAGGGCATAATTGGTATTGCAATAGTTGAAAGAGCGATCGGGACGCCCGAATGACAGCTCTTTTTTCCGGTTGATCAGAAAATTGAGAATATCCCGGTTATGCATGATGGTATTCCGGTCCCAGCCCATCTGTTCCATCACATGCGTGTAATTGGGAAGCCCGCTCCGGTGGTTCAGGAGGGTTTTGACGGTAACACCCGGGTAGTTGAACCCCGGCAGATACACGGATGCCTCTTCCTCTATATTCAGGCTGCCGTCTTCCCACAGCTTTAAAATGGCCATGCCGGTGAAGGTTTTGGATACCGATGCCAGATGGAGTGCACTGTTTGAGCAAAGTGAATCCGCTGCGCCGTTGCGGCAGAGGCCTGTATACTTTTCATAAATGATCTCCCCCTTTTTTGCAACCAGGAACCCGCCGCTGAAACCGGATCTTTTCAGCACCGATTCATAGAATTCATCAGAAGCCTGGTAAAATCTATCGAAGTCTGCCGGCGGGATAAGGGGGGCTGAGACAGCCTCTTCCGGTTGTTCTAAGGACTTATTTTTGCTTTTATCAATGGTGGTATAGTAACAGCCGGGCAAAAAGAACAGGGACAGACATATGTATAATACGCAGCTTTTCATTGGATTTAATCGGGTTAAGAACGCCGGAACATAATTAGTTATTACTTTTGCGAAAATTTTAGAACCATTTACAAATGACTGACAAAAATAAGACCAGTTATCCCAAAGAAAAGATTAATATTTTACTGCTTGAAAATATTAGCGATCTGGCGGTCCGGAATTTTAAAGATGCAGGATATGCTTCCGTGAAGAAGCTGGCCGGCGCGTTGCCGGAAGCCGAGCTGATCAAAGAGATCAAAAATGTACACTTACTGGGTATCCGCTCCAAATCGCAGATAACACCTGCGGTGCTGGAAGCCGCCCGGAAATTGCAGGCAATCGGTTGCTTTTGCATAGGTGTAAACCAGGTGGACCTGAAGGAAGCCACCTCCAAAGGGGTAGCCGTATTCAACGCACCGTATTCCAATACCCGTTCGGTAGCGGAGCTGATCATCGGGCTTTCCGTGATGCTGATCCGCAGGATACCGGACAAAAACAAGGCGGCACATGAAGGGCGCTGGTTAAAGGAATCAAAAGGAAGCTACGAATTGAGGGGCAAAACCCTGGGGATCATCGGCTACGGCAATATCGGTGCGCAGGTAAGCGTGCTGGCGGAGGCGCTGGGTATGAAGGTGATCTTCTATGACATCGTGACCCGCCTGCCTTTGGGAAATGCGCAGGCAAGAAAAAACCTTAAGGATGTATTGCAGGAAGCGGATATCGTGACCCTGCACGTGCCGGATACCAAGCAAACAAAGAACCTCATCAACGCCCAGAATATCAAGCATTTTAAAAAAGGCGCTCTTTTTATCAATTATGCCCGGGGCGAGGTGGTAGACCTGGAAGCCCTGGCCAAAGCCTTGCAGTCGGAACACCTGTCCGGTGCAGCGGTGGATGTTTACCCGCTGGAACCCGAGAAAAACGGAGACCTCTTCAATACGCCGCTTCAAAACCTGTCCAATGTGATACTGACCCCGCATATCGGCGGCTCCACAGAGGAAGCGCAGGCAAATATCGGTGAAGATGTGAGCAATAAGCTGATCAACTTCCTGGAAACAGGTACCTCCATCGGCTCTCATACCGTACCTGAGCTGGCATTGCCGATGCAGGAAGGCTCCCACCGCATCCTGCATATCCACAGGAACGTACCGGGTGTGCTTTCCCAGATCAACAGCCGGCTCTCCGGTCACCATATCAATATCGTGGGACAATACCTGAAAACCAATGATGAGATCGGTTATGTGGTGCTGGATGTCAACAAAGGACTGTCTAAAGAAGCCCTGGAATTGCTGAAAGAGATCAATGAAACCATAAAAGTGCGAAGATTATATTGATTATCAACTTGTTATATTATCAGCGCCTGCTTGCAGGCGCTTTTTTATTCCCTATCTTTACACAAAGCTTTTCCCCTTGCCGCACGAAGCCATTTCAGTGTTTGATATGTTTAAGATCGGGGTGGGACCTTCCAGTTCCCATACCCTGGGTCCATGGCGGGCTGCCCAGATGTTTACATCCAAACTGGCGGTACAGAACCAATTGACGGATGTAACCGGTATAAAAGTTTTGTTATACGGTTCTCTTGCCAAGACCGGTAAGGGACACGGAACCGATATAGCCGTGCAACTAGGCTTATGTGGGGAAGATCCGGAAACCTTTGCAGTAGAGTCGCTGACCGACCGTATTGAGCAGATCGCAACAGAAAAAATGATCAATCCCGGCGGACTGAATATGATGATCCGGTTTGATCCTTCGGAAGATGTCGTCTTTCTCATGACAGAAACCCTTCCTTTTCATCCCAACGGGCTGAGCTTCCTGGCTACCCTGGCTGACGGGCAGCAGATCAGCGAGACCTATTACTCCATCGGCGGTGGTTTTGTGGTACAGGAAGGAGAAAAAGCCACTGTTTCCCAAAATATCAGCCTTCCTTTTCCGATCAATAAAGCATCCGATCTGCTGCACTGGTGTATGAAAACCGGGTTGGCGATCCACGAAGTAGTGCTGGAAAATGAACAGGCCTGGCGTAGTGAAGAAAATACCCGGCGGGGACTGATACGCATCTACGAGGTAATGCGGGACTGCATTTACACCAGTTGCCATACCAGTGGTATCCTGCCCGGTGGCCTGGGCGTACAACGCCGGGCGGAACGCCTTAACCGGAAGCTGCTGAAGGACAGAACCTATAAGGATTTTAAAGAATGGGTGAATGCGATCAGGCAGGGAGGGAGCGGATTTAAATACATACTTGACTGGGTGAGCTGTTTTGCGCTGGCCGTCAATGAGCAGAACGCGTCTTTCGGGAGAGTGGTCACCGCGCCTACCAACGGTGCTGCCGGTGTTATTCCCGCGGTGCTGATGTACTACCTGGTTTTCAACGATGCGCCGGATGACGAAAACAATATTGTTTCGTTTTTGCTGACCGCTTCCGAGATCGGCAGCATATTTAAAAAAGGAGCTACGATTTCGGCGGCGATGGGTGGCTGCCAGGCAGAGATAGGCGTATCATCGGCCATGGCGGCCGGTGCGCTCACAGAAGTGATGGGGGGTACCCAGCGGCAAAGCCTGATGGCGGCGGAGATAGCGATGGAACATCACCTGGGACTTACCTGCGATCCGATTGCGGGGCTGGTGCAGGTGCCGTGCATAGAAAGAAATACAATGGGCGCCATAAAAGCCATCACTGCTTCGCAACTGGCATTGCAAAGCGCCCCTGATTATGCCAAGGTATCGCTGGATGCCGTGGTAAAAACCATGTGGGATACCGCCATTGACATGAACCATAAATACAAAGAGACAGCAGAAGGCGGATTGGCCGTTAATATACCTCTCGGTTTGAAAGAATGCTAAATGGCAAGATGGTAAGACCGTAAAATGGCAAGAGAGTAAAATGGTAAGAGGGCATGCATTATCTTACGTGTCTTACCAATTTTACCATCTTCCGGTCTTCTACAGCACATAATATGAACTCTCTTGCTTTGCCTGCGGTACATCATCATCCTGCAGCATCTGCTTCAGGTTGCGCTCTATTGTTAAAGCGATGGTGGACATAGGGGTGTCGGTGGGCTTATTTTCAAAAGGATCCTGTAAATGGGTGGCCATTTTTTCTACAAGAAGGAAAAAAGAAGCCAATACGGTCACCAGCGGTATAGTGACAATTCCAATATGCTCTATTACGCCAAATGGCAACAGCATTATGAAAAAGTACAGGGAGAAATGAATATACATGCTGTATGTTACCGGGAAAACCGTGTTTTTTATCCGCTCACATTTTCCCATAGCGTCACAAAGCCTGCTTAATGTATTGTCCATTTCCACCTGCTGAAATTCGTTGATCCATCCTTCATGCAATGAGAGCTTCAGGTCTTTGGCATGCAGGTTGATCAATGCATACGGAACATTGTCATGGCGCAGCACAAATTGTCTTTCCTTTGATGGGATCAGTCTGGTAAGTCCCTCAACCGGATCCAGTCTCCGGAGCGAATTTCCCAGGCTGTAGCACCAGGCGATCTGTCTTTTTACCAGCCTGCTTCTGAATTCATTCTTCACCTCTTCTTCAAACCCGGCAGGTTGTATAAAAGTGAGCACCTGCCGGGTGAAGGACCTGGAGTCGTTTACAATGCTGCCCCAGATAATTCTGGCTTCCCACCACCTGTCATAAGCCTGGTTTGACTTGAAGGCCAGCAACAGGGATATAATAGTGCCCAGGATGGAGGGAACGCTGAGCGGAATGGAAACGTGCTCCAGGTTAAATCCCCTGACCACAAGCCAAACCGCAAGGGTATAGGTAAATATGATGAAGATCTCAATTTTGATCTTATTGAGAATATAGCGTAACGGTATTTTGCCTCTTAACAGCATATAGAGATGTTTGAAAATGACAGATCATACAATGGTATGCCCGTTGATAACCTTTCCTTATCTTGTAATCAGCACGCCGGAACAGTTGGATTTTTCCAGCATATTGTGCAGGGATGTTTCTTTCAGGAAATACCTGGACAGGTTGCTCAGCTTTTTAAACAATATCTTTTTTCCAAAATACTGGGTATGCAGGTCGTCCAGCAAATTATCCACGGCGTTAAACTGGTGCATTACAGTTTCGGGAGCTTCCTCGTGGATATGCCTGTTTACAGGTCTGTCAGATCCGGTGTTCTGCCTTTTTAGCGTATACATATCCACTCCCTCGTTTGGTTTACTGGTTTCTGCCAAAATATACATCAGCTCACAGCCGCACCTTTTGACCATACGGAACATATTCATCGATTTATTACCGCCTGCCGACCATTCGTTTTCGGCGTAGATAACAAGGGATGCCCCTTTGAATTGCACATAGTTTTTAAATACCGCAGGGGAATCACCGTAAAGAAAATCGGTAGTAACGGCGATGCTGGCACCGTATGTCTTGTTCAGTAGATCAGCGTGGTTTGTATAGGCATTCACCAGGTATTGCTTCTGTTCCACTTTGGGGAGTGTCAACAGTTCCGTATAGTTGTTGGGTACTTCCCGTATTTCCAGTAAAATGACATTTACCTCCTGCTTCTCACAAAGAGGTACTACAGATTGAAGCAAAGCGCCGCTGCCCAGATTGAATTTAACAGGAATAATGATTGTTTTCATGTTCTTGCGTTTAGGTTAAAATGAATGATAACACAAACCTACACGCCGGTTATTAGGATGGGATAATGATCGTATTAAAAAGAAATTAGAATACCATGTGAATGTTTTTAATTCAGGCAGAAAAGGGTTCAGTCATATGCAGTTCAGGTATTTATGAAAGGCAGGGTAATGACGGCCGTGGTGCCTTTGTTCTCTATCGAGGTGAATTCCAGCGTCCCTCTGTGCAACCTGATGATCTTCTGGGACAACGGCAGGCCGATGCCATATCCCTTGAAAGAATCGGTATTGGAAGCCCTGAAGAAGGGGTCAAATATGTATTTAAGTTCCTTTTGCGGAATACCTATCCCCCTGTCCTTAACCGTTATCTTGCAGTTTACATCTGTAGCGTGAAGGGATATATCCACAGGCGCATTGTTGGAGTACTTACAGCTGTTTTGAACAATATTCGCCAATGCGAGCTTGAGCAAATTGGCGTTGCCCGAGATGGTGATCTTATTCTCAGCTTCCGGAAGGTAGTCCAGGTTGATCTGGGCCCGGTTGTCGGGGTCTGTAAAATCGATCAGTCTTTTTACGGAAAACAGCAGTTCATCTACCCGCAGTTCGGTCTTGAACGGCTCTTTACTGTTGTAGCCTGCCTGCGCCAGTTCCAGCAGGCTGCTGGTATGGTGCTGCATCTGCTCTGCTTCTTTAATAATTACATTCAGCGCATTTTCATATTCCCCCGATGATCTTTCCCGGTTCAGCGCCAGCTCTGCTTCGCCGATAATGGCTGTAAGCGGTGTCCTGAGCTCGTGGGCCGCCTTATTTAAGAAGTTGTTTTGTGTTTCAAAAGATGTTTCCAGCCGGTCAAGCATGTCGTTAAAAGTTTGTGCCAGCGAGGCTACTTCGCCGCCGCTTTCGGGAAGGGTCAGCCGCATATTTAAATTGGACGCGGTGATCTTCTGCACATTGTCAATTATTTTTTGCAGGGGACTTACAATTTCCTTAGAGAGCACAAGGCTCAGCACAAAGACCACCAAAAGCGATATCAGAAAACCGATGATGAATTTTCCGCTGAAGTTTTTGAGCATGGCTTTTCCCTGCTCATTGACAGCAGTCGTTACCACTATCGTATCCTGGCTGCTGCCGGTAACAGCGGTGGCAAAAAAATACGTGTCTCCACTGATGAATTTTGCTTCTTTGTGCTGGCGTAACTGATGCATGAAATCGGGTGGAGGCATTGCTTTCAGCGAATCAAAGAAAGACTGCGGGATATCAGATATAAAGGCGTACTCTTTTTCCTGCGGGAGGAGTGCCAGGTGCTTTTGACGCAATTCATTAAAGAACATGGTCTCATCACCGCTCCCGATCAGCTTGTAGCGTGCTGCTATTTCTGCCCGTACCTTCATCCTTGTAAAAAAGTCATCCTGTATTGCGTCTTTGGTAAACAAATAAATGTAAAGACTCAAAGAAAGGGAAATGGCGATGGTAAGCGAAATAAACAGGGTAATAATTTTACTACGTATGCTCATTCCTGTCATGTTTTTAGCATATAGCCCATTCCAACCAGCGTATGAATGAGCTTCTTTTCAAAATTTTTATCTACTTTTTTCCGCAGGTAGTTCACATATACGTCTACCACGTTGGTGCCCAGGTTAAAGTTGATATCCCAGACATTTTCGAGTATGTCCATGCGGGATAATACCCGGTTGGGGTTTTTCATGAAATATTCCAGTAATTTGTATTCTGTAGCGGTCAGATTGAGATTCACCCCGTCGCGGCTTACTGCTTTTGATGCCTGGTTCAGTTGGATCCCGCCCAATTCTATGGTCTCATCGTCTTTAAAGGAGGTTGAATTACGCCTTCCCAAAGCCCTTACCCGGGCATACAATTCTGATATTTTAAAGGGCTTTACCATATAGTCATCCGCCCCGCTATCCAGCCCGGTTATAATATTTTCGGTGCTGCCGAGGGCTGTCAGCATGATGATTGGTGTACTTACCGACTCCTTTCGCAGGCTTTTGCATAGCTCAATCCCATTGATGCCCGGCAACATGATATCGAGGATGATCACATGAAAACTGTGTGACGTTGCCATCTGGAAACCCGTGGTTCCGTCCAGCGCGACACTTACCCTGGCCCCCTGCTCTGTTAAACCTCTTTGTATTACCGATATTACAGCCGCTTCATCTTCTATCAACAGGATATTCATCGAGTGCATATACTTCTATGTTTATGGTCTATAATACTGGCAAGCTATGCGAATGGTGGTGCTGTTTTTTGGAAAAATAGCGCAATAAAAGCTTATACTACGATAAGACAGGGATTTCTAATGGGATTTTAATCTCCCTTAATTTCAAGTTAAATTATACCACCGGACTAAGGTATCCTTCTTGCCGGCACGATGGTACCGTATTTTTTGTAATAGCCGATCAGGTCGGCCACTACCTCACTATAGCTCATCATTCCTTCCGGCTGGGCGTTTACCTGCAGGTATTTGCCATATACCCAGCGGATCAGAGGCTCTACCGGGTTCTCATATTTTTTGTAATATCTTTTCAGCTCTTCCATATCTTCCTTTACCGCCGGGTAAAGGGTTTCCATCACCGCTTTTGCTGCTGACGAGTCCACGCGGCGCAGATTGCGGTTGGCGTACAGGAACAGGTCGAAACAGGCGGAATACCGGAAGATATCATTGTCTGAAGTTACAGCAGTCATGTACCCTACGAAGTTGGCTTCATTTTCTTTGGCATAACCCAGTTGATGCGCTATTTCATGCAGGGCGATAAAGGGCTGTGTAAACGCCGGCATATCTGTGTTTACCTGGGCTTCTCCCGTAAAAGGGTTATAATAGCCGGAAAATCCCCAGTAATTTCCCAGCCAGCCGATCAGCGAAGACTTTACGGAAGGGATATCATATTTCAGGAAAGGGTAATGTTTTTCCGCATCCATATAAAGATGCTCCGCTGCCCGCAACAATTCTCTTTTACCCGGAATGGTCATATTGCCATCCGCAAGGGCTTCACTGGCGCTATTCAATTCTGCTGCCAGCAAGTCATTCACCATCAATAACTCTTCTTTTGTATATTCGGGTCGCTCAAAATCCATTTGATGGCTGATACCTTTCCTATTGTAATTTAATCCCCATAAAATATTGAAAATTAAATAAATATAAAGGGTAGTAGATATAAAATTTAAAATAAGACTTTTCCCCCAGGCTTTTTGTTTCCACTTCCTCCCACGGATAAAGCTTACCAGCTTAGAGAGTATATAAACAATAAATACAAAGTATAAGATATCGCCAATGCTGAACGGGATCCATCCGGTTATGTTTCGCAGGATGGCAGCTATTACCGGGTAGATACCGGTTGCGTATATGTTCTCGACCCTCTCAGGGTTGGCCGCAAACAAATGGATGGACAGGGCCAATAAAAAAAGAAGACAGGGTATTATTATTTTCCTGACGGGCAGATCCGGTCTTTTCATAAATGTATTCAACCTTTATCTGCCGCAAATATATGTAAGTTGCAGGATGCAGGATGTAAGTGGACAGTAAGTAGTAAGTGGTCAGTTAATTTATCAATTAACCATTGATCATTCACCACATGTATTTACGTCTGCAACCTGCAACCTGAAATTTCAAGTAGATGGCAATAAGTGGTCAGTGGTAGGATAGTTAATCATTAACCATTCATTCACCTGCGACTATTTTGCCAGCGCCTGCTCTTCTTCGTTGTTCATTTCCACCACATCTGCCACGGAACCTTCGCCCACATGGCATTTACCGGAGAAGGTCACGGTAGGTTCCACCTGCAGCTTGCCTGCTGCCACATCTCCCTGCAATACGGCTTTACCCCTCAGGTTCAGCAGGTCCTTTATGATGATCTTTCCATTTACTCTTCCCAGTATATCGGCCTGCTGGCCTTCAATATCACCTTCTACAGAGCCTTCGGCACCGATCAATACCTTTGCCGAACCGGATATATTTCCTTTTAACGTGCCATCGATCCTGATATCACCGCTGCTGATGATATCGCCTTTTATGGTGGTGCCCGCGCCGATAAGGCTTGCGCCTGAAGAAGAGGATGCTTCTATTTCAGATTTGGATTTTGACGAAAACATAGTTATTGGTTTTAAAATGATTAATCGTATTCGTTTTCCTCTTTGGGTGTCTGTAAAAGGGTCGTATCCAGTTTAATAGTGGTTTCTCCTTTCAGCACATTCTGGATGTTTTCCAGGTATTTGTCGCGGTACATCATCTGCTGCTCCAGCGAATCCACCTGCATCTTCAGTTGTATCATATCCTTTCTGTCTGATCCGGTGCCATATCCCGGGATATAATAGCGTAGCGGTGTAAACACCAGTAATGCCACGGTAAGTCCTACCAACACCACAAATAATGTACACAATGTCACATACACACTTATTCTCGACAGCCTGAACTTGATGACTTCCTCGTATGTATCGTCGTTCATTATCACCAGCCTGTACCTGTTCCTCAACCGTTGTAACGTCCTGTCTGCATCAAAAAGTTTAGCCATTCTCAGTTATTTGTGTTAAAAATAACCACTTTGACTTAGTTCGGGGAACTAAAGCTTGAAAAAATGAACATTTAAAATAATTTCGCTGAAAATTAGTTTATTGTATTAATGAACCAATTATCTCATGTCTCTGTATAAGTTAGGTTTAACGATATTTGGCACAGGTTTATTTTGTTGCACATTTTTTTCCCCTGTTATGGGGCAGAAAGATGCGACGCTGGATGTCAAAAAGCCGGAGCAATACGAAAACAGGGTACTCGGATCCGATAAGACATTTACTACAAAATATACCATTCCCCGCAAGCTGGTACAGAATACCACCACCCACTACAATTATTATTTTAATGCAAATATTAAGATAGAAGAGGTGATCGCCGGCGCCAGGCAGAGCTTCAGGGAAGATTACACGGAGCTGCTTCCTTTTTATAATTATACACTGGATGCTACCTCGGCACAAAAAACGGAACTGGATTCCGTGATACAAAAGTCGAATGCGGCTATTTTGCTGCACGACCTCCGGAATGAATGGGTGGATGACATGTATCTCCTGATGGGAAAAGCATTTTTCCTGAAGAAAGATTTTGATTCGGCTTTTATCGTTTTCCAGTATATCAACTATTATTTTCAGCCAAAGACAAAAGAGGAACTCGGCTTCAAAAAATACATCGGAAGTAATCTCAACGACGAAGGAAACGTGTACTCCGTTTCTACCAGCGAAAAAAGAAGCCTTCTGTCACGTGTTTTCAATAAGCCGCCCGGGCGTAATGAAGCATTGCTGTGGCTGCTGCATACCCTGATAGAAGACAGTTCTTACACGGAAGCTTCCGCATTGATACAAACCCTGAGAAGGGATGAGCTTTTTCCGGAACGGTTGCGACCTTCCCTGGCGGAAAAGCAGGCTTATCTTTTTTATAAGCACAGCCAATGGGATAGTGCGGCATACTACCTGAACACGGCGCTGGAGAATGCGGCCAGCCAGTCTGAAAAAGCAAGGTGGGAATTCCTGATCGCGCAATTGCATGCACTGAATAAAAACAATGCGGAGGCGGAAAAATATTATAACCTGGCCATCAAACATACATTTGACCCCGTGATGGAAGTGTATGCCCGGCTGAACATCATTAAGCTGTCCGGTGGAGAAGATGCCGGTATAGTGGAGGGAAATATTGCCAAGCTGCTGAAAATGGCCCGGCGCGACCGGTATTATAACTACCGGGGCATCATATACTACATGGCTGCGCAAATGGAAATGCAGCGCGATAATTACGAGAATGCCCGTAAATGGTTGCTGAAAGGGGTTTCTTATAACAGGGAAGACCTTGCCCAGCGCAACCGGTCTTACCTGTACCTGGGCGATATCGCTTTTCAAAAAAGAGATTATATCATGTCTCACCAGGCCTACGACAGCCTGGACATCAACAGCCCGGTAATTAAAGATCCCGATGATATCAACGAGCGGAAAACCGCCCTGCTTGATATTGTTAAGAATGTGCAGACCATCCGGTTGCAGGATAGCCTGCAGGCTATTGCCGCCATGCCCGAAGAGGAACGGGAAAAATTTTTAAAGGCTTCCGTAAAACGTATCCGCAAGGAGAGAGGTATCAAAGACGACCGCTCGGAAGGATTTAACAGCAACAACCCGATGGCTAATAAGCAGGCAGAAGACATGTTTGCCGGCGGTGAACAGAAAGGGGAGTGGTATTTCTATAACAATGCGTCAAAAAGCCGTGGCTTTACGACTTTTCGTAGTACCTGGGGCACACGCCCCAATATTGATAACTGGCGCAGACAGGCCAGCCTTTCGGCGCAAATGAACGCGCAAAGGCTGCCTAATGGGTTAGAGACAGGGGAACCGAAGCTGGGCGAAGAGGAAGCAGAGGAGGATATCAGCTATGAAGGGCTGTTGAAAAGAATACCGTTGACAGATGAAGCTATCAACAACTCTAACGACAGTATTCAATTGGCTCTCTTTGATCTGGGAAAGATATTTAAAGATAAATTTGAAGATTATCGGGAAGCCATTCATAATTATGAAGAGCTGCTGGAGCGGTTCCCCGAAACCGTTTTCCAGGAGGAAACCCTGTTCTACCTGCATTATTGTTATACCAAGCTCGGTTTGACGGCCAGGGCAAGGGAGTTTAAAACAGCACTGGATTCCAACTATAAGCAAAGCAGGTACCGGACTTTGATCGATAACCCGAAATCGCTGGTAGTGCAGGATCCGGTGGAAAAAGAGGCGACCCGGAATTATGAAGAGATATACGACCTGTTTGTTGAAGGGAAGTTTGAAGAAGCATTGAAGAGAAAGCAAAGCGCGGACAGCGTTTACGGTAACCAGTACTGGACGCAGCAGTTGTTGTATATAGAGTCTGTGTACTATATAAAACAAAGGCAGGATGAAGAGGCGATAGAGGCCCTGCAAAACCTGATCAGGGTAGAGAACGAAGCACCCATAGCAAAAAGGGCGGAAAATATAATAAATGTGCTGAAACGGCGGGCGGAGATTGAAAAATATCTGACAGAGCTTGAAATTGATACCGGGGATTCAACTGCCATGGCAGACAGCACGGGTATTGACCTGGCAGTTATGGAGGAAGAGGATAAACCGGATGAAATGATAAAAGAAGAAGTTCAGGAGCCAGAACCCGTAAAAGGAACCCGGCAGGGAATTGCCGGCAGGGAAGAAAAGCCCAAAGCGGAAGCAGTGAAGCCGGGAAAACAGGTTATCACCCGTCCTCCTGTGGATTCTGCAGCCATCCCCAAAGTGGTGGCAACACCGGAAAATGCAGCCGGGTTTACCTATAACCCGGATGAAGAGCATTTTGTGCTTATTCTTTTGAATAAAGTGGATGGTATTTATGTTACGGAAGCGAAAAACGCTTTCGGACGGTATAACCGGGAGAATTTTTCAGGCAGGCCCATGGATATTGTCATCCAGCCGCTGGATGAAGAAACCACTTTGCTGATGACCTCCGGCTTTGAAGACGGGCAGGAAGCAACATCCTATCTGGAAAGAACGGTAAAAATGGCAGGTGCTCAAATCGTTCCCTGGCTGGCGGCGGGTAAATACTCATTCACCCTCATTTCAGCAACAAACCTGAAAATACTACTGGCTAACAAGGAGTTAGAAGCTTATAAGCAGTTTGCGGCTGAAAAGTATATGTGGGAGAAATAAGGGATTTGTTTTTAACGGGGTTTTTGCTAAATGAGCACGTAATTTGTATATTAAATGTAAAATCTTGATAATTTGAAATTCAAACTTACATCAGAAAAAGCCGGTAAATATATCTGGAGGCTGTTCTTTATCGGGGTGGGATCCTTTATCATATTTGTACTCCTGGTAAGCTGGGGTGTATTTGGTAAGCTGCCTTCTCTCTCCGAGCTGGAAAACCCTTCTATTGCTTCCGCTACAGAAGTATATGCGTCTAACGGCAGGCTGATGGGTAAGTATGTTATCACAGATCGTACCATTATTCCCTATAAAGATATTTCCCCCAATGTCATCAACGCGTTGGTGGCTACAGAAGACGAACGTTTTTACCGGCATTCCGGGATTGACGCAAAGAGTCTCGGACGGGCCCTTGTTTATATGGGCCGCGAAGGCGGCGCCAGCACCATTACGCAGCAGTTGGCCAAAAACATGCTGGGGCAGGGAAGCCGGTCTTTGTTTCAGCGTATCCTGGAGAAATTCAAGGAGATGATCGTGGCCATTAAGCTGGAAAGAAATTTTACAAAAGAAGAGATCATCGCATTGTACCTGAATACGGTGGAGTATAGCGATAATGTATACGGTATCCGGAATGCCGCCAGGACCTTTTTTCAGAAAGAGCCGGACCGGCTGGAAATAGAAGAAGCAGCCGTACTGATCGGTATGCTGAAGGGCACCGGTATTTATAATCCCCGTTTGTATTCCGACAGGGCTTATAACCGGCGGAACACGGTGATTGACCAGATGGTGCGTAACAACTATATTACCGCGGCAGAAGCGGCAAAAATAAAAGTGCCGCCTATTAAGCTCAGCTACTTCAAGCAAAATCAGAATACCAACCTGGCGCCGTATTTTATTGATGTGCTGAAAAATGATATCAGGAAATGGTGCAGCGAAAATACCAATCCCAAAACAGGGAAGAATTACGACATATACCGGGATGGTCTGAAGATATATACCACCATTGATCTCCGGATGCAGAAATATGCGGAGATGGCCGTGGCCCGTCATATGCCGAACCTGCAAAAAGTATTCAACAGCCAGGCCAATATAAAATCGGGCAGCGTATGGAAGACCAAAGACGGTAAAGCGGTGCTGGAGAGAGCTATGAAAGGCAGCGACAGGTGGAAAACATTGAAAAACGGAGGATTGAGTGACGAGGAGATCCGCAAATCGTTTGAGGAGCCGGCGAACATGACGGTTTTTGCCTGGAATGATAAGCGGGAAAAAGATACGGTGATGACACCGCTGGATTCCATCAAGTATAATAAGCAAATGCTGCAGGCAGGTTTTATGGTTACGGATCCCTTTACCGGTGAAGTGAAGGCATGGGTGGGCGGTATAGATTTCAAGACCTATAAATACGACCACGTTAACTACAACACCAAAAGACAGGTAGGGTCAACCTTTAAGCCTATCCTGTATACGCTTGCCATTATGAATGGTTACCGGCCGGAAACAGAAATTTCGGTTGATCCGGTTGATCTCGGTGGCAAGGTGATCGCGGACAAAAAGTATGAAGGTTCCCGTTCCCTGAATTATTGCCTGGCGGCATCCATTAATCCCGCAGCAGCCACTTTGATGAACCAGATCGGTGTGGAGAGAACGGTTGAGTTCGCCCACCAGGCAGGTATCACCAGCAAAATACCGCCTTACCCATCAATAGCACTGGGGTCGGCAGATCTTTCTCTTATTGAGATGATGAATGCGTACAGCATGTACCCGGCAGGTGGAATGAGCACCAAACCCATCTATATTTCCCGGATAGAGGATAAGAACGGTAATATCTTACAAACATTCACCACCACGCATAAAGAGGTGATCAATGAAGCAGACGCATACATAATGACGCGTATGATGCAGGGAGTGGTTGATATAGGAACAGCCAGGTCGCTGAGGGGAACCTACGGCATCAACGCCGAAGCTGCCGGTAAAACAGGTACTACCAACAACAATGCCGACGGATGGTTTATTGGCTTTACCCCCGGTGTGCTGGCGGGCGCCTGGGTGGGAGCGGATGATCCCATTCTCCGCATTTCCAATAATTATGTAGGACAGGGTGCACAGATGGCCATGCCCATTTGGGCCTATTTTTTCCAGGAAGTATATAAGGATAAAACCCTGGAGATATCCCCGACCGCCCGGTTTATACAGCCTGCCAGTGTGAAGGAGCTGTACTTTCAGCAGTTGAACGAGCCGGCTTTCGACAGCTTCATGATCGAAGGTGATGATGACTATGGCGGATCAAATGAATATATAGATGTGCCGGTAAGCGACGGAAGAGAACGGGTGGTCACTGAGTCGAAGCTGACACCGGAAGAAGAGAAGATCCTTGAGGAAGCAAAGAAGGGAAATAAAAGAAATAATGACCCGGACGTCGACAGCACCGACGGAAAGAAGAAAGGTTTCTTTAAAAGGATCTTTGGCAAGAAGAAAAAAGACGATGACGATTAAGCCCAATCCAGCAACGATACTACTTTTTCAAGATAGATCCGGTCGGTTTCATCAAAAGAGTTAAGCGCATCGCTGTCAATATCCAGGATAGCTACTACCTGTTCATTCCTGATGACCGGCACTACTATCTCCGATCTTGAAAGGCTGCTGCAGGCTATATGGCCGGGGAACTTTTCCACGTCGGGTACAATGATGGTTCGTTCCTCCGCCCAGCAGGTGCCGCAAACACCCCGCCCTTTTTGAATGCGCGTGCATGCAACCGGTCCCTGGAAAGGTCCCAGCACCAGCTCATTTTCCTTCACTATGTAAAATCCGACCCAAAACCATCGAAACTGTTCCTTCAGGGCAGCCGCTGTATTTGCCAGGTTGGCTACCAGGTCCTTTTCCCCATACAACAAACCTTCTATCTGGGGCAGCAACGATACGTATTGCTCTTCTTTGGGGCCTGTGCTTATTTGTATATCTTCAGCCATAATAATAATTTCTGTCCCCGGTCGCGGGTTGGGCAAAGATAAGCTAATCTTCGCAGTGGGGCAGAGCTGCTGCACCCACGGAGCTTATCCCGGATTTTCTCGCTGAAAGCGGGCGATAGTTCCTACCGGGAATGAAATATTTTTCTGTATTTCACTGGTTACTTTATGTTGAGGATAGCCCCTGACGGGGAAAATAAAACGTTTGGGGTTTTTTCTGCAAACAGGTAGCCGTTATGCAGCATGTGTGTCAACTTACTATTAATAACCATTAAGGGGTTAAGAAAATTAAGTAAAAATATTAATGTGCCTTAACTTCTTAATGCCCGCCCGGTCATCCGCATATTATTCCCGTGTGAATGAAATGTTTTTGGTGCAGTAACCCGGGTTTCAAACCCTGCTTGTATCACCAACCGGCCGTAAAATTTGTTTGGAGCGAAAACCTGAAATGCACCTGTGAAACGGGCAAAAACCCTATATTGTGCAGCAAACCAATAACAGGGAATGGCGTCGTTATATGAAAAGCTCAGGAACATACAACTGGTCAGGAAATTAGTATATGTTTTAATTGGCATTATCTCTTATCCGCGATTGGTTTTACTCAATAAATTCAGGATATCAGGCACCGAGCATATAAAAGATCTGCCTTCCCAAAATGTGCTGTTCATCAGTAATCACCAGACTTACTTTATGGATGTGATCGCTTTCCTGCATATATTTTGCGCGGTAAAGTGGCGAAAGAAAAACAAGCTGGGGATCCCTTACTATCTCATCAACCCGTTTACGAGGGTTTATTTTGTATCGGCAGAAGATACCATGAAAAAGACTTTTATGTCCCGTTTTATGGCACTGGCGGGCGCCATCACGGTAAAGCGCACCTGGGTGGAAGAGGATAAAAGCGTGCGGAAAGGCTTAAACCTGCATGACTACAAAAGGATCACGGAAGCCCTCCGGAACAACTGGGTGATCACTTTTCCACAAGGCACCACCACACCTTTTGCACCCGGCAGAAAGGGCACCGCCCTGGTAGCCAAACAAAGCAGGGCAGTTGTAATACCGGTGGTGATCAATGGATTTAATAAGGCTTTTCACAAAAAAAGTCTTAAGCTGCAGAAAACCGGTACTACGCTTACCGTTCAATTTAAGCCGCCCATGCAGTTCAACTTTGAAGAAGACAACCTGGATACCATACTCGGGCAGATGATGGATGCGATAGAACAAAGCGACCGGTTTAAGCCCGGCAAATAGGAGTTGCAAGTAACAGGTTGCAAAATCAGACATCAGAAATAACAAGTTGCAGGCGATGACGTTCGGAAGGGTCACCCGCTTGCACCGGTATAAGCTTCTATTCTTTTACGGGCATGAATACCCGCACTTTATCATGCATGGTATATAGCCTGAATTTGTCGCCGTCGGGTACGAGTATGCCGCTGGATGTGTTATCGCCCATAATAGGATTACCGGTATATTTTTCCCAATGCACCAGGTCTTTGGAAACCGCTACATTGGTCGACCATTCCCGCCAGTCTTCAAAAGCCGAACCATGATAATATCCGTAGTAAAGACCGTTGTATTTGATCACCTGGTTCATGGCAACGGCGAACTGATCGTAAGATCCGGGGCCCATTGCTATTACCGGGTCGTCCTGCACATTTGTCCAGGTCTTCATGTCTCTGGAAGTTGCCAGCCAGATACCCAGGTCTCCCCGTTCGTAAAAAAGATACCAGGTGTCGTCTTCAAACCAGGCGGTCGGTGTTCCATACGGACCTTTGTCGATAGGATCACCGTTGGTTTTCCGTACATCCAGGTCGCCGATCTCGGTCCAGTGTATTTTATCGGCGGATCGCATCAGGTGGGCGACATCGCCCTTGCCTTCGGCAAACATATAATACAGGCTGTCGTGTTTTATCACAAACATATCTTCTACCCATTTAGTGTTATGGATAGGGTTGCCGGGATAACGTTGCCATCGGATGCCATCTGTGGAGGTTGCATATCCTAACTGCATCTCAGCGTCTTTTTGCTCCGGGTAACCGGTATACCACATATGGTAGAGGCTGTCTTCTTTCAGGATAAACCCCCGTTCCCTGATATTACGGTCCCAGGTGGTGGTATCCGTACCGGAAAATACCGGGGTGTCCTGCAGGGATACAAATTTCACCAGCTCTTTCGGGAAACCGGCGGATCGCAGATCATTATCTTCAACGGCTTCAGGTGTATTACAGCTTATTAACAGGGCGGAGAAGAGCAAGGCTGTGCAGGATATATATTTCATTATCAATAGTTTGCTTTTTGTTTGGTATAATGTCCTGTCTGAACGGTCAAAGATAAGAGAGTTGTTGCTGATTTTTTTAATCACGAAAAAGCGCTAATTTAATGTTATGAGTGAAAACAATGATCTGCAACAACAACTGTTCAGGCACCTCAGGCAACAATTGCCGCCCCATATTTCCCTGGTAGATGAATTGAGCGAATTACTGGATATCAGCGTAGATAGTGTTTACAGGAGAATAAGAGGAGAGAAGCTGATCTCCATGAGCGAACTTAAGAAAATTTGTGAACGTTACGGGATCTCTGTAGACCAGTTCCTTCACCTGGAGAATGAAACCCTGCTTTTCCATGCCCCCGGATTAAATGATACGACCCGGGACTTTGGACTGTATATGAAAAGGATGAAAGAGCATTTTGCCTATTTCAGTTCCTTTCAGTCCAGGCAGATCTTCTACCTGTGTAAAGACATTCCGTTCTGGTATTTTTTCCTGTATCCTGAAATAGCGGCATTCAAAATATTTTTCTGGGAAAGAACGGTCAACAATAACCCGGCGTTTGTCAGCAGCCGGTTTTCACTGGAAGAGCACCGGTTCTCCGATTGTTTTGACCTGGGCAGGGAGGTACTGGCTATCCATAATACCATGAACTCCGTTGAGCTGTGGAACCTGGAAAGCATACACAGCACCATCAACCAGATAGCCTATTACCAGGACGCAGGCATTTTTAAAAATACGGATGATTTTGAGCAGGTAGTTACCTCATTTTCTTTGCTGCTGGATCATTTGGAAGAGCAGGTAAAAACGGGTAATAAATCGATGCCGGGGAATGCGGCTGTTGCCCCTGGTTTCATAGAGTTTTATGTAAATGAGCTGATCCTGGGTAATAATACCATCCTGCTCAGGCTCGATGACCGGGAAACGGCTATGATCACCTATAATATCCTGAGCTATTTGTCTACTAACGAGGAACGGTATGTGCGCAAGACGTTTGACACCTTTCACAACCTGTTGAAAAGCGCCACCCTGATCAGTAAGACCGGTGAAAAGGAACGGAACAAGTTCTTTAACCGGTTGAGGGAAAAGGTGCAGGCATTGCGGAACGGGCATATATGATCCGACATGACCATCATTGCCTGCAAAACAAAACATGAAACCCGATCACATGCTCCCTCATCTTTTGCATTGGCTGGGTGAAGCTGAACCGGAATTCCACATGTTTTTTG
This sequence comes from Chitinophagaceae bacterium, assembly GCA_037190885.1. GTDB lineage: Bacteria > Bacteroidota > Bacteroidia > Chitinophagales > Chitinophagaceae > Agriterribacter. The sequence continues at coordinate 101,048 of JBBCJQ010000020.1, forward strand.
CGTGGGCTCCTTCTTCTTCCTGCACTGATCCTCAAGCCGGTATTGGCGGTCGCCGCCAGCCCGTTTACGGCAGAATAATCCCCATTGTCAAAGCTGCGGTATAAGTATCCCAATCCTGCTCCGGCAAAAAAACCGGTTTTTTGTGACGACTCTCTGGTTGCCCCGGCGCCCCAGTTGACGTTAATCACAGCCGGTACCGAAACAAGATAACCCTCCCAATAAAACCAATCCGATTCTGATCCGGGACTGGAAAACAGGAGCAACCCTGCATTAACGGGCATTCCAACGGAGACAGAATAGTTCTTTTTCTCGTAGAAATTGAGCCTGGGTGTGTAAGAAAAGGTTACATACGGATAGTAATCATATCCGATATTGGTGACGGACAGGTTAGGACCTATACTATGAAACATTTTTTGTGCCCGCACTGTTGCGAACAGGACAAAGCAGGCCAGTAATACGGCAACGGATCGCTGCAGGAACGATGTATATGCCGATGGGGATGTTAAGGGAAGATAGTATCTCATACAGGAGGTTTTAGGAATTGAAACTACAGCACCTTTGTATGATGTGATAATTGATACAATGAAGGGAACGGCTTCCGTTTGCATTTTTCGCAAAAAAGAAGCGCACGTTTTCAGACACAACGCAGAATAATAAAATGCTCCCCGGTAAAAGCCTTTTTTGGCAGAAATTACTAAAATGAGATTTTCCGTTTGCAATTTTTGCAAAAAATAACGGCTGGTATCTACTCCATAAACAAAGCCTTCAGTTCGGCCGCGTCTTTGGGTTTCATTTTACCTCCCAGGATCATCCGGAGCTGCCGGCGTCTTAAAGCGCCATCATACAGCTTTTGCTCTTCTTCCGTTTCCGGTTCCACCCCGGGCGCAGGTGTGGGTTTTCCCTGCTCGTCCAGTGCCACCATTGTATAATAGGCTTCGTTGCTTTTATACTTGGTCCGTTTTACGAAATTTTCGCACCATACCTCCATGTGCACTTCCATGGAGCTGGTGAATGCCCTGCTTACTGCGGCTTTGATATGCACGGTGTTGCCCAGTAGTATGGGGTGCCGGAAGGAGATATTATCTACGGAGGCCGTCACCACCGGGGCGTTGGCATGTTTTTGGGCGGCAAGGGCGGCGGCTATATCCATCCAGTACATCAGTCTGCCCCCCATCAGGTTACCAAATACATTGGTGTCGTTCGGGAGAACCAGTTCCGTCATAATGATCTGTGAATCCTGCACTTTTTTTGCCCGCATGTGCTATAAGATAGTTTTACTAAAAAAGATTGTAAAAAACGAAGGTAAGCAAAACGGTTAAAACCGATTATATGCAGGCCGGATGTTATTCCTGAACGGCATATAATGGTAGCTCAAAGCTGCTGCGTCCAATTATGTCAATATTTCAATATCCCTGCATTTACATCCTTACATTTTGGGAAATCTTCCATAAATTTTTTCAGGAAACTTTTGGTAGATGCTACGTCTATGGTATTCTTTAAAACAGCCGGAACCGACCGGTTATATTCAGGCGTCACAAAAAGCACTCCGTCAAAAGATGCTAGGTGTTTGCGGAAACTTACCCATTCTGCAGGAGGAGCAGCCTCCAGATCTTCATTGTAAAGCGGAAGTTCACCGATCAGAATTAATTCGGGTTCAAGCGTATCCGGCGTAAGTCTAATCAGCGCATTCGCCATTTTCCTGGTCCAGTTATTTCGTGCTTCCACTATTTGCCCTTACCAACGCAGGCGTTGTAGTGACATTGGACATGTTCCAAACGGATCTCCGGTTAATGACAGCAATATTTTTCGGCCTTGTTCTCGGAAAGCCTGTCGGTATTTATATGTTCAGCAGAATAGCTGTTAGACTTGATATCGTTGAAAAAGCAACAACTTACAATTGGCGGCAATTATTAGAATACATCTTATCAAAATTTAATTGTAATAAATATTATTACAATTAAAAAATTGTTGTATCTTTGCGTTATTATGAACAATACGAGGTTTGCAACCATTATTCATATTCTGACGCTTTTAGCGAAATTTCCCGACCAATGGCTGAACTCGGATTGGATTGCTGAAAGTATTAACATCAACCCGGTAATTGTGAGGAAAGAGCTTTCCATTCTACACAAATTGGGTTGGGTGATAAGTAAAAAAGGTAAAGAAGGTGGCTCGATGCTGCACGTGTCGAGTAGCGAAATTTCAATGACAGATATTTACAACGCCGTGAAGAATTCCAGTGTACTGGGAAAGAAAAATACCTGCACCAACACCAAATGCCCGATCGGAATGAAAATAAATAAAGAACTGGAAAAATTATTCGACGAAACAGACAGGGTTCTTGTCAATGCTCTTCAAAAAAAATCATTGAAAGCTTTTGTAGAACAATTTGCTTAAATTTTTTTGCCTATAAATGTAACAAGTATTATTACAAATTAAAAATTAATTATGAAAGTAGCTATTATCGGAGCAACAGGTTTTTTAGGCTCCAATTTAGTAAAAGAAGCCGCCAGCAGGGGGTTGGAAGTCACCGCAATCGCCAGGAATGTCGATAAAATTACAGACGGGAAAGTAAACAAAGTGTCTGTGGATGTCAATAACGTAGAGGAGCTTGCCAGGGCTTTGGTGGGACACGATGCCGTTATAAGCGCTTTTAATGCCGGCTGGACAAACCCCAACCTTTATAACGATTTCATCGCAGGCTCAAAGGCTATCCAGCAGGCTGTTAAACAATCCGGCGTTAACAGACTGATTGTGATTGGAGGCGCGGGGAGCCTGTATGTTGCGGAAAACCTGCAATTGATCGACACCCCTGAATTTCCGGACGAATACAAAGCTGGCGCAACTCCGGCAAGAGATTACCTTAATATCCTTAAAGAGGAAAAAGATTTGGATTGGACGTTCTTTAGTCCTGCCATCGAAATGCATGCTGGTCTTACCATCGGAAGAACAGGAAAATATCGCTTAGGTAAAGACAATCCTGTTTTCGATAAAAACAATGTATCGAGACTATCGGGCGAAGATGTAGCGGTCGTGATCTTAGATGAAGTTGAGAACCCGAGACATCACCGGGAACGGTTTACGGCTGCATACTAAAAAACAGAAATTCAAAATATTTGTATATGAATTTGAACCTGAAAGAAAAAAAGATAGACTTAGGGCTATTAATATTTCGATTGAACCTGGGAATATTAATGTTTATGCACGGGTTCCATAAACTAACCAATGGTGTGGATCATATTAAAGGAATGCTTGCTGATATGGGGTTGCCTTCAGGTTTGGCGTATGGAGTATATTTAGGCGAAACCATTGCACCAGTCTTGATGATCCTGGGCTACAGAACCAGACTGGCTGCTTTGGTGTTTACACTGGTAATGATCGTTGCCTTCGGAATGGCGCATATGGAAAATTTCTTTGCATTGGAAAAATCCGGCGCCTGGGCGCATGAGACAATTGCTTTGTTCCTTTTGGGCGGATTGGGATTGGTGTTTACCGGCGCCGGAAAATATGCACTATCGTCAATCCATAAATGGGACTAAGAGAATGGCAACCTCAATTATTAATTTAAAAACGAGTATATAATGAAAAAAATAAAAATCGGACAAACAAATTTAGAAGTAGCACCATTCAATTTAGGCGGAAACGTTTTTGGGTGGACCTTAGATGAGAAAAGATCTTTTGAAATATTAGACGCTTTTGCAGAAGCAGGGTTTAACTTTATCGACACCGCAGATATGTATTCGTATTGGGTGGATGGTGGCGCAGGCGGGCAATCCGAAACCATCATCGGTAAATGGATGAAAACGCGTGGCAACCGTGACAAAATCATTATTGCTACAAAAGTAGGCGGCCCAACCGGAGTAAACGAAACAGATTCCAGCCGTAAGCATATTTTAGAAGCTGTGGAAAAGTCATTAAAGAGACTGCAAACCGACTACATCGACCTGTATTATTTGCATTACGATGATGGGAAAACACCGGTAGAAGAAACTTTAAGGGCTTTTGACGAATTGGTAAAAGCCGGAAAGGTAAAGCATATTGCAGCCTCCAATATTTCTCCGGAACGTCTTCGTGAGTCTTTGGAATTTTCAGAGAAAAATAACCTTCCAGCATACCAGGCATTGCAACCTTTGTATAACCTGGTAGAACGGGAAGGGTACGAAACAGGCTATGCTGCAACCGTTGCGGAACACAATTTAACGGTATTCCCCTATTACGCATTGGCAGCAGGATTTTTAACAGGAAAATACCGTTCGGAAGCCGATTTCAACAAAAGTCCGCGTGGGCAAGGGGCAGCTCAATATTTAAACGAGAAAGGTTTAAATATTTTGAATGCTTTAGACCAAATCGCCGAGAAACACAATGCCGTTCCGGCAAGCGTGGCATTGGCCTGGTTGTCTGCCCAACCCAATATCGGCGGACCAGTTGCCAGCGCAACTTCCCTGGAACAATTACAACAAATTCTGTCAGGCACTTCATTGAACTTAGACAGCGCCGACCTGGAACGATTGGATAAAGCAAGTAAGTAAAGACAAATATCGTGGCGAAAATATTTCGCCACGATTTAAATATCAAATCATGAAAATAGAAATATGGAGCGATGTAATATGTCCGTTCTGTTACATCGGAAAACGAAACTTTGAAAAAGCTTTGACGCAATTCGCCGATAAGGAAAACATCGAAGTGGAATGGAAAAGCTTTCAGTTAGATCCTGATATTCCCGAAGTTGGCAACGAAAGTTACGAAGAATACCTGGTGAAGCGCAAAGGAATGCCTTTGGATCAGGTTAGGGGTATGTTAGCAAATGTAACCAATATGGCAAAGCAGGCAGGACTGGATTACCATTTTGATCGGTCGGTACTTGCGAGTTCACAAAAAGCGCATCTTTTGATACAGTTTGCCAAAACCAAAGGCATGGATAGTCAAATGGAAGAGCGTCTTTTTCAGGCATTTTTTACCGAAGGAAAAAACATTGCCGATACCGGAACGCTAACCCAATTGAGTAAGGACATCGGTTTGGATGAACAGGAAGTGCAGGGTGTCTTTACAGACAATAGATACGACGAACTAAAGAACCGGGATATTCAGGAAGCCCGAAGCATCGGGGTGAACGGGGTACCGTTTTTTGTATTCGACAGGAAATACGCTGTTTCGGGCGCCCAACCGGCAGAGGCATTTTCAGAAATTTTAGACAAATCTTTCTCTGAATGGAGAAAGTCAAATCCTGAGATCAAACTGGAAATGGTACAGGGGCAGCGCTGTGATGTAGATGGGAATTGCAAATAAGAAACTACAATTTTGAAGTAGGATCTTTCATAAAATATGTGTAAAAGGTCTGAAAACTACCGGTTGTAGGCTATGTTTTTGGTTTTCTTATTTTTTTTATCAAAACTTTTGATTTTCTTAATTGCAGTGTTGAGTAGAAATGGAGTTTCTCGTGGTATAAAATCCAGCCCCCGATGATTCCGATAACGCTTCCGATAAGAATATCCATCATCCGGGCCAAGAAAATAGCATTCGTATTCTGTGTTAGCCGGTTTCCTGATTCTGATAGGAAAATAGTGAGAATGGTTATAAATATCACGGCAACTCCATAGTTTCGCACCACGAAAAACTCCACTATAATTTGTAGCAGGGTAATTCCTATGACCATAAACAACGGGCTGGGGTTTCCGATAGCAATCAGCCATGTTATGCCGAGACCTATAAGGGTTCCTGTGATACGCTGTGTTCCACGCAGCCAGATATGCCTGGAGCTGCTGCCTTGCATCACTGCCAAACAGGAAATGGGTATCCAATACGGGTTTTCGATGCCGGAGATAAGAGCAATGGCCAGCGAAACTGTCATTACCAGTCCGAAAGTCAGGGACTCTATAATATGGGTATAGCCGGAACCCAAATACGGTCTAATCAGGTTTTCTTCGCTTTTTTTCAATGTGAGCAAGCTGTATATAAAACCAATACCGCAGGTCAGCATGACACCTATTGCGACGTAGCCTACTTTTTCGGGAATGGAATCGGAGTGAAAGGGGGTGCAAATAGCGATGGAGGCCAGCATAATAAAAAAGAAATTGCCGGGTGGCTGTGTAAGCCTGAGCTTGTGCAGAGCGTAGTGAACGCCAAACGATAGAGCCCCTAAAGCGATGGGGGCGATAAACGGATTGAACGAAAAAAGCAAACCGATTGTATAACAGGTCATAAGCCCGAAACAACAGGTCATAAGGATGACCATCCGCTCGATGAGTTCATCCGACTGAATATATAAAATAGACAAACCGGCCAGGGAAGCCAGCTTACCGGCTTCCATATTATCCAGATACCATCCTGCAATCAATGGAATACCTACCGCTAAACCGGCAACGACCGGAAAATGCCATTTCCTGTTTGTCTTGTTGAATTTGAAAAAGATATTCATTGTTCAATGCCGCTTAACATTCGGGGCAGTTAACTTTTCAGGAACGTTTCTTAATTAGCAAGCATTATATCAAAAACAGCCCTTTGTTGCGACTGACCGAAATTGGATATGAATACAGTCAGCTTTTTATGAAGGTTTTATCTATAACTCCAGCTCTTTCAGAAGATCTCCCAAATCAAGCGGTCGGGTGTACATCTCCAAAGAGCCGTCTTCCTTCCGGGGCCAAAGCTCTTTGGGCCTGTCCCAATACAATTCTACCCCATTGCCATCGGGATCATCCATATATAATGCCTCTGAAACGCCATGGTCGCTTGCTCCGGTGAGCGGATACCTGGCTCTTCTCATCCGGTCAAAGATCATGGCCAGGTCTTTTCTTTCCGGATAAACAATTGCAGTATGGTACAAACCAACTCCCTGCTTTGGAGCCGGCGGGGCATCCTGGCTGTGCCAGGTATTCAATCCTATATGATGATGATATCCGCCGGCAGAAATAAATGCCGCCTGGTTGCCATACAGAGTGGTGAGTTCAAACCCCAGTAAATCGCTGTAAAACCCCAGGGCCCGGTTGAGGTCGGCAACTTTTAAATGAACGTGACCGATTCGGGTTTGAGCTGGAACAATATAGTTTCTATCCATCAGTAGAAACTTTTTTATTAGTCATACCTGATTTTTTAAAATTATAAAAAACAGACTTTATTTTTCGGGCACTTTTATCTATTTGCCGGCTTGGGCGCCCAGCGGTCGTAAGGTGTCATGTCAAAGTTATTCACTTCTTCCATGGTCATACCAAGTGCATTGGCTACGCCTTTTCCATATTCAGGATCTGCTTTGTAACAGTTTCTTATATGGCGAATCTGAATGAATTTTTCTGCTCCGCCCACTTGTCTTGCCGTATTCTGGAATAACAGATCGGCTTTTCCGTCGGCTTTGATGATACGAAACAGGTCGCCCGGCTGCGTGAAATAATCTTCGTCATCGTCTCTAAAATTGTGTGCATAAGCATCGCCGTTCAATTCCAAAGAAGGTTCTTTGGATTGCGGCTGTTCCTGCCATTCGCCATAGCTGTTCGGTTCATAATGTAAAGTGGCGCCATAGTTACCGTCCACACGCATTGCGCCATCACGATGAAAAGCATGATACGGGCATTTTGGCTTGTTTACCGGGATCTGAAAATGGTTTACACCCAGCCGGTAACGCTGTGCATCTCCGTAGGAAAATAGTCTTCCCTGTAGCATTTTATCAGGCGAAAATCCGATACCCGGAACGATATTCGTGGGGTTGAAAGCCGCTTGTTCCACATCCTGGAAATAGTTTTCCGGATTTCGGTTCAGTTCAAACTCGCCGACGGGGATCAGGGGGAAATCTTTTTTCGACCATATTTTTGTCAGATCAAACGGGTGAAAACGGTAAGTTTTCGCCTGTTCTTCCGTCATGACCTGAATATACATTTTCCATTTGGGAAAATCTTTTCGCTCGATAGCATCAAACAAATCACGCTGCGAAGACTCCCTGTCCAGTCCCACAACTTTTGCCGCTTCTTCATCAGAAAGGTTTTCAATTCCCTGTTGGGTTCTGAAATGGAACTTCACCCAATGTCTTACGTTGTCTTTATTAATAAAGCTGTAGGTATGGCTTCCGAAACCGTGCATATGGCGGTATCCTTTCGGTATTCCCCGGTCGCTCATCACAATAGTCACCTGGTGCAGGGATTCAGGAAGCAAAGTCCAGAAATCCCAGTTGTTGTTGGCGCTTCTCAGGTTGGTCTTGGGGTCGCGTTTTACAGCATGATTCAGGTCGGGAAATTTCATCGGATCGCGAAAAAAGAACACAGGTGTATTATTCCCCACCAAATCCCATATCCCGTCATCGGTATAAAATTTCAAGGCAAACCCCCGTATGTCGCGTTCTGCATCGGCTGCGCCCCGTTCGCCGGCAACGGTAGAAAAGCGGGCAAACATTTCTGTTTTTTTGCCAATCTGGCTGAAGATATCCGCCCCGGAATATTGGGTAATATCGTGCGTGACGGTAAAAGTTCCGAAAGCGCCCGATCCTTTGGCATGCATACGGCGTTCAGGAATCACTTCGCGGTCGAAGTTTGCCATTTTTTCGAGGAACCAAAAGTCCTGCATCAACATAGGACCTCTGGGGCCTGCTGTTTGTACGTTCTGATTGTCGGGAACCGGTGCTCCGGTTTGCCTGGTCAGTTTTGATTTTTTCTCTTCCATATCTTTATTTTTTAAAATTAGGCTTTACTGAAAATTTAAATTTCCTTTTAACTTTCCAATTTACTGAAAATTGTGATCAATCCCTAAAAATAGCCGGCTTTAAAAGTTTGTTTCCTGTTCCTGCTTTGTCTATTTTTATATATGATATGATAGAGACCTTCAAAATATTCCAGGTAGATGCAACAGAAGCAAACAGGATCAATGCTTCGGAAAACGAACCTCATCACCATGATTTTGAAGAACTCATTATCGGCACGGAAGGCCAATTGGAACATTTTATTGATTTTAGGTCTTCTGTGCTTAATGCCCCGTTTGTGAGTTTTGTAACCCGGGGAAAAGTGCATCGCGTTAAACCTATTGTACAAAATGGAAAATGCCGGATGTGGGCAATCCGGTTTAAAAGTGAGTTTATACCCGAGACTACCTTTCAGCTTTATTCTCTTTATCATGACAACGCAAGCATCGAGCTGCCCATAGATGCCTGTTTTGAGCGGCTCAATATACTATGTGAAATGATGGCGGAAGAAATGCGTGAGCCATCTCCGGACTATGCTATCGTTCGTCAACTGTTGGGTACGCTTTTTACAATGATCGAGGCTGAAAGAAGAAAATTAATACCAGAAGAAAAAGAGCAGCTCAAGTCGAAAAGTATCACCTTCAAAAATTTTCTGAGAATTCTTGAAGAAAACTTCTACAGGAATGTGGGTGTGGAATTCTATGCAGAAAAATTGTTTATGTCTGCCCGGAACCTGAATATTATCTGTCATCAGATACTTCAACAGAGTGTTTCGGAAATCATTGAAACCCGGAAGCTGATTGAAGCCAAAAACCTGCTATCCAGCACAGAAAAAACAGTTTCTGAAATCGGTTTTGAGCTGGGTTACAATGAGAAAGCCTACTTTACCAACATGTTTAAAAAGAAAACCGGTCAGACACCTACCGCCTTTCGCAGGGAAGTAAAAGCACTCATTTCTTAAAATTACAACTCCTTTTCCGAATACCGCTACCTCACCGGCCCTACCGGTGGTATCTTTGCATTAGAAACTATCTAACAATTAAAAAGCAAATAATTATGGCAACAACAAAATGGGTTTTAGACCCGGTACACAGCGAGCTTACTTTCAAGGTAAGACACATGATGATCACCAATGTCAAAGGAGAATTTAAGAGCTTTTCGGTGGATGTAGATGGCGAAGATATCACCAAAGCACAAGTTGGTGTAAACATTGATGCAGCATCCATCAATACAAACAATGAGCAGAGAGACGGGCATTTGAAAAGTGCCGATTTTTTTGATACGGAAAACTTTAAAAACATCACTTTTACGGCAACTTCAACCAGGGCGAAAGGCAATGACGAATTTGAACTGACCGGCGACCTTACCATTAAAGGCATCACCAAAGAAATCAAACTTGATGTAGAGTTTGGCGGCATAAATAAAGACCCCTGGGGAAATGAAAAGGCCGGGTTCTCTTTTGAAGGAAAAATAAATCGTAAAGATTGGGAGCTGAACTGGAACGCAGCATTGGAAACAGGCGGAGTATTGGTAAGTGATGAGGTGAAAATTAATGGTGAAGTGCAATTTGTAAAACAATCTTAAGCTCAAAAACTCATAATAACATCTTTTAACTCTCAAAATAAAAACATGAAAAAAATATCAGTATTTCTGGTGGCAATGATTTTTACTGCAAGCTCATTTGCACAAACACAATGGAAAGTAGATCCGTATCATTCATCCCTTAACTTTACCATAAAGCATTCCGGTATTAGTATGGTCAACGGGAAGTTTACTGAATATACGGGTGCACTGACTACGAATGGTGAATCGCTGGAAAATGCCCTGTTTGATTTTACCATACAGTCAAAAAGTATCAACACGAATGTAGATCAAAGAGACAATCATCTTCGCAGTGCTGACTTTTTTGAAGTAGAAAAATACCCTACACTGACTTTAAAGAGTACTGAGATTTTGAAAACCGGCAAACCCGATCATTACATTCTGCATGGAAAACTGACGATCAAGGGAGTGACCAAAGATGTAATTGCTGACCTCTATTATGGAGGTACGGCCAAATCGGATCAGGGTGAAAAAATAGGCATGAAGGCAACAGCTACCATTAACCGGTTTGACTACAATATCAGCTATGATCCGACGGCTACCGGTATAGGAAAAGACGTTCATATTGAAGTGCATCTGCAATTTGCAAAACAATAAAATGTCAGACAAGTGACGAATATATAGATTGGGTATACAGGCATCTGAAATCCTGATCTTGTCTTGAAATTAAAATTTGCGGATTATCTGTAATCATTAAAAATTTAGTAAAATGAAATCACTAGAGAATAAAACAATCATAATCACCGGAGCTGCAATGGGATTGGGTCTTGCAGCCGCAAAAGAAATTGCCGCTCAGGGAGCTAATCTTACACTTGTTGACTATAATAAGGAAGCGCTGGACAATGCAAAACAGGAAATCAGCAATGAGTTTCCTGGTGTGAAGATCATTACCGTTACGGCCGATGTATCAGACGAAGAAGCGGTTAAAAACTACGTTGATGAAACCGTGAAAGAATTTGGTCGCATAGACGGATTATATAATAATGCAGGCATCGAAGGAAGACAGGCCAGCATAACAGAGTATGATATCAATATCTTTAAGAAAGTAATTGACATCAACCTCATGGGCGTTTACTATGGAATGCGTTACGTAATCCCTGTTATGCAAAAACAAAAATTTGGCCGTATTGTGAACGTGGCTTCTGTTGGCGGCATTCGTGGTGTACTTAATCAAATACCTTATGTGGCAAGCAAACACGCTGTTTCGGGTATGACAAAAAATGCCGCTTTGGAATATGGCAGGCACGGAATTCTTACCAATGCCATTGCACCCGGAGCAATACTGACTCCCATGGTTGCCGATGCATTTAAGCAGGTAAACCCGGCTGACCCAAAAGCTGCTGAAGATGAATACGCCCAGCGCAATCCGACCAAACGGCTGGGACAACCACACGAAGTAGCCAAATTAGTTGCTTTTCTCCTGAGTGAGGACAACGGTTACATAAGTGGTCAAACCATTGCAATTGATGGCGGAGAGTCGAATATTTATGGAAATGCCTGATCCGACACAATCGATATGTTTTGAATTCGATGATCTTTAAAACGAAAGTATAAGGGCGATGAACCGGTTGGATTTTTTTAAAGCACTGTCGATTTTACCTATAGCAGGAGTAATGAAACTTAAAGATTTAAATAGAATGACAGCAGGACTAAACAGCATGGAAAAAATGCCTGTGCTGTTTTTGGGTCACGGCAGCCCTATGAATGCTATTGAAGAAAACGAATTTGTGGACGGCTTTAGAAAAGTTGCTGCAAAAATTCCAAAGCCTGCTGCCATTCTTTGTATTTCGGCACATTGGGAAACACGGGGCACCTTTGTTACTGCTATGGAAAACCCGCCTACAATACACGATTTCGGAGGTTTTCCCGGGGAGCTGTTTGAGGTACAGTATCCTGCACCAGGCAGCTCGTCCCTGGCCAAAGAAACACAATCGCTTATCCGGACAGCCCATATAGGGCTGGATGATAAATGGGGACTTGATCATGGTGCATGGTCTGTAGTCAGGCACATGTATCCGCAGGCTGATATTCCTGTTATTCAGTTGAGCCTGGATTATTATCAAAATCCGCAATACCATTATGAGCTGGCAGGTGAGTTGAAATCACTTCGTGAAAAAGGCATTTTGATTATAGGAAGCGGAAACATGGTACATAACCTTCGTATGGTATCCTGGAAACATCTGAATGAAAATTTTGGCTTTGACTGGGCGATTGAAGCCAACGAAAAAATGAAACAGTTTATACTGAATGAAGATCACCGGTCTTTGATCCAATATGATAAGCAAGGCCGGGCATTTCAGTTAGCCATACCCACGCCAGAGCATTACCTGCCTTTGTTATACACATTGGCGGTAAAAGACAAAAACGAACAAGCCGTGGTATTTAATGACAAAGCTGTGGGTGGTTCCTTGGCCATGACCTCCGTAAAGATCGGCTAAATTAAAAATCATATTCAACAGCTAAAAACAAAAAATGAACAATAAGAAAGTACATGAATACGAAATTATTTTCAAACAACTTAAAAATAACAAGGGCGAAACTTTAGACAAGGTTGTAGCATTACTTTTTCAAAACCATGACGATGTATTTAAGATTATCGAAATGCTATCCGAAAAAGGCTTATTGAAAGAGCGATCTCAAACTATACAATTCGTGATCGGGCTAAAGTTATTTGGCGACGTTGTGATGAAAAACCGTGACATGGAGCTATTTGCAGATATTAAGCCCGCTTTTGTAGAATTTATGAAAAAGTTGAAAGGAGGTAGTTAGTGACTTTCTTCGCAGGCGGGCGCGGCACCCGCTTGTAGGGTCAGCTACCGATCGGTAGAGACACCGACCGGAAATTTATATAGAGCGAAAATCTGAAATACCCCACCGGATACCCGTTTTCTGGTCAATGTCTCCACAGACCGGTACTATACTTCACAGGCTAAACGATAAAACTTTCCTGTGATGATAAAAACGAATCATCGGCATCTGCGCCGATACCAATCCCGTGGGGTAGTTCCACATAAAAATCATGGAACCGGATGCCGCCGGTTACAGGATCTTCTTTCAGTCCCATAAGGCAGGTATCCATATCATAAAACCGCACATTTTCGGAGGCGGCTGCAAAATGGGCGAAAGCGGTAAGGGCTATGCGGCTTTCCATCATACAACCGATCATACAGGGTATATTGTTTTGCGCGCATATATCGTTTATTTTGCCAGCTTCCCGGATGCCGCTGCTTTTTGAAAACTTAATGTTTACATAATCACAGCCATCACTTTTAATGATCCTTTCCGCGTCATGATGATCAAAAACGCTTTCATCCGCCATAATGAGTATCGGGGATATCTTTTTTAGTGCCGGCAGCAGGTGATCGTTGTAACGCCGCATAGGTTGCTCACAAAAATCTATTTGGTAAGGCGCCAGGGAAGTCAGTGCCATGCCTGCCTGCTCCAGGTTCCATCCCTGGTTGGCATCTATCCTCAGGGCTACGGAGTATCCTATCGCCTCCCGTATCTGCTGTATGCGTTCAATATCATCCGCCGGATCCTTTCCCAGCTTCACCTTTATGATCTGCACCCCATCGTCTTTGAATTTTACCGCTTCTCCGGCCATGTTGACCGCACTGTCGATACCGATAGTAAGGTCGGTTTGCATTTTTTTATCGGGGTTGCCGCCCAGGAAGGTGTAGAGCGGCTTGCCTGCATATTTGGCCGCAATATCATACAAAGCCATGTCAAACGCGCTTTTGGCAGTACTGTTCCCGGCGGCATAGCTGTGCAATTCATCCATGCGTTGCTCAATATCCAACGGGTCTTTGCCCTTCCATATTCGGGCGAAATCCTTTGCCATCACAAGGCAGGTATCCTGTGTTTCACCCACGATCATCGGGAACGCAGAGCATTCCCCCACGCCGTACAGGTTTTCATCAGTATGTATCCTGATAAAAATATTCTGGGCAAAATGCATGGTACCGGTAGCGATCGTAAACGGGTGCATCGGGATGCTGAACCGGAAGATCTCTGTATGCGTAATGATCATATGCAATATTAAGGCGTGCAAGTTAGTTAAAATACAGCCTCACCCTCGTTCCCTCTCCCGTGGGAGAGGGACGGCGCTGCTGAACAAAGCCAAACTACATCTTTATCACATCAACTCTGGAATAAATCCGGGTTTTGCATTTCTACATTTTCACACTCCCACATTTCCACATTCTCCCTCGCATGCTGGCGCAAGTCTTCCGCAGGATGACTTGTTGCCATTTACTTCCACCGGACTGTGTCCGGGCTGGAGACGGTTGTGCCCCGCTCAAACCGCCGTACATCTGCGCATTTTAAAATTTTCAAATTTCTACATTTTCAAATTGTGTACCTTCCTCCTTTGTTCACCAATTCTTCCATTATGAGATACCTGTTATCACTTTGCCTGCTAGTGACTGTTCATGCTACCGCGCAAAACCAGCTGGACAGCATCTTACCGGTCCGCGGGCTGGCAATTGCTGCGCCACCCCCGCAGGCAGTGGATTCATTTGTAACCTTTATTACGAACGAATTGGTACCCCGCAGGCTGAACACGTTGATACTGCGGGTGGATTATAACTACCAGTACCTTTCTCACCCCGAGCTGCGGGACGAAAATGCCCTGTCGAAAGAAGAAGTGAAAAAGATAGTGGCTGCCTGTAAAACCGGCGGCATCCGTATCATACCACAGGTCAATTTGCTGGGGCATCAGTCCTGGGCCGAGCAGACACATAACCTGCTTCGTGTGTATCCGCAATTCGATGAAACCCCTTATGTGAAGATGCCTGAAAAATATAAATGGCCCAATGACGACGGGTTATATTGTAAGAGCTACTGCCCGCTACACCCGGATGTGCACAAGATCGTATTTGCCATGGTAGACGAAATATGTGATGTATTTGAAGCAACGGCTTTTCATGCGGGCATGGACGAGGTTTTTTACATCGGGGATGACAAATGTCCTCGCTGCAAGGGAAAAGACAGGGCCAAACTGTTCGCGGATGAAGTAGCCAAAATACGCAACCATCTGTTCCTGGCAGACAGGGAGCTTTGGATATGGGGAGACAGGTTGCTGGACGGCAATGCTACTGGGCTGGGGATGTGGGAAGCCAGCACCAACGGTACCCATACAGCCATTGACATGATACCGCAGGATGTGGTTATCTGCGACTGGCATTACGAACGCCCGGACAAAACGGCGGTCTATTTTTCCATGAAAGGACTCAGGGTGGTTACCTGTCCCTGGCGAAATCCCGGTTTTGCCGTGGCGCAACTGCACGATATGGTCAACTTCCGGAAACAATCCACTCCTAAAATGAAAGAGAACTTTTACGGAGTGGTACAGACCGTCTGGTCTGGCGTACAGCCTTTTTTAAGAGGCTTTTACCGTGATGCCAAAGATGCTTCCGGCGGAGAAAATACCCCCTGGCATTCCTTCAAGGCTATGTTTGGCGAGCTGGAAAAACTGTAGCGTTTTTTGCCGACTATGAAAAAAATGTTGAAAACCTTTCGGATGAATTGAATAGAGAAATGGCCAAATCCATACTTTTAGGTGAATCAACAGATCCTAATTGAAACTTATGGCGTCAAAAGGAAGAATTTTAAGCATAGATATCGGCGGCTCAAAAGTAAAAGCCACGGTGCTGGATAACAATGGAAAATTGCTGGAGGAGTATAAGAGACTGGCCACCCCCCAGCCGTCTACCCCGGCCAATGTGCTGAAAACCATCCGGCAACTGGCTGCTAATTTCTCCGGTTATGAAAAAATATCCGTTGGCTTTCCGGGTTACGTGAAGAGGGGCATTGTTTATACAGCCCCGAACCTCGGCACATCTTCCTGGAAGAATACCAGGCTGGAAGAACGTATTCAGAAAATGCTGGGTAAGCCCTGTAAAGTGGTCAACGATGCCGATTTCCAGGGGATAGGCATCGTAAGCGGAAAAGGGCTGGAAATGGTGGTTACGCTGGGGACAGGCTTCGGCACCGCACTGCTGAACGACGGTGTTTTGCTGCCGCACCTCGAATTGTCGCAGCTCCCGGTAAATTTGGCCAAGGGGGAGAATTATGATAAATATATCGGTGAAAAAACCCTGCTGAAAATAGGAGAGGCGAAATGGAATAAGCGTGTGGAAAAAGTGATCGAGATACTGAAAACGGTCTTTAACTACGATCACCTGTATATCAGTGGCGGTAACGCTAAGAAAATAAAATTCAGGCTGGATAAGAATATCTCCCTTGCCAATAACCAGGATGGCATCAAAGGCGGCGCCAGGCTTTGGAAAAAATAGTGCCGCCGGTTATTTTGTTAAAAAAATCCTGAAGTTTGCCTGCCGGATAAATTTGTTGTCATTATTTATAACCGGAATGCCCGATCTGGTCATTTTGGTTGGTATTTTGCATAAGAAATACCGGGTTGATTAACCATCGGAAACGTTTCGGTATCCGTGTCAGGTCAATTATAGAGCTATACGGAGTATCCATTCCATGTGATCTGCCAAAAAGTTACGGGTTTGAGTACCCGCAGATCACCGCCGGTATTAAATATTATGCAAAAAGAGAAGCACAAAAATAGCATCATAAAGAAAATTGCCCGCTGGTCTTTCAGGGTGATGCTTTTTCTTTTTTTGCTGGTAGTGCTGCTGTGTGTACTGATCCTGGTTCCTCCCGTACAAAATTTTATCAAACAGAAGGCTGTAAATTATCTCGAAGGAACAATTGGGACCAGGGTAGCTATTGACAAAATTTACATCGGCTTACCCAAAACGGTCAATCTCGATGGTATTTACCTGGAAGATCAGACAGGAGATACCCTGCTTTATGGCGGCAGTGTCCATGTAGACATAGCGCTGTGGGGGCTGATAACAGGCAAAGGAATAGACATCCGGTCAGTAGCGCTGAATGACATTACGGCAAAAGTAAACCGGCTGCTGCCTGACACCACCTTCAACTTTCAGTATATTATTGACGCATTTGCTTCTGATACGCCGAAGATTGAGGAAGAACAAAGTGCTTCCATGCCGTTCACGATCGGAGAGGTGAAGTTGAAGCATATACGGGCCGTTTACAAAGACGACGTAACCGGGTATGACGCCACTCTCCATTTGGGAACTTTTGCGACCAGGTTTGATGCATTCAACCTGGATGATATGAAATTTGCGATCAGGGAACTGCAGTTGCAACAGGTGCAGGCCGTGATACACCAAACGGCGCCTTTACCCGTTACCTCTGAACCACCACCTGCGCCCGGCGCTGATACCACATCTGTATTCCCGGCACTGCAGTTGGGTACGATCGCCCTGGAAGATATTAACGTGGAATATAACAATGAACCGGCGGCCCTGTATGGACTGGTCAGGTTGGGGAATTTTTCTGTCAAGACCAACGAGTTGGACCTGGAGCGTAAACGGGTTCATATAGATGCCCTCCATCTGGATAATACCACTGCGGTTGTGCGTTTGGGTAAGTCTGCCGAACCGGCAGTCGCTTCGCCGGCAGAAGAGGAGAATCCACCCGGTTCAGGTGATGCCGGCTGGCGCGTCATGCTCAGTTCCCTTCAGCTCAATAATAACCAGCTTCAGTTTGACGACGACAATGCCCCGGCACAAAAAAAGGGCATGGACTATATGCACCTGAAGGTGGATGATCTTACATTGCATGCTGACGAAATTGTATACAACAACGACAGCATCGCCGGATCCGTAACAAAAGGCAGTCTAAGAGAAAAAAGCGGATTTGAGCTCAATGAGCTGAAAGCAGATTTTTTATATGCATCTACACAGGCTTACCTGAAAAACCTGCTGATAAAAACTCCGGGTACAGAAATAAAGAGATCCCTTGTAGCACGCTATCCCTCGATAACGGCACTGCAGGAAGACATCGGCCAGTTACAGTTTGAGCTCGACCTGGATAACAGTCAGGTGCACCTGAAGGACGTATTGACCTTTGTTCCCGATCTTGATCTGCAGTCCGTGCCTGCCGGCGCCGGAGATGTATTGAAGATCGACAGCCGTATAAATGGAACCATTGACGATCTGAAGATCGCTGCATTGAAGATCTCAGGCCTGGGAAATACGATGGTGGATATCAGCGGCAGTTTAATGGGCGTGCAGGATATCAACCGCATGGGAGCAGATCTGAATATCCGGCGGCTGTCAGCTTCCCGTAGCGACCTGTTGAAGCTGCTTCCCAAAGGCAGCCTGCCCGGTAATATTACCCTGCCGGAAACTCTCCATCTTGCCGGTAACCTGAAAGGAAGCAATGGCAGATTGAACACCACGCTGAATCTACAAACCAGCCTCGGAAACGCAGGTCTGCAAGGCTACCTGCAGGAGATCGCTGATCCGGTAAAAGCAGTATATGATGTGACCTTGCAGACGCAGCAACTGGATATCGGTACGCTGTTGCAGGACAAACAAAACCTGGGACCGGTATCGCTTACGATTACGGCTAAGGGAAAAGGATATGACCTGCAGCATGCCGACGCCGTATTTTCAGGAAAGGTAGCAGATGCGCTGCTCAAAAACTATCGCTATCACGATCTGAGCATGGAAGGAAGCATCGCTCACCAGCAGGCGAAAATAAATGCGGCGATCGCTGATTCCAACATTCATGTACGCCTGGATGCGGCCGCTGATCTTTCGCAAGCTTATCCTGCCGTACAATTAAAAGCAAATATCGACAGCATTAAGACCCAGGCATTGCACCTGACAAAAGATATGATCATATACCGGGGCAACCTGGATGTTGATTTTTCCTCTACCAACCCCGACAGCCTGGAAGGCAGGTTGTTTATCCTGCAATCGCTGCTGGTGCATAACCAGCACAGGGTGCAGCTGGATAGCATTAAAATGGAAGCAGGATACAAAGACAGCATGCAATTCATAGCGCTGGAAAGTGATGTGCTTTCTGCGCTGCTGCAGGGCAAATATAAGCTCACGGAAACAGGTGATATTGTGCCGCAATTGATCAACCCTTATTTTACGATGGATACGGTGAAAACAAATACAGCCCGGGCATTTGATTTCACTTTGCAGGCGGGGATCCGTCAAAGCCCGGTGCTGAATGCATTTGTACCGGAACTGACCCGCCTTGATTCCGTTACACTGGATAGCAGGTTTACGTCGGACAACGGCTGGAATATCAACCTGCATGCGCCGGCCATCGTATATGGGACTACTACGGTGAGCAACCTCTCGATAAACGCGGATACACAGGATACGGCGCTTGTTTTTAATACCGCGGTGGAAAACGTACAGTCGGGAGAGTTTGTGCAGCTATTCAAAAGTAATATCGGTGGCAAGCTCTCAGATAATAAGGCGGACATCGTAGTGCACCTGAGAGATAAGGAAGAAAAAGAAAAATACCACCTGAATGTACTGGTTGCGCAGGAAGAGAACGGGGTATATGATCTCTCGCTGGCGCCTGACAGCCTGTTGTTACATTATCAGTCATGGAAGGCTCCGGAAGATAATAAAATAAGGATCGCACCCGGTGATATACACGCCAACAATTTTGCGATAGAAAAAGAAGGGCAGTCAATAAAGATACAAAGCACGGCTGATGGTCCCAATGCGCCGATGCAGGTGCAGTTCAATGATTTTAAAGTATCCACCATCACCGGGTTTATACAATCGGATTCCATTGGCATCAACGGCAGCATCAACGGCGATGTGACCTTACAGGATATTACATCACAGCCTGTATTCGTGGGTGATATCCGCGTAGATGATGTATCCTTAAAGCAGGATACGGCAGGTAATATCCGTATAAAAGTGGATAATACGGTTGCCAATACCTACCGGGCAGATGTATCCGTAAGCGGGAAAGGAAATGACCTGCAATTGACAGGAACTTATGAAACCGGCGGCAGCAGTTTTGATATGGATCTTGATATCCGTGCCATACCGCTGTTGACCATCCAGACCCTGTCCGGTGGCGCACTTAGAAATGCTTCGGGAAACCTCAACGGCAAATTTTCCGTTTCTGGAACTACAGAGCAGCCGCATGTAAACGGCAATCTTCATTTTGACAGGGCGGCTTTTACGGTCAGTATGCTGAACAACTATTTTAATATCGATCAGCAGCAGTTGATCGTGAACGATGAAGGGATCCGGTTCAATCGCTTCGGGGTAAAGGACTCCGCCAACAACGAACTCACATTGGACGGATCGGCCGCGACTACCAATTTTACCAACTACAATCTTGACCTGACACTCCGGGCAAATAATTTCGGTGCGCTCAACAGTACCCGGCAGGATAATGATATTTTTTATGGTAAGCTGTTTTTCGATTCAAACCTGAGGATCCGTGGCACAGAAGCTGCACCTGAAATCGACGGAACGCTGAAAATAAATGACAAAACGGACATGACGGTGGTTTTGCCGCAGGAAGAGCCCGGCGTAGTGGAAAGGGAAGGAGTGGTGGTGTTCGTAGATAAATCGGCCGGGCAGAATGATTCACTGTTCACGGTGCGCTACGACTCCCTGAATACCACGGCTATCCAGGGAATGAACATCTCTGTGAACGTGGAAGTTGATAAAGAAGCAGATTTCACGGTAGTAGTGGATGAAGGAAGCGGCGATCACCTGCAGGTAAGGGGAGGAGCACAGTTGAACGTGGGTATAGAGCCAGGAGGCAATGTGGCAATGTCGGGGGTATACGAAATTGATAAGGGAAGCTACGACTTCAGCTTTAACCTGTTGAAAAGGGCATTCCAGATAGATAAGGGGAGTAAGATCACCTGGGGTGGAGAGCCTACGGATGCCATGGTAGATATTACGGCCATCTATATCGCCAATACCTCGCCGCTTGACCTGGTTAAAAACCAGCTGGGAGCGGAAGTGTCGGCCGCTGAGCGAAATACCTACCTGCAGCGATTGCCTTTTAACGTGTTGTTGAAAATGGAAGGAGAGCTGATGCGTCCCAGGATCAGCTTTGACATTATCCTGCCGGACGATAAAACCACGGGACTTTCATCTGATATCGTCAACAATGTGAAGGCGAAGCTGGATATGATGCGCCAGGATGAAGCCGAAATGAACAAGCAGGTTTTTGCCCTGCTGTTGCTCAACAGGTTCGTTGCAGACAATCCGTTCAGCAGCAGTGGCGGGCTCAGTACGGCTACCATGGTGCGGCAGAGTGTGAACAAAATTATGACCGAGCAGTTGAATCGCTGGGCGGCAGATCTTATAAAGGGAGTGGACATCAATTTTGACCTGGAATCAACGGAAGACTATTCAACCGGTGAAAGGCAGGACAGAACAGACCTGAACGTCGGCTTATCCAAGCGGATGTTCAACGACCGGCTGACCGTAACCGTTGGTTCCAACTTTGAGCTGGACGGTCCGCAGGCCAACAACAACAGGGGAAGCAATATTGCCGGTAATGTAAACATTCAGTACCGGTTAACCGAAGACGGGCGGTATATGCTGCGGGGATACCGCAACAACGAATACCAGGGCATCATTGAAGGGTATGTGATCGAAACAGGCGTGGGTTTTACCATCACCATGGATTATAACCGGTTCAGGGAAATATTCCAGAAACGAAGAACAGCGGAGGACAGGAAGAAGAAGCGGGAAGAAAGGAGAGAGGAGCGGAGAAAGCAGTCGGAAAATACAAAAAAGCAGGGTGGTTGATGTTATGAAAGGAAAGTTTTCACATATCATTATTTGTATATTGATTGCAGGTGGCATCACCGGTTGCAGCACCACAGCCAAATTGCCGCCGGGAGAAGTCCTGTACAAAGGCGCCACTGTAGAAGTGAATGATAAGAGGACAAAGAAAAAAGAAAGAAAAAGAATTGAAACGGAGATGGCCCAGCTGGTTCGTCCGCTACCCAATAAAAAATTCCTGGGAATACCTTTTAAGCTGATGATATATAACATGGCCGGCAATCCCAAAAGAGAAAATTCCCTCGCGGGAAAAATGAAATACAAATGGGGAGAACCGCCGGTGCTGCTGAGCACCGTTAATTTGGACTTTAATAACAGGGTGCTGCAAAGTAACCTGGAAAACCAGGGATATTTCGGGAGCGCCGTTGCCGGAGATACCATTGTAAGCAAAAAGAAGGCAAAAGCTGTATATGAAGTGACCACCGGTTACCGGTATGCCATCCGGAAAGTAGTGTTGGAATCCGACAGCTCTGCATTGTACAAAGATATAGCCGTTTCATTTGACAGGAGCCTGCTGAAAGAAGGACAATATTTCAACCTTGCTACCATTAAGCTGGAACGGGAAAGAATAGACGGCTTTTTGAAAGACCGGGGTTATTATTATTTTGATCCGGATTACCTGATCATAGAAGCCGATAGTACGATCGGGGATAATAAGGTGGACCTGTATGTGAAGTTAAAAACGGTGACGCCTGCCAATGCAAAAAAGGTATACAGCATCAACAATATTTATATTTATCCCGGTTATCGTCTCACTACCGGCGCCGGCGATACCACCCGGCGTGGCGCTGTGTATTACAACGGGTACTACGTGATAGACCGGCAAAATACCTATAAGCCGAAAATGTTCCAGCAGGCGGTACGGCTCTATCCCGGGAATACCTATACCCGCCGGGATCACCTGCAGAGTATCAACCGGCTGGTGAACCTGGGTGTATTCAAGTTTGTAAAAAATAACTTTGAGCCCAGACAGGTAAACGATTCTGCAAAGCTGGATGTGGTGTATTATCTTACATCGTTGCCCCGGAAATCGATCAGGTTTGATATCAATGCCAATACCAAGTCCAATAACCTGACGGGCTCCGCTTTAACGGTTGGCTGGCGCCACCGGAATACTTTCAGGGGCGGTGAACAATTGACCATAAACGCGAGCGGAGGCTTTGAAGTGCAGTTCAGCGGTCAGCTGCGGGGTTTTAATACGTATCGCGGCGGGCTGGAATCGAAGCTCAGTTTTCCCAGGTTTATTATTCCTTTTGTCAATATCAACACCAGGAGCGGGTTTATTCCGAAAACAAATATATTACTGGCATATGATATCCTTGCCAAAGAGCGGTTGTACACTATGAACTCCTTCCGTGCCGGTTTTGGATATGCCTGGAAGGAAACGCTTACCAAAGAGCATGAGTTCAACCCGATAGCCATCAACTTCGTGCAGCCGGGACGCATAACGCAGTTGTATGCGGATAGTATCCTGACAAACCCCGCCCTTGGCAAGGTAGTTGAACGGCAGTTCATTATCGGCTCCAACTACAATTATAATTATAATCAAACCACGGGCAGCAACGTATTCAAAGGATTGTATTTTAACGGGAACCTCGATTTTTCGGGAAATATTGCCGGCCTGCTCACCAGCGCCCGTTCGCCGGATGATCCCAAAAAAATATTCGGCGCCGTGTTTTCCCAATATGTAAAAGTGGAGACGGATATCCGGCACTATACACGGTTGTCCTCTAAAAACACCTGGGCCAATCGTGTGATCGTGGGGCTGGGTGTTCCTTACGGCAATTCCCGGGAGCTGCCTTTTATCAAACAGTTTTTTTCGGGAGGTACCAATAGTATACGCGCATTCAGAAGCCGGGCACTGGGCCCCGGCACCTACTATAACAACGAGAACAACCGGATACTGCCCGATCAATCCGGGGACATTAAGCTGGAGCTGAATTCGGAGCTAAGGGCCAAACTGTTCAGCATAGTACATGGTGCTTTGTTCGTTGATGCAGGTAATATCTGGCTGTATAATAAGAATGATAACAAAACGGGGGGAGAGTTTACAAAGAACTTTTTAAAGGAACTGGCCGTAGGTGTCGGGGCGGGTGTACGCTTTGATATTTCATTTTTGGTATTGCGGCTGGATGTGGCTTTTCCCGTCAGGAAGCCATGGTTACCCGAAAACGAACGTTGGGTATTTGATGAGATCAATTTCGGAAGCAGCAACTGGCTGCGGCAAAACCTCGTGTATAATATTGGGATCGGCTATCCGTTCTAAGAGTCCGGCAAGGAACCCGGTTTTTATCAATCCATCTGCTTTTAAAACAACCCATACCATTCCCTTACTTTTTACGGGATAATTGTACCAGTTTTGATAACATACGATATTCCGGATTGCTCTTTGACCGACAGTCATAGCAGCCTGCATAAACGGCTGTTGTTTTGAAGAGATTGGTCTTACAATACGATATCGTATAATGCGAAAATTCCAAAAGGTATGAGTAAACATATAAATGACAGGCAGAGGTCACACTCCCGTTTTAAAAGCGCCGGGATATTGCTGCTGTTCTCCGCTATAACATTCTGGCTAAGCTGGTTCCTGATGCCGGACCAGGGTACCAATGACACGGAACATATCCTGCATGTGGTAAGGCAATCCAGGGACTCCGTTTATTACTCCGTTATCATCCAGGTCATTTCATCCGTAACCTACATTCCGGCTTTATTTCTCCTTTGCACGGCGCTGCGGGTATGCAAACCTGTTACACTAGCGGGATGTATATTGTTGTCTGCAGGCGCCATGGGGATGTGCATGGATGCTGTCTTCCATTTAGTGGCATATTACAGCACTGGGGAAGACATACACCTGCAACCTGCCGTTGTTGGTCTCATGACCAGCATGCAGACAAAGGGTATTTTTTTCCTGGTACCCCTGCTGCTGGCATTTTTTTCAGGCACCCTGCTGTTAGCTGCAGGTCTGAAGAAGCAAGCGATTATTTCTTCGACACCCATACGTATCATTTGGCTTGCGATCGTAACCGCCCTGGCAGGTGCTGTAGTGGTACGTGCGATCCTCGAGTATGGCCGCCCGCAGCTTGTATTAACGGTATTGGGATTGTTTGCCCTGGCCCAGGCCGTTATCGCAAAGGAAATTATTGCAGGAAGAAGAGGCGAAGCTTAGAAGTGGCGGAGTGTCCCTGTCATCCAGATACCCTAGGGATATACTGCCCGCAACGACATCGAATAGATAAGGGGCACCCTGAACACCCAGGGGTCTACTCTCTCCCCACTGACCAGATGCTGCTAATGCATCAGCATCGCATGATTGGACTCACTCTTCGTGTTTTGTCACCCCGAGGTACCCGAGGGGTCTGTTCGCATCGGCACCAGACCGAATACAACACGGGCATGGTATTCCTCCCCGCAGTCGTATAACAACTCAATTGATCTTACAAATAATACACTTCATTCCCTGTGATATTGACCGGGATAAAAACTCAGGCTTTTTTTGCAGAAAATTTAAATCATGCACAACACAATTTTAAAACAATTATTCATGTTCGCCTGCCATATTATTCTTGTGGCAGCATTAACAGGTTTGACATCCTGTAAGAAAGAAAAAACAGCAGACCCTCCCGTTGACAGCAAGGCAACACTTACCAAAATTGTAAATGGAGAAGACTTTATTCAGCTCGGGTATAACCCCGATGGTACGTTATCCTCCATAACCACCACCTTGTTGTCAGACGGCGAAGAAGCGGTTAGCTATTCCGTCCGGTATAGCCAGGATAAAAAAATACAGGAGCTGAATGGTGATGACGGTATGCGTATCACGCCCGTGTACGATGAGGGAGTTTTGATCCGTACCCATTTTCATAAGAACGGCGTGCATATTGCCTATGCCGCTTACCAGGTTGTCAACGGTTTGCCTAAAGAGGTAACCCTGTATGGCAGAGATGAAAATGATTTCAGCCCAGCATTGAGCTACGGACTTACTTACAATGCCAACGGGAATGTCCGCGAAAGTGTTTTGATGATACCGGGAGAAACACCTGGACAAATGTTCCGGGAAGGACATATCGCTTATGAATTTGACGAGAAGGAAAACCCTTTGTATCAACACAAAGAGCTGATGCTGCTGTTTATGCAGGCGGTTTCCAGGAACAATGTACTGAAAGAGGAATACTTTGACAAAAACCTGATGATAGAAGACCGCTACCGGTATGCTTATACCTACAAGACCAACGGTCTACCCCTGAAAGCGGTTATCAAAGTTGGACTGAACGATACCAATACAACAGAAAAAGAAGTAATGTATTCCTATCAATAAAACGACTTTAGGATAAAGGATGGTTGGAATAAGGTCTGCCGGTGGCAGGCCTTTTTTTTATCCGGGACATTTGTTTCCTGCAACAGTTGCGGTTATAGTTGGCTTACACAGACCTATTTTGCCCAGGTAACGCCGGCGGACTTTACATCACGGGAATTGCCACCGATCATGATCTCAAATGCTCCCGGCTCCCAGTCATATATAAGGTCATAGTTATAAAATTTAAGATCTTCCGGTGTAATGGTAAAGCTGACTGTTTTTGCTTCCCCGGCCTTTATCTCCACTTTCTGGAATCCTTTTAATTCTTTCACCGGGCGGGTGGTGCTGCCTACTACATCACGGATATACAATTGTACCACTTCTTTTCCGTCCATCTGCCCGGTGTTGGTAACTGTCACGCTTGCCGTTAGTGGCTGGTTGCCTTTCAGGGAGGTACTGCTGAGCTTTACATCGCTGTAGGTAAACATAGTATAGCTCAGCCCATAACCAAAAGGGTATAACGGATCGTTGTCCACGTCCAGGTAATTGGAGCGGAACTTTTGAAACCATTGTCCCGGCGGCAAAGGCCGCCCGGTATTTTTGTGATTGTAATATAACGGTATCTGTCCTACATTTTTTGGAAAAGTAACGGATAGTTTACCTGAAGGGTTTACCCCTCCCTGGGCGGGGCCAAATAATGCATCCGCAATGGCATAACCGGCTTCTGAGCCGGGAAACCATACATTCAGGATAGCAGGTACGTTCTCATGCTCCCAGGCGAGCGTAAGCGGCCGGCCGGTAAACAATACCAGCACAACAGGTTTGCCGGTATTCAACAAAGCTTTCAATAGCTCTTTTTGTATACCCGGTATATCCAGGTCGGTGCGGCTGCTGCTTTCGCCGCTCATTTCAGCCGATTCGCCCAATGCTGCGATGATCACATCACTTTCACGGGCTACAGCCAGTGCTTCGTCTATCAGTATCTGCGGAGGACGATTATCCCTGCGTAGTGTTTTGCCAAACATGGTAGCCCGCTCTTCGTAAGCGCTGTCTGCGTCCAGGTTAGCCCCTTTTGCATACAGTATTTTCGTGTCGTCGCCTGCTATCTCTTTTAAGCCGCTTAACAGGGATACTGCATTATTAAAGTTGGCCGCCACACTCCAGGTGCCGGGCATGTTTTCTTTGGCATCTGCCAGCGGCCCTACCAATGCAATGGTACCTGATTTTTTTACGGGCAGCACATTATCCTTATTTTTCAGCAATACAAAGCTCTGTGCAGCAATGGCTCTTGCTTCTTTACGGTGGGCATCTGAAAAAACCTCTGTTTTGGCCCGGCTTTCATCACAATATTTATACGGATCATCAAACAGCCCCAGCTTGTATTTTGCCTCCAGTATCCTGCGGCAGGCTGTATCGATCTGTGCCTGTGTGACTTTCCTCTCACCAAGCGATTTTTGTAAAGTGGTCAGCAGGCCTTCGCCCACCATATCCATATCAATACCTGCGGCAAGCGCCCGGGCGGAAACCGTTTGAAGGTCTCCTATGCCGTGATCGATCATCTCATTGATGCCCGTATAATCTGTTACGACAAATCCCCCGAACCCCCATTGCTTACGCAATACATCCGTCATCAGCCATTTGTTGGCTGTAGCAGGAATACCATCCACTTCATTAAAAGCGGCCATTACGCTGCCTACGCCGGCATCCACTGCCGCTTTATAAGGAGGAAAGTATTCGTTATACATACGCTGGCGGCTCATGTCAACGGTGTTATAATCACGGCCGGCTTCTCCCGCACCATACAGCGCATAGTGCTTTACGCAGGCCATCAGGGTGTTGTTCTTTTTCAGGTCATTTTGCTGGTAGCCTTTCACCATGGCCGCGGCAATTTGTGATGCCAGGTAAGGGTCTTCCCCGTTCCCTTCCGATACACGGCCCCAGCGCGGGTCGCGGGAGATATCCATCATCGGGGAAAATGTCCAGTTAATGCCGTCAGCGGTCGCTTCCTGTGCAGCTATCTGTGCGCTGCGTTCCACCAGTTGCATATCCCAGCAGGCGCTCAATCCCAAAGGGATCGGGAACACTGTTTCATACCCGTGAATAACATCCATACCGAACAACAGCGGGATTTTCAGCCGGCTTTCTTCAACAGCTATACGCTGCACTTCCCTGATCTTTGCCACCGATTTTATATTGAACAATCCGCCTACCTTACCTGCCCTTATTTTTCCTGCTATATCCGAGCTTTGCGCCTGGCCTGTAGTAATATCGCCGGCTCCCGGTAAATTCAACTGTCCGATCTTTTCTTCCAGGGTCATCTTATTCATCAGGACGTCGATAAAGGTTTTCATTTTTGCGGCTTCGCCGGTCTGAGCCACCGCCTGTACTGAAATAAGCGCCAGGACGAGTATAAGCAATTGTTTAGCTGGTGTCATGTGCATAATGTTTGAATAGGTATGATCAAAATCCGTTCCTAAACTATTTCATCCAAAGGCTTTCAAATCCCGGCTTTTTCAAACACTTCTCTATTTCGGGTCAACTTATGTTCCCACCGGTGTAAGATCACCACTCTGCCGGGCCCGTACTTTTCATTGTTACCGGGTATATCCTTTGTTCTCATAAAGCTACCGCTATTTTTCAATTGCCTGTCATCAGGAAAGCTGCTGTTATCTTTTCATGTGTTTCCTGATACCGGCTGTTAAACCGGCATTTCAAAAACGAGCTGGTGCTTACACGGGATACCGTTTTCCAGGATGGGCTCAGGATAATGATCGGTAAAATGATCCCGGACAAGATGGCTGAGCTCAAAGCCTGCTTTCTGGTACAGGTATATCTGGCCGATGCTTGAGTTACCGGTGGCTATCCTTAACCTTTTCGCCCCCAGTTTCCGGGCTTCGGCAATGGCAAACTGCAGCAACAGCGATCCATATCCTTTACCCCTGTACGCTTCCCATACGGCGATATTCTTTATTTCCATCAGCCCTTCTTCCTGTTGTAACAGCAGAAGGCAGCCAATTGACTGGCTGCCTTCTTGTATTTCGAAGATAATTGACTGCTGCAGGTATTCCCGCACTGCTTTTTCATCAGGATCGGCTTCCAGTAGCAGGTTTATATCCACCTGTCCACTTATTATCCGTTGTATTGCCGGCATTGTATTCTTTTTATAACCATCTCTCCAAATGCCAAATATCGGTTATTCATTGCTTAGATCATCGATCCACATTTGAACGGATTTGCGGGCAGCTTTTATTGCGGGTGCCCCTGTTCTGAACGCCAGCTTCCAGTGTTTACTTTTTTTCTCATAGGCCGGATCCGTAAAAAACAACTTACCATTCCGCTCCTCCGTTTGGGCGTTAAAATCGATATTTTCCGTTTCCCTGATAAATTGCTCCAGTCTTGTTTTTATAAAATCGTCAACCTTTGGAGGATACTGCTTTTCCCAATTCTCTATGAGTGTCGCATGACTTTCCCTGGCTTTTTCCAGCAGGGTGGGGTAGTTGTCGGTATACATTTGCAGGTATGCATTACCGGGACTTTTCGCCTCTTCCAGCGTTTGTTTCGCTGCTTTTACCAGGTCTTCCATCAGTTGCTTCATTTCCCCTGTTGCATTTTTCAGGGATGCTTCAGCAGATTCTACCGATTTGACGGCATTTGTAATGAGCGTCTGCCGGAGGGAATCAGGACTTACCGGCAGATCCGGCAGCGACGGCTTTTTCTGCTGCCGCAGGTTTTCGTAGGCGATTTTAAGGACATCGCTTTGTGTATATTTCCGCGCATAGCTGATAGCCGAGGTCACAACAGCAGGATGATCTGCCAGCGGGATCTTCTTTGCGGCGGAAAGAGACGATGTATTAATATAGCCGGTAAGTATGCCCTGCGATATTTTATTGGTGGCTTCAGCTTCACCGATACCCAGTTGCTTCAGAAAATCGCCGGGTTGCTTCAACTGTACAAATGAAGACGACACCAGCATGCAGGCAAACGCCAGTAATATGCTGTAGTGTAATCTCAGATATTTTCGTTTATGTGTCATGTTTATAATATTAAGGCTGATGTAAAACCGGTTGCGGCACAGTATTTTTCACGGGTCGGGTAGACAGTAGGAACATGTAGATGGATCTGATGTCAAGGTCGGTAAGCTTAGTGAAGTTTTGCCAGGGCATCGGCGGCAGCAGCGGACGTGCTCCGTCCAGTCCCTTGGATTTTCCTTCCTTCACCGATTTTTTGAATTGTTCCTCTTTCCAGGCGCCTATGCCTGTTGAATCGCTGGTGATGTTGGCGGCATAGGTGATGCCCCAGGGGCCGGCTGCTGCGGTAAGGTCCGGGCTCATCAGTACCCAACCTTTACCGATAGCCGAAGATTCTACGGGAGGCAATACACCATCCTGCCGGAAACCGGACAACCGCAGCTCGGGGATGATCTCCGGTCCCATGGGTCCCATACGTTTGGGAGAATGGCAATCATCACAGCCCATGGCGGTTACCAGGTAATCACCCCTTTTTATCAGACTGTCCTTACTGATGATCGCTGCTGATACTGTTTTGTCGTTTTGATCATTATGGTTACAGGCTATTACAAGGCCTACAACAAATCCTATTAAAAGGAGAAGCATACATGTTCGCATCGTGATATAGTTTATGATTGAAAAAATATTGCAGAGGGTTTAGTTACTTCTTTTGACCCTGAAAAAACCATCTATTCTTACAGGTGTCCAGGTAGTACTGTTATTTTCATTTACCTGTTTGCCGGCTTTCTCCAGGTAAAAGGTACCGGTAATATATCCGCCGGCCTGTTCGCTGTACTGTATGAACTGTATCCCACCGGGGCTGACTTCTACTTTTGCAGGTTTCGCTATAAAGTGCCGATAAACAGTGGTGTTTCCGGGCGCATACATGAAGAAAGGGAAGCGCAGGTCCCAGGGAAAGAACCGCAGGCTGTACTTATCCTTGAACACAAGGGCTACGGCGCCTTCCGGTTTGCCGTCAACCACCACACCACCCTCTATCATCAGGTTATCCCCGGCTTTGACAGCGCCGGTTGCCACGTTGGCATGCAGCCATTTACCATTACCAATACGAAAGCTGATGCCTTCCCTGCCTATATAGATATTACATACCAGTTGGTATTGCTTGTTTCCTTTTCCCTTCAAAAGAACATTTACAGCCACGGGATTAACAGCAGGTATGCTGTTCGGTGCGGTATATACAGCCGTCCTGCCGGAGGATTTCAAACTGCCCGCTCCGTTCAGTTTCCATTCACGTATCAACGAAGCTACGACATCTCTTTGTACACCCAGCGGCCTGGTTTGTCCGGGCATTGGTATTTCAAGTTCATCATCCAGGGTATGGTTGGTGACGGTGAGGGTGATGGATTTACCCACATCCACTACGCCAATGGCAGGTATTATTTCAAAAGCTCTGAACAAGGACCAGTCGCTGAAATGCGTGGTGGAGACGGTTATTTTTTGCTGTTCCCTGTTTATGCTTCCGCCTGTTCCCTGCCATACACCCTTCTCATCCTGGAAAGCCACGCCAAGCGCTTCGGGAACGGTATTGCTGATCTGGGCCTCGTCGTAAGCAAAGGTCAGCTCAACCGGCTTCAGAAACTGCTGATGCGGGCCGATCCTCCAAGCGGGACCTGTACCGGCGGTATTGGTGTTGCTGATACGTTGTACGGATATTTGGGTATTGGTGTTTACAGCGCCGGCAGGAATAGTAATGCTTACCGCGCCATCCATGGCGGTAAACGTTCCGCCCCCGGGACCGATCAGCATCGTTTCCACATCGCCTTCCGGCTGCCCCACCGGGGTGCTCAGCTCTTTTCCGGGGGGCGGATTATCACCGGGATCAGGTGGCGGCGTGGTTTCTTTTTTACAGGCGCCTGATACCACCAGGCTCAGGAAGATCATAATAGCGAGGCACTTATTTGCCTGTTGCAGTATAGTATTCATTGTGTTCATTTCGTCCAATTTCGCTGCAAGTTGTTCTGAAGCGGCGGATCCTGCAATAGCACCCTGCATGAATTGAGGAATAGCCGGATAAAACGCAGTTACCTTTTCCTGTGCCAGGACTGATCACGTTCGCGGATAATGTGTACCTTGTTATGGCACAGGTCGATCCTGCCCTTTCAAACGAACGACGAGGAGGCGGGTAGCTATTTTCCGGATTCCTGCGGCAAAAAGGCGGAAATCACCCAATTCAACCGAAAAAAACGCAATTCATACAGTTGGTCGCGTACCGGCTCCCCGGGTGTTTTATTTTTAAACTGATGGCATTACAACAATACAGCGATAAAGAACTAAGGGTTTTCCTATGGGTGATCTTCCCCTATACGATCGTCATCAATTTCATGTTGCTGGGTGAGTGTGTGTATTCCTCCGTATCCCTGTTCCTTTCCTATGCCGGACTCACCATGATCTACTTTTTTATCGGCTATTTTGTATTTGGTGTAACGGGCGGCCTCATTCAAAGAAAGTTTCCTTCCAGCCAGGACCTGTTCCGGAGGATCGGGTTGATGCTGCCTGTATTCTATATCATGAATATCTTCCTGATACTGGGCTTCTACGTGTATTATGAAAAGCTGATAACGCTTCCCTGCGAGCCCCGGAGAGATAATTTTCTCTGGGTGCTGGGATTCGGATGCTTTGCCAGCACCGTTATTACCTTTATAAATGAAGGCGCTGTTAACTGGTCAAGATGGAAGAAGGCGGTCACCGAAACGGAACAGTTAAAAAATGCTTACCAGAAAAGTAAATTGTATGGACTGAAGGGACAGATCAACCCGCATTTCCTGTTCAATTGTTTTAATTCGTTATCCTCCCTGATCGGAGAAGATGAGGCACAGGCGGAACATTTCTTAAATGAAATGACAAAAGTGCATCGTTATATGTTACGTACAGATGATGACCACCTGGTTACGCTGGACCAGGAACTGAAGTTTGCACGTTCCTATTTGCACCTTATAGCCGTCCGGTTCGGGTCTGCAGTACAATTTGACATTGATGTTCCCGGAGATAGTATGAACAGGTGTTTGCCCCCGTTAAGCCTGCAGGTGGTGCTGGAAAATATTATCTATACCAATGCGGCCAGCAAATCAGCCCCGTTGCAACTGTATATTACCGGAAACACGGATAGTCTTTTGATACAGCATTCCATTCAATCCAAGATCATCGTTGATGAAGCAACCCTTTTGGAAGGACTCGACAACCTGATCACAAAATACCGGCTGATGGGCGGCGGTGAAGTGCAGGTGGTTGAAACCGATACAATACGGATTATTACTTTACCATTGTTCACCCCAAGCTTTTCCATGTCATGAAGTTTCATAAACCACCTGCCTACGAGTTTCATGGATTCCTGATCTCCATGCCCCTGATCGGGTGGTATATACATTATATCCTGTATGGAGACCGGATATACCACGATCCGCGGTTATGGTTCATTTCTTTCCCGATCCTATTCATATTGGCCATGGGGTCCTGGTATATGCATTTTCAATATCACTCTTATATAACGGGGCTGTTCCCGGGGCTCAATCTCACCGCCAAAAGGATATTCTTTAAGCTGTTCGTGTACCCGCTGGTGATGGTGCCATCCGTGATCATCATTCATTTCATTTATGCACGCTTTCATCTTTTCGGGTATTCCTATAACTCTGCGGCGCTGAAAGGCTGGTTATTGCAGGGGGTGGTCGTGAACCTGGTCTTTGAGACCTTGTGGGAAGTGATCTATATCATCCAGCAGTATAAAGAAAACCTTACGGAAAAAGAGCTGCTGCAGCAAATGAAGACAGAGCAGGAATTTGAGAACCTGAAGGCACAGGTCAATCCCCATTTCCTCTTCAACTGCTTTAATACGCTGGCAGGTCTTATCAGCGAAGACAAGACAAGAGCTGACCGGTTTCTAAATGAACTGAGTAAAGTGTACAGGTACCTGCTGAGTGCCAACCAGGACGACCTTACCACATTAAGCAATGAGATCCGGTTTATTCAAAGCTTCCTGGAGTTGCTCAAAACAAGATATGGTACCGCGCTGCAGGTGGAAATACACGTGAACGAGGAATATTTTTCATGCCTGCTGCCCTCCCTGAGTCTGCAGATGCTGGTGGAAAACGCGGTGAAGCACAATGTGGTGAGCAAAAAGGAGCCGCTGTACATTGAGCTGCATACGGCTGAGGGCCCGGTGCTGATCGTTAAAAACACCCTGCAACCCAAACAGGCAAAGGAGACCTCTACGGGGATCGGGCTGAAGAATATACAGGCAAAGTATTATTTGCTCAATGAAAGCCATTTTGAAGCAGGTATAAAAAACGGTATGTACGTGGTGAAACTACCTTTAATAAAAGAAAAACAGGCAATATAAACCAGAACACTAAAAGGTATACATATGAAAATACTCATAGTAGAAGATGAAGACCTGGCTGTAAAGAAGCTGCAGAAAACACTCCTGTCCATAGACGAGGAAATTGAAATTACCGGTATCACAGACAGTATAAAGGATACGGTAAAGTGGCTGGAGGAAAACCCGGCGCCTGACCTGATACTAATGGACATTGAGCTGGCGGATGGGCAGAGCTTTAATATTTTTACCCTTACAGAAGTAAAATGCCCGGTAATATTTACGACCAGCTATAACGAGTATGCGCTGAAAGCATTTAAGGTGAACAGCATTGATTATTTGCTGAAACCTGTACAAACAGAGGATCTTCAGGCGGCATTTAAAAAGTTTCATTCCCTGAAAGGAGGTGCACCGGATGACAATATCAGGAACCTGGTAGATGAGCTCAGGCAGAAGCTGGTGCCTAAGGATTACCGCAAACGCTTCCTTGTGAAGAACGGTCAGCGGCTGATAAGTATTGAAGTGAATGATATTGCCTATTTCTTCAGCGATGGGAGGCTTAACTTTTTCAGAACAAATGACAATAAAAAGTTTGTGGTAGACTATACGATGGATGAGCTGGAAGAAATGCTGCATCCTGATCATTTTTTCCGTATCAGCAGGTCTTTCTTCATAACCGTTCCTTCGATCACCAAGATCGATGACTATTTCGGAAACCGTTTGATACTTCAATTAAAGCCGGAGATCGATAAAGAAGTACTGGTAAGCCGGGAAAAGGTCACGTTGTTTAAAAAGTGGATGGGGAAGTAGTGGGGGCATACTTGATTTTTTCTCCTATCTCACAGATAACACAGAAAAGGGTTATATCTGCTCAAATCCGTGTGATCTGTGAGAAATAACGCCTGATCTCCTTATTTGCATAATGTATCAGGGTATTATAGCTGAGTCCACATTAGTGTAAAAGCTTAATCAGGGCTTCAGAACGTTTGGGACCGGGGAATTGCGGTAATCCACCATAGCGGACAAGTTTTCCCCGGCGCCCGCCTGATAGTGTCTCACGCGCACATGCATCATCATTCCATTCAGCCTGAACCGCAGTCTATACAGCATATGCTTTGAAGCAGCATGGGATTGTCTCAGCTTTACGGCAAAATTTAAAGTGTCGTATTATGAAACAAGTATTATTATCATTGCTCACTGCAGGATGTTTATTCCTCATGAGCTGCGAAAAGGATGGTAACGGGAAAGACCTGATCACCGATACACCTAAAACTGAAACCCCTTCGTTCCTGCGCGGACAATGGCTGCATGGAAACTTTGCCATGAGCCAGTGGTGGACCTACGACGGACGATATGTAGGTAACCCCTATCAGAGTTCCAGGGCATTCACATTTAAGCCGAACGGGGAAGCGGAATTTTTCCAGGTGATCAAAAGCCATACCGGCGCCTGCGCTACAGAGGCATTCAGTTATTTTAAAGGAACCACCTCTTTTGATGTGACAGAAAAAACTTTCACTTTCTACGCAAGGCAGGGCAATTTCAGGGGATTTTATTCCTGCTCTCCCAATCAGAACTTTAACAGGGAGGTCACCAGGGACGAATTAAGGCAGATAAAGCTATACTACGAGGAGGTGACCGATGAGACCGGGCAAAAATGGATGGTGACCAGCTTTACGAAAAATGCGCCGGATACGGAAAAGAATTATTTCCGTTTAACCAACTGGTAGACCTGTACCCTTGAAACCCCGGTTGGAAAACCAGGAGGCTGTCTCAGGAATGAGCAGCCTCTTTTTTATTCGGTGTATTTTCTGTGCAGACGCCCCCAGCCAAGTAGCCTGCCTGCAAGAAATGAAAGCTGCAATGCCAACCGGAACAGGTATGGCGGAATAGAAGTGGGCCTGGTTACTGCCTTTCCCTTCATTTTCGCAATAAAAAAACACATTTTAGGAATATTCACCTGCCCCTTTGCATCCGTAAGATCGTCCGCCGTGAGTCCTGCCAGGCACTGAAATACCTGGTAGCTGTCCAATGCAGGTTGATAGCTGACAATGCAGTGAACCGTTTGATCGGCTGCGTTGTATACCACATGCGGTTTCCCTTTGGGAACGATAACGGTATCACCCTTTTTCCCGAAAAACACTTTCCCGTCAACGATAAACTTTGCTTCTCCTTCCTTTATATAAAACACTTCATCCTGGTGCAGGTGAACATGCTCAAATGGAACATACCCTCCCGGCGCCAGTTTCCATTCGAACGTAAAATCTTCTTTTGAATGCGAGATACAGCGGAAATATTCCCCGCTTTTATGATTGCCAAAACCTTTGAATAAATTAAATCCCATATTACTACGTATTGTTTTACGAAATCACGAAAATTAGCTGCAGGCGGCAGACAATGCAAGCCATTCCGTTATGAACCGGGAGGAAGATGGGATGAATTGATCAGGCAGCAATAAGCAATAACAGTTGATCGCCGTTTTTCTCATTTCATACGGTAACCGCTTTTCGTGTAAATGCTTACGTTAGAAATTTGTATCAAATAGAAATGTAACCATTAATGAAACCATTTATCTGGATAAGTCTCGTTGCTATGCTGATCGCATGCAGGAAAAAAGAAGTGACACCCCCACCGCAAAAAGAAACGATGGAATACCTTGACCTGAATGCCCAGGTGATCGGGGTAGGAGAGAGGGTCATATTGGATATCAACAATGATGGGATTCGTGATTTCCGTTTTGGAGAATGGGAATATGCCAGTCCGGGTGACAATGCTATGAAACAGGAGTTTTTTATTTTTACTTACGATGCAGCCTATTCACCGACAGATGACCTTGAGTTCTCTATGATGCTGGAAAAAGATCAACCTGTTACCATAGCCGACCCGCCGGGTTACCAATGGGCCAATGTATCCCAGATGGTGCTGGTACGAAATATCAAACATTCGGGAACGGGGACACATACCTGGTCTGGCCCCTGGAAGAATGTACAGCATAAGTACCTTCCCGTGCAGATCACCATTGAAAACAAACGTCATGCGGGATGGATAGAGCTGAGCATGGATATCGAAGTCCCTAAACTGACGCTGCACCGGGCTGCATGGTGTATACAGCCGGAAAAAGATTCCAGAACGGGTAAATGAAGGGGCCCGGATCACTGATCTTTTTCCTGATTTCGAAACTCAGTTCCCCGAAATAATAAAATACTTTTTTGTCTTTTATTATGGATGCTGTAGTTTTGTTGTCATATCACATTTTAATGATCAATTATGGAAGCACAAACAATAACGGGTATGCCGGTCATAGGAAAATACAAATGGGAATTTGAAATCCCCGGTTCGGGTATGCAAACCTCCGTGCATGAATTTTTCCCCGGGCACATCGAGTATTCAATGACAGGACCTGCCCATACTACAGCTTACACGCAAAATATGGTGTCTTTCGACCCCGGGGAGCAGCGGTGCATTACCCTCGGCAGCGGGGGCGATAAAGAAGGCGTGTATTTCCTTATATTCTTCAGGGATATCAGCGACGGGCAGGTAACGATCTACAAGCGTAAATGCGCAAGCAGGGAGGAAGCGGAAAGCTTTCCCGTTCCTGCTGCGGAAGCTGCAGAGGATCACGGGTGGAATGTGTATAAAAAGGAAAACCTATAAGGTTTTACAGCGATGGTGGTCCCAATTGGAACAGCCGGTCCTAAACCTTATAGGTAGGCTGTTCAAACGGCAGGGGATTTCTTCGTTACACTTTTTGTCGAAAAAATATCTTCTTTTTTCAGTAGTAACGGGGGCTCTAGGTTGTTTTTCCTTCAACAAATTTCTGGGGGGATTTTATTATGCT